>JACPMZ010000004.1 GCA_016185705.1 Candidatus Woesearchaeota archaeon
TGTATAGGGTCGTGACATATGTCACTACCCTATTAAGCTGTTCTTGAAAACCTCTTTCCTGGTGATGCTGATGAAGAAAGAAGAGATTAGACTGGAATTTTTTAAGCTGAAGAATAAAGGTGTATCATATGCTAAGTGCAGAACCTTGCTGTTAAGCCAATTTGATTATCTGGTGTCTGTTAGGACACTTAAAAGGTGGGTTTCACGGCTTGATACAGGTTCTTGGGACTTGATGGATGCATCCAGAAGGCCCAAGAAGCTTTATTTCAAAGTTAGCTCTGAATTGATTAAGAAAGTGTGCTTGATAAGAGAGCAAACAGGTTGGGGTCAAGATAAGATACTGCAGAAATGCCCTGAGCTCGGCATTTCTGCAAGTTCTATAAAACGCATCATAAAAGCACAAGGCTTGTCGAGGAAAGTTAAACTCAGAGGTAAACGCGTTAAATGGGTGCGCTGGCAACGAGCGCACCCTAATAGCCTTTGGCAAATTGACCATTCTGATGAACAGGATAAAGAAGGAACCTGGACTTTAAGCGTTATAGATGACTGTTCAAGATACAGCTTGACACTAGTCAAGCTGAAAAACGTAACAACAACTATTGTTACACACATCCTTGACCGGCTCATAATAGTCCATGGTAAACCGAGAGAAATTCTCTCAGATAACGGCTCAGCATACGGTGGCACCAGCAAACACAGCAAATTTGACCGCTGGTGCCACAGAAGAGGCATCAAACACATTCGTTCAAGCATTCACAGCCCAACCACTTGTGGCAAAGTAGAAAGACTCTTCCAAACAATAGACAAGGAAATTCAATACTGCAATAACGACCAAGAACTCTTCCGTTTACGGTACAACCATCACCGCCCACATAGCAGCCTCAGCGGACGAACACCCGCTGAGGTGTATTTCGGGCGGTGACATATGTCATGGTCCAGCACATTATTTTCGGTTTCCTTCGCTCTTTAAAGCAGCAGGCTCAATCATCAATACGTAAGCTCCATTGCTTTTCGGGCAGTGTTCAACGCCTTTGGGAACTACTGCTATTTCGCCTTCATTCAGCTTTATTTTACTCCGCTGACTATTGTCGTTCCAGCAGTTTCTATCAGCGAGTATGGCAGGTCTTCCGGAGAGGTGATGACGATTTTCGTGTGCGGTGAGTTCTCTACCACTTGCTGAAGGGAGTTTGTTTTGACAAGCATTCCTTCGCTGCTTAATAAAATTGCTTCCTCCAATGTCAGCTGCGGCTGGACTTGACCGTCTGCGTTTAGCACTCCGCCTGTTTGAGTCAACGCGACATACAGATGCGGTTTTAATTTCGAAACCACTGCTGCCGCTACCGAATCTGCGTTTATGTTATATTTTTTTCTTTCGCTGCTGACCCCAAGACTTGGTATGAGAGGTATCCCACTGCTGTCCTGGCGGTTGATGAGCCGTTCCTGCCACATTTTCTCCCAGTTAATGCTCTCTGCTTTCCCTGTTCTGCCGCCGTATTCATTTCCCAAGCTCTTTGCAATAACCACTTCAGGGTTTAGTATACTTCCATGCTTTAAAGGCATAGTTCCATACTTTAAATGCTTGTTAAGGGAATTGATTAACCTGTAGCCCATGTGCTGTATTGCAGTGTAGACGATTTCAAAGTTATCATCTGTCGTAATGGTCAGCCCGTCTTTTTTTCCGTGATTGACTCCGCCTTTGTTAAGCGCTTTCTGTATCTGCGGACCGGCTCCATACACTACTACAACCTTCCCTTTCACAAGTCCGAGAATTTCGCTGGTTTTGACGATTGCTTCTCCAACTTTATATGCATCCTCTTCACTCTGGCAGAGTGAGCCGCTTACTTTTACGACTACATCCGAGTTCTCGTACTGGGCTAAGCTGCTCTGCGCTTTTTCTATTCCTGCTATTATCTCAACAGCGCTTCCATGACCGTTTTCTTCATGCGTGTTCATTTTAACCACATAGGGCAGTAATGCCGTTTTCTTTATATAATTACCGCCCAATCCTCGACAAAAATAAACGATTATGTCCAGAAAGAAACATTTATATAGTGATTGGCGCTTGCTGTTATTATGAACATCACCAAACTGACCGAGCGGTTTATTGAAAACCATCCAAGTGTGAAGGATTGCGTGAAAGGCAAGTTGATTAACTACTCAAAGCTGTCAAGAAAAATTATGAGTGAGCACAATCTCAGACGCAGCGATTTTGATGCTGTTTTGATTGCCTGCCGCCGTTATTTCTGGAAGGTTTCCAAAGGCAGTTCAAATGAGGATGCCGTAGTGCAGATGCTTTTGCAGAGCAAGGTTGAGGCAAAGAATCAGGTTGCGGTTGCGGTGATTGACAAGGACATTTACACCGAGGACTTGCTTGGTTTGGAAAAGAAAGCAAAGAAGAATGATGACATATTCTATGCAATTGAAGGTACGAAATCAATCACTCTTGTTATTTCAGCGGGCTTAATTGAGGAAGTGAAAAGCAGCTTCAAAAGCAGCGTCAAAAAGCTGTGGAAGGACTTGGCTTTGGTTATCATCAAAAGCCCTGAAGGCAAGCAGGACACCACTCCCGGATTTCTTGCTTTTTTGTCCGGCAAAATAAGCTACCGCGGCATTAATATTCTTGAGTTCATGAGCTGCTGGTCTGAAACGCTGTTCGTGGTTGCAGAGAAGGATATCGCCGGTGTTATGGATGCGTTGAAATGTTAGAAACGCTGATGCACAAACATCAGTGCGGAGTAAGCATTCAGCGTTTCTGAGTGCTCAGAAGCTTTGCTTCTGACACATGCTCAAGAACACCGGGTGTTATTGACATAGCGACTGGCGGCATTGCGCTGGTGTCAGCCGCTATAAAACATTTAAGCAGCTGACATTTCGCAGCAGCAGTATTATCACAACGCTAACCTGCTACTACTGCGCTGCCACTGCTGTAAAACGCCAGTGCCACGCCCAGCTTGAACAACAGGACAAACTATAAAAACCCTCCGCGTTTTCTTTTTCTTTATGGAGCAGGAGGCAACAGCTGAAAATTTGCAGTGCAGGTTCATGCTTGAGCTAATGGGCGCTCCGAAGGATCACGTTGAGAAGACGCTTAAGCTTGTTCTTAATAAGCTTAAGGACGAGAATGGCGTTACTGTTAATTCCGGCAATGTGCATCCTGCGAAGGAGAATGATGAGCTTTTTTCCACTTTCGCTGAGCTTGACGCAAATTTTAAGGATTTCTCCACTCTTACGAGGATTTGCTTTGACTACATGCCTTCTTCGCTTGAAATAGTCAGCCCTGAGCATTTCAGGATGCCTGCTCTGCATCTGTCCGATTTTGTTTCTGACACGCTCGGCTTGCTGCACAGCATTGACTTTAAGCTGAAGGATGTCAACGCCAAGAACCAGCTCCTTGAGAGGAATTCTGCCAATCTTATGAAGAATTTTCTGCTTCTGATTTTAAGCTCAGGAAAGAAGCCCATTTCTGAGATTTCAAAAGCCATAGGAATAAAGCCGGAGCAGCTTGAGCCGTTCATGGACGCTTACAGCAAGGAAGGGCTTATCAGGAAAGCAGGCGATTTGTGGGAGAAGGTTTGAAGGCAAAATAAAGGAAATAATTAAAAAGCTGCTTTCCGCGATTGGACGAGGTTAAAAAATGGATGATGCTAAAGGCGCTGATTTGAAGAACAGAATTGAAGCAATCCTTTTCTCTTCAGGCAGGAAGATGAACATAGAGGAACTCGCCAAGCTTTCCCGTTCAGATTCTGTTGCTGTCTTAAGGGAGCTTCAGGCGCTTAAGGGCGAGTATGGCAGCAAGGATTCTTCCCTGCTTCTTTTGGATGAGGGCAGCGGTTGGAAGCTGACTGTCCGCGAGCAGTACGCGAATGTTGTCAGAAGGATTGTTGCTGAGACTGAGCTTACCCGCTCTGTCATGGAAACCCTTGCTGTGATTGCGTGGAAAGCTCCTGTGATGCAGTCAGACATAATTAAAATCCGCACCAATAAGGCTTACGACCACCTGGCTGAGCTGGAAACCTCTGGCTTCATCAGCAGGGCAAAGCACGGCCGCACCAAGCTGGTTAAGCTCACTGACAGGTTTTTTAATTACTTTGACCTGAAGAACGCTGAGGAGATAAAGGAGAAGTTTAAGGTTGAGGAGGCGCCTGCCCAGCAGACTCCTGCTTCTGGACAGCAGCAGTAGCAAGCTCAGCAAGGTCGTATGCGCCAGTTCCCAGAACCATTTTGAGTCCGGGGCTTAGGCGCAGCTGCTGGGGGGAAACGTGTTTTCTCAGCTGCCGGATTTTTTCCTCCAGCGAGTTTTTCAGTTCCATTACTTCTGTTATCGGCACCATTTCATGAGGCGTGACATAGCAGATTACTAATTCCTTATATGCTGCGCCAAGAGCCATTAAAGCAGTATCTAATTTGCTTTCCTTAGCTATCTGCAACGCATCTTCATATGTCTGCTTTGCATGAGCGTAAGAAGTCATATCCGCCCAGATTTCCCACTGCGATTTATCATTGACAGCCATAAGGTATCATAATCATCTATACTTTTTAAAGTTGCGTATATACTGTATTAATAGACCAAGCTTTCAATGCCTTCAGCGTCACTCCTGTTTTCGTGTATCCGGTCAGCGCCTACGTATTTCAATATTCTGTTTATCTGCCACGGTTCATATTCAGTGGCCTTAGCTAACCGTTTCTTGTCCCATCCACACTGCGTGCCGGTTTGCAGCACTTCAATTATCATCTCAGGAAGGATAACCCCTTTGCCGCCTGTCGGGATCAGGCCGTGCTCTTTCCATATCTCTCCAATAGTCCATGACTTGCAGAATCCAGCTTTCCTCTCCGCTGCTCTGGCGTTTCCATCCGTCTCCTTGTAAAGGTTCAATGCAGTCATTATCTGGGCTTCATTCAGAGGATATTTAACGATTCCGTTTCTTCTGTAACCTCCCCTCTGGTTTAAAATAATCTCCAGGCCGCCATTCTGCCACGCATGCTTTACAGTCATCCAATGCACACGAAGCGCCTTTGCAGCCCTGCCGACCACTCCCCCGTATTTTTTGTGGCTCTTTTGAATTTCTTGCCGCCTTTCGTCAGAAATTTGAAGGGACATCACGCCTTACAGGTACGTTTTTGCTTAAAAATTTAGCGGTTCTGTAAGTATCTCAGCATGTTTCGCAACTCTGCTTCATTTCCAACTCCATTAACTTTGCGAATGGGGGTGAAATTAAGCACGGCTGAACCATTTGCGTATTTCAGGATACCGTTAAAAATAAAAACACCGCTTTCATCATAGCGTTATGCTTTTCCTCCTCAGATGCCCACGCTGCAAGAATCAGATGAAGTACGCTGCCAAGGGCAGCATTCTCGGCAAGCGCAAGAGCTGCGTTTACTGCAATTTTTCAATGGATGTCAGGAAGAGCGTCCTTCAGCAGATTTGACATGTCTGAAATCGCTTTTGGCGCACGCTCTTTTGCTTCAGCGAAGAGCAAGCCAGCGATTTCCGAGCATGCTCAAAACACGCCACGGGCTTTAGCCCGTGGTTGTTTTGACATTTGATATTTGGAGTATTTTCTCCCGTGAAATCCTTGAGAGCTCAAGAAAGCCCGTAACTATCCGGTGTTCCAAGGCCTTTTCGCCTGGCTGGGGCTCATAGTGGCAGATGAAGTAGCTGATTGCCCGCATAGCCACGTTATTGACTTCCTGGTGTGTCACAATTTCAAGCGCATTTCCGCTAATGTCAGGATTATCAGCTGCAACTCTTATGAGTGCAGTGTGGTAAAATAGCTCATAGTCCATTGCAACTGGCTTTGCGCGTCGCTATTTAAAGTTTTTTCCTTGCCAAATCCGCCTCCCAAAAAGCATACCTTTTTATACCCTTAAAACTTCGTGTTTATCGTCGAGAAATCGGCTGTTTTTTACCGGAATTTTTGGTTGCGAAAATGGACTCAAATCAGCCACAGGAGCAGCGAATTATCCAGAGGGAGATTGAGGAGGAGATGAAGGTCTCTTACCTTGATTATGCCATGTCTGTTCTTGTAAGCAGGGCTTTGCCTGACATCAGGGATGGGCTTAAGCCGGTTCAGAGAAGAATTCTTTACACCATGTTCCGGCTTGGCTTGCTTCACAACAAGGCGCATCGCAAGTCAGCAACTGTTGTTGGCAACACGATGGCCCGTTTTCATCCGCATGGCGATGCTGCTATTTATGATGCCCTGGTCAGGATGGCGCAGGATTTCTCTTTGCGTTATCCTCTGGTTGACGGGCAGGGGAATTGGGGTTGTTTTACTAAGGACACTAAAGTAAAATTAACAGACGGCAGAGGCTTAAGCTTTGGAGAGCTTATTAAGGAACAAAGGGCTGGCAAAAGACACTGGACATTTACTTTCAATAATGAAGAAAAAAAGATTGAAATTGCCGAAATCAAGAAGCCAAGGATGACTCGCAGGAACTCGGATTTAGTGGAAATTGAGCTTGATAATGGCGAGAAGATAAGATGTACGCCAGACCACAGGTTTATGCTGCGCAATGGTTCGTATAAGGAAGCTAAAGACCTGAAACCGAATGAATCCTTGATGCCTTTTTATTCTAAATTGTCTGATGGAGTTGAAGACACGAATATGAAGAGTTATCTTTTGGTTCATCAGCCCTTTCAACATGAGTGGCAGTATGCTCACAGATTAGCTGACGAGTGGAATTTGCAAGCTAAAGTTTACGATAAGGGTTCTGGTAGAATTAGGCATCATGTTGATATCAACAAGCTAAACAATAATCCTGACAATATTAAGAGATTGCATTGGAAGGAGCATTGGAAAATTCATGCAGAGCTCGCTTCCTTCAGGCACAAGAATGATGCTGCGTATGTTAAAAAGCTGGCTGACGGTAGGAGGAAATATATAGAAAATAACAGGGAGATTTTATCTAAGCGGGTTGTGAAGCTTAACAAAAAATTGTGGAAAAATTCTAAGTTCAGGGCTAGACAAACTGCTCGCTTAAATGCTCTAATGTATTTTGATGATTTTCCGACGCTGGTTTCTGAAGCAAAAATCTACAATCACAAAGTTGTTAGTGTAACTTTTCTTGAACAAAAGGAGGACGTTTATGACATAACCGTAGTGCCACACCATAACTTTCTTCTCGCTGCCGGAGTATTCGTTCATAACTCTATCGACGGGGACCGTGCTGCCGCATTCAGATACACCGAGGCGCGCTTGCAGCGGCTTGCCGAGGAGCTGCTTGCGGACATAGACAAGGAAACTGTTGATTTTGTTCCTAATTTTGATGGCTCTGTTAAGGAGCCGGTTGTCATGCCTTCCAGGTTTCCGAATTTGCTGGTTAACGGCAGCTCAGGCATTGCTGTTGGGATGGCAACCAATATTCCTCCGCATAATCTGGGCGAGGTGACTGCTGCTGTGATTTCTCGCATGGAAAACCCGGAGATTTCTTTGCAGGAGCTTATGAAGGTTTTGCCTGGCCCTGATTTTCCTACAGGCGGAATTATCAGCGGCAGCGCGGGGATTGCTGCTGCTTACAGCTCAGGCCGCGGGCTCATTAGGGTTCGCGCAAAGCATTCTGTTGAGACGATTAAGGGCCGCAGCCACATAGTTGTTACAGAGATTCCTTACATGGTCAACAAGTCTCTTTTGCTTGAGGAAGTTGCCGAGCTTATAAGGAGCAGGGTTATTCAGGACATAGCCGATATACGGGATGAGAGCGACAGGAACGGCATGCGCATTCTTTTTGAGCTGAAGAAAAATGCCAATGATGCTGTTGTTGCGAATCAGCTTTTTACGCATTCCCGGCTTGAGTCCACTGTTTCCATTGCCCTTATCGGGCTTGTTGATGCCACGCCCCGCACTTTAAGCCTGCTGCAGCTTCTTGACGGCTTTATCTCGCATCGCAAAAGCGTTGTTACAAGGCGCGCTGAGTTTGAGCTCAGCAAAGCCGAGGATAGATTGCACATTGTTGAAGGGCTTATCAGGGCTTTAACCAGCATAGATGATGTTGTCAAGGCAATAAAGCAGTCCAGGGATGCTGCTGCTGCTAAAGTTGCGCTTATGCAGGGCTTTTCTCTTTCTGAAAAGCAGTCTTTGGCTGTGCTGGATATGCGTCTTCAGAAGCTGTCTTCTCTCGAGCAGCAGTCGCTGAGAGATGAAAATTCCGGGCTTGTTCGCGTAATAGAGGAGCTTAAGGGAATTCTTGCTTCTCCGCAGAAAATTCTGGACATTATCAGGTCTGAGCTTCTTGAGATTAAGGAAAAGTTTGGTGATGAAAGGCGCACTGTTGTTGAGGAAGCTGCTGAGCAGGACTTTGTCCGCGAGGATTTGATTAAGCCGGAGGAGGTTGTTATCACTATTTCGCATTCCGGCTATGCCAAGCGAACTGCGGTTACTCATTACAGGCAGCAGCATCGCGGCGGCAAAGGAGTGATTGCAGCTTCTCCGAAGGAAGGAGATTTAATTGAGCACCTGTTTGTTGCAAACACTCATTCATACATCCTGTTTTTCACCAACCGCGGCATGGTGCACTGGCTAAAGGTGTTTGAGATTCCTGATGCCGGGCGCAACGCAAGAGGAAGGGCTATTGTTAACCTGCTCAATCTCGGCTCCGGCGAGGAAATAACCGCGTTTGTTCCTGTGATGGAATTCAATGGCAGCAGCTATTTGGTTATGGCTACGAAGAACGGCACGATAAAGAAAACCGAGCTTAAGGCTTATTCCAATCCGCGCAGAGGCGGCATTATTGCCATTTCGCTGGAGGATGGCGATGAGCTGATTAGCGTGCGGATGACTGACGGCAGCAAGCAGATTATCCTCGCTACAAAAAACGGCCATGCAGTCAGGTTTAATGAGTCAGATATCAGGGATACCGGGCGTTCAGCCAAGGGCGTGCGTGGCATTAAATTAAGGGAGGATGCTGTTGTTGGCATGGTTGTTGCAGAGGAAAATAAGAGCTTGCTGACAGTCTGTGAAAAGGGCTATGGCAAGCGCACTCCTGTTTCCGATTACCGGCTCATCAGCCGCGGCGGCTTTGGAGTCATTAATATTCAGACTTCAGAACGCAATGGCAGGGTTGTCGGCATCGCTTCTGTAGCTGACGACGATGAGCTGGTGTTCATCAGCAGGCACGGCATTATGATTAGGGTTCCATCCAGAGACATTTCTGTCATAGGCAGGAACACCCAGGGTGCCAGAATTATGCGCCTTGCTCAGGATGATTTTGTTGTTGCGGTTGCCAGGATTGTGAAGGAAAGCAGCAGCGTTCAAAATTAAAAACAGCTGTTTTTATGTGCTGTTTTCAATTTTTTCCAGAGCTTCACTGCAATACCTGTCGTATTTCTCACAATAAAAATCATTGGCATTGAAATATATTTCGCTGCTGTCTTTGTTTTTTTCAAATCTTTCCGCGGCTTTCCTTATTCCTTCCTCGCCGTCTGCTGTTGAGAAATAGTACGGTATGACTTTGTTGTTTGTGTAGTATGCAACCGTCGGGTTTGATGTTAATATTGTCCCGCTGTAGCTGTATTCTGGCGCTGCTGCCTGCTGCCTTTCATGATAGTAGCCGTAGTTTTCTGCAGTGATGTTGAATGTTACGAATCCTGCAGCTAAAAACAGCAATGCTGTCGCTGCCATGCCTGTCCGATTTCCTGTTTTTGTCAGCAGAAGCTGGTATACGCCTTGCCCTGCAAGTATTGCCGCTGCCGGCAGGAACAGCAGCGCGAACCGTTCCTGCTTGTTTATTATCAGGGTAAAATAAAGCAGGTATGTTGCAAGGTAGCTGAGCAGCAGGTATTTTTTTGTTCTTACTGCTGCTATGACTCCAAGAGGAAGGAAAATAAAGAACAGGTTTTGCTTTACTAAGACAATCAGGTAGAAGAATGCGTTGTAAAGCAATCCGTGCACTGCTTCTATGGGGTTTGACTGGTGGCTCGCTGCCAGAATAAGCGGTTCAAGCGCTGCTCTGATGTTTTGTCCGTAGCTGAAAAAGTTTATTGTCAGGTAAATTAATATTATTGTGGCAAAGGGTACGGCTGTTTTCGCTGCTGCTATTTTTAATTTTTTTTGTTGCAGTAATTGCAATAGCGGAAGCAGTAAAATTATTATCAGCAGAAAATGCGGGAACTTTGTTAAAGCAGCCAGCCCTGATGTTGCGCTTGCTGATGTTAATCTTTGTGTTATCAAAAAATACAGTGTTGCTAATGCAAGGAGTGTTGAGGGTATTTCTGTCATGAACAAAGATGATTGTTTAAAGAATATTGTCGAGCCCGCTACCAATAACGCGCTCAGTATTGCAGCCCTTTCATTGAACAGTTTGGCGGCAATAATGTATGTAAGCAGTATTGTTCCTGCTGCGAACGCTGTCATCAGCATTTCTGCCGTGAATGGATTAAGCAGCCCTATCAGCAGCGGCAGCACCGGCGGCCTTATCGGCTCCCAGAATCCTGACTGCCCGGAAGAGTAGATGTACTTGCCCATGCCAACATACACTGCTTCGTCCCACTGGGCTGGGTGGAAGCTTAGTGCAATTAGCGTTTTTGCTATGATAAATACTGCAATTATCAGTAACAGCAGCTTTTGTTTACTTACTGATATCATGGCTGATTTAGAAGAAGAAAAGGAAAAGAGTTGCAAGGTAGCTGCTTGCTTGCTGCTCTTTTTCCCTCCCTCTAAATTTTAAGGGAGGGAAAAAGAGCAGCGAAATTGGTGGATAAACGTCGATGAAAAAAATTTACTTTAAACCAGCTGTATTCCCTTTCTTGTTCAGCAAATACCACTGCATTGGCTTTCCTGCCAGCACCCTGAGGATTCCCACATTCACATGGTACGTTACTATTAGTCCGATGCTGAACGCTGCCAGAAGCATGTGAACCACTCTTTTTCCATAACCGATTTTTATCAGGCCGTATATGCCAGCAAATAGCAATCCTGACGTTGCTGCTATGTTCCTTGCCGATTCAAAAAAGAATTTTCCGAAGTCTATTGGCGCTGGTTCGTGCGTTATTATGCTTAGCGCTCCGAGTATTACTACAGAGGCAAGCGCCATGCTCAGCATGTATCCTGAGAATATGTAGCTTACCAGCAGTTTTTCTTCCAGGTCAAGCTTTTTGCCTAAGAATAGCGTTTTGAAATGTTCGCGCAGGCTGAATAATACGCCGTATGCCCATCTTTTCTGCTGCCTGTACAAATCTGCCGGAGTAAAGGGCAGCTCGTTTTCGCATTCCAGCTGCGGAAGGTACTGTATTTTGTGGCCGTTTTCCAGCAGTCGGAGGCTGTATTCTATGTCTTCTGTCAGCGAGCCGTGTTCCCAGCCGCCTAATCTGATGAGCGTGTCTTTTCTTACTGCTTCTGCTGAGCCGCAAAGCACGCTTAATCTTTTTCGGTTGTTGAAGAATGGCAGCGCTATGTGGTGGAAGACTGAGCCGATGGATGCTCCTAATATGCTTACTAAGTTTTGGCCTGCGTTGAAGTATTTCCACCTTGCCTGCACGCCTGCTATGCTGCTGTCATGCTCCATTGGCGAGATAATTCGGCGGATAAAGTCTTTTCCCGGCAGGAAGTCTGAGTCAAACAGCGCAAGGTATTTTCCTCTTGAGTGGGAAAGAAGGTTGTTTAGGTTGCCTGCCTTGTATCCTGAGTTGTTTGCCCGTTTGTAAACCTTTACGAGCTCGTGCTTTTCTGCGAACTGCTTTATCCTGGCTGATACATATTCTTTGTCGCTGTCATCTCCTATGAGTATCTCATACTTGTCTTTTGGGTAATCAAACTCCAGGCACTTTTCCGCGCATTTCAGGGCGGCAAGCTCATTCCTTGTTGGTATCTGCACTGTCACGAACGGATATTGTTGCAGCTCTTTTTCTTTGTACGGCTCTTTCCTGTTTATCATTACATATATGGTTGTCAGGAAGTACAGCATTGATATGGCCGCAAGCACGGTCAGCATTGCATAAAAGGCATTGTTGAAGATTGCGTGCAGTACATCAAGCATTGGCCTGCCTAATTCGTTGTACTGCTGGAAGTACAGTTCTGCCAGTTCCACTGCTTTCTGTGGGAGCACGCTCATTTCAGGTAAAACCTCGTTTTTATAGCTTTAAACCTCAGCAGACTTATAAATATTACCATATTTAGAATAATCGTGTACGGGAAGTACAGGAACAGCGCAGCAGCATTTCTCAGGTGCAGCTTGTCCTTGTATGAGTATATCCCGAGTGTCATTATTGCTGCGCTTACTGCTCCGGAAAGCACTCCGAAGATGCTGTACGCAGATATTCCCCACTCCGGAATCTTGTATAGAACATAAAGCGGCCCTGACAGCGTAAACCACCTGAACAGGTATGCTATGCTTTCTGTTCCTGCAGGCATCCAGTAGCTTACCTGATATATGATTACAGGCAGCGACAGCACCGCATATATGCTCCACCAGAACTGGTTTATGAAGAGGAATGCTATCGGCACTGAGCTTCCCTGCTTCAGCAGTTGCCTGTTCTTCCTTAAAGATTGCATGCCTCCAAGCCACCACCTGCTTCTTTGCCTGTAAAATGCAGCAAGCGTTTCCGGAACTATTGTTGCTGAAACAGCTTGCCTGACGCTGAATGTTTTGTATCCCGCCCTTCTTATTTCCAGCGATATGTCCATGTCTTCTGTGAGCGTGTCCTGCTTGAACCACCCGATTTCCTGCAATACTTCTTTGCGGTAGCACGACATTGCTCCGAAAAACCACACGCCATGCCCGAACACCTGCGAGAAGCTTGTGCGTATGATGTTATGGTAATAGTACTCTACGTTCTGGAACATTCCGAGGATGCTGTGGCTGTTCTTCACCCTAAACACTCCGCTTGTTGCCCCGATTTTTTTGTCTGCAAACGGCTTTACAGCTTCCTTTACGCAATCAGTTTCCATCATGGTGTCCGCGTCCAGCGCCAGTATGAAGGCGTGCTTTGCAGCTTTGGCTCCCAATGTCAGCGCTTCTGCCTTTCCTTTGTGCAGCTGCTTCAGCAGTTTTACTTCGTTGTATCTTTTTGCTGCTGTGGCAGTGTTGTCTGTTGAGCCGTCGTCCACTACTATCACTTCCATTTTTGCAGGCGGATAATTGCTTGCAAATACTGCTTCCAGGCATTTTCCGATATTCTTTGCTTCGTTGTGCGCAGGGATTACTATGCTTATTTTTGGCTCAAATTCCGGAAAAGTGCGCTTTGCAAAGAATGATGCTATATACACTGCTGACACAAACGCCAAAAAGAGCAGCAGCAGGCCGAACATTACACTGCTTGCTGCCATTATGATGTCCATTCTAATCGTGCTGTTTTTTGATGTTTTAAATCTTTCTAAAGCAGCTTCTTTGATTTCAAAATGGCTATTACTACTGCTACAGGCGCTGCTAATCCTGCAATCCATGCAGTAAGTATTGTTTCCGGAGTGTATTTCAGGTATATTCTTGCCAAGTAAAATAGTCCGCCATAGTAGGGCAATGTTCCCAGTATGATGCCTGCAGCAGCAAGTGTTTTGCCTTTCCGCCTCTGCATGTTCTTTAGCGCTGACACTCCCAAGCCTATTGCCACTGCGCCCAGCGCTAAGTTCAGCAGCTGAACCGGAACAAGGGAAAACAGCCCTATCAACGCTGATGCTACCGCTCTTTTATTATAGCCCCCCTTTGCCATTACCCAACGCATGTGTCAATAGCTTTTAAACGTTTGCTTCTCAGCTGAATATCGCTTTCAGAAACGATATAATCTGTTTTCCCCCAATTTTTGATTTTCCAGCTGCCCGTTCGCCGAATGTGTAGTAAACGTTTGCTATCCTCGCGTTTGGCAGCTGTTTCAGCAGGTCAAACAGCACTTTATATCCCTTTTCCTCAAACCTTTTTTCTTTGAACAGCTCTGCCTTTATTCCGAAGTACCCTGACATAGGGTCCTTGATGTTTCGCATTAGCCGTATGCGGGCAAGGCCCGTTGCAGCAGCCGACATTATTTTTCTCTGCAGCGGCCATTTTCCAGCTACTTTGGCCCGCGTGCCTATCACTACATCGTTCCCTTCCCTTAGCATGGCAGCTATTTCCCTGATTTTTTCCGGCGGGTGCTGCAGGTCGCCGTCTATTACTATGATAAACCGTGTTTCCGCTGTTTTGGCTGCGTCAACCACGCTTGCCGTCAGCCCATGCACAGAAGCATTTGTCCTGTCCAGCAGCTTTGCGTCAAGCTTGCGCACAATTTCCTTGGTTCCGTCACCTGAGCCGTCGTCAGCCACTATTATTGTTATTCCTTTGTAGCTGCTTTTGATTATTTTAATTAATTCCCCGACACTTTTTGCCTCATTAAGCGTTGGTATTATGACTGTAGTGTCAGCGTAATTCATAGAATCAGTGAATGTCTCTTTTTTTATAATAATTTACCTTCTTTTTTTGATTTTGACCATATCCCCAAGCGTGACCACTGCGCTGCTGCCTTTTCTGCTGAATTGCATGTCCTGAACTTCTTCTACCAGTTTCAGTCCCAGCATTTTTTCCAGCTTCCGTGCGCGTTCTATCTGGGGCGCAATAGTTCCTGTCTCAAGCTTGTGCAGCGTTGACTCTTTTTCAGCTATCTTTTTGGCAAACTCTTTCTGGCTGAGGCCGAGCTGCTCCCTTTTCCTTTTCAGCAGCTGGCCGAAATTATTGACTACTGCTTCAACTGCCTCTGCTTTCGCCTGTATTTGAGGCCTTTTTGGCTCAACAGCTTCTATTTGCAGTTTGCCTACAACATGGCCATACTTTGCGCATTCGCTGCATACACTCATCTCGCTGCCTTCTATTACAGCTTTGAACATCTCTGCTTCCCTGCCGCACATGTCACAGTTCATGGAATATGAGTCCAGCAGCGCTTTTTCTATTTAATTTTAGTGTTTTTGTAAAGTAAGCTTTCCAATGGCAACCTGCCCTGCTTCTGTCCGGGAGCTTTATTTTCCCCTCCCTTAATTTCAGGGGATGGGAAAATAAAGCGCAAAGAGAGTTGCGAAGCCATTGGAAACCTTACATAACAGTTTTTTTTGGCAATGTCAGCTTTTGTGTGTTCCGCTGCCAGATTTTTACTCCCTCCCCCGCAACCATAATTCTTCTGCGCCATATTTCCTCCCCCTTAACTTTCGAAGGGGGAGGAAATAGGGCGCAGTTGCAGGCAAACAGCAAACTATGTGCGGGAGCAGCATGCTCAACTTGCGGAGATACTTATAGAAACATTTATAACCATTAAAGTGCAAAGCTATTTTGGTCTGGTAGTATGGCTCGCTCTAAAAATGTGCACACTAAATCGGCAGCGCCTGATTCTGTGAGCAAGGCAATTTTAATTGCATCAGCTGTTGGAGTTGGCATAGCCCTTTTTTACATAATGGGCGGCCCTCCCTTCATCGGGCTTGTCACTGACTCTGCAGGCAATTTAGTCAGCCCATGCCCTGATATTGGCGATGTCAACGGCGATGGAAAAATGACTTTTGGCGATGCCATTAAGGTTGAATTGAACGTCTCAGGTTCTGCTCCCTTGACAGCTGCCGAGGCAGCGAGGGCTGATGTGAATAATGATGGGAAAATATCTGCTGCTGATGTTGACGTTATCAACGGCTACGTCTCAGGCGCACTGACCACTCTTTCAGCTTGTGTAAATACAAAGCCTTTGCGGTGCTCCAGTTTCGGCGATATTGACGGCAACAAGCGCATCTCAAATGCTGATTTGTCTTTGCTGCAGTCTTTCGTAAACGGCAAAGGCAGTCTTACTGCTTCCCAGAAAATACTTGCTGATGTTAATAGCGATGGGAAAATAGATTTTGGTGATGTGGGTCTCATGGTTAATCATTTGCAGTTTTCTGATGAATTTCCTGTGTGCGCAGCATCAGGGAGTGTTCCGTGCTCTGATTTCGGTGACATTAACACTGATAGAGTTATCAATTACAAAGACCTTGCCCTTATTGCGCAGCACTTAAGCGGCCAGTCTGTTCTTACTGCCAAGCAGATTGGCGATGCTGACGTTGACGGCAGCGGCGCTGTGTCATACGGGGATGCATTGGCTGTTGCTGCTGTTGCATCAGGCCGGTCAAGCACTTTTTCTGTTTGTGCCAGTCCTGCCGCAGCTGGTGCGGGCAAGGTTTCGCCTTGTTCTGGTTTTGGTGATGTGGATGGTGATGGTGTTGTTTCTGTTGCTGATTCTGATTTGATTAGTAAGTTTGTTTCCAAGTTGGTTACGCTTTCGGCTGATCAGAAGTTGAGGGCTGATGTGAGTGGCAATGGTGTGGTTGATGTTTATGATGGCTTATACGTTAAGCAGTATGTTGAAGGTGTGAGGGATTCTTTTGCTGTTTGTCCTGTTCCTGCTTCGGGTGGTGTGGGTAAGGTTTCGCCTTGTTCTGGTTTTGGTGATGTGGATGGTGATGGTGTTGTTTCTGTTGCTGATTCTGATTTGATTAGTAAGTTTGTTGCTGGGCAGGTTGTGTTTTCGGCTGATCAGAAGTTGAGGGCTGATGTGAGTGGGGATGGTGTTGTTTCTGTTACTGATGCTTTGTTTGTTCAGCAGTTTGTTGGGGGTTTGAGGGATTCTTTTGCTGTTTGTCCTGTTCCTGCTCCGGGTGCTTCTGGAGGCAAAGCTTCTCCCTGCTTGAGTTTCGGAGACGTTAACGGAGACGGAGTGGTCAGCGCTGAGGATGCTGATTTAATCAGTAAGTTTGTGGATGGCACTGGCCAGATTCCTTCAGGCAGGCACCAGTGGGCTGATGTCAGCAATGACGGCACCATCAACAATGCCGACGTTACAGCCATTAATAATTTCCTGAATGGCATTACTCCTATTTTCGGTGTTTGCAAGGTTGTTAAGGAATTGGTTTGCAGTAATTACGGTGATGTTGATGCGAACGGCTTTATTTCATCTGCTGATGCGTCTGCTGTCAGCAGGCACATTTCCGGACAGGCTCTTTTGTCAGAAGCGTTGCAGAAGCGCGCAGACGTGAATAATGACGGGGTTATTAATCAGGATGACAGCGTTGCCATCATACAGATGTCTCAGGGCGCCGAGAAAACCTTTAGCATTTGCCCATTTAATGGCAGAGAATCTGATGTAGGCACTAATTTTGGCGCTCTTCAGCTTAAGATAGGTGATAAAGCGCCTGATGCCCGGCCAAAGGGCGTTGCAAAAGTCAGGTTTGAGGATAATTCCAAGCCGATAATTGAGTTTAATCATGATTTTGACAAGTCCCAGCTCAGGGTCACAACAATCAGGGTGGAGAAGCAGCTTACCGGCAGCGGCAGGTCATTGCTTTGGGTTAAGGGCATGGATTTGCAGGGCACAAAAACTGTGTATTTGGAAAAGATTAAGGCGGGCAACGCTGTCTGCATTCTGGATGCTGAGCTTAATGATTTGTCTTCAGTGACAGATGATTGCTCCGGTGCAGGTGAAAAGCTTGTGGCATGCAATGGCGCAAGCCACGACGGCTATGTCTGCGCAAGCGAATCAGACTCATTTAAGGTTTCCGGACTGTCGCATTCAGTGGTGTTTGAGTCAGATGTTCCTGCGCCTGCTCCAGCTGGCAGCGGCGACACCGGCGGTCGTGGCGGTGGCAGCGGCTCTGTCGGCAAATTCTATACCATGCTTGCGGATTCGGAAAACTTTCATGTTAGGGAGAGGGATGCGATTACAGTTAACTTTGAGGGGCAGGCTTACAGGTTTACCGTAACTGACATTTCCTCGTCAGTTACCCTTACGCTTACTCCAGGCACCATCCAGTATGAGCTTAAGCAGGGCTTTAACCGCATTGATTTGAATAAGGACGGTCAGGCAGACATTCGGATAAGGGCAGCTATTCTGATCCCTTACCTTGACGCAACTTTGAGGTTTGAATTGATTAAGGAAGCTGCCGCCGACATTACGCCGCCAATAAGACCTGCGCCGCCCGCAGTGGATGCTCCTCAGCAGGTTCCTGTAAGTGTTTCAGACATTTCAGATGAACCCCAGCCGCTTCTGCCCAAGCCCAAGAAGCTGCATGTGCTGTACACAGGCATACTCGTCCTGATAGTAGCAGCATTCTTCGGATTCGTTGCTTGGAGGCGCTACAAATCTGAAGAAATAATCTATGGGCCGTGACAGGTTCAGTCCTTCAGATTGTCTTTTTTTCCTTCTGTCTTTCCCTGCTGCTTTTTTGCCTCCCTGTAAATTTTAAGGGGAGGCAAAAAAGCAGCGGGCAGAGGTGGCACCGAACTTTAACAAGCGTTTTCTGCAAATTAAATAACAGCAGCAATCATTCACCACTATACTGCTCCAAGCACGCAGCATACTCGTCCGTATTTGCCCACGCACAGCTTCCTTCAATGCACCCGCAGCTCGTAAACTCAAGGCAGCTGTACTCTTCCCGATATTCGCACGTCGTGATAATGCCTTCTTCATTTTTTGGAACGCAAAGCTGCCCTGAGCATCCTGCGCTTGCGCAGTCAGCGTCTGAAGTGCATTCATTTTCAACCTGGACTTCATCGTCCGGAACATCTGTTGCTTCCTCAGCTTCTTCAGCCTGGCAACCTGCTGCAACCACTGCCAAAGCAACCAATAACAAGAGAGTCTTCATGCAAATTGCGTGTACTGTTAATTATTTATATTTAATCCTCTTAACAGCGTTAAAATGCCCGAATTTTCCTTTTCCACGATGAGAAATGAAGAGATAGTTGACATCACAGAGCGCGTTCAGAAGGTTGTGAAAGCATCAAAACTGAAGGAAGGGCTGTGTCTGATGTACACCCCGCACTCTACCGCAGCCATAATTGTTAATGAAAACTGCGATCCCGGCATATGCGAGGACATTGTGTCCTCACTTTCAAACATGGTGCCTAAAAGTGCTGGTTACAGGCATGACAAGGTTGATGGCAACGCAGCTGCCCACATCAAGTCTGCGCTGCTTGGACCCTCTGAAACGCTCACTTTCAGGAACAGCCAGCTTTTCCTTGGAAAATGGCAGGCAGTCATGTTCTGCGAGTTTGACGGCCCAAGGGCAGAAAGGCGCGTTGTGGTGGAATTGCTCTCAAAATGACAAAAATCATAGCTGTAACAGGCACTCCTGGCACTGGAAAGTCCACAATAGCCAGAAAACTCTCACTTTTGCTTCACTACCAGTACTTGGACGGCTCGCAGCTCATAAAATCAGCCAAAATAGCTCGTGGATACGACAAAAAGCGCAGAACAGCCATAGTTGACCCCGCACTTTTCACTCGTGAAGTGCTGAAAGTGAGGGCTAAATGCGCTAAAAAGGGCATAAAAGGGCTTATAGTAGACTCTCACTTAGCCCATTTCCTGCCAAAAAGGGCAGTTTCCTGCTGCATAGTGCTTTCCTGCGCAATCAGCGCGCTTGCCAAGCGGCTGTCCAAAAAAGGCTTTAATCAGCCAAAAATCCGCGAAAATCTGGATGCTGAAATCTTTGACACAATTCTGGTTGAGGCAACTGAATCTGGCCACAAAATTTTCAGGTTTGATACAACAAAACCAGCCGGAAAAGCCCTGAAAATTCTTGCAAATAAGCTAAAAAAGCTTTAGTCCGCTGCCAGTCCGGATTAAGTCCGGAAACTGGTCCGCGTTTTGGTCCGTTTCCGGACTTAAATTTCAGCAGAAATCAGCACTTTTCTTCCGTTTTTTTGCTTGTTTTCAACCATTTTCTGCAATCGCAGTTCCTTGAGGTAATCATAGAACGCAGTCCTTCCGCAAAACTGCTTTTCTTTGACAATTACCGTCTCAATTTGCTTTGTTGTGTAATAACCATTTTCAGCCATCTGCAGTATTTTCTGCATTACAAATTCCTTCCTTTGAGGCCTTATCATGCTCGCAATTCTGCTTACAAACGATTTTTCGGAAGCGGACTGATTTTTCGGTTCGGAAACTGGTCCGGATTCCAGTCCGGACTTAGTCCGGATTTGCTCAAAAACAGGCCTTTTTTGGGCTATTTTTACTGCTTCCTTAAGCTCAGTTATTTCGCTTCTCAATGCGTCAATTTCAGCGTCATGCCTTCCAAGCTCAAACTGGATTTTTTGGTGCGTGTTCTGGTTTTCAATTTCCTGCTTCCGCAGGTAATTGAGCCATGAAAAGGTAAGCCGTTTTTCAGCTTTGATTTTTTCAAACGCTGCTGTGAGGGATTTGTCAAGCTCTCTCCAGTGATGGTCATGTTCTTTGAATATACGAAAAGGATTCCACATGCCCTGTTTGTGGGCAAACTTATTTAAATACTTTGCGAGTATGTCTCACTTTGTGAGTATTTATGAGTAAAAAGTGAGGTTTTATGAAGCAATTATCTGCTGTTGAAGTGCACTTTTTGACTGCTGAGATGCAGTTTCTTGTAGGCAGCAGGCTGCAGCAGGTTTACCAGCCAGCTAAAAATGAGCTTGTTTTGCAGTTTTATGTGCGCAATAAGGGCAGTGCACTGCTGAAAGTGAGGGTTCCTGAGCTGCTTTACCTTGCTTCTGGGAAGGATTCTGCACCAAAAGTGAGCGGATTTTGCTCGCTGCTTCGCAGCAAGCTTGGTAGCAGCACGCTTTCTTCCATTTCCCAGTCCGGCTTTGAGCGCATTGTGCAGCTTTCATTCTCGTCAAAAAAGGGCTCATTTGGGCTTATTTTTGAGCTTTTCAGCAAGGGCAACATTATCCTTACCTCCGGGCAGAAAATAGCTGCTGTGCAGCAAAAGCAGCACTGGAGCAGCAGGCAGCTTAGGATGGGTGCTGATTACGCGCTGCCTCCCAAAGCAGCTGACCCGAGAGTTCTCGGCGAGAAAAAGCTTCTGGAGATGCTTAAATCAACTAATAAATCTGACCTTGTCCGCTTTCTTGCCATCGAGCTCAGTTTAGGCGGCTTATACGCTGAGGAGCTCTGTCTGCTTGCCGGTGTTGGCAAGAAGTCAAAGCCCGCTGATGTTTCTGCCGCTGATGCAGGAAACCTTCTTCAGGCGCTCAAAAAGCTGCTCAGTTCAGGGCTTTCTCCGTCGGTGATTTATGAGGGCGGAAAGCCGATAAACGCTGTTCCGGTTGCTCTCAGCTACTACAGGGGTAGCGAAACAAAAGCGCGCAAAACCTTCAGCGAAGCCCTGGAGGCAGTCTCAGCAGCCGGCATGCCCTCGCCTTTCAGTTCCGAGATTTCTCGTCTTAAAGCAATCATTCAGCAGCAGGAAGAAACCATTGCATCCGCCAGGGATTCTGCTGAAAAGAATAAGCGCAGCGGCGAATTGATTTACGAGAACTATCAGGAGGTTAAGGATATTCTTGAAGCTGTCAGCACCGCCAGAAAGCAGGGCAGCTGGGACGCTGTTAAAAAGCTTCCGAACAAAAAGATTAGGTTTGTGGACGAGAAATCAGGAAGGATTGCGGTTGAGTTTCAGTAATAAAACTCAAACTTTTTGGCAGCAGCAGCTTCGTGCTTTGCCCTGAATTTGCCGTACAGCTTGATGAACACTTCCTGTTCGGGCAGTATGCCTGCCGCTGTTATTAAATCAGCGAGCACGTATCCTGAGTAATCCGCTTCCGGCTTGTATTCAAGCAGCCGCTTCAGGGTGTAGCTGCAGAGAAAGCCGTTATTCATTGCTACTGCCACGTTTTTGCCGCTGCTGCTTTTAACGCTCAGCCCATCAAAATTTATCTGAAAATCGCTGATTTTCACGTCGTGGTTGTGCAATTCCAGCTTTATCAGGTCAGCTGCAACCGCCTTGAAATCGCTGTTGCGGATGTGTTTTCCCAGTTCAGCTGTGTTCAGGAAACCGGCCAAGCCCTCGCTTTTTGCCTTAACTGGCCTGTGCACCCTGCCCAGGTATTGCGCTACTTTCTGCCTTCCTCCACGCTGCGTCCACGAATTCTCCACAAGGTAAGCGTATTCGCTGCCGGAAATCCTTTTGACCCTGACAAAGCTCATAAACCGCTTTTAGGCACCAGGTGATATATAATGTTTGCTGTTCGCTGCCGCCGCTGCTCCAGATTGGCTCAAAAAGCATCAGAATTGGTATTGGTCGTCGGAATAGTGCTTATTGTTTCTCCCCAAACGCTTCCCTTACCTGTTTGATGTACTTCCCTTCCACGAACACATATCTTTTCAGTTCTGTGAGCATTTTTTCAATTTCCGGCAGTATCCATTCGTCTCCGTGTTTGTGCTGCCAGATTGCTTCATCCACTAAGTATTGCCAGTTGAGGCGCTTTTCTTTCTCTGCAATAGTTCTAATGTCGTCGAAGTCGTTCTGCCTTTCTGTGACCGCCTTAAGCAGCATGATGAATTCCTTTCTTAGGACTTTTACCTTGAATGTGTGCTTTCCTTTGAATTCGTGGATTGCGTACAGATCTGCCCTCATTTTTGGGCTGATTATGGTTTTGAAAACTTTTTTCACGAATAGGTCAAACCTTATGTCGTATCTGGCGTACATTGCTGGTTTGTGTTTGTCTCTGAGTTTCTCTGGAACGTAGATGTTGCGCAGCTCTGATTCCCAGAAGCCGAGCTTTTCAAGCGCATTGATGAACTCGGCTCTGTCGCCTTCAGCGTCAAACAGCAGGTCTATGTCTTTTGTTTCATCTTTGTAGCCGTAGAACATCATTGCGTTTCCTCCAAACGCCCAGCAACCTACGTCGCGGGTTATTCTCTCGCTTATCAGCTTGAATAATTCCATCTGGTCTTCGTAAGCTATCATCCTGTTATCACCCTGTCAACGTCGCCCTTTCTGAAGGGTATGGCCGTCTTCCATTTTTTTTCAATAGGATAAAATGCGGGCTCTTTTGTCGGGTAGTTCTTGATTAGGAATGCTCTGTGAAGCGCTTTTTTTCTCAAATAGCTCTTTGGAATCTCTTTAACCCTGAAGTATTTTTTTGCCAGGTCATGCAGCGCCCCGACTTTCTGCCAGCAGTTTTTCTGCTTGGCAAGTTTGTAAAGCTTTGGCCAGTCAGTGATGTGGCTGAACAGCCGCATGCTTGCCAGTATTGCCCTGAAGCTCTGCGTCTGGAGCGCATCCACCAGTGCTTCTTCCGGCCCGTAGCTGCCGTGCACCTGGTGGTCATACCATTCTGCTATCTTCATTGGCGAATGCTTGTTTATGATGTCAAACATTCCTTCTGAGCGTGGCCGCTGCTTTCGCATTGTTATCTTGTATATCCTTTTGCGCCTGCCTGCCCCGCTAACTGTCGCATGCTGTTCTTTTTTCAGCTTGCTCAGCAGGTTGAGCGCAGACTGCCTGCCTATGCCCAGTTTTTCAGCTGCTGTTTCAACTGTCTGCAGCCCTTCAAGCTTCCGCAGCGCATCATCATGTTTCATAATGTTATATTAGCATAAGTAATATTTAAACTTTTTGTTTTTAATATTATGTTAAACTGCATTGTACAGCGCTGTTATTATGCTGTTGCAGCTGTAAAATGAATTGCCACTGTAAAATGAATTGCCATCTTGGCGGCAGAAACATGTGATGAGCAGTTTGTAGAGCTAAAGCAAGAACTTGAAGAATTAAAACCGATCCCGCGGTTTAAAAAAAGTGATGAACAGCGATCCTAATTTCCCACGGAATGCAGTACACTTAGGAACGTGCGCCCGCTTAACTTCCGAGTTCGAAATGGGATCGGGTGTACCCGGGCGGCCATGGCCGTTCATCGGGAAACAGTATTTTTGCCGGATTTATAAAGTTAATGTTGATGCGCGCTTATTAGCCGCCCTGCTTCTTTAAGTGAGGAATACCTTTCCAGGAATCCTATTAGCTGGTCTGAGGACGGAATTCCTCTGTGTGCCCCTGTTGTTGCAACTTCCCTGACTGCCGTGGTGCTGTTGGGCAGGAACAGCATTTCTGGGTTTTCCTCATCGCCTAAACGGACTTCCCTGTACCCTACCGGTATTGGTAAATGCACAGTCACTCCTGTGTCTTTTCTTGAGCCAAAGGTTACCGCCACCACGTTTGCTCTTTCTTTAAGGAAATCAGCGTTTTCATAAAATCTGTTGCTGCCGTAGCTTGTTTCTTCAAGAAGCTCCCTTTTTATTGCAGCTTCCAGGCTTGTTCCGTCTTTTTCTCTGTCTACGAATCCGGAGCCCAGCAAAACCAGTTCCCTGCTGTTGCCCGTTCCTTGCACTCCCAGCGGGAAGTATCCGTCGGCTGTTTCCTGGCAGACAGTCACCCCTAAGGGATTCGGGTAGTCTTCCATTGCGCGTTCCTCCGCTTTTAGCACTGCGTGTTGCGCATACCTTACCGGCCTGACAAGAAGGGATAGTTTTCCGCCTTCTTCTTCTGCAGTTTTAAAGCCCCACAAATAACCGTTAAATTTGACAGGGTCTTTTTCAAGTTCCATTTCTTTGGCGTCAATTGCTTCCTGTTCTTTCTTGGTTACTTTTAGTTCTGATTCAACTGGTCCTAATACCACATTCTCAAGCCTTTCAAAGCCTTCCCAGTAGAAGAATATCTGTTTTCCATGCTCTGATTTTCTCATCTTAAGCCGCCACTCCAAAGTATCTTAGAGCTTCAGTTAACTCGTCTACAGAATTCGCCACCCTGAAGTTTTGTGACGGTCTTGTTTCATCAGCGTGGACAGCTCTCATCGCCTCTGCTTTGTCAATGAAAGGCGTAAATAAAATTCCTTTCCACCCAAACTGTTCTATTCCGGTTCTAAGGTAGCTTGTTTTGTCATCTATGTAGACAACCCTGCTAAACCCAAGTGCCCGGATTTGCTCGTACATTGGCGTTTCAGGCTTGGCAGAGCCTGCTCTAAAGGAGAATATTTCCGGATTGGATGGCTCATAAACGTCCATCATTTCCGGATGCCTTTTCTTAACTATCTCCACGTCAATCTCGCACGTGTTTGAGAAAAGGCCTACGGCATAGCCTGCCTCGTGCAGCCTTCTTTTTAACTCGACTACAGGGTCTATCTGCCCTTTATAACGCATACCAACTAGTTCTGTCAGCTTTTTTTCAGATAGTTTTTTTCTGGGGTTTATTAGCTTTTCAAGTCTGGATAAGTAATCCTGTCTGTTAATTTTGCCGGTATGAAAGTTCGGTTCAAGGTTTTCAGCTGTGTAAGCGGCTCTAAACTTTTCTGCACTTTTTCCATCCAATGATAGCTTTGCAGCTTCCCTGAAAAACGTGTCGTAATCCAGCTCAAGGAGCACTGCGCCTATGTCAAACAGTACGAGTGTTTTGCGCCCCTGTTGCTTTTGCTCATTCCCCACCATACCCTCCAAATTCATCTTAACCTAATAGTAGTAACTTATATAAAAGCCTTTCGGGGGCTTCTGAGGGCTATTTCATTTTCCTCACATCAGCAGCGTTGTGTATGTGCTGCTCCTTTTCTGCAGAAACATGGCCTGATAGCAAGCCCCTTTTAGCCAGCAGCGGGAAAACCTCGTACTCCAGGCTGCCGGAGGTGTAGTTGAACACATCAGGGCTTGCCACGAATATGGCAGAAAACACCAGGTATATGTCTGTTTTTTTCGGCTTCTGCACAAAGTCCAGTATTTTTTCGCCTTCCATTGTTACTGTTCCTTTTTCGCTTGGGTTCGCTGCTGTGGTCAGCATCAGCGTTGCCACTGAGCTTTGCTTCATGTGCTTGTTCAGAAGCGCTTCCAGGTTTATTTTTTCAAACAGCACATGCCCGTACACAACAAGGAAGTCGCTGCTTATTTTTCCTTTTACTAAGTTCAGGGAATCAGCCGAGCCCCTGCTTTTTTTCTCCTCAACGTAGTTCACTTTGACGCTGTAGTCGCTTCCGTTTTTAACGATGTCAAATATTTTTGTCAGCACGTTTTTTCTTGCGATGATGTAAACTTCCTTGAACCCGTTTTCCCGGAGTTTTTTGAGTGCAAGCTCTATTACTGTGCTGTTCTTTACCTTTGCTGTAATCCTGTATTCTTTGTCTGAAATTTTCAGGCGGGACTCTTCCCCTCCGCTCAGTATTACTGCTGTCCTGTTTTCGCCCAAAGCGTTCTTTGCAAGGAATTCTATGGCTTGCGACCTGTTGCGTATGACAACATTGTCTATGACCGAATCAATGTCTTTGAGTATTTTTTCGTCTATGGTGATGCTGATTTTGTTTTTCATTTATGCCGCGCCCGTTTTTTTGCTATCGCGCTCTATTTCCTTCTCTCTCCAAAATTAAGAGAGGAGGAAATAGAGCGCAGTTGGCAGCAGACAAATACAGGCTGCTTGCAGGGGATATTGCAGCAATGTATATAAAACTATCGCATAAAGTAGGATAACGGTAAGATATTTATATGCTGCTGCCGCTGCCCTTTTCCATGAAAATTTCTGTTATCGGCACGGGATATGTAGGTTTGGTTACTGGCGCCTGCCTTGCCAATATTGGAAACGATGTTATCTGCGTTGACATTGATGATGAGCGCATTTCCAATTTAAGGAGGGGTGTTATCCCTTTTTACGAGCCAGGGCTTCGTGAGCTGGTTGAGCAGAACGCAGCTCAGAAGCGCCTGATGTTCACTACTGATTCGCAGCTTGCCATTGAGAATTCTGATGTTGTTTTTATTGCTGTCGGCACCCCTTCTGACGGCAACGGCAAGGCAGATACTGCTGCTGTTTTTCAGGTTGCTGATACCATAGCAAGATTTATTAACGGCAAAAAAATCGTGGTTGTCAAAAGCACTGTTCCTGTTGGAACTTGCGCTAAGATTAAGGAGCGCCTTTCTGCGCAGATTAAGGGCAGGTTTGGGTTTGATGTTGTTTCCAATCCAGAGTTTTTGAGGGAGGGCGAGGCAATTCAGGATTTTATGGTTCCTGACCGCATTGTTATTGGCGCTGATAATGGCGAAGCTGCGCAAAAGATTGTTGCGCTTTACAAAGCCATTGAACGCACCGGCAGGCCGATTGTTGTTACTGATTTGCAGACCGCTGAGCTTGTTAAGTATGCGAGCAATGCAATGCTTGCGGCAAGGATTTCTTTCATGAATGAGCTTTCGCATTTGTGCGAGAAGGTTGATGCTGATGTCAAGGCGGTTGCCCGCGGCATCGGTTTGGATAGCAGGATTGGCTCGCGATTTTTGCAGGCAGGCGCTGGTTTTGGCGGCAGCTGCTTTCCAAAGGATGTTCGCGCTTTGGCGCAGATAATGAAGGAGCACAATCTGCCGTCTGATATGCTTGATGCGGTTGAGTCTGTCAACACGAGGCAGAAGCTTTCAATTGTTCCTAAGGTTATGAAGCTGGTTCCTGATTTAAAGGGTAAGAGGATAGCAGTGTGGGGCTTGTCGTTCAAGCCAAAAACAGATGACATGCGTGAAGCAGCTTCCATCGCCATTATTAATGAGCTGCAGAAGCTCGGCGCCAATATTGCTGCATTTGACCCTGTTGCTGAAATCAGTGCCAGAAAAATTTTTGAGGGCATTTCGTATGCTGAGACTCCTCTTGGCGCTTTGGAGGGCGCGCATGCATTGGTCATTGTTACAGAATGGGATTTGTTCAGGGAGCTTGACAAGGCAAAGATGAAGGAGCTTATGGCTGCTCCAAATATTGTTGATGCCCGGAATATTTATGATCCGAAGGATTTCAGGGAGATTGGCTTTAGCTATGTTGGTGTTGGCAGATGAAAGCGATTTTGACTTGCGCGGGTTATGCTTCGCGGCTTTGGCCTCTTACTAAGGATACTCCAAAGCCTTTGCTTGAGGTAAAGGGCAGGCCGATAGTTGAGCATATCATTGAAAAGGTTGTTGAGATTCCTGAAGTTGATGGCATCTACATTGTTACCAACGAAAAGTTTTACAGCAATTTTGAAAAATGGCTGCAGGGCAAGTCGTTTAAGATACCTGTAAAAGTCCTTAATGACGGCACTACTAGCAATGACGACCGCCTTGGTCAGGTCGGCGACATTCAGTTTGTGATAGAAAAGGAAAATATTAGCGATGATATCCTGGTTGTTGCAGGCGATAACTTGTTTAATTTTTCCCTGCTTCCTGCCCATGAGAATTTTAAGAGCAATTCAAGCATCGTTAACCCTTTATGGGAGTCCAAGAGCTACAGGGCTGCCCGCGAGTCAGGTAGCGTTGTGCTTAATGATGACGCTTCATTTGCAGAGTTCATGGAGAAAGCCCCTGCTCCGAAGTCAACACTGCTTTCGCTAGGAATTTATTTTTTTCCCAGGCAAAAGCTGGGCTTAATTAAGCGTTACATCGCTGAAAAAAACAATGCTGACAAGATGGGCTACTTCATAACTTGGCTCATGCAGCACGAAAAGGTTTATGGCCACGTTTACTTTGAGAAGTGGTTTGACATCGGCTGGATTGAGGCTTTGGAGGAGGCCCGGCAGAGCTTTGGCTCTGTTCTGGTTGCAAAATGAAAACTGTTCTTGTTACTGGCGGCGCCGGATTTATTGGAAGCCATCTTTGCGGGTTTTTGCTTGAAAAAGGGTTTAAGGTTATCTGCGTGGATAATTTTCTTACAAGCACCGCAGATAGCATAGCTGCAATCAGGGATAATCCTGGCTTTAAGCTTATTGACCACGATGTTTCCGCGCCTTTGGAGGTTGATGGGGAGATTGACTATGTGTTGCATTTTGCCAGCCCTGCCAGCCCTGTTGATTACTCTAAGCTTCCCATTCAGACTCTGAAAGTCGGCGCTTTGGGCACGCATAATGCTTTGGGCATTGCGCGCAGCAAGAGCGCTGTTTTCATGCTTGCTTCCACATCTGAGGTGTATGGCGACCCGGAAGTTAGTCCGCAGCCGGAGAGTTATTGGGGCAATGTTAACTGCGTTGGGCCCCGCGGCGTGTATGACGAAGCCAAGCGTTTTGCTGAAGCATTGACGATGGCTTACCATAAGGCGCACAGGCTTAACACCAAGATTGCGCGCATCTTCAACACTTACGGTCCGGGCATGCGCAAAAAGGATGGCAGGGCAGTTCCCAATTTTATTATGCAGGCCATCAGCGGCAGGCCGCTGACAGTTTATGGTGATGGCTCGCAGACCAGGAGCTTCTGCTACATCACTGACATGGTTGAGGGCATTTACAGGCTTATGCTTTCTGATGTTAACGGGCCTGTGAACCTTGGAAACCCGGAGGAGCATGCTATTCTGGAGCTTGCCAAAAAAATTATTGGGTTATCTGCCAGCAAAAGCGGGATTGAATTCAGGGAATTGCCTGTTGATGATCCAAAGGTCAGGCAGCCAGACATCTCTAAGGCAAAAAGCCTGTTGCGCTGGGAGCCAAAAGTCTCAATGGATGATGGCTTAAAGAAGACGATTGAGTGGTTTAGGCGTTAATATTCCCTGAAAATCCAGTGCTTGCTTACCAGATAATTTGCCGCCGACATGAATATTGTGACACCCAGCATAGCTGGCAAATAATACGCTGCGCTGGCATCCTGCTGCAAAATTTCTGCTGCTGTTTCTGTAATCAGGTAAACAAGCGACCAGTTTGCCATCGCCATTACTATCGTTGCAAAAACATACTTTGCAAACCTGCCCCCCGCCCGGCTTAACCTGTTAAAAGTTATGCTGCGGTGGTAGAGAAATTTGAAGGTTGTGCCTGCTGTCAGTCCGAGCGCATACGACAGGGCATACCACAGCTGCAATATTTCTGTCAGCGTGGTTGTAATGGCTGCTGCCAGCAGTACTCCAATTCCCCCTCCTATTACGAATGTCAGATATTTTCTCATTTTCTTTCTATTATGACAAAAGTTGGCGTCAGGAAGTTAAGGTTCTTTCTTATCGCTGCTTTGTATATCATGTATGGGAAAAATCCGAGTATTTTTGCTTTTGGGAACAGATTGCGCACGTCTTTTTCCCCAAAGAAGTGTTTGTGCTCAGGGTTTTGCACTTTTTGCGGCGGCATGCCAAATGCGCTGAGCAATCTGTATATCAGGCAGCGGCTGTTGGGAGTTGTTATTATCATTATTCCTCCTGGCTTCAGGACCCGCCGCATTTCATTTACCGACTTTTCCGGGTTGTCAAGGTGCTCAATTACTTCGCTGCACCATGCTAAGTCAAAGCTGTTCGATTTGAAAGGCAGCTTTTTGTTGCAGTCTGCGATTATGCATTTTTCGTATGCCTTTTCAATATCTATGCTTGTTACTTTGTACCCTTTGCTTTCAAGCCATTTTGACTGTATCCCCTCCCTGCATCCTACGTCGAGGGCTGTTTGGCCTTTAATGGCAGTTTTTATTGCTTTGAGCGCCATTAGTTTGCCTTTGGTTTTGTGGCGGAGTGTTTCCTGGCCTGCATCTATCGGCATTTTTTTCAGAATTTTCAGCATTCCCATCTTTACATTATCCTTTTAATTGAGTATGGCGGCTGCCCTTTGTAATGCGTTTTTATGAGTATGTCTGCAATGAATCCGAAAAGTATGAGCTGCGTTCCCAGCACCGCAAGAAGCACCGCCAGCAGCAGCAGCGGCCTGTTTGCGATTGGCTCAGCCCTGAAAAATTTGAGGGACAGCAGGTATAGCCCTGCAATTCCTCCCAGGAATCCAAGCAGTATCCCCAGCCCTCCAAACAAATGTATCGGCCTGGTGGAGTACTGCATCCAGAACTTGACAACAAGCAAATCCAGAAACCCCTTCAGCAGCCGCTTGAAGTTGTATTTTGTTCTGCCTTTGTACCGAGGCCTGTGCCTTACGACAATCTCGCTTACCTTAAAACCTTTCCACATCAACAGAGCTGGAATGAATCGGTGCATTTCCCCGTACAGGTCAAGGTTTTCAACAGCTTCCCTTTTGATTGCCTTCAGCGTGCAGCCTGAGTCATGTATGCGCTCCCCTGTTAATGTTTTGCGAAGGGCGTTCGCAAATTTTGAGAACAGGCGCTTGTGCAGCGCATCTTTTCTGTGTTTTCTCCATCCTACTACTGCATCGCTTTTTTCCAGCTCAGCTATCATCGCAGGTATGTCGTTAGGGTCGTTTTGCATGTCAGCATCCAGTGAAACAATGATGCTGCCTTTCGCATGCTTGAAGCCCGCATCAAGCGATGCTGTCTGCCCAAAATTTTTTCTGAACTGTATCAACCGCACGTTTTTGTTTTTTTGGCGCAGCTCAGCGACTTTCTGCGCAGTGCTGTCTGTGCTGCCGTCATCTATGAATATTATCTCATAGCTTCTTTTTAAGGTGTTCAAAACTGCAGCCAATTCCTCGCCTAATGGAATTATGTTTTCTTCTTCATTGTACGCAGGAATCACTGCAGAAATTTCTGTGGCCATTTAAAGAATGGTGTCTGCGGATAGTATTTAAATTTTTGGAAAGCTCGGCGTTGCAAGGGCTGGCTTGTCCATGCTTGCATGCACCCCTTTTCCAATTTCACCTCCCTTAACTTGATAGGGAGGGTGAAATTGGGAAATGAGTATGCAAAATTAATCTGCGAGCGAACATGTCAAGAACTGCGGACTAAAGTCTACAGCGTGCAGTTCTTGAGCATGCTCAGAAACGCTGTATGCTTACTCCGCACTGAAGTAAGGAGATTGCGCATCAGCGTTTCTGACATTTCAACAATGGCGCCGCTTAGGAGAAACTATTTATATCCCGCCAGGCCCCCGGAATTTTATGGACACTGTTCTTGTTACTGGCGGAGCTGGCTTTATCGGCAGCCATGTTTGCGAAGAGCTTCTTAAGAGTTGCAAGGTAATTTGTTTGGACAGCATTGGCAGCGATGATGGCAGGCGAGGCATTGTCAATGCTTTGAGTCAGCCAAACTTCGCTTTTGTGAGCGCAGACATTACTGGCAATATTGAGCAAGTTTTTCAGCAGCGCCGGATTGACTGCGTTGTTCACCTTGCTGCAAAAACCGGAGTGCGCCATTCCATTCTTGACCCAAAGTCGTATTTTGCCGTTAATGTTAACGGAACGCTTAACATCCTGAACCTTTGCCGCAAATATAAAGTCAAGAAAATGGTGTTTGCTTCTTCTTCCAGCGTTTATGGCTCTGCCAATGCCCCTTTCACCGAGTCCCAGCAGTGTTTGCCTGATTCTCCTTATGGCGTCAGCAAGCTTGCTGCTGAGCATTTGTGCAGGATTTACAGCAGTCTGTATGGCATGAATATTGTCTGCCTCCGTTTCTTCACTGTGTACGGGCCGCGCGGCAGGGCTGATATGGCGCCTTTTATTTTTACTGACCGGATCAGCAGGGACCAGCCGATTACTGTGTTTGGCGATGGCTCAAGCATGAGGGATTACACTTACGTTAAGGACGCTGTTTCCGCTGTTATGGCTGCTATGAGCTCTGATTTGGTTTTTGAAGTTATCAATGTGGGCAATTCCCGTCCGGTAAAGCTTATTGATTTCATAGCTGTTGTAGAAAAATTATTGGGGAAAAAAGCTGATATAGCGGTTGCCCCTAATCAGCCGGGTGACATGAAAGCTACCTGCGCTGACATAGCCAAAGCGCGCAAACTGCTTAACTATAATCCTGCAGCTTCAGTTGAGCAGGGAATGGCGGAGTTTGTTGAGTGGTATAAGCATAAGGGCTTCGGCTGATTCTGTTATGGCTGTTATTATTAATTACCGCATTAGCCATCAGAATCAGCTGTGTCATAAACAAATATCGTGTGCCCTATTATCTCAACCGGTTCATACTCGGATAACCATTCATAGCAGGATTTGTTTTGCATGAACGCTCCTTCTTTGTTGGTAATGCTCACCGCTACCAGCCCGGTTTCTTTGCCGCATTCTTCTGTGTAGTTTGCTGCTAAGTCTTCCTGCGAGTGCGCAAATCCGGGCACCCATGCCTGGAAATAAGGCGATGGCATATATTCGTAATCCACGTAAGCTGCCGGGTCTGTTGTTCCGAAGTAGCTGAGCTTTATGCTTTCGTATTTCTCAAGCCCTTTCAGGTCCTGGCCTAAGTCCAGGTTTGCGCCCAAAAAGTATTTGTATCCTTCATCATCATCCACAAACTCATTAAAGTAGGCGATGTAGTGGGGAAATGCCGTTAATGCTGCTATCACATACCATGCAAGAAGCGCATACACCATGACCGGTTTTTTTGTGAGGGCTGTCCGTCCTGCAAACACAAACAGCAGCATTAGCACAGGCAGTATGTGCTGTATTCCTGAGCCAATGTTTACAATGGTGGCAAATGCTGTGAAATAAATCAGCGCAGGTGTTAGCACAAAGAGCAAATCGTGTTTGTATGTTTTTTTGTTCACAATCAGCATTGTCACGCTTGTTGCAATCAGCAGTAAGAACGCTGCAGGCAATTTCACCAGCATTTCAAGTATGTGGAAGTACCATACGCTTCCCTCCTTTTCCTCCCCCAGTATGAAGCTTGGCTTTGTGCTTGTTGCTGATATGTAGGCCTGCTGCGATACGCCTACAAAAAATGAGGGGAATGGCAGCGGAATTTTTTCCATGACGAATGAAGCAGCGTTCTTGTATTGCGTCGGAATGCTGTCGTGGACTAATTCTATATATCGTTGCGGCGCTCCGCTTGCGTAGCTTCCTGCATCAAAGCCGTATGCTGCCCAAAGAACCAGGAAAGCTGCTGCCATTATTGCTGCGGCGCTTATTACGAAGTGCAGCCCTTCATTTTTCAGTTTCAGCTGCTTCAGCGAATACGGTTTTTTTGACGCAAACCAAAATGCTGCCATGCAGAAAAATATTGGCAGGAAAAGGGCTGCTGCAAATTTTGATGACAATGCCAGCCCGAAGAATGTTCCTGTGAAAATTATGTTCCTGATGCCTGGCTGTCGCATCAGTTTCCAGAAGTAGTGCAAGCTTATGAATGAGAATGCAGCAGCAGCAAAGTCAGTCATCAGCAATGCAGACCATCCCAGCACTGCCGGGCTGAACGCATACAAAATAAGAGCTGTTAGCCCTGCCCTGCTGCCGTACAGCTCCTTAGCCCAGCGGTAAACATAGAGTCCGGCAAGCATCGCTATTGCAATAAGCGTCAGTCTGCCGAAAAAAATGTATTTCTCAGCGTCAATTCCTGAATTGTAAAGGAATTCCTGCGCGCAGCCGTAGTAAAGAAACTGCCGGCAATAGGTGTTTTCATGCGGAAATTCCTGCTGCGAAAGAAACATTGGCAGCGCTGCAATCTTATGCGTCAGCGGAGGATGCCCCGGCCCCATTCGGTAATCGTTTGTTTCAAGGAAATAGTATCCTGCGGCCAGCCTGTTGTTTTCCTCAAATGTAGCTGCCTTTTCATTTGCAACAGCCGCAAGAATTCCTGCAAATATTATCAGAATGGCAGCAGCAGCCGCATTAAATTTGTTCATGCGCCTTAGCGAACTTTGGCGCGATTAAAAAGTTTTGGATTGCAGCAAATTGCAAAAATAAAGGAGCATTCACTTTGCAATTTGCTGTTTAGTAAAGCGCGCAAAATGTTTGTAAATTAATGCGCTTTACTATTGGATTCGGGGTGCGTTCTTGCAGCTTCACTTTAGCCCTCTTGTCCTTCTCCTCAGCTTCCTGAACAGCTCTTCCCCGGTAAGCTTTGAGAATTCTTTTTTCAGTGCGTCTATGTTTTTTCCCGGCACTGTTACTGGAGGCGGCACTGGCGCATAGTTTGGCGCTGGCCTGTATTTGCGCGGCTGCGGCATTTCCGGCTCAGGAATCCCTGCTGCTGCCTTCATTCTTCTTAAGTATATGTAGATTATCAGTGAGCCGACTGCTGCTGCTCCTATGAGCCACAGGAATATTTTTACCAGTCTGCTGCCTTCCGGCTGCGACCTCGGGTCTGCGGGGTCTGTGCCTTTTTCAACTTCAAGCGCATCGCTGCTGCCGTCTCCGTCGCTGTCAATTTTCGTTGGGTTTGTGCCAAGCTGGAATTCCCTTATGTTGCTTAAAGTGTCTCCGTCATTGTCATTTTGGGCGTCGTTAAAAAATGTGTTCAGCCCGTATTGGCTTTCCCAGGCGTCATTCATTCCGTCATTGTCGCTGTCGTCGTCGCAGGCATCTCCTTTTCCGTCATTGTCTGCGTCCTTCTGGTCAGGGTTGTATTTTCCTGGGCAGTTGTCTGCGCTGTCTGTTACAGCGTCTGAGTCGCGGTCGTTTGTTGCAGCGCATTTCCTGTTTATTCCGCATGTTCTGCTGGTGCAGTCCTCATCTGATTTGCAGTTTTTGTTCCTCTGGCAGAGATTCCCTTTCAGTGTGCACGCTCCGCCGCAGTCAACATCTGTTTCTCCGCTGTCCAGCTCATTGTTATAGCACGGGCCTCGCGAGATGCATATTTTTTCTGCGCAGTAGTTTGTTTCGCAGTCAGCATTTTGCGAGCATTTGCTTCCTGCTGTGCAGGCATCGCATATTCCGCCGCAGTCCGCGTCTGTTTCGTCCTGGTTCTGGAAGCCGTCGCTGCAGCTTCCTGCCGAGCATTGCCCTTCAAAGCAGAAATTGTGCAGGCAATCCTCGTTTGATTCGCATTTTTTTTCTATGTCGCATTTTCCGCAGCTTCCTCCGCAGTCAACATCGCTTTCATCTCCGTCCTGCAATCCATTTTTGCAGGCAAGCTCAATGTTAAGGCTTGCTTCTACTGTTACTCCGTCGCTTTCTTTTTCTTGGCTCCAGAGTCCTGCGTTGTTCTGCGCTTTTACCCTGAATAAGTATCTGCTGCCATCTTCCAGTTTTAAGCCGTCCGCGGTTACCTCTGCAGAGGCCGTTGTTGTCCAGTTCAGTATTGTCTTGCTTCCGGAGACGATGGAGTAATTGTAATTCTTAATGCCGCTTTCCTTGTCTTCTGCTTTCCATTTTGCTTTCAGCCTGTCAGTGTAGTATGTGTACTGCTCAGGCGCATCGTCAAGCTCCTGGCTGTCATTCACGCTAACCATTGCCGGCGGCGATTTGTCAACTGTGAACGCTGTTTGCGCTGCTGCCTCTTTCGGCCCTTCAAATATGCATTTTATGTTGTACGTGTACGTTCCATCTGCTAACTGCAAAGATGCTTCATGCGTGATGCCCTGCACGTTGAATGTGCCTGAGCTTTCAGAAGCAGCGCCTTGCCCGTATGTGCATATGCTGTTCTTGTTTGTCGTGACTTTCAGCACGATTACCTGCGCTGTGTAGCTGCTGTCCGCGGGCAGCACTTCCAGTATTTTTGGCTCTTCGCTTGTGTTTACCTTGAAGGTTACTGCTGCAAAAGTTGATTTGTGCCCTGCCAGGTCCCTGCATGCTGCGTTCAGCGCATGGTCCTTGTTGTCCTGAAGCCCTGTCAGCAGCTTTTCATGCGTAGTTTTGTAGCTGCTTTTGTCTGTGTCAGCAGCTATGCTGTTTGCCATTTGATTGTAGTCTTCAGCTGTTTCATCATACCTGCAGCTTGAGTTTTCGCTTGTCACTATCTTCAGCAGTGTCTGCAGCGGCGTCTGGATTACTTTGTCCGGCTCTGCTTTTGCGCTTAAAATTATTGGAGCTGTGCTGTCTGCCCTGAGAAGCAGCTTTGCATATTCCTGTCCGCTGCTGCAGTTGATAAAGAAATTGTAGTACGTTTCGTAGGCAGGCAGGGTTACGTCCAGTGTGTGCCCTGTTGCGCCCGTTACATCAAAGTCACTCATTTCATCATACGGCTTGTCAAACGGCGTGCTGTATCTGCATGATGCAGCTGCTGCAGTTGTAATGGCTAAGTTAAATTCCAGCTGCTGCGCAATGCCGAACTGCGGGCTGCTTACCTGTATCTCTGCTGCCGCAGTTTTTATGATTATTAAGAATAGCAGTAGAACTATCAGCCCCTTTTTCATGCATCAGCTGTCGCTTGAATACTATTTAAATGTTGTTAGATTCTAAAGTCAGCTTCTGACTTCGCGCTTCCAAAACTTTTTTATTCCCTCGCGGATTGCTTTTCTGAATGTTTACTGCCAATTTTGCGTCTGATAAAATCATCGCTCTGGAAGATGCTGCAAAAAAGATTGCTGAGTTTAAGCAGGCAGGCAAGAAAGTTGGATTGTGCCACGGCGGCTTTGATTTGCTGCACCCGGGCCATATCAGGCATTTTGAGTCTGCTGCCAGGATGTGCGATTACCTTTTTGTTTCTGTGACGTCTGACCGCTTTGTAACGTCAAGGAAGGGCATTGGCAGGCCAATTTTTTCTGAAAAGCTCAGGGCCTATTCGATAGCGTGCCTGCAATTCGTGGATTTTGTTGTCATCAGCGATTTTGAGACAGCTGTTGAGGTTATTGGGCTGCTTAAGCCCTCGTTTTACATTAAGGGCCCTGACTTCGCTTCCAAGACCACTCCCGGTATTTTTGCTGAGCGCGAAGCCATAGCTGCTGCCGGAGGCGAGGTGAGGTACACTGCCGACCAGAAGCTTTCAACCACTGACATTATTTCCAGCATACGCAAAGCTGACCATGAGAAGGTTTTGGCAGTTGTTGATCGCGATGGAACTTTGATTGAGAATGTTGATTACCTTGGAAAAGAGGCAGCTTGGAAGTCGCAGGTTAAACTGAAGAAGGCGGTTGTTGATTTTATCTCATACATTCAGGCAAAGTTTGATTCTGTTAAGGTGGTTGTTTCCAACCAGCAGGGCGTTGCGCGCAGCTACTTTACTGCCAAAACGGTTGAGGAAGTCAATGCGCATGTTGATTCTTTGCTTAACGAACGCGGCATAGCAATTGACAGCTGGCAGTTTTGCCCCTATGCTGATTCAAATTATGCAGCAGCATCCGGCATTTTTTTTAATCCTGATTATGTCAGGGAAGAGTCAGGACGAAAGCCCGCTACTTCCATGGTTCTTGCTGCTATGCAACAGCTTGGCTTTAATATAAATCAGTTTGACAAAATAATGGTTATTGGCGATTCAGAGGATGATGAGCTTCTCGCAAAAAACCTGGGCGCTGTGTTTGTTGATGCTAATCTGTCTTATGAGGGTATGAAGGCATTACTGTAGCTTCTCCGTTGTATGTCTTTTCCACGAACTGGATTAGGTTGTCTGCGTTGACGCTTTCTTTGTTGCCTAAGTATGACACCGCAATTCCTCCTGCGCAGTTTGCTATGAATGGTATTAGCTCGGTAATCCCTGCATGCGCAAAAAGCGATGTTACTGTAAATACTGCATCTCCTGCTCCCACTGTGTCCACAGGCCTGATTACGAACGCTGGGCTGAATGTCAGCTGGCCATTGTTGAAGTAGCCCGCGCCCTGCCTGCCCATTGTTACGAGGAAATGGTTGAAGTTGCTTTTTTGCTGCAGCTTTCTCATCAGCTCATGCACCGGGCTGAAACGGTCAGCCACGGCATACTGCAGTTCTGTTATGTCCATGGTTATGTAAGCTGGCTTGCTGTATTGAGTAACGAAGTTGAAGCCAAGGTTTGCGCTGTTGCACTGCGCGTTCACTGCCAAAAACTTGGTTTTTCCTTCAAGAAACCTGATTATGTTTTCTGTTATGAATCCGTGCCCGAAATCCCCCACAAGGACGAGGTCGTGCTTTGGCAGCTCCTCCCCAAGAAATGACATCAGCTCTTTTTCTGTTTCCCCGTCTATCGGCTCCTCATTTATGAATTCAACTTTGAACAGCTTTTCGTTCCTTACAGCATCCAAATATCTTTTTTTTGTTGTTGTCGGAGAGTTCTTTTTGATGAAGTATTTGAGTGCAACATTCTTCTTGACAGATTCGTTGATGAAATCTTTTCGGTCATCACGGTCTCCGATTGCGGTAACGCAGGTTACTTTATCCACGAATCCGCTTGCGTGGTTTGCAACTGCCAGTATGCCGCCTGCGTACACTTCATGGCTTTTGTAGTCTACTGAGAGTATTGGGTCCTTGGTTGCCCTGCCTTTAGGTATGGTAAAATGGTATTCGTCTATTATTGTATCTCCAATCGCCAGGACTTTAGTGCGCTTCAGTTGTGCCAGAATTTGTTTAATTTTCTCAAGGGAGTATTTTGATTTTACGCTTTCTATGTAACCGTCCATGTATTCCAGCATTTTGCGGTAGTTTTTAAAGTTAATTGCTGGTTGCCTGTTTCCCAAGAGTTTTTTTACAGCTTTTTCTTTTCTCTCCAATAACTTTAAGGGAGGGAGAAAAGAAAAAGCCGCGGAAAATGAGCAAGCAGCGAAAGGGGATAAAGCATGTGCTTATTGGCTTTGCAATTGCATAAATATTAAATACGCTTTAGTATTCGCACACTTCATGAAGTCATCAAAAATTTCATTGTTTCTCATTGTTCTGTTCACAGCTTTCTCGGCTGCTGCGCAGTATTTCTATAAGCTGGCATCAGGCACTCTGGCACTGAATTTCACAGCCGTTGTTACCAACTATTACATTTATATCGGCTTTTTCCTGTACGCTGCGGGAGCAGTGCTGGTGCTTTACGCGCTTAAGGGGGCTGAGCTGTCAGTTGCTTATCCATTCCTTGCTTTGAGCTATGTCTGGGTTGCGCTTATCTCGGTTTTTTTGCTGCATGAAACCCTGCTTTTGATTAACTGGGTTGGCGTTGGCTTTATTGCCGCCGGGCTAAGTTTTATCGGCTATGGTGCTGGGCATGGTTAATGCGCTGTTTGTAGTTGGAGTTGTAGCGCTTCTTACGGTTTTGGTGGCTTTCGGCGCTTTGTTCTTCAAGCTTGGCTCCGCAAAATTCTCGCTTAACGTTTTCCAGCAGCTCAGAAACTATAAGCTGATGCTTGGTGTTTTCTTTTACATGCTGCCCATGCCTTTTTATTTGTGGGCTTTGAAGAATGCTGATTTGGCAATTGTGTTTCCGATTAATGCTTTGACTTATGTGTGGGTCGCTCTGCTCTCGCAGAAGTTTCTTGGCGAGCGCATGAACAGGTTCAAGTGGCTGGGCATTGCTGCGATTGTGATTGGAGTGGCAGCTATTGGATATTCTGCAGCGTGAGCAGGGTTGGTATGCGCTGCTGTCCGTTCTTAGCTAAGTGCCCGCTGCTTTTTTCCCTCCCTCTGAATTTTAAGGGAGGGAAAAAAGCAGCGGAACGTAATAACGTACCGAGGGCAGCTTAGCTGCTTGCAGAGGTACTGTAAGTTGTTAGGTGGATAGCAGAAAGCGTAATTGAATGAGCGCGATTGCTGTCAATACAGCCGCCTGAAAAATTTTTTAAACCAGTGCTTATGCCCAAATGCATGCGAAAGTCAGTCAGTATCATTATTCCTGCCTTTAATGACGAGGCAACTTTGGAGGGCAGCGTTAAGAGCGTTCTCGTTATTGCAAAAAAGCTTTTTTCTGATTATGAGCTGCTTATTTTTGATGACGGCAGCACTGACAGGACCGCAGATGTGGTTGACATGCTCGCAAAGAATCCCCGCATCAGGGCTTTTCATAACCCGAAAAACATGAACGTTGGGTACAGTTACCGCAAAGGCATTAACGCAGCGTCTAAGGATTATGTTATGCTTCTTCCCGGGCCTGACAGTCTTACGGTGGATTCGCTTGAATTCTACATGGGCAAAATCGGCCAGGCCGATATTGTAACATCCCACAGCAGCAACAGGGAAGTGCGCTTAAGGCATCGTTTGGTTATTTCTGCGATTGCCTCGGCTGCTCTTAACTTTCTCTTCGCTCTGAGATTAAAATACTATTTTGGGATGCAGATGTACAAGACCAGTCTTGTTAGGAAAGTTCGCATTACAACCAACAGTTTCGGCGTTTATCCTGAGATTCTTATTCAGCTTGTCAAGGCAGGGCATTCTGTCAGGGAAGTTCCGATTCAGGCGCTGCCTGAGACCAATTCAACAACTGCCCTCCGCTGGAATAACATCCGCGGAATTGTCAGCGTTGTCGTAAGACTGTTTTTCAGGGTGCATTTTCGTTTGCCGTTTTAGGGAAAGGGTTGTTCCTGGTTTGCTAACTTGCTCCATTTTAGCATTTCATCGCTGCTTTTTTACTCCCTTAACTTTCAGTGCCTCAGCAACAGGACTTTTTCCTCCGCGCTCTATTTCCACTTCCCCCGAAATTAAGGGAGGCGGAAACAGAGCGCGGTGAGGGCAGCTTGGCTGCTTGCGGAGATACTGAAGTTTGCGAAAGGAGGGAAAAAAGCAGCGCAGTTATAAAAAAGACGCGGATATTTTACAGGGCTTTCATGTAGATTGCGTGGTGTGTTGGCATGCCCCAGCTTTTTATGAACGGCTCATCTTTGTTGCAGAATTCAATTATGTCGTTTGCGTTTCCTGCTGCAAGAAGTTTTAGTATGGTTCTGATGCTTTCCGCTGATTTGACTGATGTTTCTTTGTCTTCCTGTTTCGCAAGCACCCGCTCAGAGCTTAGTGCAGTTTCTATTTGGCTCAGAAGCTGCCCGCATTTTTTAGCGCTTTCTTCATTAAAGCCGTCTATCAGGGAATCAATTAGCGTTATGAGCTCTTTCGCTGCATTCTCCAGCTGTTCGTCCGGCTGTTTCAGCAGCAGCTTTTTTCCGAACATGTAGCTTAGCGCGCTTTTTTCAATAAATTCGTTCTCCAGGTTAAGCTGCTCTTCTGCTTTCAGCTTTTTTTTTGCCCAGTAAATTATTGAGCTGTCCTTGTACGGCGGCCATGAGGCGTAAAGAATGAAGCCTGCCCTGTGCATCTGGGCGTTGAATTTTTTCAGCTCGTAGAACCGCGATAGTCTTACTGTCGGGTTGTCCAGCACGTCAGCAGTCCATGAGTGGAGCGTTGTTGTGTGCGGTATTGAGTTCCATTTGCCGTGTAACCATTTTTTTGCTGCTTCTTCCGAGCTGAGCCCTGTTAGCTTCTTTACTCTTGCGTGGATTGCTTTAAGCATTAGTTCCTGGAAATTTCCGTAGCTTTCGCAGTAGTTTAGTATCAGCAAGCCGTTCTCTTTCAGCGCTTTGGAAAAGAATTCCATCCAGAGGGAATCCGGTTTTACAAGGTAGATGAATCCTTCTGCCACCGCATAGTCGTACTTCGCATAAGCGGGCAGTTTTGAGTATTCCTCAATTGTTTCGCTCCCTAATTCTGCAAGTTTTTCAGACAGCCCGAACTTTTCAAAGTAGTTCCTTATGTGGGGGTGCGCTGCTTTGTTTGGCTCAATTAAGGTGCATTTGGCTCCCCATTTTGCGAACACCAAGGCGTTTTCCCCTGCTGACGGCCCTATCTCAAGCAATTCTGAGTTTCTGAATGCATTTGGGTGCAGGCACAGTTTATCGGTAAACAGGTTCCTTCTTTCCTTTTCATAAGAATCAAATTCCTGCTGTGTTTGCAGGTTGCGGTGCTGGGAAAGGATTCCGCGTTGTTCAAAGTATTGGTATTGTGTGGGCTCCATGTCAGGGCTGGTGCACGTAGTCCAGCGGCTCGTTTTTTATGGCTTCCCAGTTTTCTTCCACCCATCTGATGCAGTCTGCTATGCCTTCGTCTATGCTTATTTTTGGTTTCCAGCCGAGGCTTCTTGCTTTGTCAGAGTTAATTACATATACTGCGTCCTGCCCCAGCCGTTCTCCGATGTTTTCGGTTACTTCGCTGAAGTGAACGTGCATCTTAAGGCAGATTCTCTGGACGACGCCTTTTACAGGGTAGCCTGTTGTTGTTGAGAGATGGTATATTTCTCCTGTTTTGCCGTGTTCAATTATTTTCAGGACGCCTTCTGCAGCGTCTTTGACGTGGAGGAATGACTTTACGGCTATTCCTCCTGAGTGCAGGGGTATTTTTTTCCCTTTTTTGATGTAGATTATTGAGCGCGGTATTATTTTGAAGAGTTGCTGGCCCGGGCCGTAGTAGTTTGTTGGCCTTATGATTATTGCGGGAAAATTGAAGGTTTTTGTAAGAAGCTTGATGAATGTGTCTCCGGCTGCTTTTGATGCTGCGTAGGGCGTGCTCGGGTTGCTGGCTTGCTCCTCATATACGTTCCCCATGCATGCGCCGTAAATTTCAGGTGAGGAAATGTGAATATATCTTTTCAGGAATTTTTTGTCTTTCAGGCGATTGGTCAGTTCTACCAGGGCAAGCACGTTGGTTCGGTACCAGTCTGCAGGGTTTTTCCAGCTGGGCTCCACTTCGCTTTGCGCGGCAAAATTAATGAGTGTTTCGGGCTGCTCGCTGTCAAGGGCTTGAATAAGCTGCTGCATGTCCCTGTTGAAGTCAATTTTCATGAACCGGAATCGTTCAATATGAGGGTTTTTTTTGTAGGGGAGGAACATGCCTGGTGCTTCATCGTTTCTGCTTATTCCGATGATTTCATAGCCTGTATTCGAAAGGAGGCAGTCTATCAGATGAGAGCCCGCAAATGAGTTGCTTCCGAGAACAACAATCTTTCCCATTGCTGTGGGCAACTTTTTGAGTTTATTTAAATATTTGCTTTGCGTGGTAATGTCAAGTTGTGTGTCCTGCGCTCCTGAGCTTGCCGATGCCTGCTTGGCTGATTTTTTTCTCCCCCTTTATTTTTTAAGGGGGGGAGAAAAAAATCAGAGCAGTGTGCGACGGTTTTGCCACTTAACTTGACATTACCGCTTTGCGTTATGTCATATTGAAATGTCAGAAACGCTGATGCGCAATCTACCCGCTTCAGTTGGCAGTAAGCATACAGCGTTTCTGAGTATGCTCAAAAGCACGCCATGGGCTGTAGCCCATGTGCTTTTGACAAGTCCATGCGCTCCCGGTGTTTTGCCAAGCTGCCATGATTTTTATCCCCTTCTAAGCTGAGTGTCTATGCAAACCGCTTGTTTCTGTTTATCCGGCAATTGCGCTTCATTTCCACCTCCCTCAAATTAAGGGAGGTGGAAATGAAGCGCTTGGGCAGAAGCAGGGCTGGTTGCCATTGGAAAGTTCGCTTTACGCCATGAAAAACTTTTTTAACAGCAGTTTACTGCCCCTTTGTTATGAAGGCAGCTATTCTTGAGCAGCAGCGCTCCCCTCTTGTTGTTGATGATGTTCAGCTGCCGCAGTCGCTTGACTACGGCCAGGTGCTTGTTAAGATTCATTACAGCAGCATTTGCGGAGCTCAGATTAATGAGATTGATGGCGTTAAGGGGCCTGACAAGTACCTGCCGCATCTTCTTGGCCATGAGGGCTCGGGTGTTGTTGAAAAAATCGGCCCTGGCGTCAGGAATGTCGGGCCCGGCGACAAGGTTGTTTTGCACTGGAGGAAGGGCAGCGGCATAGAGTCTGCGACTCCTAAATACATGAGGAATGGCCGGCAGGTTAATGCCGGCTGGGTTACGACGTTTAATGAGTATGCTGTTGTTTCTGAAAACCGGGTTACCAAGATTCCTGATGATGCTGATTTGAAGTCTGCGTCAGTTTACGGCTGCGCTGTAACAACTGCTTTTGGCGTTGTTAGGAATGACGCTATGCTTGGCAGCGGCCAGTCTGTTGTTGTGTTTGGCTCTGGCGGTGTTGGGGTGATGGTTGTTCTTGCAGCAAGCTTGGTGTCTGCTTATCCGATTATAGCTGTGGATGTCAATGATTCAAAGCTTGATGCTGCCAGGCAGTTTGGAGCCACTCATGTTGTCAATTCCCGGAAAGCAGACGCCAGGGCAGCAGTCAGCAGCATTTTGCCTGATGGCGCTGATGCAGCTATTGACACTACAGGAATCAGGGAAGTGAGGGAACTTGCTTACGAGCTTGCGAATAAGGATGGAACTGCTGTGCTTGTTGGAGTTCCTAAGGCAGGTGAAAAAATTTCAATAGATTCGTTTCCGCTGCACTTCAATAAGAAAATTACCGGCTCTCACGGCGGCGATTCCAATCCTTCTTACGATATTCCCCGCCTTATGCGCCTGCAGAAAGCCGGAAAATTCGGCCTTGATGGGCTTATGAGCATTTATTCTCTTGATAAAATTAACGATGCAATTGCTGATTTGCGCGCTGGAAAGGTTATTAAGTGTGTGATTAAAATGCAATAGAATTTGGACTTGCGCTTCTCCGCGAACCTCAATTATTCCCGTCCTGCTTTCTCCCCATGTCAGGTTAAGGAAGGGGGAAAGCAGTACTGGTGCGGTTGTGAATGGGGCAGCTTAGCCCTCAAATTCCTTTGCTTGTTCAGAGCTCCATTTTGAAGCATATTTTGTCGGCGGGTATATGTATTTTGCTTTCAGGAGTTTTTCAGGAATTTTTTCTGCTTCCAGTTCAATGATGGCATCGTCTGCCTTTGCTGTTATCTTGTTCCCTTTTATGCTGATTATTTTTCCCGGCTCCATCCTTTTGCTTTCTGGGCTGGCTTCTGCTGTTTTGGCGCTTATGATGCTTATTGCATAATCCTCAAAGATTAGTTTGGCGCACGGATACGGTTTGGTGTAGCTTCTGACTGTCCGCTTGATTGCGTCAGCGGTCATTCTTAGGTCAATGACTGTGTCGTGCGGCGTTCTTTTTCTCCAGTAGTTTGCTTTGCTGCTGTCCTGCGGCGCTGCTTGGATTGTGCTGAGCTGCTCGCATAGCTGTTTTGCTGCTTCGTAAGCTATCGCATTCACTTTTTCCACTGCATCAGCGATTGTTTCATGCTCTTCTATGGCGAATGGTTTCTGCAGCAGTATGCTTCCGCTGTCTATTCCCTCATCCATGCGGAAGAAGCTCAGCTTTGATTCCCGTATGCCCATTGCGATGAGCCAGTGCAGGGGGTGCCTTCCGCGGTTGTGCGGCAGCGCTGTGGGGTGGCTGCCTATGCACATCTTCGGGATTGCAAGCGCTTCTTTTCCTATTATCATTGGCCACGAGGACAAAATGCAGTCTGGTTTTAGTTTTTTCAGCAGGCTGACTGATTCTGCAGAGTTGATGTCTTCTATTTCGTAGTAAGGTATTTTGTGCTGTTCAGCAAATCCTGCAGTGTCTGCTGAGTTTACCGGCCTTGATTTTTCCGGCAGTGATATGAGTACCGGCTCTGCTCCGCTGTCCATTGCTGCTTTTGCGCAGTTTAGTGTAAATTCCGTTGTTCCCAGAATGATGATTTTCATTTTTTTACAAGCTGTGTTTATCTGCGTTATCATGAGTCCGCATCTGTTCTGTTTTCGCCTGCCCTTAACTTTTTTGGGACAGCTCAGGCCAGCAGTGTTCGGCTATTGCGCTTTGAATTCCTTTAATGCCTCTAAGACTTTGTCAATGTTTTCAAGCGGCTGTGACGGCCCGCTTGGCAAAAATATTCCCTGCTCGTGGAAGATTCTGGAGTTGGGGAAATCGCCGCTTTCAATGTATGGAGCTGTTTCCAGGCTTGGGAGGAATGGCCTTGTCTCAATTCCTTTCTCTGCGAGGAATTTGATTAATGCTTCCCTTTGCCTGCATAAGATTTCCACGTATATGGGTATCTCGCCTGCTTCCAGGTTCACCGGTATTATTTTCAGATGCCTGATTTCTTTAAGCGCTGCTTCGTATTTCATGTAAATTTTTCGTACGTGCTCAATTCGCTGCTTCACTTGGGACAGGTGCACAAGCCCTATGGATGCAAGCATGTCTGTAAACTTGAAATTAAGACCCACACGCTGATACTCGGGGATGAAGTGGTCCGGCGTTCCGTTGTTTCTTATAAGCTTAAGTTTGTCGTAAAGTTCCCTGTTGTTTGTCAGTATTGCTCCGCCCTGGCCTGTTGATATGAGCTTTGTTACGCCCAATGATACGCATCCCATGTCTGACTGCGTTCCCAGGTATCCGGCGCTGTTTCTTGAGAATATTGCCTGGCACGCGTCCTCTACAACCAGCAGCCCGTGTTTCTTTGCTGTCGCGTTGATTGCTTCCATGTCTGAGCTTCTGCCGTTTAGATGCACGGGCATTATTGCTTTTGTTTTCTCAGTTATTTTTTCCTCTATTTTTTCAGGGTCAATTAGCGGCAGGTCTTTCTTAACATCTGCCAATACTGCCTTTGCCCCCATTATCATTGGCGCATTTGCTGAAGCTATCCAGCTTCTGTTTGGCATTATTATTTCATCCGCAGGCTTTATGTCAGCAGCCATCATTGCCATTAGCAGTGCGATGCTGCCTGATGGTGCGGCAACTGCATGCTTTGCATTGAGCGCTTTCGCAAGCTGCTGCTCAAACTCTGCGGTTACAGGCCCGAGGCTGATATGCTCGTTCCTGACTGCTTCAGCAAATTTTCTGGTTTCCTCCTCTCCAAACGAATTCCTGAACCAGCTTATCATATTGTTTTGACCTCTGGAAGTATGGTAATGAATCTGCCGCCGCCTTCAAGGAACTTTTTGTTCTTCTCCATAATTGGCTTTTCATACTGCCATGCCAGGATTACAGCATAGTCTATCTGCTCATCAATAAGCGCCTCCCTGCCTTTCACTGGTATGTTGAGTCCCGGGCTGTAAAGCTTCTGGCGCGCTTTGTTGTCGTCCACTAAGAACATGATTTTGCTTTTGTCCAGCCCGAACTGGTGCAGCATGGTCGTTACGCCTACTGATGCGCCGTATGCAGCAATTTTTCTGCCCTCTGACTGCAGCTGTGCAAGCATTTTGTTAAGGTTTTCCTTAAGCATTTCCATCCTCTGCGCAAATGCCCTGTATGTTTGCGGTTCGTGCAGCTTTTCCTGCCCCTCTGCCTTAATCATCCCCTCTGCTGCTTCACTGCGCTGATGCTTCCCTCTGTTTAGCTGTATTGTGCATCTTATTGAGCCGCCTTTTGTTGGAACGCGCTCCGCGTTTATCAGTTCCATTCCGTTGTTTGCGAAGAAAGTGTCCAGCGGTTTTATGGCAAAGTAGCTTAAGTGTTCGTGGTATATGTTGTCAATTATGTTTTTCTTTAACAAATCCAGCACATATCCTGTTTCAATGACAAATATTCCGTCTTTGTCCAGCAGCTTTTTTATTCCCTTTAGCATGCTTTGCAAATCATCTATGTTGGCAAATGTGTTGTTGGCTGTTACAATCTTGGCAGGCCCGTATTTTCTCCTTATTTCAGCTGCCAGCTCTGCTGTAAACAGCGATGGCACTGTTTCAATGCCTGACTCTGTGGCTTCCTTTGCGATTTTCTCAGCAGGGTCAATTCCAAGCACACGCATCCCGCGGTTTTTGAAAAATCTCAGGAATGAGCCGTCGTTGCTTCCAATGTCCACTGCCAGAGTGCCTTCTGCCGGCTGGGCAATAGCCAGCGCTGCATCCGCGTATTTGCCGAAGTGCTCTACCAGCCCAAGGGAGTCTGATGTGCGGTAGATGTATGGCCCGTACACTTCTGCCGGATCAATCGCTTCTGTCAATTGCAGCAGCCCGCAGTCCATGCACAGATACATGTCCAAAGGAAACTTTTCCGCGGCTTCTTCTTTAGGCATGTATGCATCCCCTATTGGCGTTGCTGCCATCTTGACAACCAGTTCAAGCTTGTTTGAGCTGCAAAGTCTGCAGCTGTCGCGTTTTGTTACTTTTGTCATTTGTGGCTCCGCAAAAATTTTTCTGCATCCGCATTTGTTTTTTTCATGAACTCTGCAATTTCATCGTCATTTTTGGGCGCGAACGGCGCGGTGATTGTGTCTGCCCTGTTGAAGGGGCCTGTTGTGCTTTCGTGGAACACAAGCCAGTCAGACGTTATTATTAAGGTATGGTAATGTTTGTCATTCATCCTGCAATAAAATGGTTTCCCTGATTCATAATCCCCGATTTCAAATGCTTTTGTTATTTTGCCGTTATCATCAAAAACAATTACCCGGGCCGTGCCTTCAACAACATGGAATGACTCCGCCTTATTGACATGCTTATGCGGCCTTACATAAGTGCCCTTTCCATGCACTATGAGCATTTCCTGCAGCTTATCCCCTTCAGTGCTGTGCATGCACAGTCTGCTTTTCTTTTGCGTGCTTCTTTGCGCTTTTGCCTTTATCAGCTCAATGTCTTTTTTGTCAGCAATTCTGTCTTGGGCGTAGTACACTTCATCGCTTGCTTTCCTGAACCTGTTGAATATTGACAGCTCGCTTATTGGTGAAAAGCTTGCCCATTTGCCGTTAAAATTTTTGTCCACAATTATTTTTTTTTCAGCTTCCGGGTTTACGCTCAGGATGCACAAATCCGCTTCATTGAGCTTGTCAGAGCTGCGGATTGGCAGCTTTGAGCCGGGCATCAGCATGCCTTGCTTGTTTTCGTTGTCATCTGCAACAAACGATACAAAGTCTTTCAGCTCAAATAAGTTTATTAGCGTGCTAGCAGTATGCCCTGCGCCGAACACTGCTATGTTGCCTTTTTGGCTTTTCATGAACTCCTGCGCTGCTTTCTTTTTTTCAGCGAATGCTTCAGCATACTTTTTTGCGGCTTCAATTTCATGCTCACCGTTTTGGATGCTTTTTTTTTCTGCGGGCTTTGCGATGGCAACCAATGAATTCTCCATCAGGTATTGGTATGTTTCAAATCTTTCGGCGGCAAACCCTGCCGACATTATGCAGCTCTTGAATGCTGCTGGTGTAAAGTACGCTAAGTGCTCTTCCCAAATCATTCCGTAATCAAGCTGCTCAATTGCTTTGGTGCAGTCCGGCACTTCAAGCACTGCAACGCCTTCAGGCTTCAGCAGTTCTTTGATGCTTTTCATGAATTCGCTGATGTTGTAGGCGTGCTCCAGTATGTGCCTTGCCAGCACGATGTCAAATTTCCCGTTTTTCTCAGCAACTTGTTTGGCTGCCTGCACATTCAGCAGTTGCTGCACAACTTCCACGCCGTTGTGGCTTTTGCCTGCTCCCAAATCGCTGACAGGATCCAGTCTCATGCCGCTTAGTCCGAGTTTTTTCAGCCGCTGTAGCAGAGAATCGTCTTTATAGCTGATGGCGCATACTTTGCTTCCCAGTCCGGATATTATTTTGGCCAATTCATCCAGATGGCGTTCAGGCTCAGTGTAAGTAAGCCAGTCGTGCTTGGATGCTATTTCAGCTGCAGGAAATGTGTCTGTTAGCTGCATTAAGCCGCAGGCGTTGCAAACTCCAATGCTGAGGTTGTGCGTGTATTCCTGCTCATCTGCATTTTTCAAAAATCTGTTGGATACAGGTTGCTGCCCAAGGTTCATGATTTCCTGCACATCCTGCCTGCACACCCTGCAGTTCATTTTTTCTCCGCCATTCTTTGAAGGCCTTCAGTTAGCGATGTGAAAGCCATGTCAGGAAATGCCTGCATAAGCTTATCATTCCTGAATACGTGATCTGCTTTTTCTTTTGTCCTTTCCCTTGTTGCCACTTTAACCTTTGAGTTTGTCAGCGACGAAATTATCTCTATGATTTCAGCAAACGTATTGCTTTTCCCGCTCGCTGCATTCAGAACTCCGTTAAACCCTTTCCTGATTATGGCATCAACCAGTTTAACCACGTCATCCACGAATACAAATTCGCGTTTCTCGCTGCCATCACCCCACAGAGTGATAGTTTCCCCTTTCATGGCAGAATTCAGGAATGCGCTTGGTCCGTAGCTGCCTGTGTCTCCCGGCCCGTAGATTGCCGGCGGCCGCACAATTGCCAGCGGGCTTGTTGTTTTGCTGAGCATCCTTTCGCAGGCAAACTTTGCAATCCCGTAAAACGTGGTTGGATTGATGGCTGTATCCTCGCTGATGCTGAGGTTGTGCACGTCTTCTCCATAGACAGCTGCTGAGCTGAAATAGATAAACTGCCTGACTTTTTTTTCTTCAAGCGCTTTGCATATGTTTCTTACCATCATGACATTTTTCAGGAAGGTGTCAGGATTGTCGCCGTGCTCGCGCTTTATGGCAGATAGCATTATGACAGCTGTGCGCTCGTCAAGCAATTTTTTTATTTCGCCTATCTGCGTTTCATCTGTTATGTCGTCAGGCAGCGATTTTCCTGTTACTTCCGGATACTTGCTCTTGAAGAAAGATTCCATGTGCGTGCCTATGAATCCTGTGTGTCCGAAAATCAGTATTTTCTCCGCAGACATTTCCCGCTGAGGAGTGCCAGAATCTTTATATAGATTTGCTTTTTCCCATGCAGCGTGGATTATGTTATCGGCGTGGACCTGGACAACACTATTGTCAGCTACGACCCCCTCGCATTTCGCATTGCCTCGGAGCTTAACCTGGTCAGTGAGGGCACGGAGAAATCTAAGACCGCTGTTCGCGACCATATCAGGAAGCATTACGGCGATGACAGGTGGCAGGAGGTTCAGGCAGTAATTTACGGCGAGCGGATGGGGGATGCCCGCCTTATGCCTGGCGTAAGCAGCTTCCTCAGCTTATGCTCGAAGAATAATTTCAAGGTTTATATTGTGAGCCACAAGACAGAGTTTTCTAATTATTACGGCGATGGTTACAGCTTCAGGCAGGCAGCCATGGACTGGATGGAGAGAAATGGCTTCTTTAAGGCAGATGGATTCGCTATTCCAAGGGAGAATGTTTTTTTCGAGTCAACAAGGCAGGGTAAGCTTCGCCGCATAGCTGAGCTTGGATGCACTCACTTCATTGACGACCTTGAGGAGACGTTTGCTGATGCAGAGTTTCCTGCCGCGGTTGAGAAGATGTTGTTTGACCCTCACAATGAACATTCTGGCTTGAATGGCGTGCGCGTTTTTGGAAGCTGGGATGATATTAACAGCTACTTGTTCCACTTGGTTGAGACTGACCAGTCCATTGTCAGCGGCCTTGTGGGAAGCCGCATTATTTCTTCCAAGACCATCCGCAGAGGCAGGAACAGCCGCATTTACTTATTGAACTGCGAGTCCGGAAATTTTGTATGGAAGGTTTATTTTGCGGATGCCTCAGGCACCAGCGACAGGATGCTTACTGAATTTTTTGCTCTGCAATTCCTCTGGGATTATGGTGTGCGGAGCATCCCGAGGCCGATTTCAATTTTGGAGAGAAAGCACTGCGCGGTCTATGAATATGTGGAGGGAGTTCCGATAAACTCAGCGCAGATAACATCCGGGGATGTGCAGGCAGCTGCTGATTTCCTTGTCGGGCTTCACAGACTTAAGGTGCTTGGCGGATGCATCCCTTATGCCTCAGAGGCGTTCTTTTCAGTCAGGGAGATTATAGAAAATATGGAGCTGAGGTATGCTAAGCTTGCTGAGCTGCCTGATGCAGAGCTGCATGAATTCATTGGGAGCGAGTTTTACCCGTCATTTAAGCTGGTTTCTGAATGGTGCAGGAAAAATCTTGCTAAGCACAATCTAGGTTATTCTGCTGTTCTGGATGAAAAATACCGCACTCTTAGCCCTTCCGATTTCGGCTTTCATAATGCTCTCAGGAGGGCGGATGGCTCGGTGGTTTTTCTTGATTTTGAGCATTTTGGCTGGGATGACCCTGCGAAGATGATTGCCGATTTTCTGCTGCATCCTGATATGAATTTAAGCGTTGAGCATAAGAGGCAGTTTGCTGATGCGCTGCTTTCCTATTTCCCTGACCCGTCTCTTCGCAGGCGGCTCACGATTTTATTCCCCCTGTTCGGCCTGAAGTGGTGCCTGATTATGCTGAATGAATTCCTTCCTGAGCATTTTCTGAGGCGCCAGTTTGCAGACAGCGAAATCTTAGAGACGGAAGTGAAAGCTGCGCAGCTGGCCAAAGCCCGCGGTTTGCTGAACCAAATAATTAAGAACTACTCCGAATTCCCTTACAGTGAATGATTATGGCCTTTGATGAACGCTCCAGGCAAATCCGGAAAACAATCATTAAAATAATGGAGTGCAGCAAGCGCGGCCATTTGGGCTCTGCATTTTCCTTGGTTGAGATTCTGCGCGTCCTTTATGACGACATTCTGAAGTATGATGTCAGGAATCTTAAGCTGCCTGACCGCGACCGCTTTATCCTGAGCAAGGGCCATGGTTGCTTGGCTTTGTATGCTATTCTTGCTGACAAGGGCTTTTTCCCTGAGCCAGAGCTTTGGAAATTTTGTCAGCCGGATTCATTCCTTGGCGGGCATCCTGAGCACAGGATTCCTGGTGTTGAGATTTCAACTGGCAGCTTGGGGCACGGGCTGCCCATAGGCGTGGGCATGGCCCTGAATGCGAGGTACGAAAAATCGCCTTACAGGACTTTTGTTGTTATTGGAGATGGCGAGGCAAATGAAGGGAGCATCTGGGAAGCTGCTTTGTGCGCAGGCAAGCACAGGCTGAGCAACCTTATTGTTATTATGGATTACAACAAATACCAGTCTTACGGCTCAACTGCCGAGGTTCTTGACCTTGAGCCGCTTGCTGACAAATGGAGAAGCTTTAACTTTGCCGTGCAGGAGGTTGACGGCCACGACGTGCAGGCGCTGAAAGCTGTATTTTCCGGTTTGCCTCTGAACGCAGACAAGCCGACTGCTGTTATCTGCCACACTATGAAGGGCAAGGGCGTGAGGTTTGCAGAAGGCAACATGGATTGGCATCACAAGTCCGGTTTGACTGGGGATGACATTAAGCAGCTGCTCAGGGCTGTGGAGGATTACTGATGAGAAAGACTGTTTTGGAGATGGTTTACGAGCTTGCCAAGAAAGACAAGAGAATTTTTTTCATCGGCTCTGATTTGGGAAAGGGAACTATGGATGAGTTCAAAAACGATTTTCCTGACCGCTTTTTCATGGAAGGCGTTTCCGAGCAGAACCTTATTGGCATGGCTGCTGGTTTGGCGATGGAAGGGAAGATTGTTTATGTTAATACCATAGCTACTTTTCTTACGCGCAGGTGCTTTGAGCAGACAGTTGTTGATTTATGCCTGCACAACCTGCCTGTTCGCTTAATAGGCAATGGCGGCGGAGTAGTATATGCTCCATTGGGCCCGACGCATGACGCTATTGAAGACATAGCCATTATGCGCGCGATTCCCAACATGACAGTTATTGCCCCTGCTGACGCAGAGGAAATGAGAAGAATGATGCCCCTTACAGTTGATTATCCAGGCCCCATATACATCCGGCTTGCAAAAGGCGGAGACCCAATCGTTACGGAAGATGTAAAATTTGAAATTGGAAAAGCCATACCCGTCAAAGAGGGAAAGGACGCTTTAATTATAACAACAGGCATTACGCTTGGCTTGGCTCAGGCCGCTTCTGATATGCTTGAAGCAGAAAGCATCCGGGCAGCCATTCTTCACGTTCCTACAATAAAGCCGCTGGACAGCAGGCAAATCATCAGCAGCGTCAAAAAAGCTCCGGTAGCAGTAGCAGTGGAAGAACACTCTGTCATCGGCGGCCTTGGCAGCGCTGTTGCCGAGCTCATTGCAGAGGCCAGTTTGCACAAGAAGTTCAGGCGCATCGGAATTCCGGATGCGTTTCCTGACCAGTACGGCTCTCAATCCAGTTTAATGCAGCGTTACGGAATTACTGCTGAAAGGATTGTTGAGGAGATAAGGAAGATGAGGATGTAAAGGCGTTTTGCACAGTCGCGCAGCGCTTTGCATCTGGCATGGTTAAGCAAATCTTTACACTGCTGCGTTTCTTTTTCCCTCCCCCTGACTTTTAAGGAGAGGGAAAAAGGGAAAGGGCAGCGAGATTACAGCCGCGAAAAAACAGGCATAGCTGAGGTGCACAAAAATGGGAAAACTGCAGGAAATCATTACGCCTTTGCATAAAAAGACTGCGCGCGATTACATCGGCAGGATGACTGATGATAAGATTCATTGCATGCAAATCGCCCGGCAGTACGGAAAGGAGTACTGGGATGGCGATAGAAGATACGGCTACGGCGGCTACAGGTATGATGGCCGCTGGGCTGCTGTTGCTCAGAAGCTGATTGAGCTTTACAATTTACCTGCCGACGCAAAGATTCTGGATGTTGGCTGCGGCAAGGGGTATCTTCTTTTTGAGCTGAAGAAGCTTCTGCCGGCTGCAGAGGTCAGGGGCATTGATATTTCAGAGTATGGCATCCGGAATTCTAAGGAAGAAATCAGGAGCAACCTGTCAGTGCACCGCGCGCAGGACAAGTATCCTTTTGCGGATAAAGAATTTGACCTCGTAATTTCAATCACCACCCTGCACAACCTTACGCTGCCTGAGCTGCACTCTGCTCTTACTGAAATTGAGCGGGTTGGCAAGGAAAAATATGTAGCCATGGAAAGCTACCGCAATGAAGCTGAGCTGTTTAATTTAGAGTGCTGGGCTCTTACTGCCGAAGCTTTCTTCAGGCCTGATGAGTGGGCGTGGATGTTCAGCCGCTTTGGCTATACTGGAGATTACGAATTCATATTTTTTGAGTAAAATGAAGAGCGCTGCTGATATTTTGCTGCTGATATGGATATTATCTGTAATTGCAGCTTTTCTGCTGCTGCGCTCATCACAGCTTTTGAGGTTTTATACATGATTGCTGAGATTGTTTTTGCGCTGCTGCTGGTTTTTTTTGTGTACCTGCTGGGCTCAAGGATTCTTTTCAGGATGCAGCTATTATGGCATGAAAGGATTCTTTTCTCCTTTGGCCTCGGCGCTGTATTAACATCTTTGGCTGTGTTTTATCTCGGCTTGCTTGGCTTTCTTTACCGCTGGGTTTTTGCAGCTGCAGCTGTATTATTGCTGCTGTTTTCTGTCGATGAAATAAAAAAGCTGCTCAAAATAAAATTGCCAAAAATAGGATGGAGCTTAAACGCATTTTTTTACGTTGCAACAGCTTTGCTTATTCTTGCAAATTTTGTCATGGCTTTGGCTCCTGTCTTCAGCATTGACGCTTTGAATTACCATCTGCCAATAGCCAAGTATTATGCTCAGCAGCATGCAGTTGTTGAGATGCCCAACCATGTTTATTCCCGGCTGCCTCACGGGCTCAGCATGATTTTTGCAATTCCTGAATTGTTCGGGCTTGGCGAAATGGCAGCTGCCCTGATTTCAGCTGCTTTAAGCTCGGCTGCAGTGCTTGCTGTTATCGCAACAGCTCATCGCTTCTTCTCGGGAAAAGCTGCAGGCCTGGCTGGTGTAATGTCTGCATCGCTGCCGATTTACATTGAGTTTGCTTCCCAGCCGCTGGTTGATTTGCCTGTTGCATTTTTTTCAATGCTTTCATTTTACGCTTTCCTTTCAGTTGCTGAGAAAAAGCAGCTTATGGCTTGGACAATTCTGTTTGCCATATTCGCTGCCAGTTTGGCTTTTTTCAGGATAACCACTTTGTTTATGCCTTTGATTTTTGGCTTGGTTTTGGCTGCATTTCTGATTCGGCAGGGCAATTATCTGCAGCAGCTAAAATATCCGGCAATAGCAGCGTTTGTAATGCTGCTTGTTGCTGCGCCGTGGTTCCTGTGGGTTTTTGCAAGCACCGGAGACCCGATTTATCCTTTCCTCTCTGATTTTACGCATGACCCTGTTGCCAGGCAGCTTAAGGAGCATTCTGCCAGCTTGGTGATTGAGGGCAGCGGCTCGGATTCGTTTAATGCCTCAGGTTTTCTTAAGCTGTTTTTGCTGCCATTTTCAGTTACGTTTAATCCTGCTGTTTACGACAGCATTCTCGGAGTAAGTCCGTTGTTTCTTGCGTTTATGCCGCTGTATTTTTCCCGTTCAGTTCCCAAGCGCAAATACGCAGCTGCCGCAGCATCAGTATTCCTGCTGTCAATGTTTGCGTGGCAATTTACCAATCCCGGGCTTCGCTACCTGCTTCCTGCGCTGATACTTCTGATTCCTCCAGCTGCTTACGCTGCTTATTGGGCAATGCAGAACTCCCGCTTCAGGGTGATTATTTTCGCTGCAATGATTCTGACGCTGCTTTTCTCAGGGCCGGTGTGGCTGGGCATCGCTGCCAAGCGCATTCCAGGAGCTTTGGGATTTGTTTCTGAGCAGGATTATCTTGCTGCAAAGGAAGACGCCAATCCTGTCAGAGCAGTTAATTTTGCTAACTCAAACCTGCCGGATACTGCAGTGGTTATGCTTTATCAGGAAACCCGCAGCTATCAGTTGCAAAAAGCTTATTTTCTTTCAGACACTTATCTTCAGCAGCAGATGGACTTTGATGGGTTTGAAGCTGCATCTCAGCTAAAGGCAGAGCTGCAGAATCTCGGCATTACTCATATTCTCGTCGGGAAGCACGGCCTTGCAGACGACGTCTTCGGCAGCGTTCAGCACCGCGAAGCTCTTATGGATGATTTGATAAAAGCGTACACCGAAGTTTTGTATGAGGACGAGCATCACAAGCTGCTGAAATTAATTTATTAGCTTTTACCCAACACTCCGCATGCAGCCAAATCCTTTCTTAGCCGGGCTGCCTGTGTGTAAAGAATCGTTTTCTCTACTCCGTAATCACTGGCAGCTTGGAGATTGGATTCCCTGTCGTCTATGTACAGCCAGTGCTCAGGATTAATGTTGCGTGCAGCAAATACTGCTTCAAATGCGCCTGTTTCAGGCTTTTTTACTCCCATTCTGTGCGAGAGATGATGTCCCCTTCTTTGAATAACTGGAGGTATCTCTGCTCTTCCGCATACTCTTTTTCGTGCGCTTCCCTCACTTTCGCTTCCCAGTCGTATGAGCAGTTTGACAGAATCATTTTTCTGAACTCAGGTTTTATTCGGCGGATAAGGCTGACTACGCTCTTTCGCGGCGGTTCCCAGTTGGAAAGTATTGCGTTTTTTACCTGCCTTAATTTTCCTTCTCCTTCCCAGTCAAGCTGCGATGCCATGCTTCTTGCCACGCTGTCCAAACCAGTTTGCCCTCTAAGGTAGTTGCTGAATGTTTCGGTTTTTGTAAGACGGGAATATTGGGCCGGGGTAAGGCCTAACTTTTTGGCAGGCATCGCATCATCCCGCTGGATTACTCCGCCAATATCCCACAATATTACTTTGATTTCTGCCATAAGAATTAGGCAATTGGCAGTGTTTTATAAATTCTACTTTAATCCCAGCTCCTTCATCCGCTTGATGTTGTGGTATATTGGATTGTTAAGCCCGTCAGAAATTTTCCCTGCTCTGAACGCTTCCGCCAGGCTCTGCACCGCCTGCTCAACCGTAAACTCAGGCTTAAAGCCCAGCATTTTGCCGATTTTGTCTGAGTTGATGTGATAGCTTCTGTTGTCGTCTGTTGGAACGACTTCCATTTCTCCGCCGCAGAGCTTTTTGACTATGTTTGCAATTTCAGTTACTGTAAGGTTCTGGTAGCCGGCATTGAATGTTTGGCGCTTAATCTTTTCTGAAGGCGCATTAAGCAGCAGCTCATAAACGCGAACCATGTCTTTAATGTTAATGTTAGGACGCATCTGGCTGCCTCCGAATATCCTGATTTTCCTGTTAATCAATGCGTTCATTGTTAAAATATTGACTACAACGTCCAGCCGCAGCCTCGGCGCGTATCCGCATACTGTTGCCGGCCTTATTACAACCCATTCAAAATCCTCATTATGCAACGCTTTTTCGCAGTCTGCCTTGAATTTGGAATAATCTGTCAGCGGTTCCAGCGAAGCAGTTTCCACAACGTTTTTCTCAGCTTTCAGCCCGTAAACGCTGGACGTGCTGGCAAAAATAAATCGTTTTACGCTATTTGCTTTGGCTGCTTCTACTACATTAAAGAACGCATCATAATTGATGGACTTGCCAAGCTCAGGATCCAGCTCAAAGCTGGGGTCATTGGAAATGCACGCAAGGTGTATTATCGCATCTGCTCCTTTAGCTGCCCCGATTAATTTTTTCTTGTCGCGTATGTCTGCCTTTATTTCAGTAAGTTTAGGATGCTTCTGCAGGACATCGCCGTAAATGTACAGGTCATAAACAGCTATTTCATGGCCTTTGCTCAGCAAATAAGGAACCAGCTCGCTTCCAACATATCCTGCGCCGCCTGTTATCAATATTCTGATTTTTGCCACCTGCCATGTTTTTCTGTTTTTTGCCTTTAACTTCTGCTTTGTCCCGCTGCTTTTTTCCCTCCCCTTAAATTTTAGGGGAGGGAAAAAAGCAGCGGGGACGTGCGGAACGAAAATAAAAAATTGCTTATGCTTATTTATCGCCCAAATACTCAAACCATTTCTTGGTTGCCTTTGCTATTGTTTTCGGTTCCCACAGCGGAGCGTTTTTCCAGTAGTCTATGTTGTCCAGCATTATTTTTACGCCTTCTTCAAATGATACTTTTGGCTGCCAGCCAAGCAATTGTTTTGCCTTGCTTATGTCTGCGTGCGTGCTTTCCGGCTCGCCGGGCCTTTTTGGAATTTTAACTGTGGGGCCTCCTATCAGTTCAGCAAGGTATTTGACTGGCTGCGGATTTCCTGTGCCTATATTTATTGCTTCTCCCTGAACACTGCTTTCCGCAGCCATTAATGCAGCTTGTGCAGCGTCTGTTACGTATGTAAAATCCCGCTTCTGCGAGCCATCGCCTATTACTGTCAGCGGCTTTCCGTGCAGTTTCTGCGCAAGGAACACTTTGAACACTGCGCCGTAAGTATTGTTTGTTCTTGCCCTTGTCCCGTAAACGTTGAAATACCTCAATGCGACAACAGGCATCCTGTACATTTTGCCCCAGAACATTGCGCACTGCTCCCCAAGGTACTTGGTTAATGCGTACGGATACATTGGCTTTATCTCTGCTGTTTCCGGAGTTGGATAAATGTCAGGTATTCCGTAGCATGATGAGGATGCAGCGTAAACTATTTTTTTTACGTTGTACTTTCTGCATGCTTCCAGCACGTTTACCGTTCCGCTGACGTTTGCCCGGTAGTATTTTTTTGGATGCTCTATGCTGGGCACTATGTCTGCAAGCGCTGCAAAGTGGAAAACGTAGTCAGCGTCAAAAATGCTTTCATCAAAATCATCTGCCAAATCTGTTTTGTGAAACTTATAATTAGGATTGTCCTTAAACATGTCAACGTTTTCCTGCTGGCCGTTTGACAAGTCATCCACAGCTGCAACCTTAAAGCCTTTGCTCAGAAGCAACTCTACAATGTGGCTGCCTATGAACCCTGCGCCGCCCGTAACCACTGCTTTCATTTGGTGAAAAGAATTAAGAGTGGTTTCTTATAGTTTTTGATTAGCGCTTTCCTTTATCTTCTTATGCAGGTAATCAGTAATCAGGTGGTGCAGCATAAGGTGGCAGTCTTCTACCCTGCCGTAGTGGCTGGATTTGACATGAATGTAATGGTCTACCATGTCTTTCAGCTTGCCGCCGTCAAAACCCAGAAAAGCAAATGTCTTTGCCTTGAATCTTTTGGCCATCTCTATTCCTTTAATCACGTTTGGCGAGTTGCCGCTGCCGGTTATTGCTATTACGACATCCCCTTCATTAACCAGGTTATTGAGCTGCTGGGAAAATACTTCGTCAAAATGCACGTCATTCGCAAAGGCAGTCATTACAGCTACGTTGTCTGTCAGTGATATTACGCGGAACCGCTTTTCGCTGGGGTCGTACACTTTCTGCAGCGTTCCCTTGCCCAAATCGCAGGCAAAATGGGATGCAGTGCTCGCACTTCCGCCATTTCCGAAGATAAAAACCTGCTTGCCGTCTTTCCATGCCTGAAACAGCGCATCCACGACAACCTTAACGTCTTCAGGGTTGATAGAATCCATGTCTCTCTTTTTCTGCTCAAAGTAGCTTTTGATGTATTCAACCATAGCAATTGCAATAAACGCTGTTTTTAAAAATATTTTGATGGGGGCGTGTTGTTAAGTTTTCGGGCGCTGCTAAATATTTTAAGCAAACGATAATACGCAGCAGTAGTAGTAGCGGCTGCGACGGCTGCTGCATCTGCGCTGCTACCACTGCTGATGCTCAAAGCCAAAACACTGCTGCTTGCAGATTGAACAACAAGACACAATCAAAAACTATAAATAACTCCGTTTTTTACGCTTATTTGATGATGCAGCTTTCTTATGAGCAGGTTGTTGGTAAAATAAAGGAAAATTCCGCGCTCAGCAACGAGCAGATTGATAGCAGCATTAATGCTAAGCTTAAGCAGTTTGCAGGGCTTGTGAGCAGGGAAGGTGCAGCGCACATTCTTGCCAATGAGCTTGGCATCAAGCTTGCAACTCAGGATATTGCCAAGTTAAAGATTAAGGACATCATGGTCGGCATGCAGAACCTCGAGGTTTTGACAAAGGTTTTGGCTGTTTTCCCTGTAAGGCAGTTTAATTCCAATGGCAGGCAGGGCCAGGTTGGCTCTGCTGTTTTGGGCGATGAAACCGGCACTATAAGGGCTGTTTTCTGGAACGAGCAGGCAAACAAGCTGGAATTTTTGAGCAAGGGCGATGTTCTTAAGCTCAAGGGCGTTTACGTTAAGGAGAACCGCAACAGCACTCTGGAGCTGCATTTTAATAATCGGAGCATGATGGTTGCCAATCCTCCCGGCGAAAGTGTTGAGGCGCAGGAGTTCAGGCGCGAGAATCCCCGCCGCAGGATTAATGAGATTAAGGATGACGACCGCTTTGTGGAAGTTTATGGCACAGTGACTGACGTGTACGATTTAAGGTTTTACGAGGTCTGCGGCAGGTGCGGCAAGCGCGCCAAGCCGCAGGATGCCCAGTTTGTCTGCCCTGAGCACGGCGCAGTCAGCGTAAATTATTCTTATGTTTTGAACCTTTTCCTTGACGACGGCACTGCTTCTGTAAGAACTGTTTTTTTCCGGCAGAACGCTGAAGCATTCCTTAACAAGACTTCTGAGGAGATTCTTGCTTTCCGTGAAGCGCCTGAAGCGTTTGAGCAGCTGAAGAATGATTCTTTGGGCAGGTTTATCCGTATTAACGCTCGCGTTAATAAAAACGAGATGTTTAACCGCGTTGAGCTTATTGCCAATGAGGTTGAGGATGCCAAGCCAGCAGATGTTCAGCCCGTGCTCAATTCATCCCAGCCCTCTGCTGTTGATGGGCAGGCAAACGCTGAAAACGCTCAGCAGGCAGCAGTTGAGGAAAACAAAATTGAAGACAGCAGCGAAGAACAATTAAAATGATGTTTGTTTCGCATCTTCTGTTTGGAATGCTGGCAGGGATTCTTGGATGCAGTTTTTTGAGATGTGATAATGTTGTCGTGTTCGCGTCTGTTTCTGCCTTTGCTTCCATGATTCCTGACCTTGACCATTTAAACTCAAAAATCAGCAGGAAGCTGCAGCCCTTTGCCGTCATATTGTCGTTGTTCAGGCACCGCGGCTTTGTGCATTCTGTTTTTCCGCCGCTGGCGCTTTACTTTTTGCTGCTGAGCTTTGACTTTTACATAGCCGCTGCTGTTTTCATCGGCTACCTGTCGCATCTTCTTCTGGATTCGCTGACGGTCAAAGGAGTCAGATTGCTGTATCCTGTTGTTCCTTTCAGAATATCAGGATTTATTAAAACAAACAGCTTTTCAGAAAAAATTTTGGCAGTTATGCTGCTGGTGCTTCTGATTATGTATTTGGCAGATATTTTCGCAAATCTTTTCCCTTGAGCGCTTGTGTAAATGCCGCAGCGTGCAACTGGCAGATGCAATTCCAAAACGCTTAAATATATGCGCTGCTATTTAATACCATGGCTACTATTAAGGAGTTTGTGATAAAATTCTTTTTGGTTCCTGTTATTTTGATTTTAATTATTTTTATTCTCAGGTGGCTGTTTTTCTAGGCCGTGCAAATGCAAATTTTTAATCTGCTAATGAAAATCTTTAAATAACACCTGATATTCACTATGGTGAAGAAAATGGTTTCGTTTTTTACAATACTCAGTTCACTTGGCGTGCTTGTCGGCTTGTTCCTCATCAGCCAGGGCCTGTGGGGCAGCGGCATTGGCGCAACCCTGACTTTGTTTGTCGGCGTTTTCGTTACTGTCAAGGAAATTCTGGATATGTTTTTTGCCAAGTAGCTGATGGTTAAGGAATTTGTTTGAGCAGTGAGTTTAACGCATGTCGCAGCCAATTATGCTGATTTGCAGGATTACTGTGTGATGTTGTACACAAAAAGGCTGTATCCTATTTTATCAATTGCCTCGTAATCCTGCAGCCAGCTGAAGCAGCTTGTGTTCGGCATGTGCAGCCCGACTAAGTTTGAGGAACTTACTACCACAATCCCTGTTGTTGGGCCGCAGTTGGTGTTATTTGTCTTTACGTTTTGGTAAATTGACGGCAGGTCCTCGCGGTTTATGCCGTAGTAGTCCGGCTCTGAGAAGCCGCCGTAGCTGAGCTTTATTCTGTCTATGCCTTTTTTCTCCATGTAGTTTCTCAGGTGTATCATGTTTTCCCCGCCAAGTTCCGAGTTTGCGCCCGGTATTATCTTGTAGCCGTTTTCAGGGCCCCCTGCCAGCTCATTGTAGTATGCGGAGTAGTGGGGGAAAATGGTTAAGGAGGATATCACGTATGAGATGCTTAGCAGCAGCAATACCGCTGCTGCGATTCTGCTGCGCACCTTCACGGCTTTGCTGACAAAAACAAAAAGGAACGGCAGTGCTGGAAGTACATACCTTATCCCGTTCTCAATGCGTATGAGGAACATAAAGAACAGAATAATTGAGAGAAATGGCAGGATGAGTGCAAGCTCGTCTGTAATGGCTGCCCTTGTTTTCCTGAAAAACACCAGTGAAGCGGCAAATGCCGCGAGGATTAGCAGGTGCAGCTTAATGAGCAGCGTCAAGGGGTAGTAATACCACACCCCTGTGCTGAATTTTCCCAGCACGTAAAACATTGACGTGGCTCCGAATGATATTGCCGGTATGCTGAACATGTCCTTAAGCAATGGATACGGCAGCATGGCTGGGATTTTGTCCATTGTAAACCTTGCAATTCCCTGCAGCGGTTCAGGGGCTAAACGGCTTAGCTCCCCGGAATTGTATCTTGCCTTGTCTATGTAAAGCCCCGGGTCGTCCTTTAGGCTCTTGCCGAGCGGCGTGAACGTTCCGTTAAACCCGTAAACTGCATTCATGAACAAATAGCCGATGAACATTATTGCGATAAAGCCGGCAGCAAGCTTTTTCATCTTCAGCTTTTTTTTACTCTCATAATAGTAGCTGATTCCGAGAATCGCAAAAACAGGTACGAGAATGAATGCGACAAACCTCGTGGATATTGCCGCAGCGAAAAAAAGCCCTGCAAGCGCAACCCTCTGCTTCGTTGTTTTCCTGAGCATTCTCCAGTAAAAGTATACTGCGAGGAAAATGAAGACTGCCGAGGCCATGTCGGTTGTGACTGCGCCTGCCAGCGACAGCACTGCCGGGCTGAACGCGTAAAGGAACAGAGCAAAAAGCCCTGCGTTTACGCCATACAGCTCCTTGGCGAATTTGAAAACGAAAACCGCGAGGATTATTGAAAGAAGCATTATTGGAATGCCTGCCAGCAAAACAATCCTGTCTGCGTCATTTCCTGAATGGAAGAGAATCCTGCTGGAAAGCGGCTGTATGTCGTTTTTCAGCGCAAGCTCCTCATGGTCTTCAGGCAGGTTTATCCTTTCAGGCGCGAGGAAGGGTATTGTCATGAGGTGCACAAGCGGAGGGTGGCCCTGGACGAGGAAGTTTCCTGTTTTCAGCAGGTAGTAGCCCCTTGTCGCATGCCCCGGCTCGTCAGCAGTGACTGATTTGTCCTGTATGCTTAAAAACAGTTGAATCGCGAAAGCAGCTATGAGAATAAAGAATATCGTAGCTGCCAGGCGCTTATCCATGATTAAGGCAAATCCCGTTTTTTTTATATATTTTTGGGAAACTTTTTATATAGTTCATTACCCCACAAAAATTGTGTGGGTTACATGACTGAAAATATTCCTTGCATTCTTTGCGGCGCATCCGATTCGGATGTTCTTAAGCGCCTTTCGGCTAAAAATCAAACAATTCTGCTGAGGAAATGCAGGCAGGACGGTTTGGTTTATCTTAGTCCCAGGCTTGATGCTAAAGCTCAAAAAGCAGTTTACGAGGAGGATGCTCTCCGCAACCTTGCTTATTACAAAGACACGTTTGACGAGGATGTTAAAACTTTCATTCCCCGTCTGGAACTTGTTGAAAAATTTGGCAAGCCATCTTCAGTATTGGATATTGGAAGTTCAGTTGGCACTTTTTTGTATTGCTGTTCTGGGCGAGGCATCAGTAAGTTGGTGGGGGTTGAATTCAATAAGTCAAGCAGAGCTTACGCTAAAAGCCGCTTTGGCTTGAATACGATGAGCGCTTTGCCTAAGAAAGGTAAATTTGACCTGATAAATTTGTCGGATGTTATTGAGCATATGCAGAACCCTGTGGAGGAGCTAAAAAATTTGAGGAAATTTATGCATAAGGGCAGCTTGTTGCTTATTTCCACCCCTGATTATGACAATGTAATTGCCAGGTTGACACAAGTAAAGCCTGAAGAGCATTTATTCTATTTTACCAAGCAAACCTTGCATCAAGCTCTCCAAAAGACTGGTTTCAAAGTGCTTTACCTCCGCAACACATCCCGCATTCATACTATCAAGAATTTGTTCGGAGCCAGTACAGCCAAAAACAAGCTGTTCCTTTTTGCGTTAAAAGCAATATCCTTTTTGCGGCTTGAAAAGCTTTTTGAAGCTGCTTTCATTAACAGAACAAACAGCGACCTGCTTGCGATTGCCAAACCGTAAAAAAGTTTTTAAGCAAACAGCCAAGCCCTTCTGCTGACTATGGGAGTGGATTTAAGCATTGTTATTCCGACGTATAACGAGGAACGCCGAATACTGAAAACGTTGCGCGCCTACGCATCATTCTTCGATAAAAAGCTAAAGTGCGAATACATTGTTGCCGACCAGTCAGGGGACAGTACCCGGGAAGTTGTCAGGAATTTCATGAAAAAGCACAAAAATGTTCATCTTCTTGCTTTGCCTGGCCGAGGAAAAGGGGGGGCTGTGATGGAAGCGTTTAAAGTCGCTAAGGGCAGCATGATTGGTTTTACCGATGCTGACAGTGCCACTTCTCCTGAGGAATATTTCAAACTGCTCCGAAGCATGGAAGGATATGATGCGGTAATCGGTTCTCGGGGCTTGAGCCGCTCTAATGTTCTTCAGTACAACCAGTCTGTTTTCAGGAGATTTGGGAGCTTTGTGCTGGGAACTTTGTTTGTCAGGGTTATGTTTGGCTTAAGCATTAAGGACACTCAGTGCGGCGCAAAGATTTTCAGGGCAGAGAATCTGGTGCGCGTTATTCCCAAAATGAGGATTCGCAACTCCATATTTGATGTTGAGCTGTTGTGGAGGTTCAATAAGGTAGGCAGGATTAAGGAGCTGCCAATCAGGTGGGTTGACGGCGCTTACAGCAACTTTCGGTGGTATGAGATAATCCCTGAGCTTGTTTGGCTGCTGCGCGTGAGGTTTGGCGTATGAAAAAAGTTTTGGTTACCGGAGGCGCAGGATTCATTGGCAGCCATGTTGTTGATAAGCTTGTTTCTTTAGGCAAAGAGGTAGTAGTTTATGACAACTTGTCAACAGGCCACAGCGACTATCTTGCGAATTCAGCTGATAAAATTAAGTTTGTCAAAGCAGACATTTTGGACAAATCAGCTTTGGCAAAGAGCATGGAGGAGGTAGATTTTGTTTTCCACATGGCTGCGCACGCTGATGTCAAAAACAATTTGAATGAGCCGGAAAAATTGTTGCAGCAGAATACTGTTGGAACAAGCAACGTTCTTGAGGCAATGCGCATGAATGATGTTAAGGGCATTGCTTTTCCGTCAACAGGCAGCGTTTACGGCGAACCCGATATCCATCCTACGCCGGCAGATGCTCCTTTTCCTGTTCAGACTTCCATGTACGGCGCTTCAAAGCTGGCTGGCGAAGGGCTTCTGCAGGCCTACGCTGCCGGCTATGGCGTGCAGGTTTTCATTTTCAGGTTTGTTTCAACCATGGGTGAGCGCTACTCGCACGGCTGCGTTTTTGATTTCTTCAAAAAGCTAAAGGAAAATCCCGTGCAGCTTGAAATTCTTGGCGATGGAAGGCAAAAAAAGTCTTATTTGTATGTTAAGGATATTGTTGACGCAATGTTCACTGCCATAGAAAAATCAAATAACAGCATTAACATTTTTAACCTTGGCCATGACGATTATGTTGAAGTTACTCCCATCGCTGAGATTGTCTGCAGCGAGCTCGGATTGAGCAGCGTCAAGTTCATTTACACAGGCGGCAGCCGCGGCTGGGTTGGCGACAGCCCGTTCATCCATCTGGATAACTCTGCAATAAAATCCTTGGGCTGGCAGCCTTCGCTTTCAATTCCTGAAGCCATAAAAAAAACTGTTGGCTGGCTTAAGGAAAACGGGTGGGTGATTAAGGGAAGATGAAGGTCGTTATTCTTGCAGGCGGGCTTGCCAAGAGAATGCGTCCGTTAACAGATGATATTCCAAAAGCGATGCTTGACCTTAATGGCAAGCCCTTTATCCAGCACCAGATAGAGCATTTTGCTGCAAACGGCTTTACCGACTTTATTTTCTGCGTTGGCCATCTTAAGGACAAAATAAAGAATTACTTCAAAGACGGCTCACAGTTTGGAATCAATATCGAATATTCAGAGGAGCAGCAGCTCTTAGGCACTGCAGGCGCTGTTCGGCTTGCTGCTGACAAAATCAAGGGCGCTGCCATTGTCATCAACGGCGATAATTTCACAACTATGGACTTTGGCATGCTTCTTAAATTCCATGAATCAAGCAGCAGCGAATTTACCGTAGTTGTAGCTAAAGTGCCTGCAGGCAAAACAACCAGCAGCGTTCTCAAACTTGTTGGCAGCAAAGTTGTTTCATTTATTGAAAAGCCAGCAAGAGAGCAGTTTGGCAGCGACAGCTATTACAGCAAAGGAATTTATGTCATCAGTCCGTCAGTAATTAAATTAATTCCTGAAACCATGTATGACTTCGGAAAGGACTTGATTCCGGCTCTCGTCAAGCAAAATGCTGCTTACGGCTATGTTTCCGAGGAGTTTTTCCGCGAGATTGGCAGGCCGGAGAAGTACAGGCAGCTTAAGGAAGAGATGAAAGATGAATAAAGCCATTTTTTTGGACAGGGACGGGGTTATCAACAAGCCGGTATTGGATTTAGTTAGCCCTGAGCAGTTTGAGCTGCTTGACGGGGTTCCTGCCGCTATTAAGAAAATCAATGACTCCGGCTATCTTGCAATCATTGTCACAAACCAGCCGGTGATTGCAAAGGGATTTGTGACAACTGAGGGCATGGATGAAATTCACAGGAAAATGGCACAGCTTCTCGGCAATGCAAGGATTGACAAGATTTATATGTGCCCCCACCATCCCGAAAAGGGCTTTGATGGCGAGGTTAAGGAATTAAAGATTGAATGCGGCTGCCGCAAGCCAAAGCCGGGCATGCTTCTGCTGGCAGCAGCAGATTTTGATATTGATTTGAAGAATTCATGGTTAATAGGAGATTCAGATACAGACATCGCAGCAGGAAAGGCAGCTGGCTGCAATACCATCTTTATACCAGCCGAAGCAAAGAATTTGTTGGAAGCTGTTGGCAGGATTATAAACAAATAAAATTATAAGTATTGATGATTCGCCTTTTCGGTAATGACTGAAGTAGTTTTAATCACCGGCGGCAGCTTAGGCATTGGAAAGGCAATTGCAAATGAATTTGTAAGGCAAAACGCCACTGTAATAATTTGTTCGCGCACTCGGAAGGACCTTGACCGTGCTGCTGCTGAAATGAATTGCGACAGCATGGCTGCAGATGTTTCTGATGCAGAGCAGGTAAAAAAACTTTTTGAATACATCAGGAAAAAGTGCGGCACGCTTGACGTTCTGGTTAATTGCGCCGGAGTCTACGGCCCAATTGGCCCTCTTGAAACAAACGACGACTCTGCGTGGAAAAATACAATTGGCATTAATCTGATTGGCACGGTAAACTGCATTAAGCATGCTATTCCTTTGATGAAAGCCCGGAAATCAGGAAAAATAATCAACATGGCCGGCGGCGGAATAGGAGGAAAGAATCTGCAGCCAAACTTCACTGCTTACCTTGCTTCAAAAGCTGCTGTTGTTGTTCTGACAGAGGCAGTCGCAAAGGAGCTGAAGGATTTCAATATTCAGGTTAATGCCATTTCTCCCGGCCCTGTTAACACAAGGTTTCTTGACAGGGTTTTGGAAGCAGGCGTGGCAGCAGGCAAAGATTACCTGGAGAAAGCCAGGAAGCAGAAAGAAGAAGGAGGCACTCAGCCTGAGAAAGCAGCAGCGCTTGCATTGTATCTTGCGTCTGACAGATGTTCTTTCACAGGGAAAACAATCAGCGCAGTGTGGGATGATTACAAAAATTTCAGCAGCCTGAGTGATTCAATGTATGCTTTTAGGAGAATAGACGATGTTATGTTCCGTGAAGTAAATAACAGGAACTAAATTAGTTATATTTAAATCTTTTCCCGAAAAATTTATATACCAGTAATATTTTTAGCTGCTTTATGATTGTTTCGCGAACACCTCTGCGAATCTCGCTGGGAGGAGGGGGCACTGATTTGCCGTTTTATTGCGATAAGTTTGGTGCCTCGCTTCTCACAGCAGCAATCAGCAAGTACATTTACATAACTGTTTCCCACCGCATGAACAACGAGTACAAGCTTAATTATTCTGAGACTGAGATTGTTGGCAGCATTGACAGCATCAGGCATCCTTTGATTCGTGAGTGCCTGCGTTACGTAGGCAACAGTCAGCCGCTGGAGATTCATTCCACTGCTGAGATTCCTGCCGGCACTGGCTTGGGCAGTTCGCTGAGCTTTGCAGTCGGCCTGCTTAATGCGCTTTATTATTATAACGGCGAGGTTGTTTCAAAGTACAAGCTTGCTGAGGACGCATCCCATATTACGATGAACGTTTTGAAGGAATCCTGCGGAAAGCAGGACCAGTACGCCTCAGCATTCGGCAACATTTCGCATCTTAAGATTAACCAGAACGGCAAGGTTACTGTGACTCCGGTTAATATTTCTCACGAAAACATCAGGAAGCTCGAGAAAAATCTGATGATGTTCTTCACCGGCTTTACGCGCTCAGCCAATGAGGTGCTTGTTGAGCAGAAAAAGAAAGCTGGCTCTGACGCTGACATTTTCAGCCAGTATCATGAAATCAAGAAGATAGGCGAGCAGAGCTTAAAGTGCCTTGAAAACGGCGACCTTAAGCGTTTTGGCGAGTGGATGAACATTCACTGGCAGCACAAGCGCAAAATCTCAGGCAGCATGTCCAATCCTGATATTGACAAGTGGTATGAGCTTGCGCTTGCTAATGGAGCTATTGGCGGGAAAATAATCGGCGCCGGCGGAGGCGGATTTTTGCTGCTTTACGCCGAGAATAATCATGACCGCGTCCGAAAGCTCATGGAAGAGCAGGGGCTGGTTTACACTGCATTCAAGTTTGATTTTGACGGCTCAAGGATTGTGTATGACGGAAAACACTTTTGAGGTGGGGAAAATGCATGAACAGTACATCAGGCATTACCTGACAGATGTTAAGGCGCTGTGCGAGAAATTTGATGTGGCGCAGATTAACAGGGCAATTGGCATTCTTTTTGAGGCATGGAAGTCAGGGAATCATGTTTTTTTCATGGGCTGCGGCGGCTCTGCCTCCACTGCTTCGCATTTTGCTGCTGACCTTTCAAAGACAGTGAGCAGCCCGGGAAAGAAGCGCTTCAAGGCAATTAGCCTGGTTGACAACACCCCTGTTGTTTCTGCCTATACTAATGATGAGGGCTGGGCTTCTGTCTTCAAGGGCCAGATTGAGAATTTCATGCAGCCCGGCGATGTTGCAGTCGCCTTAAGCGTTCACGGCGGCAAAGGAAAGGGAAATGCAGGCGAATGGTCGCAGAACCTTACGCTTGCACTGCAGTATGTCAAGGACAACGGCGGCAAAACAATTGGCTTGTCCGGCTTTGACGGCGGCGCTTTTAAGGAGATTTGCGATGCATGCATTATCGTTCATGCTGACTCCACTCCGCTTACAGAAGGGCTGCATGGCGATATCCAGCATCTGATTGTTTTCCGGCTTAAGGAGTTGATTGCTCAGCATGGCTCAGTATAACGTCGGGATTGTGGGCTGCGGCCTTATGGGCGGCAGGCGCGCAGCAGCTCTGGAAAAATTTTCCCATTCAAAGCTGGTCAAAGTGTGCGATACAAATATTGAGAAAGCAAAACAGCTTGCAGAGAAGTACAGCTGCGGATTCACTGCTGATTCAAAGGAGGTCACTGCTGATTCCGGCATTAATTTGGTGATTGTCGCAACAGTCAGTTCTTCCTTGGCGCCAATTGCTGTTGCAGCCCTCAACAGCAAAAAGCATGTTTTGGTTGAAAAGCCCTGCGCTGTAAATCCGGCTGAGCTGAAAAAAGTCATTGAAGCGCATAAGCAGTCAGGCCAAAAGCTGAAAGCCGGCTTTAATCACCGCTTCCATCCTGCAATTATTAAGGCAAAGGAAATTATCAGGAACGAAAACATCGGAGATGTTATGTTTATCCGCGGCCGCTACGGTCATGGCGGCAGGCCCGGCTACGAGAAAGAATGGCGCGCTTCAAGGCAGCAGGCAGGAGGCGGCGAGCTTCTTGACCAGGGCAGCCATCTGATTGACTTGGCAAGGTATTTCATGGGCGATGTTGCGGATGCAGCTGGTTTTACAAACACTTTTTTCTGGAGCATGGAAGTTGAGGATAACTGCTTTCTGCTTCTCCGTTCCGGAAAGAATCAGGTTGCCCAGCTTCACGCTTCCTGGACCGAGTGGAAAAACAGGTTCACGTTTGACATTATGTGCAAAACCGGCCAGATTAGCATTGACGGGCTGGGCAGGAGTTATGGCAGAGAATCCCTGACTTTCTACAAAATGAAGCCCGGGATGGGCGTTCCAGATAAGTTTGAGTATTCTTGGGATGAAGACGATTCCTTTGAAAAGGAGTATGCTGATTTTATTGGCTCAATTGAGTCAGACAGGGAGCCGAACGGCAGCATTCATGACGCTCATGAGGCAATGCTTATTGTCTCTAAAGTATATGAGGGAGGTAAAAATGGCAATATTTTTGGACACAGGTGATGTAGCAGAAATCAGGAAATACCACGGCATGGGAATTATACGGGGCGTAACCACCAATCCCAGCATTCTGATGAAATCCGGTGTTACCGGCGGCATGGAAGGCATCAGGAAAAAGGAGATTGAGATTGCTGAAATGATAGCGCCTTATCCGCTGTCAGTGGAAGTAACAACGAATGACATGGATGAGATGCGAAAGCAGGCGATTGAGTTTGCCGGCTGGGCAGACAACATTGTCGTTAAAATCACGATTCACGGCCCTAACGGCGAGATGGAAAACCTCCAGCTTATCAAGGAGTTGGAAAACAAGTACAATGTCAGGGTTAACGTTACTGCCATGATGTCTGCGCAGCAGTGCTTCCTTGCCGCGATGGCAGATGCAACCTATGTCAGCTTATTTTGCGGCCGCGTGAATAATATGGGCTACAACTGCATTGAAGAGCTGAAAAAGCTCCGCTACCTTCTGGATGAGCACAAGCTTAAAGCCAAAATTATTTGCGGCTCAACCCGCGAAACGCTTAACATAGTTGAGTGGCTCGGGGCAGGCGCCCACATAGTAACTACGCAGCCCAGCTTCCTTGAGCCAATGATAGTGCACCCGTACAGCAAGGAAACGGTGCAGCAGTTCCTGAAAGACGGCGAGAAGCTGTTCAGGTAATGCTTGCGCGGCCTGCGCCGCATTTTTTGCTGCCGCAGAGCTTGCTGCCAGCTTGCGGCTGTCAAGAACCGCCGGGCTAATGTCAGAAATCGCCTTCTTACTCCCGGCTGAAGCTGAGAGATTGCGAATGACGATTTCTCACATTTCAAGCAAGCTCTTTAGCTTTTCCAAATCCTTTTTCACTAACTTTGCATCTTCTGCAAACATTTGGCCTGACATGCCTGGCCTTTGATAAAGCGTGAAGACTACTTCACCGCCATTATTGTTTGGAAATACCCTCATCGGGCTGTAAACTTTCTCGCCGCTTGGCAAAGTTACATCATGATCAAGGATGCCAAATTTGTTTTTTTCAGCAAATTCAATTTTAATTTTTCCCATAGGCGAGTCAGCAATCCATTCTCCTTTGACTTTCTTTATGGAGCCGCTGAGCCCTGCCGCCCATTTGGGCAAATTCCCGGGATTTGAGGCGAATTCGTAAATCTTATCAGCCGGGCAATTAATTGAAGCACTGATGTGCTGTGATTTTTTTGTCATATTAATAGGTACGTTTGAATATTTATTAAAGTTTTCGTTTCAGCCCAAAAAATTATTCAAATAATACCGCTTAAGTGGGTTTAGCAACAGTAGTGGCGGTAGTGTCAATATCGCTAAATAAACCTCTAATTCTGCGCGAAATTTAAGGCAGGCGGGGTATCCGCCACGATTTGGAAGAATCAGAGTGCCAATGGCGAATTCGCCACTGTCACGCTGTCCAAGTCCTACATGGACAAGGACAAGAACTGGAAGGAAACCAATTCGTACAACATTAATGACCTGGCTAAGGTCAAGCTGGTAGTGGATGAGGCCTTTAGGCGCTTATCCCTCAAGCCGGCTGAGCCTCAGCTGGGTGCGGCAAATCAGCAGATATGATTCGGAGCAGGGATATCCGCTCACCCTAAGCTTAGCTTCCGTAACAGAAGCTAAGCCAAGGTGAGGCACGGCACTGTAAAATCGCTTAAACCAATAGACAGCGCAGCACAAAAACTTTATATTGAGGTGGAAAACATGAGAAAACAGGAAGCAATTGTTGTTGAAGAGGGGGTTATTGAAGTGGAGCAAGCAAAGTCTGAAACAAAGCCTGATAATGTTAATGACATTCCCGGCGTGGGTGCTGCTACGGCTGAAAAGCTTGTGAGCAGCGGATATGATACTTTGCTGAGCGTAGCGGTTACCAGCCCTCGCGAACTGGTTGCGATTGCCGGAGTTACTGATGTAGCAGCAAGAAAAATGATTCAGTACGCCCGCGAAAAGCTGGACCTCGGCTTTGAATCCGGAGAAGATGTTCTTAGAAAGAGGGAAGGGATTGAAAAGATTTATTCTGGCAGTAAAGCCCTTGATTCTCTGCTTGGCGGCGGTTTTGAGACAAGGGCAATTACTGAAAGCTTCGGACAGTACGGCTCAGGGAAAAGTCAGCTGGCGCACGCCCTCAGTGCACACTGCCTTAAGCAGTATCCTGATGCCGCGGTTGTGTTTATTGACACTGAATCCACTTTCCGTCCTGAGCGGATTACTCAGATGGCTAAAAGCATTGACCTTGACCCTGAGGATGCGCTTAAGCGAATAAAGACAGCGCGCGCGTTTAACAGTCTTCTTGGAAGCGAGAAAGTGTGCATCACTAACGATGAAAGCTTTCATATTGAGCCAATTGAGGATGTGGTTGGGAACAGGAGAGGCAGGAGCATCTCCACTTTTGCTTTTAATCCAGAGAGCGGTAAGATGGAAAAGGTAAAAGTTACAGATTTAATTGAGCACGAATTAGGGGAAAACAATTTGATGTACAAAATCACTACAAGTTTTGGCAGAGAAGTTACTGTTACAGGATCGCATAGCGTTTTTAAGGGGGTTCGGATGGGTAAGTTAAGGGAGACGGTTAATAAGATTAAGGGAAACATGCGCCCTGTGCCCGAATATGCTAATTTCTTAAGGGAGGGGGATTATATTGCTTTGCCCAATACCCTTCCAGTGCCAGGTAAGGATGTAGGGCAAATTAATTTTGCAGAAGAACTCATAAACTCTGCAAGTCCTGAAATCCTGAAAGAAATACTTGTTGTTGACTGCGACCAAGAGCATTTACTCAGTGAAATAACAAATAACAGTGTGCGGCAAATAAAATTTCTCAAATTGAGGCATACAGGCAGGGGGGTGGCAACTCGGATACCGAACGTTGTTGAAGTTAATGAAGATGTGCTGTGGCTGCTTGGATTCATAATTGCTGAAGGTGATTCGCAATATAAGCGCAGATTTTTGAGGTTTAGACTTACATCAGAGCCGTATCTTATAGAAAAGGCAAAGAGGATAATAGAAGCAAATTTCAATGTTAAATCTTTTATTCATTCTAAGAAAAACTACCGCGCCAGAACGCTTTTAGTGCCAAGCAGGTTATTGTGCTTGATAATGAGATACTGTTATAAGCTTCCTATTGAAAAAGTGGCGTTCGAAAAAAGTTTGCCAGAATGGATTTTTGAACTCCCGCTGTCTAAACTTAAGCACTTTGTAGCCGGCTTCTGGGATGGGGACGGTTACCATGCGGCTAGCAGACCAAAAGGCAGACTTTTGTTTGCTACATCCAGCAGGGAATTAGCGAACGGGTTAAGCATGCTATTGCTGCGTTTTGGAGTTGTTGCGGGAATAAATCCGATTAAGCTAAAAAATCCAAAGCCTAACTGGCATGTCCCATACAGAGTGGAAGCGGCTGGCCTTAATATAGATGACCCCTTAAAATTGGAGGGGGCTGCACAGCATTTAAACGCCCCTGTTTGGAATGATTTGGTCTTTGCCAGAATTAAGAAGATAGAGGAAGTTAAGCTTGATCCAAAAACTAAGGTGTACGATTTTGAGGTGAATTCGCCACAGCAACCCTACCAAAACTTTGTTGGGGGTTTTGGCGGAGTGATCTGCCATAATTCCGATCATCAGATGATTCTGGCTGAGAAAGTGGAGGACTTGATTAAGCAGGGGCTGAACGTTAAGCTTGTGGTTGTTGATTCCCTTACCGCTCATTTCCGCGCTGAATTCATTGGCAGAGGCACGCTTGCTGACAGGCAGCAGAAAATCAACAAGCACCTCCATACTTTGATGAAGCTCGCTGAAATGTACAACCTTGCAGTTTACGTTACAAATCAGGTTATGTCCAAGCCGGATGTTTTCTTTGGCGACCCTACTCAGGCTATTGGAGGCCATATTGTTGCGCACGCCTCAACATACAGGATGTATTTGCGCCGCGGCAAGAAGGGCAGCAGGGTTGCTAAGCTGGTTGATTCCCCTAACCTGCCTGAGGCAGAGGCAGCGTTCTACATTGATGAAAGCGGCATTAAGGATATTTGAAATGTCAGAAACGCTGATGCGCAATCTCCTTACTTCAGTGCGGAGTAAGCATACAGCGTTTCTGAGCATGCTCAAGAACTGCACGCTGTGGACTTTAGTCCGCAGTTCTTGACAATGCAAAAGCTTGATATAGTTGTGTGGACGATAGTGACTATCTTGGTTGTCATAGGAATTTACGCGCTTATTAGAGGATTGCAATGAAATTCAAAGCAGATGACATCGTTATCTGGGTATTGCTGCTGGCTTCTGTTGCCATTCTGCTATGGCTGCTGAAAGGTTCCCCTACCTTAGAGAGTGCGCTATTAACAATTGGCTTGTTCATAATTAGCTCTGAATTTTTGCTGTGGAGGAAATATTTTGATGTTGGCAAAAATACAGCAGTTGCTTTTGTTAAAATCAAAAATGATATTGGCAACGTAAGAAATGATATAAGCAATCTAATTACAGGGCAAAGAGAAATGGGTAAGAAATTGAATAAAATTGAGAAGCTGATTAGGCTGCAAAGCTCGTAGGTGTTTGACTGGTGGTTCTTTAGAAATGCGTGCAAGTTCTTCTGATTCGCGCCTTAGAGTGGGCTTTAGGGCGAGCCTTTGGCAGAAACCTGCGGGCTTTAGCCCGAGAGTAGTTTGCAATTATCTTATAAAGTTATTTAATTGCCTTCCCTCTCAAATCATTTCCGGCTATCACTTCCTCCTGCTGTCCGCATAGAACCCGAACAGTATAATCTGCAGCCCTATTATCAGCAGCAGCACGGTCAATATTATGCTTGGAGTCTTGCCAATTGCTCCTAAGGTAATGTATCTGTACAGCAGCCAGCTGCCCAGCACAAGCCCCAGCCCGATAAAAGCCAGCCCTATTGAGCCGAAGAATGTTATTGGCGCATAGTCCCTGAACAGTCTTATCAGGTTTGTGCCTCCGCGAACGCCGTAGTCAAGCGGCCCTTTCATCAGCCGGCTTTTTCCTTCTCTCTTGAGAAACGTTACAGGCACTTCGGCTATCATGAATTTTTTCCTGCTTGCTGCTATGATTTGGTCCTGCGTGTATGTAAACCCGGATGTGATTTCTGCTTCCTGCGCCACTTTTTTGGTAAATGCCCGGAAGCCTGTCTGAGCATCATGAATTCGCATCTTGATGATGTACGATACTATTAGCGAAAATATCTTGTTGCCTATTTTTTTTGTCAGCGGCATTCCCACGATTCTGCCCTTGAACCTTGAGCCCAGCGCAAGGTCTGCTCCGTTTCTGATAGCTTCAAGCAGCCGCGGAATTTCCTCAGGCATGTACTGCAAATCAGCATCAATGTGCACAATAACGTCTGCTTTCCGTTCAAGCGCTTTTTCTATTTCTGTCTTGAATGTTTCCCCAAGCCCGTAATTCCTTGGGTGGGAATAAACGAGAGCGCCGGCTTTCTTGGCAGCTTCAGCTGTTTTGTCAGAAGAGCCGTCATCCACCACAATTATTTCGCTTTTCTGCTTCAGCTGCCTGGTTACTGCCTTAATCTTTTCTATGAGCGCAGCAATTGTTTTCTCTTCGTTGAACGCAGGGATGGAAACGATTATTTTCATGCTTTTCGGCAGCCGGGCGTGCTTTAAATAAGTTTTTGTAAGTGCTAACGGCAAAACCGGAAAAAAGTTGTCGTAGTGGTTGCAGTAGCAGCTGTTTATGCTATCGTGGCGGCAGCAGGTGAGAATGCTAACTGCTGAACATAAGCAGTTGATGGAAGAAAATGCTTTTCTTGGCGCTAAAGTAAGTTTTCCAAAAATTTTTAAACGACTGGTGTTAGTCTAATCCCATGAGAGTTAGCGTTTTTGAAAACATTGGTTTCCTGTTTGTTTCTGACATAATTTCCAGGCTGCTTTCCTTCGCTTTATTTTTGGCAATTGCACACACGCTCGGCAAGTCAGGTTTGGGTGATTACTCTTTCATCTTTGCGTTTATCGGCCTGTTTGTTGTTTTCAATGACCTTGGCATTCAGGTGCTGTTTGTCAGGGATGTTGCCAAGGATTTGAAACAAACAGCCCATATTCTCAGCAACGCTTTGACTATGAAACTGTTTCTTGGCATTGTGGTTGCAGTTATAACAGCAGCAGCTGTTAATTTTTCCAGTGTTTCCGGCGAAGTTATTCTTTCAGTTTACGTGGTTGCATTTGCCACTTTCATTTTCAGCATTAAAACCATTCTTATGGCTGTTTTTTATGCGCATGAGCGCATGCTTTTCGTTTCAATTGCCAAGGTTCTTGAGATGTTTCTGGCGGTTGTTTTAGGGCTTGCGGCTGTCATCGCAGGATATGGCCTGCTTGGAATTGCATTTGCCTTCCTCGCAGCATACAGCATTACGCTTGTTGTCACTTTGGCTGCTGTCCGCAACATTGTTCCGCTTCAGCTTGGATTTGATTTTGCTTTCCAGAAGCAGTTCTTGAGGGATTCAATGCCTTTCTGGTTTTCCAGCTTGTTTGTGGCAATATATTTCAGGATAGATACGGTTATGCTGACGTTTATGCAGGGCAGCGCAGCCACCGGCTTGTATAACGCTTCTTACCGCTTGCTTGACGCCCTTTATTTTATTCCTTCAGCTATTATCGGCGCTGTTTTTCCTGCCATGTCGCGGCTGTACGTTTCCGGCATGGCAAATCTGCGTGTTCTTTACAGGAAAGTTTTCTATTATCTTTTTGCCCTTGCTCTTCCTATGGGTGTTGGCGTTACCCTTTTGGCCGAGCGGCTCACATTTTTCATTTTCGGCGCTGAATTTTCCGGCTCGCATGTCGCTTTGCAGATCCTGATTTGGGCGCTTGTCGCAATTTTTTTAAGCTCGCTGACCGGATTTTTGATGAACGCAATCAACAAGCAATTGACATTCACTTTAATCACTGCCGCAGCTGCTTTTATCAATGTTGCCTTGAACCTTGTCTTTATTCCTTTGTGGAGCTTTATCGGCGCAGCTTTCACCACAGTAATTACCGAGTTTTTTGTTCTGATTGCTTTGCTTTACTTTGCCCGCGCTAATGATTATTCTTTTAGCCTTTTCAAAACTGCTGTGAAGCCGCTGCTTGCAACTGCTGTTATGGCCGCTGTAATTTTTTTGCTGCTGCAGTTTCACCTGCTTGTCATAATTCCTGCCGCAGCTTTGTCATACTTTGTCGTTTTGCTCTTGATTAAAGGAATTGAGCCTGAAGAATTGCAATTAGCCAAAGGCTACTTGCATCTCAGATAACTTTAAGCACAACAGCCCCGCTGTTCTGGTAGGGCGCTGCAAAAAGCCCTGATGCAGCCATGTCATTCAGCAGTCTAATGGTTTCATTCTGCCCGAATCGCTGCGCTTCCATCCCGCCGATAATCATGTATTCGTAATCGTTCTGCTTCATCCACGCTGCTACTTCCTCAGCGCTCTTGTTCAGGCCGCCCTGCCTGAACTTGCCTTCTGCTTCGCACCACCCGCAGCTGTACTTGTCCATTGCCAGTATCTGGCCGTCTGTGAAGAACGAGAACACTTTGGTTTCAGCAGGCAGTTCCTTAAGCGCCAGATAAACAGACAGCTCATCCATTGACGTCCAGAATGCTCCAGGAGGCCACGTTGCCGTGTTGACTTCGTATTTCTGCTCGGCTGACGTAAGCCATATGCCCGGCAGCACAGCCAAAATAAGCGCCACATTTCCTAATACAGCTAAATTTTTGCTTACTCTGAGCATCGGCTGCATTGCAAACAAGCTCCATAAGCCTTCTGCCGCAATTAGTGCAAGAGGAACTGCCATTACCATCCATGTCCTGAATGCAAAAAACCCGACAGGGAAGTCAAACGTTAAATTGTTTACAATCAGGAAAGACCACAAAAACCACAGCAAAGATATGAAATATGCAGTCTTCTCCTTCCACGCCCCGGTTGCAAATAAAACCGCTATCATCACCGCAGAATACGCCGCAATTAAGTGCAGCATTTTTTCAGTGGATAAATATGTAAGGATAAAAACGGCAGCCGCAACAGCTATCGCAACTATCTTCGCTTTCATATTTAATCTTTTGATGCTCATTATCGGCGCAGCAACCAATCCCACTAAAAACAGCAGCATAACAGCTTTCCCAATCCCTACAGGATTGTTTATCAGGTTCTGCCCTTTTGCAATGAAGAAATCCTCAAACGTGTACGGCCTTGAGGCTGTCCCGCTCCATTTGTGAAATGTTTTGAGAAAGGTGTGCAGCGCCTTGTCAGGCAGCCCTGTTTGCTGCACAGCGTCTGCCGTCCTCCTCGCAGGTTCTGTAGCCGTAAAGTAGAACGCTTTCCCGTCAAATCCCCACCAGCTCAGTGACGCAATTACGCCCCCAAACACTGCTGTTGCATAAGCTTTTAAATTTTTAGTCAGCAAAACCTTTACGGCAGCGTACATTGCAACCATAACAAACAGCGTTAATGTGCTTGTAGGATGCGAAACAAGCAATCCGCCCAGAGCTATGGCGGCAACCCATTTCCATCTTTTATCGTCTTTTATTTTTTCCAGGCAGTACATTGCAGGGAAAAACATCATCATTGCCAGCGCAGGCGACCAGATAAAATGGCTGAGGTAAGCAGGCACTGCTGCCAATACTGCGGTCGCAAACAGCGCTTTGTTCCTGTTCTCAAGGAAACGCGCAGCAAAAAAGTAAAAGAAAACCAAACTCAGTGAAATTATAAGCGCATTGAAAAACTTCACAGTCCAGTACAGGGACTTTTCAGTTTGGTGCATCAATCCAAACACAAAGTCGTAGCTCGGCGGATAGGGATTCATGTACTGGAAGCCCTTGTATGGGGATAGGGAAAAAGTTTTTTCAGTTGCAATGTATCTTGCCCCTTCCACATGCCCCCACGGGTCATCATCCTCCACGTATGGATAAGCAAAAGCCCCGGAAGCGTACATGTACAGGCTGCCCGCAAAAATCAGCAGCACAAGTAATGTGTTAATATCGGATTTACTTACAGAAACCTTTCCCAGCTTAATCTTCCTGTAATTCCTCAGCAAATAATAGGCGGGATACGCTGCTGCCAGCGCAAAAAATATTTTCCAGTCAAGCGGAATCCTGGCTGCATGCATAATCATGGCTAAAATTATTACCGCAGCAGCTCCAATGCCGATTCGCATTATTTGCCGTTCAAGAAAATTGCCGGCTTCTTTTGCCCTCGCCAGACTCGTTGTGGCAAACCCGAACCCCCAGAAGTACAAAAAGAACAGCACGATGCTTGCGAAAACCATTGCCTGCCGAGTATTTCAGGGGCTATTTAAAGTTTGTGAAGCTGTACAGTATCTCCGAAACTGCCTTAGTTCCATCCACTGCGCTCTATTTCCTCCTCCCTTAAATTTCGAGGGGAGGAGGAAATAGAGCGCCGCAGCACGCAGTGCCACAGATGCAATCGGAGATACTGAACATGACGAAAACCTTTAAATAAAAACCCAAAAGCTTTCCAGCATCGTGAAAGGCGTCAGCGTCATTATTCCGGGATACAATGAGGAGCATGCGGTTTCCAATACTGTTTCTGTTGTCCATAAAATCATGTCTTCGCTCGGCAGGCCGTTTGAAATCTTTGTTGTTGACGACGGCTCTGCTGATTCAACGCCTGAAATTCTGAAAAAGCTTGCAAAAAAGTATAAAAATCTGCGTTACAAATCATACAGCGACGGCCCTTCCCGCAGAGAGAACCTTGCCAAGTCATTTAAGCTGCTCAAAGGCGAGGACATCCTGCTGCTTGACATGGACCTTTCCCTCAATCCAAGGCATTTTGCCGAGATGCTTTACTGGCTTGATGGCGGCTTTGACATGGTTATAATAAACCGCTACCATAAAAACTCCAATATCAAGCGCCATCCGAAGCGGTTTGTGATAAGCAAGGTTTACAACGCTTTTATCCGCTTATTGTTCCATACTGGCTTTAAGGACAACATCTGCGGCTTTAAGGCATTTAAGAGGAATGTTATCCTGAACCTTGTCGGGCAGGCAGGCATTGATAATTCAAGAAAGCGCAGCGTCTTCTGGGATACGCAAATCCTAATCCATGCTGTCCGCAGCAAGCTGCGCATTAAGGAAATTCCTGCCACTTGGACTGAAGGAAAAAGCTCAGCATTGAGTTTTAAGAAAGAGATGAGCATGTTCCCTTACATTCTTAAGTTTTGGTGGAGGTTACGCTGACCGGCTGCCCGCCTTTCTTTATTGATTCGTCGCACGCTTCCAGAACCTTTACAACCTTCAACCCCTCTGCCCCGTCAGTCAGCGGCTTTTTGTTGTTTTCAACGCAGTCAATAAAATGCTTTAACTCTTCTGTTAAAGGCATTTTGTCAAACTCAAAGCTTTTGCCCTCGCCGTAATAAGTCAGCTTCCTCGCATAGTCGTCAAACACAGCGCTTGCTTTCTCTCCAATCACTATAACCATGCGCTGCTTCGCCGGATAGACCCAGCTGGCAAAGCTCACTGCAAATACTTCTCCGAAGCGCATGTCCGCTGTCACAGCATCGGTTCCTTTTCCGCGGAAGCTTGCTCCGTTTGCGCTTATGCTTTTGGGATAGCTTCCGAACAAATAGCTTAGGATGGTCATGTCGTGCGGCAGAAAATCCCACACAACTGTCGTGTCGTCCCTTGAGTTTGTGTGCGTGCCGATGAGCTGCACGTGCCTTACCTTTCCAAACGCCCCGCTGTCAATCTCTTCTTTTAGCTTCTGCACTCCGGGATTGTAGCGGTGTATGTGCCCGACCATTAAAATAAGCTTTTTCTCTTCAGCAATCTTTATAAGCTCCTCTGCTTCAGCGCTGTTCAGGGTAAACGGCTTCTCAACCAGAACATGCTTTCCTGCTTCCAAGGAATCCTTTACAATTTGATAATGCGTTGGGTCCGGCGTTGAGATAGCAACAGCATTTACTTCGGAATCTCTGAGAATTTCCTTGTAGTCAGTGGTTGCCTGCGCCCGACCGGTTTGCTTTGCTTTTTCCAGAGTGGCTTCTGTTTTTGAGCAAATCCACTTAACCTCTGCTCCTAATTCCAAAAACACTTTTAAAAAATTCTGTCCCCACTTTCCGACTCCGATAATCCCGAGTTTCATGTCAAACCATGAATCCGGATGCGTTTATAAAAGTTGCCCATCAGGCGCTGTTGAAAAGTCCATGCGCTCCTGTTGTTTTGCTAAGCTGCCCTGATTTTTCCCTCCCTTAATATTAAGGGAGGGAAAAATCAGGAAGAACGGCGAGGCAGCTGCGGGCATGCCGCTAACTTTTCAATGACGCCGCCCATCAAAAACTTTTATAAACCTGCCCTCGCTGCCTTTGTTCATGGAGTGCAGGGTTTGCGGGACAGCCACGAGAATGTTTCTTTCGCTTGGCGAGACTGCGCTTGCGAATAGCTACCTGTCCGCCAATGAGGTTGAGCGCAGGGAGATGAAGTTCCCTCTGGAGCTCTCTTTCTGCGAAAAATGCAAAGTCGTTCAGCTCAACCATACTGTCCCGCCAGAGCTTTTGTTTAAGCATTACCTCTACGTTACTTCCACTTCCAATACTTTCAGGCAGCACTTTGCGCAGTATGCTGAGTCCATAGCAAAGGAATTTAATCTTGGCAAAAGCTCTTTGGCAGTTGACATCGGCAGCAACGACGGGTTGCTGCTTAAAGGATTTCAAAAGTTTGGTGTAAAAGTAGTAGGGATAGAACCGGCTGCTAATGTTGCTAAAATAGCTGCTGATGACGGCGTGGAGACGGTTAACGATTTCTTTAACGAAAATGTTGCTAAGCAAATTGTTGCTGCAAAGGGACATGCGGACGTTGTTACTGCCAACAATGTTTTTGCCCATACCGACACTATTAAAGACATTGCCAAAAATGTTAAAACGCTTTTGAAGGAGGACGGCATTTTTGTTGTTGAAGCTGCTTACTTGGTTGATATGCTTAAGGATATGACATTTGACGCTGTTTATCACGAGCATCTTTTTTATTATTCATTGACAGCGCTGGATTATTTTTTCAAAAATAACGGAATGCAAATATTCAAAGTTCAGCACGTTCCAAGCCACGGCGGCTCGCTGAGGGTTTTTGTTAAGAAGCAGGAATCAGGCAGGGAAGTTGATTCTTCTGTTGCCGAAATGCTTGACAGTGAAAAGGGGGTTGTTGACAATTTTGAAACTTACAGGACTTTTGCTGCTAAAGTCCATGATAACAGGAAAAAGCTGGTAAAGCTGCTTGCAGGCATTAAAAGTCAGGGCAGGTCAATTGCTGCTTACGGCGCGCCTGCCAAAGCTACAACTCTCCTCAGCTTTTGCGGCATTGGAAAGGAAACGATTGATTATGTGGTTGACGATTCCCCTCTTAAGCAGGGCTTGTTCATGCCCGGCTCGCACATACCTATAGTAAGCTCAGCGCATCTTGACAGCAATCAACCGGATTACATTCTCATTTTGGCTTGGAATTTTGCCGGGGAAATACTGAAGAACACGAAGAAATATGCTGATGCCGGCGTTAAGTTTATTGTTCCTGTGCCTGAGCCGATGGTCAGGTAGGTTTTATTGCTTCCGCCAGCGGCGACTGTATCCTGTATTCCTCTATCGCCCACTGTATGAATCTCTTTATTCCTGTCTTTAAGTCAACCTTTGCATCGTATCCCAGCTTTTTTATTTTGGTCAGGTCAGGGCATCTTCGTTTCGGGTCGCCAAGCGTATAGGCGTCATTCGGCCCGGAAGTTTTTTCAATATTTATCTTGTTGTCAAAGATTTCTGCCATTGTTTCCGCAAGTTTTAGCATGCTTATTTCATTGTCTTCGCTGCCGACATTAAAAGGTTCTCCATTCATGCCTTCTGCAAGCAGCACTTTGAAAAACCCAATCATTGCATCGCTCACGTAGCAGAACGTTCTCGTGTTTGCCCCGTCTCCGTATACCGGTATCGGCTCGCTGTTGAACGCCTTGGCAACAAAGTTGGGTATTACCCTGTAGTCGTCCAGCCGCATACCGGGCCCGTAGATGTTGAACGGCCGTATCATTTTGACAGGAACGCCGTGAGTCTGGTGGTATGCGATGCACATTGTTTCTCCAAGGCGTTTGGATTCGTCGTAATTTGCCCGCGGTCCGATGCACGACACGTTTCCAAAGTATTCCTCATTTGTAGGCACATGCTCTGGATGCGGGTCTCCGTACACTTCGCTTGAGCTGAAGAACAGCATGCTCTTCACTTTCTTTTCCTTTGCGAGTTCAAGCATGTTTTTTGTTCCTAATGTTGCAACGTCAATCGTTTCAATTTTGTATTTCCTGTAGAATCTTGGGGATGCAATGCCGGCCAGGTGAATAAGATAGTCAATATCTTCATCTATCTGCAGCGGATATTTTACGTCATGCGTTATTGCCCTGAAGTTTTCGCTTTCTTCAATCCTGTAGCCCACTCCTGTTATGAAATTGTCCGCAGATATGATTTTGCACGGCTTTTCCAGGACGTTTCTGTTCAGGTAATCTATGGTAAGCAGAAAGTAATTTCCCAGAAATCCTGCGCCGCCTGTAATCAGCAGAGTTCTGCCGCTCAGCTTGGCTGCGTCAGGCATTATGCCTGCTGCTATTGTCCGAACATCTTCTTCTATTACTTTACCCGTCATCTTTTATCAGCTCAAACTTTTTGGTGTGCTTGTCAAAGCTTGCAGGGTCGCGCTCATCAGTGGTAAGGTTGAGCATCACCGAATCCTCTGTGAATTTCATGGCATGTGCTATCATGGGCGGCGTTATTACAATGCTGCCTGCCTCAACTGTTATTTTTTCAACCTCAGCATTCTCATCGCGCAAGTCCTTGGAAAAGCTTTCATACCTGCCGCTGATAAGGTAAACATACTGTATTTGCTCAGGGTGGTAGTGGTTCCCGCGAATAGAGCCGGCTTTCGTAGTTATTACAGCCACGTGATTTATCGGTTCTTCCAGGACATTGGATATTGCTCCCCTGTCATCGCTAAACGCTTCTCCTATTTTTTTTATTGTTTCGTTCATTTTGATTACGGCCTTTGGCTTATTTCTTAAATTTTTCCATTATTTCCCCTTTCTTCCAATTGCTTTCTGAGCAGGTATATTAGCATAAGCAGCCCGGCCAGCGAGATAAGCATTAACTGCTTTCTTAAGGGCGGCTGCTTTCCCTGTATTGCAATAACATGCTCCCCGCCCGGTGACTTCACGACAACAGTGTTTATGGCGCTTTTCCAGTATTCTGTTTCCTCGCCGTCTATCTTTGCAGACAGCGGCCCGTGCGCATAGCTCAGCTGCAGGAACGCTTCGCTGCTGGTTTCATACCTGATTTCAATTTTGTCCGCGCTTGTTCTTACGTCTTTTACTTCCAGCGCCAGCTCTTCTGCCGCTATTATTTCGTTTTTGCTGCTTTTCACCAGGATTTGTTCAGAGGTGCTTGAGCCAGTGTCAATGTTCATTGCTGCAAGTATGCTGCGGATTTCGCTGAAGTCTATATTTCTGTCTTCGTATTCCAATCTCAGTATCCATCCGTCTTGTTTGTCCAGCTCAGGAGTATAGGCAATGGATGATACTCTTTTCGCAGCAATTATTGGGGAATGCTGCAGCTCAGCAACTTCCAGCCCGCGTTCAAGGCCCAATGCTGCCTTTTTTTCTGCAAACACTTCCTTCGGATTTTTTCCAGCCTGCTCGGGGTGCAGCACAACATATTTTACTCCGAGCAAATACATTCCTTGCAGGGTTTCTTCAGAAAAGTTTTGCCGCAAATCATAGTATTCAGTTGCTGCTTTGTTTGATATGGCCGCAGCATACGCCAGGCTTTTTGGAGCGCTTTCTATTACCGGGCCGAACACTGCCTCATCCTTGTTAACGATATATGGCATCATTGGCCAGAACGTTCTTCTGTCAGCAGATAAGTCCAGAATGCGCTCGCCTTCTTCTGCGCTTATTTTGCTGTAGAATTCAGTTTCGTAACTGAAGTCCGGGTATCCAAGCTGCGCTGTTCCCGGCAGTAAGTCAATGGCCAATACTGCAATGACTGCAAGCATCAGTTTGCTGCTGTCAATCCTTATTTTCCTGTTCAGCTGCAAAGTTCCATACCCTGCGCACACTCCCAGCAGCAAAATCAGCACAGGCGCATACCTTGCTGTCTGTAGCGCCAGTAGCATTGCTGCCATTGCAGTTGCTGCGGGCACTGCAAATTTTCCCGCTTTAGCCAAATAAGCAATTCCCAGCGCAGCCAGTCCAATAACACTCAGCCCGATGTAGTGCATTTCTGCTCCCCATTTTCCGGGCCAGGCAAAAATGTTTGCTGCAAACTCAGCTTTCGGCAGCTGCGGAATCAGCAAGTCAGCAACCTTGGCAGTTCCGCCTGCATCTCCGCTTTCTGCTATCATTGGTATTGCCCAGAAAGCTGTAAGCACAAATGCAAGCAGCAACCCGGTTCCAAGTTCCACGGCAGCTGTTTTTTTGCTTTCCGCCCTTAAGAATGCATACAGCAGGAATATCGCTATGATAAACGCAGCATTTGTAGGGTGCGTGAACAGCAGCAATGCAGTTGTCAGTGCAAGCAGCCCTATTGCCCTGTGATTGCTTACTCTGTTCTTTAGCCGCGTTTCATAAGCCAGAAACAGCAGCGGAGTCAAAAAGTAGGTGAGCGCTGTAAAACTGCGCCCAAGCATTACCCTTGCCATGTGCTCAAAGCTCAGTCCGTAAACTATTGCCGCAATCACAGCTATTCTGCTGTTATTGGTCGCTGTCTTGACAAATTTATACGCAAGCAGCACGCTTCCGATATGCAGCGCAAAAAACAGAATCTTGTTTGTCCAGTCTGTTCCAACAAAAATATTCACAACGCCTGACAGCAAAAAGTAAAGCCAGCCGTAGTAAGCAAAAACCGCTGAGCCCATGTGCCAGTAAAAGTTCCAGAACGGATAATTCAAAGCCAGTAAGGAGTCCTTCATGTACATCGTCAGCCCTGAGAAGTGCATGGCATCGCCGAGCATCACGTTTCCCGCTGACAGGTATGGCAGCGCAGCCAATCCGCTGATAACAGCAACAATCATAGCTGGTTTTCGTTCAAGCCATGCATGCAAGTCTGCCCTGAACGCATACAATCCCATTAGCATAGCAGCTAAGATTAGCATCGGCACTAGCTGTGCCATTCCTAAGCAGCTCTTCACTGCACCTGCTGATATGCTGACTCCATAACTATTCAGAACGCAGCTTCTTAACCCAGGAAGGGCCAGTAGCTGAACATAAGCAATCAGCAATGCTACGGCTGCAAAATAGTAATATTTAAAAAATTTCATCTTTTCCAGCTGACATCATGACATTTAAAATTCTTGTTACTGGAGGCGCCGGCTTTATCGGCTCTTTTCTGGTTGACATGCTCGTTGAGCAGGGCAATGCAGTTACAATCCTTGACAACCTTGAGCCGCAGATTCACCAGGGCAATGCGCCTTCCTACCTCAACAAAGCTGCAAAGTTTGTTCGCGGCTCTGTGCTTGATTATGACTTGTTCAAGGAACAGGTGGCGGATGCAGAAATTGTTTTCCACGAGGCAGCCATGGTTGGCGTTGGCCAGTCAATGTACCAGGTGCGGAGATACGTTGCAGCTAATGTGATGGGCACTGCTTACCTTCTGGATATTCTGGCAAACGAAAAGCACAGCGTAAGAAAAGTCATTGTTGCTGCTTCCATGAGCAGTTACGGCGAAGGCGCTTACAGCTGCGAATCGTGCGGCATAGTGTCTCCGCCTTTGCGTACAGAATCGCAGCTTAAGACAAGAAAGTGGGAGCTAAACTGCATCTGCGGCAGGCCGCTTTCTCCAATTCCTACAAACGAGGAAAAGCCGCTGCAGTCAAACAGCATCTACGGCATAACCAAGGCCAATCAGGAGCAGTCTGTCCTTACGCTTTGCCAGGCATATGGAATCCCTGCAGTATCCCTGCGCTACTTCAATGTATATGGTCCAAGACAATCCCTGTCCAATCCTTACACAGGCGCTGCAGCCATTTTCATGAGCCGCATCAAAAACAGCAATCCGCCAACCGTTTTTGAGGACGGCCTGCAGAGCAGGGACTTTGTGTCAGTGCACGACATTGTGCAGGCAAACATTCTGGCTATGAATTCAGCAGCTGCTGATTACCAGGTGCTTAACGTTGCTTCAGGCACGCAGACTACAATAAAAAACGTGGCTGATGTTTTAATCAGGCTGTACGGCAGGGAAATTAAGCCGGACATAACAAACAAATACCGCAAAGGCGATGTTCGCCATTGTTTCGCAGACATTTCCAAGATTAAGAGCCTGTTGGGGTTTGAGCCAAAGGTAAGTTTCGAACAGGGAATGCAGGAACTCATGCAGTGGTCTGAATCCCAGGCATCAGAGGACAAAGTTGACCAGGCAACTCAGGAGCTGAGGGATAAGGGCTTGATGGAATGATTTTCAATGAATGATTCGGATACCAAAGTAACTATTTTAGCTATTGTTTCTATTGGCATTGGTCTCACTGCTTTAGCAAGTCAGGAGTACAGAATATTGCTGGTGAGCATCTTTTCACTGTTTTTAGCAGCGTACTTTCTATCGGCAATTAGCGATAATGTCAAAGGCAATTCAGAAAGAATTAAAACGCTGGAGAGAAATTGGCCATACACCAAAACCTTATTGACATGTCGGAAATCGCTTTTGGCGCACGCTCTTTTGCTTCAGCGAAGAGCAAGCCAGCGATTTCCGAGCATGCTCAAAACACGCCACGGGCTTTAGCCCGTGGTTGTTTTGACATAAAGGCAGATGTTGCGCTGCTGAAACGCAAGGTATTCAAAAAATGAACAAGAAAGGCATGTCTGACAGGGATTTTCTGAACGTTGTTAAAATTGCGGCTGCAATAGCTCTAGCATACGTGGTGTTTTTAGCTCTTAGAAGCCAATTATCAGGTTGAGTCTTTAAGTATAGCAAATGACGCAAATCTTTATGCATGACATGTCATTTGCTTATTACGAACGGACAACTATTTGTATGAAAACTATTTGTCCGTGAGTATAGAAAGTTTTCTTATTATTTCCCTGCAAAATGCCGGCAAATCCTCTGGCTTTCTGGATGTTACCAGATTTCCATCAACGACAACTTCTTTGTCGCTCCACTTTCCGCCTGCATTAATCATGTCGTCTTTTATGGCAGCATAGCTCGTGACTTTCCGCCCTTTTATGATGCTTGCAGATGCTATAACCCAGCCGGCGTGGCATATGGCTGCAACAACTTTGCCTTTTCTGTCCATTTCCCTGACAATGCCCAGCATTTCGGGATATGTCCGCATCTTGTCAGGAGCATAGCCGCCGGGAATGATTACAGCATCATAATCGTCAGCTTTGCATTTTCTGGAATCTTTATCAGCAGCAACAGGCACTCCAAACTTGCCTTTAACCTCATTCTTCCGAGCTGCAACAGTAACCTTGAATCCTGCCTCCCTCATCCTGTACATCGGATATACCAGCTCCTCATCCCTAAAATTGTCCTCAGCCAGAATTAAAACCCTCGCCATGGCAGCACCCTCCCAATGCAACTATTAATATTTATCGCAAAAGCTTTAAAAAAACGCTGCTTGTGCTTAAATCACACATGAGCACAGAAACCATTACCGCACTGCTCGTCGCATATAACGAAGAGAAGCGTATCAGGAACTACTTGGAATCTGTCAGGGATGCAGTTGATGAAATTGTCATTGTCCATGACGGCCCCTGCACTGACAATACGCTGAAAATTGCCCGGAAGTACACCAACAAGATTTTTGTCGCCCCCCGCCTGGGCGCTCCTGAGCCGCACAGGCCTTTGGCAATGCAGAAAGCATCCTCCGAGTGGATTCTTTCGCTTGACGCAGATGAGCGCCTTTCCTCTGAGCTTAAGAAAAACATCAAACAGCTTGTCAAAAGCAAGGATGTTGACGGCTACGAGTTTTACTGGACTTTCTACGACAGGGGCCGCTTGGTGAAGCATGGCCCGCTTTCCAGGCACTACAGGCTTGCCTTGTTCAGGAAATCAAAAACATCTCCGCCGGAAAAACCGCATGAATGGTATAAAGTCAGGGGCAGGATTAAGCGCACAAGCTTTGTCCTTGACCATATAATGCCGCATGACAACTGGAGCTTGTCAAGCTTCAGGACAAAGCATTTGCCCCGGGCGCGCTATGATGCGAGGTTCAGGGTGTCAGGCAGCGATGCATCAAAGCCGGCAATATTCTACCTATTCAAGGCAGTTGTCTCTTTTTCGCTGGTATTTCCATATGTTTTCATAGCAAAAAAATTATTTCTCAACGGCTTATTGGGGTTCAAATTTTCACTTATCGCGGCCGGCTACACTTTTTTGGCTAATTATTTCATTTTCAGGTTCAAGTTGGCAGGAAAGCTCCCGGCATTTGAGGCGCTTGATAAAGAATTTGCAAGAATCAAGATCTGAGCAGCTGCGAATATAATTCTTTCAGCTGCTTTCTTATTTTTCTGTAGTCAGCAGCTTTCGCATGCTGCTTTGCCTTTCCTCCATTCGTTTTTCGCAATTTTTTGTCTTTGTAATACTTCATTAAGTCCCCGGCAAGCCCCTCAGCATCTCCGACTTTGTGATACAAAGCAGCGTCTTTGAACACTGACGTGAAAGCAGGCAAATCGCTCAGGCAAAGCGGCAGCCCGGCAGCGCCTGCCTCGTACACTGATATGCATTGCGCATCTATTCTGGACGCCATGCAGAAAACATCAGTTCCATAAAGAACTTTTTTGATTTCCGGGCCTTCCTGGAAGCCCATGTGCGTTACGCTTATGCCGAGCTTGTCTGCCATCTGGCTTATTGTCGGCTTTCCTTCTTCAGCAAGAAAATCTTTCCCTACTAATGCCAGCTTTGCGTTCTTCGCGTTCTGCTTAAAGATGCTGAACGCTTTCAGCAGCACGTCAGCTCCTTTTATGCTTCTGAAATTTGCAACGCATGTTATAACAAATCCTTTTTTTGCCGTTTTCTTTCCGTCAGAAAAGTAATCAAAATTAACCGGCAGCGGCAAAACCACTACTTTGTTTTCAGGGAATCCGTTGCGAATAAACAGCTGCTTCCCATAGGCGGTGTGCGCTAATATCCGGTCGTACCTTTTGTACAGCATTACTGATGCAGCTTTAATCAGCTTATTTGAGCCAAGGATGTCGCTCATCGGCCAGTGCACTTTTTTGAAGGGAAGCAATCCAATAATCATTGATGGCAAATATGGCCGCAGGCTTGTATGCACAAGCGCAGGCCTCTGCCTTGCAATGTACAGCAGCATGCCAAGCGTGTTGCCAAACTTCTTCACCTTAACCCCTTTTGCTGTTTCATCGCCGCTGCCTGATGTCAGAATTTCTGCATCAAATCCCAGCTCTTTGGCAATCTCAGCAGGCAGCTGGAAATAATCTTCTTTGTCCGGCTGGTTGAGCGGATAGACAGGCGCTACTATCAGGACTTTTTTCATGCATACGGCAAATTTTGTTTTATATAAAAAGATATTTACATTTTAATTGAGGACAATAGTTTCGCATATTTATTCTCCTCAATTAAAGTTTGGAAGGCATAACATTTCCTATGCGTTACTTATGTCTTCCATTATTTCAGGTAAATTTTCCAGTGCCCTCCAAACTCGCTTGCTGCAGCGCTTTATTTCTCCCTCCCTCAAAGTTAGGGGATGGAAAAATAAAGCGCTGGGAGCTTCGGGAATAATCGGAAATCTTGCATAGCTCCGCTAAACTTATATAATAGCTGCAGTTAGCTTTCCCCAATGCCTCCAAGGGTATCTGTAGTTGTTTTGAACTGGAACGGGATTAAGTACACGCTTAAGTGCATTGATTCCTTAAAAAAACAGTCGTTCAAAAATTTTGAGATAATTATTGTTGACAACGGCTCAGCTAAGGACAATTCGGTTGAGCTTCTGAAAAAGGTTAAGGGCATAAGGCTGGTTCTTAATGAAAAAAATCTTGGCTTTGCAGGCGGCCACAACGTTGGCGCTAAGCATTCTGCCGCTACAGATTACATCGCTATTCTTAACAACGACACCACAGTATCCGGAAATTGGCTCAGGGAGCTCGTAGCTGCCATGGACAAGCATCCTGAGCTTGGCGAGGCAGAATCTAAGATACTCAATAAATACTATGAGCGGGAGTACAGGTTTGATTACTATGGCACGCCTACACATCTGCTGTTCCTGACTGAGTATGATTTCAAGGTTGACGAGTCAAAATACGTTCCTATGTTCAGCACGAGCGGCGCTGCCATGATTTACCGCAAAAAGCTGGTTGAGCAGCCGTTTGACTCGGATTACTTCATGTATCATGAGGACAGCTATCTTGGCTGGCTGCTCCGCCTTAAAGGTTACGGCGCAGCCGTAATTCCGTCAGCAGAAGTGTATCATGAAGGCGAGGCAACCATTAAAAGCGTGAAGGGCATGAGCAGTTTCTTCACTTACCTTGGCGAGCGCAACCGCATAACCAACCTTTTCATATTTTACAGTCCAGTAACGCTGATAAAGCTGATTCCTCTGCTTTTGTTAACCACTGTTTTTATTAACCTCTACGACTTCAAAAAAATCCCGGTAAGATTGAAAAGCTATTTGTGGCTGCTGTTTCATATTCCGAAGATAATGTCCAAGCGCTCAAAAATTCAGGCGCAGAGAAAAGTTCCGGACTCAAAAATAACTTTGTTTATGTCTGCAAAGCTGTTTGAAGTGAAATATTTCAGCAACCCGGCTGCAAAAATCATCGCCACAGCACTGAACAGCTTTTCTTTCATTTACTGCCGGCTTCTTGGAATAAAATCCGTGGAGTTTAACAGGAAAGAAGCCGGGTTTGGCTGATTTCTGCAATACAAATTCGGCTGCGCTCCTCTCTTTCAGCGCCGGGAAACTCAGGAGATGCTTGGATGGTGAACTTGGGAAAGGCGCAGTGAATGCAGATTCAATAGCTGTTTTTCCCAATCATTTTCCCATACAGCTTCTCATGATTTTCCGCGACTTTTTCCCAGTTTGCCTCTTTTCTGTATGCAGCCAGCCCTTTCCTGTAGCTGCCGTAATTTTTCAGGGCTTTCTTTATGCCTTCTGCGATTGCTTTTGGATTTTTCTCAACAACTTCTCCGCATTTAAACATTTCAATTACCTCGTGCAGTCCGCCGCTTCTGGTAACAACTACCGGTATGCCTGCGGCAATGGCATCCATCAGCGCTCCTGACTGGTTCTGCGCCTTTATGTATGGAAACACCGCAATATCCGCTTCCTTATAATACTTCCACCTTTCCTCGTCGCTCACCCATCCGAACTTTGCCTTTATATTGCTGGCGTTGGCAAGCATTTTTTCTATTTGCTTCTGGTGCTTTTTGTCAACAAAGCTGCCCGCGATTTTTAGCCTGCAGTCTGGCAGCATCTTCATTGCCTTAATCAGCAGCTCCAGCCCTTTCATCCTTGATATTTTGCCGAAGAAAAGGAGGCTGTTGCCTGTTCTTTTGTGGAACCCAAGCAGCTTCATTCCGAGATGCATGAATTCTACGTTTTTTACTCCATATTTTTTCTTGAGGAACTCTTTTTGCTGCGGCGTATGCGCAATCACGGCATCCGACTTCTTAACTACTTCCTTTTCAAGGAATGCGAGCACTTTTTTCCTTAGGAAGTTATACCCTTCATAGCTGTAATGCACCTCATGCATCGTGCTTACGACAGGAATCTTCTGCGATAGCGCCTGCAGCAGGTTAAGGTTCAGCGTGTGCCTGCCAAAGTATGCGGCAATGTACTGAATGTGCAGCAAATCAAGCTTTTCTTTCTCTATGATTTTTTGCAGATCTGCTTTTAACCTGAAGCTGCGGAAATTTACTCTGTAGTCTGCGCTTGCTGACTTTTCATCGCCAATCCGCACCACTTCAATCCTTTTTCCCAGTTCAGCGCACAGGTTCTCGCTGAACCTTGCTATTCCGTCCTTCTCCGGCAAAAACTTGCTGACCATTCCGATTTTCATCTTAGCCTCAGCTTTAGCGCTTCAATTCCGTATTTAACAGCTGTTCTCAGCACAGGAGTTTTGCTTTTTCCGTATCTTCTGGTCTGGTAGCTGAATGGTATTTCCTTTATCCTTGACTTTTTAATTGCATATATCAGCCGGAAGCAGTAGTCGCCGTAGCCGTAAAAAATTCTGTCAGGCAGCTTTGCCACTACAGCTCTTCTTATCGCAAAAAACCCTCCGGTTGAATCCAGTACAGGGATTCCAAGCATGAATTTAATGCCGTAATTGAACATTTTGCTAAACGTGTACTGGAGCAGGTCCATTTGCATTTTTCCGCCTTTAATATACCTCGATGCAAATACAGCATCCGCTTCCTTCATCTGCTTCAGAAGCGCAGGCACGAACGCAGGCGGATGGCTGAAGTCGGCATCCATTACTGCAATTATTTCTCCGCTGCTTTCCCTTATGCCGCGAAGAACAGCGGTTGCAAGCCCTTTTTCTGCCCTTGCAATTACCTTAACCCCTCTGGCTTTTTTGGCTTCCTCAGCAGTTCCGTCAGGGCTGCTGTCATCCACAACTACAATCTCAGGTTCAAACTTGGCCTTTTTTATTTCCTTAATCAGCTCCTCACACAGCTCAACTATGTTCCCGCGCTCATTATAAGTGGGCAGTATTACAGAAACTTTCATGAGCATCCGCTATCAAAAGGGCTATTTTAAAGGTTTTTGTTGGGCGGGTTTGTAGACTAATTCACCTCGCTTATCCCTCGCGCTGCTTTTTCCCTCCTTAACTTTCTAAGGAGGGAAAAAGCAGCGTGGCAGTGAACAGGTGTGAATACATCGGCAAACTCTGTTTGGACAAGTTAAGTATCTTTAACTTCTCTAATCTCCACGCCTTATTTTTCTCCCCCCTGACTTTGAAGGGGGAGAAAAATAAGGCGGGAAAGCAGAGTGGCGCATGTAACTCTATTATTCCTACCATAACTTTATATAGCAGTTTTCCACTTTTGCAGTTATGGCAGCGCTCAGCAGGTATTTTATTGAGTCGGAAAACATCGGCATTTACGAGCAGATTCTTGAGAGGATTGACATTATTGATGCGCATGCTCACGTTGGCGTTGACAGGGACGGTCATAAGCTGAGTGCTGCTGAGCTGGTCAGGGAGATGAAGAGCAATGACATTAATCAGGCGATTATTTTCCCTCAGGATGACCCTGCTGCAGGCAGGACTTTTGCGAAGCCGAATGAGCGCATTCTCAGGGCTTACAAATTTTCTCCAAAAAAATTTTTTCCTTTTTTCCGCCTTGACCCCAACCATGACTTTGCTGCTGAATTCGCTAAGCGCGTTGACCAGGGCTTCCGCGGAATTAAGCTGCATCCACGCGCCCAGAATTTTGAGATTGCTTCCCAGAAAGCTATGAAGCTTTACGAAAAGGCAGAGAAGGCCAACCTTATCCTGCTGATACACGCAGGCTTTGGCCTGGATTCAATTGCCGAAAGCTTTTCCATGGTTGCAAAAACTTTTCCCAAGCTCAGGATTCTTGTGGGTCACGGCGCTTTCCCTGACCTGGAGGATGCTGTCCGCCTTTTGGGAAGCAGGGAAAGCGTTATGTTTGAGGTTTCAACCATGCGCATTTTTGATTTGCTTGAGCTGCTTAAGCACCTTCCTGCTGACAGGATTGTTTTCGGCTCTGACATTCCTTACTACAACCAGACCCTTTCCCTGCAGGCGCTGATTGACTCGGCCACGCTTGCCGGAAAGCAGCCCCACCACATAAGAAAAATGCTCGGCGAGAACATACAAAAATGGCTAAAGTAAACATCTACAAGACATTTTTTGAGAAGAACATTTTGCCTATTATGAAAGCCAGCCACAGGGAGCAGGGCAAGCTTATCTATTACCTTAAGATGTATACCCATTTGATAAGCGCCCTTGAAGAGCTGAGGTTCAGGCGTGGTTTTGACAGGCTGCTGATAGTTGCAGAACTGGCAAAAGAGAGCCCTCCGGGTGAGGCGCATTATGCAAAGTATGTGGATGGCATTGTCAGGCAGATTCTTGCCCACAAGAAGCAGATTAAGTATATTCTCGGCAAGGATTATACCGCAGATCCTCTGCACGCAAAAACCCACCTTCAGATGGCGCAGAATATCTGCATGCTGAGAATTCTGAAGCTTAGCAGGTCGGTGTGATACGACTCTGTCTATTCTACGGGACTTCTGAATGGCGAAAGTCCCTTACTTCCGGCAGAGTCTCTGAAATGGTAATGTCAAGTTGTGTGTCCTGCAATCCTGAGCTTGCCGATGCCTGCCTGATTTTTTTCTCCCCCCTTATTTTTTAAGGGGGGGAGAAAAAAATCAGGGAAGGATGCGACGGTTTTGCCACTTAACTTGAAATTGCCCTCTGAAATAAACCTTTATAAACCTCGCCTCCCCGCCTTTTTTCTATGATAACAATCCCGGTCGCCGAGCCGGACCTGAGCGGCAACGAGAAAAAATACGTAGATGATTGTTTGGATACCACCTGGATTTCCAGCTTGGGAAAATACATTACTGAGTTTGAGCAGGGCTTTGCGGCCTTCTGCGGCGTCAGGCACGGCGTTTCTGTTTCCAACGGCACGGCTGCTTTGCACCTTGCTCTTGCTGCGCTCAACATTAAGGCAGGCGATGAAGTCATTGTGCCTGACCTTACTTTTGTTGCTTCTGCCAATGCTGTTGCTTACACCGGCGCAACTCCTGTGCTTGCAGATGTTGATAAAAAGACGTGGAACATTGACCCTGAGAAAATCAGGGAGAAAATTACGGCCGATACAAAGGCAATCATGCCCGTCCATCTTTACGGCCATCCCTGCGATATGGAGCCGATTATGGAGCTTGCTTCTAAGCACAATCTTTTTGTCATTGAAGACTGCGCCGAAGCGCACGGCGCGGAATATCGCGGAAAGCGCGTTGGCAGCATCGGAACGATTGGCTGCTTCAGCTTTTACGGAAATAAGATAATCACTACCGGAGAGGGCGGCATGTGCGTTACCAATGATGAAAAGCTCGCAGAGCGCATGCGCTTCCTCAAGGACCATGGCATGACTCGGCCGCATTACTATCATCCTGAGGTTGGCTTCAATTTCCGCATGACTAATATACAGGCAGCTATTGGGCTTGCTCAGCTGGAAAGAATTGACAAATTCATAGCTGCTAAAATCAGAAACGCAAAGCTGTACAGGCAACTTTTAAGCAACGTTCCGGGAATTACTTTCCAGCCAGAAGAGCCTTACGCCAGGTCTGTTTTCTGGCTTCACTCGATACTTGTAGAAGATGACTTTAGATGCAGCAGGGGCACGCTGATGAAAGACCTAAAGGCAGCAGGCATTGACTCAAGGCCCTTCTTCATTCCCATGCACGAGCTTCCGCCGTACAGGCAGGACGGCTTTACTGTAGCAGCCGAGCTTTCCAGAAAGGGCATTAATCTGCCTTCTTCCACTCTGCTGACAGAAGATGACATTAAAAAAATCTGTTCAGTTATCGCTGCAAATTAATGCGCTTTACTATAAATATTCCTGCGATGGCCTATTCTGACAACAAATATTATTCTGTTTTTTATTAGAATATCAAGCTCTGCTCTGTATTTGCCTATTCGTAGTTTCCACAGATTGGTTCCTGCAAGTCTTGCAAGGTATCTGAATGGTTCGTGTCTTATTGAGTATATCTTATTTAGTATGTTCTCGCTTGTCTCTTTTGGAAGTTTCCTCAAGAATTTTTCCGAGCTGGCAGAGAACTCAATGCTATACATCTCTACCCCCTTAATTTGACTCCAAGATTGCTGGCCACTTTGTGAATAGGGATGGTTCTTCCAGCTCTTATGTCCTCCAATCCCTGCTTTATGTCTTCAATGTCCCTTTCTGTGAGCATTTCTGAACCAGTTGACTCAATTAGTTTGTTAATAACTTCGTCATAGGATTCCCTGTTGTAGTCCTTCAGCCTTTTTAGTTTTGTGACTGTGTCTTTCTTTACTTGTATCATTGTTGTTTCCAAGGTAATCACCTAATAGTTGTTATAAAGTAATATTAAAGAACTATATAAATTTTTCGTTTCGCCGGTAATGTCAAGTTGTGTGTCCTGCAATCCTGAGCTTGCCGATGCCTGCTTGGCTGATTTTTTTTCTCCCCCCCTTATTTTTTAAGGGGGGGAGAAAAAAATCAGAGCAGTGTGCGACAGTTTTGCCACTTAACTTGAAATTACCCGTTTCGCCAATCCCAAAGATTTATATACGGCTGCTGAAATTTTATGAGCATGATTAACAAAGTCCTTGAGCATCAGCGGCGCTTAACCGGGGATGCTCTGCATATTATGGTTCTCCGGTATTTTGTATTTATCTCTGGCGGCTTTATTGCGTGGGGTTTAATCGCATTGCTTTATCTTTTTCTGAACAGGTTCTTGGGTGTTGGCGTAGCAGTCTCATATGCGGCAGGTCTTGTTTTGGCTGATATCTTTACTTTTGTCTATCATCGCCGCATAACATTTAACATTAGGACTAATTGGAAGCCGAGATTCATCAAGTTTTCTGTTCTTGTAGTGGCGTTGACTTTCCTCAACTGGGCTGTTTTTGTATTCTTGGTGGAAGTTTTAGGCGTAGTGGTTCCGGAGCTCAGTTCCAGCAATGCAATCTTGTACAAGTCAGCCCAGTTATTTAGCATTAACCTGAAAATCGCTTCTGATATCATAATCAGTTTCTTTGTTACCGGCTTTATATCCGTCATAAATTTCAGCATTAGCAGAATTTTTATCTTCAGACAGCCGTGAGCAGGGTAATGTCAAGTTGTGTGTCCTGCAATCCTGAGCTTGCTGATGCCTGCTTGGCTGATTTTTTTCTCCCCCCATTATTTTTTAAGGGGTGAGAAAAAAATCAGAGCAGTGTGCGACAGTTTTGCCACTTAACTTGAAATTACCCGTGAGCAACAACTTTTATAAAAAGCAGGCATATCCGCCCTGCCATGAATAAGCTTGACATGTCAGAAACGCTGGAGCGCAAGCCATTTGCTTCAGCAGGTGGTAAGCTGCCAGCGTTTCTGAGCATGCTCAAGAACACGCCCCGGGCTAAAGCCCGGGGTGTTCTTGACATTATTGCTTTGGCAGCATTGTTCATCCTTGCTTTTTCTGTCTGGACAATTCCTTTCCAGCAGGATGAGCGTCCTTTTGGCGAAGGCGATAGCGCGTGGCATTTTTCCATTGGCGATTACATTGCGCAGAATGATGTTCCTGTCTGGCGGCTGCCTTATTACGTTGGGATGTGGTATTACGGCTACAACTCTATCCTCGGCCCGTTTGCTCCTGAGTACCCTCCTTCCAATCACTACAATTATGCGCTTATGCAGCTTAGCGGCGGCGAGCGTTTTGTTCCTGTGCTTATTTACCGGGCTGTTGCAAGCTTTCTCGGAATCTTTGCAGTGTATTTTGTAATCTCAAAGCTTTACAACAGCTCTGCTGCTTTGATAGCAGCTTCTGCGCTGGTATTCTCAGTTAGGGAGCAGATGATTTATCTGTGGGGCCAGCAGCCGACGCTTGTTTCAGTGGTTATTTCTCCAATCACGTTTTACGCTTTTTACCGCTACCTTGATGCTTATTACAAAAAGGAGCCGAAGCCGGTCTACCTTTACATCACGGCTTTTCTTCTCGGCTCGCAGTACCTTCTTCACATTCAGGGCTTTACGCTTTCCGCATTGGTGATAGCAGCATTCACCGTGTTGATGTACGTCAGGCACAGGCGACTGCCGATTCTTGGCGAGAAGAAGAAGCACATTGCTTTAACCGCTGTTCTGTTCCTTGCGATTGCAGCCCCGTTTTTCCTCATCTATCTCGGCGCACCTGACCTCGGCGGCTCTTCGCCGGATTACAGCAGGGTATGGAAATGGAACGTTGACCCGCAGCTTCTTTCGCAGAGCTACCCTGCTGTCTACACGACTTTTTCTGGCGAGTATCCGCCTGCATGGGTTATTTTGCCATTGATGTTTATTGGCATTGCTTTTTTGCTTGCGCGCAGGAGCAGCAGGGATTTGCTTATGCTTGCATGGATTATAGGAATTTACTTGGTATTGCACGTTGACCTTTATCTTGGCGTCAGCCAGGAGCGCTCTGCCCGGCTGCTTATTGCAGAGCCAGCCCTGTTCTATTCGCTGATGGCTATTGGCATTATCATGCCGCTGCAGTTTATCCTGTCCCATGTTAAACTGCCGCAGGTCGCAAAGGCATCTGCAAAGTTTGCAGTGGCGTTGATAGCGGTTGCGCTTATTTTCAATGCCAGCGCAGAAACAACCAAAGCCACGCTCTCAGGCTCTTACCAGGGCATTTTCCGCATCACTCCTGCGCAGTCTGAGCTCGCTGGATGGCTTCATGACAGCGTTGAGGAAAACGCTTACATTTATTATCTTGCCGGCTCTGACCCTTACAAAATAGGCAACTGGCAATACCCCAAGATGCGCTGGGTTCTTGCTTCCTCGCAGAGGCACGTTGCCAGCTTCCCCGGAAGGATAACTGACAATCCTGATACCAGAAACTCGGATTTTTATTTTGTTTTTGATTATTCTGATTTGGCAGCCATCCTCGGCTCGCAGCCCAATAACCTGCAGCCCGCAGCCGGGCAAAGCGCTCAGATGCTGCAGCAGTTTGAGTCAGGGCATTTTGCTCCTGAGGACGCATTGTACAATCAAAACAATATAAGGGTGTACGAAGTTGAAGCTGAAAATTTCAGATAATATTGTAGCTGCGGCAGGCCTCGCAGCCATTTTGATAGCCGCAGCTAATTACTTCGGAATCACAGGCATACGCACTGTATCAGGCATGGCAGTGTTCTTTTTCCTTCCTTTCTATATTATCTTAAGAAAGCTTCCTATTGACAAAGACGAGAAATTTTTCTTTGCCTTCTTTTTAGGCCTCGGTCTGTTCTCCACTGCCGTGTTCTATGCCGGAAGAGTCATTCCTTCCTTCAGGGCTGCTGTTATCGCTGCTTTTGTTATCCTGCTGCTGCTTCCGTTTGCCAAAAAGCTGCTGCCTCATAAGAAGTCCGCCGAGAGCTAGCATCGCAGCAGGCAGTATTATTCCGTGCGCAGCAACTGGAATCCCAATCAATCCAAGATAATAGCTGGCTGTCGCATTCACCGCAGCTGCTGCCGCTGTTCCTATGACGATTCTTTCCCCGAATTCCAGTCTGCTGCGCCAGTAATGCAGCAGCACATACCCCGGCAGCGCAAACATCCAGAAAAGCGCAAGTGCAGTTCTTGTAGTTGAAACAATATCCTGCTTGTAAAAAACAATTTTCATTATTGCAGCTGACAGCAGCAGCAACAGCAGCAGCTTGATTATTTCATTCTTAGGCTGCGCCAATGCAATCTCCTCCTTTGTTGTTGTTTCTCAATACGCTGGCCGCTTGGTTGCTCATCACTTCTTCCATTCCGCTTTGCAAAAACGCCTGCCTTATGGCTAAGTTGTACTGTATCAGCGGAACTGCCTGCTGCTGCCCTGTTACTTTGTCAAAAACGTAATAATCGTATGCGCATATATCCGGGTCAGTTTTGGGATAGTTATCTTCAAGCAAATGATACCCGAAGCTGAACACTCCTTTTCTGTAAGGCAGCCCTGGCCCGTAATCAACATTCTTGCCGTACCTGTTCTCACGAACTATTGTGCCGCTGTTTAATCCTGCAACATAATCCTCCATGTTTACGACAAAATTTTCAGTGCCTGCATTGTACAGCATTGACGTTTGGCTGTATCCGTCTCCGTAAAAGAACATGACCTTGGTTTCATCCGCATTGTCCTGCAGCCACTCAAACATCTCCCACCTTTCCTTGTACATTGTTCCCTGCGTTGACAGTGGCTGATAATTCATTGCCAGTATTGCTATCGTAAGCGCAACAGCTATTGCCATCGTATAAACGCTGCTCCACTTTATTTTCCCTGAATTCTTTGCCAGCATGATAATCTTGTACGCAGCAATCCCGAACAGCGGCGCAAGCGTTATGGGCCACATGAACCTTGTCTGCATCGCCCTCGGCCCGAATCCTATGAAGTTGGAGAATCCTATGATTAGCATGTACGGGGCAAACGCTTCCGCGAACTCCGGCTTCCTCGCCCAGAGAACATACAAGTACGCAGCTATGAATGCAAAATAAATTCCCAATGCAGCTGCGTCATTGGTCAGCTTTCCCGGTATGTCCAATAGTTTTATTGCTGCCAGCGCAACAGCTGCCACAGCAACTGATATGACTATGTTCCTGAAATAAATCATTACAAGCCCAATCATCAGCAAAAATATTATCCACAGCTGGAAATCGCCGAATACCGTAACGTTTGGAAAGCCCAGATTCACTCGCTCCACGAAAAACTTGTAGCCAAACTGCTTCCCCCAAGTAAAGCTGAAAATGATAAGGTAATAAATGCTCGCAGCCGCAGCAACAACCCCTGCAGTAACTAATTCTTTTGCCTTGCCCCAGTCCTTTTTCATTAGCGAAAGTAAAAAAGCCGCTCCAACAAGCCCTACCACAAATATCAGCTCAGAAGTGTGCGTCAGGGCAACCGCAGCCACGAACAGCGCCGCCATAATCCATGATTTTTGCCATTTCAGCTTTGTCAGCGCCCAGAACGTGCTTACAAGAAACAGCGTCCCAAAAATAAACGGCAGCTGCCCGACTATTATTCCCATGTAAAAAGTTTTGGCGAATATCAAAGGCATAAGCGGCATCGACAGTATGGCAATGTTTCTGTCATAGCTTCTCAGCGCGTAATACATGATAAATGCTGCCATGACCGCGACAAAATACGCGAGAAAAAGCAGTGCATCGTAGCTTTCCATCCCGCTCAGATGAGAAAACATTCCTGTCAGGTGAAATGCTCCGGGCATATAATAGCCAATCACATCATCATACCCGCTGACAATGGCAGGGCTCTCATAAGCATACCCGTTGTGCTTCACCCACTCTGCCCGCACCTGGTGCTGGTACGCATCAGCCGACGAATACCCGTAGGGAAACTCGTGCTTCAGCTCGTGCTGCCAGAACGTGCCTATTCCTATCCACAGCATTAAAATAAAGAACGCAACCAGCAATGCTTTCTCAATGTCAATCTTCATTAACCAATTGCGCTTTTATTGATGCTTAAAAATTTAGTGATTCTGCCGTGTTGTTAAGTTTTCGGCTGTTGCTAAATGCTTTAAGCAAACGATAATACGCAGTTGCAGCATCGGCTGCGACGCTATGTCAGAAACGCTTGGCGTTTCTGAGCACGCTCAAAAATCCCTGATTTTTTACGAATCGGGCAGTAATTGCTACCACTGCTGCTGCTCAAAGCCAAAACACTGCCACCCGCAGATTTAACAGTACATTCCGTCAGAAACCTTTATAAAAACGCCTCAAAGCACTTTGCGCATGGAGCTGTCCATTGTCCTGCCGACTTATAACGAGAGGAAAAACATTGAGATTCTTCTCCCTAAGATTGAGCAGGCCCTGCAGAAGCATAAGGCGGCTGCTGAAATAATTGTGGTTGATGACAGCAGCCCTGACAACACTGCTGAAGCCGCAAATGCTGCCAGCAAAAAGTACGGAAACATTGTTGTCGTTGTAAGAAAAAACGCCAGGGGCATCGCTTCTGCGTGGCTTCACGGCTACAGCATTGCCCGCGGTAAGTATATTGCCACGATGGACGCTGACCTGTGCCATGATCCTGAGGATTTGATGAAACTGGTCCGGCAGCTTCCAAAATACGATTTTGTCATCGGCTCAAGATACATGCAGGGGCAGGGCATGAAAGCGGACAAGTCCGTGCTGCCTATCCTCGCAAGCAGGATTGCTCAGAACGTTGCAAATAAAATGCTTGGCCTGCATTACTCTGACCCCACCCACAGCTTCAGGGTTTTCAAGCGGGAAGTGTTTGACGCAGTTAAGCACAAAGTCAGCAGTCAGGGAAACTACTTTCTTACCGAATTTTTGTTTTATGCAGTCAGGAATGGCTTCACTGTTGCAGAAGTGCCCATTACCTACGGCAGGCGCGCTTACGGAAAAACCAAGCTTAATGTCTGGAAGGAAGGTCTGCGCTTTTTTTCAAAGGCAACAGCGCTTTTTATAACAGCCCGTTTGCTCAGAAAATGAACATCCTCGTTACCGGCGGATCTGGAGTGGTTGGCAGCTTTCTTGCAAAGCACTTGGCAGCAGACAATAAAGTTACCGCTGCGCATCTCACTGCTCCTGCTGGCAGCAATTCAATTCAGCTGGATTTAACCAATCATGAAAAGACTTTGGAAGCTGTGAATAAAATTAATCCTGACGTGATTGTGCATGCTGCCGGAATTAAGGACGTTAAGCTCTGCGAACAAAATCCCGAGCTTGCCCGCCAGAAAAACGTTGTTACAACCGCTAACCTTGCAGAGGCCGCTTCTCAAAACAATTCATTCCTGATTTACGTTTCCAGCGACTATGTCTTTGAAGGCAGCGAAGGCATGTACAGGGAGGATTCTCCGGCAAATCCGTGGACCGCTTACGGCAGGACAAAGCTTCAGGGCGAACAGGCAGTCAAAAAGCTTTGCAGGCGCTATGCTGTCTGCCGGACCTCAGGCATTTACTGCAGCCATCCGGACAATATTTTCACTTTCATATACGACAAGCTAAAGAACAATGAAGCTGACTCTTATTTCACCGATGTCTATAACTCAGCAACCAATCTCTCCAATTTTGCAGATATGATTTCCAGGGTAATTGAGCTTAACAAAACTGATGCGTATCACCTTGCCGGCTCAGAACGCATCAGCCGTTGCGAATTTGCTGTCAAAATAGCAGATACCTTTAAAAGGAGCCGCGCTTTAGTCCGGCCAGTTGAGCTTGGAGAGGAAAAAAGGCGGCAGCAGTTTAGGCCGCGGGATTTGTCTTTGGACATTTCACGTTCGCAGAAGAAGCTGGGCATTGAATTTTTCAGCGTAAGCAAAGGTTTGGAGCAGATAAAAAATGAAGCGAATATCTCTTAAGGAAGTTTTTTCGGACAGCCGCGGAAAGATTGAGTCAATCCAGGCAGGCATACCTTTCAGGGAGATGAACAAATTCAGCTCTGAGCCCGGCAAGGAGCGGGGCGGCCACTACCATAAGGATTCTGTTGAGATGATTTTTGTCATTGAAGGAAAGGTTGAGGTTACACTCAAAAACATCAAAACAAATGAAGTGCAGACATTCACCATGCGGAAGGATGAAGGGATTGTAATTGAGCCGTATGAAGCTCACAAAGTCAGGATTCTTGAAAAAAGCGTTTGGATTAACGCTCTCACTAAAGAGTACAACCACAAAAATCCTGATATCTTCAATCAGTCATAATCCAATTCGTACAGTTTGCCTTTCTCATTCTCATATATCAGCGTCTGATTCTGCGCTAAATCATCAACTATTGCATTGCCCCTGTCCACAAGGTATGTTCTGGTTGTTATGTTTTTATGCGCGTAAACCGTATTGTCCACCAGCAAATGGGTTATGCCAATTTCCTCAAACCTGCCAAGCAGCTGCCCGCTGTTGTTGATGGAAGAAAAATCAACGTAGCCCTGCCATGCAGGATGGCATCCGACATACTCATGCTTGCTGTAGTAGCCGCGAATGTCTCCATAAAGGCAAATTTTCGCGTTATCAAGATTTTCATTTGCAAACTTCAAAATTTCATAGTTTGAAACCTTTTGCCTAAGAAACTCATCCTCGCTCTGCAGGCCTATTGCTGCTCCAACTTCATCAGAGTTTGTCCCTGCCCACATTCCTGCATGAATAAGCAATATCGCTGCAAAACTTACAATTCCGGCTGCTTTCAGCCATTTTTCCTTAAGCATGCCGCTCAACGCATATCCGCTCACAATTGCCAGAAGCGCAAACACAACAAAAATATATCTCAGTAATTGCGCTGTTAAAAACCAGGTTATTATGAATGCTGCAGCTGTTAGCAAAACAACAAATATTTTCCTGTCAACGCCTTTCATCAGCAGCAACACAGGAATGTACGCTAAAAACGCAGGCCCGATTCCAGTCGATTCCTTAAATGCTGAGCTGTGCATGGTTACATTCCACGGCAGCGCCAAAAAGTCAGGCGCGCTTTTTCCAAACCCGGCAGTGCTCAGCGTGTCAATCCAGAACTGCGCTAATACAGGATTCAGGTGGGTGCCTCCAAATACAGAATAAAGCAGCGGATATACAGGATTGCCTGTGCTGGCATACGCCCTGATAATCCACGGCAGCATTATTGCAAGCGCAACTGCACCAAACAAAGCCAAATCCATGCTTATCCTTTTCCGCCTTAAGTAGCTGCATGCAAACAATCCTCCAGCCACCGCAGGCACAACAACAGCAGATGTTTTGGTTGACGCAGCAAACCCTGCAAATACCGCGCTCAGTAAAACAATCTGCCGCTCTTTCGTCTCATTCCACATAAAAAATGCGTATATGGCGAGAAAAGCAAACAGCCCTGTTCCTATGTCCACGAATCCCCTCACATTATACAGCGAAAATATCGGCAGCGTGTAGAAAATTGCAGCAGCTATGATTCCTGTCCTTCTGCTGAAGTATCTTGCACAAAAGTAGTAAATTGCCAGGGCAGATAAAATTCCAATATACGCCGCTATCAGTTCGCTCAGTATGCCTCCGGCAAGCAAGTATCCGTCAAGGAACAGCATGTTGACAGCCATCGGGTAATTTGAAGGAATGATGTCCGGGATGCTGGTTATGCGGTGCTGTTCAGCATAAATCTTGGGCAAAGCAACGTGGTGCGCTATGGCATCCGAGGAATGAACAGGGGCAAGCGCAGCAATAATATTAAGCAGAATAAACGCTGCTATAACTGCAGTCAGCAAGTTGTCAAATCTGAATTTCCAATGAATGCTTTGCAGCAGCCACAGCAGGTATGCTTTTATCCTTCTGAAAAATGCCGCAACCAATAATATTGCCAGTATTCTGAAAAGGGCATCATATAGCAGGCCCATTAATCCTAAAGCAAAAGTTGCAAGGGCAAACATTACCAGCCCTGCTGCCTGCGAGAATACAGCTTCTTCTCCAGCATTCCGGAATCTGATTTTCACAGCCTGCAGCGCAAAGCTGCCCGTGCCGTAAGCTGCCAGCACATACAGCGCTAAGTACAGCAGTTCAATCATGCAACCAACTCAATAAATCTGTAATAAAGGTAAAATGCAAATACCAGAATCATCCACCCGGAAATCACAAATAATCTTGCTCTCATATTAAAAGGGGCTTTTGTCAGTTATTTAAATTTACTTTCTCAGGATTTTGGCGATGGCATCAGCAAACCCCTTAACATCTCCAGGCCTGACTAGAATTCCTTTATTAACAACCTCCGGGTGGCTTCCTACGTCAAACGCAACCACTTCTTTGCCGCACATCTGCGCCTGCACTGCCGGTATGTCAAAACCCTCCCACAATGAAGCGGTTGCATAAACGTCGCACGCTCCGAAATAATACGGCAGTTCTTCATCCGGAACAAATCCGGTAAATACAACGCCGCCTCTATTCTTTTGCAGCTGCTTTGAATATTTGCCAAAAGTGTGCTTTCCGACAACCACTAAAGTCGCATTGGGAATTTTTTCCTTCACAATTCTGAATGCTTTGAGCAGCAGATGAATGCCTTTATGCGGCGATATTCTGCCAACGTACAAAATTATTGGCCGCGACAATTTATGTTTTTCAACTACTGCCGCTATTTTGCTCTTGCTTAGTTTTTTATTATATTTATTGCTGTCAACCTTGACATGCTTAACGCTGCTGTTTAATCCAGTCTCTTTTTTCAGTTCATCAGCAAGGAATTTGCTTATTGACACAGCATCATCAGCGTTCCTCACAGTAAAATTTGTCAGCGCGTTAAACAGCCGCATGTACAGTTTCTCAAAAACGTTGCTGAACAGCCCCGCATGCGCCACTCCGACGTTGTAGTACGTGTAACGCTTCCCGTATTTTTTCTTTGCATTAGCCGCCAGTATCGTCATGGGATACAAAAAGCTCACGACCTTGTCATAATCCCGCAGCCTATTGACAGCTTTAACAACCTTAAAAATGTCAGCAAAGAACAGCAGGCGGTAAATCCTTTCCAGCGTTGCATTTTTAGGCATGCCCAGCTGAACAATGCTGTATCCTGAAGCTTTTATGTCGCCTCTGAAAGTAAAAACAGTAACTTCATGCCCTTCGGCAGCATACTCCTTTGCCTCGTTCTCCGCCACCCTGTCAGGCCCTGAGAAGCAGGAGTATGTGGGAGTTAATATTGCTATTTTCATATTCGCAGAATTACTTTTGCTTGTTTTATAACGTTTTCTGCTCTGCGCTGGCGCCTTTTCTCCCTTCTTCCGACTATTTTTCGCTGCTTTTTTCCCTCCCCTTAATTTTTAGGAGAGGGAAAAAAGCATCGTGGTTGAAGGAGCCGCTTAAAGAATAAATTGATGCCCAGCAGCCTTATTGAAAAGTTCACGCAGCCTCGCTCTGTTGCTGGCTTCCCTTCCTGCTTTTTCCCTCCCTTGAATATTCAAGGGAGGGAAAAAGCAGGAAGAACGGCGGGATAAACGCAGCGGTAAAGTGAACTTTTCAATAGCACCTGCCCAGCAGAAACTATATAAACGCCCAGCCGTTGCACTTTTTTATGCTTTCAATAATTATTCCTGCCTACAATGAAGAGCGCTATATCAGGGAAATTATTTCCAGGATTCAAAAAATTAAATTAAAGAAGGAAGTGGTGGTTGTTGATGACGGCAGCACTGACAGCACTGCTTCTATCGCTTCAAAAATCAGGGGCATCAAATTAATCAGGCATGTAAAAAACTCAGGAAAAGGCGCTGCCATCCGCACCGGGCTGAAGAATTCCTCAGGCGACATTATTCTTATTCAGGACGCAGACCTTGAATATAACCCTGACGAAATAGAAAAAGTAATCCGCCCGATTGCTGAGGGAAGGGCAAGCGTTGTTTACGGCTCAAGATACCTTGACCCTGCCCAGAAAGCGAGGAACAGGGGCTTTATCAAAAAAATCCACAAAAACGCTTACCAGCTTTTCTACATGGGCGGCCGCGGCCTGACCTTGCTTGCCAACCTGCTCTACAGCGCAAATATTACTGATGAGGCAACCTGCTACAAGGCATTTAAGGCAAATGTCATTAAGAACATACCCCTGCGCTGCAAAAGATTTGAGTTTTGCCCTGAAATTACGGCCAAAGTAGCAAAGCGCGGCATAAAAATAGCAGAAGTTCCCATCACATACAGCCCGAGGTCGTTTGAGGAAGGCAAAAAGATTAAAATGCGCGATGGCCTGGAAGCAGTGTGGACGCTGCTCAAATACAGGTTTGTAGATTAACAATTAACATTAAATACCGCTTCTTTATCGCTTTTTCTATGGAACAGGTTGTTCAGCAGGCTGCGGATAAATCTCAGCCGGAAAATTCTCAGCCCTCTGCCCAGTCATCCCTGAATCCCCAGCAATTTGCGCAGGCAGCAGGCATTCCCCAGGCGCCGATTATTCCGCCTGATATGGAAGCTGTAAGATGCGACTTGTGCGGCCAGGACAATTATCTTGTCATTTACAAGGGCGCTTTGAAAGCTGATGAGGGCTGCTCTGCAGAAACTTACAAATCTTCAGGCAATAAGCCGACTGAGGATACCATTGTTAAGTGCAACAGCTGCTCTTTGATTTACGTTAATCCCCGTCTTAAGGGTGAAAAGATTGTGGAGGGCTATTCTGAAGGCACAGATGAAAACTTTGTCAGCCAGGTTAAGGGCAGGGAAAGCACGTTCCTTAAGGGCATCCAGTTCATAGAAAGATTTACGAAGCCCGGAAAAATTCTTGACATCGGCACTGCTTCAGCATCCTTTTTGCACGTTGCGAAGAAGCGCGGCTGGCAGGTTTACGGCGTTGAGCCGAACAAGTGGCTTTGCGGCTGGGCTCACAGGAATTACGGGCTTTACGTCCAGCCAGGCACGATTGACAGCTTGAATTATCCTGACGGCTTCTTTGATGTCATAACATTATGGGACGTCTTGGAGCACGTTCCCAATCCTACATGGGTTCTTGAGCGATGCCACCGGCTCCTTAAGCCAGGCGGCTTTCTCTACGTTAATTATCCTGACTACGAAAGCTACGCTTCCAGGGTAATGAAAAGTAAATGGATATTCCTGCTTTCAGTTCATCTCTATTACTTTACGCGAACAACCATAGATAAGATGCTGCAGAAGACCGGCTTCCAGACTCTGAAATTCAGGACGCACTGGCAGACCCTGACTCTCGGCTATCTTGTTTACCGCATGCAGCCATACAGCAAGCTGCTTTACAGGCTCGGCAATGCTGTTGTAACCCTGCTTCATATGAAAAACCTGCCCTTCAAATACCAGTTAGGGCAGACTGGCGTTATCGCGAGGAAGAAATAATTAGTAGTTTTCTATAAATGTTTTCAGTTTCTGATATCGTTTTTAGTGGCTGCATGCTCTGTTGGGCAGGTAATGTCAGCTTTTGCGTGTTCCGCTGCCCGCCTTTTATTCCCTCCCCTAACTTGCGAGAGGGGAATAAAAGGCAGCGAGGATATGCTCAGCCGGCAAAGAAAAACATTTTAAAATCCCGCTTATTGCTGCGGTGCATGATAGCGCTGATTAATCCTAATATTGTCATGCAGAAGGATGACTTGTTTGGCACAGGCATTCCTTACCTGCCTGTTGAGCTGGCTTACGTTGCAGCAACTTTAAGGCAGCATAATATCCCTTTCAAGCTGATTGATTCCTTCGGCTTAAATCCGGGTAAGGTGACAAAGCAGGATTCCCAGTTTGTTCAGGGCTTGACTGACGAAGAAATTCTTGCAGAAATCCCGGCTGATTCAGGATGCGTTGTTGTTTACTGCGGGCTTGTTGTCACCTTCCGCAGAATCACGCAGATTATTGCATCCGTAAAAAGCAGGTTTCCGGGGGCAAAGATTGTGTGCATTGAAAACACCCAGCAGGTCACTGCTTTTTCAATAGCAGAGGCAGCTCCCAAGCTGTTTGAGGCAGGCGCTGATATTATTGTGGTAGGAGATCCTGAGTTCAGGATTGTTGATGTTCTGTCAGGGAAAAATCTGAAAGGCATTAAGGGGCTGCTGTACAAAGACAGCGGCAAAATTGTTAAGACAGAGCCGGCTGACTTGTTCATCAAAAACGTTGACGACCTTCCTTTTCCTGCCTGGGACTTGTTCCCGTTGAAGAACTACTGGAAGCTGGGCTACGCCCATGCCCCTTTGACTTCGGAAAAGTACATTCCCCTCCTTACATCCCGCGGCTGCCCTTTCGGCTGCCATTTCTGCGTTATTCCTGCCACCAACCAGCGCAGGTGGACGCCGCGCTCTGCGAAGAACGTTGTTGATGAGATGGAGCAGCGGATAAAGACTTTTGGCGTTACAGAATTTCACATTGAGGACCTCAACCCTACAATCAGAAAGGAGCGCATGATAGAGCTCTCAAAGGAAATCCTTGCCAGAAACCTAAAAGTATCTTTCAAATTCGGCGCAGGAACCAAGATAGAGACTCTTGACGAGGAGACTATTGACTGGATGGCGAAAGCAGGGTTAAAATACCTTTCATGCTCTCCTGAGTCCGGCTCTCCTAAAGTATTGAAGGCCATGGACAAGCCCTTCAACCACCAGCGCGCCCTTGACCTCATAAGGCGCCTGAACAGGAACAGCGTTACCACCCAGGCATGCTTTGTGCTCGGCTACCTTAATGAAACTGATGAGGACAGAAAACTTACGAAAAATTACATTAAAGAACTGACAAAGGCAGGCATTGACGAAGTCGCTTTGTTTATCATGACCCCAATCCCCGGCACTTACACTTTCGACAAGGTTGCTGGCTATGACAATTATTCGCAGCTGACATTCTCTCCCAGATGGAGAGCTGATTTTAAGGCGCTTTCCTCCTTCAGAATAAAAACTTATGCAATGTTCCTGTTGTGGAAGCTCCGCTATCATCCGATAAAGCTGCTGAAGCAGCCCTTTAATTTCGTAACCGGCAGATTCAATACAAAGATGGAAATGACTGCTTTCAGGTGGCTTAAAGTAAACGTACTCTCAAGGTGGTCAGGATGAGGGTAGTTGTAATTGGAGCTGGCGTAACAGGGCTTGCAGTTGCGTGGAAGCTCGTAAAGGACCATGAAGTCGTAATTCTTGAAAAGCGCAGCCGCATCGGCGGAATAGCAACCACCTTTAAGCACCAGAATTTCTCTCTTGACTCAGGCCCGCACAAAATCTATTCGCTGATTCCGGGAATTCTGGATGAAATGAAAGCCCTCCTCGGAGCGGAGGCAACCACTATCCCAAAAACCTCCGGCGTTATAATTGGCGGCAAGCGCCTTGACTACCCCATAAGATTTACAGACCTGTTCCTTAAGCTTAGCCCGCTCACCAGCTTTAAGCTTGGGCTTGGCTTCGGCATCGCCCAGTTCCTGTCATTTTTCAGCCGCAAAAAACCAATTTCATACGCAGACTATTTCAGGAGGCATTTTGGCGTTCCTGCTTACAACCTCGTTTTCAAGCAACTCGCGCAAAAGTCGTGGGGCAATCCTGAAATGCTGACTGCTGACCTTGCTCAGCGCCGCGTTCCTTACGACGGCGTTTTCAAGCTGCTAAAGTCAATGATTATGAAGGACAAAAAGCTCAGCGCAGAGAACTTCTATTACCCGAGGCAGGGCTTTGTTGAAATGTCAAATATAATGCTCAAGCACGTTCTCGGTTCAGGCGGCAGAATAATCTTCAATGCCGACGTGCAGGAGTTTGAGACTGCTAACAGCGCAATTTCAGCGGTTAAGTTCATGCACGAAGGCCAGCTCAAAAAAATTCAGGCGGATTTTGTTGTTTCCTCAGCGCCTGTGACTGCCCTGCCTTCATTGTTC
>JACPMZ010000005.1 GCA_016185705.1 Candidatus Woesearchaeota archaeon
TTCATTCTTTCCTGTGCAAGTTCAGGGTTTTCTATTTCATCAATTCGTTCTTTTCCTACTTCTGCCAGCCATCTCTTGAATGGTTCAGCATTTTTGCTTGGGATTGACTGAATAAGACGAAAGACATTTTTTGTGTTTCCTGCAAGAACGCTTCTTTTTTTACCTGTTTCAGTCAGCATTTCTACATGGGGACAATTTGTCCCTAGGTAACTTCCAAGCTCTTCATCTCTTTTACGCAGTTTTTTTAAATAATCAGTAGGATTAGCACTATCTGTTAAAGCTTGGACTACATCAACTAAAGAATAATGCCATTCATCCTTAAACCACATTCTTCGGATTTTCTTGCTTTGAAATACAACTAATGCTTTATCTGAATCTGTCATTTTTCAGAAGCACCCCAACTAAGTTTTACTGAAGGATTTAACCCAACATTCACCTCAAAACCAAAATTTCTTTTAAATTCTGGCTTATTCTCAACAATATTAATACCTAATGGGGTTATCTTCTTTAAAATAAATCTTGTAAGTCCACCATACATACGATTGTCTGCGGTGAATATTGCTTCGATGGCAGCAATACCATCTGAGTATTTTATTGCCCTATCAATAAATCCATACAACTGCTTATCTTCAAATTTGCCTTCTTTCAGAATTTCAAACTCACTTTCAATCTTCTTATCTCCGAAGGTAACATAAATTGGCTTATTGTTCATCTTAATTTGACTCCTTGAGAAACCAGCTTTCTTATCATTTCTGGATTGTATGTCCAAATAATACAACCATCGTTATCAATAATTATTTTTCCAGAATTTTCCAAATAGTCCAATATTATTTGAAATGTTTGGTACATCATTTTTTTAGGCAATTTTTTCCAAAGCTGGTATTTCCCACATTCTTGGCTGTATTTTTGTATAGTTTTTTCTACCATAATAACTGATTCCAATGTTGGGCTATGCAAAATTGTTGTTTCTGCCATGTTATATAACTATATATAAGAACTAATATATAAAACTTTCGACTTTTAACGGAAAACTGCCCTTACAGACTGTTCTTGACGTATCGTTACGCTCTTTTTATAGAACACGAGGACTTCAAATTTACTTTTCGGTTGAAATTTCACTCCACGTTGTAGGGTGAAAGAGCATAACAAGAATTTTACGGAAAATTCTGTCGCTAAAGCTAAATCGCCAAGCGATTTCCAGAATTTTCCCAAATTGATTTTTCGAGGAAAAAATTTGCTTACGAGATCGGGCAAAACTTCGCTTAATTCCATAAGCTGTTTTGTGATTTATATGCCGTAGCAGCCAAAAATTTAAATACTCAGGAATTACTCAGAAAGCTATACAAAGGATGCGGGAAAAATGCGTTCAAAATATTTTGTTGCATCGTTATTCGTGTTGCTTCTGGTGGTTTCTATTGGCTTTGCGTCTGCAGCTAAGGATGGAGCGAATGCGCATGGCAAGGTCAGGGTGGTTGCTCACACGGATAAAGAAGTGTCGGATGCAGTGGCAGAAGGCTGCAAGGTGGTGAGGGATGCCAGGACATTGAGGGCATTGGTTTGCTCAGGAAGCGTTGCTTCTGAACTGGGGCTGCAGGAGGATGTTAGGGTTTTCGCTGTGGACTCCGGAGCAAATGCTCAAATAAGGGCAGACTTGGTGCAATCGTCTGGAAACAGCGGTGAGGGAAATAAGGTTGTTGTTTTGGATACTGGCTACAATTATAATCATCAGGAGTTAAACTCAAGCTATCTGGGAGGGAAGGATTTTGTTAATGACGACACAGACCCGTTGGATGACAATGGCCACGGCTCGCATGTTTCCGGAATCATAACTGCGGACGGAGTTGATGCTAAAGCAAAGGGAGTCGCGCCATTAGCAGGAATAATTGCAGGGAAGGTTCTCGATTCTTCTGGTTCAGGATACTTTAGCGATGTTGTTGCTGCCATTTACTGGGCTGTGGATGGTGAGGATGGGGTTGCGGGCGATGTCTGCGTTACGGACAATTCAACGAATGAAACTGCCTGCACTAATGATGATTTTAATGCGGATGCAATCAGCATAAGTCTTGGAACTTCTTCACCTTATACATACAAAGGATTTTGCGACAGTGTCCTGCCTGATTTGACAAACGCAATTAAATACTCGCGGGATAGGAACGTAATTGTTGTTGTGGCAGCAGGCAATAGCGGAGGGTCAGGCGTTTCAATTCCGGGATGCATCAGCTACTCAACAACAGTTGGCGCAGTGGACAGCAGCGATAAAATTGCAAGATGGTCTGGGAAGGGAAGCGCAGTTGATATCTCTGCTCCGGGTGTCAGCATATATTCGTCTTGGCTCGGAAGCGAGTACATGACAGCAAGCGGCACCAGCATGGCAACTCCGATGGTAAGCGGAACAGCAGCGCTGGTCAGATTTGCTCATCCCGAATATTCAGTTTCTCAGGTTGAAAGCGCATTGTTTAATTCAGCAAAAGATTTGGGAAAGAGCGGCAAGGATACAAGCTACGGCTGGGGCAGGGTTGATGCCTACGGCGCTGTAAATTAGCTGAAGTCCTTCTGAAAACCTCGGCTGCTGATTGGCAGCATCTTCGCAGGTAACTTGCCTGCTTGCAGCCACGCTTTCCGCCTCTGTCGTTATTGCGTTGCTTCCCTCAGCTAAAATTCTCCGCAGCAGCCAGAAAACAAGGCGGCTTTTTAGTCCTTCGGATTTTGCCCTGCTGCGCTCTCTCTTCACTGTGTTTCGCTCGGGTCGCACAACACGGATTAAGTGAAATCGTTGCGCTTATATCACTTGTGCTCTGGCTCGGAATTATGAATTAACGTTTAGCAAACTTAGGATATAATCTAAGCAGATCTCTCATTTTTCCCGAAACTTCTGTCGATTCATCAGGTGATAAACGACGTGAAGATGTTTCACTAAAAAGTCTTAAAATTTCATCAGCTGCATTATGGAGTCCTATAACTCCGAACTCTCTTCGACCCCTAAAGATTTCACCCTGAAAATAATATGATAAATATTGTGTGTCTGCTCTAATCCAACGAAGGGGATCTCGTTTGACGCCGTCCTTATTTTTAAAGCTATCTGGATTTAGGAAATCGGATAGGTCCATTACTGAGCGTGGAGGACCACTTACAAAGTAGTCTGCAGCGTCTGCGTGTTTTTCTAGGGAAGAGATTCTTTCTTCTAAAGCAAAAGTTACCGGTCCTACCAATGATGTCGGACTTTCTGGGTCATACTCAACGAGTGGGCATCGTCCCATTGAAGACAATTCACGAGCTTCTACGACTGTTTCTCTTAATCTTTGATAAGAATCACGAATGGCAGCTAACCCCTTTTGGGTTGGAATCCTAGTATGCCAAGTTATGCCATAGAACGGATCACCGTTTTCTGGATGATATTGTTCTAAATGCAAAACATTTGAATGGCCACTATGGAAATCCCACATAGCAATCCCAGAATCTTTAAATTTATCCGAATAATAAACTTTGATAGGCATACTAAATTCTGATTAGCTTATCTTTTTAAACTTTGTCCTCGTCAGAGCCTATTTTTAATTTTTGGCGCAGCGACTCTCCTCCCTTCGGTCGTCGCCCTACTGGGTCGCTTAACAACGATTATGCTCAATTTCTCTGCGGAGAACCTTTCTCGCTGATGCTCGAATCCCTATCGCGAGAATATAACAGGAATTTAACTGAAAAATTTTTCCTTCACCCGAAAAACGTTTCCAGTTTCTTCTGCTGCCGCTCTTCAAGCAGCTCTTCCGGATTGTATCCGATTACTTCCATCAGCTTTCCGACTGCCGGCAGCACCTGGTTTCTGACGTAGTATTCTGCGTCATACTCTCCGGCTGCGACTTCTTCAGGCAGCTTTGACCTGTCTCTTATTACGCCTTTTCCTTCCGCTACAACGTAGCTCACCATTGTTCCCGGCCCTACTTTTTTGCCCTGCTCCTGCATTCGCTTTGCTATGGCGACGTGCGGCGGAATGTTGGCGTAGCTTTTGATGTCTCTGGATATTTGTGTTTTTATTACTACCATCCTGGTTTCAGTCTGTTTGCTTCGCAGCTGCTTTACAACGTCTTTTACGAATTCTGCCACTTCGTTGCTTGTTTTTCCCTGCAGTATCATTTCGAGAGCTTTCTGCTGGGTCTGCTTTGCAATCAGCGAGAGGTTTCGCCTTACTGTTTCAAAGCCGCGAACCTTCATTTTGCCTTCTTCATCCATCAAAGCATACCGCTTTTTAGCGCCGGTTTCCCTGCCTTTCGTTGCAACGAATATTCCTGATTTGTACAGCCCCTCAAATTCCAGTTCCATAATCCCGGGCAATTTTTTGTTTATTCCCTCAACAAATTTTGATGCAGCGCTGATGTGCTTGCCTTCTAGCGCCAGCATGATGGAATCTGTGTCGCCGTATATTACATTAAAGCCCACTGTTTTTGCTTTCTCGATTACATCCTGCATGTGATGCCTGCCGTATGCAGTTATGGCTTTGGCGCAGTCAAGGTTATACCACCGCGCTCCGAAAAATCCGTAATAGCCGTAGATGGAGTTTGCCACTGTTTTGAGCGCCTGCTGCCTTGCTTCCAGGCTTTTGTCTTCTTTGCCTTTTGCCATCTCTTTTATTCTGAGCCTGCGGTTGATGACATTGTCTATTACTGTTGAGATAAACCCTTTTTCTTTGCCAAAGCTTATGCCCTTCAAAACACCATCCTCACTGTCCTTTCCCAAAATTATTCTGTCAGGGCTGATGTTGTGCGCTGATATTATCGTCGGATACAGGCTGCGGAAATCATAAACCACTATGTCCTTGTACAGCCCGGGGGTTGGCTCATAGACGTAGCCGCCTGTGTAGCTTTCCACCCTTCTTTTCCTTTCTTCGCTGAAATCCGGCCTGTTGGGAACAAGCTCATTAAACTCATGCGCTTCCTTTATCAGGTACCATTCCACCAGCTGTGAGAAGCTCATCCGGCTTGCTTCTGCTGGCGGCACTCCAATCATCTTCGTCAGCTCTGTTATGTTTGGCCACAGCTTAATGCACAGCTCATACGTCAGTTTGGCATCAGTCAAATTATACTCTGCAAACTTTTCCAGGCCTTTTTCTTCATTCCACGAAGCATAGAGTTCTTCGAGCTTCACCTGCGCTTTGCCTTGCCCAAGCAGTTCCTGCGCAACGTCATTCAGCTTGAAGCTTGTAAATGCAGTCCTGAACATTCTTTTGACAAACTTGAATATGTCAATGTGCGCAATGCCTGTTATTTCAGCTACCGGCACGTTGCCTTTCCTCAGCATTATCTCTGAGTTGTCCAGCCCAAGCTTCATATTTGTTCTGTATTTGTCAGCCCTCGCTTTCAAATATGGCAGGTCGAAGCCGTCTGAGAAATACCCTGTAAGGATGTCGGGTTTGTACTCCTCAACAAGCTCCCGGAAGCGCTCCAGCATTTCCACTTCGCTGTCAACCACCTCAATGTAGCCGAGATTATTGTCAAAATGCTTCCACGTCAGCACTTTCCTAAAATTATTCCCGTGCAATGCAATCATGATTATGGGGTCGTTTTCAGGAATAATCTCTTTTCCAAAGTCAGTGTGGGTTTCAATGTCAACTGCCAGCACCTTTTGTTCAGAAATTTCTTCGCTGACAATGCCGATTTTCTCAGCCCTGAACACTTCGCATTTGTAATCGCTTTCAACAAACGCGCCATCTGCTTCATAAGTTGCCAGCGGTGTAATCTTGCGGTCAATCAAAAAGCGCCGTGCAAAAGGTATGTCAGCTTCCAGGGAATCAGATTTTTCCCTGACAGCAGGAACGTCAGCAGGTATTTTCACAAACACTTTCTTGGCTTCCACTTCTTTGCCTAAAAAGCTTTTTTTGTGCTTCTCGATTTTTGTAATCTTCTCGTCGGTAATCTCGCTTTCTCCCAGCGCCCAGAAGTAAGGTTCAAACCCGTGGAACTGCACGCAGACTTGCTTTCCGCTGCTTTTGCCATACAGCTCAACAACCGGGCTGCCGTCTATGATTTTGTAGGTTGCTTCCACCGGATTGAATGCTATCTTGGCCATGCATTTGCAGAATGCATGAAGTTATTTAAAGGTTTATGCCATTGAGCTTTACATCATTGCTATTATTCCGCCGCTTTATTTTCCCCTCCCCTGAAGTTAATGGAGGGAAAAAAGCAGAGTTGCCCTGAAAGCGAACCATTTTTCCAAAACTTTATATACTTTAAACCGCAGTCGGCTGTTATGACATCCCAGCATCCTGAGCAGCGCGTTGGAGTTTACGTTGACGTGCAGAATCTTTACTATTCTGCCAAAAGCCTGTACAGCGCTAAGGCAAATTTTGCCAGCATTTTGAAAGCGTGCGTTGGCCGCAGAAAGCTCGTAAGGGCAAATGCCTACGTTATCAAGGCAGATATTGAGGAGCAGGACAAATTCTTTAATGCGCTGAGGCAGATTGGCTTTGAAGTTCATGCCAAGGACCTGCAAACCTTTGTTGGCGGAGCCAAGAAGGGAGACTGGGATGTCGGCATCGCGATGGACATGATTGAGCAGGGCCCGAAGCTTGATACCGTTATTTTAGTGTCTGGCGACGGAGATTTCGTTCCTGTGCTTCAGCATCTGCGCAGCGCGGTCGGCTGCCGCGTTGAGGTTGCTGCTTTTGGCAAGTCAACTTCAAAAAAGCTCGGAGAAGCTGCTGACAGCTTCCTTGATTTGGACAGCCGCAGATTCCTTATTTCTGAGGCAAGGAAGACTCCGCCCGTGGTTGCGGATAAGAAGTAGCGTGGTTGTCCGCATAGGCATAGTCAGGTTCAGCGGCATTTTTCTCGCCGCTTGTGCTCACCTTTTTCCCTCCCTTAAATTGCAATGGAGGGAAAAAGGTGAGCGGCAGAGCATGCATAAAATTGACTTATAGGAAATAACCTTGATTTTCGTATGTTTTGAAATGTCAGAAACGCTGATGCGCAATCTACCCACTTCAGTGAGTAGTAAGCATACAGCGTTTCTGAGCATGCTCAAAAGCACGCCACGGGCTCATCAAAAATGCTTCCATTTTTGACTGTGCTCAGAAACCTTTGGTTTCTGACATTAGCCCGTGGTGCTTTTGACATGATTGTAAGGTTATTTCCTAATAAGCAAATCACTTATTCGTTAGGAACAAAATTCCGATTATTAAAGTGATTTGCTATAACTGTCCATACGCAATTTTTAATTTTATTTCTTAAACGTCTTCTCCACGTCCTGCTCAAGAATTATGTCTCCGGCATACCCGCATTTTTTGCATTTGTATCTGTTGCCCGTTATTCCCAGTGTCCGGTCCATCCCGACGTCTGTTGAGCCGCATCTGGGGCAGGTTTTGATTTTCATTTGTTATGATACCCCGCTGCTTGCAGCGGTTGGGTTTTCTCCTTCTGTTTCTCGCATTTGATGGGGTATCATAACTTTAAAATGTCAGAAACTCTTTGCGTTTCTGAGCACGCTCAAAAATCTTTGATTTTTGACGATACCCCGCCTCTTGCGGTGGTTGGGATTTTTATTTTACTTTCTTGTACCCCAGCCATACAAGTATTGCCAATGCTATTCCGAGCAGGATGAATCTGTAAACGTTTTGCAGGTGCTCCCAGTACCGCATTGACGCAATTATGAGCCCGAGTATTCCGCCCAGCAGGAATCCTGCGGATACTGCCTCTGCTTTCAGCCATATGCCTGCTGCCAGCGCAATTACTGCTATTATGAGCAATGCCGCAAATACGTTTCCGTCGCGCACTTTTCTGACTGCATCGTATTCAGCGCTGCAGGTCTCGCAGTAAGAATCTGTTGGGCAGCCCTGGCTGTCGTACTTGTATGCTATGTAGCCTGACTGGTTCGCGCAGCTGCTCTGCAGTTCCTCGCTCGGCTGCAAAGCTTCGCAGTCTTCTGCTGCCTTAAGCGGGATGGGCCTGGGCATTTCTTTGCAGTAATCATTATATTCGGGCCCGGGATAAAACGTCTCAACGCCATAGTTTACGAATAAATTAAAGACTATGGCTATTGCAGCCGCCATGACCCATCTCTTTATGTCAATCATACAGGGTTATCTCCATTCGCTGCACGGCTTTGATCATGTCCAGGTAGCCCGCAGATGTTTTGTTGTGCTTTATCTGCAGCGCTTTGCTTTGAAGTGTGCGGAAGAAGTCAACGAGCATCAGCTTGGTTTTTTGTTCGCTTTCAAGTATTACGTCCACGCCCGTTAGCGTTTCTCCGTCAAATTCGGCTCTGCTATTCTTTTCAGTGATAAGCAAATCGTCTACAAGCTGGTCTGCCAGCACGTTCGCTTCGCCCAGCTTGGTTGTTCTGGTAATCTGCTTGCTCCGGCCGCTGTTGTAGAATATCTCAAACACTGCCAGGTTTTCCATAGGCGTATAAGTCTTTACAACTACCTTCAGAAGACTGACCTGAACCGTCCTAAGGCTTTGCTCCATATACCCTGCTTATTCCGCTCTGTATGTTTATAAATTTTTCTTTGTGTGGGTAATGTCAAGTTGTGTGTCCTGCAATCCTGAGCTTGCCGATGCCTGCTTGGCTGATTTTTTTCTCCCCCCTTATTTTTTAAGGGGGAGGAAAAAAATCAGAGCAGTGTGCGACGGTTTTGCCACTTAACTTGACTTCACCCTTTGTGTGGGCCATATTGACAAGTTCACGCAGCCTCGCTCTGTTGCTGGCTTCCCTTCCTGCTTTTTCCCTCCCTTAAATATTTAAGGGAGGGAAAAAGCAGGCAGAACAAGCGTTGGCATTGGCGGAAAATAGTTTCAGAACTGGTGCAGAGCTATTTCTCCTTAACAACCTTTATCGTAAATCCGCAGGGCATTTTTTTGGCAGCCCGCTTTAATGCTTTTCTTGCGACATCCAGCCTGTTGGGGTTGACAGTTACTGTGAACAGTTTTTCACCCTCGCGGACTTGCAGTGCTATGCCTATTGGCTTTCCGAAGCTTTTCTGCATTCCTGTGCTTACCCTATCAGCGCCTGCTCCTGCTGCCAGCGGGTTTTCCCTTAGAATGTGGTAGGGATATTTTCTTATTTTGAAGAAAAAGCTGCCCGCCGCTTCCTTCTCAAGCAGCTTGAGGCTTGTCATTCTCGCTGATTCTATGGCTTCCTGCCTTATCTGTATGGATGCTTTCGGAATCAGGTCAAGCGTGTACTCGCGCTTCGTTTCAGTCCCCATGTTGAAGCGCGTTATTTTCCTGGTCGGAGTTATTCTTATGAACGACTTTTTCTTGAACTTGGATATCCTTGTGTATGGCCTTTCAATCCTGCGGTAAGCCCGCCATCTTCTTAGCTTTGGCATGTGTAAAAAGTGTCTTGCGTGGGTTTAAATAGTTTACTGATAAGTTTTTAATACACGCGCAACTACTTTTCACCTATGACCAAAGTCATGTGCTTCGGAACATTTGATATCCTGCATAAAGGCCACGAATACTATTTGCAGGAAGCTAAGCAGCTGGGGGATGAACTTGTAGTTGTCATTGCTCTGGACGCCACTGTTGCCGAAGTCAAAAAAAAGCTTCCCCGGAATAATCAGGAAGCCAGAATTGGTAATTTGCGGCAGTTGAAGATAGCAGATAAGGTTGTTCTCGGCAATCAGGGCGATAAGTTAAAAATTATTGAGGATGAAAAGCCGGATATTGTCTGTTTCGGCTACGACCAGACGGCTTTTACTGAAAATGTTCAGGCAAAGCTGGAGCAGCGCGGCTTAAAAGTCAAAGTTGTGCGCCTGAAAGCTTACCATCCCGGCAAGTATAAGAGTTCGTTGATGGGGCAATCATAATTTTTTCTGCCCCAAATATTTTTTAAGAAACTTGTCTGCTTTTCTAAGCACTGCCCTGCTGCTTGGATACGTTACTTTCTTAACTGCTTTCGCAAACTCAAGCCATTTGTACTCTTTGTGCTCGAAACTTAGCTTGATGTTTTGGGTCTGCGTTTCAGCAAGGTAGAATACGACTTCTTTTGCTATTTTTTTGCCGTTCTTGCTGTATTCGTAGCTTATTATTTCCTTGAATCCCGGTATCAGCCTCAGGTCAATAAGTCCTGCTTCCTCCTCTGCTTCCCTTACCACTGTCTCCTCTTCTTCCTCATCCGTATCCACGTGCCCTTTTACATAGTCCCAGTGCCCTGCGCCGTAGAGCAGCAGCAGGTACTTTGGCTTCTTGTCCTGGCGATATATCACCGCTCCGGCTGATTTCTCCCTCATGTATTAAATACGGCTTTTTGGCGCTTAAAAAGTTATTGATATTGAGGTCTGGCAGAAACAGGGGGTACGGCTTTTCAATGACGCCTGCTATTGCCTTCTGCTTTCAATGATGCTGTAACTGGCTTTATCGGCAACCGGGTTGCGGTAATATTTGGTGCCAATCTGCATGAGAAGCCCATCCTTGCAGAAGCGTTCAACCCATTCGCGCATAGTATCTCCTATGATTTTTTTCGTGGCTTCTTCGCTCTGTGGTTTTCCGGTGCTTACACGAAGTCCGATATCAAGCTTACAAATTTCACCAATTCCTGCTCCGTCTTCCGGTACGGCTGCCAACAGCCTTGCCGGGTACAAGCCAATTACATGGCAATTTCCATTGTATGAAATAGTGACTGTGCCTGACACAATGCGCTCAAGTTCTTCGCGAGGAGGGTTCTGCATTGAGCTTGGTTAATTCCAGCTATTTATCAATTTATCTTTTAGGCTCTTGTAAGTGTGCTCCGCAATCTTCCTTAAATTCACAACATCCTCTTCATTGTAATCCACGAGCAGCTGCAGATAGTGCTCGTTTCCGCTTCCCCGCCACATTCTGTGCAGCAATGCAGCGTCTCCGCCGTACATTTGCCGGACTATTTCGTTTGCCCGCCATATGCCAAGCTTGTTCTCAATTTGCTTCAGCCCGCCGCTTAAGCCGATTCTTTGGCAGCAGAACCTCAGGTCAAAGTGCGGTATGTCTGGCAGTATGTTTCCGTATCTTTTCCTGATGAACGGAACATCAAATACGCTGCCGTTAAACGTTACTGTTATTTTATACTTCAACAGCTCATTCCTCAACGCTGCGTAGTCAAGATTAATGCCGCGAACCATGGTTTTTGTATCCAGCCCGTCAAACAAGCCAACTACTGTTATGTCGTCTGTTTCGTTCAGCCCGTCTGTTTCTATGTCCAGATAAACAGCATCCTCCCTGAAGAATTCATACAGGCGCCATTGTTCAGAAAGAGGCATGGCGCTTGCAAAGTAGCTGCTGTTGCTGCTGAAAAGCTGCTTCCTTGCTTCCATCAGCTTTCGGTCATAGTATGCTTTTGACTTTGGCGATATGCCTTTGACGCGTTTGGTAGTAAGGAAAGCTTCCCAGCTGTATATGCCCTGGCTCCATATCTGCCGTTCTTTCTCCTTCCCAATTCGGTCCAGGAATATGAAGCTGTTCTGTATCATTCCAAAGCAGAATGCTTGCTGGTTTATATCTTCTATCCGTGCATGTCCAGTGTCCATTGGGCGCTGGGTCCGAAAATTTTTAATTTCTCGTATCCGGTGGCGGGTGGTGGTTTGAATCATAATTATGGTTTAATTTGAACCAAAAATTTGCAGACAAGTGCGGACACATACCTTTAAATATTGCATATTCTGGTCTTTGCTTATGGGCGAAATTACCCTCGGCGGACAGGCAGTTATTGAAGGAGTTTTGATGCGCACCAAGACGCATTATGCCGTTGCCGTCAGGAACGATAAGGGCAGCATTGTTGTTAAGAAGGAGCAGATTTCGTCTTTTTTGGGCGGCGTCAGGATTTTCCGGCTGCCTTTTCTCCGCGGCATTGCTGCGCTTTTTGAGACTTTGTCAATCGGCTTCAGGGCGCTGCTGTATTCTGCCCATGTTTCCTCTGGTGAGCAGGACCGCCTGTCAAGGAAGGAGATGGGCATTGCAATTGCTCTTTCAAGCCTGATGGCTGTTGCTATTTTCATTGCCTTGCCTTTTATTTTTGCTTCCCTTCTTGCCAGGGAAAATCTTTTGTTTAACCTGCTGGACGGAGTGCTGCGCTTAACTGCTCTTTTTGCTTACCTTATTTTCATTTCTTTCTTTAAGGACGTGCGCAGGATTTTTGAGTATCACGGCGCTGAGCACATGGCTATTCATGCTTATGAGAATAAGAAAAAGCTTACCCCCGCAAACATCATGAAATACGAGACCATGCATCCCCGCTGCGGAACCAGCTTTTTGCTGATTGTGGTGGTGATTAGCGTTATTGTATTCTCAGTGATTACTGTTGACCATTTTGTTCTTAAGTTTTTTTCGCGAATAATGCTTCTTCCAGTTGTGGCAGGCATCTCCTATGAGTTCCTTAAGTTTACTGCGAAGCATCAGGACAATTATTTCATACGCCCATTAACTAAGCCCGGCATCTGGCTGCAGTTAATTACAACCAAGCGGCCTGACAGGAAACAGGTTGAGGTTGCTGTGGCTGCGCTGAAAGCTATAAGCTAGCCCTCTCTTCCCGCTGCTCCATGTCTGAGTCAACTTCCTCCAAATAATCCTGAGCGCTCTTCACCTTTTCCAGAGTATCAGGCTTGTTGCAGTACGGGCAGCTCTTCGGCATTTTTTCAGCAGACTTCGGAGTGAACTTATACATGCAGTTGCCGCACTGGTAGCTTTGTTCCATATTCTTTGGTGCCTTAATTTGCTATAAAAATTTTTTGCACAATATGGCTATTAAGAATCAGTACCCCAAATCCCTTCTCTGCCTTCTGTATTTTCTGTTGGTGCTTGCTGTCCTGCTTGGCCTCATTTTCTCTGCGCCTTTGCCTCTGTGCCTTAAGCCGCGGCTTTTCCTCGCTGCTGAGGTTAAGCCGCGATTTGCTCTTCCTTTTTTGCTTAATATCCAGTTCAGGTTGCTGTCAGCTGCCAGTTCAGGGCTCATGCGGTCTGCAAGTATTATTTCGTGCCAGTAATGCGTTCCGTCCTTGCCTACAAAGTAGGAGTTCATGACTTCCATGTTCGGATATTTTTGGGATGCGCGCTGCTCAGCAACTGCCCTGTAATTCATGTCAAGTATTTTGATTTGCCTTGCGTGCTTGCTTCTTCTTCCGCCTTTTATGTCAGGCCTTTTTCTTCCACCCCTGTCCACACGCTGCCTTACTACAATTATTCCTGACTTTGCCTTGTATCCCAATGTTCTGGCTCTGCTGAGTTTGGTAGGCCTGGTTAGTCTCACAGTTGCCGGTTCCTGCCTCCATCCAATCATTCTTTCCGTCATGCTGCGGCCTTTCCACAGATTTGCCAGGTGCTTGTGCATTCCCATACGCATCTGAGATTTGCAGGGTATTTATAAGTGTTGCTGTTTTGTCGTGTTGAAGCGATGAGAATTCAGCACAATATTTTTATATCCTGCCCCTCCCCTGCTTTGTATGCCTGCAGATTCTTATTTGGAGGTTGTGAAAGGTTTGGCAGGGCAGATTGAGGCAGCGTCTTCCATTGAGGCCAGCAAGCTTCCGGTTGGCCATTACGATAAGATTGTCGTCAGCGGAATGGGCGGCTCGTCTATTGCTGGCGCTTTGCTGCAGACTTATATGACTGATTCCAAGGTTCCGGTTTTCCTGAGCCGCACCTACGAGATTCCTGACTTTGTAGACCGCAGCACGCTTGTATTCATTATTTCTTATTCCGGCAACACTGAGGAAACCATTAGTTCGTTGCGGTTTGCCATCCGCAAGGGCGCAGCTGTTGTCGCAATTTCCTCTGGCGGAAAGCTGCTGAATAAGTTTCAGGAGCAGCAGCTTCCTTACATTAAATTGCCTGCTAATCTGCAGCCCAGGGCTTCCATTGCTTACCAGCTTATTCCAATGCTTCGCCTTCTTTACAAGCTGAAAATCATTTCCAATCCGGCGGGTGATATTGCCAGTACCGTTGCTTCACTGAAAAAATTTTCTTACGAAGACCGGGCCAAAAACCTTGCCGGCAAGCTTATTGGCAAGGTGCCTTTGATTTACGCTTCCGAAAAATTTTATTCAGTTGCTTACCGCTGGAAAACGCAGTTCAATGAGAACGCGAAGGTGCATGCCTTCTCTTCAGCGTTCTCAGAGCTTAACCATAACGAGCTGGTCGGCTACACCAACCTTAACGCCAGCTATTACGTCATAATCCTGGAGGATGAGAACGACCACCCGCGAATTAAGGCAAGGATGAAGCTGACCCGGGAAGTAATTTCAAAGAAGGAAGTGCCTTCAACTTTGTTGGTAATCAAGGGCGATAACCTGCTGACAAGGATATTCTCAGCCATACACATAGGGGACTTGGCAAGCGTTTACCTGGCATTTCTCACAAACACAGACCCTGAGCCGGTTTATCTGATTGAGGAGCTTAAGAGAAAGCTGGAGAAGGTGCCGTTTATATAATAGTAAAAAATCCGCCGCACCTTTCGCCACAATCTTGACAATAATTCTGCTGTACCTTCCATAAATGACACTTGCCCTTGCCTGCCAAACCAAAAAAATCAAATACATGGTTAAAATACGCAAATGCAATGGCTATAAGAAGATGCTTCAGCTGCAAATCCATGGCAGAGCTGAAAGACATGCGATATGACAGGAACGGCAAGGACCTCATATGCAGCAGCTGCCTGGCAAAGGAGAATAGGGCTGGAAAATTAACTGTTTCTGAAATGATAGCTGAAGAAAGCAGGGAAAATAAGATGAAACATACAGGCAATGCCCAAAGAAATGCAGGCAGCGAAGAAAGCAGGCTCATAAGCTACCAGTGCGGAAGCTGCAATCTCGGCTTCTCCATCCTAAAAGGGGCGATAGCGAGCCACTGCCCCTACTGCGGAAACAACAGCGTAAGAATGGCATTTAAGGAATCTGCGCAAAGCCTCATAGAAGAATCTGCAAGGATGAAGTTTGAGGATTAGCCGGCAAAACAAAATCTGTTCGCAACCGGTTAAATTCAGGCAGCCATCGCTCCATCGAAATTCTTAAAAGAATAATTCACTATTATTTTATTATCACAGCGATAAATTTAAATAGCAGCGGCAGCAACCGGATTGCATGCTCGCAGACATAAATGAAGTCAAAATACTGAGGAAAAGACACAGCTTAACACAAAATCAGCTTGCAAAATTAGCAGGAGTTTCCCAAAGCTTGATTGCAAAGCTTGAAGCAGGGCTGATTGACCCGAGCTACAGCAACTTCCGCAGAATTTATGATGTTCTGCAGGGGTTAGGTGAGAAAAAGGAAGCCAAAGCAGCGGAAGTGGCGAGCAGGCGCATAATCAGCGTTGCCGGGAACTCTGCGCTTGCAGAAGCCGTGAAAAAAATGAAGCAGCATGAAATCTCGCAGCTGCCGGTGATTGAAAAAGGCAGTGTTGTTGGCTTAGTATCAGAAGCAGACGTCATTGAAAGCATCCATCAGGGCAGGGAAGTGAAAGGGCTGAAGGTTGCAGACGTCATGCAGGATGCGCCGCCAACAGTGCCGCAGGCAACGCCGCTAAGCGCAGTAACAGAGCTGCTGAGAGTCAGCCAGATAATCATAGTAACGGACAAAGGCAAGGCAGCAGGAGTAATAACAAAAGCAGACGTATTGGACAGGTTAACTAAGTGATTCTCCCAGAATTTTTATTTTCGCTCTGGCAGTTGCGTAGTTTGCTTTTATTCCAAGAAACTTTGCTGCAGCTTTATCGGCAGCCATTGCATCAGCGCTTGCAACTGCAAAAGCCTCCTTCTTTGAAGTTACCGTGTCAAAGCCGTCCAAAACTGCAAGATTTGGACGCAGCAGCTTATACAGCTCCAAAACATTTTTGCTAAAATGCCTGGATTTCAGCAAAGCAGACTTTTCCTGCACAGCGCCGAGCACCATGTTGGAAACGCAGCCCAGAAAGGATGATGAGTAAGTTCTGGGCAGGCCAACTGAAATCCTGAAGTCAGCGCGAAGCAAAGACTTGGAAACGCTGTAAGCCCTTGAGCCAAGCTTTACAGGAACCGAATCGTCCTTATTGAGGTCAACAAACCTGACAGAATAATCGTTCAGCAAATCATGGAAGCCGTGGTTGTGGAAAACATCCTCGTCAGTAAAGCTGCCTTCTGCAATCGCAATCTTCTTGTTCGTGAACTCGTCAATAAAGTCCAGCACTGCCTTGACAGAATCAACATTCGCCGAAGGACTGCAGCCGCGGACGTGCAGCAAATCCGGCTTGATGACGATGCTGCTGCTTTTACTTATTTTATCCGCCACGCTGCCCTGAATCAGCTCAAGCGCACGAAACACATTATCATAGCGCACAACGCCTTTGACGAGGGAAACTTCAGCCATAGACTGAAACTAAGGAAATCCGTTTAAATAGTTTGCTGTGGCTGCTTCAAACCCTTAACCTTCCCAAAATAAAAGTTATCGCCCTCAGCCACAAAAACCTCAAAATCGTCAATGCTGCCTTTCAGAAAAGGGCTTATAAATTTCTCTTTCAGCACATCTGTGCCAACAGTTATTGGATTGAAGGAAGGCATGACAATCATTTGCCTGCCCCTGAACGAGCCCTTAAGAAAGCACTTGAAGGTTTCTGTGCGGGCATTGTCCTTTAGAGAAACAGCAGGGTGCTCGTTGCCTATAACCAGTATTTTCGCTTCCCTGAACTGCTTTGTTGCAGGTATTTGGTGGCCGTGGCAAACAAAAATGCCTCCTGCGCTGTAATCTTCAACCACAGCAATATTCCTTTTTTTGGCAACAGGGCCCAAAAAAATGTCATGGTTGCCCTTAATTAGGATTATTTTCTCACAGTGCTTTGACAAAATGTCCAGAAACTTCAGTATCTCCCGCCATTCCTGGCCTGAAATGCTGCCGAACTCGTGCTTTAAGTCGCCGTTGATTATTATGTTTTTCAGTTTGCCTTTGTGCGATTTTAGCAGTGGCTGAAGTAATTTAAAAGTCTTGTCCAAATCAGCTGCCACATCCCTGAAATGAAACCTCGGAATCAGGACACCGCGCCGGTTAAGCGCCTCCTCATAGCCGATGTGAACGTCTCCAATAACAAGCGAGTTAATCTTTTTGATGTAGAGGGCTAAGTTTACAATCTCCATGCCCTTTAGCAGTTCCATGGAGATAAAGAAAGGAATGGCAGTAAATAAAGTTAATCACTCCGGAAACTCAATTTCTCCAACAGAACAGCGCTGGCAAATCATGCCTTCGGTGCTTAAGCCGTGAAGCTTTACAATATTAAAGCTTCTGCCGCAGTTTTCGCACTTTACAGTTACCTGCTCCAGGGGGTCAAACATCATGGTGGAGCGCTTAATTTTTTGCCTGGACAAGCGCCTTACCCGCCGCTTCACAGCTCTCTGAGATTTCCCCGCCCTTCTGGAAACTTTTTTTGTGGCAGCTTTTCGAAAAGAAGACCTCGCCGCAGCCCTGAGCTTCCCGGATACAGCTCGCTTCCGCATCCTCCCTGAAGCAGCGCGCTTCCCGGCAGACCTGCCCTTAGCCCTTCCAGAAGCCCCCCTCCTAACCCCCCTTCCCTTCATCCCGACGGCTAATTGATTGCAGAGTATTTATTTGTTTTGGTTTTTGCGGGGGTGCAATTCCCTGCACGCACATCTTGGTCTGCAGCTGCTTTTCCTGCCGGCAATCCTGCAACCCGCTCCTTTTCTTCCCTACCCTAAAATTAAGGGATGGAAGAAAAGGAGCGGAAATGGGAAGCTGTATTGAGGAGAAAAGGAAAGCTGTGCAAAGCACATTAAAAGCGGCGTCAATGCTATGCAGCTGCCTCCCCAATCTTTTCCATTATGCGCGAGTGCATTCGCTTGAGGAACTCCGCCTTATCCTCTATTTTCAGAACATCTGTGTGCGACTCCAGAACAATTTTGAACGCAAACGGAGAAGGCATGTCTGTCCGGATGCTTTTGATTTTGATTTTTTTTTCCTCAATTGCTTTCAGCAGGTTTTTGGTTGTTGGCATGTCCATCAAGTCCTCCAGAACTTCGCGCCTTGCCTCTTTCAGAATGCAGAAATCAGGGGAAATGCGCCTGACAGCGTTAATCAGGATCATTGATGAAACCTGCTGCCTTCCAACCCTTTTTTGCCTGCCGAGGTAATTTCTCAGAATCATCAGCGAGCGGGCAGCGCAGTGCCTGAACCTTCGCTTCAAAATCTCGCTCTTGTCAATAGCGTTGCTTAGAACAATTTCAAGCTTGTCTGATTTCAGCAGTTTCAGGGCAGCAGGAACATTGACATTCTTCTCGTAAGCAATGTAAAATCCGTTGTCTGTAATGCCTATTTCCACATCCCTGTGCTGGCTTCTGGCAATTGCAAAAGCAACTGCCCTGCTCAGTGCATCATTAACCCGCCTGCCGTAAAGGGAATGAACGACAACGTACTTTCTTCCGGCATCAGAGTAGCTCTCAACAACTATTTTATTGTCAGCCGGGATCTCTGCAAAAAGATACTGCTGGCGCATGTAATTGTAAATGGAATTGGCAGTATTTTTGTCAACGTACAGGTATTCATCAATGAAATCAAGAATTTCAGCCTTGGAGCGGTTGCGGTTGAACTTCTCCTCCATTAGCCTGCGGAACTTGCCTATCTCCAGGGCCAGGTCAAAGCTGAGCGGAAGCATCTCGGAAAACCACGAAGGAATAGTGGGCGGCCTGTAAACAGTCGCGTTAACGTAAGCAACCATTCCCTTGGCATACAGGAACTCGTATTTGTCGCCGCCAAGCATGAAAACATCATTCCTTTTCAGGCGCTCAAGGAACGCCTCGTCAATCTTTCCCACTGCGTGGTCTGAGCCGGCTATCTTTACCGTAACAAAGGTCTCGTCAGGGATAGTGCCTATGTTGGTCATGTAAATAACCCGGCTCATCCTTCCCCGGCGGCCAATCATGCCGGTTTCCTCATCCACCCATATCTTTGCGTAAATATGCCGGTCTTCCAGGGAGATGTGCTTTCCGGAAAGGTAATCCAGTACTTCGTTGTAATCCTTCAAGGAAAGCCCGGCATAGCAGTAGCTGCGCTTGAGCAGGCTGTACAAATCGTTCTTGTGAATTTTTGAAGCAATTGCAATGCCGAAAATCTGCTGGGCAAGAACATCCAGGGCATTTGTGGGAATGTGTATGCGGTCAATCTTTTTTTCAACAGCAGATTTAAGCAAAACAGAGCATTCAACCATGTCATCCCTGTCCAGCACGATAATCCTGCCCTTTGATGCAGCATGCAGCTTGTGGCCAGACCTGCCGATGCGCTGCAGCGCCCTTGCAACCGATTTAGGGCTGCCCAGAAGAATAACAAGGTCAATGTAGCCAATGTCGATTCCCAGCTCAAGACTTGTTGAGCTTACAACAACCTTAAGCTTGCCCTCCCTTAAGCGCTGCTCAATTGAGTGGCGATGAGTTTTGGAAAGCGAGCCGTGATGGGCGCCAATAGTTGGATCCTCTGCCGCGTACCTCTTGGGAAACTTTTCCTTCAGGTGATGAATGACTCGCTCAGTGGCAGAGCGGGTGTTTGTGAAAATCAGGGTGGTGCGGTGGGCTTGAATAAGTTCATCTATCAGGGTGTAAAGCGCGTCATGCATTTTGCCATGCTCAACGTCAATCAGGTCAGGAACCGGGCTTAAAACCTTCAAATCCATTTTTTTAAGAAACTGGGCATCGCAAATCTTGCAGCTTCTTGGACTGCCGTTCTCATTCCCCGCCAGGAAGTGCGCCACTTTGTCCAGGGGGGCAATGGTGGCAGACAATCCCACCCTTGCCATCTGCGGAGATAAAGACTGCAAACGCTCCAAGCTGATTGACAGATGAACCCCCCTTTTGTTCTCAGCCAGGGCATGCACCTCATCCACAATGCACCACTCCACTGCCTTAAGCAGCTCAACGAACCTGTAGCTGCTCAGGACTATCCCGAGCGATTCAGGAGTGGTTATCAGGATATGCGGCGGCTTTTTCAGCATCTTTGCTTTCTCAGCAGCAGAAGTGTCGCCTGTCCTCACAGCTACCCGTATTCCCAGCTTTTTTTCTGATATTTTTTCCATTTCTTTGAGCGGCTCCACCAGGTTTACCCTGATATCCTCATTGAGCGCCTTGAGAGGGGAAATATAGACAGCGTAAACCTTATCCTCAAGGCTGCCGGAGCCGGAAGAATTAACAAGCTCATTGAGAATTGAGAGAAAGCCCGTAAGCGTCTTAGTGGCGCCAGTGGGCGCGGAGACCAGCACATTGTTCCGGCTGTGTATCTCCATAACTCCCAGCAGCTGCGGCAGGCTGAACTCCTTAAACCTTGAAAAAAACCACTTCTTAACAACAGGGTTGAGTATGCTGTTCAGCTCCTCCGGCTGATTAGGCGCAGTTTTGAACTCAATCATGAGGGGGTGGAAGCAGAAGGCGTTATTTAAAAATAGTCCTATTTCAACGGCTTGTCTTTGTCAATGCTTTCCATAAAACGCTTAACCGATTCCTCATCCCTGGACAGTTCCGGCTTTGCGGCTTCCCTTTGGGACTCGTCATGCCGCTCATGGATGTAGCTGCGCAGGGCAGCGATTTCCTTATCATAGCCAGCAGAATTCCCTGATGCAGTCTTACCGCGATTTCTCGAAAAGAAGAAAATAATGATTAACAGCGCAGCAACTATGATTATGGGTGAAAGAATAAACTGGATTGCAGGCGTTCCGGTGCCAACCGCAGCGCCGGTTATGCCGACAAAATCAGCCGTTTTCCTGAAAGGAGAGCGCCTGTCAGGAATGTAAGCGTCAATTGCCTTCCCGGCTGTTGGAACGCTTATGGTATAAGTGTCTTCAGGCACTTCCTTGGAAAGGTCTATTACCGCTGCCTGGCCTGGCTCCAAGCTAAGATGCCTTGACAGCTGGTAATCAGCAGCTGTGCCGCTGAGATTTATGACAAATTCATTATTGTAGGGAACATTGCCTGTGTTGGCAATTGTCAATTCGCTGCCTGCCAAGCTCACTGAAACCCTTTCAGTTGGTTCAACAACCGCTATGGACGTCTTGACAAGCCCCTCGCCTGATGCCTTCAGGGAGTATACGCCCGGAGCCAAGCCATCAGGCACATCAAAAGCAAACGAGGCAGGCGTTGTGGCTGAGCGCTCAACAATGGCGTAGCCGCTTGAGTTGATCAGCTCAACATACACCTGCCTCTGCATGGAAGCATGCGCCTGGTCAAGCATAGAAACATTCACTGCCAATGACTCTCCGGGCCTGACTGCGCCTGCCGAGCTGATTTCCAGAAAAGAAGCCACTGGCTCTACAACAAGCTGCTCAGTCAGCGAGCCGTGGTTTCCAAAGGAATCATTAACCTCAAAAGCAAGTTCGTGGCTGCCTGTAGCGATGTCGTGAGGCAAAATAATTGTGTAGGCAAACGTGTTGTTTATGACAGGAGCTGAATAAGTGTCTCCAAGAAAAGTCAAACTGACTGTGGAGCGGGAATTGTGGGATTTGTGCGTAGTTCCCGAAACCAGAACCTGCGAGCCGGGCATGTAAGACTCATCCAAACCCGCAGCCACAGGAATATTGCGCGTAATGTTGAATTTAGGCGTTGAGCCATGAATTCTAAGGGAATTGTCAAAAGAATACACTTCTGCATCAACAAAGCAGCTCCCTGCCATTTCCAGGGAGGCGCTTAGCCCGGGCACGGCAACATTCACTGACTGGCCTGCCATCAGGCTTGTCGGCAAGGCATAAAATTTCAGCTCCTTACTGCTGCACCTCAGAGTAAGCTCTGTCAGCCCTGCAATGTCAGCATCAGTGCTTATCCCGTAAGAAACAAAAATCAAATCGCCAAGATTGTACACGGGCTTGTCCACCGACAGCGTAACAGCCGCAGAAGCAGGCAGGGCGAATGCCAAAAAAAGCAGCAGCGCAGCAACAAATTTCATGCACAAACATGAGATATCAGTGCTTAAATAATTTGCTAAATTACCGTTCCCTGCATCCCGGTGCCCGGATGCGACGGTTTTGCCACTTAACTTGAAATTACCCAGTCATAAGTGCTGTAGAAAATCTTAAGTAGCTGTCTTCCCAAAAGGGCTGTTGCCCTGATTGGGAAGAGCAGGGCGGAGTAGTGGCTCCGCCATGAAAAAGAAAGAAAGATTGTATAGAAAAATAATGCGGTTATGGAAACAGGCAGGCTTGCCTGCTTACCTACACAGGTTTGGTCCGAAAAAGTACAAAAGCGTTTTTCTGGCTTTCTGCTGGTTTGTGAACCAGCAGTGGGCGCATAGTTTGCGCCGTACTCAAGAACTCTTATTTGAGTTGGGTTTTCCAGTTCCGCATTGGACTACGATTCAGAAAGCTTCTGCCCGTATGAGCAGAATTCTTAGCTTGTTTCACAAGCTGACTGTCAGCTCTGAGAAGAGCTACATTTGTGCTGTTGACAGCACAGGATTCTCACTCACTAACCCAAGCAGGTATTACACTAACATCTTTCAGGTGAAGGTTAGCTGTCCTGCTAAGCTTAGCGTTCTGGTTGATACCAGAACGAGCAAGGCTTTAGCCTTGTGCTTTCGTGCGCGACCAGCGCACGATGCGCGAGACGTGCCTTATCTGCTGAAGAATGCAGCAGTTTTGCCTGAGAAAATCGTAGGCGATTCGGCCTATGACGCTGAAGACAACGTCTTCAAGCCATGCTTCAACAAGCATATCGCTGCAATCGTTCAAGCCGAGAAAAGGCTGGGAACGTGGTTTTTATCGTCATAAAATGCGTAAGCATTATGACTTACGAACCTACCACCGAAGACCGGTGGTAGAAGGTTTCTTTTCAAGGCTTAAGCAACGTTTTGGAGGCAGCTTACGCTGCCATTCTGCACGCACACAGCGCGCAGAAATTTACGCGAGAGTTATACTACAGAACTTAAGTTCTGTAATTCACAGACTTTTTCTACAGCACTCCAGTCATAGAAACCTATATAAACACGTTTCGGGATTAAGGAGACATGGTTCTTGAGCTGCTTATCAACCCCGCCAAGGTTGAGCGAAAGCCGTGGGAAGTATTCTTCATAGGGCTTGTTTACAGCTCCATAGCAATAGTATTCAGCATGTACGTGTTCAAAGACTACATCGGAATAGTCATGGTGTTCCTGACAACGCTGGCGTGCATATACTTTGTGCACAAAATGCTGCGGGCAGAAGAGCGCCAGGACCAGCCGGTCAGAAGCGAGCTGCACATACTGAAGGAGCACGGCAAAGCATTGAGCGTGCTCATGTTCCTGTTTCTCGGATTTGTAGTAGCGTTCTCGCTATGGCACATACTGCTTCCGGCAGACACGTCGCAGCAGGTTTTCGGGATACAGGAGCGCACCATACAGTGCATCAACCACGCAGGGGTGGAAGGGTGCGCGTCAGGAACACAGGCTGCATTCGGAAGAATCTTTGCCAACAACGTAAAAGTCCTGCTTTTCACCCTGACATTCGCATTTTTCTACGGCGCAGGATCAATATTCATACTGGCATGGAACGCCGCAGTTGTAGGAACGGCCGTAGGCCTTTTCGTAAGGAACAGCATAAGCGCAATAGCAGGCACGCTTGGACTTCCTTCAATCGCGCAATATTTCGGCGTGTACTCGGCAGGAATCATGCGCTACATGACGCACGGCTCCTTTGAAATACTCGCATACTTCATGGCAGCACTGGCAGGAGGCATAATATCAATAGCGGTTGCCAGCCACGACTTCAGAAGCGCCCAGTTCAGAAAAGTGCTGTATGACTCTGTGGACCTGATAGCGCTTTCTGTAGGCGTATTATTCTTGGCAGCAATCATAGAAGTTTACATAACGCCGCTACTTTTCTAGCATGCATGCGGCAAAATGCAGGATGATGACTTAAAAGCTGCTTGCATAAGTTAATGGAATTATTGCACTGTAAAAAAATGCGCTGCAATATGAAACCAGCTTTTCAGCCCCAAAAAGCCCGGAAACCCTGCGGAAGGCCCGGAAATCTTCCGGGAAGCTTAAAAGCCGTCCGGAAACTTTCCGGAAAAGCTGCAGGAACTTCCGGATTCTCCGGAAAGTTTCCGGAAAAAACAGGGCAAGACATATTAATTTGAAAAATAATAAAGAAAGCTACGCCAGCGTTGGCTAATCAGGTTGGCCGCTTAGCTACGAACTAAGTGTCGTAAGACATCGGGGTTCAAAAGCTTTTCGGTTTTGCCGTTAGGTTGGAATTGTCAGAAATCAAAGATTTCTGAACATGATCAGGGATCTTCGATTCCTGACATCCCCGCGCCGGCGCGTTTAAAAATGAAAAAAGCAGCGGGCAGGCATGGTGTAGTGAGCGCATATAAAGACAGGCTGGCGGGATAACAGTATCTCCGAAACTGCCTTAGTTCCATCCACTGCGCAGCACGCAGTGCCACAGCTGCAATCGGAGATACTGGGATAAGCCAAAACATTATAACCCAATATAAAGCATATAAAAAAGCTTTTTAAATAGAGCGCAGTTAGCATATGTTTCGGCTCAAAGTATGGGGGGATTGAAATGAGAATAAACAACAGGGTCAATAAATTCTTTGCCGCTGCTACTGCGACGGTTGTTGCGATGGCAATTGCCGTGCTGCTTCTTGCTACTGCTGCCTACGCGCAGGCACAGGGAGGATTGGCTGGCAGTTGCGGCAATGGTGTTTGTGAGAATTTTGGATGCCTGTCTTTAGACTGCGCAGCGCCGGAAACGTGGGAAAACTGCGCCCAGGACTGCCCGCCGAGTTGCAATGATGGGTTCAGGAACCAGGACGAAACAGGTGTTGATTGTGGCGGAAGCTGTTTTAAGAAGCATGTGCTCGAGGTGTGCGATGGAAAGGACAATGACAAAGACTGCCTGGTAGATGAGGACTGCAAAACCAATACGGGGAAGGTTGTTTCGGGGGGAGCTGTGCTGCCTCCCAGGAATGTTCCCGCAAAATCTGAAAAGTCCATCGTTGTAACTTCTGTTCCTTATCAGATTACAATTGGCCCTTCAGGGGAGATTACAGTGACAGGCAATTCTTCACCAGTCAATCTTTCTGAAATCTGGCGCTTGGTTAATTCTTCCGGCACGCGTTCTGTACAGGACGCGAGTACAACTAAAGAACAGGTTGGTTCAACTGAAACAGTAACTTCAGATGCACCTTTTTCCAGTTCAGCAACTGCCGAGCCTAGTGAGCCTCTGCCTACGCCAACTGTAATGAATGTGGTTGCAGTTTCTGAACAAGATGAAAGCTTGATTAAGCCTGCACCTCCAGAAGAACCAAAGGAACTGATTGTTGAAGTGCAGGAAGAGGTTTACGAGTCTCCTCCTCCCTCGAATGGCCTCAGTAGGCTTCTGAGATTTTTAAACCGTGATTCGTGGGGAAAGCAGCCAGTCGAGGATGCGCCAAAGCCTGAAGATGCCAAAGAAACAGATGCCAAAGAAACAAGTGACGCTTACCAGAAGAATAAGGTAGTAAAGGAAGAAAGCCAATCACTTTTTACAAAAATGGCATCATGGTTTAGATGAAACAACTGCTGCCTTCAGTTTTTGTAGTCTGGCTGCTTGTGTTTGCGCAGGTAAGCTATGGCCAGTCGCTTTCTGCAGCCAGCAGCATAACAGAGGTTGAGCCAGGAGTAAATTCCGGGGACGAGATATCTGTCCAGGACGATTCCTGTTCTTCCGCGGTTGAATTGGCACTCGGGAACTGGGACAGCTTTAACAATATCAACCCTTCAGGTGATGTTGACTGGTATAAGTGGAACCTTGTTTCTGGCGGAAAATTTACTGTTGACGTTGATGTTCCCTCTAACAAGGACTATGACGTTAAGGTATATAAGACCTGCGGGGGCAGCGTAATCTGTAGTTCAGCAAAGGGGCGCGGCTTGGACGAAAAGTGTAGTGCTGACGTTTCAAGCGGCTGGGTTTATGCCATGGTATACGGATACCAGGGAGACTCTGGTTTTTTGGAATTGTACTCAATTCGGGGCACTTTTTCACCGAATGCAGATCTGGTTCCTGCACCCATAACAACTTCCCCTTCAAACCCAATCGAAACAGATTCCGTGACAATCCGATACGGGTCTACCAACATAGGCGCATCAGACATAATCACTGCATATACAAGCAAGTTCTACATTGATAACAATCTCGTCCAGACCTGCACAAGTAGTAATGGAAAGCCGGCTGGAGCATCCGGGTTTTGTACATACACCTCAAAGCTTTCAGACGGCACTCGTGCGCTAAAAGTAATTGTTGACGCCGATAGACAAGTTCCTGAGTCCAACGAAGGCAACAATGAAAAGACTTCAAGTCTTAAGATTTTGCCCGACATTGACCTCAGGGTTGTTGACATATACACAGAACCTTCATCTCCTGACGACAGGAACAGCTTTAATTTAAGGGTCGTTGTAAGGAATGACGGGAAAATTTTTTTTAGCAATTTCAACACCAGGGTTTATCTTAATGGCCAATACTTCGGCGATTGTACTCACATTCTTCCAATGTTTGGCAATAGCGAAGAGACCTGCAAATGGGATAATCTCAGGTGGTCGGCAAACACTTACACGGTAAGGGCTGTCGCTGATTCAAACAGTGAAATTGAGGAAAAGAACGAAAACAACAACGAGCGTGAGGAAACGGTAACTGTAACTCATGAGAACCAGTACGACCTAATTGTAACTGAAATCCTGACTGAACCCTCAAGCGTTAACGATCAGACAACGTTCTCTATAAAGCACCTAATCAAGAACAACGGCCCAGACAGGATTTCCTCTCACACTGTAAGCAAGCTTTATAGGAACAATGAGCTTATTCATATTTGTAGTCACAGTGCAGGCTTTGATTCCGGCGAAACCAGGATTTGCACACTCCAGAACCAACGCTGGTCTTCGGGCACTTATGAGGTTAAGGCAGTGGCGGATGCTGACAGTGAGATTTCAGAGACTGATGAAGGCAACAATCAGAGGAAAGAAGAATTCCGTGTTGATGAATCCTGTGTTGATAATGACGGTGACGGCTATGGCACTGGCTGCAGCAAAGGCAGTGACTGCAATGATAACGATAGAAACATCAATCCGGGCCAAGGTGAAATCTGCGGAGATGGACTTGACAATAACTGCAATGGACAACAAAATGAAAACTGCTGCTCTCCAGAAAAACCTTACTACTGCACTAGAACAGATGGCTGCTGGCTCAACAAAGAAAGATGCGACACCGCAATTATGTGTGGTGGCAGATGGTGGGCATGCAACGAGCCAAGCAAGTACAACATAAAATGCGTTAATGACGAGCCGGGCTGCTGCCTGCCACAGCACCCTTACTACTGCCCCGAAAACAACTTCTGCTTCGGCGCTGACGGCTACTGTGACGGCAGGCCAGTGTACAACTGCAACGGTAAATATCAGGTCTGCAGCGAAAAGAATTACTATGGTACGTGCTTTGGAGACGTGTTAAGGTGCTGCCCATCCGGAGAAAGCTGGTGGGAGAGCGATAAGCAGTGCCATAAGAGCTCAGAACCGCCGAAGTGCGCAGTGCCTGACGGCAGCTCTGCCAACTGCGACTGCGACACCGACTCGGAATGCAAAGCAGCTGACGCTTCCAGGCCTTACTGCGGAGAGGGAGGCAGTCTGTACGACGTCAGGACACCACAGGGCTTCCACGCCTGCCTCGCCACGAAGCCGAAGTATTGCGGCGATGGCATATGCGAAGGCAGCGAAACTTTCAGCAGCTGCAACAAGGACTGCGCGCAGAATGCGCCCAAAGGAAAGATAACTGTATCAGTAACACACTCGCAAGCAAAGCTGCCAATAAAATATGCAGGAATATACGTTGATGGAAGCTTATCAGGGGGGACTGACCAGTTCGGCAAAGCTGTTGTTGAAGTTCCTTATGGAGTTAGGCATGTAAGGGTAAACTGTTTTTCCGGGAGCTTTTGTGGAGAACAAACAAGGGATGTGAAGAAAGAGCAGGAATTCATGAGTTTCTCCTGCGAATGCAGCGATGGAGATCTGGACAGCGATGGATTCTCAGACCAAGATGAAATTTTAATAGGCAGCGACCCGCACGATGCCAAAAGCTATCCAGAAGGATTGACTTACAATCCTGTCAAATGCATTGCAGATACGATAAACATACTTGTGGTATGGCTTCGCGGTGGCGACCTCATACAAGCACATACAGCTGTTGTTCAAACTCTTAGTTCACCGGAAGTAAGCAGTGTTGCCGCGAGCGAACAGTCAGCAGTGATACTTCAAGCGCTTCAGCAAAATTATCCCGATGCCAGATTAGATGTCCAAAGCGGAATTACAATTCAAAATGCAGTAGAAAGGGCAGAATACATAGATGCAGTCCTCACACGGGATGGACTCCTGTACGTAATCAGTGATAACGAAACGCAAACAACTGCCATTGTGCAGATGCAAGCATCGTGTGTCGGGACCATAGTGGGCGCTGCTTATGGCGTAGGCCGCGGCATAGAGGATGATATCAGCATTCTAGAACTTCCTGTAATAGCAGTGAAGGGGCTCCTATTTGTTGTGGCAAATGCTGACGAGCTTAGCAAAGTTTACGACGGCTTTCTGGAAATGGTAGACGGGTTTATGGAAGTGATAAAAAATTTTGATTTTGCCGAAACACGCTACCACCTTATAAAGTTCATATTTGAAGAAGGGAGAAAAACAAACCCTTACCGCGAAGATAAACAAAACGACAGGCACGCATATTATCACTACCAACTTGGCTTCTTCTCAGGCTATGTAACAGGATACATTATTGAACAGGTTGTCTTCTTGAAGGTTGCCTTTGCGGCAGTAAAAACTGCCTTCAAAGCGAGCGGAAAATTGCTGTCGCGATTATCGGGTGGCGAGAACGTGCTTGAACTGCTGGCGGCTATTACAAAACACCCGGCGCTTGGTATAGAAATAGCAAAAAAAGTCAGCAACCTCCCTTACGTCAAAGGCGCTGTACAACTGTGGGCCAACGACGAACTTATCCTGCTTGGAAAGCTTACAAAATATAATGAAAATTTTGTGAAAACTCTTACGAAAGCAGAAGCGCAAAACGTCCTTAAACTTACAAAAAACATCCCCGATGCAAGTCTTGAGAAGCTCGTTACAAGCAAGCTCGGTCAGCACACGCTGAAAGCCGCAGACGCCACCGACGGCCTCATAGCAAAGCAGGCGAAGCTTGTGGAAAGGTGGGGGGTTAAGAATGCTGATGATGTGGTCACAAAATGCACTCTGTTCATTTTCTGCAATACTGACAGGATAAAAGATTTGAACAAGCTACTAAAGGCCGCACCCGATGAGTTTGCCAACAAATTGAAAGTAGAAAATGCGCATGGATTGCTCAGCTATAAACACCTTGATGAGCTGACGGAAGCATTAACTGAACTGAAAAGCGTAAAAGGATTTGACGATGTGGCAGGCCCACTAGCCAACCAGAATACATGGACAGGCCCAGCGTTCCAGTTAAGAAAAGGACTTCAGCTTAGGAAAGCAGGGAATACGGTTGTGGAGTTTGAAAGAGGTACTGGTAGCACATTCATAGATATAGTATACAAAAAGCCAAATTCCGCAGTTGAAATTTATATGGAAACAAAAAACACGGTTTCAATAGACCCCAACTTTCTAGTTTCTTTGAAAAATCAATTAACGAAGTATTACGCAGAAACAGGCGATTGGGATAGAGTTAGATTATCTTCTGGGAATGGAATTCCGCCAGAAGTAAGAAAAGAGTTGGTAAATGAATTTGGAGAAAGCGCCGTTGAAAAAATATTAAAAGGTGATATCTGATGGACTATGCAAGGATACAATATGCACCAATACGAAGGGCATTTAACAGGGATTTTGCGTTTGGCTTAGTCAGGCAAGTTGCAGATGGTTGCAAAAGCGTAAATAAAAGTGCTGAAAAAGAGATGCTGCTAAGAGATGTAAGCGATGCAGAACTGGGTGAAATTTTGTACAACAACGGCGAAGGGGAGTCGTTGTTTTTCCAAGTAAATGATTTGTACAATTTTGCAATCCATGCAGGACCCAAAAAAAGTAATGTGCATATTGTAATAAGTGTGCCCTTGCCTTTCCTAAGAAAAGCGAATAGCAAAAGAGTGATAGAAGATATTATAAGCAGGAGCAAGGCGGTATATGATTATCTGCGCCCCGAGTATGCAATTGGAGACGAAGAAGGGCTGTTTATTGATAAAAAGGTAGAATATAAGGATGGCGTGTTCTGGCTGAATTTTTACAGCCCGCAAGTAGTGGAAAGAATTGGCATAGAAAAACTGAAAAGCGTGCCGTATGGAACAATAGACGAACTGGCAGACGGCGGTGTGCTCCTAATCAGGGGGCGAACGCCTGATGAGAATAGTGAACACCGAACGGAAATTAAGCGCTACCTGTTCGGAAGAGGATTTGTCAACAAATTATTTGGAAGATGAACAAGATTAAAATAACGGAACGCGCAGCTTACGCATTACTCATAGCACTGCTGCTCCTGCTCGCAGCATCCTTCCTCCCTCTCGGCAATGGCGGCAGCGGCAGTGAAAAAGCTGTATTGCTCTTGCAGCAGATTGAAGCAGTTGACAACCTTCCTCCTGCTGTTGATGAGAAGATTGAGCCTGCGGTGAAGGAGCAGGTTAAGGAAGCGATTTATTTGGCGGCTGCTGGGGGCTCGAAGGAAGCTGCTGAAAAAAGGAAGGTTGAGGTGCTTGTGAAGGCATCTTCTGAGGATGCTAAGAAAGTGATAAAGAAGGCTGGCGGGGAAATATTGAACGTTGTTGACTCTGTTGACAAAACAGCAAAGTATTTCGCAGTGAAGGCAGATGCCGACAAAGTGGCAGCCATAGCAGCGGGTAATGATGTTTCCAGCATATCGCAAAGAAGCAAGGTTTACCCAACACTTGACTCAAGCGTGCCTGTCATTAAGGCGGACTCGTTCTGGAATGCCGGCTTTAAGGGCAGCGGAGTAAGGGTAGCTGTGCTGGACACAGGCATAGACAAAAACCACCCAATGCTCAAGGACAAGGTAGATGCTGAGAGGGATTTCACCGGCAGCGGCACAGCTGCTGACGACTGCGGTCACGGAACCCATGTTGCAGGCATAGTTGCAGGCTCAAAGGCTAACGGCGGATATGATGGCGTTGCGCCTGACGCGAAGCTGCTGAATGCCAAGGTCCTCACACTTAACTCAAATGGCGAATGCGAGGGAAACGTGGATTACATAATAGCAGCCATAGGATGGGCTCTTGACCCTGACGGCAGCTCTGCAACCGATGACGGTGCTAAAGTAATAAGCATGAGCCTTGGAGGGAAGGGTGAAACCAGCATGAGCCTTGAGAATGAGTTGCAGTCTGCTGTGGCTAAAGGCGCTGTAGTTGTTGTATCAAGCGGCAATTGCGGAAAAGGATGCCCAAGCCCTAACTGCGGGCAATTCCAGGGAGTAACATGGCCGGGCAACTCGCCAAGCGTCATAACTGTGGGAGCTGTTGACGACTCAAAAAACGTTGCGTGCTTCTCAAGCGGCGAAAACGTCAAGAACGTGGGCATCAAGCCCGACTTCGCAGCGCCTGGCGTTGACGTGATGTCCTCTGTTCCCGGCGGCTATGAATCAAAGAGAGGCACGAGCATGGCAGCCCCTCACGTTTCAGGCGCTGCTGCGCTTATGCTTGGCAAAGACCCAAGCCTGAAGCAGGATGACGTAAAGAGAATTCTTGAAAACACTGCTTTGGACCTTGGCGAAATAGGGAAAGACACGAGCTACGGCTTCGGCCTTATTGACATGGCAAAGGCGCTTGTTTACAAGGAAGGGCTTGAGTTCAGCATAGGGCTTGAAAAGCAAATCATAAGCGGCAGCAGTCAGAAGATTACAGTTACGGTTTACGACGACGTTCAGGTTAACAGCGTCAAGGCAACAGTGACGAAGCCTAACGGCGCAAAAAGCGCAGAGTTTACCTTTGCTGGCAGCGGCAGCAACGTTTACACTTACGACTACACCGATACTGTTTTGATGGGAAATTACGCTGTTGAGGTTGCTGTCAATTACGGAGGCACAAGCGGGAGTTCAGGAGCCGGCAGCGAAGGCGGCGGCGAAGCAGGCAGCGGCTCAGATGGCTCATCCAGCATAGAGGTAACCCAGACAGCCGGCTTCAAAGTTACTTCGCTCACAGGCGACTTCGGAAGCGTTGAGGAGATAAACATTTCGCAGCAGCAGTTCCTGAGCCAGAACCTTGCAGCCAACGTAACTTTCGCAAACACTGCCGATGTTGAGCTTGTCTTCTCTGCGCTGATGCACTTGCTGAAGATAGATGACGGCTCAATAGGTGCGGCTCCATCGCAGGAAATAAGATTGCCTGCTGTAACAGTTGCGGCAAATTCGAAGGCAACAGAAGCTGTTAGCAACGCGCTTGAAGTAGGTCCTGGCAACTACACGCTGAGGATAGTGACTGACTACGGCGCAGGGAGTGCGGTGAACGAGATGAACATAACCGTTGTTGATGACTTGGCGCCTGTTATTGCAGGGTATGAGTATGACAGCGGCGCATATCAGCGGAGCCCGAGAGTTGCAAAGTTCACGATTTACGAGCATTCTGACATAACAGTTAACATTACGGCAAAAGGAACAGTTACGTGCACTGATTCCTGCACAGATGCCTTAACCACTGAACCGATTGACATTAATTACTCTGCTGTTGTAGTGCAGCAGGGCAACGAAAAAGAATTGGCGGTTACGCTGTATGAAAACACTGACGAAGCAACTTTGCATTCCGCAGAAATCGGGATATGCGACGAAAGCGGCAACTGCGCAGTAAGCGATGTGCTGGACTTCAGGGCTGATGCGTGCGAAGGCAGGCACATCCTAATCGCAAAGAGCTATGAAGAGGGCTCTGCATTTGAGCGTGCAGCAGCAGGCCTGTGCATGTTTGCATTAAACAAAAGCGTAAGCAGGAACCCTCCAGGCAGCTACCTGAAGCAGTTTGACGCTGTAATCTGGAGCACAGGAACAGACCTGGCAAACATTGACGACGCTGATGCAGCTTCATTGACTGATTATTATGATGAAAAGGGCCGAATAATTGTTGAAGGAAGCGATGTAGCATTCAACCATGTTGATGATGAATTAATGACTGAAGTGCTGCATTCTGAGCTGGCATATGACCTGGGCATATCGGTTTCTTCAGCTGAAGACCTGAATAATTTAAGCATAAACCACACGCAGAAGCATCCGCTGCTAAGCGGCATTGAAACTCCGACATTCTTTAACGCAAGCATTGACCCGTTCCCTGACTCAATAAAACCGGTCAATGGCAGCGGGGAGATTGCAGTATGGGACGGGCTTGAGGAAGGCGGCTCAGCAATTGTTGTTTATGAGAGCCAGCAGAAGCGTTCGCTGTTCCTGCCTTTCAGCATCAATGCACTGAATGAGGCTGACAGGGATTTGCTGGCAGCCAATGCAGTTGACTGGCTGCTGGCAGACACTGCCATAGACATAGTTCCTGCCTCGCTTGACCACGGAATGCTGTTTGAAGGCCCGGTGGAGTTCACTGCAGTTGTTGAAAGCAGTGGAGGAGCAACAGCAGTGCCTGAAATAAAAATATTTGTTGATGGCAATGAGCAGGACGCTGCTGCCGGCTTCGGAAATAACGGCGTGTTTGAATACCCTGTAACCGCTGAGCTAAACGCAGGGCTGCATAAAGTAAAAGTAATAGCAAACAGCGACCTGGCGATTGAAGAAAACAACTACATCAACAACATTGCCGAATATGAGCTTGCGGTTTATCCCCAAAAAGCCGACCTGATTGTGGAAGGGCTGAAATACAGCTATGATGACAGCGAGCAGGCAGTTGTTCTGGAAGTGAATGTGTCAAACATGGGCGGAACAGAAGCGAATTCGCTGCTGAGAATCTTCGCTGATAATTCGGAAGTCAGCTCGCAGCACATACATTTAGCATCTGCTGAAAAAAAGACTGTTATGTTCACGATTCTGTCGGACAAGGGCAATTATGCATACAAGGCAGTTATTGACCCTGACAACACAGTAGCAGAGTACAACGAATCAAACAATGAATTGCAGGAAACGCTTTACCTTTGCAGCAAAAGCAGGATTTTAGTGGTGGATGACAACGACGCAGAATTTTATTCCACTGAGCAGCCGAGCAGCGCACCGCTGATTCTTGATGCGCTGAAGCTGAAGGGCTACTGCACCAGCTACGTCAGCCAGCAAGAAGAAATGATAACAATTGAAGCAGCCAATGAATATCCTGTGCTGATATGGAGCGCAGGCGACTACTTTGACGGCGTGCTTAATGAGCAGGATGCTGAGTTCCTGCAAAACTATGATGGCGCTTTGCTGCTGGAAGGGGCAGACGTTGCTCTTGAGCATGCTGGCAGCAGCTTATTTGAGGAACTGACAGGAAGCGTGCACCTGAGGGATATGCTGCTGGAGGGTGAAGAAATTCTGCTGAACATAAGTGAACATGCGATAACAGCAGGCATTGAAGAAATCAAGCTGCTCAAAAACGATTCACCTTATCCGGACAGCGTTCAGCCAGTGAATAGCATCGCGGTAGCAGGATGGGATGACGGCGCAGCAATCACAGCGCTTGAGCAGGACGGCAGGAAAGCTGTATTTTACGGATTTTCTGCGGATGCTGTGGAAAACATGGATGCACTGCTTCTGAACACAGTAGAATGGCTGCTCATAGCGCCGAACAACGCTCCTGTAATCCACAACGTTACAAATATAACAGCAGATGAAGGGGAAATAGTTTTTGTTGAAGTCAACGCAACAGATGCGGATGGAGACGAATTAACGTACAGCATCAGCGATGAACGGTTTGTGCAGAACGGAAACAGATTTGTGTGGCAGACGAACCACACAGATGCCGGAGAGTATGAATTCGGGATTAGCGTAAGCGACGGAGCTGAAACCGCAGCTGCACTCATTAATGTAACAGTGCTGGACGTAAACCTGCCGCCAGAGCTGCTTGTAAGCGTTGATTCAGCGCTTGTTCCTCAGGACGTTCCTGTAAGATACGCTGACGAAGGCGTAGAAGTAAAGTTCAGCGTCCTCGCAACAGACCCTGACAATGATGAGCTGATGTATGAGTGGCTGATAAACGGAACAGCCGCATCAACAACTGCAAACTTCACCCGCACATTTGCTTACAACGAAAGCGGAACGTACAATGTAACAATAAGGGTAAGCGACGGCCAGGATACAGTATCATATGAATTCACGCTGATAGTAAAAGATACCATGCAGTGCGAACCTGCCAGTGTGCAGCTCTGCGCAGTGCAGGAAGGCGTATGCAGCGAAAGCACGGATACGTGCAGCGAAGAAGGCCAGTGGCCTGGCTGCGCCGCAGATACGTATGCAGAACACAGCGAAATGTATGAAGCAGCTGAAACCATGTGCGACCAGCTTGACAACGACTGCGACGCACTGACCGACGAGGGCAGGGTGTGCAACACAGCGCCTAAGCTGAACATTGCAAACCAAACTGTATCAGAGAATGAGAAACTGCAGTTTATCGTAACAGCAGCAGACAGCGAAAATGACGTGCTGCATTATAATGCAGCAGGGCTTCCTGAAGGCGCAGCATTTGATAATGAAACCGCTGAATTTGAGTGGACGCCTACGTACGAGCAGGCCGGGCTGTACTCGGCAGGGTTTAATGTGACTGATTTGCTGCTGTGGGATTATGCTGAGATTAACATTACAGTGCTTGAGACAAACAGGCCGCCAGAGTTTGCAAGCATAGAAATGAATGATGCAGTGGATGAGACGGCAGACGCAGTAATAACAGTGAATGCTGTTGACCCTGACGGGCACGAAATTTTGTACAGCATCAATGATTCCAGGTTTGCGCAGGACGGCAACAGATTTACGTGGACAACAACTTATGAAGATGCTGGCATTCACAGCTTCCTGCTGACCATATCTGACGGCGACCTCAGCAAGTCAGCAGTGGTTGAAGTTACTGTAACGAATGTGAACAGGCCGCCAATGCTTAATACGGTTGGCAACAAAACAGTGCACGAGGATGAAAAGCTGAGCTTTGCGCTGGACGCAGAGGATGCTGATGGCGATTTGCTGAAATATGAGATGGTGACCGACGCTATTGGAGCATCGCTGGACAGCGAAACAGGGCTGTTTGAGTGGACGCCTGACTATGACGACGAAGGGAAGTATAAAGCAGTGCTTGTTGTTTCAGATTATCTGCTGACAGACTATGAAGAAATAAACATAACCGTGCTTAACACCAACCGCAAGCCAAAACTTACAGGGCTGTTCGGAAACTATGCGGTTCTGGAAACTGAGCTGGCTGTTGTGGGCGTTAATGCAGAGGATCCTGATGGCGATGAGTTGCGTTACAGCATCAACGATTCGAGGTTTGTGCAGGACAGGAATGCATTCAGCTGGCAGACAGGGTATGATGATGCCGGGCTGTATCCAGTCATAGTCACAGTTTCTGACGGTCAGGACAATATTTCAGTGTCCTTTGAGGTGCGGGTGTTCAACCTGAACAGGCCGCCGCTGCTGCATGAGATTGGCAACAGGACAGTTAAGGAGAACGAGACGCTGAGCTTCACTTTGGAAGCGGATGACCCTGACAATGAGCCGCTCAGATTCGCTTTGGAAATGCCAGCAGAACTGGCAGGCGTAATGTTTGATGAGGAAAGCGGAGAGTTTGAGTGGACGCCTTCGTTCAGCCAGGCAGGCATTTACAGATTTGCGTTCAGCGTTACAGACTTCCTGCTGCTTGACCTGGAGGAAATAAACATCACTGTTCAGAACGTGAACAGGCCGCCGGTGATACACATGATACTGGTTGAGCCGCCGGGCACGGAAATGCATCCTGGCGAGCAGAAAAGCTTTACTGTGCTGGGCAGCAACGGAAACGTGCATTACGAGTGGCTGCTTGACGGCGTAAAAGTGCATGAGTCCAGCTCGACCTACACTTATAAGCCAGGCGCTGACTCTGTTGGAGCGCATGTGTTGAAAGTGAACTTAACTGATGGAGAGTTCAGCACGTCCCGCGAAATACCTGTAACAGTAACGCAGAAAGCGATTGATTTCCTCGTAAGCGGAGAAGCGGAAGCTGATGAAGGCGAATTAGTGCGGCTGAGGGTTGAGGTATTCAACGCAGCTGATGCAGCGATAAAAATAAACGACAGCAGGTTCAAAAAATCTGACGGAACCATTCACGGCGCTGGCGAGTGCGGCGGAGCAGCCGGGGAATGCAAAGATCCCGCGTATGAATGCGTTGCTGAGTGCCCTGACTGCTTTGGAATATGCCACCTTGAAGCTGATTCATTAGTTAAGCTGTTTGACTGGCAGACGGGCTATAACGATGCGGGAGGGTATGAAATTCTTGTAACAGTTTCTGACGGATTTGCCAGCGCATCCAAAGCAGTAAGCGTTGTTGTGAGAAATGCGAATGCTCCGCCGTGCGGAAGCTACGGCGACTTTAACGGCGACAAGTCAGTGACTGAGAAAGACGTGCAGATGCTGCTTGACCACATCAGCGGAAGAAGCAAATTGCTGGATGGCAGATATGCTGATGTCAATGGCGATGGAAAAGTAAATCTCTTTGACTCAATCTACATGCAGCATTTCATAGGAGGCCATATTAATACGTTCCCGGTCTGCAACTAGCAGTTAATAGTAAAGCGCATTAATTTACAAACATTTTGTGCGCTTTACTAAATTTATTTTTGCAATTTGCTGTAATTCAACCGGCTCGTGTTTTGTAGCTCGCCTTTTTCAGCAGCTATTTTGTTATTCAGCTCTTCCGCAAGCTTCCTGTCAGGAATGTGCTTTGCTATATTCGGCACTTCATGCATGAAATCCGGCGGTTTATCCTTCCAGTTCTTCTCAATTTCCCTGAACATCTGGTTTTTGATGGGTGCGGCAACGCTGTTCTGGTTTTCAATAAGGCAAAGCTTTTCGTAAAACCAAAAGTACCATTTCCTGTCTGGCGTGCTCTGCAGCATAGCCTCTTCGTATATGGCGTCGTAATTGAGGGGCTCTTGCATCAGCCTGTCGCAGTCGTCAATGTCGCCCACCCTTGGAGTCATTGCCTTTAAAAGAAAGATGTCTTCGTTTGCGGCAAGAAACACCTGAAGATTTCCTGCTTTCCTGTAAGGGTTTGCGCGTTTCTCCATGCTTTCGGTAAAACGCAGCATTTTGCCAACTTCTTTCAGGAAAATGTCAATTCTTGATTCTTCTCTTTCATACACCGCCAAAGCGGTAAGATAGAGCTCATCCTTCATGTCTGTGCCTCTTTTGGACCCTGAGCGCTTGGCAAGGGAAGAAAGCCCAGTTACTTAACCACCTTCCCGACTATGCAGGTTTTAGATGCTTTTTCTGAGCAGGAATTTAAAGGCAGGCACCACGTATATGTTTTTGCCTGTTATTCTGTGCCTTTTTTCCTTATCAGGCGACACTATGTAGCCGTCGTTAACCTTGAATTTGTTCATGAAGGCAAGCAGCCCGCTAAAGCTTGTTTTGCCGTGCTTAATCTCAATTGGCGTCAATTTTTTGTCTGCAACCACTATGTCAACCTCATTTTTATAAGGGTCTCTCCAGAAGAATTCCGCTTTTAGCTGGTTGACAATCAGCCATTTGAACACTTTTGATTTTGAAAAGTCGTCATCCCTGAATAGAAGGTCTGCTGAAATCAGGGCGGGGTAATACTTTTTTAGTTTTCTTTCCACTTTTCTCCTGCTTCTTGAAAAGTTATACAGCTTTCTTATTAGGAAGGAGTCCTCCAGGTATGCCAGGTAATTTGAGATGGTTTGCCTTGAAACTTTCAGCTCTTTTGCCAGATCTGACAGCTCTATGAGCTGTCCGGGCTCTTCTGTTATGAGCGCAAGCAGGGATTCCAGTACGGATGCGTCCTTAATCCTGAACAGCCCGGGCATGTCCCTGTAAATGACTTTTTCCAGTATGCTTTCTTTCACGTATTTTTTTATTATGTCTTTTTCCATCACGCCTACAAGTTCCGGGAAGCCGAGCGTGAAAACGAACTCGTTAAACAATCTTGACAGTTCCCTTTCATAAATTCCTTCAGGCTTAAGAACTGCCCCTTTGAACAGCAGAAATTCTCTGAACGTCAGAGGCTCCAGCGTGAATTCAAAAAGCCTTCCGGCAAGCGTTTCTTTTGATTTCCTTTTTATGAACAGGGATTCTGAGCCTGAAACCACTATCTTAACCTTTTTCCCGAGCGCGTCGTAAATTCCCTTTAACTGGCTTTCCCAGCCTTCCAGCTTTTGCACTTCGTCAAGCAGGAGAAGGTGCCTGCCTTTTCCAAAATCAGTTTCCATCAGGCGTTCATACTCTCTTATCACCTGCCTTATTTCAGCTTCTTTGAACTCATCAAATGAGAAATAGATTACGTCCCTTGGGTTCATGCCTTTCCTGATTGAGTCTTCCGCGACTTTCAGCATCAGGGTAGTCTTTCCCACGCGCCTCATCCCCGTAACTGCTATTATTTGCGGCAGCGGCATGAATTTCAGGATTTGGCTGTACAGCTCCCTCTCCTTGAACGCAACACTGAACTCCCCTTTCCACCAGGAGTTCAGCTCAACCAAAACCTCTTTAATAGTTGCCATTTTTACTTAACCTAAAATCGATTTTATGTTAGTCGTAATTAACTTGAAGTATATAAACCTTTCGCAAACCTGCCCTGCCGACAGCAGCGCGCATGCCGGGAATGGGTAGATTGCGCATCAGAGTTTCTGACATATCAACAATATGCCCATTTAAAAAACAGCCCATAACCTATATAAACTATATAATTTTTAACAACGCCATAGTAACAACAAAACCCAAACATTTATAAATTCTGAAAACATATAAATTCACTATGGTAATTAGTGGAATCCGGGGATTGCTAAATAGCACAGTCCAAGGACTGGAAAAAGCGCGGCTGTATACAGGACTGGCAGCAGCTGCAGCAATAACAGCCATAGCAGCATGCACGCCAGCAGGCGCTGCACAAATAACCACTCCGCCAGAAAACATTCCCAACGTTCCCATAATACAGCAGCCAACCACATCAACAACAAGAACAATAGACGAAATATTCGGCCAGCCAACAAATACCCCAACAACAACACCAACCCCCTACAACCCACAAGAAGTTGAACCGACACCTGCATACACCCCAGAACCTACAAATACGCCATCACCTACACCAGTTCCGCCAACTCCTACATGGACACCTACACGCACACCTACAAATACTCCTTCGCCAACAGCAACAGCCACTCCTGCCAACACTCCTGCGTACACAGGCACGCCTGCAACCACACTTTTACTAACTCCGACGATAGAACCGCCAACAGCAACACCCTACAAAAGCCCAACACCAACCGCAACAGCTAATACAACAACTACGATTTTAATAAATCCAACGATAGAAGCACCAACAACGATACCGCCAACAGCAACCGCTACGGCAACAAGCACGCCTGAGCCGACGCTGGAGGCGAAAATAAACGAACTGTTCGGGCCTGCCATGAGGGATGTAGATTTTAAAAACTATCTAAGCCAGCTTTCAGATTACAAGCAGCTAAGAACACATGTGCCCGGCGAAGTGCCAGACACACTTACAGAGCTTGCAAAACGGGCAGAAGCAGACCTTGATCTTTCCAGAAAAGCGGTGGTGGCCAGTGCTGTACTTGGATACGACTCCAAGGTTGCAATTGACTTATTTGACATGATTCAGGAATACAGAAAAGACAACGATGGAAAAGACGGGCCGGTAGGGGAAGTGCCTGTGCAGGCGCTGATTCACATGGCCAAGTATATTACAACTCCGGGACAAATTGAATTGCGAGACGGCACGCTTGTTGATAGGGTGGAGCATATTAAATCAAGCAAAAATGCTCGCATAACGCTGAACGCAGGCGCGCATATAAAAGCATGGTATCTGACTCCTGAGGAACTTTTGTATGCATGGGTACTTAATGTAGCTCCGGATCCACAATATAGCCTAAAACCTTTTGTCTTAGACGATAAAGTAACTTTCGCAAGCACGGAAGCTGGACTTGGCAGTGCTCAACATAAGGATCTTAATGATGAACGATTAAAATACTTGTATGAAGTTGCGGTAATACCTAACAAAAACAATACTTTATCGAAAGCTGAAAAACTTGCTGAGGGCAAGTTATCCGATTTAAAATACTACACATACACGGTAAAACCCGGCTCAATAAATTGGTTAGCTGTTGCGAGGGAAGAAATAGATCGGTTAATGTTAAAAGAAGATATTATAAAAGAACTAGATAATGAGTCAAGAGCGTATGTTGAAAATACTGGGGATTTGCATTTAGCGGTTATAAGGGAAATTTCAAGAAAAGATTCTTTATATGAATCGTCGAAGTCAATGGATAGCGGAGCTCTGCGTGGATTGGGTCGCACGGATGCGAGATACAACCAGCTAATATTCCCGTTGGTAGAGGACGAAGATATGGTGTTTGTAATGACTATGGATAGGTTAGGGATAGATCTGTATTCAGACAAATCACGATATAATGGAGATTTTAGTTTAAAATTAGAATCTGCACTATTAATTCATGTGCGGCCCGAGGCGGCACATCCCCAGGGCAATGTTTACGGTGTATACACATATAAAACAGCGGATGCTGGCAAAACGCAAGGGCACGGTGAGCCATATCTCGATATCCCGTATCCCGTCCCCTGGCATGAATTATCTGTTATAGAAAACCCGAATCGTCAAATTTTGGAAGTTGAAAATGCCCAAAAAGATCCTAGATATCTAGCATCTACTCCGAGACAAACATTCGCAATATTCTATGCATTTGATGCTACCAGATTCGGAATAGGTCAAAACCCTCACATAAAAATATTTGATAACAGAATCTACATACCCGATCAACTTTTGGAACAGTATGGCATTGATCCTGCAGAAGTAAAAGCAAAGCTTGGTTCGCGCATATTAGAAAACAAAATTGAAAAACCAGCGTTCACATTCTCCCAAACAGCCCAAACCAAACTGGACGCAGCGAGAGCAAGAGTAGCAAGCTTTGACCCTGCATATCAACGAGAAAAAAGATATTCTGCCTAGCAACGCTCAACAAGATAATATTTATATACTATTACTGCCAAAAATCGTGCATGCAGCATGTATCAGCCCTTTCCAAGCTTCTATTCATTAAGAGCTACAGGTCATCTACTGCAATAATTGTGCTGCTCCTTAGCATGCTGCTGTTTTTTATCTTAAGCTCCGGCACAGCTGATGCGTGTCATGAGAATTGTGATGAGCAAGATGCTGATTATCTTGTGTGCATTAACTGCGGATGCGCAGAAGGATGCACAGGCGACGATGCTGGCGGCACGTGGAGAAACCACGACTGCACCACTAAGACAGTTGATTATGCTGTGTGTCCGCCAGCAGTAGCTGCTCCGTGCCAGGACGTAACGTGGACTCCTTCCCCATCAAACGTTTGCGAAGGGACAGCATACCAACAAACAAGCAACTGCGGAAACACACAAAGCGCTACCGGAACAAAAACAACAGATGAGTGCTTTATCCCTTCTGGTGACACCTACCCGGCTGGATGCCTGAAGACACAGGCGGGATTGTTCACTGGAGTGTACCAAAACAGCGATGGCAGCACATTTACGGACTTGGATACATGCAGTTGTAAGAATGATAACCCGGACGGCACATCCTCACAGTGCTCAGCAGTGGACCCAGGCAAACCCTTCTGCAAATCCACTGTAGGGCCATGCGTTGAGTGCAGAAGCACTGAGGACTGCGATTTGTGCAAGTGCGAGTCAGGAGCTGAGAACGGGGCATCATGCTGGCCTTTAGTTCAATGCAATTCACAGAACCAATGCATCAGAACTGGCACGAAAGTAACAGGCCAGTGCAGCGCAGACGCTGCCACTTGCAATCATGCGTGCAATACTTATCCCAGTGTTCTGACTATACAAAAACCTGAATGCAGGTATCCTCCAAGCGTTTCTCAAACAGATTATGGCGAAAGAACCATGTATTGCCAGTTCCGGTCAGAGTACAGTCCGAAGTGCGGTTATTATCAGCGGGGAATTTTTACACAAACGGAAGTGTGTTCGGATTCGCTGACGTGTGATGCTGCTAGTGGTTGCCGTCCAAATTGCGAAATAGGAACAACAGTTGGGTGTCTCTATGGCAATTATTGCGTTGATGGTGAGACCTGCACCCAATGCTCCACATCAGAAAGCTCTTACTGTGATGGCAATCTGAAAGTGACTGAACGCACTTACGTTTCTCCATGCTCTGGCTCTTATGAAGCATCAAGAGTAAACTGCCCCTACGGCTGCTCTGGTGGAAACTGCAATCCTCCGCCTTGTGCTGGGGCTGGGGCATCGTGCCCTGGTGGAACAAGCGACTGCTGTGCTGGTGCTTATTGTGATGCTGATTATACACGTTGCGTAATTTGCGGCTCCAACAACATTCAGACGCAGCCTACGTCCGATTATGGCGGCGGGAAGTGCGAGGCAGACGGCGGCTCAGGGACTGCGTGCTTTGCGAATGCGTTGTGCGATGAGCAGAGCCCTTCCAGTGCGCTTGCTCAGGGCTTTTGCGATGCGCAGTGCAAGTACATTGATTATGATATTAGTGAGCCCGCTTGCGAGGCAGGCAGCTATAACTGGTTTAAAGGCGGAGAGTCTGCAGGGTTTGGCAGCTACACCCCTTTTGGGAGCGAGGATTCGTGCTGCGGGGATGATGCAGGGGAGTATGCTAAGGAATTTGTTTCAGAAGAAGCAACTCTTTATACTGCCTGCTGCAATGCTGCAACTGACTGCGGTGATACTGACGGCAGCTGCGTGGCAGACAGCGTTGCCAGCGCTGATAAGGAACGTGTTTGCTTTGATGGAGCATGGTTTAGCATTCACGGCTCTGATGCTGCCTGCGCTGTGGTTGGAGGTGTAAGAGGGTTGGTTGGCGAGCCGTCTGGCTCTTCTATCAGTCAGCTTAAGAATGACGGCAGCGTAGGCAAGCTGGTGAAGGATACGTTGCGGTGCGCTAACAGGCCGGGAGAGACTGAGTTCTTTTTGAGAACGAGGCAGTGTGCGGCAGCATCAGGATGCACTTCTGACCTGACTGACAAAGCTGTGTGCGATAAGCCGGATGACTGCGTTTACAGCAGAGTTTGCTATTCTGATTTGGATGCGGTTGTGAATAATGATTTTGTTGGTTTGTTTACAAGGGCTGCGGTGTGGGTGGGCTCTACTGCTGTGTCCGGGCAGCCTGCTGAGGACTGGATGACTGAAGTTTCGCACGACGTTACAGGAGACGGCATACCCAACTACTGCGACCCTGGCGAGTGGCAGGGAAACGCGGTGGGAACCCTGACAGGCAATGTCGGGAATGCAACAGGCAGCAGCGTTGAGGGCGCTGTTGTCAGGCTGCTTGGAACTTCTTACGCTGCTACTGCTGACACCAGCGGCAACTACATTATTACAAACATCGCGGAGGGCACTTATGATATTGTAGCCAACAAGCCAGGGCAGCCTTATGAGGATTCATCAGAAATCGGATTTGCCATTGACGGTTTCGGAACCTACGAGCAGGACTTCACCTTAGTGCATCCTTTGCTTGACTGCTTTGATGACTGCACGAAAGCAGACGGGCTGTGCAGGGCAGAGTGCCACGGCAAGGGGCTTTGCGCGTTCAGCAGCGCAACTACAGCTGCTGCCTGCGACTACGCAACTCCAGGACTGGTTGATTATGACAACGCAGGCATACCAAGCCAAATACTCTGCTGCACAGGCAACGTATTTGCCCCTGTTAAAGCAAGCGTGGACGTGTGCGGAGAAAACGTGATAAGCTTACGCCGACCAGTACTGTTCAAAGGCAAGCTGGTAACGATGGTGGTTACGGTGTTTGATGCGGGGAAGTGCCAGAATTAAGCCTGTTTCTTTTTTTTCTCTTCTAAACTTTAAAGAAACAGTCAGGATAATTTTTTTGTATCCAGAATGGACGTTAAGTTCCAAAATCATAACAGCAAAAAGTATTTAAACATGGAATTCGGCCGTTTAATAAGGTAGTTGGGGGAGGAATTCGATGTGTAAATCCACTGCTTTAAAGAAAACGGATTTTAAAAAATTCCCACGCATTGTTGATTGATGCGATAAAAATATGAATCTAAGTTACGATAATTATGGCAACCAGCGGCGAGCTTGAAATTTTATATCGTTTTCGTAGGGGTTGGGAACCTGGAGATATAAAGAAAGCTGGCGGTCGGACCAACAAAAACTTTATTGTTTCCGGTCAGGAAATGGTATTTGTTCGGATCCCTCGGGACAATGACATCGTAAATCGCCATATAGAAGGCATGAATATTTTGGCTCTTTCTAAAAATTATAAAGTATCTCATATCATACCGAGCTACCAAACTTACGTGCTGGGCGGAAGGAATATTCTGGATCCAGATAGTCCTGAATTTGATCTTCCTGATGGTGCAATGATAACCTCATATATTGAGGGGAGAGAACTTGATGGAGATGTCTTGAGAGACAAAGGTGTACAAGATGCTTTGATTGAATCTTTGCATGCTTTCCACACCAGTGGTGTTAGGTTTGTAAATGAGTATGACGTTTTTCGCGATGAAGTGGGCTATTATCGTAGCAAAGCAGAGAAACATGACCTCAAACAACTTTTTATGAAAGAAGAAGCTGAGCAGGCAAAAACAGCTGAAAGACGAGCTATGGCAAGGCTGCATGCCGGCGGAGAAATCCCGACCCACAATGATCTTATTGTGGAAAATCTGATACTTGGCAATGACGGGAAAGTGCGTATAATTGATTTTGAATATGCTGGACGAAACATCAGATCAGGTTTGCCGTACGATATTGGCATTCTTCTTGGCGGCAACATGGCTAATGACAAACCAGTCACATTTGATACCTTTGAAGGAATTTTGGATTCCGCAGGACGTGTCTATCGGGAACCCTTAGACCGTGAACAGGTTTTCTACGGAGCGCTTACAAATATGGTTGTAATGTTTTGGTGGGGGACAGTCCACTACTTTGGCGCAGATAGTCCTGACGAAAAGGCAGATTTCCGAAAATATGTGCTGGATAGAGCAAGGGGTATTGAGACACTGGATGCATATTTAAGACGCGGGAATTTGTTGTCTGAAAGATGAAATAATGCCAACCCTTTTTTTAATACATTCGAAAACAAATTTCTCAAACATTTGAAACATCATCGCTGTATTTCGCTTTAATAGGCAAACCATACCTCTCCTTCACCATCTCCAAGGCCGGCTCAAAATTGTAGATGTATTTTTTCATGAAATCAACTGTTGACTGCAGGCTTTCAACCGGAATGCCCTCGCAGCGTTCAAACGCAAATTCAGGCAAATAAGCTGCTTTATAGAAAACTCCGCTTTTGCCATTAATCTTCAAACCCAACTTTCTGCAATATTCTTCAAACAAGATTCTGTCGCTGCTTTTTACCTTAATGAAAATCGGATAAAACTTTTTGTTACGGCCAATATTATAGCCGCCTTTTGTCCAGACGTAAACAGCATCAGTAGCTGTAAAGCAGTACGCAATCCCAAACAACGGCAACGCAGAATAATGAAAGCTGACATCGTTCCTGAAGGACTCCCTTATGTACTCCAAAGTATTTGCGTAAAATGCATTGCGCTCGTTCAAGAAGGCATGCATGCGCGTCAACCTGAACACGCCTGATTTGGACAATTCGTGAACCCACTTGTAAGTCCAGCCGTAACTCAAACTGATTCGCTTAGAGATTGAGCTGATCGAGTCCTTCTTCCTGGCGCTTATCATAATTTTCAAGACATGCGGGTTAATTGTCTGCAAGTTCATAGTTATCATTATAGTGATAAGTTATATATAAATGTTGCAGTTTTTACAGGATTTTGGGAATGCCAGAACTGAGCTTAATTATGCTCCTTATTTCCTTAAAACTGCCCGAAATGTCCCAAGTATCAGTCCCAAACCTTTCTTGATTATGCTCCTTATTTCCTTAAAACTGGTAGCTGTAAAATTCGGATTTTCTTCTGCGCAGGAAGGCAGTTCATTGCAGAATTTTCCGTTTCTTAACCATACGGTCTTGTGTCTCGGAAGAGACGTCGGGGTTCAAATACTTTTCGATAATGTTAAGCAAACCTTTTAACTGAACACTCCGCCAAAACGCGTTGCTTCTGTTCCCTTTTCGCATCTCTTGTTATTTTGAGCTGCTTTTTCCCTCCCATTAAAATTTAAGGGAGGGAAAAAGCAGCGGACACTCAGCGAAAAGGAGAATAGGGTGCGGTATTCACTTGGAAACTGGACTTAACATATTCTGAAATGCAGGGAAATAGCAGGATTAAATGCGCATCATTTCCTTGCCTTCTCAAGCTTGCCTCGGCGCAGGGCATCCAGCGACTGGTCGTTGACCTGAATGACCTTCCACCTGACACCTGGAATATCGCCCTTGCTTCTGCCCATCCTGCCGCCAATGCACTCAATAAGAACCTCATCGTGCTCATCAATCAGCTTGGAAGCGCCATCGCCGGGGCAGAAAGCAGTAACCTGCCTGCCGTTCTTGACCAGCTGCACCTTAACGCAGCGCCTCATGGCAGAATTCGGCTGCTTCGCCTCAAACTGCGTTTTCTCCAAAACAATGCCGCGCGCCTGCCACCCGCCTTCCAGAGGATCAGATTTCTGCTTCAAATGCAGGGTCCGCGCAATATAAGTGCGCTGGCTCCAGCGATACTTCCTGTGCTTCTTAAGCAGGCTGTTCCCGGCATTTATGCCGTGAGCTTTCCTTGACATAGTACGAAAAAGGTCCTAAGGGTTGTTAATAAATGTTGCTGTTTTGTTATGTAAAGTTTCCAAGGGGCTTGAATATTAAATCGGGGATTGCTTAATAGCAGTAACTGAAGCATTTGGCATTAGCAGATTCTCAGCAGTAGCAGTTGTTGCTGCAGCGAGAAAACCAAGATACTTACGGAGATACTGTTAATCGTGCTGCATTGTTGTGCGCATTAAACAACCTTTATCTCCTTCACATCAAAATACCTTCTGGCAGCAGCTTCATAATTTCTTAAGTTTGAGCCAGCCCTGCCAATGATGTAGCCGCGGCTTTCGGGCTCAGGAGTTATTGTTACAATGCCCTCCCTGAATTCAATGCCTTTCGCTTTGAGCGGCATGAGAAGGTTGCGCACAAATTCTTCAACGCTGCCAGCGAATGCCACTATCCTGATTTTTCTGTTCAGAGCCCTTTCCATGCTTCTGGCATTGGCGCCGTTCCTGCCAATCGCTTTTGAAATATCCGAGCTGACAACAAAAGTCAGCACCTTATTGTTGTCCAGAAAACAATCCTTTAGCCGTGCATGCGTGCGGGACTCAAAAAAGTACATCAGCTTCATCAATTGATTGTCGTATTTGATCCTCATTGTTTCAGAAGTCCAACAGCGGAAACCGAAAATGGCTTTTTGCAGACAACGCCGAGCTCGTCATTCGGCATCTCCAGGCTCTCAACAGAACATCCCCCAAGGCCGCAGTAATATGCCACGTCCTTCTTCACAGAATCCGGACAATTGTTTGAGAGAAACACCTTGGAAACATTGCCGAGCTTCATCTGTTTCAAAATAATCTTTGCGCCGAGCACCAGACGCTTATTCTTCAGGTTTGCCTTGATTTCATCAACGCCCATAGCAGTTACGAATCAGCAACGTGTTTAAATAGTTTGCGGAGTTGCCGACTTTGTCCGATTAGTTGTTCCTGACCGAATAGTAGCCAAACTGTCCGAAAAGTGAATAACAAACATATTTATAAATAAAAAGAATATTGTCTTTCGTAATGAGGGCACACATAATTAATTGTTCAGAAGAAATACTTAATAGCTTCTTAAATGAAGGTTTTATTGCAGTTGGTGTAGCAACACCAAAAGAGAATACATCTGGCTCTAAACGTGCGGCTCTTTTCGCCAATTACAGCATGATAGCAGATATGAAAGCGGTTAAAAGAGGGGACATTATTTTCATACACGTAGGACAAAAGATACACGGCATTTTTGAAGCAGCCACTGAGTTTTTAGAAAACCCCGATTGCAGTAGATTCTATAAGAGCGAGAATCTTAAATACGCACTATGGGAGAATAATAGGACATTTCCAGCAGAACATTTTGTAAGGCAAATAGCTATAAAACCACATAAAGATTTATGCTTTGAAAAAGGGTTTGATTCTGAAGAAGTGTTTAAGCTTAAAAGTGCTGGAAAGGTATGGACGGTTCCAGATAGGTGGAAATATACAGATGCCAGCAGAACAGTAAGACCACTCACTCCGATAGAAGCCAACGAACTGAAAACTATTTTGCTTAGAGAAAATGTGGAAGGTAATTTAAGAACATTTTCCCCTAAAGATTTATCAGGATTTAATAAACTCAGTTTAATGCTTGAACCACAAGATTCAGGAAAATTAGCAAACGAAAAAATACTAGAATCGTGGATATTAGATAATCTAACCCTGAACGGGGATAACCAATCAGAATATGAGAACATTACGAGAACAATTGGTCGCTGCGACTATTTCGGGAATAACATACCAGCTTTTTACTTAAACTTTATTGATATTTTTGGTTACGTGGAAAAAGATGAAGAAATATTAAAATACAAGGTAATTGAATTAAAAAGAGATGGGCTTACAGATTCTAATTGGAATAGCGATAAAAACGAATTAAAACAGCTTATCAATTACCTTGATTGGGTTGTAAAAATAAAGGCGAAAGGAGATAGTAAAAAAGTAGAAGGCGTTCTTGTAGCTAAAAGATTTTCTGACAAGTATAAGCATTACGTAAAAGAAAGAAGCAAGGTTGAAAGCGGCAATAGAATACGTTTGGTGGCATATGATGTAGAGGAAAACAGAGGACAATTTAACGTAAAATTAAATTTGATTGATTAAATTCATTCAAAGAAAAGGTATTTACCACTATACCCTTCAATTCCAACATTCTCTTTAATTATTTTTTTAAATGTTTTATCAATTTCATAACCAATAGAGTTCCGTTGTAATTCTTCAGCAACCATAGAAGTTGTTCCAGTCCCTAAAAAGGGGTCAAGCACAATGTCTTTCTTTATTGAAAACATCTTAATTAATCTACAGGGTATTTCGGAAGGAAAAGCAGCAGTTCTCCTTTTGGTTAAGTGGTTTTCTTGCTTTATGCCACGTATATCATCCCATATCTGACTAAACCAAACATCACGTTCATCTTTTGTAATGGCGCTTTCATACCTTAAAGAATCATTAACGTCAAATTTTCTTAAATTTCCTTTCCTAAAAATTAAAACGTATTCCGAATCTAAAGTAACATACGCATTCGGAGGTAAAAATCCAGAGCCAAGAAAGGCATTTGGTTTATTTGTCGGCTTTTTCCAAATAACATAAGGTAGTGAGGTAAATCCTGTTTTTTCACAAAGTTCAATCGTTCTTGCATGATTAGGAAATAATCTAAATAACCCGTTCATTTTTCTAGTTGCATCACCAACGTTAATACAAAGCATTCCACCATCTACCAACACGCGATAGGATTCTTTCCATACATCGTTCAGAACATTATGCATTTCGTTGTAAATCTTATCTAGAACCTTTTCCTTTTCTTTATCCGCTTCAGTAGAGTGAAAATCAATAAATAAATTCGCTATTTTGGCACTTTGCTTTTTAAAGGGTTCATCCCACATTTCAATCATGGGGTAGGGTGGTGAAGTAACAATAAGATGGACGGAATCGGATTTTATCTCGCTCATGTTTCTGCTGTCTTTAAAGAATATTTTATGAATCGTGGTATCATTAGCTTGTTTTCCTTTTCTTTTTATTTCAATCAATTCGCCCTCTGACATTTCCTTATTCTTTTTTTTTGTCATTTTTATTCTTTTTGGTTTTCTCGTCGTAAATTTTTCGGTTTTCCCGTAAATTTTTCGGTTTTCCGAGGAGTTTTCCAGTAAGGACTCTTGCAATGTGGGCACACTATAGGAAGCTCTTTTAGGTTGTATGGTCGCCATTCGTGCCCGCATCTATAGCATTTGTGACCTTCAATCAGAATGTTAGCTCCCGCAGCACCTCTCTGCATATTCTTCTCATTTTGTGCCATAAGTATTTAATGTTTGCCTTCGCCTATATAAACATTTGTATTATGTAATCTACATTATGGTATCTACTATATATTATTGATGGGATTATACCGATTATCTTCTCCAGAAGCTAAATGTTTATATAGTAGATAGTATATACCTATCAACAATATAACGAAAGGTGAGTAAAAATGGAGCAAGAACAGGTTGAAGTAAGGAAGGAGAGAGGGCGTGAAATCGCCAAGAACAGCAGGATAACCCAGAAGGGCAACAAGTGGATAGTGCCAAGCCAAACAGGAACGGGAGCTTATACGGTTGTCAGTAACGGCTTTGAGGCAACCTGCACATGCCCCGACTACGAAACCCGAAGGTGTAAGTGTAAGCACGTCTGGGCTGTTGAACTGACGGTTACGAAAGAGGTAGATGCTCAGGGTAACGTAACCATCACAAAGACGGTTCGCAAGACGTATTCGCAGGATTGGCATAATTACAACGTGGCACAGGAGCAAACGCCTTCATTCCTTTCAAGACGAACAGCCAGCCGAATGGTAATGGTATGCTGTGGAAGAAAATGTATTACTACTTCCAACTGCACAACGAAGAGTTCTTGCAGCACTACCACAAGCGAAGCAATGTGGAAAGCACCGTATTTATGATAAAATCAAAGTTCGGGGACGCTGTAAGAAGCAAAACTTGGACGGCACAAGTAAACGAAGTATTGTGCAAGATAATCTGCCACAATCTTTACTGCGTAATAATGGAAATGCACACGCTCGGCATAAGTGCTGATTTTGACCGAAAAGTGCGGGAGGTATCCGAAAAGTCAGCGTTTTAAGACACTAACCGGACAAAGCCGGAGTTGCCAATATCTCCGCAGGTAATTTGCTTTGCTCGCCTGCAACCACGTCCTGTTTCCTCCCCCTTAAATTTCGAAGGGAGGAGGAAACAGGACGTGGAAGGAAAAATAGTCCAGTTGCGGAGATACTGTATTGCTAAGTTATCAGGTGTTGCTAAAATGTCAGAATTTTCCATCAGTCGTTTGGACTGTGTCCAAACAACAGAATTCCAAACGTGGAATTCTGAGTGCCAGAAACCCGTGTTTCTGAGCACCTACGAACGATAGTGAGTATGTTTGACTGGTGGTTCTTTAGATTTAAGCAGCGGATATTCCGCAGCAGTAACGCAGTGGGAACATTTACCGGTATTAGCAGAAGCCGCAGCAGTAAGGCGATTACTTTTTCTGCTCTTCCTTCATCGCAAGCTTTACCATGCCAGTGCCTACGGGCACGGGCTGGTTTATCATGACGTTTTCAACTACAGAATTCAGGTAATCTGTCTCGCCGTGAAGGCTGGCGTCAATAAGGTGCTTGATGGGCGTCTCAAATGATGCGCGCGCAAGCACGCTGACTTTTTCCTTGACAGTGCCGTACCTTGTGATGCCGCGGATAACGCCTGAGTTGCACATTGTGTCAGCCACGAGCATCATGTGGCGGATATCGACATTCAAACCCTGGTTCTCTATGACCTTGTAAACCTCGTTTATAATGGCCTGCCTTGCTGCTTCTATGCCCAGCACAGCTTCTATTTCAAAAATATCGTTTGAAACAGTCCTTGTGACATCCACCATGGGCATCTGCAAAATTTTCTTAAGATTGGTGCCGGCAGTGATTATAATGAACTCATTGCCCCGCTTGACAGGCAGCACCTGCGAAATTCCCTTAACGCCTTTAATAACAAGGGTCTTTATTTTCTCCTTCATCTTGAAAATTGCGTTCACGCCTTCTTCTTTCTTCTTAAGCCTGAACGATATGAACTCCTTTCTCAGGTCAACGCTGACGCCCTTTATCTGCCCTTTGAGAGCTGAGACCACGCCCGGCTTTGTCATGCCTATCTCTGCAAGCTTGGCATCGTCGGGAATCACCTCAATTCTTGAATCTGCCAGGTTGATGGTAATCTCGGAAGCAACATCCCTGAGCAAAGTTTCCTTTATAGACAGGGCAATTTTCTTTATGTCCTGGCCCTGCGAATACGGTTTCTCAAGATAAATGTCCATCATCGGGGTTGTAATGTTTTTCCTGCCGTCCAGAACTTCAATAATCCTCGGCAGCCCCATCGTAATGTTCATCTCGGCAACGCCTGCAAAATGGAATGTGTTGAGCGTCATCTGCGTGCTGGGCTCGCCTATGGACTCTGCTGCCACCAGGCCGACTGACTCGCCGGGGCTGACCTGCATATTGTTAAATTCCTCTGAAACCTTTCCCAGCACTGCCTTTAGCTTGGAAGCCGGAGCTTCGCCTTTAACCCTGCTTAAAACGCCCTGCGGCAGGTATTCAAACTCTTTGGGTATGTCAGCCATTTATTTCACCTTGCTTATGATTCTTGAAACATTGATTGTGCCGCCTTCAGACTTGGAAACATCAACGCCATCCTCGCCATAGGCAAACTGAATTATGCGGCCTGAAGCGTCCCTGACAGTGCCGTCATACTCAACGCGCAAATCCTGCATAGCGTTTGACAGCCGCCTGTACAAATATCCTGATTTGGGCGTCCGCAGTGCTGTGTCCATCAGCGAATCGCGCCCGACCATTGCCTGGAAGAAGAACTCTGCCGGCTTAAGGCCGCTTTTAAAACAGCTTCGTATAAAGCCATGTGCCTCGCTGCCCAGATCATTTGGCTTGAAATAGGAAAGCGTGCGGTTCTTGAAGCCCTTCTCAATGCGCTTGCCGCGCAAAGCCTGCTGGCCAACGCTGCCTGCAATCTGGGCAAGGTTCAGCAAATTTCCGCGAGCCCCGGAATTAGCCATAATCAGGGTGTGGGAGTCGCGGTTGGCGAATTTGGCAACAACATGGCCTGTATCATTCCTCGCCCTGGTCAATAATTCCAGAATCTTAAGCTCAAGAGTTTCCCTGGCAGTCCTGCCTGGGAATGTGTCAAGGCTGTTGGCGTTAAACTGGGAGACCAGCTCCTGCACCTCAACCTCGGCATCTGCGAAAATTTTGCTTATGCTGTCATGCGCTTCATCAGGCAAATCAGTGTCAGCTATGGTCGTAGTGAATCCTCGTCTTATCAAAACGCTTACGCCAAGTCGGAACAGCTTTCCAAGGAAATCAACAGCAAATGCCTCGCCATACTTTTTGTGAATATTCCTGAGCATCAGACCGCTGCCTTCGCCAAGATTGTTCTTGTCCATAACCCCGGAGACCAGCTTTCCGCCCTTGATAACCACCTCGGGCTCAGCAGACGAGCGCGACTTTCCAACAAAGTCAAAATCAGCCGGAAGCAGCGCGCTGAAAATCTCCTTGCCGCTGACACTCTCCCTCTTGGGAAGCCTGCTGAGTTCGCTGACGCCAATGGAGGAAAGCATGTCAACAGCAGCGTGGCGCGGCATCGAAAAATCTTCCCTTGTCAAAAGATAGTTGCCGGAGATTGCATCCTGCACGCAGCCAATCACTGACAAGCCATATCTGGGGCTGATAAGCTGCGTCTGAACAAGCATAAGGTGCTCTGCCTCAGCGCGGGACTCCTCAGTCTGGGGAATGTGCAGGTTCATCTCATCGCCGTCAAAATCCGCATTATAAGGGAAGCACACAGCCGGATTCAGGCGGAGCGTCTTATACGGAAGAACCCTGATGTTGTGGCACATCATGCTCATCCTGTGCAGGGATGGCTGGCGGTTAAAGATTGCCTTGTCGCCATCCATCAAATGGCGCTCAACAACATAGCCGGGCTGCATCTCCTCCAGAGTGGCCTCAATAATGTCCTCAGTGAGCTTCTTCTTCTTTCCATCAGGGCGGATGACATAATTGGCGCCAGGATACTTCTTTGGCCCGTTCTTCACAAAATTTTTCAGGTACTCCATATTCCATTCGGTAACGCGTTCAGGCACAGTCAGCTTCAGGGCCATAATCTCAGGAACGCCAACCTCGTTAAGCTCAAGCATGGGATCAGGGCTGATAACTGTGCGCGCAGAGAAATTAGTGCGCTTTCCAACAAGGTTGTGGCGTATTCTGCCTTCCTTGCTGCGGATGCGCTCGCTGATGGTCTTAAGCGGCTGGCCTGAGCGGTGCCGCGCAGGAGGCAGCTGGGCAACATCGTTGTCAAAAAACGTAGTTATGTGGTACTGGAGCAGGTCCCAAAGGTCTTCCACAATAATCTCAGGAGCGCCGGCATTGATGTTCTCAAACAGGCGCTGGTTAATCCTGACAATATCGCCGAGCTTGTGCGTCAAATCATCCTCTGAGCGCTCGCCTGTTTCCAGCGTAATGGAAGGCCTCATCGTGACAGGCGGAATGGGAAAAACAGTCAGAACCATCCATTCAGGCCGGACAGCACCAACATTCAGGCCGAAGGCCTCTGCATCCGCATCAGGAATCTTCTCCAGTCTGGAACGTATCTCGATAGGAGAAATCCTGCGCTCATTCTCAAAAAAAGTTGTGGGCTTTTCAACAGTAATCTTGTACTGGCGAGCTTTGCAGTGAGGGCACTTATTGCCTGTTTTCGAGCTTGCTATGGAATCCTTAATCCTGCTCCTTTTCACGCCTTTTCCGCCAAGCTGCTGAATCTTGGAGTCAGGCAGCAAAATCCTGGAGCAGTCCCGGCAGGTGGTGCGCAGCAAAGACAGCACAACATTGACATAGCTGAGATGAATGACCGGCCTTGCCAGCGATATGTATCCGAAATGCCCTATGCACTCTTTCAGGCGGGAGCCGCAGGTCTTGCACCGCAGCCCGGGATCAATAACGCCGAGGCGGACGTCCATGAGGCCGCCGTCTACAGGATAGCCCTCCTTGTCATACAGCTCAGGGGTAACAACCTTGGCTGCCGCCATTTTCTTAATCAGCTTGGGGCTGAGCACTGCAAACGACACGCTTCCAACCCTTTTGTACACATAGCTGTCTTCCATTTTAGTACTTGTTCACCAATTTCAGCTTAGGATAGATGCACAGGTTCTTAAGCTCATCCAAAATCAGCTTAAACGAGTAAGAGAGCTCAACAAAGCTTGTCTCTGACTCTGAGCAGACCATGCAATAAGCGCGCTTCTTGTACTCATCATAGACTGCAATCAGGCCGCAGTTATCGCAAACAGGAACAGTTGTTTTGTCAGAATCAAACCTCTCCTTTAACAGCATTGAGCTGCCGTGAGCAACAAAGGTGTCCTTCTCCATCTCGCCCAAACGCAGGCCGCCCTCTTTGGCGCGGCCCTCGGTAGGCTGCCGCGTAAGCAGCTGAATAGGACCTCGAGCCCGTGAGTGAATCTTGTTTGCAACCATATGCTTCAGGCGCAGATAATAAATGCTGCCCACATAAATCCTGACGCTGAACGCCTCACCGGTTTCGCCGTTATACATGGTCTCAAGCCCGTTATCGCTGAAACCAAGCCGGAGAAGCTCCTTCCTGATATCTGCCTCAGACTCGGAATCAAACACGCTGCCGTCAACATAACGGCCTGAAAGCGCTCCGGTCTTCCCGGCAACAAGCTCAATAAGATGCGCCATAGTCATCCTCGTAGGAATGCCGTGGGGGCTGAACAGAATATCAGGAACAATGCCGGAAGCGCTGAAAGGCATATCAGCATGGGGCACAATCAGCCCAATAACGCCCTTCTGCCCGTGGCGCGAAGTAAACTTATCGCCGACTTCAGGAGTGCGGTCGTCGCGCAGCTTAACCTGGATAAGCCTGTTGCCTTCTGCGTTCTCAGTAAGAATAACCGTGTCCACCACGCCTGCCTCTCCGTGCTGCATTGCAGATGAGCTTTCACGCCTGGTCTCAGCAGACAAGCTGTATTCCTCCATGCCCGACAAAAATCTTGGAGGCGATGTCTTGCCAATCACCACATCGCCTTCTGCAACCTGCGCCTCAGGATAAACAATCCCGTCATCCTCCAAAAACCTGTAGTCGTGCTCGCTCCTGTAACCCTTAATATCCTTCTCAGGAACAGAAATCTCATCAACAAGGCCGCCGGAGTAACGCAGCTCCTCAGCAACCATAGGCCTGTAATAGCTGCCCCTGCCCAACCCGCACTCAATAGAGCCGCGATTAATGACAACAGCATCCTCCATGTTATAGCCCTTGTAGCTCATAACAGCCACCACAAGATTCTGCCCGGCAGGATGCTTGGCATAATCAACAATGTCATGCATGATTGTCTTCACCAAAGGAATCTGGGGATAATGCAGAAGGTTGACGTCCATGTCCATCCTGACCGGAAAATTGGCAGCATAAAACCCGATTGCCTGCTTCTGATTCTTAGAGCCAGTATTAACCTTCTGCGCCGAATTGTAATTGGTAAAAGGAACCAGGCTCGTAGTCAGGCCAAACATTGCAAGAGGCGCAATATCCAGATGGGTGTGCTGACGCGTAAGCTCCCGCTTAAAAAAGGCAACATACGCATTTTCCTCCTCGGCAGCGTCAAGATATTCAACAACGCCCTGCTTAATCAGATCAGACCAGCTCATTTCATTGCGCTGGAGCCTTTTAATGTGGTCTGCTGTCAGCAGCGGCTGTCCGTCTTTAACGACAATCAGCGGCCTTCGCAGCCTGCCCTTGAGAGACTCAACATTAACAGCGTCAATCTCCCGGTCATAATAAACATTGACATTAGCTGACAGCTGGCCAGCCCTTCTGCTCTGAATGAGCGCATCAGCAAACTTCTGGGGCTCATCAACAGTGCCCAAATACTTGCCGCTTAAATAAACGTCTGTCACGATTTCAACCCCGCATTCTTCATAACCTTAATAACATCCTCATCCGGAACGCTAAGCGAAACAGTGGAGAGCAGGGCAAGATTTTTCTTCAAGCCGATATTTGTGCCTTCAGGCGTCTCAATCGGGCAAAGCCTGCCAAGATGGGTGCAGTGCAGCTCACGAGCCTCAAAATTTTCCTGAGTGGCAGACAGCGGGCTGATGACGCGCTGAAGGTGCGAAAGCGTTTCAAGAAAATTAAGCCGCTGAATTCTCTGCGATACGCCCTTCCTCCCGCCCACCCAGGAGCCTGTAGCCATAGAGCTGTACAATCTGGAAGTAAGCAGCTTCTCCCGGATAATAACCTTAAGCGTCGGAAACTTTCCGCGCTTTACGATTCGCTGAAAATTGTACAGCAAATCGCCGATCAAAACCTTCAGATTAACCCTCACAAGGTCGGCAAGCAAATCCCCCGAAAGCTTCAGCCGCTTGTTAAGATAATGGTCCTTGTCATCCAGAGGAAGCTCCCCCCGGGCAACCAAAAGATGCTTTTTTATCATCTTGCACAGGTTATGCGCTTTCGCAATCCGGTCTTTGGCAGCAACGCCAAGGTGAGGCAGCAAATAACTGTCAAGAATGTCCTTGGTGCGCTCCAAACGAATCTCCTTTGCCTGAGTAATGCCTGCGTGCTTGGCGATGTAATCAACAGCATCTTCCTCGGTCTTTATTTCCGCGGCATCCATCAGGTTAACTGCAAGCTCATCAAACTGGCTGTCAGACGACAAAGCATTGGCAATCACCTCATCCTTCAGCATGCCAAGGGCCTTAATAACAATAATTACAGGAATCCTGCGCACCCTCGTAAAAGTAAGGTAAAGAATGCCGTCCTTCATGTACTCCATAGTATGAGGAATCTTATAAGAGCCGTATTCTGAAAATATCTTGCCAACAAAACGCGAAGGGCCGACGTTATCGCGCTCAACAACAAACCTGTTGGAGGCAAGGTCCTCAATCTTAACCAATGCCTTCTCTGTCCCGTTAATAATAAAGTAACCCCCGGGATCATCAGGGTCCTCGCCGCGCTTAATAAGATCCTCCCGGCTCAGATTGTAAAGGTGGCACTGCTTTGAACGAAGCATAATCGGAATATTGCCAATCTGAGTCTCGAAGCTCTCACGCTGGGCTCCATTGATGTGCGCGCTTACTGTAATGAACAAAGGCGCAGCATATGTCAGTTTCCGCAGGCGGGCTTCATTTGGGAAAAGCAGCCGCTTAGAGCCATCGGCCTCAATAATTTCCGGCTTTACAATCCTTACCTTGTCAAACTTGATTTTAAACTCATCAACATTGGGCGGGATGATAGTAGGCTCAATATCCTTATTCTCCTCAATTATCCTCTGGAGCTCAACATCAATAAAATTATCAAAAGACTCTATGTCTGACTTTACAAAGGATTCGTCAGCAAAAAATTTTCCAATAAGCACCTGGCTGTCACTCATCAACAACCACCCTGTAAAAAAATGCCTTGCCTGCAGTCGGGCTGTCCCGCACAATCTCGATAACATCTCCCGGCCTGGCGGATAAGTGAGAAATTCCTGCATCGCTTACCAAAATCTTAGGCAGCCCCTTAAGGGAAACATTATAACGCTTAAGCATCTCCTCCTTATCCTTGTCGCCAAGCTTGGAATGCTTTGGAATGAGAACATGCGTGGTAAGGTCGATTTTTTTCATTTTATCACTCTAAATCTAATGGGCCGGACGGGACTTTCGACGATTATTCGAACCCGCGACTGCCAGATTAAAAGTCTGGTGCGCTAATTGCCCACATTGCTGTTCCAGGCTGCGCCACCGGCCCAAAGCAAAACGCCCTGGCCGGGACAGACTCACTCTGTTCGTAGCCCCAGCCAAGGCTAACGCCCTGGCCGGGACTTTCCATGCTTAGCATATTTGAACCCGGGTCGAAGCCGGTCTGCCTGCGTCGACAGGGCTTCATGATAGGCCAGGCTACACTACCAGGGCAATGCCGAATCCCTCTCCTGACATACTGCTATCTGCCACCAGTTCAGTCAAAGAAGGATTTTGCCAGCATCTGCAAGGAAGAGTAAACAGCTCCTTTATAAAGTTTTCGGAGAATACAGCACTATCTAACAGGTGCCATCTTTACTAAGCCAATAAATGCCTTTAATATATTTAAAGGTTGCGTATATGTTTTTTAGAAAATTGTTATTTGGTCATATTGAAAGTTCATGCGCTCCTGTTTTTTGCAGCTTTCCTGATTTTCCTGTAGCTATAGCAGTATCTCCGCGGCAGCCAAGCTCCCCCCTCGCCTTTCAGCAAAATAGAAAAGTTTAAATATTACGTTTGTATACAATCGTAAATGTTTGTGTCAAATACGTTGACGCTCGTATTATTAGCCAAGATAAATTGCCTTGAGAAGTTTATTCAAGTTTCGCCATTAATAGCGATACCAGGCGAAGTAAAAGCAGAGGCAATGTTCGAGAAGGATTCATACTATGCCCGATACATTATGAGATTGATAAACAGCAAAAAAATAGTTGTGCAAAAGGCCTCTGAACAAAAGGTAAAACAGATAATGGCAGAATTCAGGCTTAACACCGGAGAAGCTGCAGCTTATGCACTGTTCGACAGAAAAAAACACAAAGCCATCCTAACGGATGACGGAGAACTGATTAAACTATGCAAGTTGGAAGGAGTTCCCTTTATCAGCTCAATGGCAGTCATAATTAGCTTACATGAAAAAGGCAAACTGGCGCGGGAAGCGGCGCTGGAAAAGCTTAAAGAACTCAACACGATAGGGAGATATTCAAGTGACCTATATGAATATTTTAAAGCGGAGGTAAAATGAAAAATGGAAATCGCATCAGCAAGATTAGACACTGAGATGATAGATGCATTCGGCAAGGTCTTGAACCAAAAACGCTCAGAAGTCATCAGAAACCTTATAGAAACAGGCAAAAAGGAAAAAGCTATCCAGCTATACAGAGAAAAGAAAGTGAGTTTAGGCCTTGCTGCAGAATTAGCAGGCACGTCTTTAAGCGAATTCATTGACTTGCTTAAAGACCACGACCTCTGCTTAAACCTGGAAAAAGAAGATGTCATAAAAGCGCTGGAAACAGCACGAAAAGTAATGTAAATCCCCGCACCCAGACTTTCAGCAAACTTTTGTTATTTTACGACTCTCAACGCTCTACCTAAGCCGCCCTGCAAATCCTCTTTAGTGAATTTTGGCCGCAAACCCCTCTTAACCAATTCGTCCATCATCTCGCCCACGCTTAAGCCAGCTATTTCAGCAGCTTCGCTTGTTGATGCTTTTTCTTCGCTGAACTTATCCAGAGCAGTCTGCAATCTAACCTCAGCAAACCCCTTTTCCAGCGCTTCCCTTATAATTACGGATTTATCAACTAATTCCAGCTTAGCCAATTTATCAGCTTCCTTAATAAAATCATCCTTCAGCCTTATTGAAATATTCTTCATCATTTTAATCCCTCCCTGTAAGTTTTTATTACATCCTTAGCATACCAGCCATATTCCTCCAAACTATCAAAACATTCAAATGCCTTTTCCTTAGTAATCGCCTTTTTAGCGAAAAGGGATGCAATGACATCCGGCGAAGTAATGTAGCCAATTCCCAGCGCCTTTGCCGAGTTAAAACATTTTTTGTCATCAGTCAACACCGTGTTCTCAGTTTTATGTACAAGCGAAATAACCTCTAACTCGCCTGCTTTCAAATTAAATATGTGCTGAATAAAATCTTTAGCCGAATTCTTTGGGGTTGCAAGGCCCAGTTTTTTCTGCTTCACTAACATTTCCACTAACAGGGCATCTGCCCTGCCTTTTTCTTTGCCTTTCTCCACTTCATCATAAACACCGTTTGGCACAGTAACCGCATTTCTATCTGCAAACATCTCCAACACGCTCACCTTAGCTAAAAGGATAAGCGCAGTTGCATCGGCAACAATTGTCATGCAGTATCAAATAATGTAATACAAATATATAAACCTTTGCTTTTTGGTTGCTTTGAAGCGATGAGAATTCTTTATGCTTGACTTGCTTAAAGACCACGACCTCTGCTTAAACCTGGAAAAAGAAGATGTCATAAAAGCGCTGGAAACAGCACGAAAAGTAATGTAAATCCCCGCACCCAGACTTTCAGAGCTGCTTTTGAACTGGGAACCATTCGGGCTCAGCTGACTGCATTTCATCCATTCTCAAAAGAGACAGTCGTGCAGCATCTACAGCCGAACACTCTGCCGTTGAGCTATGCGGGGATGGATATGAAAGTGCATGGTGGTTTATAAAGATTATTGACAAAACTTATTGTTCAATCTGGGCGTGGTGACTTTTTGGCTGCGCCGCAGAAAAAACAAGCTTTTGTTCCAAGCCCTAAGCGCTAACCTCAACCGCTCTTGACCTGGTAACGAGCTTAGCCCCCCTGGCGCTGAAAAACCTTACGGACACAGGAGCAAGCTTGACAGTGCCGAGAATTACAAGCCGCGTATTCATGTTGTAGCTAAGCATAAGTTCCTCCCCTTTCTCAAGCGTTTTTATCTCCCATTTGACAATGGTTCGCCTGCCGTCGTTGTATACAGAAGATGGCTTGACTGTGCCGAGGCCATGGTCAACCGTAACATCTGCAATAGTGGGTGTTCTGTCGGTAACAGTAATCCTTTCATAAGTGTGCGGGGAGCGATTCCTCAAATGAACAATTATTTTCAGCTCGGAAATTCCGCCCCCCTTGAGATTGACGACATTGGCCTTCTTGACAGCCACAACAGGGCTCCTGAACAGGTAATAGGCAGCAGCAGCGCCTGCCGACAGAAGGGCAATAAACAGGATAATGCGGTAGCTGACAGTCCTCGTAACAGCAATGGACTCCTGGGGGCCCAGCGACAGCTGCCACGCAACATACTTTTTGCCATCCTTGGTTATAGTAAATGAATCAGGCTCAGTGCTGGTAAAAAGCTTTTTCAGGCCTGAAGATTCCAGTTCAACAATTTTGTCGCCGCGAACATTGCCTGTATTGGCGTAAACGCGTTTTTCCACAGTCCTGAGAAACTGCTTATCAACATCAGCTGACTGAATCTCTATTTCGCCAAACGAGCCAATTTCAAAACGCTCAGTTATAACAGGCTCAAGCACATTTCCGTCAGCTATAAGCTGAACAGTCAAAACATCACCCTGAGGCGGGGTTCGCGCATCAAGAACAAATTTCTCTTCAAGCACTTTGGACTGCAGCGGCTCCAGGGAAGTAACGACCTCGCGGTTAATCAGATTGCTGGAAAGCAGCACCTTCAGCTCAGGCAGATTCTTCGGGTTGCGGTTGATAAGGTTGACCTTAACAGTAATGTTCTGCCCGGGATGGATAACCGGGGGAATCTCAACTATGCGGGTTACTGCCGCAAGATATTCCCTTATCAGCGGCTTCTCAGGACGCACGGTAATGTAAACAGGCACAGTGGCTGAATTTTTGCCCTTCTGCGACTTGACAGCAACATCCACCCTGTACTGGCCATACTCAAGATCCTCCAAAGTATTCAGAAGCAGCCTTACAGTCTTTGAATCGCCTGCGCGGATTTCAACGCCTGAGAAGTAATCGTACAGAGGGTCGCTTAGCAAATCCCAGTAAAGGTCATTGGAGGACATGCGGAAAACATCCTCAGAATCCTGATTGTTGGTAATGCGGATGTCAAATGCTGCCTGCTCTCCCGGAATCACAGACTCATGAACAGGAAGGGACTCAACCCCTATCTGGGCAGCAAAAACAGAAGGAACAACAGCCAAAAGCAGCAAAACAGCAAACAACCTCAACCCGCTCACCATGTAAACTGCGGGATGATAAATATATATAGTTTGCGGTGGAGCGTCGTTTAGTCCGGTAACTCTAAAAGATCCTCCAGAGTTAAGCCAGCATGGGGCTGCCGTGATTCGAACACGGGTTCTAGCAACCCCAATGCTAGGTGATGCCAGCTACACTACAGCCCCGATAAAATGTAGCGTTGGAAGCGAAGTTAAAAATGTTTTGTGCTTGAGGCGTCGTTGACAAGTTGCCTTCACCACTGCTTTTATTCTGCCCGTGCTGATTTTCCCCTCCCTTGCTATTTAAGGGAGGGGAAAACAACCTGCGCGCATGAACTTTTCAATATCGCCGTGCTTGAATGCAGCTAAACGCATTTTTCTTCTCCGCGCTTTTTTCCTTCCCCTGAAGTTAATGGAGAAAATGGAGCGTAGCAGAAGCAAAGCAAAAATACATCCCGGAAGATGCTCAAACAATCCTCGAAACATGCTGCTGCTTGACAACCCTGATTAAGTGCTCAACAAAGCTCTCAATCTTTGATTCGTGGCTCACCACAATTATCTGCGGAAGCTGCAGCTGGTCAAGCACATCCCTGACCTTTTCCAGCTGCTCTGAGCTGAAGCCGTCAGTCGGCTCATCAAGAATCAGGATATCCTTTGTTTTTATTGAAGAAATTACGTCATTGACGACTTTGTTAAGCGCAAGCCTGTACGCCAAAGCGCAGCTCGTCTTTTCGCCGCCTGAAAGGTTTTCCAAAGGCATTTCATAGCCGTTGATTTCCACGATTGGAGAAAAGGCATCGTCCAATCTTGCTGAGATTGATTCGTCCTCAATCAGAATGTTAAACCACGTCTGGAACAAAGAATTAAATTCATTGTAAACCTTCAGCATTACATTCCTTTCAATCACGTCCATAAGATTCAGGAAATGGTCTGCGAGCCAGTTTTTCAGCTGAAGGCAGCTGTGCAGAGCAGCGTAGTCCTGCTCCTTCCCCGAAATTTCAGCCCTGAGCAAATCAATATTGGAAGTGATATTTTCGATATCCCTGTCAAAGGATGCTTTCCGCACAAGAAGCTCCTTCTCATTCTGCTGCAGGGAATTAAGGCGGGATTTTATCGTGCCGAAATCCTGCTCAGACGGCAAATAGCGGCGCATCTCAGACTTTGCAGCATCAATCTGCTGGTAAAGCGAGTCAATGCTGCCGGCTGTAAGGCGGATGCGCCCGTTCAGCATGCTGATGTAGGAATTCTTGTCCTCCATCGCAGCCATAATCTGCGACTTGCTGCGAAGCGCCTGGGATGCAGAGTTCAGGCTTTCAAGGACGCTGACAATTTCATACATGCCATCCCGCTGCTGTGCAGAAACGCTGAGTTCCTCTGCCTGCCTTGAAAAGCCCCTGCACAAAGCAGAAAGCTCAGCGAGCCTGCGCTCTTTCTCAATCAAAGCGCGGAACTTTTCCTTTGCAGATAGCAGCTGCTTATTAAGATCATCCTTCTCTGAAGTCTTCGCAGCTATGACCTTTTCCGCCGCTCTTAGCTCAGCAGAAATTTTTTTGCGAAAATGGCTCTTATGCTGCTCGGAAATCTGCTGCAGGCAAACAGGGCAGGTCTCGGAAGTTAAAACATTGCTCTCAAGCTCCTTTGAGGAAAGTTTGGTTGTCTCAGCTTTGGTGATGCCAGCAGACAAGACATTCAGCGAGTTATGCAGGGCATCAATGCGCTCACTGACAGCATTCTTTTCAGCCACTTCAGACTGCAGCAGCGATACGTGCCTGTTCAGGTAACCCAGATTGCTGCTGAACTCAGACAAAATGCTGTCAGAATCTGAAGCAGAGCTTTTAAGCTCATCAACCTGCTTTGATGCATTGGCGATTTCCTGCTTTGATGCAGCAATGGAATTCTGCTTTTCAGCAATGGCAGCATTATGCGCCTGAACTGCAGCTCTCAAAGAATTAAGCTTCTGCAAATCTGCTTCGTACTTCTGAACAAGCTGCTGCTGTGCAGCAATCTTCTGCTGGTTATCCTTCAGAAGCGGAATAAGCATCCCAAGGCTTCCAGCAGCAGCCTTCAGCTTTGCATTAAAATCCGAAAGCTGGGCTTTCTTAGCGGCAAGATCCTCAGTCTTGGCAGTCAATTCAGCTACCCGCTCCCGGAGGGATGCAGAAACAACAGCAGCATTATCGCGAATCAGCTTGTACTTGTCAATCTGAAAAACCCTGCGCAATGTGTCAAGCCGGGCAGCAGCGTCCTCAAACAGAATGTGCTTCATCTCCTCCTGCGGAGTATAAACAGTGTAGCGGTAAATCAGGGCTTTTGATTTGGTAAGCAAGCTTTTCGGATAGCCAAGAAAATCAAGAATCCTTGCCTTAAGCTCAACAGGAGTGCAGTCTGTCTTAATGCCGTCAACAATGATAAAGCCGGCTGCCTGGCTCACAGATTCCTTTGAGCGCTTCAATTCGCGATGCACTATGACCTGCGAGCCGTCAAAGTCAAAACAAACCTCAACATAGCCGAAGTTCTTGCCATACCTCAGCAGGGAAGCGCCATCAACGCCGCCGCGCACAACGCCGAACAGAGCAAATTCTATGGCAAGAAGCACAGTTGACTTGCCGCTGCCAATGTCCCCGCTCAGAAGCAGCGTTCCTGGCGGAAAGGAAATCTGCTCAGACAAATAGCTGCGGATGTTCAGAAGCTTAACGTACTTCACGAGCATAGCTGCAAGAGGAAGTTGAATAATAAAAAGTTTGTGCAACTGCGATTGGCGCTCCTATGCTATCCGGACCTTTCCCCTTTTCTGAATTTAAAGGGGAAGAAAAAAAGCAAGCAAAAAACCAGTGTGGAGGATACAACCTACCCGAACAACGGCACACTGCCGCCAGAACCGCCTTCAGGCGGAAGAGGCAAAGCGTCATCGTCCGGCAAAGCAGGGGGCTGCTCAGAAGTTTTCGGCTTGTCAGGCAGCAGAAGAGCCGAAGCGCTTTCAGGAGTGCCCACAAGCTTGTCCAGCAAATTTTTTGAATCAGAAGTTTTCTGCCCTGAGCCAGCTATGTCGAGGCAGGCTGATGTGAAAACAAGCGCCAGCAACAGCATCAGCTTCAAATCCAAAAACCGCTTTAGCTTGTACATCGTAAACTCCTCTTAGTCAGGCACAATTCTTATTCCTACATTGAATGGTGTTGCGCCATAGGCAACGCAACCCTCAATTCTCAAATCATCATTACAATCATAAGCGTCAAAATTGACTGTTCCAACATAAAGCCCTGGCGTCCTGCTAGGCGGAACAAAATCAACTATGAAACTTGAAAGGATGAAGTTACCGGGATTTCCGCCATACTCCTCCTGAGAAGGAAGTCCAAAGGCGTCAAACTCAGTAGTTGCGCTTGTCAACGGATTACTCTCGCCAAACGTGACTGTGCTCTTATCCGGCGTATGTACGGTAGGCCTATGCAGAGGCCTGTCAATTACATTCTCCACATGAACAACCGTATTGAAACGGCAGTTAACATCCGATGCTTTGCATGTAACAATGGGATACGGCTCAACATAGTGAACTCTAAAAGGCCCTTGTCCCCGATTAAATTCAGTCACGCTTAACGAGAATTGAACATAATCGCCACTAATACTGAGGACTTCAAGCTTACCGCCATCACTGAGTCTATGACTGCCATCTTTAGCTACACTTGCTAATTCATAATAACCCTTTTCCTTAGCAAACGGAACCCACTCCTGCTGCACAACAAATGCAACACTGTTCGAATTAACATCAACAACTTCCACATCATAAATCCTACCAGCAACAGCATAAACATCAGTTTCTCCAACTCTCAAAGTAGCAACTTTAGCTGCAGAGCCGCCACCGCCAGGAGCAGCAGCAGGACAAACAGCAAAAGAATCCCTCAAACCCTCAACAAACTGCCTAACAAACAAAGCATCATTAACAGCAACCACACCATTACCATTCACATCAGCCCTCAACTTCTGATCAGCCGAAAGCGTAACCAACTTGGAAACAAACTTACTAATCAAATCAGAATCAACAACCGAAACCACACCATCACCATCCACATCACCAAAACCGGAACAAGGCGAAACCTTACCCACACCACCAGAGCCACCACCACCGCCTCCACTGCCTGAGCCAGGGGGAATAGTTGCACTATTATCGCCTACATCGCTTGTGGGCGTGGGCGGACCAATAACGCATTCTCCGTTAACCTTAAAAGCAAAGCCGTAACCAATAGCAGTCTCAGCAAGCTCTGTAGTCCTGATATCTTCCCATCTGCCGCCTTTGTAGCCATATGCTTTTTCAACGCTGCATGTTCCTGCGAACTCGTCAACAGTAAAGCCGACCATGTCGGGCACTACGCTGAGCAGGTTCCAGCCGTCAGCAAGCTTCTTGCCGCTGTTCTGTACGTCCTGAAGCCAGCCGTAAGGCTCATTAATTGTGTAGTCAAAGCTGCACCTGCTGTTGGTTTTTACCCAGATGCTGTTGACCTTGTCAACTATAAGATATTCATTGATACTGCCCGGAATCTTTGAAGTTTCAGATAAGTAAGTCCTGCTGACAGGGTCATAAATGTAAGCTGCTTCAATGACATCAGAAGTGCATGAATTGCGTTCAATAACAACACCTGCTCCTTCTGCAAAGAACCCTCCAACCAAGTTCCAGCCTTTGTCAAGGAAGAACGTGCCTGTTACGGTGTCGCCAGGGCCGGGGAATGGAGGCGGACTCCCGCGGATGCATGCGCCGTCGCTGCAGCCGTCAGGGCAGGCGAAGTCTACAAGGGTATTCGTACTGCCGTCGCCGTCACAAATCTGCTCATTTAATAAAGTCTCATCTGCGCATCTATCTGTAATTTGCCCACAGCTACCAAATTGATCGCCAATAGTGCAAACAGTTACATAGCCTTTTTTGTAATAATTAGCACCGCCATCAGAGTCAGTGCATGCCTGCCCGGGCGGCTCTGGAGGAACAGTAGAAGTAGAACCTTCTACTCTGATAGTTTTTTCAGCGGTTACTATTTGCGCACAAAGCGGATGAGACTTTACAGTAAATGCATAATTGCCAACTGGCGTATCTGAGCTCACGAGCTGAGAACTCAGATGCTCTCCATATGGCTTTGTTGTAATTTCATCGCTGCTAAATTTGCCATCGGGCTTCACAACGCTAAATACCAAATCAGCTCCAACAAGCTTCCCCTGTGAATCGGAAGTGGCTATGTAAACGGTCAGCTTGTCGCCGTGCCTGTAAACGTCCTTGTCAATGGTGAACTCAATTTTTGCGGGGCAGACGGTTTGAGCGGCTGGCAAACCACCGTCGCCATTAAGAGTAGAGGAATCAGGAGGAACACCGCACACAGGGAACGTTGAAATCTGACCGGAAAGGTACTGAAGAATAATACTGCTGTCAGCAGCAGAAACGCGTCCGCTCTTATCGAGGTCAGCTGCCGCGGTCTGTGCAGCTGTAAGAATTCTGCTTCCTACCGCGGCCTGCAAAACCAGCTGACTATCAGCAACGTCTACCACGCCATCACCGTTAACATCGCCATACGTGCCGCACGGCGGCCTTAACGGCCCTTTAATAATGGTTACGGTGACAGAGCGCTTGTTATTGGCAGCATTGGAATCGCCGTCAGCAGAAGCGCTGACAGTAACAGTGCAGGTGTCTGCAGCGCTGAATGTATGCGTGAAAGTGAAAGATTCTGTTTCGCCGGGAGCAGGACCCAAGCCGCTGGAAACGCCGACGCCTCTACTAGCAGAAGTAGGGCAGTCAATTGAATGGCCAGTAGAATAACCTGTTGCCCCGCCATTTCCAATGTTTTTAATGTCAGCGTTGAAAGTAACATTGTCGCCAACTTTAGGAGAAAGCGGATCGTAAGTCAGGGTTGCAACGTAGATGTCAGGAGCGCCAGTGGTTGCGCCAATCCTTCCGTCTGCATTGAGGTCAACTTTTATTGAATAATCATTGGATGTTGGGCTGGATGAGGAGGTGAAGGCGTAGCTGCTGCCGCCAAGCCTGACTGTGCCGCCAACAGAGCCGGCAGCAACGGTAATGGTCTCGCCGGTTGCAACGTTCTGGAACTTCGCAGCAGGATTATAGGAACTGATTCTGTCAGCGCCGAGGTAGCGCAGGAGGTATAAGCCGCCTGAAAGCACGAAGTAATCATTGCGCTTTATCGCAGCGGACTCATCTGCCACGGCAGCGATTATGTTCTGGTATGCTACATCATTTGCAGCGTTCTGGTCATTGGAAGCGGAAACTTTGATGCTTGCTGTGTAAGAGCCGGAAGCAGGGTAGTAGCAGGTGGAGGATTCTGTCCGTTCAGCGCCGGGCGGGAAGTTGTAGTTGTCGGAAACTCCGCCGCCAGCGCCACCGCTTCCACCACCACAGCTGAATGAAAAGCCATACCCTGTGGCAGGTGCCGGGCCGCTGTTTTTCACTGTTGCTGAAAAAGAAGTCTGGGTGGAAAGGGCAGTATAGTAAACATTGCTGCCGGAAATTTTGCTTCCGCCTGAAAAGGAAGTTATTGAAAGGTCTGCATCAGAAGCTGTGCACGGGTCAGTCGGAGCAAGATAATTTGTAACGCACCAATTGGCATCAGCAGCTTTGCTCTCAATAAGGGTGATGTCAACTGCATTAACAGACCTATCATTATTGACGTCAGCAGAGTAATCATAGCCGGCATCGCCGCATGAAGTGCCCGAGGCAGCCTTGGCCTTATCCAGCAGCTTCTGGCAGGACTCATGCATGCAGCCCTCGTCAACATAACCATCCTTGTCATTGTCTATGCCGTCGCCGCAAACCTCGGCACTGCCTGTCCCAATCACACCGTCTCCATTAAGGTCAACATTGATATCATAATTAAATCCGGTTCCGAGCTTGACCGGCTTGAAAGCATATGGTTTTCCGCCAATATTAATAGTGCCGGAGCCGTCACTTGCTGTCTGCACTGATATTCCATTCAAAGTATTGACATCCCTAAAAAGAGCCAGCCTATAATTGTTAACAGAACTGAGATACTTTAACCTGTGCTGACCGCTTAAAACAAACTCGCCATCCTTGCTTATTGCAGCATTCTCGTCAGCCAAACAATAGCCCTCGGCGCAGCCCTGAGGGCAGGTTTTGATTGAAAGCCCTACAGAATCGTCGTCCTTGCAGTAATATTCGTAAACCCTGCCTGAGAGGCAGTAATCTTTATACGGTCTGCTGTACTTGGTAACTGTGCCTTGGACGTACTCGTCCTGGCCGTCAGAATCAACGCAGGCGGACGCTGTAGTAGCCCAACCTGTTTCAGAAGTGCAGCCCTCGTCAACATAACCGTCCTTGTCATTGTCTATGCCGTCGCCGCAAACCTCAGCTGTTGAGCCATAGCCATAAGTCTGCGCTCCTGTAAAACCGAAAACAGCAGCGTTAAACGATTTCACCAAGCTGTACAGCTTGCTGTCCTCGGCAGCAGCAGAAGAGGTAAAGAAAGCAGAAAGCATCAGAACAGATACGAGAAGCACAACTACACGTAACTTGTTCACTTCGACGCCTCTGAACTCATGATGCGTGTACATTTTGGTATAAGGATATATAAATATTTCTAAAAATAATTGCTGATTTGAACATCAAAAGAGGACTTTTCGCATATATATCAAGGCATTGGCTGCCATTCAGTATCTCAGATTGCAGCTGGGGCGGTGCATGCTGCGCAGTGGACGGGACTAAGGCAGTTTCGGAGATACTGTGCCATTAAATTCGCAGCGAAGCAACCCGGTCCTTACTATTCATAAATGGCCGCTGCTTTTTTCCCTCCCGACTGCGTACTAAAAGTTTTTTCACCGCTTTTTCTCCATCCCAAATTTAGGGAGGGAAAAAAGAAGAAGCCACGGAAAAATGACCAAGCATCACAGAAGGCAGGATGCTATGCCCGCTTATAAGTTAGGGAAAAAAAAGCTGAAGACAGTGAAAAGGTAAATGCGACACCGCGGTTGATGGCAATGCAAACAGCATTTACCCCTTGGAAACCTTCTTCTGTATAATGCTGTCGGCAAATTCGGCAAGCAGCTTCGCAGCCCTTAAGCGCTTTTTGATGGTCTTGAAATAATAATCGTATTCTACTTTCGGCAGATTTCTGCCATCGGCAACTTTCGAGATTATTTCAAGCTGCTTTGGCTTGAATAAGACGCGCAGAGCATAATCCAAATTTTGCTGCCTGGACATACTAAGCTTGTCAGACAGCGTAAGCTGCGCTTTTGCCTCGTACAACGTTTTTTGCGAGAGGAACTCAGACAGCAATTCATCAAAGCCGAAATATATTCTGGATAATCTTTTCTGATACCTGCTGCGCTGTTCTGCCGAAATTCTGCCCGCCCTATTGAACTGCTTATGCTCATTTGAAAAGAATACGCTGTCTGCCAAATCCTTTTCATGCTTTGTGAATCTGCGCTCCAGTTTTGAAATGAGCTTATTGCTTTTATCCGCAATCTTCAGGATTTTAACGGCAGCGTAAAGCAAAGCTTTTGCTTCCAGCAAAACATTCTTTTGCTTTGCTTTTTTCAGCAGTGCATCAATATCGAAAATGATTGTATGCTTCTTTTCGGAGAGATAAATAATGAAGGGAACTGCCTTGACAAATCGCGGCTCATTTCCCAAAATTATGCTGACTATAATGTCGACGGCATTTATACTTTCATCTATCTTAAAGTATGAATAGCCCATCTTTTCCAGCAAAATTGCTATGTCCTCTGCCATTTTTTTATCCTCTCCAAAGTGTTTTTATCCGCTTTATGCCCCAGCCTGTTTCCTTTACGTTATCCATCAGTGCCTGTAAGAACCACAACTATTTAAACTTTTCTAATTCAGTCAAGTTAACTGTATGAAATTATCAAGCTAACTTTATGATTTAGGCATTGGCAATCAAATAAACGGCACCTTGTCCAGCTTCCTCTTAAGCCCCTCAATCAGCTCAACCGGCTCAGGTCTGTGTTAGTAAGAAAAGCAAGGTAACTGCTGTTAAAGGAGGCAAGATTAAGATGCAGGACAATGTCGAGGAGATATATGAGAAGAAGGTAACACGTTATGGCAATGGCGCTAAAATTGATGCTCAGAAGAAGTATATTGGAAGAAAAGCATTTGTTATTGTTCTGAAAAACTAATATCAGCTATTTCTGTCCCCACACCCCCCGGCATGCCGAAACCTTTAAATAGTATCCCTGTCTTCTTTTTGTTGTACGAGAGAAGAAGCGTTGGGATTCTTCTGTTTTGGAAATGACAAGTTTATCGTCAGCTTTGAGAGAGAAAAAGCGTTACCTCGTGTTTGAGGTGATTGGGAACGCTAAATGCAGTGATGCAGTTGCAGCTGTCAAAGGCAGTTTTTCCAGGCTTTTTGGGAGCATTGAGTCAGCCAATGCTGATATTGCTGAGGTAAAGTCCCGCAGCAGTATGTGCATGCTCAGGGTTGGCAGGAAGTACGCTGATAAGCTGAAGGCAGCTATGATTATGGTAAAAAATATTAATGGCAATTATGTTATGTTAAGAAGCGTTGGGCTCAGCGGCAGCATTAAAAATGCTTCAAACTATTTGGGAGAGTGATGAATATGCAGCAACCTATGCCTCATCAGTTGATGGGTTATGACCGGGCTATTACCATGTTCAGTCCTGACGGAAGGCTTTTGCAGGTTGAGTACGCCAAGAAGACTGTTCATCAGGGCAGCACTGCTATTGGCATGGTCTGCAGGGATGGCGTTCTTTTAATCACTGACAAGCGCATTGTTGATTCTCTTGTCGTTCCGGAAGCTGTTGAGAAGGTGTTTGAGATTGATGACCACATTGCTGCAACTGCTTCCGGCATTATTTCTGATGCCCGCGTTCTTACTGAGCGCGCTCAGCTTCGCGCCCAGCAGCACCGCGTCACGTTTGATACTGCCATAGATACTTTGAGCATTGTCAAGGACATTGCCAATCTTAAGCAGATATGCACCCAGAGCGGCGGCTTGCGTCCTTTTGGCGTTTCCTTGCTCATTGGCGGTGTTGATGAGTCTGGAGTTAAGCTGTTTGAGACAGACCCTACTGGCATTTTTTTCCAGTACAGGGCCACTGTTATTGGCGAGGGCGAAGCTGAGATTGAGGAGCTGCTTAAGAAAGAGTATAAGGACGACATGACATTGCAGGACGGCATTAAGCTTGGCGTTCGCGGATTGTACAAGTTTTTGGGCAAGGACTTCAGTCTTGAGCGCATAGATGGCGCTTTCATATCAATTTCTGAGAGGAAGTTTACGCGCCTTCAGAAATCTGATATTGAGAAGTACGCTGACGATTTTAAGAAGAATGGTAAGAAATGATGAAGGGTTCTGAATTATACGAAAAGGAGCATGCGCATTTCAATGTTGCCCGCCTGCATTCCGGAGGCGAGCGCTTTGAGGTTATCGTGGAGCCTGACAGCGCCATAGCTTTCCGGAACGGCTCTTTGGCTGATGTCAGGGCTGCCCTGAAGTACGAGAAAATCTTTTCTGATGCTAAGAAAGGGTTTGTGCCTTCCGAGGCTTCCATCAAAACTGTTTTCGGCACTGACGATGCTGTTAAGGTTGCTGAGGCCATCATCAGGAAGGGCGAAATTCAGCTTTCTTCAAAATACAGGGAGTCTTTGCGCGAGGCAAAGCTCAACCGGCTGGTTGAGATGATTCATCGCAACGCTATTGACCCGAAAACCGGCTTTCCTCATCCTGCAACCAGGATAAGAAACGCTTTTGCTGAGGCAAAAGTAAGGATTGACGAGCGCAAATCTGCCGAGCAGCAGCTTGATGAGGTTCTGAATCAGCTGCGTCCGGTGCTTCCGATTCGTTTTGAAACCCGCAGGCTCCAGATGTTAATACCTGCCCAGTATGCCTCAAAATCCTTCTCCACGCTTAAAGCATTGGGACGCATATCAAGGGATTCGTGGCAGGCTGATGGCTCGCTTCTGGCTGTCATTGATGTTCCGGCCGGGCTGCAGCAGGACCTTATTGACCAGATTAATAAGATAACCCGTGGCGATGTTGACGTGAAAATTCTGGAGGGGCAATGAGATGGCATTGACTGCGCAGGATAAGTCTGTGGTTGTTCCTGGAGAGGAGCTCGCTTCAGGAATGGAATACCTTCCGACAAGCGGCACGTATCGTGATGGCGATAAGATAATTGCGGCCCGTCTTGGTCTGCTTCAGGTTGATGGCCGGCTGATTAAAATTATTCCTGTTTCCGGCAAGTATCTTCCAAAGCGCGGCGACACCATAATTGCAAAGGTTATTGACATTACGCTTAACGGCTGGCGCTGCGACATTAACTCAGCTTACTCTGCCCTGCTCAGCATGCGCGATGGAAGCTCTGATTATATTGCGAAGGGTGCTGACCTCACGCGTTATTACACTTTTGGCGATTACCTTATTGCCCAAATCACAAACGTTACTTCGCAGAATGTTATTGACCTTACGCTTAAGGGTCCGGGTCTGAGGAAGCTTGGCGAGGGGCGCATAATGAATATTAATCCCCATAAGGTGCCCCGTGTTATTGGGAAAGCCGGAAGCATGGTTGGCATGCTGAAGGATGAGCTGGGCTGCCGCATCTCAGTTGGGCAGAACGGGGTTATCTGGCTGCAGGGTGCTCCTGATAAGGAGCTGCTGGCTGTTAAGGCTATTCAAAAAATAGTCTCTGAATCCCATATTCCCGGGCTTACAGAGCGCATCAGCAAGTTTTTGAGCAGGAAGTGATAATATGGCATACGAAGAACGTTTTGACGGCAGGAAGTTTGACGAAACCAGGCCCATTTCAGCAGAGGTTGGCATAATTAAGGAAGCTGACGGCTCTGCTGTTTTCAGAATAGGCGATACTGTTGCCTATGCTGCTGTTTACGGCCCCAGAAATCTGCACCCAAGGTTTCTGCAGGACCCATCCAAAGGAATTTTGCGCTGCCGCTATAATATGATGCCTTTTTCCGGCGCAGGCGACCGCGTAAGGCCCGGCGGCAACAGGAGGAGCAAGGAAATATCCATGGTTACCGAGAAAGCCCTGCTTCCGATTCTTAATCTTGACGAATTTCCAAATTCAGTTGTTGATGTATTCATTGAGCTTCCCCAGACTGATGCAGGCACGCGCTGCGCAGGCATCTGCGCTGCTTCCATGGCTTTGGCTGACGCAGGCCTGACTATGCGTGATTTGGTTGCGTCTGTTTCAGTTGGCAGGGTTGACGATAAGATTCTCGCGGATCTGAATTATAAGGAGGAGTCTTATGATGGCGAAGTTGCTGATATTCCGATTGCCCTTACTCCAAGAACCGGCAGCTTAACCCTGCTGCAGATGGATGGAAAAATCAGCAGGCCAGAGCTTAAGAAGGCATTGGAGATTGGGAAAAAAGTCTGCGAGCAGATATATGAGGTGCAGAAGGCAGCTCTTAAGGCAAAATTCTCTGTTGGTGATGCGCATGAGTAATCTGCGCGAGCACATTTTGAAGTCCCTGGAGCAGGGAATCCGTTTTGACGGCAGGAAGCTTGATGAAATCCGCGTAATAACTGTTGAAAAGGGCATTTCAAAAAACGCTGAGGGCTCTGCAAGGGTTGTTGTTGGCGATACTGAAGTCATGGCTGGCGTGAAGACAGCTGTTGAGAAGCCATATCCGGACACGCCTGATCAGGGAAACCTGATGGTTAACGCCGAACTTCTCCCGCTTTCAAATCCGGATTATGAGTCAGGGCCGCCGTCTGAGGAAGCCATAGAAGTCGCCAGAATCATTGACCGCGGCATTCGCGAAGCCAAGGCAATAGACCTGCCAAAGCTTTGCATAACTCCAAAAGAAGCTGTCTGGAGCATTATGATTGATGTCCTCACCATCAACGCGCATGGCAGCGTGATTGACGCTGCTGCCCTGGCATCTGTCATTGCCCTTGCCCATGCGAAGCTGCCAAAATATGAGGACGGCGCTGTAAAGTATGATGAGCTCGCATCTGCAGTGCCGCTGGCCAGGAAGAATCTTCCGATTACAGTAACTGTTTACAAGATTGGCAGCCACCTTTTCGTTGATCCTCTGCCTGAGGAGGAGGAAGCTGCTGATGCGCGTTTGACCGCAGCCGTAATTGAGGACGGCAGCATTGTTGCCCTGCAGAAAGGCGGGGAAAAAGGGATATCTGCAGCAGAAGTTGATGCAATGCTTGAGCTGGCCCAGAAAAAAGCAAAGGAATTGAGGAAGCTTTTGTAATGCCCTCATCGTCAATTAATCCGGCCTGAGGAGTTTGCGTTGATGCCAACCGTCCGGCTAACCCCTCGCTACCAAAAATCTTATAAACAAATCCGCAAAACCAATCCAAAATGGCAGACTTCACGCGTTACGAAAAAGCCAGAATCATCGGCGCCCGGGCGCTGCAGATTTCCAGCGGCGCTCCTTTTGCAATTAAGCTTTCTGAGGAGGAGCTCGAGAAGATTCATTATAACCCCGTTGAAATTGCCAAGATGGAGTTTGAGAAAGGCGCGATTCCGATTACAGTAAAGCGGCCTGTAAGCGAGGCGGAGTGACTTGTGTTTCAGTTTTCCAGCAGCAGCATAGGATTTTGAGCAACTTTCTGGGCAAATTGTTCAGCATTTGTTTTAAGACCCTCAACGATTCTTCCGAAAAAGCGGCTTTCTGCATTCCTCGCCTGTGCTTGATGCGCAGGTAAAACTTCTGCAACCGGTGGCTTTTCTTAACACTTGCGTGAGTGCATTGCGAATCATCATTGCAAACTTAGGCAAGCCGAAGAAGCATTGGAGCAAATCAGAGAAAATACCGCATATAAAAAATCTGCCTTAATTGAATATAATTAAGACGCCGGTTTCTTGTTTTTATTACTTCTCAACTTTATGATTTTCCAGGCAACTGAAGGGTAATGTCAAGTTGTGTGTCCTGCAATCCTGAGCTTGCCGATGCCTGCTTGGCTGATTTTTTTCTCCCCCCTTATTTTTTAAGGGGGGGGGAGAAAAAAATCAGAGCAGTGTGCGACAGTTTTGCCACTTAACTTGAAATTACCCAACTGAAGAAACATTTAAATATGCATACATTTATCTTATTTGCATACAAAAATGGCTGAAGTTACGCTTTCAACGAGGATACCGCCGGAGCTTGAGAAGGAACTTAAGGATTATCTGGCTGAGGAGGGGGTGGACAGGTCTATTGCTGTCAGGAAGCTTTTGTCTTCAGGTCTGCAGAAGTGGAGGCAGGAACGGGCTCTGCACCTTCTTGAGGAAGGCAGGGCAACGTTTTCAAAGGCAGCTGAAATAGCTGGCACTGATGTTTGGGAATTTGCTGAAGCTGTAAAGGACTCTCAAATTTCTTGGATTAGGCAGAAGCCTGAGGAGTTAAGAAGGGAGCTGGCCGATTTATGATTCTGGTTTTTGATTCCACTCCTCTGATTTATTTTGCCAAGCTAAGAATATTGGATAAGCTTGCAAAGCTTAAAGCAGAGCTGGTCATTCCCAAGTCTGTCTATGAAGAGGTTGTTGCTGGCGGAAAGCGCAAAGCAGAGGAAGATGCGCTTTTCATTGAAAAGCTTGTCAGCCAAAGTGTTTTTAAAATAAATGAGGCTTTGAATAAAACGCTTGCGAGAAAAATAGCTTCTATTAGAAGCGTTGGCTATGCCGATGCAGAGACTCTGGCGCTGGCCAAAGATTTAAATTGTATCGCTATAGTGGATGAATCAGCTGCGCGAACAATCGCTGAAGCAGAAGGTATTAAATATCGCGGTTCTGTCTTCATCTTATTTCTTCTCAGCAAAGAAAATCTCATTCACAAGAAGGATATTAAATTTTACGTCGACAAAATGATAAGCTTGGGCTGGAGATGCTCAACAGAGTTTTATTCAGCCATCTTAGACGCAATTGCTAAGCTTTAAGCTTCCCCTTATACCTCCCCCTGCCCTCAACCTTCTCCAGCCGTTTCAATACTTCGCTGCCGCTGCGGCTGCTTTTGCAATAGCTTTTTACAGCTGCATCAAAGCATTTCTTTGCAATCCTGCTGTGGCTGCTGTTCAGCGCCTGCCTGAGGAGGTGCAAATCAACAGCTTTGTCCTCTGTTTTGTCTGAGAAAAATCCCAGCCCGAAATCTATCAGGTAAAGTTTGCCTTTGCTGTTTATCATGTTGGAGGTGGTTAAGTCGCCGTGAATTATTCTGTTTTTGTGCAGGGCTGCAACTGTTTTTCCTATTTCTTTGCCTATTCTCACGCAGTTGCCGCTGCTCAGGATGTCTCTTGCTTTTTTTCCGTCAATAAAGCTCATTTCGATGGCTGTGCTGTCTGCTGAACTGACTTTTGGCGCCGCAACATTCAGCTCGGCAAGTTTTTCCATTATTTTGGCTTCCCGCCGGGTTCTGAACATGCGCAGTTTGTAATCAAGCTCTTTTATTCTGTAGCTTTTCCTGCGGCGCTTTTTAATAATCCCATGCTTCGCAAGGTATATGCTCGCCTCTGCGCCTTCGGCTATTAATTTCATGCTGCAGGGGAGCTCAGGATGGCTTTTTAATAGTTGCTGTTACGCTTGCGATTAATTCATCCTGCTGCGGTTTGCTGCGGGGGGTTCAGGGGCGAAAATTGAGCAGAATCGGATATTGTCGGATGAACTGGATGCTTAAGGAGTTTGCTTTGCATGTCATCTGCGCATTGATTTTCCAGCTCTATCCTTCCTCAACCCACGCCAGAATGCTTCTTACAGCGCCGTCTATGCCTGCATCCTGTTCGGCAGGCTCCTGCGTGCTGCCAAGCTCAGGAACCGCGAATTTCACTTGATTCTGCTCGGAGAGAATGGACTGGACAGTGAAGGAAGTCAGGGCTATTACTGTCAGCGCAGCCAGTAGTGTCCAGTAGTCACGTTTTTTCTCCATAGGACACCACTGCCATTTTTACCACCTTAGTATACTTTTTACTATACTAATATTTAAATGTTTTGGTGATTCAATAGAGCTTTCTGTTATTGCAGCAAGCCGCATACTCTGCGGATAACCATAAAAAAGCCGGAATGAGGGCTGGCACGCTCGAAACACTTAAAAACAATCGTAGAATGCTAATATCCTTATAGCCCCGTAGTGTAGCGGTCAAGCACGTTGCCCTCTGGCGGCAGCAACCTCGGTTCGAACGGGAACTGACGTTCTGGTTTCATAGAACGCGGTTCTGCGACAATCCGGGCGGGGCTACTTTTTTTATTCTTATCAAAAATGATAATTTCATCTCATCGATTTTTAGCGTGTTGTTCAATCTGCGGGTGGCAGCTTTTTGGCTTTTTGTAGTGGAAGCAGTTGGCGAAGATGCAGCAGGTTAGCGCCGTAGCAGTCGTTACTGCTGCTACTGCTGCTGAATATGCGCTGCTTAAATGTTTTAGCAGCACCCGAAAACTTAACAACACGTCACCGCACAAATCTTTATATACCTCTTGCCCTATTTTGTTTATATGAGCGGCAAAAGGGGTGTTTCTGCGAATCCTGCAGGCGTTAAAGGCAGCCAGGATGTTTACGCTGAGAAGCTCAGGGCTGGGTGGAGTAAGCTTTCTTTGCCGATGAAATACGCTGCTGTCGCAGGAGGGATTCATTTTGCCATTTTTGCGCTTATATCGCTGTACGCATTGTCTTCAGGCAGGGGCTTTGTCGGCTACCCGGGCACTTTTACGTTTTTCTATCTGCTTGGCATTGCAGATTACCTTGGCGTGCTGGTGGCTGATTCTGTCTTTAATTTGTTTCAGGCCATTTCAGTTACAATACCTGCGCAGCCGTGGATAATGTACGGCTTCTTCGGCACGCTGCAGTGGTTTTCCTTCGGCTACTTAATCGCGTGGGTTCGCGGAATGATTAGGGGTTAGTGTTTTACGGCAGTGTAAGGTTGCGCGTCTTCCGAAAGGGCTCGCATCCGGCAGGATTGACAGCCCGTAAAAATGTAAAGTCAACTTCTTAAGCATCTGCTTCATCCCAACCATATTCAATTCTGCTCCATTTTTCGTTAAGTTCCCCCTGCTGCTTTTTTCCCTCCCTCTAAATTTTAAGGGAGGGAAAAAAGCAGCGCAGGAAAGGATTGCGGAAGACACAAACAATTATGCAAAAAAGTAAATTTTATATACCTTCCAAACAGCTTTTTCTTAATGACTTTCAATTACGGCATTATCGGTAACTGCAGGTCTGCTGCTTTGGTGTCTGACAAAGCGTCAATTGACTGGGCATGCTTTCCGAGATTTGACAGCCCGTCTGTCTTTGCAAAGCTTCTTGACAGCAGCAAGGGCGGCTCCTGCGAGATTGTTCCTGTGGGAAAGTATCAGACAGAGCAGAAGTACATAGCAAAAACAAACATTCTTGAAACCAGATTTTATAACGCTAGCAGCGAGTTCAGCGTGTTTGATTTTTTTCCGCGCTACCGCTACGGCGAGAGGATTGAGAAGCTTCAGCAGATAACGCGCTATATAAAAGTGGTCAGGGGCGCTCCGCGGGTTCGCATCATTTTCAATCCCCGGATGAATTACGCGCATGGCAGGACAACTATCAGGATTTTTTCAGATTACGGGATGGCCCGCTACAAGGAAAACCGGTTTTATATATATTCTGACATTGATCTTAGGAAAATAGTAAATCACAGCATTATAGCGCTCAGCAGCGAGCATTATATTGTGCTGAGCTTCAACGAGCATCCCAAGACATCGCTGAAAAGGGTTAAGCTGCTTCTTGCAAGAACCAAGTCTTACTGGCTTGATTTTGTCAGGTTCAGCACATTGCCTTCAAAATATACGGGTGTTGTTGTGCGCTCCATCCTCGCGCTAAAGCTTCTGACGCATGAGGGCGGAGCGATTGTGGCTGCTCCAACAACTTCTCTGCCTGAGATTATTGGCGAGCAGCGCAACTGGGATTACAGGTATTGCTGGCTTCGCGATGCTTCTTTTACAGTTGATGCTCTGACTAAGATTTGCCATTTTGACGAGGCAGCTACTTTTATTGAGTGGCTTACCAGGATATGCCGGCATGCACGCAGGGATTTGCAAATTGTTTACCGGGTTGATGGCGACAAATCTGTCAGGGAGAAATCGCTGCTGTATCTTAAGGGCTACCGAAACTCAAGGCCTGTCCGAATCGGCAACCGTGCATGGTTGCAGCGCCAGCTTGACGTATATGGCGAAATCATGGAAGCTTTCTATCTTTTCTTTCACCACTACAATTATGCTGAGGTCGAGCGGCACCACTGGGCAGCCATAACGAAAATTATTTCCGCGGTTGTTGGCCAGTGGCAGCAGGAGGATTCAGGCCTTTGGGAGTTTAGGAATACCAAGAAGCACTTCACTTTCTCGAAGCTTATGTGCTGGGTTGCGATGGATCGTGCTGTGAAGATGGCCAGGCGTGCGCGAAAGGCGGATTTGGTAAAGTCGTGGAAAACTGTGAGGGACGAAATTCGCGCGTCTATTCTCAGGAATGCCTGGAACCCGAAACTGCAGGCCTTTACCCAGTTTTACGGCTCGGATGTTTTGGATGCAAGCAACCTGCTTATTCCTTACTTTGGATTTCTGCCCGCAACGCATCCCAGGATGCGAAAGACAATCATGGCTACTCTTAAAACGCTGGTAAGAAACGGCTTTGCTTTCCGCTACTTGGCTGAGGATGATTTTGGAATGCCCAAAAACGCGTTCAGCGTATGCACATTCTGGCTGATTGATGCGCTTTATTTAATTGGCGAGAAAGAGCTTGCTGTCCGCATGTTTGATAACATCCTCGGCAGGGGAAATTACCTCGGCCTTTTCTCAGAAAACATTAACCCGGACACTTACGAATTAACTGGAAACTTCCCGCAGGCCTACACCCATCTTGCCATTATAAATACTGCGATGCTCCTCAGCACCGGCCAGCTCAGAAGGCAGTCCTGCAACATACATTTTGAGATGCTTAGGGACTGAGCTTGTGCGGCCTCACCGCCGGTTGCGCTTCTGTGTTTTCAGCCTGCAGTTTTATCCGCATTCGGTCATATTGAAAAGTTCATGTGCGCAGGTTGTTTTGCCGGGCTTGCTTCCTGATTTTTCCCCTCCCTTAATATTCAGGGAGGGGAAAAATCAGGACAGGTAGAATAAAGGCAGCGGCGAAGGCAACTTGTCAAGAACTGCGGACTAAAGTCCACAGCGTGCAGTTCTTGAGCATGCTCAGAAACGCTGAATGCTTACTCCGCACTGAAGTATCCTCACTTTGTTCGGAACTTGCCTTCGCTGCGCTTGGCAAGTAAGGAGATTGCGCATCAGCGTTTCTGACATTTCAATGGAGCCCCGCATTCAAAAAATTTAAATAGCAGCCCGCTGCATTTTGCATTATGCTGCAAAAGCCCGAGTCAATGGATGAGTGTGTGTATTTTACTCAGCGTTCTCTTGGTGACAGGGGCGAGATTATGGCCTGGGTTCTTCGGGAGACATGCAAAAAGTGCGGCAAGGCAAAGATGGGCAAGCCGCGTGACAAGTCAGGCAAGGTAAAGGTCAAGGCCGGCGAGTATGTTTGCCCCGGCTGCGGGCATTCTGTTGAGAAAAACGCTTACGAGAATTCTTTGGTCGCTTACGCTGAGTACACCTGCCCCGGCTGCAGCGATAATGGCGAGGCGCAAACTCCATTCAGGCGCAAAAACATTGAGGGCGTTCAAACGCTGCGCTTTCAGTGCAATAAGTGCAGCGCAAACCTTGATGTTACCAAGAAGATGAAGGAGAAGAAAAAGCGTTCTGCCGCAATTTAATGTTAAGTAATCCTGTTAAATGAATGCTCCTCCAAAGCGCGTTCCTTCTGGTCCATTCCAGCTCCCCCTAACCTTCTGGATGAGGTGCAACAGGGGAGCAGGAGAAAAAGTTAGCCGCTTGGCTTGATGTTGCCAAAAACAAAAAGATTTATATATTAAATGTCATATCTTAAATATTAGATGTAAAATGACTTTAGCCCATGTTACCAAAACAGGAAATATCTCTATTCCAAAATCGTGGAGAGATGAATTGGGGATTGAACCAAACTCAGATGTCAACATTGAAATAAAGGGTTCAGAGATAGTTATTGAACCGCTTAGCAAGCCGAATCTGAAAGATTCATTTAAGGCAATTGATGAAGAAGTCCGGAGGAAGAAAATTGTGTTCACTCACGAAGAAGCTGTGAGGGATGATCTTTATGATTAAGTTCGTTGATGCCAACATTTTTATCAAACGTTGGAGCGATCCTGATGCAGAGGCATTTATCAATTCGCTTAATCACGAAAATTATTCGACATCTGTGCTGGTTTTGGCCGAGGTATATCACAAAATGAAGCAAAAGAGGATAAGCGCAGCGTTTGAATATGTCCGCAGTCTTATGGGTGCGCTGACAGTATTTGATATCACAAAGAATGATTTGTTTAAAGCAATGAAGAACTCTGTTGATTTGAATATCAATGATAAAATCCATGTTGAAACAATGAAGAGAAACAATGTTCACACTATTGTTTCTTTTGACAACGATTTTGACAGGGTTAAGGCAATTACAAGGGAGGAAGTTTGAGGGTAATGTCAAGTTGTGTGTCCTGCAATCCTGAGCTTGCCGATGCCTGCTTGGCTGATTTTTTTCTCCCCCCTTATTTTTTAAGGGGGGGAGAAAAAAATCAGAGCAGTGTGCGACAGTTTTGCCACTTAACTTGAAATCATTCTCAGTTGCTTATGTCTGCCAGGAAAATTTTGGTTACTGCTGCGCTGCCTTATGCAAACGGTCCGCTGCATCTTGGGCACATGGTGGAGTACGTGCTGGCAGATGTTTTTGTGCGTTCGTTGAGGATGGCTGGCAGGGAAGTGGTTTTTGCCTGCGCTGACGACACCCATGGCGCTCCTATAGAAATTGCTGCGAGCAGGGCAGGCATTAAGCCGGAAGAGCTGATAGCGAGGTTTTCTGATGAGCACAAAAAGGATTTTTCTGATTTCCTTATCAGCTTTGACGTTTTCCACACCACCCACAGCCCTGAAAACAAAACCTACGCCGATTTTTTTTATAACACTTTTAAGAAGAAAGGATTGATTTATGAGCGGCTGGTAGAGCAGACTTACTGTGAAAAAGACAAGCGTTACCTTCCTGACCGGTTTGTTCGCGGCATCTGCCCGAAGTGCAAGGCCGCAGATCAATATGGCGACCAGTGCGAGAAATGCAATTCCACCTACAAGCCGATTGACTTGATTGAGCCAGCATGCTCTATCTGCGGCAGTCCTCCTGTCCGCAGGACTTCGCTTCATGATTTCTTCAGGCTCAGCTCATTTTCCGGCGAACTGAAGGAATGGATTATGGGCAATGAGCGGCTTCAGCCTGAAATCAGGAATTTTGTCATGAACTGGATTAACAGCGGCCTGGAAGACTGGGACATCACGAGAGACGGCCCTTATTTCGGCTTTCAGGTTTCAGGCAAGCCAAATAAGTATTATTATGTATGGCTTGATGCTCCTATTGGCTACATTTCTGCGACTGAGAAATACATGCAGCAGTTTCATAAGACTGCTGAAGAGTATTGGAAGCAGTCTGGCGCGCAGATTATCCATTTTATCGGCAAGGACATAATTTACTTCCACCTGCTTTTCTGGCCTGCCATGCTGATTGGCGTTGGCTACAATTTGCCGTACGACATTGTGGTGCACGGCTTCCTGACTGTTAACGGCGAGAAGATGTCCAAGTCCCGGGGCAATTTTTTCACTGCCAGGGAATACCTGAACTCATTTGATCCTGAAATGCTGCGCTTTTATTACGCTTCAAACCTGTCCAAAACCTCCTCTGACGTGAACCTTGACTTTAAGGATTTCCAGCGCAAAATCAACAGCGAGCTTGTTTCCAATATAGCAAATTTCATTTACCGCACATTGAGCTTTGTTAACAACAATTTTGATTCAAAGCTTGGCAGGCTCCCGAAGAGCAATGAAGACAAAATCCTGGCTGCCAGGATGCAGTCAATGTTTGATAAAGTTATGGAAAGCTACCGCAATTATAACCTGCGCGAAGCAGTTAAGCAGCTGCTGGAAATCAGTTCTTTGGGCAACAAGTATCTGCAGGACAATGAGCCGTGGAAGCTTATCAGGAAAGACAAATCCGCGTGCCACGAAAAACTTTCCCTGGCAGCCAACATGGTCAGGAATCTTTCAATCCTGCTGTATCCGGTAATGCCTGACTACTGCATAAAAATCCAGAAGCAGCTCGCTCTTCAAAATTTGGCGTTCTCCGACCTTGGCTTTAACTTTGAAAACCATAAAATCAACAAAGCAAGAATTATTTACACAAACATTGAGGAAGTTCCTTCGATTGCTGCCGAGGTTTTTCCTGCCCGGCTGAAAGTCGCTGCAATTACATCGGTTGATGATCATCCGAATGCCGACAAGCTGTATGTTTTAAAGGTTGATTTGGGTGATGAAACCAGAACACTGGTAGCCGGCCTGAGGGCATTCTATCCGAAGGAATCTTTGGCCGGCAGGAAGGTCATTGTTGTCACTAACTTAAAGCCGGCCAAGCTCAGGGGTGTTGAGAGCCAGGGCATGTTGCTGACAGCCGATAAGCAGGGGAAGCCAATGCTGTTGGCAGCCCCGAAGTCAAGCCCTGGAGATGGGGTTGCAGCAGAGGGCATGGATTCCTCTGAAAGGCAGATAGGCCTTGATGCGTTTCATGCGTTAGGGCTGTCTGTTGAAGGCAAACGCGTCTACTACAAGGATAAAATTCTCAGCACAAAGCACGGCAGCATTGTTGTTGATGCTGATGACGGCGCCGGGATAAAGTAGCTTTCAATGGAGTCTGTGCAGCCGTTTTGAGATGCTTGCATAAAATTTTTAAATCGCTTTCTGCAGTTTGAGTGCCGATGGACAAGAATCTGACTGCGCAGCCGGTAGCCGATGTTATTAAGGGCGAGACCTGCCCTGTTTGCCATGAAAAAGCTCTTTCGCTGACTGAGCGCGAGGATGACATCCCTTACTTCGGCAGGGTTGCTCTGTTTTCCATGACCTGCGAATCCTGCAGGTTTCACAAGGCAGATGTTGAGTCGCTTGAGAACCGCGGCCCTGTTAAGGTTTCATTGGAAGTTTCAGGCGAGAAGGATATGGCAGTCAAAATTGTAAAGTCATCCGCTGCTACTGTCAGGATTCCTTATATTGCTGATATTGAGCCCGGCGAGGCTTCCAACGGCTACATTACCAATGTTGAAGGCCTGCTTTCCCGTGTGAAGCAGCAGGTTGAGGCAGTCCGCAACTCGGAGGACGACCCTGCGGCTGTAAAAAAAGCGAAGAATATTCTGAAGAAGCTCAACAGGGTAATATGGGGGGATGAGAAAGCCAGGATTATAATTGAAGACCCGACCGGCAATTCCGACATTTTGAGCGACAGGGCTGTGGGCGGGAAGAGCAGGTAGCCGGCACCAGCATTCCTAAGCCATGGTTATCAGGTCAATTATGTGGGCGCTGCTACTTAACCATCTCATGCACAACGTGATATGCTTTTACCGCATTTTTTTGCTGGAACAGGAATGTGAGTTCTGTTGACGTTGTTACCATTTCAAAAATGTTGACGTTTGCCCAGTAAAGGTTTCTGGTGATGGCAAAAATTATTCCCGGCGTGTATGCAAAGTCTTTTCCGAACGTTACTGACAGCGATACGAGGTCTTTTGCCTCCGCTTTCAGGTTGCTGCTGCCGAATATTTCCTTTACAATGCTGCTGTGTTTGTCGTTCGTTATCACGGCTATTTCGTAGTTTCCGTGTATCACATTAAAGGTGTCTTTTTCCGGGTTTATCTTTTTGTAAATCTTCTCCAGCTTTTCCAATACCCCGGGAACTTTAGAGAAGGACAGGTATGTCAGCCCGGTTTTCATTATTATTTCCGAGTTCCAGTCAAACTTTTTTCCTGGTTCTTTTTGGCTTTCGCGTTCAGAATGCCTGCGCAAGGCCATTACTATGGCTGAATGCTTTACTTTGCCTCCAAACTCTTCTTCCACCCCCGCACTGATTTTGTCTGCTACGGCGCCGTAGCTGAGCACGTGCTGCCGCATTCCTTCGCTCAGCAGCTTGCTGCCGAGTACAATGTTTTTTACTATGCTGCTTACTGATGGCATCTTATTTAAATAACATTTAATCTTTATTTTTGTTATAATAATAACATTAAGTTTATAAAGTTTTCTATTTTTCTGCTTAGCATGTCGAGAATAATTCAAAAGTTTGGAGGAACGTCTGTAGGCAGCGCTGGCAGCATCAGAACAGTAGTTGATATTATCAGGGAAAGCCTTGACCAGCAGCCAGTTGTTATAGTTTCTGCAATGAATGGTGTAACTGACCAGCTGATTAAAGCGGCAAAGGAAGCTACTCCTTGCCTAAATGTCCCACTCACAATTGACACTATAGCGGATCGTCATTATAAGGAGATGGATGATTTAGGAATTCCGCGAAGCTTGATAAAGCAGGAACTTACAGAGCTGGAAGGCTTGTTGGCCTTCACTGATGAGCGTATAGCAGTGCAGGGTCGCTCTTCCGCAGTCCAATCCCTTGGAGAGCGGATGTCTTCTAAGATAGTTGCAGCTGCCGCTCAAGAATTAGGAGTGCCGGCTGAAGCTTTTAACTCTTACGACCTCGGTTTACTTACTGCTTCAGTGCCGAGCCTTTTGGAAGCTGATGTCCTTCCTTCCTCGTACAGCGCCATTGCCCGCGCTTTTGCTGGCTTAGATCCTGGCGTTGTTCCTGTGGTTACAGGCTACATTGCAAGGGACGGAGATGGAAGAGTTACCTTGCTTGGCCGGGGTAGCAGTGACTACTCTGCAACAATATTCGGCTCTGCGCTTGGAGCTTCTAAAGTTCAAATTTGGACTGATGCAGACGGCATTATGACAGCAGACCCGCGTTTGGTCCCTGGCGCTAGAAGCATTGGCGAAATTTCCTATGATGAGGCGGCGCAGCTTGCTTATTATGGGGCTAAGGTGATGCATCCCAAAGCGATTGAGCCAGCCAGCAAAAAGGGTATTCCAATACAGGTTCTCAACACGCGCAACAGGTCATGCCCTGGGACAGCTATTGTGAGAGAAACACAACCTAATGGTCCTATAACGTCTATAACTTATAAACGCGCTCCTCTTGCTGTTAGGATTTCCTCTCCTGAAATGGTTGGGGCTCCAGATTATAAGGCTCGTATATTTGGAGTTTTTGGAAGGCATAACATCTCAATTGATATGGGTCCCATCTCAAACACAGGCGTTTCTGTTACTTTTGACGGGACGCATGGTAAAGACATAAGTGCAGCAATTGATGATTTGAAGGCCTTTAGCCATGATGTGAAGTTGACGGAAGGCATGGCGTCTGTCACCTTGGTTGGCCAAGGTATAAAAGACACGCCTGGCACTACAGCTACAGCTTTTGAATCTGTAAGCAAGGCAGGTATTAATGTGGCGATGGTTTCGCAGGGCTTGGGTGAAAGGTGTCTTAGCCTTGCCATAGAGGGCAAATATCTTCCGCTTGCAGTTCAAAATCTTCATAAAGCTTTTTTTGAATGAGTCAGAACTGGAGCCGCTAAAGATTTTAGGCAGAATTGAAAACGGTGAAATAGTTTACAGCAACACTCCTGTCATCTCAGCTCACTGCAACCGTGTTCCTGTGCTTGAGGGTCATATGGCTTGTGTTTCCGTTTAGTTTGAAACTAAGCCTGCAAGAGAACGGATTATTGAGTTATGGCAAACTTTCAAGTCACTTCCGCAGGAACTGCAGCTTCCCACAGCTCCTGAGCGCCCGATAACCTATAAAGCAGGAGACAACTCCCCGCAAACTATGTATGACCGCGATAATGATAAGGGTATGGCAGTAACAGTGGGCAGGCTGCGCGAATGCAACATTTTTGATTACCGCTTTGTAGGACGCTCTCATAATCTAATTCGCGGAGCTGCGGGCGGCGGCATTCTGAATGCTGAACTGCTGGTGGAGAAGGGCTATATCAAATCCTGAAAAGCGAAATATTTTATACTTGGTTCTCCATTGTCTGTGCATGAACGTCATTGACAACAGGATGTACATTGGGGAATTGCCAGCATCCCGGGTTGTTGATAGGTTTGGCACCCCCATTTACGTTTACGATGAGGAGGTTATCCGCTTCAAGTACAGGGAGTTCGCTGAGTCAATTGAGTATCCGAAAGTCATGGTTTGCTATGCTGCCAAGGCCAATTCCAATCCTGTTATCCTGAAAATTCTCAGGGAGGAGGGCGCAGGCATCTGCGCCACGAGCCCCGGCGAGATTATGGCTGCTTTGAATGCAGGCTATGATGCAAATGAGATTGTTTTTACGTGCCCCGCGGCTACTGAGCAGGATTTGAAGTTTGCGATAGCCAGGAAAATCCTGGTGAACATTGATTCTGTTCAGCAGCTTGAAATGTACGGCAGGCTGAATAAGCGTTCCAAAGTTTGCCTGCGCATTAACCACGCTGTGCGCGAAGGAAGCAGGCAGCTTTCCGGCCCTGACAGCAAGTTCGGCATCTGGATTGGCAACCTTGATGAGGCATTGTCAGCTGCTGATGCTTACAACCTTAAGGTTATTGGCCTGCACCAGCATATCGGAACCGCAATCATGGATTCAGACACCATCGTCAATGGCATGGAGGTTTTGCTTGCTGCTGCCAAGAATTTTAAGAATCTTGAGCTGATTAATTTCGGCGGCGGGTTTGGAGTTCCTGCAAGCTTTGCCCAGCCGCCTCTTGCCATGAACAGGCTCGGCGCCAGAATTTCCTCTATTCTTAAAAACTTTGCGATTAATTATGGCGAGGAATTGCTGTTCATATTTGAGCCGGGGCGCTACATTGTTGCTGATTCCGGGGCTTTGCTGTGCGCTGTCAGCGCAGTAAAGAAGACTCCTAAGCGGATATTTGTTGGAGTTGATACAGGCATGAACCACCTTCTTCGCCCTGCCTTGTACAAGGCATACCATCAGGTTGTGAATGTTGAGAATGTTGAAAGCGAAGGCATGGAAAGCGTCACTGTTTCAGGCAACATTGCAGACTCGGCAGATGTCTTCACAACCGGCTTGGGTCCTGGCATGCTTCCATCCCCCAGACAGGGCGATGTCCTCGCTTTTACTTCTGCAGGCGCTTACGGCTATTCCATGGCTTCCAATTATGCGCTCCGTCCCAAGCCCGCGGAAATTCTGGTTACTGGAAAAAAGATGGCTGTCATCAGGGCTGCGGAGAGGGATTTGGCGAAGTAGTGCGCGTTGCGCATTGCCGGCTTCCTCAAGTTTTCCCTGCTTGTTTTTTCTCCCCCTTCAAAGTTGCAGGGGAGAAAAAATAAGCCTGAGAAATAAGGCGAAAAAAAAAAAAAAAATCCGCGGGGCGGTTTCATCAAAAACTTTATAAATCGGTTTCTTATTGTTGAGCAGGAGGTGGTTGCGATGTGTCCGGGTACTGACTGTACTTGTGATGGCGGCGGTAACTAAAGCTTTTTGCTAGCGAAATGTTTTACCACGACCTCGAGCCGGTTCTTGTAAATATAGGTCCGCTGCATGTCCGCTATTACGGGCTGATATTTGTTTTTGGCATTCTTGCTGCTTACTTTGTGTTTAAGCGCCTTGCCAAAAAGCGCGGGCTTCCCCTTACAAAGCGGGATTTTGACGACTATTTCCTGTACGGCGTTGTCGGCGTGCTTGTTGGCGCCCGCCTTGGCAGCGTCCTTTCAAATTTGGGCTTTTATTCTGCAAATCCCCTGCAAATTTTTGCTGTCTGGAACGGCGGCCTTGCTTTTCATGGCGGGCTGCTGGGCGTGGTTGCTGCGGGCTATTTTTACAGCAGGAAGAAAAAAGTCGGATTCTATGATGTGGCTGATTTGACGGCAATTCCGGCAGCGCTTGGTCTGGCATTCGGCAGGATAGCTAATTTCATTAACGGCGAGTTCTACGGCACTCCAACGAATTTGCCGTGGGGTGTTAAGTTTCCTGATGCAGAGGGCTTCAGGCATCCTGTGCAGCTTTACGAGTCTGCCAAGAATTTTTTTATTTTTGCTGTGCTGTGGCTTGCAGCAGGCAGGCATCTGCCGAAGGGAACGCTGTTCTGGATGTTTGTGGCAATGTACGGCGCTCTGCGCTTTGCCCTGGAATTCTATAAGGACCTTCCCCCCCTGATTTTCAGTTTGACCTGGGGGCAGGTTTGGAGCTTGCCGATGGCAGTTATAGGCGGTTTTATGCTGTGGAAAATCAAAGACAGTAAAAAGCAGCACTTACCCAATCAGCGTCTTGATAAGCAATCCAACTAAAAAAGCTATTGCAGCCGCTGCTCCGCCCAATGCAAGCGTTTCAATTGCGCTTCCTATCCTGCTTTTTTTGACAACCTGCGCCTTGGCTGCCCCCACAATCAGGAATGCAGCTGCTGTCAGGGCTGTTGCCAATGCAAATTGCCTGTTTTGGAGCGCAGGAATGAATACTGCAGCAACGTATGATATGAGCGGTATGAATCCGATGGCAAAAAAAGCGAGGAAAGTGGCAAGCGCTGTTTTCATCGGCTTCATTTCGGGATGGGCATGGCCTCTTTTTTCCAGCACCTGCAGCTTTGTTTTCGTGCTTAGGTAATTGCTTGCTGCCATTGAGAACCCGTCCGCAAATAAGTTGGCGAATCCTAAAATCAGGACAATAGCAGCTGACAGGTTTGCGCCGGCAGCTCCTGCTACAACAGCGAATGTTGTTACTGCGCCGTCTATTGCCCCGTAGACAAAATCCCCAAGATGGCTTTCGTCGAACATCGGTTAAGAATTTGGTTCATGAATATAAAAAAGTATTCTTTTGGGTGGCGCCGGGTTGGAAGAGGGTCGGCGAAGGAGGTTTTCTGCAGCACTGCGAAGCGGACAATATTTTTAGGGATGCCCGCTTATTTTGCTTAATTCGTGTGTACTGTAAACTTTGATTTTATTTTGCTCTTTCAGTTTTTTGTCATTACTCCAAATCGCATAATTCAATTTCAGCGCAAGTGCAAAATAAGCCATATCGTCAGGGTCTGGAGTAAGTTTTTCTGCTTCTTTAACGTAAGGAACAAGTTCTTCAAGAGGAACAATAACAATTCTTCTCTTCAATGTTTCAAGCAGCCGGTAATTTCAAGTTAAGTGGCAAAACCGTCGCATCCTTCCCTGATTTTTTTCTCCCCCCCTTAAAAAATAAGGGGGGAGAAAAAAATCAGCCAAGCAGGCATCGGCAAGCTCAGGATTGCAGGACACACAACTTGACATTACCCTTAAAAAATAAGGGGGGAGAAAAAAATCAGCCAAGCAGGCATCGGCAAGCTCAGGATTGCAGGACACACAACTTGACATTACCGTATTTGATGGGCGTTGCGTGGAAACTGATGTATCTTGAACTGTTTATGGATGTGATGGGCTGGCTTACTGAGTATCATATGCGCAGTCATAGCGAGAGTTTTCATTCAAGCTTTAAGGCAAGGTATGTTATTACCATGAAGCGAAGGTTTACTGCAATTCTAAGTCAGGTTACTGCCAGAATAATTTTACACAATAGAAGACGGCTTTCTTACTTCACAAAGTTAGTTTCCGCCAGCTAATAACCACGCAACGCCCCAGAAATAGTAACATTTATATAAGTACACTTATATAAGTGCACTTATGAGCACAAAAACGATAACAATCACAGACGAAGCGTATAATCACCTGAAAAGCGCAAAAAGTGAAGATGAAAGCTTCACAGAAGCAATCATAAGAATAACAAAAAAGGACACGTTATCGGAGCTTGCCGGAATTTTAACAAAAAAAGAAGCTGACGAGATGAGAGCACACCTCAAAACTTCCAGGGCAGTTACGAGTGGCAGAATGAAAAAGACGTGGGCTCGGTTTGAATGATACTCGACACAAGCTTTGTAATTGACTTTATGCAGAACGAGGAAGGTGCTCTAAGAAGGCACACGATGCTCCTTGAAAAGAACGAAACTTACAGGGTGAGTAGCGCAACCATCTTTGAACTGTGGTCGGGTATCGCTCACTCCAAAAAAAGTAAGGAAGAACGGTTGAAAGTCACGAAAGCTCTGGCAGGAATCAGCACGGTTATATTGACAGTTCAGATAGCCGAAAAAGCCGGGGAGCTGCACGGAACTCTTGCGAAGGAAGGGCAAAGCATTGACGAGCTGGATGCTATGATAGCTGCGACAGCCATTCAAGAAAACGAATCGCTCTTAACAAGAAACGTCAGGCACTTTGCCAAGGTCAAAGGTTTAAAGGTGGAGACCTATTAAATCAGCGCCTGTTGAAGAAATTATCCGAATTCTTAAAAAAATTGCCCAAACGCAGCTTCAGAGCCGGCAGAACCGATAAATATTTTAAGGTGCGGGGTTATGTGTTGTTTATGCGACAAATATTGCTGGCATTTTTGGCAGCGGTAATGCTGGCTTCTGCTGCGTTTGCAGCCGGCGGCGGTGGAGGTTCCATTGTTGTAAAGAAGGAGCCTGAGCCTGAGAAGCCGGCTTATTTGCAGGAAATCTCTCAGGATGAGGCTGATTCTTTGAAGTGCAGCACCCTTGCTACTATCAATGAGCGCGTGAGCTGCAGGATTAATCTTGAGCAGGAGAATGAGCTGTACTATTTGCCTGAGGAATGCAGGGCTTTGGATGGCGGCAGCAGGGAAAAATGCAAAGCGTTTTACAGCTCTGTTCAGGTTTGCTGGAACAGGGAAAACAGGCATGACCCTGTCGGCTGCGCAAGAAATAAACTGGGTTTAAGCGAAAGCATAGCCGCTGATGTTGCTGGTTGCGGCAGCGACGCTCTTTGCATAGCTGCTGTAGCAGACAAGGTTCACTCCCTGGCTAAATTCCGGCTCTACAATCTTGAGTGGAAGGCAGAATATTTGGTTGAGGAAGGCATTTCAGTTAACCATGAACTGCTTGTTGATTTGGTTGTCAATCTTGAGCTGAAAAAGCAGGAATACAATGCTGCAGAAACAATTCCTGATAAAATAGGGGTGCTCAGGGCAGCCCAGCGCATCTGGCAGAAGTTCGCTGAGCGCATTAAGCAGCAGGAGGGCTTATGAAAACTGCAGCTGTTTTGCTTATTGTAATCTTTTTGACTGCTTGCGCTGCGCCACAGCAGGAAACAGTGCAGGAAAACATTGCACCGCTTCCGCCTCCGCAGTCGCCAACTGAGCAGGTTCCCCTTCAGGAGCCGGTTGCTGCGGATACTTCAGGCGGGATGGAAGAGGTTAAGCAGCTTTTGGAAGACGATTTGGACAAGGCAGTTTCTGATTTGGAAGCGCTGCAATGATATTCTTATAAGAATATTTCTTTCACTATTATTTTTAAACAGGAATAATGCATTCGTGCCAAAACAATTTGAGGTGGTTTTTGCATGGCTAAAATAACTTATGTAACGTCAGAAAGTGTAACAGAAGGTCACCCCGACAAGATTTGCGACC
>JACPMZ010000006.1 GCA_016185705.1 Candidatus Woesearchaeota archaeon
CAACGGCTGGAACGAATTGAACACTGCCGTTTCCTCATCAGACGGGCAGTATTTCCATTACACAGCTGATTCGCCGGGATTAAGCATTTACGCCATAGCTGCCCGGAAGCTCGCTGAGCCCGCAGAATTTAATCTTACGGCTGACAAGCCGCAGGAATTGAATGAGACAGGCAAAACTGGAGTGAAGCCCTCAGAAGATGCTGAAACTCCATTGAAGCTTATTTATCGGGTTATCGGAATAACCGCTCTTGCAGCTGTAATAATGCTGATTGCTGCGCTTTTCTTATTCAGGAAAAGGCAGCGGTGAAGCGCTCAGGCCGAGTTGAAAATCTGGCATTTCGCTTTCATGCTTTGCCTCAACCGCTTGCTTTTCATCCCCCTAAATATTAAGGGGGAGATGAAAAGCAAGCGGATTTGTGGTTGGAGGTGAGATTTTCAACACAGCCGAAAGCCCTCAGAAACATTTATATATTGATATTTCAATTTTGATGAGTGATTATGAAAAAAGGTGCAGTCTTATTTCTGCTGTGCGCTCTCCTATTTGCCGCTATACTCCTCAGCCTGGCAGTGGCTGATGTCTACGAGCTTCATTTGCCTGCCAACAGCACAAACACTTCAGCGTCTGTGATTAATTTTACGGTCAACGTAACCTTTACCGGTCAGAATGGCGCTTCCTGGCAGAATGTTTCCGTTTGGCTGAGCGATGACGGCATTCTTAGGAGGAACACCACCAACTCCACTGCTGTTGCCAACGGCACACTCACCAATTTTTCAGTTTCGGGCTTTAATGAAGGAACATACAACTGGACAGTTTCCATAGGGGTTGACGACGCGGATTACTTCAATGAATCTAATTACACTATCTTTGTTGACTTGACCCCTCCCAACGTCAGCCTGCTTCTTCCTGCGGCCGGAAACTACACGGGCAGCTTGATTTTTAACGCTTCAGTGAACGACACGTTCCTGGATGTCGTGAACGTTACATACGGCTACGTCCGCCCCGGCTACGCTGACGCCTGGACTACAGGCACTACCGAATTTTTCCCCTGGAACACCACGCTTGACACCACCACCATAGATGACGGCCCATGGAACATTTCGGTAAATGCAACAGATGCTGCAGGCAACTCAAACGTTACCTATAACATAACTGAAATTATTGTTGACAATTCTGCTCCCAATGCGAGCTTTGTTGCGCCTGTCAACAATACCAATCTCTCAATTGACATTCTAATAAATGCAACCGTTAATGATACCGGCACCGGCGTTCTCTATGTGTCGTTTGGCTACCAGAACCGTACTTCGCAAATCACGTGGGTGGTTGCAAATAACAGCGTTGAGGGTTTCTGGAATTTCACCATTAACAGCTCGGATTTGGTGGATGGCATCTACAACCTGAGCATCAATGCTACCGATTACGTCAACAACAGCTTGGTTGCATATAACATTTCCTTTTTCACGCTGGATACCATCCCTCCCGGAGAAGCGCCAATACTTGTTGCAGCCAACGTTTCAGACTCTGACAACGACGGCAACATTGAAATCAACTGGACAGACGTTGATGATGAGTCCGCTGAAACTTACATCGTGTACAGGCATTCTGCAGAGATAACCGAGTACAACGGCAGTTTGGCAAACATTACTGTTAACCGCGTTGAGAAAGGCGTCCAGTACTTTGAGGACAACACTACTACTGCAGATAATTCAACCGCTTACTGGTACGCTGTCGCTGCTGTTGACGCGGCAGGCAACCTTAACACTTCAGGCGGCGCTATAAATCTGTCTGCCTCCCGGAACTCCACTGCCAATGACAGCACCATGCCTAATTCTCCTACCAATCTGAACTGGAGCAGCATCTCAAGCAGCGGCTCAGTGACTCTGCACTGGCTCAGCGTAACAACTGATGTTAAGGGCGAGCCGGATGCCCGCGGCTTGCAGTACAAGGTTTACAGGAGCGACGGCAATGAGGTGATTAACACGTCTAATGGCACTACCATTACAGGCACAGGCGCGGAAACCCTTGCAGATACTGTTTCTACAAACTCCAGCACATTCACTGTATCAGAAAATGGCACTTACATTTTCATAGTAACCGCGATTGACGATAACAGCAATGAGAACAAGAGCTATGACACTTCCCTTGCTGCGCCCAATTTAATCAACGTTACAGTTTCAATCACCGGAAGCGGCAGCTCAGGCAATGGTAATACCGGCAGCGGCAACGGTGGCGGCAGTAGCGGAGGCGACAATAAAGAAGATGCTGATGCAGCTGTTTCCCAGACAAAGCTTTGGACTGAAATCAAGGCAGGCGCAGCATCTGAATTCAAGATTACCAAGTCTGAAATCGGCATCCGCGGCATTAAGTTTACTGTTACTGAGGACGTTGCCAATGCTGAGATAACTGTAACCAAGCTGGCATCCAAGCCATCCACTGTTACCGCAGATTATTCAGGAACTGTTTACCAGTACCTCACTGTAGCAAAGACCAACCTGAAAGACACTGCTGTGTCAGGGGTTACTGTCGAGTTCAGGATTGCGAGGAGCTGGCTGACTTCAAACAATGCATTGGCCTCAGGCATTGTGCTGCTTCGCTACGAAACAGATAAGTGGACAGAGCTCGTTAGTTCAGAAACAGACCTTGACGCATCCTATATTTATTACGAAGCGTCTTCTCCCGGGCTTTCAACATTTGCTATAGCCCTGCGTCCGGGCTTTAATTCAGGTTCTGATGATTTTGTCAACACCGGCAGCGGGGATTCACCCCAGGGCAGCGGAAACGAGACAGGCATCGTGGACCTTCCTGTTGTTCCAAAGCAGAAGGCGCTGCTTTACACTGCTGTCGTCATTATAATAGTAGCCCTGCTCGCTGCAGGGGTTGGATTTTTCTATTACAGGAAGACTAAGGCAAACATCAGCATGGATAAAGAAGAGGAGCTATAGCTCTATTATTGCCCCCTTTGGCCCTGGGTTGATGACTCTGGTTCTTCCAATCCGGTCTTCCATGCCCTGAGTTTCGTGCAGGTGCCCGCATGCTGCCAGCAGCGGCCTGTGCTTTGCTATGAACTTCCTGTAGCTTTTGTTGCCGTGGTGGTCCCATATGAAGTCCACTTCTGTGCCGTGGGCTGGCTGGTGCGTCACCAGAATTATCCTGTCAGCTTTGCTGAATTTCAGCTTGGATGCAAAGCTGTCAAAGTCCCTGCTTTCGCTGCTGAATCCTTCGCCGCCATGCCCGACAAAAACATGTCCATTAATCTGCTCCACTCTCTTGTGGATAAACGAAATGTTCTTCAGGCCTTTTGCTGTCCTGGCAACATTTTTGGCATTCTCGTGGTTGCCGTGGACAAGCAGCACCTTTTTGCCGAAGGAATTGAGCTTCCCCAGCACAGTTGCCATTTTGTTCTCAAAGAACGTGAAATCTCCGGCGCACACCACGATGTCAGCTTTCCTTGCCTTCTTCCTGAGCGCTTCAACAGCTTTCATGTCGCCGTGCACGTCTGAAAATACCAGCAGTTTCATACCTCGCTCTATGCACTGTGTCTGTATTTAAATTTTTGCGGTTTGTGGTAATGTCAAGTTGTGTGTCCTGCAATCCTGAGCTTGCCGATGCCTGCTTGGCTGATTTTTTTCTCCCCCCTTATTTTTTAAGGGAGGGAGAAAAAAATCAGAGCAGTGTGCGACAGTTTTGCCACTTAACTTGACATTACCCGGCATTACAGCATTCTTTAAATAGGGTTGTATCTTACATGCCCTATGCGGCTTTTTCAGTTCGGAGTGGTCAGGGGCTTTTTGGTCAGCCACCGCAAATATGTGCTTGCGGCAGCCATTGACACGGCATTACAGCATTCTTTAAATAGAGCCGTATCTTACAGGGCTTATGCGGCTTTTTCAGTTCGGAGTGGTCAGGGGCTTTTTGGTCAGCCACCGCAAATATGTGCTTGCGGCAGCCATTGTTGCTGCCTTGATTCTTTTGCTGGCTTCAGGCACCAAGCTTTTCCTGTTCCTTAATTTTTTTGCTGGCAACGACATAGTTGTCAGGCTTGAGGCTGAGAAAACGCATTTTGAGCTTGTCCGCGGCACTGGGCAGAACGTTACTTTCACAAGTTCTGTTACTACCAATCCTTTTTGCGCTGCCCGCTGCGTTTCTGAGTTTGCTGACCTTAGCGGGAACATTTCGCTGGAAGAGGACTCGTTTTATCTTAAAGCCGGCTTTCCGCTTGTAAAGTCGTATTCCTTGAAAGCTGCTCCTTACGGCAGCGGTCAGAAGCTTTACCGCTTCAGCATGGAGTGCCGCAGCGTCAGCACAGCGCTTTGCCATACTGACGGCGAGCCGACTCGCAGGGCTATATTGGTCACTGCCGATTATGATTTGGGCAGCGTTGAAAAATCACTTAAGGAATATCTGCAACCAGCCCTGAATGATATGGCGCAGCGCGTAGCTGCCATTAAGATGCTGCGTGGTGCGCTCTCCAATGCTTCTGCATCTTTGGGCAGGACTGTTGTGGCTGAAGATTTTGATGCCGGCCTGAGCAGCGTTGATGCCGCAGCAATTGACAGGCAATTGCTTCAGCTGCATCAGCTTTGGCAGGAGCAGGATTATGCTGCCCTGGCTCAGGGCGCAGAGGAGCTTGATATTGTGCTGAATGCTGCCGAGGAATCTCTCGCAGCAGCTAATAGCAGCATGCAGCGTTCAATATATGCATATAACGGCTTGCTGGACAATTTGTCTTTTTCAAGGCAGCAGCTTTTGGAGCTTGAGGGCATTCCTGCTGCTGCGCTTTACGCAGGGCAGGTTAATGCCACAATTTCTGCGTTCAATGATGCTGTAGTTCTTTTTGGCAGCAGGAACGGCATGGAATTCAAGAAGGCTGCGGTTGACAGCGCTTCCAGGCGCGTTTCCTCGCTTTTGTCTGAAATCAGGGCTGCTTCTCTGCTGGAATCAGTGAACAGGTCAGTTTCAGCAGCAGTTTCTTACGAATACCTGTGCAGCTTTGGCTTTTGCGCGCCGAATAAGCCGGTTATTAACCTTTCAGCGCAGCAGTTTGATTATGCAGAGTCGTGCACGGCTGCAGGCACGCTGCATGAATTTTATTTTGATGCCAACAGCTCCATGGCGCAGGCATTTTCAGCTGAGCAGTATCCTGTATCTGAGGAGTTCTGGTCTGATGTGGGCATGCACGCAGACGCTCTTTTGCATAACATTTCGCAGCAGGCGATGTCCGGGATTCCGAACATGTCAGATGATGCGCGCAGGGTTTTGGAGGGCTACGGCAGCGGTGAAGTCAGCAGCTATCCGGAATTTAATCTTACGCCTGCGCTTGTTGCTGCTTTGTCCGAAAAATTGCCTGGCAGGTGCAGTGATGCGCAATTGGTGTTTAATGCAGTAAGCGCTGTTCTGTTTGTGAAGCTGCAGCTGGACATGCAGCAAGCCGCGCCTAATGTTTCGTTTGATGAGCAGCCGCTAATGTGCTGCGTCTGGGGCAGCTGCAGCGCGTGCTGCGTTTCTGCTGAATGCCTTGGAAGCGATTCAGATGCCCCGGTGGTCTTTCTTCACGGCCACGCCCTGAACAAGGATGTTTCTGCTGAGTACAGTCTTGACGCGTTCAACAGGATTCAGCAGCGGCTTGAGGCTGACGGCTACCTTAATGCGGGCGTGATTACTTTGTACACAGAGCAGGATTCGCCTTCTGGCGTTTGGGGAATGTCTGGCGTTCCTCTCAGCATCAGGGCAAGCTACTACCTTGACCTGTTTGAGCAGCCTGAGAATTATGTGGTTATTCAGGCCAAGAGCGAGAGCATTGACACTTATGCTGTGCGCCTGAAGGAGATTGTTGACCGCGTCAAGTACAGGACCGGGCGGCCTAAAGTGACAATTATTGCGCACAGCATGGGCAGTTTGGTTGCGAGGCGCTACGTGCAGCTTTTCGGTCCGGACAGCGTTCGCAGTCTGATACTGATTGGCTCTCCAAACAGCGGCATTGCAGGCAGCATAGCGGATTTCTGCCCTGTGGCAGGCGAGCGCCTTGAGTGCCGCGACATGAGCGCTGGCAGTTTGTTCCTGAACAAGCTGAACCGCAGCCCTCCTTCAGTGCAGGTTCATAACATAGTGGGGACAGGGTGCAGCATGGGCCAGGGTGCAGGCGATGGCTTTGTGCTTGAGAGCAGCGCAGTTATGGAGGGCGCTCTTAATTATCCTGTTAACGGCACCTGCACGAGGTTTGCGCCGTTGCACACCGAGATGCTTGACATTGATAAGTATCCGGAAGTTTATGATATCATAATTGAAGCTCTGCGCAGCTAAATGTCGTAGTAATCCTCCAGCGCAATCCTGTCCACTTCTTCAGCGTCTCTCGCTGCAAACATCCTTCCTTTTCCTATTTCAACTATTTGTTTGGCAATTTCCTCTCCTTCCTTCCTGAGATTTATGCCTATTATTGAAATTGTTATTTTTTTGTCAGCTGCTGTGGCTGCTGCTTCCAGTGTTTCCTGCTCAGGAGTTTCGCCTGATGTCGGCATCGCATCAGTTATGATTAGCAGGTGCTTTGTTGCGTCTTCTTTGGGAAACAGGTTTATGGCTTCCCTGATTGTGGCTGCAATGTTGGTTTTTTCTTTGGCAATTGCGCTTGTTATTTCCTGAAGCAGATTTTTGAAATCCGTTGTTGGAGCGATTTTTGTCTTGATTTCCTTGCCAAACACAATGAGTCCGCATTTGTCCCTGCCTTCAATTGCTTTGTATGCCAATGCGATGCCTGCTTTCTTGCACTGTATCAGCTTATGCCCCTTCATGCTTCCCGAAGCGTCAAGCGCGTAGATTATGTTTCTTCTGCCTTTGCTTGTTCGCTCAAACGCAATCAGGTCTTCTTTTGCTATTGCGTAATGCTTTCTTTTCACAGCCAGCTTCACTGTTTTTTTTATAGCCAAATCGTGATATCTGTCCTTCCTGAACGGCTTTACTTCATCCCTTAATCCGTAGCTGTAGCTTTTCTTGTCCTCCCTTTCGCCCAGCAGGCCGCGCGCAGCAAGCTTGTCAAGCTCTTCGGTGTAGAGAATTATTTTTGACAGCTTCAGCGCCTTTGGAGTAAGCGTTCCTTCCTTGTCAATCAGCTCGTCCTGCTTGAGCTGCTGCAGTTTGTCCTTTATCCTTTGCCTCAGCTCCTGCCTGAACTCGCCTATGTGCAGGTTTCTTTCAATCTGGCTCTCGTCGTAGCCGGTTATTTCTTTCAGGAATGACGGGCCGTAAATCCTCCTGGCGTTTTTGTAGTTTGTTGCGAGCCTGTCAAAAAGCAGGTCAGGAGTGAATGCAGATATTCCCGCATTCAGGGCTGCAGTAATGAGTTTTCCGTCGCTTATTGCGCTTTCATCGCTTTCAAGAACAGACCTCATCAGCCGTTTTTCTTCCGGGTCTGATGAAAGCTTTCCGGATAGCTCGTCAATCGGCGTTAAGTCATGCAGCTTTCTACCCGTATTCACCGCTTGCTGCGCCGAATCGTTCATTTATCTGCTCTTCAAGAAATTCCTTTGCTGTTTCCGTGTATTTTGCAGACGGCTTTAGCTCAATGCGGTGCGCCAGAACAGAGATGAGGGCGTCTTTTACATCCTGCAATTCAGCTTTGTTTCTTCCGTCAAGCAGCGCATTCGCCTGCGCCCGTTCGTAAAGCCCTATGCTTGCCCTTACGCTGGGCAGTTTTTCCAGCTTGCTGTTGCTGCGCAGCTCCCTCACAAACCCGACCATGCTCGTCAGCAATTCGCCTGGAAATTCAATTTTGCTCTTTCCTTTTTCAGCTACTATCTGCGATTCCAGTTCCAGTGTTTCCGGGTATGTCATGTAAACCAGATCGCACCTGTCCAGAAATACCTCAGACAAATTTTCAGTAGTGGAATCGTGCGGATTAAGCGTTCCGATGAAGATGAAGTCTGCGTCAAAGTCCATGCTGTAGCTGCCTATGGTTGCTTTTTTCTCTTCCAGCACCTGCAGCAGGGCATTTTGCAGCTTGGCAGGGCACCTGTTGACTTCATCAAAGAAGAGTATGCCGTTGTTCGCCCTGAAAATCTTGCCGGGGCTGAACGCTTCAACGCTTGCAGGGCCGAACTTAAGCGCCTTTATCGGGTCTATGTCTCCAAGCAAATCCTCTGACGTGAGGTCAGGGCTGCCCTGAACGCGGACAAACCTTTCCCTGCCGCTGATTTTTTTCCTGCCGGCTTTTTTTCCTGTTTTGCATCCGGGGCATATTGCTTTCCCGCTGCAGTTATAGCCGCAGTCGTTCACTTCAATGGCGGGCAGCAGCTCTGCAACATTTTTTGCCAGTGTTGTTTTGCCAATCCCCGGCCTTCCAACGATTATTACGTGCCTGCCCATGAGCAGCGCAGACTTCAGCTGCTGCTTCGCATTGCCCTGCCCGAGTATGTCAGTAAAATTTTTCTGCAATAGCGTTTGCTGTAGCTGCTGCTCCATGCTAATCCTGCTGTTGTAAACAATTTAAAAAGCTACCTGCCACCGAATTTCATTTTGCCTTGTTTTTGCATTTTTTCAAAAGCCGTAGCGTAATTCTTGCCAGTTTAAAAAATTTTATAATAAACTGGCGTTATTGACAAGTTGCCCGTGCCATTATGGCGGCAGCGGTCACAGTAATAGCTGCTACTGCTGCCACGATTAAACAACTACGCTCCTTCAAAACAGCAAGGCGCATTACCCGGCATTGCCTGTTTGTGTTAAGTCAACATTATCGAATGAGTTGACGCTTAATGCCAAAAGCTTTATATATTAATACGTATTTTATACGTAGTATGATGGCGAGGTTTCAGAAAACGGTTTCCAAGGGAAGCAGGTTCAACCAGATTTACGTTCCTAAAGACATGGAAGGCCTGATTGAGGCAGGCGACATGGTTGAGGTCAGGCTGGTCAAGAAGCATGCGCAGCTGCATTACCCAGCAGGGCTGGAAAGGCTGTCCGAGTTCAAGGAAAAGCTGATTGGAGACGTGTTTTCATTCCTGTCCGGAATTGACAGAGTTGAACGCATATTTGTGGTTGGCTCTTTCCTGACTGAAAAGGTAAGCTACAACGACATTGACTTGGTCCTGATAGTATCTGGGAAAAGTGACGGCTTTGAAGAATCAGTGCACAGCAGGCTTACCGACAAGTTTAATCTGAAGTTTCACATAATCGCCATTGAAAAGGAAAGGTTTGAGCGCTTACTGAAAATATGCCCCTTAACCAAGTCAATGTTCAGCAGTTTCGTATGCAACAGGCCAATTGAACTGCCTGATGAAAGGCTGGTTGACAGGAAGCACATAAGGTTCCTGCTGATGATGCCGCAGGACTTGCTGCATGTGAGGCTTGGCAGCAGGGTTTTCTTTGACAATTTAAGAAGGGTTGTGACTATTGAAAGGTTTTTAAGAAATGAAAGCCTGAACTCAGCTTCCATAAACAGGGAAGTTAAAAAACTGGTAAAAGGAAGTCTGTATGACAAATTAAGGGCTAGCGAGGAAATAGAGGAAAACTCGGTGGCGTTTTTAAGAAAGCTTATAAGAGCAAAGCTGGCTTCCATAGAGGGTTTGATTTAGGATGGGAAAAAACAGGGACGTGCAGGAGCTTACCAACCTGATGTCAAGGGCCCTGAGGCACAAAATAGGCTCCATCGTAAACAAGGACGAATTCTACTCTGGCAAATACGCAAAGGATGCTGAGAACATAATGAAAGAAGCTGAAAAGGTAATGCTGAGGCACAACTGGAACAAAGATGATAAAGCTGAAATAAAAGAGCTGCTAAAAGTTAAGCTGGGAAAAGAGCTTAAAGAAAAGGATTTTCTGGACAACAAAAAGTTTGACATAATGGAAGCGGAAATGGGCAAGGCCTTAAGCAGGCTTGGCCTTAACTGATTGAACCTGCCTGCTTCAGTGGGTAGTTAGCATTCAGCGTTTCTGAGATTTCACGCATAATAATAAGGGATGGAGAGTGAAAAAGTGAGCAGAATTTGAGCTGGCGGGACGAATCTGATACTTATTACTTGACTTTACATTACCGAAAATATTAAAAAGTCATGTGCTTAATTGCCTGTATGAGGCCGCTGCTTTTGTGCTTTATGCTGCTGGTTTCAGCCTGCGCAGCTGAAAATGTTGAGAAGGATGCTGAACCCCCTGTGGAAGTATCCGGAAACGAGGTGACTGCTATGAAATTATCAAGCCCGGCTTTTGATGACAGCGCAGTGATTCCTGCCAGGTTTACGTGCGAGGGCGAGGATGTCAGTCCTGAGCTGAGGATAGAGGATGTTCCTGCTGATGCAAAAAGTCTTGTGCTGATTGTGGATGACCCTGACGCTCCTCCGAAGGTTTGGGAGCACTGGACTGTCATCAACATTCCTGCTGATACTGCTGTTATTTCTGAAAACTCTGTTGTCGGCACTCAGCTTATGAACGATTTTCAGCGTGTTGACTGGGGCGGCCCCTGCCCTCCGCCGGGAAAGGTGCATCATTACAATTTTAAGCTCTATGCTTTGGACACTGTTCTCGAGCTTGATTCCTCTGCCACCAAGCAGGACGTCGAGAGGGCAATGGAAGGCCGCATAATTGAAGAAACAGTTTTAATCGGAACGTATGAGAGGTAATCTTTCCTCAATCATGTCAACGGCTTTCTTTATGCTTATTTTCCTGCTTATTACAATGCTTTTGACCTCATCTGAATAGTCTGTTTTTCCTTCTCTGAGAAGCGTTTTGTCTATTCTTTTCAGCAGCGCTTCGTACTGCTTGTAGGCAACGTATGCTGCTGCGAGCGCGTCTTTCTGGTGGGAATTTTCTGTTTGAAATCCTTTGGCTATTGCATTTTTTTCTGCTTCCGGAAGGTCGTAGGAAGGCACCGCTTTTTTTGCCCCTGTCTTGGCAGCATATTTGCTGACCAGCTCAGGGCACTTTCGTCTGTCTGTTCCCACAATTAACGGAGTGCCGTGTTTTGTGGTTTCTTTTATCATCTGGCTTAGATTGAGTTTTTTTGATGACTTTACTTTTATGGCTTCGCCATCAATGCTGAGCAGTGCGTACGCTGACGTAGTTCCAGGGTCTATTCCGACAATGAGCTGTTTTCTAGAGCCAGTCATTTTTTATGAAGCTTGCCAGTGTTACTCCGGTAACTGTTATCATTGCTGCCATGATCAGGTAAAAGCCGTATTGGTGCTCTGCCAGGGGGAGATGCGCAAAGTTCATGCCATATATGCTCGCAACCAGCGTTGGGATAAGCAGCAGCGCTGCGTAGGACGTGATTTTTTTAATGACGACATTCAGCTCATTGGCAGTGATTGCAGACAAATTGGATACTGAAGTTGCGTAAACAGTCAGCACGTCAGTTACCATGTCTTTCTGTGCTGATGACAGGTCTATCTGGTGCAGGAATGTTTCATGGAGGTCAACCAGCATCCCGGCGCTTTCCGGGTCCATCTCTATCTTGGCAACTCCTATCCTTATCAGGGATATTACTCTTGTGGTGGCCCAGAACTGCCTGCTTAACCTGAACAGCTGGCTTTTTAGGGCAAGTATGTCCTCTACCTTTATTCTCGAATCGCCCCTTACCCTTGATGCCCTGGATTCAATGTCCTTTATTCGCTTCTCAAGCGTTCCCAGCACGTCATAATTCTCATCCACGTCCTCCTTCAGGAAGTTGTACAATAGGTGGCCTACGCTCCTGACCTGAACCTTCTCAAAGCTTTCAGCTATGTCATCCACTATTTCGTTATAAAAGTCAGATGGCGCGGAAACAGCAACAATCATTGCCCTGTTCGTCATAATGAAAAGCAGGTTTGAATAAGCTATTGCGTTCTTGTTCACGTGCGGAGTTCGCATGACAAACTGGAATGGCTTGGCAATGTATCTTCTGCTGTGCGTTTCCTTTGAAAATGTGCGCAGGGGCTCGCCTTCAATTTTGAAGTCCTTGATTATCCTTTTTATCTCGGCTTCATTCGGCTGGGTGAGGAATATGAAAAGCTTCTCATCCTTCCTGGGCAGGTGAAAATCCAGGCTGCTCCCTGTATTCACCTTTCCATTCCTGAATAGAAGGTATTTTATCATGCGCTGCCCGCCTGTTTTATGTGCATAATTATGCCCTTTTGCAATATTTAAAGGTTGCTTTTTTGGGGTGTTGGTAAAAGAGGGACTGGTAAATGACGACTGGTAAAAAACGACTGGGCGGGAGTAAGGGTTCTGTCGCAGTATCGCCTGTCGCAGAACGGCTGACACATAAAAGATGATTAATATGAGCAAAAAACAACCAGTTTGGAAGTGGCGTTATCTATTTTTGGGGATTTTCACTTCTTGGCTGTTCATTGATTTGCTTGCTTTAGCAGTAACAAACAGGTTTGATATGTTTAGAACTACCATAACCTTTTTGGGGTGGTTATCTGTTCTGATTTATTGTTACGTCTATGCAGTTGTTCCTATTGTTCTTAAAAAGAGTGTTGGTTAAACTTTCTGTTTCTATACAAAATTCGTGTCTGGACTTTGAGGTTTCCCCTATCCTCAAATCAAACTGAACTTTTCTAAACGCACCTTGTGGAGGAATTATGTAATTATCACAACTTTCACCATCCTTTGCTTCCAAAAGTTTACAATCATAATCAACAAAATCGGGAGCTTCAAAAGTCGTTTTTACTGAATTTCCCAAAACGTATGAATTTCTTATGCTGACTATTAATCCCCCATCATTTGTATAGTTGCTTTCATCATAATAGCTATCCCTAAAGGTTTGCTTAAAATCCGTATGGGAATAGCTTGACAACCACAAAAAACCAGAATTTTGAATAAAGAAAAGTTGGGGCGAAAAGATTAACCCTATCACCAACCCTATTGCGAGTGTGGTGAACGGGTTCTTAATGAAATTCCACAATTTAGAAAGTTTTTTCCCCATTGTCATGAACCAGAAATTGTGAGTTGCACATTAAGCACTGATTTAATATCTCCCCCTTTATCTTGAAGCGTTGCAGATATTTGCAGAGGTGTGTTCACGCATTTTTCTTCGTCATTACGATTTTGCAGATAGTATTCAAAATCTTTAGTTATGGCAATCCTATATTGTTGTGGAGTTACTTCAACATCTTGTTCATCAGGGTAACCTCTTAAACATTCTTTGTCATAAACATATTTAATCTGCCCAGTGAATGTATTTTGAGTTGGATTTACCAAGAAAAATTTCATTGTGAAAGGTTCTTGTTTTGACGTTATGAAATCCGTTGTTTTTCCTTCGGCTGAAAGGTGGGGCTGTTGAGTTTGACAGCCGACTATGAATATTACAAAAATCAAAAGCAGCAAGGATATCGTTTTTCTCATTTTTTCCCTCCTTTCTTTCTTGGTTTGTCCCAGTATGCACTTTTGCATTTCGGGCAGATTACGGGGTATTCTTTGTTGCGGGGTATCCATTCGTGCGTGCATCTTTCGCATTTGTAGCCGTCAAACGTGATTTTTACCTTTGCCATACAGAGCCGTAAGCGTTACTTCTATTTAAACTTTACCTTTTAAGGTAATACCTGAAGGCGTAAGAAAGCGAACATTTATATATAAGCTTTACTTACTAAAGTTATACCTGAATAGGTAAGGAGTTGGTAGAAATGGAGAACGAAAAGTATGCAATAAGAAAAGCGATAAGCCAGCCGACACTTACCAGCCACAGATTAACCAACACCCTTTTTTGGCTTTTGGCAGCAGCGCCGTTACAGCTGTTACCGCTGCTGCGAAACAGCATCTGCTGGATTTAGCAGCACCCGAAAACCAACAAGGCCAATGCAAAACACTTAAAAACACCCTGCTTTTAGTTTTTTTCATGGAAGCTGTGGTAAAGGATGTTGTGAGGGAAACGCCTACGGTGGTTATTGTAAAGCTGAGCTTTAACGGCAACCCCTTTTCCTTTAAGCCGGGCCAGTTTCTGCAGGTTGTTCTGGAAAAGGATGGCAAGATGATTCGCAAGCCGTACTCTATCTCCTCAAGCCCCGGCACAAACGGCAGCGTTGAGTTCTGCGTCAAGGTTGTTCCTGACGGTTTCGCTTCCAATTATCTCGCGAATCTGAAGCCTGGGCAGAAGCTTGGGATTCTTGGCCCTTTCGGCCACTTTGTTTTGCAGGAAAAGATTGCCAATGACTTGGTCTTTATGGCTGCCGGCACTGGCATTTCCGCAATCAAGCCCCTGGCAGAGGAGGCATTGCAGCGTGCATCAGAAAATGTCTGGCTGTTCTTTGGTGTGCGCTCGGAGCAGGAAATTATTTACAGGCAGCTGTTTGAGGCGCTTGCTTCTAAGCATCTTAATTTTCATTTTGTTCCTGTTTTGAGCAAATCTGGCAATTCAGAATACGAACATGGCCGCGTGCAGGATGCGTTCAAAAAGCTTATAGCTCCGGGCAGTCAGGATGTTTACATCTGCGGCTTGCACGTCATGGTTGATGAAGTCAGGGCTTTGTGCAAGGAGCTCGGCTTTCCCAATGAAAAAATCCATTATGAGAAGTATATTTAGACAATGATAAGCATTGACGGCTCTTATCTTGAAGGCGGCGGCCAAATCCTGCGAACAGCCCTGGGGCTTTCAGCTGTAACTATGCAGCCCTTTGAAATAATTAACATCAGAAAGAACAGGCCTAAGCCGGGCCTCAGAAACCAGCATTTGAGCTGTGTAAAAGCGGTTGCTGAGCTGTGTAATGCCCGTTACGAGGGCGCTGAAGTTTCGTCCACCGCAATCAAATTTTATCCCGGCGATATAAAAGCGAGAACATTATCCGTTGATATCGGAAGCGCTGGTTCAATTACATTGCTGCTGCAGTCTCTGCTGCTGCCTGTAATCTTTGGCGGTAAGAAATTCAGAATCAGGGCAGTTGGCGGCACTGACGTTCCGTTTTCCCCGCCTGCTGATTATTTTGCCAATGTTTTGCTGCCGCATTTAAGAAAATTTTGCCATGATATTGAATACAAAATTGAAAAAAGGGGCTTTGTTCATGAAGGCGGCGGCAAAGCCGAACTAATCGTTAAACCTAAGTTTCCGTTGAGCAGCTACGGCAGTTTCACTGAGCTTGTTGCTGCAGTCAGAAGCGATGCTGCTGCTAAAATTTCCCTGACAAGTCAGGGAAAGCTGCTGCAGGTCCGCGGCTCTTCAGTTGCTTCTGTTGATTTGCAAAAATCTGAGGTTGCTGAAAGGCAGGCAAAAGCTGCAAAGAGCAGTTTGATTGATTTGAATGTTCCAGTAAATATCAGCAGCAGTTATTCTAAGACCTCTTCAATCGGCTCTGTGATTTCTTTGTGGGCTGTTTTTTCAGAGCAGGATGATGTTTCGCAGGTTAACCCTGTTATACTCGGCAGCAGCCAGCTTGGCGAGCGGGGCAGACCTGCTGATGATGTGGGAAAGCAGGCTGCACTGCAGCTGCAGAAAGAAATCGGTTCAGGGGCAGCGGTTGACATGCATCTGTCTGACCAGCTGCTTCCGTTCCTTGCCCTAACCGCAGGGCAGCTTAAGGCTTCTGAAATAACGCCGCACTGCCTTACCAACATTTATGCAATAGAAAAATTCCTGGGCAAATGCTTTGAGGTTGATAAAATCAGCAACATTATATCTGTTAAACCAGCATAGCCATTTTTAAGTCAGTTTCCAGTTCCATAACGTCGTACTTTATTTTTTTGCTTTCCCTTCCTGAGCTTGTTTTCAGCTCTTTCAGAAGTCTTCGCGCTTCTTCCATTTCATGCATGTCAATGGCTTTCCTTGCCTGCTCTATAAGCCGCGTTATTTTTTCCTCGCCTGTGAATTGCGGCAGTTCAAGTTTGGGTTCTGTGTACCTTTGGCCGAGCAGCGCAGGCTTTGGCATCGTTTCCCTCTTCGGAGCAGCTATTTTCTCAATTGCCTCCGCTATCTCGACTTCAGCCCCTTTGCCCTGGCTCAGTTTCTCGCTGATTTTCCTGTCTTTCCCGAGAATTTTTATGAAGCTCGTCTTGGAGGGCGCGGCTGACAGCTTTTCTGCCAGTTTCCTGTCCCCGACTACGTCGCGAACCCATTCTGCAATGTCATTGTTCTCGCGATGCTGCATGAACACCCGGCCGTTCATTGTCCTTAACGACTTGGCAAGCTCTTCTAAGCTGCGGACGATTCTTCCGTCATTCAGCCACAGTGCTAATTCATGTTCCACTTTTTTGGAATGCCCTGTTTCTGTATGCCCCAAATCAATTTCCCTGAGAAATATTGGCTCTGGCTCAGGCGGTTCAGGCATTGGCGCAGCAGGCCTTTTGGCCTTGAAAAATCTGGAGAACCCTTTTTTCTTTTGCTCTGTCTGGGGTATGTGAAGCGCAGGGCTGATAGTCTTGTTTTCCCTTAGCTTGTGCCTTTTAGAAAGCTGCATCCTGCCACCCCTTTTGGCTTGCTGCAGTTATGCTAGTATTTATAGGTTTGGGTTGTATTCAATCTGCTGCTGGTTTTTTGAAAGCAGCAGTAGCAGTGGTAGCAGCGCAGATGCAGCAGCCTTCGCAGCAGTCGTAGCCGCTGCTGCTACTGCGTATTGTCGTTTGCTTAAATTATTTAGTAACAGCCGAAAACCCAACAACGCGGAATCCCCAGGTAATGTCAAGTTGTGTGTCCTGCAATCCTGAGCTTGCCGATGCCTGCTTGGCTGATTTTTTTCTCCCCCCTTATTTTTTAAGGGGGGGAGAAAAAAATCAGAGCAGTGTGCGACAGTTTTGCCACTTAACTTGAAATGAATGTTTCCAATACGAGCGTAGCAAGATTTCCGTGTCCTGCCTGCGGCAAGTCAGAGATTGCCAGATGCGCTGACTGCAGGGCTAATGCTGCTGTTTATGAGTGCAAGGACTGCGGTTTCAGGGGTCCTAACTGATGGCAACGGTTATAGTTTCGTTAAAAATCATGCCCGATTCTCCTGAGACAGATCTTGGTGCCATAGCAGAAGCTGCTTCGGAAAAAATCTCGGGCTTTGGCGGCACAGTTGGCAGGACTGATACTGAACCGGTCGCGTTCGGAATAAAATCCATAAATATAATGTTCTCAATGCCTGAAGAGAAGGGCAGCACTGAGGATTTGGAGAACGAGATTTCAGAGATTGATGGTGTCAGCTCTGTGCAGGTTACTGACGTGAGAAGGGCTGTTGGTTAGGACTCTTTGAACATCAGTTCGTTCAGTTTCATTAATTCATCGCCTGTTATTGTTCCTGACGAGTATTTTTCTGTGAGTTCCTGCGCTTGCTTGATATCCGCCTGCCTTCTCAGGCTTTGATACACCTCAGCGAGGTCGTTGTAGTGGCTGAGCTGCGCTTTGTGTTCCAGCTGGGCAAATGCTTTTCGGGCATTCGCATACAGCATGCTTGCTTCATCGTATTCTTCCTCATTGATGTGTTTTTTTGCTTTTTTCAGCATTGCCCCGATATTTGGCTGCGAAAATTTGTCATAGCCTGCCCTGACTGTGATTGCAGCTGCTAAAAATGCCAGCAGGGCAAAGGGCAGATAGTTGACAGTTGTGCGGAAAGTTCCAGCCAAATCACCAATTCCGGCAACTAAGCCTGTTGCTGGCAGCCCTGTGCTGCCTGTGCCTGCTGTAAAGGAGGAGCTCTGCTGCTCGCACACCTTGTCTGTGCAGGCCCTGATTCTGTAAAAATATGTTTTTCCGGGTGTCAGGCCATGCAGTTCCTTCCTGAATTCCTTTGCCGCTGAGAAAGCAGTTTGTTCGCCATTGATTTCCAGTGTTGACATTGCTTTCCGGTTGGTTGACCACTGCAGTTCAGCTGTGGTTTCAGTTGTGTGCGCTTTGCCCGGCTGGAGGTTTATTGCGTCAGCTGCCGCCAGGCCGGTGACAAATCCTGTGCTTAGCCCGTTTGAAATGATGAATGTGGCAAGAAAAGCAGTTACTGTTGCTATCAAAATGGCTATGTGCCCTGGCTTCATGCATTACCCCCCTTTACTGGAAATTTAGGATTTATTCTTATAAATCTTTCTGTTTGCTTTCATGCCCGGCAAGCCCATGGCTTTGTCCGCTCTTCCCTGCCAGTCCCGCCTGCTTATTCCTCCTCCGAGTGCAATTATCGCGTCAAACACTGCGCCTCTGCTGCCAAACTGCTTCAACGCAACTAAGCAATCCCCGATTTAATATTCAAGCCCCCGACTTTCCAGCGAAAAAGCTAAAACTTTATATATCAATCAACTCAGATTTTTGTCATGACTACAAGGAGCGTGGGTGCGAATACGCTTAAGGAAGGTTCTTTTCTCGTGATGGAAGGCGCTGCCTGTCGCGTTACAAATATTCAAATTTCGCGGCCTGGCAAGCATGGTCATGCAAAGATGCGGATTGAAGGAATGGGCATTATTGATGATAAGAAGCGCATTGTTGTTATGCCCGGGCATGATTCTGTTGACGTGCCTGTTATTGAGAAAAGGACTGCCCAGGTGCTTTCGGTGCAGGGCAGCTCGGCAAATGTTATGGACATTGAGACATATGAGACTTTTGACCTTAAGATTCCTGAGGACATGAAGGCAGACTGCCAGCCCGGCACAAACGTGCTCTACTGGCAGGTTCTTAACGACAAGGTTATGAAGCAGGTTAAGGCTGCAGAGTAAAACGGCGCTGCACTTGCCAGCTATCTTTAATGGCTGTTAAGCAAAATTAACATGGGCTTTTTTTTTTGCATAATTGTTGCAAATTTATCAGGGCAATTTTCAGTAAACTTTTTAAACCTGCGCCCAGCACCATGAAGCCATGGTTAAGTTTCCTGAGTCTGAGGCAAGGTTTTTCAGGAGCACTTTTGTCTGCAGAAGGTGCAAGGCAAAGATAAGGGTTCCTACCTTGAAGGTTATTCAGGGAAAGGTGAGGTGCAGGAAGTGCAAAGGCACGGCTCTGCGCCCTGTCAGGAGAAAGTAGCTGTTCTAAAAGCAAAATAATTTAAGCAGGGTGTGTTGTGTAATTAGCCATGCCTCTTGAACTGCTTGACTTCATGCTGAGGAACAAACTGGTCATTCTGTTTTATTCAGCTCTTGCGCTGTTCGTTTACCGCAACCGCGGCCGCTTTCAGTTCCACATGAAGCTTATTGCCCTTTATAAGGCAAAGTGGGGCATTGGCTTGATGGATAAGCTTGCCTCCTCGATGAGGGGCGTTGTAAAATCTTTTGGCTACCTTAGCATTTTCGTAGGCTTTGCCGGGATGCTTGCCGTTGTGCTGGGACTGTTTTATTTTGTGTATGTCCTGTTCACGACTCCAAACGCCCCTGCTGCCATTGCTCCTGTTATTCCTGGCGTGCAGATTCCTGGTGTGCCGTTTCGTATTCCGCTGGTCGAGGGCGTTATCGCAATATTCATTGTTGCCGTAATCCATGAGTTCTGCCACGGAGTCGTTGCAAGAGCGCATAATGTCAAGGTAAAGAATACCGGCGTCGGCATTCTCGGCCCGATACTGTTTGCGTTCGTTGAGCCTGATGAGGCTGACCTTAAGCAAAGGTCTGCGGCAGTCAATTTTTCAATTTTTGCTGCCGGGCCTGTTTCAAATCTTGTTGTTTTTCTGTTGCTGATGCTGGCGCTTTCATTTGCCGTTCCGCCTGTTGTTGATTCTGTTTATCCGCCGCAGGGAATTGTTTTTACGTCTGTTGATGAAGGTTCTCCGGCTGAGGCAGCTGGCCTGCAGACTGGTGCTGTGTACAACAGGGTGAACGGGCAGACTGTTTCCACTGTTCTTGACTTTATCAGGCATTTTGAGGGCGTAAAGCCGGGAGATGAAGTGCGCATAGGCAATGATGGCGGAAGCATTGCAGTTCAGACTGTTCCGCATGCTGACGATGCATCAAAACCTTGGCTTGGCGTGCAGATTCAGGAAGTCAGGCAGAATTCAGATTCAGCGTCTTTTGCTGCGGTTTCCTGGCTGATCAATCTGCTGGCTCTTGTTTCTTTCCTGAGTTTGGGCATTGGGCTTGGCAACCTTATACCAGTCGGCCCTATTGACGGCGGCAGAATGCTGCAGAAGCTCCTCCACAAGTTCAGGGGCGAAGCAAGCGGCAACAAAGACCTTGTCCGGATAAGCATGCTGTTTCTGTTTATTATCCTGCTTCTCCTTACTCCAATATTCAGGGAAACCCTGAAGGCGTTGTTTGGCTTTATTACCGGTGTTTTCGGGTTCTGAGCGCTGAACAGCCGATTATTAAGCAGGGAGAAAAAGCAGCGCGGCAAGGGGTTTGCGTTGATGGCGATAATTCGCCAGCTCGTTAAAACCGATAATTTTATATACTATTTATACACACTAGTATGTATGAATCTGTTGGTTAAGGAAATTGCGAACGATTTGATTAAAATAAACAGGCAGTTCGCGAGTGGTGTAGTCGTTAACCCCGGCAGCATGGATTTTGCCATAAGCGCGGTTTTTAATAGCGGCGACTGGCTTGAGCAGATGGCTTTTGTTGTTCGCTCTCTGCTTTGCGACCACGTTTTTGAGGATGGCAACAAGAGAACCGCGGCTGTGTATGTGATGTCTGTGCTGGATGATTTCAAATATAAATATGATCCGTTCAGGATTGATCAGCTGGTGTTACGTATAGCGAAGGATAACATTAAAGATGTTCAAAATATTAGGAGGATGATGGAAAATGCAGCGACCAAGAATTTTTAGCAAAAGAGTGTTCAGGAGGGCTCAGCAGCTTCCGCGAATAATGCCTGAACCATTTCTTGCATTGGAGGAGTACGACCGCACCCGCAGACTGAGAAGGTGGGGCAACAAGGTGAGGGTTAACTTTACTCTTGACCCGGCCATTTTCAAGGCATTCCGAAAGTATTGCGACAGAGAGGGCTGCAAGATGAGCACTCTGGTGGAGCGTCTCATGAGGAAGGCAATTAAGTAGGCATCCATAAATTTATAAAACATCTGCCATTGGCATTCTTTATGATATCCGTTGTTTTGGTTGAGCCGCAGTCGCCAGGCAACATTGGGAGCGTTGCCCGCGCAATGCAGAATTTCGGCTGCAAAAATCTGGTTATTGTAAATCCGAAATGCGATTATTTGGCGAATGAAGCGCTGTGGAGGGCTAAGCATGCCTTGAATGTTCTGAAAAAAGCTGTTGTTGTGAAAAGTTTTCAGCAGTTGAAAAAATTTGACACGCTGATTGCTGCCACTGCTGCTGTGGGCGCTTCTTCAAATGTTGCCAGGATTCCTTTGACTCCTGAGCAGCTGTCAGAGAAATACCGCGAGCTCAGCAGTTCCAATGCTGCTCTGGTTTTCGGCAGGGATTCTACCGGGCTTACCAATTCTGAGATTCTGAAGTGCGATTTTATAATTTCCATCCCGGCAAGCGCAAAATACCGGTCGCTTAACCTTTCCCATGCTGTTGCTGTTGTGCTGTATGAGCTGTTCAAGCGCTCGAGGCAGAAAAAGATTGCCAGCCGTTTCACGCCTGCATCCAGAAATGAAAAGGATATTATAATGAAGCATGTTGAGGCAATGCTTGGAAGCATGCGTTTTCATTTCAGCTCCCAGCGGATTACTCAAAGAAAGATTTGGCGTCGCTTGATAGGAAAGGCCATGCTTTCAAGGAGGGAGGCCTTCGCTGTTATCGGCTTTTTGAAAAAGGCGCAGAAATGATTAAGAACATTGTTTTTGACTGGAGCGGCACTTTGAGCGATGACTTTGAGATGGTTTTTCATACTGTGAGGGCAATGTTCCACGACATTGGGGTTGCTCCTGTTAATTTCCCGCATTTTCAGGAGGTTGTTGACATTCCCTACGATGCCTACATAAAGAAGCTGTTCGGCGATTCGCCGCAAACGATGGCAAAGTTTGCTGACCGCGGCCTCAACAGGGATTTGTTTGAGAGGCATTTCAGGTCTCTTGGCTACCCGGAACCTATCAGGGGAGTTGGAAGCGCTTTGCAGCTGCTGCATGAGGATGGATATAATTTGCTTGTCTTCAGCGCCCACCATCAGCGCTTTATTGAGGAGGAAAACGCCAGATTTTTCAGCGGCAAAAATTTTTTCTCCCGTATTTTTGGCAGTGCCGGCAATAAGCTTGAGTCAGTCTCTCAGCTGGTAACGCAGGCAGGCATACTGCCTTCAGAAACTGTTATGGTCGGCGACACAGCGCATGACGTCCTTGCTGCCAGAAAGGCCGGCATGGCTGCTGTTGCTGTGCTTTCCGGCTACCACATTCGTGAGCAGCTTACTGATGCGAAGCCCGACTTTTTGCTGCGGTCTGTGTGCGAGCTGCCTGCGCTTTTGCGAAGTATTCCTTCACAGCAGGGTTTCCTGCGGGCTTAGCATTCTCGCCTAATGCATAGTACACGCGCTCCACTTCTGCCCCCCAGCTGTATTGCCCCTTCTCTTTCCTTATCTGCGCTACCCTGAATTCCCGCGTTTCAAGCCCTTTTTTCAGATTATAATAGATGGCCCTCATGGTTACTTTCGGGAATATTTCCTTGTAAATGGCATATGCTGCATAGCCGTGCAGCTCCCTGGCTATGTGCAGTATTTCCACGATGTTCTGCCTTACACGGCTTCCTGAAGGCCTTCCTCTTGCCATGCTGGTTAAGATTTTTCATCACTATAAATATTTTGCTATATTGAAAACAATTATTTTATGCTTTCTTGGGGTGCATTTCAAGAAAACCTTTATATAGTACTTAGCTAATTTTTGCTCTATAAATCAAAAACACTCTTTGAGGTGGGATAAATGGCACAAGGAAGATGCATGAAATGCAAGAAGCAGGTTGACATTAAGGACGCGAAGGAAGTTACCATGAAGAATAAAATGAAGGCCATGAAGGGCGTGTGCGGCAAATGCGGCACCAAGGTTTTCAGGATAATCGGAAAGGCGTAAGCCTTTCCATTTTTTTGTCAGGAGCTCGGCGCACTGCGTAAAGCAGGGATAGGGAGCGCCTGATAGCTGAGGAAGGGGTGATTTGATTGAAGCTTCTCATATTTGCGCTGCCGCTGATTGTTTTTGTTTATGGCTGCTCTGCATCGCCAGCAGGCAGCGCAGGCAGCCCTGCACTTCAGGAGGAAGTTCCTGCTGCTGAACCGGCTGTTTCAGGAAAGGCAGCTTCCCAGCAATTGTGGCTTACTGCTGAGCTGAAAGACGTGGCGACTGGCGAAAAGTTTTCTATTGCAGGTTTTGACAAGCCGGTGTTGATTGAGAACTTTGCTGTGTGGTGTCCGGTCTGTTTGCGCCAGCAGCTTGAAACCCGGAAGCTTCACAGCTTGGTGGGCGATTCTGTAGTTTCAGTATCTATAGACACCGATCCTAACGAAGATGCTGCAAAGGTTCGCAGCCACATTGAGAGTAACGGATTTGATTGGTATTACGCTGTCTCGCCTGTTGATGTTACCAATTCGCTTATTGACACTTTCGGCATAGATTTCACTCAGGTGCCTCTTGCTCCCATGGCTCTTTACTGCAACGGCCAGCATCACGAGCTGCGCAGGGGCGTGAAGTCTGCTGAGGAGCTTAAGGAGTCAATAGAAACATTGTGTGCCTAAAATGGCTGTGTTTTCAGATGTTGCAGCGTCTTTCATTCTTGGATTATTTACTCCGCTGGCTGCTGCCTGCGTTCTGCCGCTGTATCCGGGATTTTTATCGTACATTTCAAGCCAGTTATCTGGCAAGACCGACAGCAGGAAAACTTTTGCCCTGATAGGCGTTACTGTAACCGCAGGTGTTGTCCTTTTCATGCTGCTTGTTGGCTTAATCTTTACGCTTATCTTGCAAAAATCCCTCACTTCAGTAATCCAGATTGTATCCCCGATTGCCTTCGCCATTTTGCTTGTAGTAAGCGTTTTGCTGATAATTGATTTTGATTTTTCAAAAATAATTCCCAAGGCAAAAACCCCATTCCTGAAGAACCCGCTTCTAAGCGCTTTTTCTTTCGGATTCTTCTTCGGAGCTGTCGTTATTCCCTGCAACCCTGCTTTCATAATAGCATTGCTCACGCGCGCAACAGTGTCAGTATCCGGCTTTTTCAGCGGCATGCTCAGCTTTCTGGCTTTCGGCGCGGGCATCGGGGCTCCGCTGCTGCTGTTTTCGCTTGTTTCAGCAGCGAAAAGCTCAACAGTTATCGCTTTCCTCACAGCCCAGAGGCGCAAGATTAATCTGGCAGCAGGAATCTTTATGCTGTTAGTATCATTATACTACCTCATAGTTGTTTTCGGCGTCCTCGGCAGCAGCCCCCTGATTCAATATATCAGCAAGCCATTAAGTTTTCTTTTCAGCTGGGTTGGGCTGTTTGTGCCTAATGTTGGGTGATTGGCAATCCCTGTTCTGTGAAGAACTTTTCATGGTGTGTCTCTTGCAATTTCGCCCTGTTAAACTGTTATGTGCAGTTTCCAATGGCTTCTTAGCCAAGTCTCTCTGCGCCTGATTTCGCCCTCCCTTAACTTCGCGGGAGGGGGAAATCAGGCGCGTGAGCAGGTCAGGGTTGGTTGCCATTGGAAAGTTTACTTTACATAACCATTAATTTTAAATAAGATAACATCTTGGCACTAATAATGAAATACTTACTGCTGCTATTCTCGCTGTTTGCGGCAGCGTGCACCACTGCTGATGATATAGTTGGGACATCACAGGAATCGCCGCCTGCTATTGGCAGCGAAGAAGATGATGCAGTGAACGTTGCATCCGCAACTGAAATCAAAACCCTTCCTGACGGCACAAAATATTTGATTCATCCAGACAAGTTGCGCGGCGGCGGCCCGCCTAAGGACGGAATTCCTTCGATTGACAGCCCAAAATTTGTTTCGGTAGCTGAAGCTGGTAAGTGGCTTGATGACGATGAATTGGGTGCAGCCATTATTCATAAAAATGTTAAGCGCTTTTACCCTTTCCAGATTCTTGTTTGGCACGAGATTGTTAACGATGTTGTTGCAGGCGAGCCTGTTCTTATTACTTACTGCCCGCTTTGCGGCTCAGTGATTGGGTACGAAGGCAAAATTGACGGCAGCCCTGTTGAGTTTGGCACTTCAGGCAAGCTTTACAACTCAAACCTTGTAATGTATGACCGCAAAACTGATTCTTACTGGACGCAGATTGAAGGCAGAGCCATCATCGGCCCATTGGCAGGAAAAGAGCTTAAATTGTTCCCTGTGGATGTAGTTACATGGGCAGAATGGAAAGCTGCTAATCCTGGCTCAGAAATCCTCAGCCGTGAAACAGGCCATGTGCGCGCATACGGCATTGACCCGTACGGCGACTATTATGCATCTGACCAGACAATTTTCCCTGTTGACCGGCAGGATGAGCGTTTGCATCCAAAAGCTGTAATATTCGGAATTGAAGTGAATGGCGCGGCTAAAGCTTACACCGAAGATGCTGTTAAGCGTAAAGTGGATTTTGAAGATGCTGTTAACGGCGTCCCTGTAAGAGTTACAAGAAACGAGTCAGGCATCGTTACCTTCATGAACATAAACACCAAGGAGCGCATTCCTCACGAAAGAGAATTCTGGTTTGCCTGGTTTGCGTTCCATCCTGATACTGAGCTGTTTAATTAGGGCTGTGAATGTTTTCTTTTTATACCCACTGGACACCGGAAACTTTGCGCATTTGGCTTTCAGGCCCTAAAACCATGAAAAATGGTGGTTTCAGACATTTTGGGAAACCCCACTGGACATGCCACGATAAGGTATTTAAATGATTGTTCCTAAGCTTTCTGCATGAGAATAAATTTTGATAATTTGGGGTGGATAAGCAAAGTTTCGCAAAAAAGATCTACTTTTAGTGTTTCAATAAACAAGTTAGTTGCTACCGGCTGTTGTTTGGAAAAAGGCCAAAAACTTTATTGTTATTTGGTGAAGGATGACAAAAATCGTCCTGCAGTAATAACCTACTTGGATGGCAAAAAGAGAACTGGATAATGGTCATTCTTAAGGAATTGACTTTACGTTTTACGAAAATTTATAAATATTGAGTATTTGTAAAAGAAAATGAAAGCAAGCCAAGATAAAGCATTGGTTGTATTCCGGGGAAAGCAAATTAGGAGAACCTGGCATAAAGATGAATGGTGGTTTTCTTTGTTTGACATAGTTGTTGCTCTAACTGAGAGCTCAGATTCCAAGCAGTATGTTAAGAAAATGCGCCAAAGGGATCCCATTTTGAGTGCCAACTGGGGTACATTTTGTACCCTCCTTGAACTTGTTGCCCCGGATGGAAAAAGTAGGAAAGCTAACTGTGTAAATACAAGAGGAGCATTCAGGCTTATACAATCAATTCCTTCAAAAAAAGCTGAACCATTCAAGCAGTGGCTTGCTCAGATTGGTCATGAGCGTATCCAGGAAGTTGAAAACCCGGAACTTGCCCAGGACAGGGCCAAGAAATACTATGAACTGAAAGGTTATCCCAAGGACTGGATTGATAAAAGAATAAGAGGAATTGCCATCAGGCAAGAGTTGACTGATGAATGGAAACAGAGGGGTGTAGACGAGAACACAGAATTTGCCATTTTAACTAATGAAATCAGCCAAGCAACCTTCGGAGTGCCTATTAAGCGACATAAGCAGATAAAGCAGCTTGACCCCAAATTTAAGAATCAAAACTTAAGAGATCATATGACTGACTTGGAGCTTATCTTTTCTATGCTCGGTGAAAGACTGACTACAGAGGCAACAAGAAAAAAGGATGCACAAGGTTTTGTAGAAAATAAAGAAGCAGCAAGGGAAGGCGGTGGAGTGGCCGGAAGAGCTAAAAAAGACGCTGAAGCAAGCCTCGGGATTAAAGTAGTTTCAAAAGAAAACTATTTAGATTTACATACAAAAAATAAAAAATTAGTTAAGAAGTTGTAACAAAAGAAGTTTGCTTATAGCAAATTGCAAAAATAAAAGAACATGCAATTTGCTGTTTAGTGAAGCGCACAAAATGTTTGTAAACTAATGCGCTTTACTATTAGTTATTTAACTGCATCATTTGACCTGAGTTTAAGCTTTTTTTTTGCATGCCCATTTCTCTTTCTGTGGATGATGATGGCAGCCGTCAGTATCGCCAGTGCCGCCAGCCAGCTTATTTTGGCCATGTTGCTTTCCTGTTTTCCAAACTCTACGCTTATTGCTATGCTTTCGCTCAGCTCAATGTTCCCGCCTGCGCCCTGTATGTTCAGCCAGCCGTCATAAGTCCTTGGCTGCTCGCCAGCTATCAGCAGCCCCTGGACTGCGGCGTCAGTTTCCCTTGTTTTTGCGATTGTGAAGTTGCTTGTTTTTGCTGCTTCAAGCATTTCAATTCTGGTTGGCTTTACCTGCACATACCTGCCGGCATCCCCTGCTGCAGCTATTTCAAGAGCGTCAATTGTGCAGTTCCCGGTATTTTTTACTTCTGCCGGAACAGTGTCTGCTCCTTTAAGCGTTGTTTTGGGCAGCGTTATTTCAATGTCGTACACGCATGCCTCCTCCTGCTTTTCTGGCTGCGTTCTTTCCTCAGTTATCCCCTCTTGCACCTCTTTTTTCGCCTCCTGCGCCTCTGTTTTCAGCTCTTCAGCAATAATCCGGGTGTAGCTTTTTTGGCTTCCGCCGTATCCTCCGCTGCCGCCTGTGGTGTGCGCAGGCGCTGGTTGAGCCGTTTTTTCCTGCCCGAATATGCCGTAGGTGCTGTAATGCTCTATCGCTGCTTCCGCATAGTTTTCTTCTGCATTTACGCTTGTTTCCAGTTCTGTCCACGCCTTGCTGGTTTCGTTGTAGTAGTGGATTTTGATTGACTCCTCTGCAATGTTTGCCTTGCTTAGCTCTTCGTTGCTGTAGTAAATCCTGAGTGTGGTGTTTGTTATGTTCCGGCTAAGCCCTTCATCAGCCACTATGTCAACATACCTGCCTATTTCACGTGCAGTTTTGGTGGTGTTTCTGAAGTCATCGGTGTATGATGCCACTGATATCTGCCCTTCAGCCTGTTTTCCCAGTATGTTCAGCAGCACTGTTGTTTTATTGGCAGAGTCTGCTGTGTTTATGCTGTAAGGAGAGTTTTCACTTAATATTATGCTTTCAACCAGCGCTTCTTTCGTGATTATGGCGGCGAGCGCAGCACCTTTTCTTATGGCCGCATTCCCCCCGGCGTCTTCAGCTGAAATGTCTATTGCGTATATGCCTTTTTCGATGGCAGAGGTATTGACTGCTGCGCTGAACAGGCCGCTGTTTTCCTTTAAGCTTATGGTTGCTGCTGTTCCTTTTTCATTTCTGAATGCTGCTGTGGCTGTGATGCTGCTGTCGCGGCTTATGTTTGCAGTTATCTTTATTTCTTCCCCCGGATTTACCGCATTTGGTTCTGCAAAGGCATAATTTACTGCGAGGGGCTGTTCATAGGAGCAGGTTTCGGTTGTTCCGTTGTCTGCCGGCAGGCCGTCATTTGTTCCGCAGCTGTTTGCATCAGCATAATATTTTGTTTTTGTGCCATTCGCTTCGCATTCAGTATATTCAGGAGCCCAGTCTTCCGTGCAGCTGGCGTAAGTGTAGTTTATTCTTATCTCCTGAAGCGCTGGCGTGTGCGTTTTATTGGAGCTCATTGCTGCCTTTGCCCTTATTTTTTGGCTGCTGCCCGCAAGGTTGCCGATTCCCTGCCATGTTGCTCCGGAGTCAGTTGAATAATAGTAGCTTATGTTTTGTCCGTTCAGGATTTCTGATGCTGTTATGCTTCCCCATTCGGCTGTTTTTGAAACTGTCAGGTCGTCAGTTTCTATTTCCGCAGAGCCGGGGTATTCTTCATTCTCAAAGGTGAGTGTAACGCTGGTAAGCGTTGGTGTTATCCTGTTGTCAGCTGTTTCCAGCAGCGCTTCGTACTGGGCGGTGCCGTCGCTTATCTGCCCTTCAAAGCTCCCCGGCTCTGTATATTGGCTGCTCCATTCAGCGTTTCCAAGCCCTTCTGGTGCAGCAGATTCCCGTATTCTTATCTTGACGCTTGTCCCGCCTGGCGTATCTGCATCCCAGTCAATGCTTTTCATTTTTCCGGAAAAATTATGCGGCTCAGACGCATATGCCGTGCTGCTTTCGTAAACTGTGGCATTTACAAGAACAACGTACATTGCTTTTGATTTGTTGCTTGCTTCCAGCAGCACCTGTCCATCAAAATCTTTGTAGTAAATGTTGAAAGGCGTTCCTTTGGCAGATGTTATGATTCCTGCTCCCCAGTAAGTCCACTGGCTGAGCCACGAAGGCGCAGTGTCCCTGTTGTCATGGCCTGCAAATACGGTGACGCTTCTGTCTGGCTCAAAGCTTACGTTTATGTCCTTGTTCCTGTCGCTGTTCTCTGTCTTAATCCACGCCAATCCTTTAAGGGCTGGGGGTATTTCCTCAATTTTTTCATTCCCTGCAATATAGTATTTGTCGCCTTCCTGCAGCATCGCTTTCTCATAGTCTGCCGGGGCAATGCCTGCTATTGGTAAGCTGTCCAGGCCTGTCCTGCCGAGTGTGAGCGCAGCCGAGTCTGTCCACGCCGTTGTGGTTTTTTGCAGTTTGAGCCTGGCTTCGCCGTCAGCCACTTCCACTGAATCGCTGTTGTATGCGTAGTCGTTTTCGTAGTCAAAGCTCCATGCATGTTCCTGCTGCTCATAGACTGCGTAGCCGGTCAGCCCAGGCCCTGCGAATTTAAGCATTGAAATTACCAGCGCGAATACCAGCCCTATTGCCAGCATCTTTGCTTCCTTTTGAGTCAGGGGTGTGATGCGGCTCATCTTTTAATCTCCCAGACATTCAGGTTGCTTATCCTGTAGCCGTGAATCCTGCCTGCTATCTGCAGCCTTAAGCAATGCCCTTGTACAGAATGCCACGCCCTGCCTGTTTTTAATGCGATGCCGCGGGTGGAGACCGGCTGCGCCGCAGTTTGCAGAACTCTGAGTATGTCCGCCTCTATTTTTTTGCCTAACCTGGACTTGCCGGTGGTCACCGGGCTGTATTGGCGGCTTTTTGTATATAAATTTTGCGAATATTCATATTAACTTTCCTACTAATATTAATACCAATATTCGCATTTAGATGTAAGCGCAAAAATTATATTATTCGCCATTATTCAAAAGTATATGGAGGTTGACCTGCCCGCTTTTAACTCGGCTTTAAGCAGCGGCAAATCAGTGATTCTAAGCTGCAACTGCTCGGTTTATTACTCTGGCAGGGCTGAGAGTTTTCTTGCAGGCGGCGACCGCATCATAATAATCAAGTCAGACAGCACTCTCCTTATCCACCAGCCGCATGGCAGCACTCCGGTTAATTACATGAAGGAGGGCTCTTCCCACACTCTTTTGAAGGATGCCAGTAAGCTTATTTTGAGCAGCAGTAATTTGCAGCAAAAAGAATACCTCAGGATTAATATCAGCAAAATCCATTCCCTACAGGTGCTTGACTTGGCAGACAGCCAGAAGATTCAGCTGACCGGCTCTGAAAAAGACATGGCAGACATGATTTACAATAATCCTGCGCTTATTGGCAGCGATTTTAAGCCGCTGTCAAGGGAGGAGCATACCAGGTATGGCTTCATAGACGTTTTTGGCTATGACAAAAGCAATACCCTGGTGGTTGTTGAGTGCAAGCGCTACACCGCAGACCTTAAGGCAGTTGACCAGCTTCAGCGCTATGTTAAAAAAATAAGGCAGCTAAAAGGGTTGCAGAAGGTAAGGGGCATAATCGCAGCCCCGAAAATCAGTCCAAACGCTTTGCAGCTGCTGCACGACCACGGCTTTGAGTTCCGCTCAGTCAGCCCGCCAAAGTATCTGGAAAAGTTTGACAGGCAGCAGCAGAAGCTGGACGGGTTTTGACAAATTTTGGCACTTAACTTGGCTTTACCCGCGCCAGTATCTCCGAAACTGCCTTAGTTCCATCCACTGCGCAGCACGAACCGCCACGGATGCAATCGGAGATACTGTACGCAGCAGGTAATGTCAAGTTGTGTGTCCTGCAATCCTGAGCTTTCCGATGCCTGCTTGGCTGATTTTTTTTCTCCCCCCTTATTTTTTAAGGGGGGGAGAAAAAAATCAGAGCAGTGTGCGACAGTTTTGCCACTTAACTTGACTTCACCTACGCAGCACAAATTTTTTATATACAAACACATCATAACCGTTTTTGGGTGATTGGATGCTGGCTATGATTAAGAATTACAGGGAGCACGGATACGTTGTATTCAGGGTTTTGGTTGGCTTGCTTTTCCTGCAGCACGGCCTGCAGAAGGTTTTTGGCATGTTTGGCGGCGTAGGCGGCAGCTCATTGGTTGACGGTTCGCTTCCGCTGTTCAGCTTGATGGCTTTGGCAGGCATTATTGAGCTGGTTGCCGGTGTGGCGCTTGCTTTGGGCTTGTTTGTCAGGCCTGTTGCTTTGATAGCAGGCGTTGAGATGCTTGTCGCTTACTTTAAGGCGCATATGCCCGCTGCCCTTTTCCCGATTCAGAACGGCGGTGAAGCAGCATTGCTTTATTTCGCAGCATTTCTGGTTATATTCATGTTCGGCGCAAGGAAGTGGGGGCTGGAAAAACTGCTGCTGAAGAAGGAAATGTTTTGACGGGCTTTTCAAGGCCGCCTTCTTTCAGTTTCTCCGCGATTGGACTTTTTCGCGCTTTATTTTCTCACCGTATTGCTGTACGCTGCTTTTTTCCTACCCTTAAATTTAAGGGGAGGAAAAAAGCAGCGGGTATTTTGTGAAAAAGGAAATGGGGCTGGTTGGCGATAATTATATTTTTAGGATGCCCAGTGATCTGGCGCAGGGCATAAGAAACCGCGAAGTGACAGTTACGCCTCTTGAAGCAGGGGAAGTGCTGCTTAGATGGCAATAAGTAATATCTAAACTTTTTTATATCCGCTTTCGCATGTTCAATTTATGAAATCAATTGTTGTAGTAGGCGCCGGCTTTGCTGGCGCTTATGCTGCCCGAGGCATTCTTAGGCGTTTGCCCGCAGATTACCAGCTGGTTCTCATTAATCCCTCTCCGGATTTTGTGTTTAAGCCGTTGATTCATGAGCTTGCAACCGGTGTTTTTGGAAAATCTGTTGTTACAGAACCCATTGGGAGCTTTCTCCGCCATAAAAGGTTTCAGTTTGTCCAGGCCGCTGCCACGAAAATTGATTTGCAGAAGCAGTCTGTATCTGTTGGCAGGAGAAGCGTTGGATACGATTACCTTGTATTGGCTTCCGGTTCCGGCACTAATTTTTTTGGCGTTCCCGGAGCTGAAAAATTCTGCTGTAAGCTGGAATCAGTAAAGGATGCTGCGCTGATTAAGTCAGCCCTGCTGTCCTTAAGGCAGAATTCCCGGATTGTCATTATCGGAGGCGGGCCAACAGGCATTGAGCTTTCTGCTGAAGTGGCTGTGTTCGCTTCGCAGCTGAAAAAGAATGCGTCAGTAACAGTTATTGACATCTCTCCCAGGCTTTTGCCGCAGGTCAGCGGCAGGTTCCGCGCTAAGGTTCAAAAATATCTGCTTAAGCACAGCATAAGCTTTCTTCCCGGCAGCGGCGCAGCCAAAATCAGCAAAAATTCGGTAACAACCGGCAAAGGCAGTAAATTGCATGCTGATTTGATTATCTGGGCTGCCGGCATCAAGCCAAATTTAATTGCAGCTTCTCAGCGCATTCATCAGGTTGAAGGGTATTTTGCAGTTGACAAGTATCTCCGCCTGAAAAATTGCAGAAACGTTTTTGCTGCCGGAGACTGCGCTTTCGTGGTTAATCCGGACGGCAAGCCGGTTCCTGCTTTGGCCCAGTCAGCTGTTGCAGAGGGCAGCGCTGTCGCCAAAAATGTTTTGGCAGATATTAACAATAAGCCGCTGCATGAATTTGTGTTCCATAGCAAGGGCTTTATCCTGACGCTGGGCAGGGGATACGCTGTTGCCGACATTAAGGGCTTTGTTTTTGCTGGCTTTTTCGCGTGGTGGCTTAACCGCTTGGCGTATCTGACGGCTATGATGACCTTCCCCCACAGATTTTATGTCCTGATGAAGTGGAAGATCGGCTTTTTCCGGAGGAGGAATGCAAAAAAAATTTGATTACATGCTGTCCAGTATCTCATGCGCATTCACCGCCGCCAGACTTTTTCTAAGTTCGCTCCACTTATTTCCTGCTGCCGCAAACAGCTTGGCTTTCATGTAGTCAGCTTCTTTCCCGCTTATCCTTGCAAGTTTGTCAGCCAGTATTAATCCGTAGGGGTAGCCGGGAAATGTCAGTTCCCGGGCATTTTCCTTTAATTCCGCTGCTGCTTCAGCTATTTGTTCTTTTTGATTATTGTAAACTTCAGTCCTGAAAACGTGGCTGCTTTTTTCGTGCAGCTTCACAAAAAGCATCTCTGCCCTGTGGAAGTCAGTCGCTATTTCCGCTACCGGGTAATAATACCATGCGCCGTTGCTGCGTTTTGCGTTTATCATGGCAGCATATGAGCTGCCTTTCTCTGTAACCAGAGTGGTGGTTTTTGCCAGCGCTGCCACTGTTATGTGCTTTGCCGCTGCAATGCTGAATAATTCGTCCAAATGGAGCTTTTCCATTTCATTTTCAGCTTCCAGCGTCCCGTCAAGCACGATAGTTCCTTCATTCAGCATTTCAGTTGCAAACCTTATTTCGCTTGATTTCCTTATGCTTTCGCATAAGCTGGCCACGTCTTTTCCGTGCACTTCCTCTATTCCGCTGCCAAAAATTCTGGCTGCAGCCCCTTTTTCATTGGAAGCTGCCAATACGTAGAATTCCCTTTTCCTGCTGGTAACGAGCTTGTTGTTTTTCATTACAACTGCCGCGTTTCTCATCAGCTGCAGGCTCAGTCCGGGCGCGCTTACAAGCTCAGCGTTTCCGCCGTCAACGAATGTCAGCATTTGCCCCCTGCCTTTTCCAATGTCCTTGTAATTATTTTCAGAGAACTTGACTGGCTTGTAGCGCCTGTTGCTGAATACTGGCTCGCTGCCTTCCGCTTTTTGCAGTCTGTTTCTGATTTCATCTATTATTTGCTGCAGCATAAAAAAAGCTTATATAGCAGTTGCTTATAATTTTTGTTATGGATTCTGTCAAGATGCTGCTGGCTGCTTTGTTTGTGCTGGTAATCTTTCTGGGCAACTTTGTTTACCTCTTCAACAACCATGGCTTTCACGAGTCTCAATTTGAGCAGCTGGGAGTAAATCAAACGCTTGCGCTTAACGTTGTTGCTTTTGTTGCCGGGAAATCAGCGTTAAGCGAAGGATTTAATGAGAGGGAAAGTTCTCATTTGGCAGACGTGGCTAAACTTTTTTTCAGGATTAAGATTGTTTATTATTCAGTTTTAGCTGCTGCAGCTGCTGTTCTTATCTGCCTGTTGTTCACCCGCAGATTTAACCCGGCAGTTCCGGCATCTGTAACGATGGCAGGCGCAATTTCGCTGCTGCTGTTGCTGATTTTATTTTTATTGTCAATTAATTTCCAAATCTTTTTCAGCGCCATACATAAACCTTTTTTTGCTGCAGACACCTGGCTTTTTCCCTCGGATTCGCTGTTAATCAAAGCGTTCCCGCAGCAGTATTTCCAGAACTTCATGTTTAAGCTGCTCAGACTGATTTTTATCAACTCGGCATTATTCTTCGGCATTGGGCTGTTTGTTGGAAAAAAATTTAAGCAGCAGCCCCTGGTAAAGGGCAATGATGCCGAAAAACTGTAATTTCTGCGGCCTGTGCTGCACATTGGCTGTTAAAGTTACTGAGGCAGAAGTCAGGAACATTGAGCAGCTCGGCCACAGCCGCGAAGACTTCACTGAGAAGGATGCAGGCGGCAACACAATTTTAAAGCGTCCCGGCGGCTGGTGCTGTTTCTTTGAGCGCAAAAACGGCGTTGGCGTATGCAAAATATATGAAAAACGCCCGGCGCCCTGCAAGGACTTTCCGGGCAAGCCGCTGTGCGATTTGAGGGATAATGTTGTATTCCGTCTTTCCAAAAACATGCACCCGAATGTTAAGCTTCTGTGGGAAAAAGCGCCTAAGAAATCAGATCCTTTGCCGAAGGAAGAGCCTGAGTTTCCGCTCTAATACGTTTCAATCTTTATGTTAGGAATCCGGTTAAAGTGTTTTACATTGCGTGTTGTTATAGTGGAAATGCCTTTACTTAACGAAATTCCTGCCGTCAGACAATCAGCATCTGGAATTTTCACTCCTTTTTTAATTAGATTTGCTGAAATCTCAGCTGATCTTACAATCCCTCCTTCGTCTAGCTCTAGCATCCGTATTCCTTCAAGCACGTCGAACGCCCTTTCCGACGCCTTTGATGGGTTGTCGTCAAGAAAAAATCCTCTTACAATTTCGAACACATTAATTTGTGTCGTAACTACGTTTTCTTTCTCGACTATTTTCTTTGTTTCTTCAGAACCATCCAAAAAATCTATTAAAAATGTGGTATCAACTACTTTCATGTCTTTTAAGCCTCTCATCAAGAAGTTCAATGTTCATTTTTCTTATTCTTTCCAAGTCATTTCTCATCTTAGCGGCTTCTTTGTTTGATAATATCCCGAACAAATCCATCAAGGTTTTCCTGTTTTTTCTTGCAAATACTCTCTTTATCTCTTGGGAAAAGCTTTCGTCCCTGAATTTACTGGCTGCCAGTATGTTGTACGCGTCCTCGGTAATTGTAAGAGTTTTCGTAGCCATGCGTTTACACGTAAACATACGTGTATATAAAACTTTTGGTTTCCTGAATATTGACCGTTGCATCAAAAACAGTTCCAAAAAGCAAAAATCCAACCAGATAATTTATCTTCAATATTGAAGTAAACTGGTTTCTTGACAACTGCTAATAGCGAAATTAATGCTTCGGAAATAATTAGAAGAACTCCCCCAGCCCTTTCTGCTGCTTCACTTTGATTTCCTCCTTTTTTTCTTCAGCAACTTTTCCCAGAGCAGGCTCACCGTAAACGCCGTCATACCCGGGCTTTACTTCTATCTTTCCTTCTCTGTTGGCAATTATCGCAGCAGCTAATTTTTCATCAGCAACTTTTGCCAGTTCCTCTTCGCTTGCATTAAGCAAAGCATTAAATTCATTCCCGAACTTTTCAAGAATTGGGTTGTAAGCAGCCCAGTTTTTTTTGCTGTACAGTGTTCCCCCATTCAGCGCAACGATTAACTCTGACAGCGGCATTAATCTTTTGAACGGGATTGCTCCTGCTGGCGTGAATCCTTCTTTTCTGTCTGCGAGCTGCTCAACCCTGTTCAGCACTCCGATTGTCATTTCGCGCCTGCACGCCGGACAGATTTTGTTCACTTTTCCTGATTCGGCAGGGCTCATTGAAACTTTGCAGTTTCTGTGCCCGTCAAAATGGTATTTTCCGTATCCGGGGTCAACTTCAATTGTTTCAGTAAATCCTTTTCTTTCCCTTATCGCAGCTAAGATGTTCTTGTAGCTTAGTTCCTTCATTTCAAAGACGTTTGCTTCCCTTCCCATTCTCCACGGCCAGAAGCTGTGCAAGTCGGAGTTTGAAGTGAGCGTAATGTTGTCCAGCTCACTTATGCGCCAGTTCATTTCGGGGTCTGAGCTCATGCCTGTTTCAATTGAATGGATGAGCTTCACCTTTTCCTGAAAGCATTCTTTCAGGGAGTCAAAGCCTGATTCTGAGCCGAATATCCCGAACCATGGTGTCCAGGCATGGGCCGGGATTACTTCTATTTCGCTGCTGAGCGCATGCATTTTTTCCACTAATTCAATGCTGCTGAAGCCAAATATGGGCCTTCCGTCATAGTCAACCCTGCCTTTGCTCAGGAGAAACTCGTTTATTTGCTTAACAACTTCCAGACTCGGCGCATATAAAAGGTAGTGAATCCGCCTTCCTTTTCCGCCCTGTGTATAGACCAGGGCAATTTCTGTCTGCAGCACGAAGGGAAAGCTGTTTTTGCTTTTGAGGATTCCTGTTCCGTCCTCGCTCAGGTTTGCCTTTATCTCCTCAATCCATTTCGGGTGCGTGAAGTCGCCTGTTCCAAGAAGGTTAACGCCTTTTATCCTTGCGTATTTTTCCAGGTTTTCCAGGTCAAGGGCTTTGCTTGTGGCCCTTGCGTATTTGCTGTGAATGTGCAAATCGGCTATTATTCTCATTCATCATCAAAAAATATGGCTCTTTTTATTTGTTGTTATCTGTAAAAACTTTTATTCAGAAAAACAATATCTAATGTCTGCTAGTATCTTCCCCTGCGATTCCACCGTCTTGGCGGGTGGTGTCTGGGGCCGCTTGGTCTGTGCGGGTTGCCTCCGCTGCGTTCGTTGCTTCTCCATGGTTCGCTGCTCCGCTGCGCTCCATTGCCCCGCCATTCTTCCTTGCTTTTCCATGTTTCGTTGCTTCTTCCCGTCCTGTTGTTTTGCCATGGTTGGCTGCCTCTTTGCGCTCCATTGCCTCGCCATTCTTCCTTGCTTCTCCATGTTTCGTTGCTTCTTCCTGTGCTGTTGTTTTGCCATGGTTGGCTGCTCCGCTGCGCTCCATTGCCTCGCCATCTGCTGCCTGTTCCGTCAGCCCGTATTGCGATTATCCTCTTCAGATACGGCTTCTCCAGCTTCTCAATTTTAAAATCAGTGTATTCGCGCAGTATTCGCGAAAAGTTGTCGTGGTCATAGTCGCTGAGAATGTTTATTGCCTTTCCTTCGTCCCCTGCCCTTGCTGTTCTTCCTATTCTGTGGATGTAGTCCTTGGGCACTTTGGGAATCTCGTAATTGTATACGTGCGAGACGTTGTTGATGTGCAGGCCCCTCGCAGCCAGGTCGGTGCATACAAGCACGCTGGCTTTGCCTTCATTAAACAGCTGGATTGTGTGCGTCCGCTTGTTTTGCGATAATGCGCCGTGGATTGCGATTGCATCCAGTTTGTTTGTCCGCAGATTTTTTACTACAAACTCGGCTGTGCGTCTTGTGTTGCAGAACACCATGACCAGCTTCCGCTGCTCATTCTGGAGCAGGTGTGCCAGTAATGAAAGCTTCATGTTTTTTGCCACGTCGTAGTACACTTGCCGCAGCTTGCTTGGGTCCACCATTTTTTCCGCATTTACTTTAACAGGGTTCTTCAGGTATTTCTGTGCAAGCCCCTGTATTTCATGGGGTATGGTGGCTGAGAAGAACATTGTCTGCCTGTTGGATGGGCATGCCCGTATGATTTTTTCAACGTCATCTATGAATCCCATGTCAAGCATCCTGTCTGCCTCGTCCAGGACAAGCATTCTTACGTTCAGCAGGTTGGCTGTTTTTCTTTCAAGGTGGTCCAGCAGCCTGCCTGGAGTTGCGACAATGACATGCGCTCTCTCCAAGTCCCGAATCTGCGGTTCTATGGAAACGCCGCCGTAAACAGAGGCAATCCTTAAGTTCCTGCCTCGCGACAGCTTCCACAAAACTTCTTTTACCTGCTGCGCAAGCTCCCGTGTTGGCGTAAGTATCAGTGCCTGCAGCTTTCCTTCCGGCTGCGCAGCCTGGATTATTCCGCAGCCGAACGCGAGTGTTTTTCCGGAGCCGGTTGCCGATTCTCCTATGACGTCCTTCCCTTCAAGTATGGCTGGGATTGATTTCTCCTGAATTTCCGTAGGGGTTGAAATTCCCATTCCCCTGACTGCCTCCAGTATTTCTTTGCTTAACCTGTAATTCTCAAATTCGTTCATTCTATTCCTCCGCACTGCTTTAGAAAAAGCAAAATGTCCAGATTTCTGAGCAAGTGCTTTCTCGTACTAACTATGCTGTTGATTTGCTGCTAAACCCCTGTATATAAATGTTTCGGTTTTATACTACTGCGGGGTGGTTCAAAAAAAACATTGCCTGGCTTAACCATCCGGCCTCCATTTTGCTGCACATGTTTATTCTGTTGACAATCAATCCACCCTATATTTGTCAAAATTGTCTTGGACTTTGAACAAAAGCACAAAATACAGGGTTATTCAAAGTTTTCTGTTGTTTCTTTTTAAGAAGTCAACTGCATTTTTACAGGCAAAGAAAGCTTTACGTCTTTGAGTCCTTTAGTCCTTTTTCTGAATCCGTGAACAGCTATTCCTGTTACCTTGTTCGTTGCCTTGTCTATCCTTTCAAATATTCCATCTCCTAAGTTTTTGAAGTAGCCATCAGTGTATTTGCCGCTGCTTATTTCCAGGAAATCGCCTTCCTCGTCATAATAAATGTTTAGTTCGTTGCTCATTTTATCTTATCCGTGTAAAGACAGGTTACGATGTATCCTCTGCCATTTAAATACTTAACGGATACGAATAAGTATTCTTTCCTTTTCTTATCGAATTTGTAATAATAGTGTATGTCCAAGTCGTGGCTGGCGCGAGTGATTTTATCAGGCTTCAGCAGAGTGTCTTTTATCTGCTCAAGTTTATCACCCATCTCAGGGTGTTTAAGAATGTGGTCGAACCGTTCGCGGGTTAGGTATATGGTTCTCCCTGATTTATCCTCAGACTCAATAATTATTGCTTCATCCATCCGGCTTCCACTTCGCCACCGTCACATTTTTCCCGTTGCGGCTGCTTCGGATTAGCAGCATCACTGCATTCGCTGCTTCACTCAGCTCAGTATGCCTGGCATGTTTCGGCTTGGCGACGCTTGTCCTCAGTATGCCCGGGCTGACCATATTAACAGTGATTCCTTTCGGAGCAGCTCTGGCAAGCGATTTTGTCAGCAGCCAGACTCCTGTCTTCCCGATGTAATAGGGCGTTGTCATTTCCGGAGCCATTAATTCAGTGCATCCTACACTGCCGATATTGATTATTCTTCCATATCCTTTCTTCTTCATAACCTGAATTACTTCTTTGCTGCAGAGAAACGCTGTTACAATGTTATTCTGTATCACGGCTTCCAATTCTTTTTTGCTTGTTTTCAGCAGCGGCTTGTATAAAAAATCGCCGATGTTATTCACTAAAACGTCTATCCTTCCGCATTTTTTTTTGGCGGCAGCCACTAATCTTTTCACATTCTTTTCTTTTGTCAAATCCCCTTTAAAACTGATGCAGTTATTGTTGATTTTCCTTAGCTCTTTCAGCGTTTTTGCCGCTTCTTTTCTGCTTCTGTAATAGTTAATAGCTACTGCATATCCGCTGTCAGCAAGCGTCAGAGCTATTTCCTTTCCCAGCCCTCGGGCTGCTCCAGTGACGATTGCGCTATTCATGGATTTCCTCATTCCACTTCCTCCATGCGTCTTCTGCTGGCTTTCCGCGTATGCTCCAGTCGGGCAGCATTGGCATGTCCCAGTGCCAGTAGCCAAAGTTAAACAATCCGGCTACCCACTCCCTTTCTGCTGCTGCCTGCCAGTATGCATTTACTGTTCTTGCCTGGTCTTCGGCGGAGTAAGAGTGGTATTCCCATACATCCTCTCCGCCTGACTCTCCCGGAATTCTTCCTTTTTGGTAGTGCGACGGCCCTTTCCATGCCTGCTTGATGGAGAACGGTGCTATTCTTACTATCACGGGTTTGTCGTATTCTTCAAGGAATGGTTTCATTAAGTCTATGTTGCGCCCTGCGCCCTGCTTCAGCTCAGCATCAGTCGGGTTGTCTTTTGGTGTTAGCTCTCCTTCTCCAAGGAAAAGGAAAATGTCAGCGTTGGCAGCCCACGGTATTTCATGCGCCTGCGGTATTGTTTGCGTTGCTGCGTCGGTTTGGTAAAGGAAAGGCGATATCGGTACTATTATGTCTCCGCTGTAAACTTTTTTAACGTTATGCAGCATTTCTGTTACGCGGGCTTCATCAGCTCCAAACGTGTCAAACAAAAACATTTCTGCCCCTGTTTCCTCTGCAATCTGCGCGTGGTGCACCAGAAACCTGTTTACTTCGGAGATGTAAGCATCCAACCAAACGTCCGTCCGATCCTCCCGGTTAATGCTTGTGCAGCATATCTGCGGCTCAAGCGAGACGCGCAGCCCGGCATCTTTGAAAGCTTTTATGTGTCTCCGCAGCTCTGCGTCGCTTGGATAGTTTGGCCCTTCTCCAACTCCAAGCTCAAGCGCGTTTCCCAGCTTGGGCGGATCTTCTTCATACCACTGCCAGGGAGGATAAACTGCAACCCAGTTGTAGCCCTGGGAAACAATGTGCTCGGCAGTTGTGTTGTAGAATTTTTCAAAGCCGGGTATGTATAGGTCCTGTATTCCTGCGCCGGACCTGAATTCCATTCCGCTTGCGCGCTGCCTGAAATTACTGCTTGGCTCTATGCTGCTTTTCCTGATTACTTCCCCTTCCGGGAACCACCTCCATCTTTCCACTGCGTCTTTTTGCACTTTTCCGGGCTCAAGTGCCACGCGCCTTTTTGCGTTCCTGTATTCAAACTCATTGCCTGGTTCGCTGTCTTCCGGTCTTAATGGAAGGTACTCTGAGGTTATGTCTCCCCACGCGTTTCTGCTGTAGATGTATTCAAACTCTCCTTTCGCCAGGTCAGCAGCCAGTGATGCCGTGTAAGTATGTTCTCCGGTTTTCTCCATGGGAATTTCTATGGCATCCAGCGCCTGCTCCTCTTCGTTCCATGCGCCATACAGAATGTTAATGGCGTCGCCTTCCGGCGTGTTTTTCGGAACAGTCACTTCAAAAATCGCAGCTGTTTGCAGTTCTTTGGGTTCTTCCTGCACAGGCTCAGCTGCGTTGCCAGTCTGACTCGCGCTGCAGCCGTAAACTGCGGCAAGAAGCAGCATGAAAACAGCAATTCTCATGCAGCTTCACACAACAATAAAATATATAAAGGTGCCGTTTTGCTGGTTGTTAAGTGATGAAAAAGTTTTCAGCTTCCACTAAAATATTCTTTGCTGTTCTGTTTGCAGCATTAGTCTTCATTAGCGCCAAAGTTAACGTTGCGCAATTAGTGGGCAGGGAAAACCAGTTCTTTACTTTGTTCCAAATGTTCGGGCCCATAGCTGGAGGAATTCTTGGCAGCACGTTTGGCGCAATAATTGTTTTATCTGCTGCTGCTGCTAATTTTTTGATTAACCTGGTTCAGGGCAACAGCAGCTTTGAATTAGTGACACTTCTGCGTTTGCTTCCCATGGTTTTCGCAGCTTACTACTTCGGCGCAAAGAAAAAGCATGTCTCAATAGCCGTTCCGTTAATCGCTATCTCCTTGTTTGTCCTGCACCCTGTTGGCAGGGAAGTGTGGTATTTTTCTTTGTTCTGGACAATTCCAATTATCGCCAAGTTTTTTCAAAACAGACTATTCGTCAGAAGCTTGGGCGCTACCTTCACCGCCCATTCAGTCGGCGGCGCAATATGGGTGTGGGCTGTGCCGATGACGCCTGAGATGTGGATTGCGTTAATCCCTGCGGTAATCATTGAGCGCCTGCTGTTCGCTTCCGGGATTGCTCTTTCATTTGTAGCTGCAAACACACTGCTTGCTAAAGTAGAGTCAAAAGTGCCGTTTGTTGCCGTAGATAAGCGGTATGTGTTCTCAAGAAATCTGTGGAAGCTGTTCTAATGGTCTCATCAGAACTGCCATTATCTATTAATGCAGGAAGTTGGTTTCTCCACCCAACTCACTCCCCTCCGGCCGTGACTTCATTAAATTCCGGTGTTACTCGGGTATGTCATGCCAAAGCCCCCGCGCCTCTCCGATAACAAAAATGCTTCCTGTGACCATAATTGTGCTGCCTTCTGCTTCCTTCAGCGCTTTCCTGACAGCTTCCTTTACGTCTTCAATTGCCTCTGCGCTCTTATTGTGCTTTTTTGCCTCTTTCCTTAGCAGCTCGCAGTCGCTGCCGCGGTGCTTCGCCTTCGTTACAAGCACTTTCTTCGCCAAAGGCGCCAGTATTTGTATCATTTTTGCAGTGTCTTTGTCGCTTGAAATCCCTATTACCAGAACTATCCCGTTCTTTTGGCTTTTTATGTAGTCGGCAACAGTCAGTGCTCCTGAAGGGTTGTGCGCTGCATCCAGGATTACTCTTGGCTTTTCCTGCATGACTTCCAGCCGTCCGGGCCATTTGGTCTTTTCTATTCCATTCCTGATATCGCTGCTGCTGATTTTAATTCCGGCTTTGCCAAGATTTGTAATGGCAGCAGCTGCTACTGCTGCATTTCTTTTCTGATGCTCTCCAAGCAGCGAAATCCTGCCTTCGTAATCTTTTTCAACTACTGTTGCTTTTGCATTCCTGCTGCCGCAGATTTTCAGGAGCTGCTGCTGTATCTGCGCATCCTTCTCCCCTATTACCGCTGCGCTTCCTTCTTTTATGATTCCTGCCTTCTCGGCAGCTATTTTTTCCTTTGTATCGCCAAGGTATTGTGTGTGTTCAAGCTCAATATTCGTTATGACTGCAACCAGCGGCTTCACTATGTTGGTTGCATCCAGTCTGCCGCCCATTCCTGTCTCAATAACTGCAAAGTCGCAATTTCTTTTCTTAAAATGCAAAAATGCCATGGCAGTGGTAAACTCAAAATATGTTGCTTGCATGCCAGCAGCTTTCATTTTGTCTGCTGCTGCTTTTACTTCATCAAAAACTTCCACAACTTCATTCTCGCTTATCCATTCGCCGTTAACCTGCATCCTTTCACGAAAGCTTTGCAGGTGCGGCGAAGTGTACATCCCGGCTTTATAGCCGGCTTCTTTCAAAATAAAGCTGCACATCGCAACCACGCTCCCTTTTCCGTTTGTTCCTGCCACATGAATTGTCTTATATTCGTCCTGCGGATTCCCGAGAATTTCGCATAATCTGCTGATGTTCTCAAGCCCCAGCTTTATGCCGAAAAGCTCAAGCTTGTCAAGGTATTTTAGGACTTCATTGTAGTTTGTCAGTGCCATAAGTCATCTACCGGACTTGCTATCCTGGCTATGGTGCTTGTTGCCACATGCGTGTAAATTTGGGTTGTTTGCAGCTTCGCATGCCCGAGCAGTTGCTGTATATGCCTTATATCCTGCCGAAATCAAAGCTTTCTGTCCTTAAATCAACCAGTTCGGACACTCTCAAACCCCTTCCGTAAAGACACTTGAGCACCAGCCTGTGTTTTGCATTGTTGGCAGCGCCTATTATCCGCCTGACTTCCTCTTTTGAAAGCACTACATGAAGGTTTTGCTCTCTTTTAGGCCTTGCAACTCCCTCAATCTCCTTTCCAACAGCATTCACAAAAAAGAATTTTAGCGCGCTTATTGCCAAGTTAGCAGTTACGTTTGTATAATGTTTAGCGTTTATGAGGTAGGAGATATACTGCTTTACGTCATCAGAATTTGCATCTTGCGGATGTTTTGCAGAATACCCCAGAAAGTCGTTTACAAAATGCCTGTAAGACTTTTTCGTCTTGCTGCTGAAGCCCCTTGCATCAAGCTCCAGCCCAAACCTCTCAAGTACGTCCATCTGAAACCAAACAACCAAATAGTATAAAAACTTATCTATATAGGTAGTTCAACGCAATTTGAGAACCTGCTTAATACCGCCCCCACCCAGACTGAAGCGCGCTTGCAAAACTATTAAAAACTACAAAAATACCAGTAATTTTATGGACAGAGTTTTGGAATTAGACATCGCAGAAATATACTGGAATCTTACATCACTAAAAGATGCAGTAATCCGCACCTTAAAAGAAAGAGATTTATATAACCGTAACAATTTCTATAGAGGTTTTAATAAGGGTTTTGTCGAGCAGGTTTTAGCGTTAGGAAGCGAGAATCTTAGTGATTGGGGAGTATATGCTCTTCCTGAGTCTCATTTATCCATTGATCCTGATCCGAGATGGATTAATCCTCTTAGCTATGCTAGAGCATCAGGAGCTCTTGCAGTTTATAATGGAGATATGTTAAGATTGGGCTCTACTTGTATTGATTGGTATGAATTTGTTGATCAGACGAAAAGATCTGAATCAATATCTACTATTTTTTCATTAAAATGGTAAAACGATATATCGCACGCTTCCATCCCCCACCCTAAAATAGTGCAGGTTCTCAAACTTTTTCGCTATCGCTCAAACCACGCCTTGCAGGCTCTCACTTCGCTCGGGGCGTATAACAGCGATTTAGAGGAAACCTCGTTGCACTTCGGTTTCCAAAATTTTGCTCCGCTACGCAAAACTTCGTATAGTCGCATATGTTCAACGCAATCGTGGGCTTCGGGGCTCAACGAAAGTTTATTAAACTTCAATAAAGAAAAGTTAATATTATGGATGATTTTAATATCTGGGGAACGCCAAGTAAAAAGAAAAAGAAAAAACAAGATAATATTTTCGGCGGCGGTTTTGATTTAAGTCTAGGTCCAAAAAGAGGAAGAACTAAGAATCCTTTAGACTTTGGTGTTGGACTTGGTCCTTCCAGACAAAAAGAAACTGAACGTGATACTCGCAGAGCTTTTTCTCAAACTCAAAGAAATGAAATATGGGACCGACAAAAAGGCAAATGTGCAGGTTCGCATTGTGGTCATAAACCATTACTACGAAGCGCTACACATTACGACCATATTATTCCTTGGGAAAAAGGTGGTAAAACTGTTGTTAGTAATGGACAGGCACTTTGTCCTACATGCCATTCTGTGAAATCTAATAAAGATAGATTAAAAAATGTGGATAAAAAAAGAAATAATAAGAATAATGATAATTTTTTTGGTGGTAATCTATTTGGACCACCGCCGAAACGTTCTAAAAATAATCCATTTGGTTTATAATAAAGCCCCTTCGCCCACGACTTCTTCGTCGGGCTTCGCCCTCCTCGACCACGTTGCACTCTCACTTCGTTCGGGGCGTTGAACAGGCATTTTACGGTTCGGCTCTTGCAGAACCTCACCCAAATTTCCCTGCGGGAAACTTCGTAAAATGCCATACGTTATACGCAATTCAAAAAATATTTTTCTTGAAGTAAAATGAAGATAGTCTTTCAAAACATGGATAAATTTGATTTTTTCTTTATTATAGAGGGGGATAATAATGTGTTTTCTCCACTCCGTTCCGAAAACGAATTATTTATAAATTTCAATCTTTTAAGGATACTATGAGCAAAAAATTTACTTTTATACACCCGATCTTCGTCCCGGGACGTCGTGTGTTCTCCCTTGTTGTGTTGACCTACTTAGGATGGTTGGTTTTCATTAATGCACTCATGTTTCTGCCGGCATTGGGATTGCTACCCGACAATGCATTATCTGCTATGGGACACTTTGGAAAATTCCTTAGTACTGGAGATACGCACGATCTTATTCACGAACTAGTATTCGCTCTCATTGTGGGAACAGCCGCAATAGGACTTCTTAGCCAGCTTTGGAAGCCAAAAGAAAAATTTGCAGGTCAGTTGGTAGCACTGATTGTGTGGGGGGCAATGATTTTGACCGCCGCTTTCACAAACAATTGGGTTCCGCAACCACTCTTTATTATTTTTGGCGGATTGACGATCTTAGCAACTGTTTTCCACCCCGCCAGACGCGATCTCTTAAATTGGTTTAGTGTCGCGACATTGAACAAGACATTACTCACACTGGTTATTGCAGCGGCGATACCACTGCTTGCGTTTACGTTTACGAATATTGGATTGCAGACCGCCGACGGAGGAAACTCTGGATTTTTTGAACATAATCCACCTACGTTCCATGGTGGTGATTCGGCGGCTAATCAAGAACCATCACAGAATCAACCATTAGACTCTATAAATGAAGTAGACACAGACAATGAGGCTGACCACGATCAGAAACATATCGCCCTTGGTCACTATCGCAACATTGCCGTCCTCGCTTTACTCATCATATTGGTAGGAATTTTGGCGAGCTTCAAACCCGGCGATTGGCGACTCGCTGCATGGGTCGCTGGTTTCCTTCCAATTTTGTTTGGACTCGCATCGATTATACTGCCGAATGCTGAATCAAGCCTCGGTGTAATTTGGAGTCTTGTTGCAATTGTTTGGGGTGTTGTATTCGTTGCAGTAGCTGAACTAACCAAAAATGCGCATACCAAACATAAAGAAAGTTGAAAAATGAAATTCACCCCTAACCCCTCTTTCATTTTTCAAAACGGAAAAAATCAAATTTATGATTAATGAGGAAAGCCTGATAATTGAGAACGAAAAATATTTTTTGAACTCACTCCGCTACGCTTCGTGCCCCGCTGCGCTCTCCTCCTTTCAGTCGTCGGGGCGTATAACAGGCATTAACAGGAAACCTCGTTGCACTTCGCTTTCCCAAATTTTTTGCTAGCTCTGTGTGAGGGATGCCCACACGAGGGCAAACTTTCGAGGGAAAAAACTTCGCTAAATTCTATAAGTTAAGTTCAATAATTTTTA
>JACPMZ010000008.1 GCA_016185705.1 Candidatus Woesearchaeota archaeon
CCCTGGCGCTGCCGGCAGGCTTATTGACAGTCCTTCATTGCTGGTGAATTCGTAGTTGTCTGAGATGTTTATCCAGGTGTTGTTGCTCAGCCCTACTCCGAAGCCGCTGCCGGTTGATGCTGATGTGTTGAAGCTGAAGTTGGCTGTTCCTCTGGCTGGTCCGCTGTTCTCTCCTCCCAGCTCGAAGAAATCTGTGGTGCTGGCGTTCAGCAGTCTTGGCGTCAGGTTGAAGTATGTGAATGCAAAGTTCCCTGTGTTGTTGATTACAAGCGTCAGCTCGTTGTTGCTTGAGCCGATGGCTGCAGTCAATGCCAGGTTGTCGTTTACCAGGTCTATTGCAGACAAGCTGTTTATTGTGAGGTTTTGGCTGCTGTTGTAGCTTGCAGTGCCGGTTCCTGATGACGATGCCTTGTCCCTTACGCTTGCGTTTATCCTCCATAATGCTGATGCGTTGTCGTGGTATCTTATTGCCACTTTGCATTCGTATGTTCTGTCCTGGTCGCCGTTGAATGTTGCTATGGTTGCGCAGTTTCCTGTGTTGTTGAATCTGCTGTATTCTGCTGTTTCTCCCGGCAGGAATGTTATGTTGACCCTCACTTCTGAAATGTTTATTCCGCTGTTGTCGTCATCAACTCCGTCTGCGTCTGTTACGTTGAACCTTACCACCACGTTTGTTGCGTGGCTGGCTGCTGTTGGAGTTACCTGCGCTAAAGTAACGTTGTAGACTGTTGGCGAGTTGGTTCCTGTTGTTACTGATATTGAAAAACTTTCAGTAACCTGCGCCCCATGCGCTATTAAGGCAGACAGTATTAAAGCGGACAGTATTGCAAGAAGCGGTAATGCATATAGAAGTCTCTTTTTCATGTAAACGCGCTTCATAATCTCAGCTTCAATCTCATAAATACCGATATCTGTATATTGCTGTACGATTCTCACTATTTGTGTATTTAAATGTTTCTGTGTGCATTTCTTCATCTGCCGGTGGCAGCTGCATGACTTTTTAGTGGTGGCAGGGCAGTTGTAGCAGCTTAGCAGCGTTACAGTTGCTGCTGCTACTGCTGCTGCGAAATATCAGCTGCTTAAAAGTGAAGCACCCGATAGGTTAACAACACAAAACTTTGCATTGCATTTTCTACTCTGCCAGTATTATCCATCTGTGGTCTGGCGATGTGGATGAGTTGTAGGTTACGTCGCTTGTCAGCCCTTTGCCGGCTGGTATGTCTATGTATATGTAGAATGTCCTGTTTGCCTGTATTATGTCTGTTGCTGTCTGCCCTGGCGCTGCCGGCAGGCTTATTGACAGTCCTTCATTGCTGGTGAATTCGTAGTTGTCTGAGATGTTTATCCAGGTGTTGTTGCTCAGCCCTACTCCGAAGCCGCTGCCGGTTGATGCTGAAAGCTGAAGTTTGCGCTGCCTCTTGTTCCTGAAGTCTCGCCTCCGAGCATGAAGAAGTCTGTTAAGCTGGCGTTCAGCAGTCTTGGGGTGAGATTCATGTAAGTGAATTCAAAGTTGCCGGTGTTGTTTATCACTAATGTCAGTTCCAGATTTTGATTGCCTATTGATCCGCTTGCTGCAAGGTTTGCATTTACCAGGTCAATTGCTGACAGGCTGTTTATTGTGAGGTTCTGGCTTGAGTTGTAGCTTGCCGAATTTGATTTGTCTTCCACGCTTGCGTTTATCCTCCATAGTGCGGATGCGTTGTCGTGGTATCTTATTGCAACTTTGCATTCGTATGTTCTGTCCTGGTCGCCGTTGAATGTTGCTATGGTTGCGCAGTTTCCTGTGTTGTTGAATCTGCTGTATTCTGCTGTTTCTCCCGGCAGGAATGTTATGTTTACTTTTGCTGTTGTGTCGTCAAGCCCTGAATCAGCATCATCCGCTCCGTCTGCGTCTGTTACGTTGAACCTTACCACCACGTTTGTTGCGTGGCTGGCTGCTGTTGGAGTTATCTGTGCAGATGTTACGTTGTACACTATAGGTGCTGTTGTTACTGCGTTGCTTACATTGATGCTTGACAGGTTTTCAACCAGCTGGTTTCCTGCAAAGTCTGTTGCATTCACTGTAATGTTGTAGTAGCCGTTTACCAGTGTTGTGCTGCTTACTGTTGCTCTCCAGTAGCCCTGGTCGTAGTTGCCTGAGTCAATCGCTGCATCGAGCCAGTCAGTGGCAGCGTGCGTGCTGTTGTAGATTCTGAATGAGACGTTAAGCACCTTGCTGGTTGTGTCGTTTGCTGATGCGTTTATTACTATGTTCTGGTCTGTGAAATTCGTCAGGTTTATTGGGCTTAACAATGTGAGGTTTGCGTCAGTGTTGTCTATCATTATGGACACGTTTGCTGATATGTTTGTGTTTGGTGTTGCTGCTGAGTCTGTTGCGTTTACGCTTAGGTTGTAGTAGCCGTCTGCTGCTGTTGTTGAGTCAACTATAACGTGCCTGTATCCTGATGTTGCGCTGCCCACGCTCAGGTTCATTGCTATCGGTCCTGATGCAACGCTTCCCGGCTGCAGCAGGCTGAGGTTGACGTTGTTGACATCGCTTTCTGAGTCGTTTACAGACGCATTTACTATGAAGCTTCCTGAGATGTTTGTGCTTGCTTCTGGAATTACTATGCTCACGTTTGGCTGCGTGGTGTCAGGCACTGCGTTGTTTATGGTTATTGTTGTTATGTTTTTTATGTTCTGGTTTCCTGCGTAGTCTGTTGCGTTTATCGTGATGTTGTATTGGTCGTTGGTCAGCGTTGCGCTGTCCACTGTTGCGTTCCACCATCCTGTTTGTTTGTCGCCTGCTCCAAGCGTTGCATCCAGCCAGTCTGTTGCTGCGTGCGTGCTGTTGTAAATTCTGAATGTTGCGTTCAGGACTTTTGAGGTGGGGTCGTTTACTGAGGCGTTGATTAGGAAGCTTTCGTCTGCGAATGTTGTGCCGCTTGTTGGTTTGTCTATTGTTACGTTTGCCGGCGTTTTGTCTATCGTTATGGACACGTTTGCTGATATGTTTGTGTTTGGTGTTGCTGCTGAGTCTGTTGCTTTCACGCTGAGGTTGTAGATTCCATCGCTTACTGCTATGGTGTAGGTTGCGCCTCTGTATCCTGACCTGACTGTTCCGTCTATGAGGCTCATTGCTGTTGGTCCTTCTGCAATGATTTCCGGCTGCAGCAGGCTGAAGCTTACGTCGTTTACGTCGCTTGCTGAGTCGTTTACAGACGCATTTACTGTAAATGCTACTGAGAAGTTGGAGTTTGCTTCTGGCAGAACGATGCTGTTGTTTGGAGGCGTAGTGTCTGTAACTGCTATGTCTAATGCGACGTTGTTTAGTGTATTGGTGCAGCCTGTAAATGTGTCCAGGGTGTTGGCTGTGGACTCTGCGCACCCCTCCATAGTCCAGACGATTACCTGGTTGTCTGCTGTGCTTGGCCAGTTGACGCAGTCAACAGTTCCAGAGCCTGTGTCAGAGCAGCTTGCAGCGCTTGCGCCGCTCACATCAATAGCGCTTACTCTGAGGTTGTTGGCGCCGCAGCTGTTGGAGAGCGCTATTGTTGCTTCGTTGTTTATCTGGAGCGTGCACGTTACTGCAAAGGAGTCTCCGCTGTTGTCGTATTGGCCTGTGCAGAGCGTTGTTTCGCCTACTTCTATGCTTGTTTTGTCGCAGGAGAAGCTGTCGTCTAATATCTTTGCCGGCGCATCGCTTGCAATCTGCCACTGCCTTGCTTCCTTCCACGTTCCTATTTCCAATTCCCCTAAGATGTAGAACTCAGGGCTTGCGTCAGGCGCGTCAAACTCGTACGCCAAGCTTATTGTGTCGCCTTTCTTAAGCTGCACATTCCAGCTCAGCACTTTTGCGTCTGCAGCTGTTGTTGCTGTCAGTCCCTGCTGCTGTGTTATGTTGAATGTTGCAGGCACGTATTCTGTTATTTTGCCATTGTGGTTTTCATTGGCTGTTATGGTGATGTTCATTGTGTAGTTTGCTTGCGGGAATATCCTTGTAGGCCCGTTTCTTGCTACGTCAAACTCAACTGTGCTTTGCACTGAGAAGCTGTCAAGTATGCTTCTTTCGCCGTTGCTGGTTGCTGCCGTTAGGTTCATTTCATAAGTCCCGATTCCGCTGGCACTGTAGGTTGTGTAATAGTCGGGAAGGTTTGTGACTCCGTACACTTCGCATTCGTCAGAGACTTTTATGCTGCCTTCTTTTGTTGTCAGGATTGTTTCTGCGTTGTCAGGGGCTGTTATCTTCAGCGTTACGTTTGCGTCGCATACCATATGCCCTTGGTCGTCCAGCACAGCCATTGCTATGAACGCAGCCTCATTCGGCAGGAATATTGATTTGTTGGTGTTTATTGCCAGAACTCCCCATGTGAAGTTCTGCTCTTCTGTGTAGGTGATGTTGTCTTTTGTGAGCTGCAGCTGCAGCGTGTACTTCCCTGCCCTGAATGCCCTCTGTTTTGCAAGCCTTAGTTCAAATTTGCCTTCTCTTAATTCCGCTATTTCCACCTCCGCTGCTGCTTTGTTCCCTCTGCTGTCAAATATTTCTGCAGTTATGGTTTCGTTTTCTGTTGCCCACTTGCTGAGCTTCTTCGGCTTTGCTGGTTTTTCAGCGCTGCCGCGCTTTGTGAATTCCTCCTCTGACATGTATTCAAACTCAAACTTGGCGTCCTCGCCCTGCCTGTAGTCTTTCTTCAGCGCCTTCAGCTTGGGCGTAATGTTGATGGCAGTGGCGTTTGTTGCGTCAGCCAGTCTGACTTTGAACATTACTTCATCCGTGCCGGTGTTGCCTGCAAGGTCTTTTGCAAACAGTTTCAGGGTGTTGTTCCCTTCTGCTGCTGTAATGGTTGTGTTCGCATTTACTGTAACGCTGCTGCCGTTGTTCAGTTCATACCATATCCTGCTTGCCGGCTCATCTGTTGTAAAGTTGAGCTCAAGCGTTGTTGTGTTGTAAATCCTTATTCTTGGCGAGATGATTGTTACAATTGGCAGCCTGCTGTCTATTTCTTCAGCTGCTGCTATGGTGTAGGAGACTCTGCTTATTTCAATGGCTGCATTCTCTACTTCTATCACTATTTTATAGCTGCTCTCATTTAATCCTGCCAGTGCGCATGTTTCTTTGCAGATGTTGATGAACTCTATGCCTTTCTCCGCGCTCTTTTCCTGTTCAGGAATAAACACTGCGCTCAGGCTGCTGAAGTCGCTGTATATTATCTCTGAGTAAATTTCTCCGCTGAGGCTGTAGTTCGCAGAGATTACCCTGCTGCTTACTGTGTTATTTGCTTCAGTGCCGTACAGCCCCGGAGATATGGCGAGCATGTCATCCCAGCTGCTGCTTTCAGGCGCTACATCCAATAATGCGCAGCAATCTCTTTCTCCGAAGCACAGGGCTGTTGCTGCATCGCTTTCATCCGGCCGTATTATCCATTGCGTGCACAGCTTGCCTGCATCCCAGCTGAAATTGGTGTTTGCAACAGTAAAGTCTATTGCTGAATTGTTGAATTCTGTTCCGTCATTGTCTGCATCAAACAGCGTTCCGGAGTTGTATTGCAGGGAAATGTTAATTGCTTTCTCAGCTTCAATATTCTTTACTGGTTCTGTAATATTTACTTCTGTATCATTCGGCAGCGTTGCGTTCTCTGATTCATTTTGGGCAATTGCAGCGCTGTCCGCTGTGCTGGTTATTTCTGCGGTATTGTCTGCATTGCTCTCGCCATTCTGCGCTGCATCGCTTTCTGATATTGTGAATCCTGTTATTGATGCAAGCCCCTTCTCTTCTAATAAGCTGCTGTCAAGTATCAGGTATCTTGCTCCCTCTTTCTCAAGATACACCTTTGCAGTGCCTTCTCCTTTTATCCTTCCGCTTACGGCAACGCTTCTCAGTTCTCCGGCATTTTCCGGCTGCCAGATGTAAGTGATTGATTCGGATGTGCTGACATTAAGCTCATCCTCATAGCCTGTTACTGCTTCTATGGCAACGAATCCGGTCAGGCTGCCTGACGACATGAATATGGCGAATGTGGCAAGCACTATGAGGGCTGAAGCAAGCAGCGCAGCATTATGTTTAGCTGTGTCCCGCTCTTTGGGCTTCAGTCTTCTGGCTATCTGTTTTTCCATTTTTTCGTTGCCTTATTGTAGATGCTCCAGATGTTTCGCTGGTCGCGGTTGAGCAAAGAGGAGATTTCAACAAGCTTCAGACCCTTCTCTTTCAGGTGGGCAACAGCAGCTTCCAGAACGCTCAGCTTTCTGTCCTGGAAAATGCTGGCAGGCAGAACGTATTTTGTAGGCGGAACCGCCAGTCCTGCCTTTAATTTTCTGGACGCATTCCTGTACGTTGTCCATATCGTCCTGTAGTCGCGGTTGAGAAGCCCTGATATCTCCTTGTAGCCGAGATTGCGCTCTTCCTTTAGGTACTTGCAGAGAATTTCCAGCGGCCTTAATTCAGTGTTTGTAAGGATGGAAGCGGGAATGCCGTTTTCAGGCGCTTCATCAGCCCTGACAAGCTGCAGTATCTGCTCGTCAGTCAGCTTATACTTGCTTGTCAGGCTGTCAAGGACAGCCCTCAAATCGCCCAAAAGAAGCTTCAGAATCTGGAATGAACGGTCGTCAGGAATCCTGGGACTAATGTTTCCGCTGCCTTTCCTGCTCCTGACGCTTTTCATCCTTTATGCTACCAGATATAATATAAACAATGTATTAAAACCTATAAATATGGTATTTTCTTTATAAATTTTACTAAAAAACAAGTATAAATTCCTATAAATAATGTATTAATTTGCTATAGAATGTGTGCTGAAGCAGCAGACAGGAGGAAACGCTTAAAAACTGCCTGCTTTTTCATTTTCTCATGGAACGCGTTGTTTTAGTGGACGAAAACGACAATGAGATAGGCACTGCTGAGAAGCTTCAGGCGCATAAAGATGGCAGGCTGCACCGCGCTTTTTCCATTTTCATATTTGATTCTCGCGGCAGCTTAATGCTGCAGCAAAGGGCAAAATCCAAGTATCACTCCGGCGGCTTGTGGGCGAACACCTGCTGCAGCCATCCGAGGAAAGGCGAAGCTGTTGAGCAGGCAGCGCATAGAAGATTGCAGGAGGAGATGGGCTTTGACACTGATTTGAAGGAAATAGCGTCTTTTACTTATGAAGTTAAGTTTGATAATGGGCTGTGGGAGCATGAGTTTGACCACGTTTTGCTTGGCAGATACGGCGGAAGCCCGACTGTAAATCCTGATGAGGTTGATGACTGGAAGTGGATTTCTCTGGAGGATTTAAAACAGGATGTCAAGGATAACCCGGGCATTTACGCTTACTGGCTTAAGGTTGCTCTGGAAAAGGTTGAGTTCTCTCAACTGTGAATAGTGCTTACTGCTTTTTCCGCTTGACTTTAGCTGCTCAGAGCTTCTTTTTCCCCTCCCTTCTTGCGGTAGTTGCTCTCTTAAAGTGGGATGCGGCTGCATTGTATGTATGGCAGGCATTTGCGGGTATAGCGGGTGACATGAGCGAAACTGAAAGATTTATATATGAAGCTGGGCTTATTGTAGTGAGGTGAATGATAAAATGGCATCTGTAACTTTGGAGCAATTGAATGATAATATTATGGAACTTAAAAAAGATGTTGAAGAGCTGAAAGAGTATATGCGTGAAGACTTCGTACGTGCAGATAGCGTTAAGAAGGATATTGCGGATTCTCGTAAAAGGCCTGATTCTGAATTTGTTAAGCATGATGATGTTATGAAGCGGTATTCTTGAAAATGGCTTTTGAGGTAATTTGGGATCCCAAGTCGCTTAAAGTTCTTGATAAACTTCCTAAAGAAGATTCCGGAAGGATTGTTAAAAAAGTTGATATTGTTAAAGAGGATCCGAAGAGGTATGCTGAAAGATTGGTTGGTGAAGAGGGGTATAAAATTCGGGTTGGAGATTACAAGGACTGAGTCTGATTTCAGTAAGTGCGGCGGATGATGGTGATTTGGTTGCTGATTCTGAGGATTTGCAGGTTGCTTTGGAAACGGTTGAGTTCCCAAATTTGTGAAGTTGCAGATAAGGCGCTTTCTCGTTTCTGCTGCCTTTTTTCCCTCCTGTTACAGCACCTCTGCAATTGGACTTTTTTCCTTCGCTCTCTGTTTCCGCCTCACTCGGAACTTAAGGGAGGTGGAAATAGAGCTCAGTTGCGAGGGCAGATATGCAGCTGGCTGCAGAAAAGCGCAAAATTAAAACTGGCGCATCTTCTCAAATTCTTTGTATCGCTTTTCAATATCTTGGTTGCTGATTTGTTTCAGTCTGTTTAAGCTGAAATCTTCTGCGTTGAAGGATGCAAGCACGCTGCCGTAAACTATCGCTTTTCTCAAATTGCTTTCATCCGAATTGTTTGTCTTTGCCATGTATCCGATTAGTCCGCCTGCAAAGCTGTCGCCGCATCCTGTGGGGTCTTTGATTGCTTCCAGCGGATATCCTGGGGCGTTGAAGTGGCTGCCTTCGCTAAACAGCAGCGCGCCGTGCTCGCCTTTTTTGATGATGAAATGTTTTACTCCCAGCTTCAGCGCTTCTGCTCCTGCAATTGCAAGGTTCGGCGTGTTGAACATCTGCCTTGCCTCTCCGTCATTTAGCAGCAGGACGTCAGATTTCTTTATCACATCCAGCAGCTTGTCTTTTTTTGTGTATATCCACAGATTCATGCTGTCCAGCATTACCATTTCAGGGCTTTCTATCTGCTCAAGCACTTTAAGCTGCAGCTCAGGATTAATATTTGCTAAGAAAACATATTTTGCTTTTTTGTACTCTTCAGGTATTTTTGGCGAGAAGCTTTCAAAGCTGTTCAGCTCTGTTTTCACTGTTTTGGCTTCGTTCATGTCGTATTCGTAGAACCCTTCCCACCTGAATGTTTTGCCTTCCTTTTTTATTCCGCTTGTGTCTATGCCTCTGGCTTCCAGCAGCTGCAGGTGCTCTTTTGGAAAATCCTCTCCAACCACTGCCACTATGCCCGGCTTCGCAAAAAAAGAAGCAGCATAGCTTGAATAAGTTGCTGCTCCTCCAAGAACTTCCTTCACCTCGCCGAAAGGCGTTTTGACCGTGTCCAGCGCGACGCTTCCAACGATTACTGCATCCACCATGCTGTTCGGTGTTAAACTTATTTTTATAAAGGTTTGTTAAAGAAGCAATTTGCTGTTCCGCTGTGGCGCTTTGGCAGGTGTAAATGTTTCAGTGGCAGTTACGGCTCGTATTGTAAAGATAAACACCTAAAAATGAGGTATTTTTCTTTATTATAGCGAAGTCAAAGTGTAAAACTGATTTAAAATAAAGAAAATTACCTTAATATGAGGTATTTTTGTTTATTATAGAAAAATTTATAAACTGCAGCTGCTTACTTCAAATATGGTATCTGAATATGATGTCTTTTACTTTGTTGCTGCTAAAGGCAATGCGCGTATTAGTGAGATTGCCCGAGGTCTGCGTCGGGAGACAGATGCTTCCAATGTGCGGAAGCTGGTGCTGCAGTTAAAGCAGGAGGGTTATGTTGAGCAGAATGAGCGCGTTCAGGTTATCCCAAATGAAAAAGCAAAAAAATTGTATGCGCTTTTGGCGTTCTGCGTGAAGAATAATATCAGCTACAACTTTATGTTCCGTAAATCAGTTCTTGGCTTTTTGAGGAAAGTTGCGCGCAAAGAGTTTTTTACAATTAAGGATTGCAAAATTACCATGCCTACGTTTTTGGATTACACGGCAGCGCTGGAGAAGTATGGGTTTTTGCTTGTTATTTCAAGAAAGCCCTTAACCTGCAAACTGCTTAGGCATCATTTCCTGTATGACTTATTGTCTTTCTTTGGCAGCAGGCCAGTATTTTATACTCGCGCTGTTCATGATTTGATTCCAAAGATTAAGCATGAGCTGGGCAAGTACCGGAAGAATATGAAATACCGGCAGAATTTGCTTTCGGATATTGAACAAAGGGAGGAGATTAATTTTATCCATGTAAGTTTGAGTCTGGAAGGCAATCCTGTTACTCTGTCTGACACCGAAAAAATTATTATGGATGGAACTGTATCCAGAAACTACAAAGTTGAGCACATTCAGGAAGTTGCCAACTACAGGAAAGCTGTTGATGCCATGATAATGAATGCGCAAGCAAAGGAGAAACTGACACTTCCTCTGATTTTGGAGTATCATAGGCTGGCAATGTCTCACATGCGTGGCGCCGGGGAGTTGAGGAGGCAGAATGTCCATATTTTGGGCAACCCACAGTTCAAGACATGCGAGTGGAGATTGCTGCCTGAGAAATTAGCGGATTTAATGAAGAAGTATGGTGAATTCAATTCAGAGGATGTGGCTGAGATAATCCGGTTTGCCGCATTTTTTCACAGCGAATTTCAGCGAATTCATCCGTTTATTGATGGAAACAGCAGGACGTCAAGATTATTGTTGATGCACATCCTGAGATTTCACGATTTGCCTGTATTAGACCTGCCTTTGGGCTATTTTGATGAATACATGGACCTGACAAAGCGCTCAGTGAAGCGAGATGATGAATCATTCAGGCAGTTAATTGAAGAGATTGTGTTTTTTAATCTCAGAAGAGTTAATTCTGTTCTTTAAGCTCATTCCAAATTTGTTTAAACTCATTCAAATATCGTATAGCAACCCTTTCATCATTAATCACCACCACATTCTCATCATTCCTCTCGTCCCCGTTCCTCGTCGGGTTGAAGCTGCCTGTGATTACTGTCTTTTCATCTATCACAAAGAATTTATGATGAAGCGTTCTTTTAGGAGTGTCTTCGACCACATCTATGTTGTTTGATTTCAGGGTTTCAAACTGGGAGTAGGGGCTGCCTGTTTCCATTATTCCTTTTACTTTTACGCCGTTGCTGTGCTTAATTATCAGCTCATTCGCTATTTTTGGGTGCGTGAACGAGTATGTTGCAAAGTAAATGCTTTCCTCAGCTGCGCTTAATTTGCTTTGCAGTATGCCAATGCAGCCGTCTTCCGGGCAGAAGTAATTCTCAATTAAAGTATTGTTTAGAATAATTTTCGTAGTGGCTGTTTTGCTGCTTTCGTTGGTTTTCAGTTCCTCAAATTCCTGAAGGTAGTTTGCTGCGAGAAGCGTTGAATTTATTATTATGACATTGTCAGCAGTGTTCTTGGTGCCTGTTGGGTTAAATGAGCCGGTCCAGACAATGCTGCGGTCAAACACGCAGAATTTGTTGTGCATTATTCCGGGATAGTTTCTTTTTATTACATCAGTTGCGGTGCTTTTGCTGCTGCTGTCAGTAATCAGAGTCCCTTTTGCATCAATCGCTTCAATTATGCTTTCATCTGCGTTGTACAATGCGCAGGCAGCTTCGTCGGCATTATCAATGTAATGCAGCAGTTTATCCATGCATTCACCGCAGAAGAGAATAGTGTAGTTAAAGTGTTCTTCAGCAGGAATGTCTTGCGTTACATACCCTGTAGTGCAACCGCCTATCAGTATTAATAATGCCAGCAGGTATTTCATTTCTCAGCCATAATTTTACTGCTTATTATTTTTTGCTAATCGGCTGCGATTGCACCCTTGTTTCCCAATTTCACCCTCCCTTAACTTGACAGGGAGGTGAAATTGGGAAAAGCGGTGCGCAGAGGAATTTAACAGAGTTTACCTGCCCAGCCCAAGTATTTCCTCAGAAACCCTTGCCAAGGCATGCGTGCTTCCTTTTGAGCGCTGCTCCAGCTTTTCAACCATCTGCCCGCTTTTTTCTGCATCGCACGCAATGTTTTTTATCTTTGCATATGCTGCAATTTCTTTTCTCAGCAATTGCCCCAGCAGAGATTGTGCTGGCTCTGTTTTTCTGGATTCAAGCATGAACTCAAGCAAATCCGATGCTTTTTTGTCGGCAGTATGCGCATGCAGCACGACATCATAGCCCTCTTTTGGCAGTTTGCTGCAGCTGACTTCAGTTATTGTTATTAATTTCCTGGCAAGGTATTCGCTGACTTTTCCTTCGCAGCTGCCGTCGTTGATTACGAGGATTCTTGAATTTCCTGTAATCTTTGGCAGCGCTTTTCTGGCTTTTTTCTCCACGCTTTTTACCAAGCAGCTCCCGCACTGCTCATCCGCAGCAGGTTTTCCGCATTTTGCGCATTCCATAGCAGATGCGGTTGCGGCTGCTTATTTAAATTATATTGGCGATATTTATTTTCAATATAGAAATGTCAGAAACCGGAGGTTTCTGAGCATGCTCAGAAGCTAAGCTTCTGACATATATATTGTAACTACTTTTATATGCTAAACCAGCGAAATGCTTTTATAGTAGTTACAACTTATATTGTTCACCTCTTTTTGCCCAGGATTGCCCCGCAAGGGGCTTTCCAAGGGTTTGGGTTTGCAGCAGATCATTCTTAACTGTCAATGTCAGCGCCGCTTCTTTATCAGAATCCGCTTCTTTCTCTTTTTTCCTTTGAATCTGCTGAGGACAGATGTTATGGCTATTCCCAGCAGGAAGCCGCCAAGGAAATACAGCAGTATTGCTTCAGATTCCCGCTCATCTGCTGGTTTTGTTTCCCTTTGCAGCACTGTTGCGTTTCTTGTATTGAAATATATGTCCAGGCTGCTGAACTCAAGTGCGTAGTCTGAGAACAGCAGCGCCGAGTATTTGTCTGTTTTCCTGAGAGAGTCCGCATATTCGTAGTAGCTGTATCCGACGATTGGAAATATTCCCTGCTGCCGCGCTATGCTTCTTTTTGCTGCCTCTATTTTTCTGTCTACGATTTCGTCCACGTCGCTGTCCCTTGCTCCGTATACGCTCAGGATGGTGTTGGCTTCTGATTTCGCTGTTGTTGCCTTGTGCAGGCATTGGACGTAATCGTTTTCATCCAGGTATCTTTGTGCCTGCCCGAGTTCGCTTCTGGCTCTGTCATTTGCTGTTAGCAGCAGAATGTCTGTGTATTCGATTCTTTCCTGGGCTTCGCCGAGCTTGCTGACGCAGGCATTTTTCAGCATTTCAATTGTTATTTCCGTCTCTTCTGCTGTTCCAAAGAATCGGCTCCATGCAACTGCGCTTTCCAGTCTTTCGGTTGCAAATGCCAGCTCAAATATGCTGTCTTCCCGGCTTCGCTGATTGAGGTAGATTGCGCTTTGGTTTGCGTGCACCCTGCTCTCAGTTACCCTGTCCTTGACTATTGCAAGTATTTGTGCGTCAGAGACTGTGCTGGCATTGGTAAGCGTGCTTTCAAATTCGTCTATCTGTCTGCTGACTTCATTCAGGTTTTCAGTAATTTCATCGCTGCTTGGCTTCTCGCCCAGCAGCTGCAAAAACCTGTATCTCACGTTTGCTCCGAAGCAGTAGCTTGCAGCAGCATAATGGCTTCCCTCCCTGTATGCTGCTGCTCCCTGATTGCTCAGGTTTAGGGCTATCAGCCGGGCTTCCTCAAATGATTCATTTGCTATTTTTCTCGTAATCTGCAATTCAGCAGTTCTTTCGCACAGGTCTGCTGCGAGCTTCTCCATGACCTCGCTGTAACTTTTATCTACATCTATTCTGCTGTCTGCGGCTTGAAAAGTGCTTCCTGTAAATTCCATCATTGCTTCGTCAAGGCTGAACACTTCCACCACTTCAATCTCAAGCGTTCTGCCGTAAGCTGCCGGGTCAATGCTTGCATTTCTTGCAAAGGAATACTCGCCCTTCGGGATAAGCACTTTTTTTATTCCTGCGTCGCTCGCCGCCTCAATTTTTTCCAGTATCCCGCCTACATGCCCTATTACGTTGCCCGAGTTTATTGTTCCTGTAACTGCAACTGATTCGTTAAGCTCAACCCCCTCCAGAACAGCTACTGTCAATGCAGCAGTTGCTGCGCCTGCCGATGGACCTCCTATTATGACTGCATCAGCTTTTATTGTGTAGAAGAAATCCAGCTCATTGCAGCTCGTGCCCAGGTAGCTGCACGCCACTTCATTGGCAAAACGCGTGGATATCTGCGTGTCTATTTTTGTCAGCGGAGAGCTTTCAATGAAAATTTTGCCTGTTCCCGGCTGCGTTTCCAGGTACAGGTCTGCGGTCACTCCGCTCTGCAGCGGCTCGGAAGTGGCAAGCAAAGTAGTATGCCCTCTTTCTGCCATTGCTGCATCAGCTGCCAGTATAAAGAGCACGAGCAGGACTGCGGTTTTAAGTTTCATGCAGTTAGAAACGTCAGGCCGTTTAAAAGGGTTTTGTTTGGCTGCGGAGATACTGGTAATAAATTAGGGGTAAAGGAATAGTAATGTGGAAAGAAGCAGCGGCGGTAGCGGCTGTTTAACAGCAAATTTTTATAATTAAAGCCCGCTGAAATTATCATGCGCTTCGTTGCTTTGTGGCTTTCAGGCATTATTGTGGCAGTTTACGCTTTGCAGCAGATTTACTCTACTGAGCCGTTTCTTTTGATAAATGAGCTGAAGTGGGCTGAGCCGTGGCGCATTGTAACATCTGTCTTTGCCCACAGCAGCCCTGCTCACCTGCTTAACAACCTGTTTGCGCTTGCCCTGTTTGGCCTGATTCTGGAGGGCAGGCTTGGCGCAAAGAGGATGCTGTGGCTGTTTATGGTTGCAGGAATTGTGGTGAACATTTTTTCCCCTTACCCGCGTTCTCTTGGCGCTTCAGGGGCAATTTACGGGATTCTCGGAGCGCTTGCAGTTTTAAGGCCGGGCATGGTTATCTACGTGCATTTTATTCCCATGCCCATGGTAATCGCAGGATTTGTCTGGCTTGCCCAGGATATTTTCGGAATTTTTTATCCGTCAGGCGTTGCAAACCTTGCCCACATCGGCGGGCTGATTTTCGGGGTGATGGCTGGTTTGTACTGGAAAAAGGGCTTCGGCGATAAGACCGGAATTAATCCTGAAGGAAAAGACCCGGTTCTTGAGAAGCAGCTTGATGACTGGGAAAAAATTTATATGAAGCCGCGTTAGCCGCCCTCAAGGTATCTCTCAGCTTCCAATGCAGCTTCGCATCCTGTGCCTGCTGCCGTTATTGCCTGCCTGTATACTTTGTCTACGCAGTCGCCTGCCGCAAACATTCCCGGTATGTTTGTTTTAGTCCTGTCTGCCAAGATGTAGCCCTGCTCGTCCATCTTAACAAGCCCTGAAAGGAATTTGGTGTTTGGTATATGGCCTATGGAAAGAAACATGGCATCTGTTTTAATTACGCTGCTGCCATTGTTTTTCAGATTTTTTATTTTTACTCCGGTTACCTTTTTGCCGTCTCCCAGAACTTCTTCAACAGCGCTGTTCCATACCACTGAAATTTTTTTGTTTTTGAGCACGCGGCCCTGCATTATCTTTGAAGCCCTGAACTTGTCTCGCCTGTGTATTATCGTTACTTTGGTTGCGTGCTTTGTAAGAAACAGCGATTCTTCCATCGCGCTGTCTCCGCCGCCAACTACCACCACTTCCTTGCCGTTGTAAAAGTATGCGTCGCATACTGCGCAGGTATGCACCCCTCTGGCCCAGTAAGTCTTTTCTGACTCCAAACCGAGTGTTTTTGCATCAGCGCCTGTCGCTATTATTACTGCTTTGCTTTCAATGTTTCCTTCCTCGGTTTCAACAACAAACGCCTTGCCTTTCAGGGAAATCTTTTTGACGTCTCCATCCACAAATTTTGTCCCGAACTTTTTTGCCTGCTCCCTTGCTTTGCTTATCATGTCAGGCCCGAGTATTCCTTCAGGGAAGCACGGATAGTTTTCCACTGCTGTTGTCAGCATCAGCTGCCCGCCCTCTTTTTTACCTGAAACAACCACCGGCTTCAGATTTGCCCGTGCATTGTAAATGGCTGCTGTAAGCCCTGCTATTCCGCTTCCTATTATGACGATGTTTTCCACAAACAAAGAGGGTGAACACTCTGTTTTTAAAAGTTATCTTTCACAGGCGTCGTTGAAAAGTTGCCTTCACCACTGCTTTTATTCTGCCCGTGCTGATTTTCCCCTCCCTTGCTATTTAGGGGAGGGGAAAATCAGCAAGCAAGCCGGCAAAACAACCTGCGCACATGAACTTTTCAATATCGCCTAATTGTGGTAATAATCTTGCCAATTATAAGCAAACTTTTCTTATTTGCTCTGTGCGGCAAGACCTAAAGTTGAAAATCAAAAAGTTTATAAATAAGTCTAGCTTAGTCCAGCTTAGGTGATGTTAAAATGGTGCAGGCATTGGTTGAAATTGACGAGAATACGAACAGGGTGCTTAACATAGTGAAGGCTAAGTATAACTTCAGGGATAAAGCAGAAGCTATACGCCATGTGGTCAGCGAATACGTTGATTACGAAGGCGAACCTGAGCTTAGACCTGAATTTATTGAAAAAATCCGGCGCCTTACAAAGCAGAAGAGCATTCGCGTGAAGGACTTTGCTGCTAGGTATGGCCTTAAAAAGGCAATGAGCTAACCTGCGCAAGGTGTTTTTGAATGTATGATTTGCTTGTCAAGCCGGAAGCTGACCGCATATTTGGAAAGCTTGCTAAGAAAAATTCTAAACAGTTGTCAATTATAGGCAAGAAAATTTCAGAGATTCGTTCAAACCCTCACCACAGTTACAAGTACTTGCGGAAGCCACTCCATGGATTTAACAGGGTGCACATTGACAAGCATTTTGTCCTTATATTCAGGATTGACCATTCACGGCAGGCCGTTGACGTTTATTATTACGACCACCACGATAACGTTTACCAATGGCGGCCTAAAGTTGAAGGATGAACGTTTAACAACCTTATGATAACAAAACAGCCAAAAAGAAGGCAAAACAGGCGAATGTTTATTTTGGCTAATCAAATAAAGGGAAGATTAGTCATTCTCCACTCTCGGAGCAAGAATAAACGAAAGCATTACTTTGTCAATGGCCGCATACGTCAATTTCAGCGGATAGTCTTTGTTGAACTGTATTGTTACTGTTTCTGACAGCTTGCTGCCTTCAATCATCTTCTTCAGGTATTCTATGGAATATTTTGAGCTTGTTCTCTCTTTTGCCTCAATCCTGGTTATGTCGTCTGCTTTTATTTCAATTGCTGCTTTGTTCAGGTCGCCTTCTGCATTCAGGCCAAACAGCCCCGGCTCTGCTGTGAAGCTTACCGCTTCGGCTACAGTATCTGCGTCTCCAATTGCTTCGTTTAGAACTACTGATGCTGTCTGTATGATTACAGGATACTTCAATTCAGGAACCTTCTGCTCTTTTTCCTCAATGTCAATCAGCGGCAGGTCAAACCTTCTTGTAGACGCTGATTTCATCTGAACTTTAAGCATGTTGTCTGCAAGCTCCAGCGTAAGCATGTCAGTTGGATTTGCTCGCCTGAGTATTTGCTTGAGATTAGCAAGATTAACAGATAAATCCACCGGCTTTTCAACGCTGTACTCTGTGAACGCAGTTGGCAGCAGCTTGAACACAACCATTGCCACATTTGCAGGGTCCATGGCTGTTAGTTCCATTCCGTCAGAGCTTACTTTAATCTTCGTTTCATTGACAAGCTCAGAAATAATAGAAATGCTGTCCCTCAGGTATTTTGGCTCTGCAAGTGTTAACTTCATATCCCCCACAAAATCTGAGAGTTGGCTTTTATTTATAAAGTTTTATGTGGAATGGCGTTACTGATAAGTTCCATTTCAATGAGGTCTATAGAACAGGGCGCATCAGCTACCGCCCTTCCAACTTATATCTGATTGCTTGTTCAGGAATTGCTTCTATTTGTTCTATCATCTGTATCTCCGCTTTTTTCTCTGCGCTCTATTCCTCCGCTGCCGTATTGCTGCTGCTTTTTTCCCTCCCTTGAATTTTATGGGAAAAAAGCAGCGGTGCGCACTGAAAGCGCGGCTGCAAGCCCAAATTAGCTGCTTGCTTGGGCATTTGTCATAGTGAATGGGAGCGCCCGGATTTGAACCGGGGACGTCACCGGCTTCAGCGGTGTGTTCTCCCAGGCTGAACTACGCTCCCATAACTGCTTATGAGTTGAGGGAGCATTTAAATTATTTGTGGATACGGCTCGCTGCTCGCTCCGTCTTTTATTCATCACTCGCATCCCAGCTTCCTTTTTCCCTCCCTTGACTTTGCTAAGGGGAAAAAGGAAGCTGCTGCAGTTTTGAAGAAAAGCGGGATAAGGGGTAATAGAAACAATGCATTTGACGTGAAGGTAATGCCAGAACTACTGCCCGATATTTTCTTCCTGAGCGTCTTTCGGTGCTTCAGGCGAGCCGCCTGTTTCCAGCGTTCCAAACTTTCCTGTTGATAGCTGCAGTTCGCCCTGCCACTCGCTTACATAGCCATTCCTTATGGTTACTGTGTCGCCCTGCTTTACCTGGTCTACCTGCTCGTTCCACAGGGTTAGCTTGATTTGCCCTGAGTCGTCTTTGAGAACAGCATTCGCAACCCTTCCTTCCTTTCCGAACTTGTTGAATGTTCTCGGCTCGCCTACTTCAGCTATTTCGCCTGTCAGCTCTACTTTGCCCTTCCCTGCCTGTAATTCGCTTATCTGCATTGGTTTTTCGGTTTAGCCGCTGATATTTATAGGTTTCTAAACAGAAAAGATATTGTTTAGTATCATAATTGCGTAACCTTTCTGCTTCTTTTTAAATAGCAGCAGAATAGCTGCTGCTGGGTGATGTGAAATGTATAAGTTAAATGAAAAAAACGTGAGTGGATTATACGACAGTTGAAGAGGAATAAACCTGTAAAAGAAATAGCTTTATCCCAGAAAGTAAGCAGGAAAACTGTATGGGAAATAAAGAAGAACTACGAGAAATGGGGCGATTCTGCACTTAAAGACCATAAGCCCGGCAGGCTCTTTGAGCCTGTAAGTCCTAAATTCTACGACCTTGTCATTAAAGAATGGAAGAAGCACAAGTGCGGAGCCAGAAAGCTCCATGCAGTTCTGAAAAAGAAGGGCTTTAAGGTTTCACTTCGGAAGATCAGTCAGGTAATGGTTAAGGAAGGCTTTCAGAAGCCTAACATGAAACGCAGGAAGCCAAGGAAGTACAAACGATACGAGTGGCCTATTCCTGATTGGATGTGGCATACAGACTGGCACATTCTCAAGAAAGGAATACTGAAAGGCAAGTGGTTCATCTCATACCTTGATGATAGCTCCAGAAAGATAATGGCTCATGGCGTTTTTGACAGCCCAACAACCAGGAATTCATTGATTGTGCTTTACAAGGCTATATCGCTTAATTCTGTAATTCCTGTAGAGCTTAACAGTGACCGGGGAAGCCAGTTTATTCCCAACAAGTTTGACAAGAAAGGCAAGGCAAACAGCACTTTTCAGGAAGCATTGGAAGAGCTGGGCATCACTTTCGTGCCTTCACGAAGAAGGCACCCTCAAACGAACGGAAAACTGGAGAAGTTCCACGACATACTGGAGAAAGAATTTGATGAACGATTCAAAAACTTGGACGAGTTTATCAGATGGTATAATGAGGAAAGGCTTAGCGAAGCTGTTGATTACATGACACCAAATGAGGCGTACAAAAAGCGCCTTTAAAAAGGTGCCTGAATGTTACGTAATTTCGGTACAAGTTACGTGAAATCGGTACTATAGGTTTTACCGACTGAGAGAAAGTTGCTGGTATCAGTTTCACGTAACATTTCAGCCAGCTGTGTAGAGAGGGTGTTGTGTATGGTTTTTCAGCTACAGCTTTACTTCAGAACGTGCCAAAGGAATGTTACGTGAATTCGGTACTATACAAAACAGAAAAGATATAAGATGATTCTTACTCGCTGTTAGCCTGCAGCTTTACGAAGTCAGGATGTCTAATATTCACGCTACAGGCGTTTTTGCAGCAGCAAACATTTCCCGGAAGGATTTCAGGTTTTCTCCCGAAGAGGCCACTGGACACGCCACGATAGCGTATTTAACTGAGGAAAAAATTTAGAAAAATGTGCCGGCGTAGGATAATCCTGTAAGCCGCTAGGTTAAGCCCCCAGTGTCCAAGTAGGACTTCGGGGTTCAAGAATCTTTCGGTTTTTAGTAACAATTTACTGATGTGAAGCGTTTTTGAGCACTTCACGCAACCCCAACAGCACATTCTCCTTCCTTCCACCCTATGGATTTGATGAGGCTTGACTTGACGGCTATCTTTAGAGTAATGAAACGCCTGTGTCACCGTGTGAGATAAAATGCCTGAGATCCCACCACAGGTACCTTACAGAACTGGCATCTCCTCCGCTGCTTGCCATGAGCTTTCTTATGTTTTCTTTAAACAAGTTTCTTGTTTTCGTGCAGGCCTCCTCAACGGTGTTGCCTTTTAGCATTGATTCTGCGAAGACACTTGACGGCTCCAAGAACAGCTTAGCTGTATTGTCTTTTAGCGGTCTGCTGAAATTGTTAGGATCGTAAATGAAGATGAAGTCATCATCATACCCTGTGTAGCTTATCGCACCTCTTTTGACGCTCTTCCTTCCAAGCTCTTTAGCTGAACTGCAGGAGATTGCGTACACGATTTTTGATCTTAACAATGCCTCATTTTTCCCAGCTTCCAGTATAGGCTCGTCATTATATCCGGTTACAGTGCTTTTGTTTCCGTGTCCGTTCAGAACTACGAGGCCCGGTGAAAAACTTTTGAGCATGCTTTCCACCTCCCTCTTGTTCGCTCTTTTCCCATGGAGGTCAAGTACTCTTATTCCCTTTTTCTCGGCGTAGGGAACAGTCTCCCCAGCCCATTTGGACAGGTAGTATGTTGTGGCGTCATGCTCAGGTCTTGTCAGAAGGTAGGTTTTATTCATACAGGCTCCCTTCTTTCATAGCGCGCAGGAATTCCAGTTCGACTTCTATTATTTTCCTCCCTATTTCGTCTCCTTTATTCACATGCGTGACAAGTTCGTCCTTGCTAAACTCTCCGGAAGAGCCTATTGAAATCTTTTTGCCAGGCGGTAGCGTGCCAAGGCGGAAAACGACCAGCTTTTTCACATCCTCCGTAATTTTTTCGCTCATATTATCCTCAGCTCATCCAATTTTTTAAGGATATCTTTGCTTTTTTCAGTGTTGTTAAATACTTCTATGTAAGCCGCGTTCCAACTAACAGGTTCGTCGTCTATAACCAATACTGCTTCCTTTCGGAGGCTTAGTGGAATATTCGCGTATATTTTTAAAAACCTTTCTTTTGAGTTCATGCATACCGCCGTTAGCTGCGGGAGGCCGCTTTTTATATTTATTCAATTGCATCCCGCTTTATAGCTTATTCTCCATCTTCCGGCTTTGTCCGTTAAGTAGCCGAAAAGGCTGACTTTTCGGATGCCTCCTACACTTTTCGGACAGGGGGCAGTTTTCGGACAAAGCTGGTTTTTACCGTAGGGCTGAAAGTCCCCGCCGCGGCGCAATAATTTTGAAGTGATGCGGGGGAGAGGATTTGAACCCCTGAACCCACTAAGGGAATAGATTCCTCTTCAGTGGGAGATCATCGCTTTCGCTCACCACTCAACTCTCTTGAGTCTATCGCGTTTAGCCAGGCTTCGCTACCCCCGCATAGATTTATGCAGCTTCTGTTTTCTATTTAAATTTAATCAAATTGTCAGTACCTGCGCAAGTAGCTTGTTTTCGCTTGCTCACAACCGCGCTCTATTTCTCCCCCTTAATTTTCGAAGGGGGAGAAATAGAGCGCGGAGGGAAAAACGTCCAGTTGCGTGGATACTGATTGTCCGCTTTCCAGGCATGCACAGCGCCCTGCCGGCTTTTCGCCCCTGAACTCCTGAGCTGCTTTTCCCCCCTGACATTTTAAGGGAGGGAAAAAAGCAGCAGGGGACTTGGCGAAAGAGGGGGCAGAATAGAATATGGCTGAGATGAAGTATATGCTTTTAAGGTTTACTTTGCACAGTTGGAACTCACAGTCTGCTCAGCTTTTCTTCTATTTCTGCCATTTCGTGTTCAAGTTTCTGCGCTTCTGATGTGTATCGCTTTGGCGCTGTTTTGCGTGTTTCGCCTGGCGTTTCAGCCATTTTGGCTGCTTTTGGCAGCGAGCTCATTTTTACTTTTGGCATCTCGGCTTTTAGGCGCGCTGTCAGTTTTTTTACTTCGTTCATTGCATTGGTTAGTTCTGCCAGCAGCTGCCGTTTCTGCTTTCTTTGCTCTTTTCTGCCTTCGTTTTCCTGCAGCAGGCTGATTAGGTTTTTGGATGATTCCAGCAGAGCACGCCTTACATCAGCAGGCTCTTCTATTCCTATGTACACCGGGTCTTCTTTCATTGCGTCATTGATCTTTCTACTGTTGATATTTTGTCTTCCATCTGGCTAAGCTCTTCGTGCCACGTTGCCAGTTCATGCTCTTCTTTTGCCTTTATTTCGTCCAGCTGCCCGAGTATGCTTTTGGCTTCCTCGATTTTCATTTTTATTTCTTTCAGCGTGTTTTCAACTTCCGCGTATCTGTCTATTTTTACGAATACTGGCGCTGTCATTTTTCCCATCCTCCGAATAGTTTGTCGTCAGCTTCCATTAGTTTGGCTTGAAGCTCTTCTATTGTTTTGATGAATGCGTCGTGCTGTCTTTCTTCAATGCGTTCAGCGCTGGTCTCTTTGCTTTCATCTTTTTCCCTTGTAAGTATTGTGCTTATTTCCTGCATCAGCTCCCGGTAGCTCTCGCCCCTTATGAATGCCCCATCTTTCTGCCGCATGAATGCATTGTGTTGGGGCTCATGATATGGCTCAGGCATTTCCGGGAACTGCATTGGCTTCGGCATTTCTTCCGGCAGAAGTTCCGTATGGATTTGCGGCTTTCTGAACAGCTTTGGTGCAGCCGGGGTGTGCTTGTACGGCTCTTCCCTGTGCTCTGCTGGCTGGATGAACTCTTCTTTTTGCACTGGCATTTCCGGGAACTGCATTGGCTTTGGCATTTCTCTTGTCATGCTCAGCGGTTCAACTGGCGGTATGCTGCTCATGCGTCTGGGCATTGGCTCGAATGGCTTTTCAGACGGCTCAGGAGGCATTTCCGGCTCGTCCAGCTCTCCGAGGTCAGGCAGCTTTAATTCTTCGCCTTCGCTTTCTTCCGGGAAGCTCGGCAGCCCTTCATCCCCCCTTATGTTCGGCGGGGGCAGCGGCATGTCTGCAATATCGCTGCTTTTCCCCTTTTTCTTGCTTAAGAAGTTTAAAAACCCCACACTACCACCTATGCTGGCAAATACGGGTTAATCGTATTAATACTTTATGGAGTATTATTGAGGGGTGACAAAGAGGTAATGTCAGCTTTTGCGTTTTCCGCTAAGCGCAAACAGCTGCGGAGATGCTGACTCTTTCGCCTACTCATACTCAATAGTAGCCGGCGGCTTCTGTGTGATGTCGTAGACAACCCTTGTTACTCCTTTGATTCTTTTCGTTATTCTGCTGCTTGTCCTTTCCAGCAATTCATTTGGGAGTTTAGCCCAGTCTGCTGTCATGGCATCCTGGCTTGTTACTGCGCGCAGCGCTATGATGCGGCCGTATGCCCTTGCATCCCCCATTACGCCTACTGCTTTGCCGGGAAGCAGTGCTGCAAATGCCTGCCATGTTTTTTCGTAGTATCCGCTTTTCTTCAGTTCTTCAGTGAATATTGAGTCCGCTTCCCTGAGCATGGCAATTTTCTGCGGCGTGATTTTTCCGAGTATGCGCACTGCCAATCCTGGCCCGGGGAAAGGGTGCCTCATCAGCAGTTCTTTTTCTATGCCTAATTGCCTGCCAAGCTGCCTTACTTCGTCTTTGTACAGCTCTTTCAGCGGCTCAATCAGCTTGAGCTTCATTTTTTCAGGCAGTCCGCCTACGTTGTGGTGGGTTTTTATGACTGCTGCCTGCCCGGATGCTTTTGCTGATTCTATCCTGTCAGGGTATATTGTTCCCTGGCCCAGAAATGTGATGCGGTTCTTCTTTTTCAGCTGCTGCACCTGGCTTTCAAATACGTCAATGAATGTTTTTCCTATTATTTTGCGTTTTTCCTCTGGCTCAGACACTCCTTTCAGTTTTCTTAAAAAAAGTTTGGACGCATCTATGCGGTAAAAGTGTTCAAATTTTAATTTTTTGTAAAGCGAAACGACTTCTTCTGCTTCGCCTTTTCTTGTCAATCCGTGGTCTACAAACACGCAGTGTATGTTTGGCGTTGCTTTTCTTATTAGTGCTGAGGCAACCAGGCTGTCCACTCCGCCTGACACGCCCATTATTACTGCTTCTTCTCCAACGGCTGCTTTTATTTCTGCGATGAGCTTTCTGTCCAGCCCTCTGATTGCGTAGTCCTTTTTGCTGCCGCATATTTTTACGAAATTTCTCAGTATTTGCATGCCGTTGGTTGTGTGCACGACTTCGGGGTGGAACTGCACGCCGTAAATTTTCCTTTTGTCATCAGCAAAAGCTGCTATTCTGCATTCTTCTGTTGAGCCGATTGTTTCAAAGCCTTCAGGCGGATTTAATACAGAGTCGCCGTGGCTGGCCCATACATGCTCCTTTTTTCCCAGGCCGTTAAACAGCAGCGATTTTTTTGGCGAGAGCATTTCTTTGCCGTACTCCTTTGAGGAAGGCGCTACTTTTCCTCCAAGCAGGTGCGCAAGCAGCTGGTGTCCGTAGCATATTCCCAGTACAGGTATGCCCAGCTTCAGTATTTCTTTGTCAATTGCTAAGCTGTCTTCTCCGTAAACGCTTCTGGGGCCGCCTGACAGGATTATTCCGGCTGGATTTAGCTTCTCAATTTCCTCTTTTCTGGTTGCAGGCATTGCTATTTCTGCGTAGACTCCCAGGCTTCTTATGCGTCTTGCAATAAGGTGGGCGTATTGTCCTCCGAAGTCCATTACTATTATCATTTTTTTCTCAACCGGGCTTATTTTTTTGTGCTTTTTCGTTTGCCCAACGCTTTTTCTCCTTTCCCAATTCACCCTCCCTCAACTTTATAAGGGGGGTGAACTTGGGAAATAGGGCGTGAGGCAGCAATATAATGCGCAGTCAGCAAAGTGTATGCGCAGCTACGTAACTATCTCCCCCATCCTGTTTTCCTGCGCTGCTTTTTTTATCTCCATTGCTATACGCCGCCCTGCGCTTATGTCCTTTCCGTACAGGTAGTTCATGTATGGCGTGTATCTTGTGCCCGGGCTGCCTGGTATGCGCATGCTCACATCAAACACCACTATTTCCTCTGCAGGCGGTCCTGCTGTTATCGCTCCCTGCAGTGCAAACGGCCCTATGATGCCTGGCGGATAGTGCTGCTGAGTTGCTTTAACAAAATTAGCTGCTTCCTCGTATGCTTTTTCCAGCAGCGATTCCTTTACAGTTACTGCCGTGTGGCCTGCTTCTATGTATTTTGCTTTGTGGTGCTGCATTATTTCGTTTTGCTCAGGCGCTGTAAGACGCAGCAGTCCGTCTATGTTTGTCTGCCTGCGCACGTCTGTTCCCAAAAGTTCCAGTTCTTTTGTTAGCGGCGAATAAAAGAAGTTGAAATTCACCGGCGCTCCTGCGACAAATTCTTCTATTACTGCTTTTTTCAGGGCTTCTTCTGTTATTGTTCTGTTTTCAATGAGCTGCTGCGATTTTTTTTTGTAATCAGCTGCGTTAGCTGCAATGAAGAATGCTCTTTCATAGCTGCGCTGCGCTTCTGCTGCCTTTACCAACGCCAGGCAGTCAATTTCCTCTGGCTTGGAAAATCTTTTTGGCGTTTTTATTCCTGCCTGCTCCAGCAGGAAGTACTGGTTTTTGTCTTCGTTTCTCTCCTCCTTCCTCACCAGCTGCCTAGTTCCGAATATCGGCACCAGAAAATCATTTTCTATTTCTTCAAAGTTGCAGTAAACCCAGAAGTATCTGCTGTGGACAAATATGGTGTTTAGCTGCCTAAGCTGCTCCTGCACTTTTGTTATGTCGGCAAATTTGTCAATTATTATTGCCTCGTCAACGATTTTTTTGTAGTGCTGCGTGTATGTTTTTTCTCTTCCTCTTTGGCATACCACTGCTGTTCTCAGCCCTTCGTCTTTTGCTCCCCTGCACACATCCAGGGCAGAGTGGCCTCCCAGCGTGCCTACTGTTATTTCTTTGCCGTATTTTTGGAGTACTGCATCTATCTGCTGTTTTGTTATCATTTTATACCAGAACCCTGTCCAGCTGGTTGTTCTGTATTGCCAGTTTTATTTCCCTTGCTATACGCCGCCCTGTGCTCATTGGATGTCCGTACTTCAAATCCGAGTATGGGCTGCAGTTTATGAAGAAGTTTGTGCCTGCCACTATTCTTGCTGATATTTCAAATACAAAAAACTTGAGCTCTGGCGTGATTATTGTCTCTAAGCTGAATGGCCCTATCAGTCCGTGCTTTTCCAGCTTTCTGGATGCTTTTACCACTGCTTCCCCCATTTCGATTATTTCCGGAAGCAGTGATTCCCTTACTACGAGCGGCACATTTCCTGTTATGTTGTAGCTTGTCTCCAGCCCGAGGTCCAGCTGGTCTTTTGCCGCAATCCGTCCTATGCTGTCCACGTTGCTTTCGTATCTTTTGTCAAAGCTCATTATTTCAATCTCGCCGTTTATGGGTGAGTAAAAGTAGTGTATGTATATTGGCGCTCCGATGATGTATTCCTGTATTATGTAGGGGTTTCCCTGCTTTTTTCCCATTTTTTCATGGAATTCGTCTGCATTCTTTGCAAGGAAAAAGCCCTTGCCGCCTTTTGCCCCGAAGAATTTTATTATTACAGGGCTGTCTATGTCCTCGGGCTGCGCGAATATTTTTGGCAGGATGAGCCCTGCTTTTTTGAGCCATTCCCTTTGCATCTGCCTGTTGTATTCCCATTTCAGTATTTTGCGGTTTCCAAAATACAGCAGGTTAAGCTTTTCTATTTCTTCCTGGCTCATTACGCCTGTAAAGGTTCCATGCGGCACGATTATTGCTTTTTTGTCTCTTAGCTCATTCACTTTTTCAGGAAGGTCTGAGAACCTGTTTACTGTTATTATTTCATCAGCCACCCCGAACATCCTGTATGGCCTGTCCCGCCCTTTTTCGCATATTGCTATCGTTTTGAAGCCTTCGTCTTTGGCTCCCTTGAGTATCTGGAGTGCCGAGTGGCTGCCTAATGTTGCAATTGCATAATTCAGATTTTGCTCTTCCATTCGTCGCACACCTTCTGTGTTTTTGCTGCTGCTATTCCTGTGTATTTTTCCGGATTCTTTAGTGTTTCAATTTGCTGCTGGGTCATTTTTGCGAGGTATGGCTTCAGCTCTTTGTCTGCCATTAGCTGCTGCAGGAAATCCTTTCCTGAAAGTGTTATCTTCCTTACTGCTTCGTGCGCATCAGGATGTCCAAGCGCTGCAAGCATGATGTATGCCGGCTCTGCTGCCGCGCTGCTGCTGATATTTTTTCTGAGGCTTTCCTTGTCTACTGCCAGATTTTTCATTGTTTTTTTGAGCTTTTTTGCTGCGGTATATGCCGCAGCTACTATTTCTGTATTGAACCGGGATGATGCGGAGTTTGTCAGGTCCCGCTGGTGCTCGGATATCTGGTCCATGTAAACAGTATTCATTCTGGGCATTATTGCTTTCCACATTGACTTTACGTTTTCAAAGTTTATGGGGTTGCGCTTGTGCGGCATTGTGCTTGAGCCGACCTGCTGCGCTCCAAATTCCTCGTAAACTTCTGCGATTTCGCTTCTTTGCAGATGGCGCATGTCATCTGCTACGTTAGCCATTACGCCCATTGCAGATATGATTGCGTGCATTAAGTCTGCGGTGTATTCTGCTTCCACGAGCTGGGTTGAGTGGCTGCCTGGCTTTAAGCTGAGTTTTTTCAGTATGGCAGCTTCAAATTCTTCCGGATTCCTGATTATCAGCGAGGAGGCATTGTATGCGCCCACCGCTCCTGAGAATTTTCCCCTCAAATTGGCGGCTGCTTCCCTTATTTTCAGTATTCTGCCGCCGAGCCGGGAAATGTATGATGCAATGGTGAAGCCGAATGTTATTGGCTCTGCGTGCTGCCCGTGGGTTCTTCCTATCTGCGCTGTTTCCTTTTCGCGCTCCGCGATTTCTATCAGCGTTTTTTCAAGCGCTGCCAGTTCAGGCAGCAAAACCTGCTCGCAGGCATCCTTTATTCTCAATGCCTCGGCTGTTGATATTATGTCGTTGCTCGTCGCTGTCAAATGAACGAATGGCTTTGCCTCGTCGCTCACCTTCCGCTGTATGCAGTTTACCAGTGCGCGTATGTTGTGCTTTATGCGCTGCTCTTCCTCATAAACTTCGGCAGCTGTTATGCTGCGTGCTGCCTGCTCTATCTCGTCAGCTGCTTTTTGGCTGCAGATTCCGTTGTCAGCGAGCGTTTTGGCAAGCGCCGCTTCCACTTTTATCTGGTATCGGATGGCAGCTTCCTCTGATAAGTACGGCTTCAGTTCATCGCTGTAGTACCTGTAGTCCAGCGGGCTTATTGCGTCAAACTTGTTCATTTTTTTTTGCTTTTGTCTGAACTAACATTTTCGTTGCCTTTTAACCCCGCTGCTTTCTTCCTTCTCACATTTCTTTTCCCGAATTTCATGCTCCCTGTCAAGTTAAGGGAGAGCGAAATTTGTGAAGCAGGGATGCAGCCGATTTGCCAAGCAGCGCCAGGCACATCCTAAGCGTTTACCCCCAAGTTCTTCTTCATCCTCTCGTTTACGTTTCCTTCTGTTGTTTCAAATTCTTTTCCTGTTATCAGTTCAAACAGCTCAATGTACTTTTTGGCTGCCTGCACTATCACTTCTTCTGAAAGTTCCGGCGCCGGCCCGTTTCCCATGTAGTTCTTCTCTTTTATGAGCCACTGCCTGATGTATTCCTTGTCCAGCATTTGCTGCGGCTCTCCTTTCGCATAACGCTCAGAGTATGTTTCTTTTATCCAGTAGCGTGAGCTGTCCGGAGTGTGCAATTCATCAATTACTGCAATGCTGCCGTCTGCTGTTTCTCCGAATTCGTATTTTGTGTCAACAAGTATTAGGCCGCGGGCAGCAGCAATTTCAGTTCCTTTCGCAAACAGCTTCAGGGCCATCTGCTCCATTTGCCTGTATTTGTCTTCCGGTATTAGTTTGAGCACGTCTTCCCGCTTCATTGGCATGTCATGCCCTGCTGTTGCTTTGGTGCTTGGCGTGATGATTGCAATTTCAAGCTTCTGGTCTTTTTTCATTCCTGACGGCAGCTTTAATCCGTAGCTGTCCTGCTCTTTCTCGTATTCCCGCCACAGCGAGCCGGTTATGTGCTGCCTTACCACCACTTCCACAGGGAACGGCTTGCACAGCTTTACTATCATGACGTTGGGGTCCGGGCTTGAAATGAAGTGGTTCGGAACGTCTTTTGTTTCGTTGAACCAGAATGCAGCCAGCTGGTTGAGCACCTGGCCTTTGTATGGTATTGTTCCAAGCACCACGTCAAATGCGCTGATTCTGTCAGTGGCTATGATTGTCCTTCTGTTGCTTTTCCTGTCAGTGTAGTTGTCTCTTACTTTGCCCTTGTATTTCTCTCCTAATCCGGAAAAGTCTGTTTCTTTTACTGTGTTGCTGATGTTGTTTCTGATTGTCTGTTCGGTTATCATTTTTTTGCACGGCTCCTGAATTTCAGCGCATTTCGCTTGCCATGTTTTCCGCTGCTTTTTTCCTCCATTGAAATTTAGGGGGTAAAAGAAGCGCAGCAGGCGCGCAATGGTAAGGGGCAGGCGAGTTTACGCGGAAGCTCTCACCTCTTCATCTGCTTCCTTCACTTTTTCCGCTAACTTTCTTCTGTAGTCGCTGATGTCCCTGCCGGCAATCTCTGCTGCCGCTACTGCAGCATTTTCTCCCATGTTAACGCCAACCCACAGTCCATGCTTTGCAGCCCGCATTGCCCTTATAGCATCTTCTGCTTTTGTTTCTCCGACAGGGCAGTATATTATTAGTTCCCCTTTCTTTTCAGCGGCTTTTCCAATTTCAGTAAAGACTATGTTGATTGCATCTGCTGCTGTGTTTCCCATTTCAAATGGCATTCCGAGTTCTTCAAGCACGGCAGCGCATTTGTCAGCTGCCTTCCCTTCCCCTGTTACCGCTACTTTGTCATTTTTCATGTTTTCAATGATTTTTTTTGCCTCTGCTGCTGCGTTTTCTTTGCTTACTGCCAGCACCGGTATTCCCGGAGGCATTTGAGCTATTGACAGGAAGCTGTCCAGTCCGTCATAGGCAGCGGCACACCACACGCCCAGCACCGGAACTGTTTTTTTTGCTGCAATTACTCCGGAAAGATGCGCTGCAAGCCCTGCTCCTGAAATTATAAGCGAATAGTTGCCGCTGATTATCTCTTCCACTTTGTCCGGCGTTTTGTGGGCGCTTGCTATCCTCAGCTCATGCTCAATGCCGAGCTGCTGCAGCTCATCTGAAATTTTTGTGTATGTTTCTTCGTCGCTTTTGCTTGCAAAAAGCACCAGGGTTTTCATTTGTGTTGCTCTACTATGTTTTTGAATACCTGCAGCCCTTCCCCTTTTCCCCCGGGATAGTTTTGCGGGGTAAGGTTTCTTTCAGGGTGCGGCATAATTCCTATAACATTTCCTTTTTTGTTGGTTATTCCCGCTACATCCCGCAGCGAGCCGTTTGGGTTATCAGGGTAGCGACTCCCCGCATATTTAAATAATATTTGGCTGTTTTCCTCAAGATGCTCAAGCGTTTCTTCATCTGCTGAAAATTTTCCTTCCCCGTGCGCAACCGGCAGGTAAAGCTCCTTGATTTTGCCTGTTCCTCTGAGCTTCACCCATCTGCATTCAAATTTTCCTGAATCGTTGTTTGTAAGCATTGCTTTTCCGTTTCCCGGCAGCAGCCCTGTTCTTACCAGTACCTGGAATCCGTTGCATATTCCGATTATGGTTTTTCCCTCTTCAGCAAACTGCTCAATCTGCGCTTTCAGTTTCATGTTCAGCTGGTTTGCGAGTATTGTTCCTGCTGCTATGTAGTCGCCGTAGCTGAATCCTCCGGGCAGTGCCAGTATGTCGTAATCTGCGAGTTTTTTTGTTCCGGCAATCAGCTCGTTGACGTGCACCTGTTCTGTCTGCGCGCCGGCCAGTTTGAAGCCGTATTCGGTTTCGTCGTTGCAGTTTGTGCCTGCGCTTCTTAGTATCAGCGCTTTTACCATTTTATTGTTCCCTGCCACGCTTCTTTCAGCTCGTCCAGCGGGCAGTTGATTAAGTCGCTGCTGCCGATGTTAATTATCAGCTTTTTTTCATTTACAGTTTCTCCAATTCTTTTTCCATTGGTTATTTTTTCAAATTCTTCCTCGTGCTCCTTTTTTACTTCAACTAAAAACCTGCTGTTTGATTCTGAGAACAATGCTTTGTAGTTTTTGTCCAGGGCTGCAAGCGTTATTTCCATTCCAATGTTTGCTGCGAATGACATTTCCGCTGCTGCTGCTGCTATCCCGCCTTCGCTGCAGTCATGGCAGCTTTTCACCAGCCCAAGGCGCATCGCTTCTGTTAATTTCAGCATGTTTTGCCGCGCTTCCGCCCTTACTTTTGGCACGTTGCTTCCGGTTTCTCCAAACAGGTCGTAGAAGTAGCTTCCTCCAAGCTCGTCGTAAGTTTCGCCTATTATATAGATGCTGTTTCCTGCTTCTTTCAAATCCATTGTTACTGATTCATTGCTGTTTATTACTGATGCTGCTGATATGAGCAGTGTGTCAGGTATGGAAACAGTTTGATTTCCAAGTTTGAATTCGTTGTGCAGGCTGTCCTTTCCTGAGATGAACGGCGTTCCAAACAGCAATGCAAAGTCGTGGCATGCTTTGGCTGCCATGACTAAGCTGCCGAGCTTTTCCTGTTCATTGACATTTCCCCAGCAAAAGTTGTCAAGCAGCGCTGTGTGCTGTATGCTGCCTCCGCTCGCTACAATGTTGCGCAGCGCCTCGTCTATTGCTGAAGCTGCCATCCAGTAGCTGCTTATCGCGCTATACCGCGGATTTATTCCGTTTGCCACCACTATTGCTTTATTTCCGAACTCAGGCCTTATTGCTGCTGCGTCGCTTGGCCCGTCATCATTTACACCGCTCAGCGGCTTGCCTATTGTGTTGCCCTGCACTTCATGGTCATACCTTCTTATGACTTCTTCCTTGCTTGCTATTGTCGGGTGGCTGAGGATTTTTTTGAGCTCTTCGTTGTAGTTGCCCTTTTCAGCAATTTCCGGCTCTACCAATTCTTTTTCCTTCCACTTAGCTTTTCTTCGCAGCTTCGGCAGCCCGTTTTGCAGGAAGTCCATGTCAAGCTCAATAAGCATTCTGCCTTCAAACTTCACAACCAGTTTTTTCGTATCAGTGAATCTGCCGATAACAGTTGCTGTAACATCTTCGCTGCTGCAAACCCCTTTCAGTTCTGCAAGGTTTTGTTCAGGCACTGATATTATCATCCTTTCCTGGCTTTCTGACATCCATATCTCCCACGGCTTAATGCCGCCATGTTTCAGCAGCACGCTGCTCAGCTCAACTTCAGCCCCGGTGCGCTGCGCCATTTCTCCGATTGCTGAGCTGAATCCGCCTGCGCCGCAGTCTGTTATGCAGGTGTATAGTTTTTTGTCCCTTGCAGCGAGCAGCGCATCAAGTACCTTTTTTTCCTCTATTGGATTGCCTATTTGCACTGCGCTTGCAGGGCTGGCCTCGTCCAGTGCTTTGGATGAGAATGTTGCTCCATGCAGCCCGTCGCGCCCTGTTTTTCCTCCTACTGCGACTATGAGCTCTCCTGCGCCTGCTTTTTTGTGTTCCATGCCTTTCGGAATTATTCCGCCAGTTCCGCAGAACACAAGCGGCGCTCCAAGAAAATTGTCGTGATACACAAACGCGCCGTTTACCGTTGGTATGCCCATTCTGTTTCCGTAGTCGCGCACTCCTGCCACCACTCCCCTGAACATTCTTTTCGGGTGCAGCATGCCTTCCGGGATTTCTTTGTCGTAGTCTGCTTCTGCCAGTCCGAATACGTCTGTTGAGAATATTGGCTTTGCTCCGAGTCCTGCTCCGAGTATGTCCCTTATGACGCCGCCCACTCCTGTTGATGCGCCGCCGTAAGGGTCTAATGCTGAGGGGTGGTTGTGCGTTTCCACTTTGAATGCAAAATTATTTTTATCATCAAAGCTCATTATGCCTGCGTTGTCCTTGAATGCAGACACAACCCATTCTTTGTTTATTTTGCTGGTGGCTGCCACTATTGTTTCCTTGAACAGATTCCCGATAAGCTCTATGCTGCCGTTGTTGTCAAATTCTATTTTGCTGTTGAAGGTTTTGTGCTTGCAGTGTTCGCTCCATGTCTGCGCCAGCGTTTCCAGCTCTCCGTCTGTGGGGTTTCTGTTTTGTTTTCTGAAGTACGCCTGAATGGCTTTCATCTCATCAAGCGACAATGCCAGCAGCCCTTCCCTGCTTATCTGCTGCAGAGTTTCATCATCTGCATTAACCATTTCTATCTCGCTTATTTTAGCAGCAGCTTTTCCCTCCAGCAGCCTTGGATTTGGCGCCTTTAATTTTCCGTATCCGTAGAAATAGTCTTCAACTGTTTCGTTTGCCAGCTCTTTCCTGCAGATTTTTTTTATTGTTTGCTCGTCTGCGTCTGCTTTTAAGTAGTAGCGCTTGGCTGTTCTCACAGATTTCACTTCTTTGCCCATGTCGCGCAGCGCTTTTTTGATGCTGTCTTCTGCCGGGTCGCTTACTTCGTCCTTGTATCTTGTTTCTATTATCCAGCAGCCATTATCCTTGCCGCGCCCTTCCTTTCCCGGCTCTGCCTCCCTTAATCTTTGAAGGGGGGCAGAAACAGAGCTGGCTGCGGGTGTTGTGATTGGAGTTTGGTCAGAACCTGTGAATAATTCCGCTATTTCTTTTTCATCCTTTTCGCTCAGCTCGCCTTCTATGTAATAGACGCTGCTTTTTTTTGCTTCTGCGTTGTATTCTTTCAGCGCTTCCTCTGTTTCAATGTCTCTAAAACTGGCAGATTCAATCACCCTCATAGCTGACTCCTTTGCCCCGTACAATCTGCCCGATTTCATTTGCGCCTGTTGCATGCATAACTTCCTCTTTGTTTTCTTCTGACACCGCGAGTATCATTCCGATGCCCATGTTGAATGCTGTCCTCATCTCTTTTTCTGTTACGTCGCCCTGCTGCTGGATGAATCTGAATATTTCCGGAACGCTCCAGCTTTGCTTTATTTTTGCCCCCAGTCCTGGAGGCAGTATTCTCGGCAAGTTTCCCGGTATGCCGCCGCCTGTTATGTGCGCTATGCCATTCAGCAGTTTTTTTTCAACCATTGGCAGCACTGATGTTGCGTATTCTTTGTGCGTTGCCAGCAGCAATTCTCCGAGTTTTCCTCCTGTCGGAATCTCATCTTCAACGCTTAATCTGCGGTCTTCAAACAAAATTTTCCGCGCAAGGCTGTATCCGTTTGTGTGCAGGCCGCTTGATGCAAGCCCAAGCAGGATGTCTCCTTCCCTTATTTTGCTTCCGTCAATGATGTTCTCCCTTTCTGCTATGCCGCCAATGGTTCCTGTCACTTCATATTTTCCTTCGCTGTACATTCCAGGCATTTCTGCTGTTTCTCCGCCAGCTAATACTATCCCGTGGCGTTTGCAGGCTTCTGCTATTCCTTTTACAATCTCTTTTACAATGCTTACGTCCAGTTTTGCGGCAGCAATGTAGTCAAGGAAAAACATTGCCTTTGCCCCTGATGTGAGCACGTCGTTTATGCTGTGGTTGAGTATGTCCACTCCGACTGTTGAAAACCTGTTCATCATCTCTGCAACAGCCATTTTTGTGCCTACGCCGTCTGTGCTCAGCACAAGCACCGGCTCTTTGTACTGCATGAATCTTTTCAGGCTGATTGTCCCGCCAAACTTGAAGGTTGTAGCAGCAGAAAGCACGTCTTCTGTAAATGTTGCTTTCACGCTTTCCCTGATTTCCTTTATGGCGTTTTCCTTGCTTTCTATGTCTACTCCTGCATCCTTGTAGCTGGTCATTTTTCTATCTCCCTGTACCGGCTCAGTGTGTTTTCCAGCAGCATCGCAACTGTCATTGGCCCCACTCCGCCGGGGACTGGCGTTATCCACGCTGCTTTTTCCTTTACTTTTTCAAAGTCAACATCCCCAACTAATTCGTTGCCTGTCTTATTTATGCCTACGTCCACTACTGCAGCTCCTTCCTTAACCATGTCCTCTGTAATCATTCCTGGCTTTCCGACTGCTGCTATGAGTATGTCTGCCTGCTTTGTTATTTCGCCAAGGTTTTTTGTTTTTGAATGGCAGACTGTTACTGTCGCATTTCTGTTGAGCAGCATTGACGCTACCGGCTTTCCTACGATGTTGCTCCTTCCTACTACAACTGCGTTTGCGCCTGCTATTTCTATGCCTGTTTCTTCCAGTATTCTTATTATGCCTTTTGGCGTGCACGGCACCGAGTTTTCGTTGCCCGCAACTAATCTGCCGACGTTTACAGGGCTGAATCCGTCAACGTCCTTTTGCAGAAGAACTTCAGAAAACACTTTTTCAGAGCTTATGTGCTGGGGCAATGGCAGCTGCACGAGTATCGCATGTATTTTTTCATCTTCATTCAGCTTCCTTATTAGCTTGAGCAGCTCTTCCTGCGTTGTTTTTTCCGGCAGCTTGTGCTCTTCGCTGTATATGCCTGCTTTTTCGCACGTCTTTCTTTTCATGCCAACGTATATTTTGCTGGCAGGGTTGTCTCCAACTATTACGGCCGCAAGTCCCGGCTTTTTCTGCAGCGTGCTGACTTCCTGCTTCATCTTTTCGAGTATTTTTTTCGCGATTTCTTTTCCGTCAATTATTTGTGCCGGCATTTTCTCCTTCTACATAGGCAAATAAGTCTGTCCCTTTTTCTGTTAGCAGAAGAGTTCCGTCATCTTTCCTGCAATAGCCAAGCTTCATTAGTATATCAACGCCGTCATCTATGTACATTCCTGTCACGTCAATTCCGCTTCTTTGAAGTGCGACATCCGCCCCCATGCATATTATCTCAAGATTACCTTGACTTATTCCTTGAGTTGTTGACAGCACTCTGTTGCTGTAGGCAGGTGCAAGCACTGCCAGTGCGTATCTTATATCGTTTCTTGCCTTTTCGTTAAGATGTGCGGTGTCGCGAATAAGGGTTTGCTCTATTTCCGTAGCGCTTGTCATTTTTATGCTATCCCTCTTTTCATTAGCAGCAGCCCTTTTGGGGTTAGGGTTAGTAATTCCAAATTTTGGGCTTCCGCTTCTCGGCTTCCTATTATATAGCTCGTTTCCCTAAGATAATTGATTGCGTCAGCTGCCCGCGTGCGCGCTTCGTATGTGTCGCAACGACCATCGTCCCGAATTACCTTGATTACCAACTCCAGCAAATCTTCTTTTCCAATTTGGTAGCCCACAATCTTTTGGTGGCCTTGTTGTTTGTAATCCGCTTCTATGGTTGCAACAGTAAGCTGTACTGCTCTCTTGGCAGGGAATCTAAGTTGGCCTACGTCATCCGCAAACTGCTGCTGTGCATTATAATCTGCCATTTTAATCCTTGTAAAGCGGAAATTTCATGCACATTTCCTTTACCTCTGCCCGTATTCCTTTAAGCGCTTCGTTTTCCTTTATTTCCGCCCTGAACTTTGCGAGCAGCTCTTTTCTTTCTTCTTTGTCTTCAGGCAGCTTGTACTGCTCAGTTTCTTTGATTGCTGCTGCTATCCATCCTGCTATCTGCTGCATTTCTTTTTCTTTCATGCCGCGCGTTGTCAGCGCCGGTGTTCCTAAGCGTATTCCGCTTGGGTAAAACGGGCTGCTTGGGTCCTGCGGTATTGTGTTTTTGTTGCATGTTATTCCTGCTGCTTCAAGCGCGTCCTGCGCAAACACCCCGTGCCCTTTTTCGATTGGTGTTAAATCTACGAGCATGAGGTGGTTGTCCGTGCCATTGGATACCAGTTTCAGCCCGTTCGCCATGAGTTCCTGCGCAAGCGCTTTTGCATTTTTGACTATCTGCTCAGCATACTGCCTGAATTCGGGCTGTGCTGCTTCCTGCAGTGCAGCTGCGATTGCTGCTGTGGTGTGGTCGTGCGGTCCGCCCTGCAGGCCCGGGAATACTGCGCTGTCAATTTTTTTTGCGAGTTCAGGGTCTTTTTGCAGTCCTTTTTCTGTCACCATTATCATCGCCCCTCTTGGGCCGCGAAGTGTTTTATGCGTAGTTGTGGTTATGATATGAGCATGCTCGCTTGGGCTTGGGTGGACTCCTGCGATTATTAGTCCGGCTATGTGCGCTATGTCTGCTGCTAAGTATGCTCCTACACTATCTGCTATTTCCGCCAGTTCTTTGAATGGGAATTCCCTGACGTAGGCTGACGCTCCCACCCATATCAGTTTTGGCCTGTGCTGCTCAGCCAGTTTTTTTGCTTCTTCCATGTCTATGTATCCGTTTGGCTTTACATGGTACTGAACCGCGTTAAAGAACAGTCCGGAAAAGCTTGTTTTCCAGCCGTGAGTGAGGTGTCCGCCGTCCGGCAGGCTCTGTCCCATGACATGGTCTCCGGCTTTGCACAGGGCTATGTACACTGCTGCGTTCGCCGGGCTTCCGGAGTATGGCTGCACGTTTGCATGCGCGACGTTGAACAGCTTCTTTGCCCGTTCAACAGCCAGCATCTCGGCTTCGTCAATGTATTCATTTCCGCCGTAATACCTTTTCTTTGGATAGCCCTCTGAGTATTTGTTGGTCATTACGCTGCCCATTGCTTCCATTACCGCTTTGCTTACAAAGTTTTCTGAGGGTATCATTTCTAATCCGAGTTCCTGCCTTGCTTCTTCTTTCATCAGTGCCTGCTTTATTTCCGGGTCTGTTTGCTGCAATGTTTTTTTGTTCATTTTTTCACCTGCACTCGATAGTTCTCTTTTCAGTTATGATTTTGTCAACTGCCACGTCATTTTCTGCAGCCCTTATTTTGTCTACTATCTGTGATTCATGCGCAAGCCCGATTTTAGTCGCAGGTGTTTGTTTCAGGAATTTGTCAAAGTATCCGAGCCCGTACCCTATCCTGTTTCCGCTGCTGTCAAACGCAATGCCCGGCACTACTGCTATGTCTATTTCTTCCGGGCTGATTTCTTTTGTCTCTGCCGGTTCAGGTATTCCGTATGCGCCGGGCCTTAATTTTTCCAGTGACTCAAGCTGCGCAGCTATTATGCGCCTGTTTTCCTGGTCGGTGACTGGTATGGCTACTGACTTGCTTGCCAGCGCCTGCCTTATTGCTTCATCTGTATGCACTTCGCTGTTTACTCCCATGTAGAACATGACGGTTTTTGCTTTCTCATACTCGTGCAGCTGCAGCAGTTTTTTTGTTATTTCGCTGCTGTTGCTTCTGACCTGCTCGCTGCTCAGTTTGTCTCTGAGCTGCCGCATTTTTTCTCTCAGCAGCGATTTTTCCTCTTCAATATTTATTACAAGTTCTTCTTCCATCCACAGGTGGCCCAGGCTTAGCGCCTGCAGTGATTCCGGATAGATTTTCCTTCCGGCTTCTGTTACCTGCTCAAACACTTTGTTCACGCTTTCCCCATCCAGCGGCACAGCTGCGGAAACTTTGATGACCGGCCCTTCGTCCACTCCTTCAGTCACTATGTGCACTGTGGCTCGTGCTTCTGAGGCTTTGCAGTCTAGTGCTTTCTGGATGCATTCTTCCTTGATGCATCCTGCATACATTTTCTTGCCGTGGCTGCCTATAACCCTTAAATCTGCGGGGTGCACGTTCAGCGTCAGGTAATTGCCATATATTTCTGCTGTAACAATGCTCAGGTATCCGCACAGCGCCACGGCATCAATGTTGTGTTTTTTCAGCAGCTGCAGTGTTTCTTTGTCGTATTCTTTCCTTACTGCCATGTCGCTTCTGTCAGCGTTTCTTCTGCCGTAGTATTCCCTTATGTCGTTGCAATAATAGGGAATTCCGTATTCCTCAGCTATTTTTCTGGCGTTGCATTTGCTTTCGTCAGCCGTATCAGAGAATATCATTGCCACTTCATACGCTTTGTCCTGCTGCTGCAATATTCTTTGCAGCGTGCTTCCTCTGCCTGACATGAAGGCAGCCACTTTCATCAGCTCTGCTTTTGGCTTGTAGAGCTGTTTAATGGCGAAGCTGTTGGCATGCTCAACTCTTTTCTGTATCAGGGCTGCTGTTCCTATGTCCCGGCGGTGGTAAACGCTGCCATGCACTTTGCCTGCAGCTTCCTCGGCAATTCTTTCTGCTTCCTCTATGCTGTCCGCTATCCCTACAAATGCAACTCCTCTTGATTTTGTTGTGTATATCTGCGTGCCTCTTTCTTCAACAGATGCATAGTACACCAGCGCTTTTATTCCGTCTTTTTCGCATGATGGCACTGTGATTATTCCTGTTTGCGGGTTGTCAGGGTATCCTTCCGGCACAACGTATTTGCATACGCTTGCTTTTTTGTGGAACTCAACGTTTATTTCTGCGAGCTTTCCGTCTGCTGCTGCTTTGCACATGTCTGCGAAATTTGTTTTCAGCAGCGGCAGAACGTTCATTGCTTCGGGGTCTCCGAACCTGGCGTTGTATTCCAGCAGCTTTATGCCTTCGCGTGTTTTCATAAAGCCGCCGTACATTACTCCCTTATATGGTCCGAGTCCGAGTTCCTGCTTCAGCGCTGCAGCTGCTTTTACTGTAATTTCTTTCGCTTTTTCAACGTCTTCAGAAGTTAAGAACGGCAGCAGATGGTTTGCATCCGAATAGCTTCCCATGCCTCCTGTGTTTGGGCCTTCATCGTTCTCATATGCCCGTTTGTGGTCCTGCACAACCGGGAAGTGGACAAAGCTTGTTCCATCAGTCAGCGTCTGCAGACTGAACTCCTGCCCTTCCAGCTTCTCTTCAACGATGACTGCCGGATGCGTTTCCAGCACTTCGCTGCAGTATGCGAGCGCTTCTTCATTGCTGTGCAGGTGCTCTCCCATTACCTTGACTCCTTTTCCTCCTGTAAGCCCGTCTGGTTTTATTACATAGCTGTCCAGTTTTGTCAGGAATCCGAGAATCTCAATTTTGTTGCTGTTGTCAAATATTTTGAACTCCGGATTTCCTTCTATGCCGTATTTCCGCAGCAGGTTGCGGGTGAATGCTTTGCTTGTTTCTAATTGCGCGAGTTCTTTTGTCGGCCCGACGCATGCTACGCCTGTTTTCTCCAGCTCATTTACCGCTCCTGCTGCCAGCGGCGCCTCAGGCCCTATTACCACAAGCTCAATATTGTATTTTGTGGCAAGTTCAACAGCGTTTGCTGTGTTCTCAAGCGGCCCTACTGCGTACCCTTTGGCTGCTCTCTTTATTCCGGGGTTGAGCATTGGCATGTACACATAAACTTCTGCGCCCCCGGCGACAAGCGCGTCTGCTATTGCGTGTTCCCTTGCCCCTCCGCCAATAACCATTACTCTCATTTTCATTGTTTCCTGTGCTTCTTTAGCATCAGCTCCATAGTGTCATTATTCGGAACTATTCCCCTTTCACCCACGCTTTTCCCCTGAACTGCTCTGCCACAAATTCCCGCAATTTTGTTTTTATTTCCTCAAATTTTGTTTCAGCGTCTTTCATTTTGCGCATCTCTCTCGATGGTCTTGCATATCGTAGCTTGTCAAAATGAAAGCTGCGAACGTTAGTGAGCATGCTTTCATTTTGCGCATCTCTCTTCTTGGTCCTGCATAGCATGGCATTTCAAAATGAAAGCTGCGAACGTTAGTGAGCATGCTTTCATTTTGCGCATTTCTCTTCATGGTCCTGCATATCGTAGCTTGTCAAAATGAAAGCTGCGAACGTTAGTGAGCATGCTTTCATTTTGAACGATTCCATTTGTATGCTTTCTGAAGCTGCGACGATAGTGGGTATTGCTTCTTCCTCTTTATGGCTTTCAAAAATTTTTAGGCAATTGGAAAAATTAAGGCATCATTTCAGCACTTCCCTGTTATTTGCGCGATGTGCTGCTCCCTTAATTCTGTGAGGGCTGCTGCATGCTTGGTTGATGTTGGGTAGTTCTTTGTTACGCAGGCTGTGCAGAGTTCCTTTGTTCCCAGTGCTTCGTGCAGCCCTTCAACGTCCATGTAGATAACCTTGTCTGCGCCTATTTCTTTTTCAATCTCTTCTATTGTTCTGCCGCTCGCAATCAGTTCTTCTGAGCGCTGGAAGTCTATCCCGTAATAGCAGGGGCTTATTATTGGAGGAAAGGTGCTTACAAAGTATACTTTGTTTGCTCCAGAGCCCTTCAGCAGCTTAACTATCCGCTTTGATGTTGTGCCTCTTACTATGCTGTCGTCAACCACCACTATGTTTTTTCCCCTTATCACTGATTCTATTGGCTTCAGTTTAAGGTTGACAGCGTTTTCCCGCGTTTTTTGTATCGGCATGATGAATGTCCTTCCTATGTACCTGTTTTTTATCAGCCCTTCCTCCAGCGGCAATCCAAGCTCATTTGCCAGAGCGCTTGCTGCCGGCCTGCTCGTGTCAGGCACCGGCATTACCAAATCTGCCTGTAGCTCAGGCATTTCGCGTTTGATTTTCTGCGCCAAAAATTTTCCAAGCTTTTTCCTTACGTCGTATACTGGTTTGCCTTCTATGACTGATTCCACTGTTGAGAAGTACACCCATTCAAATACGCATGGCGCTGCTTTTTCATATTCAAGCTGCCTGCTGTGAATCTCTCCAGTATTCTCTGCGAGCACAGCTTCTCCCGGCTTCAGGTCGCGGATGTTGGTGTAGCCCTGCATGCTCAAAGCAATGCTTTCTGAGGCAAACGCGTAGTTTTTTTTGCCATTCGCTTCTTTCTCGCCCATTGCCAGCGGCCTTATTCCGTTGGGGTCTTTGAATGCAAGTATTCCCTTGTTTGCAATTACTGTTACGACCGCATATCCTCCGATTACTTCGTCGTACACCTTTTTTACCGCGCTGAATATTCCTTCTGTTCCGTTGCGCTTTTCGTATTCGTCAGCAAATATCTGCAGCAGCACTTCTGCGTCAGAGTTTGAGGTTAAATAAACCCGTTCTTCCTTTAGTTTTTGCTTCAGCAGAGGGTAATTTACGACATTCCCGTTGAATGCCATCCCGATTCCGTCAGGCCTTTTTATGAAGAACGGCTGAACCTCCCTTCTGTCCCCTGTTCCGACAGTCGGGTAGCGGGTCTGCCCTATTCCAATGTTTCCTTTCAGCTCTGCTATTCTGGCCTCAGTCAGGACTTCAGAAACCAGCCCGACGTCCTTAAGCCGGTATACTTCGCCGCTGGCTGTATCGCAGGTTGTTATGCCGCATGCGTCCTGGCCCCGGTGCTGGAGGTGCATCAGGCCCATGTATATCTCTGCTGCTGCCTGTTCGCTTCCGCTGACTGCAAAAATTCCGCACAACTTCGCTGCCCCCCTGCAAAAAGGGTAAGAAGGCCTATTTTATATTTTTTGGGTCAGGCATATTGAAAGTCCGCCGCAGGAGAGTGGGAACGGGACTATTTTCTGCATGTTCACTCTTGGCAAATTAGGTTCATTTCTGTCTTCCCATAAATCTAACCATATAGACGTATCGAGATAAAATTTCATGGACTAAAAATAAATCTGGGATTAATAAATTTACTTGTGGAGCACTCAGATTATCCTTTCCCTGCTCCCCTTCTTCCTTAAGTGTATGACGTTTACAGGGCATATTTCTGCTGCTGCTTTCATTGCTTCAAAGTCTTCTTCGCTTATTTCAAGCTCGGCTGTGGTGTCTTCTTTCTCCCTGCTGCCGATCAGGTCTGCTTTTCCGTCCCTGTCATAATTCATCTTCCAGAACTTTGGAGAAGTGGCAGTGCATGCCCCTGCTCCTATGCAGTTGGGCCTGTCATACTCCACAACGTATTTTTTCTTTTCCATGAATTCCGGTGTTTTTCAGTGTTATTTAAAGGTTGTTGAGGGCTGTGTTGGCAATCTCGCTTCAGCCGCTTCGCAAGTCAGCTGCCTTTTCATCTCAAAGGCCGTGTCCTAAGAGCCCATCCCCCCTTAACTTTTCAGGGAGGGGGAAAATCAATCCCGCTGAAAGGAAGCAGTATCTTTTGATTACTCTGCCTTCACCGCTATCTTCCTGTTCTCCTCCTCGCTTATCATGTATCTTAGTGCAATCAGCAAAAATATGTTCCACGCGAATCCTGCGAGTGCTGTGAGCTGCTGCTGGTAGAAGGTGAAGAAGTGCGTCAGGAATATGGTTACCAGCACTGCGCGCTTGAACATTTTGTATGCTGCAATCCGCGACTGCCGCATTTTCCACAGTCCGAGCATGACGAATGCTGTTGAGAGCGCAGAGGAAGCCATTTCACCAAGTCTTATGATTGATGCTGATGGCAATGTGAAGCTGAGGTATGATGTGTATGCCAGCGCTGTTAATGAGTGTAAGATAAAAAACGTAAGCAAAGCTGCTGTGAACAGTTTTTGCTTGACAAGCTGCCTGTACAGGTTGTGGAAGAAGCGGTGCGTCTTTGCTATTGTGCCCGGCTCTTTTGATATTGGCTCCATTTTGTGCAGCATGCTTCTTATTGATTTCACCATCGGGTTTTTTTGGTCTGCCTGCTGCAGCAGTTCCAGTGCGCGTTGTTTTTCGTGGCCTTCAAGGTCGTTGTAGACTGCTTCTTTCGCATCTTGCACGGCGTTCATAAGGTATTCGTGTTCGCCCAGCTTAATCCTGCTGATGTTTTGCGACAGCAAATATATCAGCACGAAAATAAGATATATAACTGCTATTGCCGGCTGGAAAAAATAGTTGCTGTCGTTCGTCACAAACTTTCCGAGCTCGTCTATGAATGTTCCGAAGCCGATTCCTCCAAGTATGGCAGCTGCTTTTGTCGCTGCCCTGCTTAGGAATATGAGCATCATCAGTATGGCTGCCATCATGAGCAGCCCGCCCCATAGCATGTGCGCTATGTGCAGCCCGTTGCCGCTCAGCGAGGGATATCCTGTTATGCTGAGGAAGAATCTTATGGCAAGCATTGTAACAATTGCTGCCACAAGGAAGTTTTCTGTCAAATCCTCGGCATTCACGTTCCTCACAAGGAATTTGCTTTGCAGTATGCTCATGGCTCTGCATGCTATTGCAGGGTTAATATAGTTTTTGGAATCTCGGTAACGTAAAGCTAAGTGTGTTTTGCCATCACGCGGATTCTCTTTTAAGCCGCACAAATATTTTTATACTTTAAATTATTCAGTCCTGCTATGTCCATCTCATCTCAGTTATCCAGGCTAAAGGAAAATTGGCTGATAATTGTTCTGGTTTTGCTGGTTTTGTCATTTTCCAACTGCAGCGGCCTGTCCAGCCCCTTGGGTTTAGGCAATGGCTTTAGCCCCCAGCGGGCAGCGTATGACTATGCTGAGTCAGCCATAGCTTCAGAGCGTTACATAGCCCCAACACCAAGCAGCGGCTTTGCTCCTGAAGTTGAGGTGCGGAAGATAATAAAAACAGCTTCCTTGTCTTCAGAGGTCAAAAAGGGCGCATTTACCAGTGCAGAATCGCAGCTGAAAAACATAATTCAATCCTCAGACTCTTTCCTGCTTGACCAAAGTGTTCGCGAGCTTGGAGAGCCCAGAAGCAAATACAAATCAGGTTCTTATAATATAAAAGTAGATACTGAAAAATATAACTCGGTAATCTCGCAGCTTAGGCAGATTGGTGAGATAACGTATTTTTCTGAAACAGATACTGATGTTACGGCCCGGGTTGAGAATCTTGATGACAGGCTCGAAGCAGAGCGATCCCGGCTTCAGCGTTATCAGTCCATGTTTGATACCGCATCGCGCGTGGAGGATCAAATCACTTTAAACGATCGCATCTTTGAGCAGGAGCGAACTATTAAATATTTGGAGGAATCTCTAAGAAATATTGGCCAGCAAATAGATTATTCCTCGATATCCTTTACGCTTACCGAAAGGCAGTCTGATTACGCCAGCATCGCTTTTGTCAAGTTATCGCAGCTTGTGAAGAACTTCGTTGGAAGCGTTAACAGCCTGCTTACGCTCTTTGTTGTTGTAGTGCCGTATGCCTTTGCAGCAGCAATTGCATGGTTTGGCTACAATCTTGTTAGGCGAAAAAAGAAGCAATCTTAATGCCTGAACACCCTTTTTCCTGTGAATGCCATGCTTATGCCGTATTCGTTGCACGCTTCTATGCTCTGGTAGTCCCGCGTTGAGCCGCCGGGCTGTATTATGCCTGCGATTTCTTCTTTGGCTGCCACGTCCACTGTGTCCCTGAACGGCAGGAAGCCGTCTGATGCAAGCACTGATCCCCTGAGGTCTGCCTTTTTTGCAGCCACTTCTTTCTCAATCTCCTTTTTTTTGGCAGCATCATTCAGCTCCCACAGCGGTATTCCGTATCGCTGGAAGCAGATTTTGTCTGCTGCTTTCTTGTATGCCTTTATTATTGCAAGCTCAGTTGCTCCTACTCTGTCCTGTTCGCCTGCGCATATTGCTATTGTTTTTTTGTCTTTGGCAAACACCATTGAGTTTGATATCACGCCCTGCAGCACTTTCCATGCAAACATCATGTCTTCAGTTTCCTTTTCGCTTGGCATTCTGGCTTTGTACAGCTTTCCCTGATATTCAGCTTCTGCATTCGCTACCTCGTTGATTTCGTTGTCTGCTGACTGCTGCACCAGCAGGCCGCCGTCAATAAGCGCTTTGAATTCTATTGTCCGCAGCTTTCTGTATTCGCTTAGCGCAGTAAGCTTGTTTATTCTTATCAGCCGCATGTTTTTTCTTGCAGTCAGCGTTTTGACTGCATAATTGTCGAATTCCGGCGCTGCCACAACTTCCAGGTAATTTTTTGCTATCTCCTCAGCTGTCTGCCAGTCAATTTTTTTGTTTACAACGAGGACTCCCCCAAATGCAGCAATTCTGTCTGCGTAATTTGCTTCAATGTACGCTTCCCTGATGTTTGGCCTGCTTGCCACTCCGCTGGGGTTTGAGTGCTTTATTATTGCTGCTGTCGGCTCGTCAAAATATTTCAGTATGTTCAGTGCTGCGTCAATGTCGCTCAGGTTGCTTTTGCTCAGGTGTTTGCCTGTTGCTGTCAGCTCCTCATTTCCAATGTTGCTGATGAGTCCTTGGCCTGCGCTGATAAATTCGCAGTCTCCGAGCTTCAGGTTTCCTTCAGCCAGCTCGTACAGGGCAGCTTCCTGCCCCGGATTGTCGCCGTATCTTAGGCCTGTTTTCTGCCCATTAACGTCCCATTTTCTTTTTTTATAGCGGAGTTTTTGTTCTCCGAAAGAAATCGTTATTTCTTCCGGGAAATGGTCCGGCAGCACTTCTTTGTATGTTTTTTTTAGGTCTTTCATTTTTCTTTCCCGGTCTTGCTGCAGCGCTTTCATTTTTCCCTCCCCTGCGAAGATTAAGGGGGAAAGTGAATGCAGCCGTGGATGTGTGCGTCGGTTGCTTTAATTTTATTGAAAACAGCGCAGGTTTAATGCCTCGTATTTTAGGGCGTGGTTATCTCCGAGCGGCGAGTTTTGTTATTTTACATCCTCTATTCTTAGCTGTTCAAAATATGCGTTTATTCTGCCAAAGTATTGGTGCAAATATTTAATCGCTTTTTTTGCCAGCTCAAACCGCACTGCCAAATTTGTTCCGTTTAATACTCTGGGATAATCTTCCCTGTCGTGCACCACTGCCACTCTTGTAAAATTCTTTGCCCCTGCTTCCAGCAGGCTTACTCCTCCTATGTCTATATTTTCCTTTGCTTCCTGAAAATTTTCTGCTGCTCGGAATGGGTACAGGTTTACGACTACTAAGTCAAATGCTTCAATATTGTTTTCTTCCAAGTATCTTTTGTGCTCGTGATTGTTTAGGTCAGCGAGTATGCCTGAATGTATTTTAGGGTGCAGTGTTTTTACGAGTCCTGAGGGCATTTCTTTGAAGCCGATGTATTCTGAAACTTCGTGTATGCTGCCTGCTGCTGCATCCTTTAATTCAGCGTATGTTCCGCTGCTGCTGAATATTTTTATGTCCGGATTTTTTTTTATAAGTTCTGCCGCGAAATCTTTCAGTCCCGTTTTGTCGTAGCAGCTTATAAGGGCGGCTTTCATTTTGAATTCCTCTGCTGCTGCGTTGTCAAAATGAAAGCTGCGAACGATAGTGAGTATGCTTTCATTTTGCGCATTTCTCTTCATGGTCCTGCATAGCATGGCATTTCAAAATGAAAGCTGCGGACGGTAGTGAGTATGCTTTCATTTTGCGCATTTCTCTTCATGGTCCTGCATATCGTAGCTTGTCAAAATGAAAGCTGCGAACGAGCTTGTCAAAATGAAAGCTGCGAACGATAGTGAGCATGCTTTCATTTTCTCAGGTATTCCACTGTTCTTTCAAACACCCCATTGATTAGGGTTATGTCCCTCTCTGGGCTTAATGATATCATTCTGACTGGGATTCCGGTGTGCCGCACAAGCTCTTTTATGTACTGCTTCATTCCTTTTGGCAAAGCGTCATACCCTTCGCTTACAGCTGCTTTGCATTGCCCTTCTGTCATGCTCGGCCAGAAATACTCTGTTTGCCCGTATACTGCTTCGTATCCTTCAAGCTTGAACGGGAATCTTTCGGTTATGCTTGTTCCTTTTTTGTACGCAATCGCTGCCTTAAACGCCTTTCCTCCCAGCACGTCTATTTTTGTTATTGCCCATTCGTTTATGCCGTTTATCATTGCCGCATACTTTAGTGCAACAAAGTCAGGGAATCCCACTCTTCTCGGACGCCCGGTTGTTGCGCCGTATTCTGCGCCGTCCATTCTTATCCATCTGCCAAGCAGCTTTTCATTTCCTTCTACAACCGATTTTTTTTCTGCAATTGTCAGTGGCTTGTTTCTTTCCTCATTTTTCGTGTCTTCATAGTTTCCAAGCTCTGTTACAAACAGCCCCTCTCCGACTCTCGTTGGGTATGCTTTAACTATCCCGATTATTTTGAATGGCCTTAGGTCAATTCCTAAATTGGCAGCTGCCCCTCCGGCAATGGTGTTGCTTGAAGTTACATGCGGCCTTGTTCCGTGCACTACATCCAGCAAACTTCCTTGAGCTCCTTCAAGCAGGACAGAGCTGCCTTTTTTTATTTCTTCATTGAGCATGTAGCTTACGTTTCCGGCATATTGCCTGATGCGCGCAGCATAGGCGGAGTACACTTCATAAATGCGTCTGCAGTAGGTTTCAGCATCAAAATTTTTCCCCAAAATCCCGGCAGCGGTCAATTGTGCTTCTTTTTCATTTACGACTTCCTTTATTTTTTTCAGAAAATCCGGGCTTGTCATGTCAAAAACAGTTACGTCTGTGGTCCTGTTGGCTTTGTCCTGCGCAGCAGGGCCGATTCCGCGTTTGGTTGTCCCTATTTTTTCGCCTTCTAATTTGATATGGTAAGGCATGATGACGTGCGCGCGCTCATCAACAACTATTTTTCCGGGACTGAATCCGCTTTCCCTGACGTGATTCAAATCCTTCAGAAAAGATGCCGGATTAAAGAAAACATCCGGGCCAATCGCCACATTCTTGCCCTGCAATGCTCCGGAAGGCAGCACGTGCAGCACTATCTTTTTATCGCCTACAACTATTGTATGCCCTGCGTTGTCCCCGCCGTTGTAGCGCACGACCCAGTCAGAATTGGCTGCCAGCAAATCAACTATCTTGCCCTTGCCTTCGTCTCCCCAGTATGCCCCTACAACTAAAGCGTTCATTCGGCATTTTTTGGAAGTTCACGATTCTTTTTAATGGTTTTGGGTGTGTAAAGCGCAGACTTTTCGCAGCAGCAGTTATTGCTGTTGCAGCGGAAAAAACTGCTACTGCTGCGGCTGACGGTCAAAAGATTCGCCAGCCGCGGATTGAACAATGCGTTCCAATGAGATTCTGTTTAAACTTTTCCAATCTCCCTGTTTAGCTGGTCAACTGCTTTCGCCGCCTCGCCAGCATAATCATCGGTGTCCTGCTCAATGTATGCATAGTTTATGCTGCGGCTGCTGTTGATTCGGTGGATTTTTATGTCACCAGCTCTTTTCAAAACCTCTGCTACTTCTTTTGCGCTTCCTCCCTGAGCGCCTGCTCCTGGAATAAGAAGCGGTATTTTCCCCTGGAAGAGTTCATTTATTTGGGATAGTTCAGCAGTGTTTGTTGCTCCAACCACTGCCCCTGTTCCTTCCTTTTTCCATTCAGACACTTTCTCTGCTACAATTGCAAATATTTTTTTATTGCTGCTGCTGGAAATTTCCTGAACATCATTGGCGCCGGGATTGGAAGTCCTTACTAATATGTAAACGCCTTTCCCTTTGCCGCAGTACTTTATGAAAGGCATTACGCTGTCTTTTCCCATGTACGGGCTTATTGTTGCAGCGTCTGCTTTCCAGAAATCAAATATTTCTTTTGCGTATGCCTCTGAGCTTTTTCCTGTGTCTCCGCGCTTGGCGTCCAGTATGGTGATTACGTTTTTCTTTTTGCATATGCTTATTATTTCTTTCAGTGCTTTCAGCCCCGGGAAGCCGTATTGTGCGAAGAAAGCATAGTTTGGCTTTGCTGCCCCGATTTTGTCTGCTGTTGCTTCCAGTATGTCAGCGTAAAATTTTGTTATATTTTTTTGAACGTCCAGCTTCAGCGGTATTTTGTCAATTACAGGGTCCATTCCCAGGCAAACAATGCTGTTTGCTTCCCCTGCCTTTTGTCTGAGTTTTTCTGTGAATAGCATGCTTACGCATTTATTGCTGTTTTTTTAATGGTTTCTGAGATGTCAGTATCTGCCAGCTAATTTTTTGCCTTCGCCCAACTGCGCTCCATTTTCAGTAACTGCCCGCTGCTTCCCTCCCCATAATACAGTGCAGTATCCCTGCATGCGCATGCTTTTCTCCCAAGATTCCTTTTTCCCTCGCCTTTGCGAAGCCAGGGAAAAGGGAAGGCAAAGATGCTGCGGAGAGTCTGGTTTTAATTGAGAGAAAAAAGCAGCGCAAAGCAATGACGATAAAGGAGGAAATAGAGCGCAGCGGTAGGTGGCAGCATAATTTATTTTATCGCCTACCTGCACCGGTAGCAGCCCCTGTGCGAGGATTCTTTTGTTATCAGCTTTTTTTCTTCTGTCTGCCTTTTTCTTATTTCTTTTATGACTTTTTTTATGAGCTGGTGCGGGTTCGTGTCGTATATGACGGTTGCGCCTGTTTTTTTGTTGGCTATTCTTATTATTTCATCCACAAAGTCTGCTATTCCCCCTGAGCCCTGCATCACTCCGACAACCATTCCTTCGTCGTAAGCTATGCTGAACTCGTTCAGCGTTCCCATGTGCCCTGATACGATTATTACTGCGTCGCAGTTGCTTACGTTTACAACGTTTCTTCCCTTGAATCCGAAGCCGGTGTAGAATATTACGTCAAACTCCTTGTACGGAAAATTGTATTTGTGGACGTGCTCATGAAAATTCTCGGCAGGGCTGATTCCTACGAGGAAGCCGTCTGCTTCCCTTGCGCCTTTGGCAGCTATGGCTGGTATTCCGCCGCATGCTCCGTTGATGAATATGCAGTTGTGGTTGGCTATTGCCCGCCCCAGTTTGTACGCCAATATCTTGCCCTTCACAGGTATGTCTGCTTCGCCTCTTTCCAGCGCTGAACCCATGACGCCTATTTTTAGTTTCATTTTGTGCGCTGTTTATTCACACGCCAGAATAAAAAGTTATTGGTGGTTTTTAGTTGAGGACAATAGTCTCGCATGTTCATTTTCCTCAGCTAATTCTTGGAAGGCATAGCATTTCATATACATTACTTATGTCTTCCATTACTTGCAATTTACTTCACAAATTCCACGTTTTCTTTGATTTCAAATTTTTCATCGCCTGTCAGGAACTTTATGCCGAATTCCAGGGCAAGCGCATATCCTATGCAGTCTGCGTAGCTTAGCTTTTCCTGTTTGTGCTTTAGCTTGAATTCCATGCCTGTTCTTATGCTGTTGTTTGTTATTGGAACAACAAATTTGGAGTATAGACTGAGATATTTGTCTGCTGTTTCTTTGCCATAGTCTTTCAGGAAATGGTAATACAGCTCTATGAGATTGAACTTGGTGGTTATCAGGACGTGGTTAAGGTATGGTTTGTAGTCAGGATTCCCGCCTAATAGCTCTATTAGCGCATAGGTGTCTGCTAAAAATATCTTTGTTTCAGTCGTATCCTGCATCTATCTCATCCATTGCCTTTTGGGTTTCCTTTTTCAGCTTTAATGAGCCGAATGCGTCCTTCAGGCCTTCCATGCCTGCCCCGACTACCAGGAATTTGGCCTTGTGTTTTGGAGAGATTTTTTCTTTCCTGATTATTTCCTTTGGTATGGTTATGCCCAATGAGTTTCCCCATTGCTTTGGAACTGCGTCAAATGCCTGCATTTTTATCACCCAACCGATGTATAACTTAATTATATATAAGCTTTTCTGTTCTATGGCGGCAGGCAGTGTTTTTGCGCATATAATGAATTCTGAATGATTAAGGCAGTTGGCGTCTGAGCAATTCATCCTGGAATTATTTCCCCCACCCCTCAGGATTGGCGTTCCATTCCCTGAGCATTTGTATTTCTTCTTCTTTGACGTATCCTTTTTTGGCTGCGACTTCTGTCAATGCGGAAAAGTTGCTTAGCGTTACCAGTTCGCATTTTGCGTGTTCAAACCCTTTTTTTGCAGCTTCCATTTCGTAAGTGAATATTGCCAGGCAAACTTCAACTGCTGCACCTTCCTTTCTGGCTGCCTCTACCGAACTTAGCGACGTTCCTCCGGTGCTTACCAAGTCTTCAATTACCAGCACTTTCTGCCCTTTTTCAAGCCCGCCTTCAATCAGGTTCTGCTTGCCGTGCTCTTTGGCTGCTTTCCTGATGTATATCATTGGTTTTGCCAGTTTTTCCGCAATCAAGGCAGCCCACGGAATAGAAGCGGTTGCGATGCCTGCTGCCACGTCAAATTCAATGCTGTTTTCCTGTATTTTTTTGATGTAGTAGCTGACTATTTTTTCCCTCTGCTCAACTTTGGACAGCAGCAGCCGGTTGTCGCAGTAAATCGGGCTCAGAATTCCTGATGCAAACCTGAACGGCTGCTTAGGCCGCAGGATTATTGCCTCTGCTTTGAGCAGCAGTTCTGCCACTTCTTCTGCTATCATTCCAGCGCCACTTCCCTGCCCTTAATGTCATTTACTGCGCCTTCATCATAAACAACATTTCCGTTTACTATTGTCATCACCGGCCACCCCCGCAGTTTCCAGCCGCTGAACGGGCTCCATTTGCATTTTGTGAACAGTTCTTCGTTTTTTACTTCTTTTGTTTTGTCCATGTCTACTACCACCAGGTCAGCATCATATCCTATTTCTATTTTTCCCTTATTCCTCACTCCGAATAATTTTGCAGGGTTTGCTGCAGTCAATTCTGCTAATCGCTGCAGCGTTAATCTGTTTTTGTTTACCGCATCTAATAGCAGCGGCAGCATTGTCTCCAGGCCCGGAACGCCTGATGGCGCTTCCCAATAGCTTGCTTCTTTCTCTTCCTTTGTGTGGGCAGCGTGGTCAGTTGCAATGCAGTCCACCACTCCTTCATTAATCGCATTCCATAGCGCATTTACGTCTTCCCTGCTGCGCAGTGCAGGGTTCATCTTGGCAAAATTCCCCTGCCTGCCCAATTCGTCAGCTGTTAAAAAAAGGTGGTGCGGTGTTACGTCGCAGCTGATGTTATTGTTTTTCTTTGCCTCTTTCACTATTGACATGCTTTCTTTTGTGCTTGTGTGCGTGAAATGAACTTGCTTATAATTGCAGCTGCTTAGCATGCTGGCTGCATTTTTTATTGCGCTGCTTTCAACCTCGCTGCTTCTTATCTTTGCATGTATTTCCGGATTGCTTTCACCCTTGTATCTGGCAGCGTTTTTGTTCATCAGCTCTTCATCTTCGGCGTGAACAATTATTCTTTTGCCGCTGCTGAAAAATTTTTTAATCACTTCTGTGTCAGTTACCAACAAATTCCCGGTTGATGAGCCCATGTAGATTTTTACGCCTGCTATGTTGCTTGCCTTCATCACTTGCTCCATGTTGTCTGCTGTTGCTCCCATGTATATGCCGTAGTTTACAACTGCTTTCTTTGCCATTTCTCTTTTTTCCTCTAAGGCAGCAAGCGTTGTTGTTGGCGGCTTTGTGTTTGGCATTTCCAGTATTGTTGTCACGCCGCCTGCTGCCGCTGCCATGCTTCCGGTAAGGAAATCTTCTTTGTGCGTAAGTCCTGGCTCGCGCATATGGGTGTGAATGTCAATCAGTCCGGGAAGAATTATTTTTCCTGCTGCATTTATAGTTTCGCCGCTGCTGTTATCGCTGATGTCAATTATCTTGCCATTTTCAATTATTACATTTTTTTCAGCCAGTTCACCATTCAGCAATACTTTGCCGTTAATCACAGAAAGCGTCATTTTATTTTGCCAAGCACCAGGCCGAGCAATGCCATTCTTACAGGTATTCCGTTGTGCGCCTGTTTGAAGTAGATGCTCTGCTCCAATGAATCAAGGTCAGGGTTCATTTCGTCCACTCTTGGCAGCGGATGGAGGATTTTGCATTCTGGCTTGATGTGCTGCACAAGTGTTTTGTCCAGCTTATACACGCCTTTTACTTTCGCATACTCCTCCGGATTTACAAATCTTTCTTTCTGCACTCTGGTAACATATAATACGTCCAGTTCTTTGCTTACTTTGAACAGGTCTTCTTCCTGCGAGTATTTTATTCCTTTTTTGTCCAGCTCTTCAAGATACTTTTGCGGCATGGCAAGCGATTTTGGCGATATGAAATAAAATTCAGGATTGAAATGGAGTAGCGCAGTTGCCAGCGAGTGCACAGTCCTGCCGTATTTCAGGTCGCCGACAAATCCCACTTTAAGCCCTTCCAGCGTTCCCAGCTCTTTCTGTATGGTGTACAGGTCAAGTATGGTCTGGGTGGGATGCTCGTTTGGCCCGTCACCGGCGTTAATCACAGGCACGGTTGCGTCTCCGGCCGCTTTTGCCACGCTTCCCGTTTCAGGGTGCCGCATTACTATGGCATCGCAGTAGCCGCTGATTATCTTTATTGTGTCTGGCAGGCTTTCTCCCTTCTGCAGCGATGTAGTGGAAACCTGCGAGAATCCGATGATTGAGCCGCCCATGCGCTGCATTGCTGCCTGAAAGCTCATTCTTGTCCTTGTGGAGGGCTCAAAGAAAAGCGTTGCCAGTATTTTGCCATGCAGCATGCCGGAATACTTGTATTGGCTGCTGTCGATTTCTTCAGCTGCTGAAAGTATCTTCAACAGCTCTTCTTTAGAAAAATCTGCTATTGCAAGTATGTGCCTGCCTTCAAAGTTCATTAAAAACAGCGGGAACGCAGCTTTATTTAAAATGGTTTGCTTATTCTTGGCTGAATTTTCCTCGGTGCTTTTCCTTTTTTCCCTCCCCTAAAGTTAATTGGGGAAAAAGGAAAAGCAATGGAGATAAGAACAGTGCGATTCCGGAAATGAAGCGCATTTGCAGCGAAAAACAGAAGATGGCTTATTCTATAACCTTCAGCTTTCCCCTGAAGTCTTCAAGCGTTTCGTACCCTTTCTTGTCCATGTATTCCCGCAGTTCTTTTTGTATTCTTTCAAACACTCCCGGCCCATGCTGCAGGAATGCTGTTCCCACTTGCACTGCGGTTGCGCCTGCCAGGATGTATTCAAATGCATCAACTCCTGTAAACACTCCGCCTACGCCTATAATTGGCGTTTTGCCTTCGCTTAACTCGTAGAATTTCCTGACGTTTGCGAGCGCTGTCGGCTTGATATACTGCCCTCCCAATCCACCGAATCCGCCTTTGGGCTTTATTACTGTCTGCTCTTTCTCAGGGTCTATGACCAGCGCGTTGCCTACGGAATTTATTGTGCTGATAAACTTAATGTCATGCTTCTTCAGCACTTTCCATGCCTGCTCAAAGTGCACGAAGTCAAAGTACGGAGGCAGCTTTATCCCTACTGGCTTGTTTGATATTCCCAAAGCCGCTGTCAGCAGCTCGTCCACGTACTGCATGTCATACCCTGCTGTGGGCTTGCCTATTGTGTTCGGGCTGCCCGGGTTAAATTCTATGAAGTCAGCTTCTGAATCGTTGAATGCCTCAAAAATTATTTCGTTGTCCTGCCGCGTTAATCCTGAAATGCTTGGTATTATGGGCTTGCCGAATTTTTTCAGCGCAGCAACAAACTCTATGTATTTTCTGTATCCTAAGTTCGGAAGCCCCATTGAGTTTATTGAGCCGAATGCAAGGTCGCGGTATCTGGGCTCAGGATTTCCTTCACGAGCTTCCAGCGTGCAGGACTTCATTGTTATTGCAGAGCTTTTTGATTTTCCGATTACTTCCAGCTCTTCCAGTGTTACGTCAGCAGGTCCTGCTGCGTTGAACACGCACGTTTCCATGCTTATTCCGCAGATTTCTGTTGCGATGCTTGCCATTTTGAATTCTATCGCTCTTCGGCGCAGTTCAGCGCTCACTTTTTTCCCTCCCTTGATTTGCGGGGGAGGGAAAAAAGGTGGGCGGTTGAATGTGCGCTACTGCGAAATCGCTTTCAGTTTATCCATCACTATCTTTACTGATGGCGTCATTTCGCCTTTTTTAATCATTTCCGTTATTTCAGCGAGCGTCATGAATCTGCCGTGCTCTATCTCTGATTCCTGCAGCTTCAGTTTTCCGTCATAAATGCATCTGTACACTTTTGCGTTCGTGTTTACATCCTTGCTGCGGTATTTGTAGTCAAACAGGTATTGCAGCTTTGCTCCGCTTATTCCTGCTTCTTCTTCCAGTTCGCGGACAGCGCATGAGTCGTAGCTTTCTCCTGAGTCCGCTATTCCTCCAAACTTTGCGTCGTACACGCTTGGGTGCAGCGGCAGGTTTCTGCTGCGCTTGTGCACGAACAGCTCTCCTTTGGAATTGAACACAAGCACGTTTGCTACTCTGTGCAGCAAAGCGTTTTTGTGCATCTCTTCCCACGGAACGCTCTTGAGAACAATATCGTTATCATCCACTATGTCAACGTAGTGCGTGTTCATTTTTGGTTTCAAGGTATTTGTTGAATGCAATTTCTCCGGTCGGCGTGAATTGCCCGGCAGAAATTATTTTTTTTACGTCTTCTGCTACCAGGAATTTGATTTCGTCTATTTCCTCCGGCTGCGGATTTACGTTTCTGCTGTGCAGGAGCTCGTATGCTTTGTAGTTGGCGTTATCCTGCTCAGACCGGTATTTTAGCGCAAAATTTGTGCCGCGCATTAATTGTATTTTTGACACCCCTGTTATCCCGAATTCCTCAGCAAGCCCCCTTATTGCTGCTGCTTCAAAGCTTTCGCCGCTCCGCACGGTTTCTCCCATTCCTATGTCCCATTTTCCGGGGTGGATGTCTTTGCTTTCCTGGCGTTTCTGCACAAGGAACTTTTTTTCATTGACAATTATTACTATTGCACATTTGTGGAGCAGTGCTTTTTGCCGCATTTCTTTTCTCGTTGCCTTCCTTATGAACTTGTTGTTGTCATCAACAATGTCAACCATTTCTTCAGCCATTTTTCAAAGAGAAAACAGTGTAATATATAATATTATCCCCTAACCAATTTATCGTTGCGCAGCTAATTCTTCCAGTTGCGCAGCGGGTTGCCGAGGCGCTGCTGCAAAATGCACTAGGGGATAATGCAGGTTGCTTACCATGAGGATTTGGTTGCCTCCCAATCCCGCCAAGTGCCCGTGCGGAGTGCTTGTCAAGCCAGGCCTGCTCACGTCGACTACCCTTACTTTGAGGTCTTTGTCTCCGTAATACCTTTCTCCAATGATTCTAAGAAGCTGTTCTGCTTTGTCGCTTCCTCCAAGCACTGCAGTTATGCCTTTGTCTTTCATGGCGTAATCAATTCTTACAAGCCCTTCCACTCCTTCTGCCCACTCCTTGCCGTCTACAACGAAAATGGTTTTGCCGTCTTCTTCCCCAAGGTAGCGCAGGAATTCATCTTGCGGTATTTCTGGAGTTCTGATTATTACCCCGGCTTTGATGATTTCTGCGATGTTATCAGGATTTGTAAGATAGTGCGGTCTGTGGACTACTGCCACTACCTTCGCTCCTGCTGGTGTTTTTCCGGTAAATATGCCTGTTCCTGTGTAATAGCTTTTCCTCCATAAAGGGCTTTGTCCATTCAGGATTAGCTCGGCAGCAACATCCGGGGCATACATTTCCAGCAATCCGGCACTTCTTAATGCAGTCAGAACTTCATGGGGCTTGTGGCCATTGGATGTAACTGCGCTGACTGCCCTTCTTCTTGCCGCTAAGTC
>JACPMZ010000009.1 GCA_016185705.1 Candidatus Woesearchaeota archaeon
AGAATATTTCTTTCACTATTATTTTTAAACAGGAATAATGCATTCGTGCCAAAACAATTTGAGGTGGTTTTTGCATGGCTAAAATAACTTATGTAACGTCAGAAAGTGTAACAGAAGGTCACCCCGACAAGATTTGCGACCAGATAAGCGATGCGATTCTTGATGACTTGATAAGGCAGCAGCCTGACTCAAGGTGCGCTGTCGAGTGTTTAACCACCACAGGTCTCATAGTTGTTGCAGGTGAGATAAGAACGAAGGGTTATTCTGATATCCAGGGCATTGCAAGGGCTAAGCTTAAGGAAATCGGCTACACCAATCCGGCATTTGGGATAGACCATGAGGATGCTGGAGTTCTTGTTTCTGTTCACGGCCAGTCTCCGGATATTGCGCAGGGAGTTGATGAGGCCAGTAGTAAGGAACAGGGGGCAGGCGACCAGGGCATGATGTACGGCTTTGCGACCAATGAAACGGCTGAGCTTATGCCTTTGCCTATTATGATGGCCCATAAGCTTACCAGAAAGCTGGCTGAGGTCAGGAAGAGCGGCGAGGTTCAGGACCTCGGTCCTGATGGGAAATCGCAGGTCAGCGTTGAGTACCATGACGGCGTTCCTAAGCGGATTTCTGCCGTCGTAATAGCAGCGCAGCACACTGATGAGAAGGATGGCGAAAAGCTCAGGCTGAAAACTGCCAAGCTAAGGCAGCAGATCATAGAAAAAGTAATAAGGCCTGTGTGCGGCAGCTATCTTGACGCAAATACAACAATACACATCAATGCAACTGGAAAATTTGTTATAGGCGGGCCTGAAGGCGATACCGGCGTTACCGGAAGAAAAATAATCGTGGATACTTATGGCGGCGTTGGCAGGCACGGCGGCGGTTGTTTTAGCGGCAAGGACGCGAGCAAGGTTGACCGCTCAGGCGCTTATGCTGCCCGCTGGGTTGCCAAGAACGTTGTAGCGGCAGGACTGGCTGACAAGTGCGAGGTTCAGTTGTCTTACTGCATCGGGGTTGCGCAGCCAACGTCTATAAATGTTGATTGTTTTGGCACTAATAAGGTTGATGAGGAAAAAATAGTTGAGGCGGTGAAAAAGCATTTCAGACTCACTCCGAAGTGGATTATTGACGCCCTCCAGCTTCTCCGCCCCATTTACCAGAAGACTGCTGTTTACGGCCACTTTGGAAGGGATGACCCTGACTTCACGTGGGAGAAGACGGATAAGGCAGAAACTCTTAAGAAGGAATGCGGGCTGTGATTGTCTTGTCTTTAAAATTTTAAGTTTTTTATAACGTTTTCAGTAACAATATTGAGGACCGCAGTGGTGTTTGTTTTTTCGCTTTCTTTGACTCCGCTGCCGGTATGCATGTGGTAAGGGAATGTGGAAACCTCTTTGTGGTGGGGAGCAGAATCCCACCTGTAAATTAGTCTATTATCATTGTCCATGTATTGAAACCTGTAATCTGCTTCTTTATTGCTTTTTAGTTCCATAAATTCAAGAACTGAGCCGTCTATGAAGCGTAATTTTCCCTGATTATGCCCATGTCGTCTGCAATTACATCAAAACCGACTGTTTGCTCGCTTATTAGCCATTTGATTTCTTCCAGCTTCTTTTGTATTATTGAGAAATATTTGCGAATCATATGCTAATGCCTTTCATAAGACTGAGTTTTTCCTTAATGTGTTTATAGGCCTTGTACGCAAATATCCATCCAAACCATTTCTTATCATCCCCTAATTCGCCGCTATTGAACTTCTTGACAAACGTTTCCGTAGATATGCGGTTTTCCTTTTCAAACTCTCTCAGCTTGCTCTTCCACTTATTCAGTCCCAAATTCAGGATGTTCCCTTCCTTGTCCAAGCTGGACTTGATTAGCGACTTTGTTTCCTTGGTTAGCTTGAGCGTAGTAGCCATTCTGCCAAGAAAGAAGGCATGCGTCTTTTTAATACTTTTGCTCATTTCAGCCATTTCCTGACTTCACTTGGGAGAAAACCGACAAGGCCGCTGACCTTAAAAGGGAGTGCGGGCTGGGTTAGACTAAATGTTCCGCTCCTAAATATATCCATAACCTATATAGCTTAACTTTATATATAGCTGATTTGCTATGCTTTATTCTGGTTGTCAGCGGGTGTATGATGCTTTGCGAAAGAAGGTAAAGTCAAATTTAGTGGCAAACAATGGCTGTAGTTGTTGCCACCGCTGCTGCTATCAGTTATCGCAACGCGCGGTAGTTTACTTTGCCCGAAAGAATAAGCTTTAAAAGCGCCTTATGCCTCCGTTTTTATACATCTCATATATTTTTTTGTTTTACTTCAATTCACCACGCAGTTGTAGATGATAGGATCTACGATAACAATGTCGGAATTGAGCGATGTTAACGTGTAATTATCTAGGGGGTACAAATCGTGGAACAAAGTAAGATGACTGCTCCGTATGATATGGCAACTGTACATTCATCACTTTTTACACCTAAAATGCGGTTGACAGCAGTTATTAATGCATTAACTGAACATTATGGTAAGGATGGCAATGAATCTACAAAGAAGACTGCTTTTGCTAGTTTGGAACTGGACAGCCTACTACAGAGCGTGCCACGCGGTATTGTTTACATAACTCATGCTGCTAAAGAGGGTGTCTTTTCGTTCAGTGACTTGGCAGGGGAAAACACTCCTAAATACGTTGTTAAGAGATTTGAAAAGTTTGAGCATGTAGAACATGTTCATTCACTCAGTAAGTGGCTTAGAACGCAGGGAGAACTGCATGGTAAGTCGTATGGAGTCAGCTACCTTCAGACACCAAAAACTGTTTGGCCATTACGCCTTGAGGATTACAGCGTATTGTTTATGGATGCTATAGACGGCGAAGATCTCCTTAGTTTGATGCCACGGCTTCGCAGGCGTATGGAACAAGGAGACCAAAATGCAGTTGTTGTGAGGGATAATATAATCTCTATTGCCCTTGGCAACCTTGCTTACTATCAACATATTTCTCAAGAAGCCGCTGCTGACTGCGAATATGCAGTGAACCCAAAAAGTATTTCTCAATTTGTAGAAGGGTCTATCAAAGGAGGGTACAAAACATTGGAAACTATGACCAATGATGCTCTGGGAGATAAGGAAAAGATTGTTCTGGATTTAGTTGCCATGGATCTTGGGGCAATGATAAGGAAAAAGAGCGTGATCTCGTTGGATACCGGTCCTAGAAATATAATGATTTCAAGGGATGTGATAAATCAGATTGATGCGAGTGGTACAAATGTTGCCGGAGAAAATGTAAGAGCACCTTCCCTTTCCACAATAGCTACTGGAGCGCAACATGTTGACCTTCCTTATGAATGGCGCACTGTTCATGAATTGCGCGATGCTGTGCGACTTCTTTATGCGCCTTTGATGGGTCTTAGTTTTGAAAAAGCTCAGCAAAAAACAGCAGTATTACTATTGAAACGCCGATACTTGGCAACTGATTTATCTGCTTATTTATCCGAGAATGAAAGGTCGCAAGCAAGCGAACAATTAACGTGGTTAAGTCAGGGCGAGTCTGCTCATAAGCTTGGCATACCAGATTATGAAGAGCATAGCGCTGATTTGTTTATATCTGTAATTGCAGAAGCCGCACGCATGAATTCTGTCATACCACGCTTGTTCTTAAGCAAAATAAAAGCGGAATTGGATGGAGCTTTGCCTACAACGGAAACTCCTGAGAAATTGAAGGCAAGATATCGAGATTTGATGCAGGAGAATGGAAGTTGGGCTAACAATGGAAGGCTTGCCATAGACAAATTGATGCCTTCTGTCAAGAGTTCCGCAACTCGCGACAGACTTCAGCATTTAATAAAATACTTCGAACAATGGATTAACCTCGAAAAAATTAATTATGTAAATCTGCATCTGCCTAATTATAGGCCATTTATGCACGTTTGACAAATTTTTACTGCAGACGCTCTTCAAGATCAAATTTTAACGCTTTGGAAATAAATTGGATTACTGCAACCCCCTTAACCTCATCTATCCTTATGTATTCTTGTGGACTTATTGTAATTTTTGGAATATCTTGTGTGGGAATACGTTTGACCAATTCACCTATTATTGCCCTGTTGCTTCCCTGATGGCCGACAATGCATACTTTTCCTTCAGGGTAAAGCTTTCTTATATCCCTAATAGCGGGTTTAACTCGTTCCATTACTCGTTCATAGCTTTCACCACCAGGAATTACATAATGAAATTTATCCTTTTCCCTTTCTCTGTATTCCACCGGATACTGTATGCGTGCATCATTTGGATGTAACCCCTCAAATATTCCCATATGCAGTTCGGATAGCCGTAGATCTGTTTCAAATCTAACCTTCTGATGGTTTTTTCGTATCTCAAACGCAGTAGCCCTGGCTCTGGATAATGGCGAACTGTAAATAGAATCAATGGGCTCATCTGCCAACATTTGACTAAGATCTTTAGCTTGTTGTTCCCCTTTTTCTGTTAAATCTTCCTCACGCTGGCCAATATGTCTGCCTTCCCTGTTGGATGGAACTTCTCCATGCCTGACGAGGTACCAAATTGTCATGTATAAAAACGAAGTTTACGGCGGGTATAAAAGCGTTTTGCTATTCGGTAATCACAACGGTTTTACAATTTCAAGACCAATAAGGCATCCACCATCTCAAAGGATTTTTGAGCTATGGCTATTGAATGATATATGAGCAGGTTTTCCGCATAATTTACCTTATTTTTGAGAAGTTTGTGCATCTTAATAACTATATCATTTCTTGTCCTCTTAAACTCCACAATCTTGGTATTGTCAAACTTGTAAAACATCTGAGAATACATCCTCACCAGTTTATTGGCATCCTTGAATATGTCAATCACTTCTTTCCGCAGTGTAATCTTTCCGTTTGTAAGTTTAGAAAAATGCTGAAAAAGGTATTTATACTGATCTGCCAGTTGTTCTAGATTCTCAACAATATGGTATAGAGGCCCGACTTTTTTGTGCTCGTTTGGGACACCTTTAGTGTTAAGGTACCTCATGCAACTTGTAGTAAATCTGTTGTTAGTTTCCTCCAGAAAGGCAAGATTTCCAAGCGTAAAATAATTCTTCTTCTCGAATGCTGCCACAGACTCGTCGCTCATGGTGTTAAGGAGTAAAAAAACTCTTCTAAGCACGGAGTCAAACTCCTGTGGATCTCCTGCAACATGCTTGATTGTGCAAGAGTTTTCACTCTGCTCAAGAATCTCAAATCCGACTGTATCTTTTGCGAGTGCGTGATGAACAATACTAAGCAATTCAGGGTTTCCGTAATTCAATCGCAGTGTATCTACCCCCCGCTTGTATAAAGCAGACACGCACCGTGGTATTACTGTGCCCAACCCATCCAGGTCAAGAGATGCAGTTTCTGTGACTGGGACCGAATTAGCCGTGATAACCACGCTTTTTCCATCCTCTTGAACATCAATCTCCTGCCCCTTTTGAATGTTGTTCCTCTTCGCCCACTCCCTCGGCAGCGACACCAGCTGCGTGCTCCCGGCTATTTGTATGATTTTTCTTCTCAATATAAACACCTATATTGTATTATATGGTATTCATAAATTTGCCACTACTGATTATAAGGTATTTGGAACTTTAAACTTCTGCAACCCCCTTTATAGCAGCTTATAAAAACTGCTTTTTTCATTTAAATATTTATCTTTTATTTAAATCTTTCGCTTTTTATAAATATTTAAATTTTTTATAAAATATATGGGTTAATTATATAACCTTGCAGGTTATCCTGCCCTGCAGGAGGTGGGGAATTTGCAGGATTTGTGGCGTGACTGCCTGGTTTGCGGCGATTCAATATCCAGTGAAGTGTGCGTTAATTGCATGCAGGAGCAGGTTGAGGAGTGGCTTTCTGACAGGAGTCCCGGCTATATTCGGGGCCTGGGGCGCGTGAAGGAGTTTTTCAATTCCTACACTGGCGAGAGCGCCGGCTGCGTTATCTGCGGTCAGAACGTCAATGTCTGCAGCAGGTGTTATTGTCTGGCAGTGCACAAGGCGCTGCGCGGCAACAGCATCCTTGCTTCCGAGTTTCTGGATTTTGCTGCCAGCAGGGGCTTTGTGCTTTCCTCTGTAAAAGGGGTGTTAAAACTTTAGGGGTGATTAAAATGACGTGGAGAGACGATGTGGACGGAGATGTGCTGAGAATTGGCGCTGCCGAGATTGAGGAGCTGGATAACGACGACCTCAAGGCAAATGAAGCCGGATTCCTTCAGGGCTACGAGGAATATGACGAGTTTTATTGAATCGGCAGGCATGCAGCTCCTATTGCGGCTGCAGATTTTAATCTGCTTCTGGCTATTTTAAGCTCTTTAATTAATGGCTGCTGCGCATTTTTCGCAACTTCCCTTTTCAGCAATGGGATGTCGGTTGCAGCGCTTATGCTGCCTCCAAGCACAATGGCTTCAGGATTGAATATGTTGAGAAGGTTTGCTACAGCGATTCCCAGCTTTTGGTGATACTGCCGTACAATGGCTGCGGCAGCTTTGTCTTTTGCAGCGAATATTTTGTCAGCTGTCAAAATTTTCCCGCTCATCTGCTTGTATCTTCGTTCAATGCTTTTTCCTCCGCACCATGATTCCACGTCTCCCTTTGCGCCGCAGTAGCATCTTTCCCCGTTTGAATCTATTATCATGTGGCCGAAGTGGGCTGCTCCCCCGTTTCTGCCTTCCAGAATTTTTCCATCCACGATTGCCCCGCCGCCTACTCCTGTGCCGAGCGTTAAGCCAACTACGTTTTTTAAGCCGCGCGCTGCGCCGATTTTTTGCTCGCCGAGAACAAAGCAGTGGGCATCGTTTTCCAGAAAAATTCTGCGTCCCAGCTTCCTTTGCAGGGCTGCTTTCAGCTTGTAGTTCCTGAATTGCGGTATGTTTGGCGTAAGCTGTATTCTGCCGCTGCTGTCAGTGAATCCCGGCGCTCCGATTCCGATTCCGCGCACCTGCATGGTCTGGAGCTGCTTAACAGCAGCAAAAATGTTTGACAGAATCTGCTGCCTGCTTTTCCCGGCTTCAGTGGGGATTTTAATCTGTTTCAGTATTTTCAGCTTCTCGTCAATAAGTATTCCCTCAATCTTTGTTCCGCCTATGTCAAGTCCGATGTACTGGGGCATTTTGGTTTGCTTTTTTCCCGCTGCCTTTCCGCCGCTGTATCCGGCGCGGGTTTTGCCTTTTGCGGTTCTGAGCAGGGATATGGATGGTTTATTCTACTGATATATTTCCGGATTAACAGCGTTTGGCGCTTTTTTTCCGCTTAAAACTGCTATGATGTTTTTGGCTGCTATCCTTGACATTTCGTTTCTTGCTGCGTTTGTTGCTGAGGCTGTGTGCGGCGTTAAAATGACATTGTCCAGCTTTGCCAGCCCTGCGCTTAGTTTCGGCTCTTTTTCGAATACGTCGAGCGCTGCGCCTGCTATCTGCTTTTTCCTCAATGCTTTTACAAGCGCTTTCTCATCCACCACAGGCCCTCTGGATGTGTTTATCAGGTAGGCGCTTTTCTTCATCATTCGCAGTTCTTTGGCTCCGACCAAATGGCGGGTTGCAGGCAGCAGTGGCACATGGACTGATATGTAGTCTGAGTTTTTCATTACCTGCTGCACGCTGCTGAATTTTGCTTTGACGCTTCTTTCAAACTGCATGTTTTTTTTGATGTCGTAGTAAAGTATTTTCATTCCAAAGCCGCGGTGCATGCTTTCTGCGACTGCCGAGCCAATCCTGCCCAGCCCCAGTATGCCCAGTGTTTTGTTTCTGAAATCCCCTCCGAGAAGAAGCATCGGCTCCCAGCCCCTGTATTTGCCTGCCCTTACAAATTTGTCTGATTCAGCAATTCGCCTGCTTATGCCAAGCATAAGCGCGCATGCGTGGTCTGCCACTGCATCTGTCAGCACGCCCGGCGTGTTTGTTACCGGAATCTTTAATTTGCTTGCTGCTTTTACGTCTATGTTGTCAAATCCGACTGCATAATTGGCAACTACTTTCAGCTTTTTGCTTGCTTTCAGCACGCGCATGTCTATTTTGTCAGTGAGCAGGCACAGCAGCGCATCTTTTCCTTTTGTTCCTGCTATCAGCTCTTTTTTTGTCAGCGCCCGGTTCTTTTTGCTTACTGTAACGCTGTATTTTTTCCTGAGCATGCTGATTCCTGTCTCCGGTATCTGCCTTGTAACAAAAACTTTCATTTTTCCACCTCAAAATTTTGCCGGCCTGAATTCAGGATGCTGCTTCAGCTTTTTTTTTATCCAGCTGAGCTTTGCAAGCCCTGCTTCAGGCCCTATTTTTTGCAGCACTGAAGCTGCATTGAGCGTGCCCCATTTCATTGCGTCCTGCCAGGTTTCTCCGTGGAATAATGCTGCCACGAATCCTGTTGAGTAGCTGTCTCCGCATCCTGTCCGTTCTATTACAGGCACGTCGAAGATGTCCTGGAAGTAGAATTCGCTTCCGTCGTAGGCATAGCTTCCGTTGGGCCCGTCTGTTGCGACAGCTATTTTTGGTCCCAGTGCTTTCATTTTCCTTAGCAGCACTTTGAAGTCATTGCTTTCTGATTTTACAACCAGCTGGGTTTCTTCCTTGTTCAGGAACAATACTTCAGATGCTTTCAGCAGGGGTGAAAGAACTTTTGTTCCTGCCCTCATCTGGTGCGTGCCCGGGTTGAAGCCGAATCTTGCATTGTATTTTTTTATGTACTTAAGCAGGGGCTTGTGCAGCCGCTGGAATCCTGCTCCTGTTGATGTGTAGTAAACCCATCTGCTTTTATCAAGCTTTGGCAGGGCATATTTGCGGGGCTCGTGGTGCACGAGTATTGTGCGTTCAGGCCCGTAGTTTATCACGACAGAATAGTTTGTTGCCGTGCCTTTTTTCAGCTGCACGTATTTGGTGGACACGCCTTCCTTCTTCATCGTGTCCCTGATGAGCCGGCCCTGCTCGTCGTTTCCGAGCACGCAGTATAATGCGCTCTTCATGCCTAAGCGCTTTCCTCCCACTGCCACGTTTGCTGCATTGCCTCCGATTAGCTTGTCCACCCTGTCTATCGGAATTTTTGTTGCAAAAGCCATGCATATGGTGCATTTGGACGTTCCCAGCTCGCAATGCACTTCTGCCTCCTTCAGCTGCATGAATACGTCTTCTGTTGCATCCCCTATTGATATGAGGTCAAACATTTTTTTTTTGCCGGATTGGTTGCACTTTCTTTTTGGCGCTCTCCTCTTGTTTTCCCGGCTTATTTTTTCTTCCACTGTAACTGGGGGAGAAAAATAAGCGGGCGGTGCAAACTCGTTTATTTTTCTGTTTTCCTTTTCACAGCCCTTTTCAGCGCTGCTATTATGTCTTTGCTGCGCAGCCCGTATAAGTCCATGAGCTCGTCCGGGTTTCCTGACTGGCCGAACCGGTCCTTTACGCCTACTCTTTCCACTGGCACAGGATAATGCTCTCCAATTATTTCCATTACTGCGCTTCCCATGCCGCCGTTTATCTGCGCTTCCTCTGCTGTTACCACTGCACCTGTCCGTGCTGCTTTGATGATGGTCTTTGCGTCTATTGGCTTGATTGTGTGGTTATTTACAACCATTACATCCATTTCTTTTTTCAGTTTTTCCGCTGCTATGAGCGCTTCGTAAACCAATGGTCCGCACGCTATGACTGCTGCATCTGTCCCGTGCCTGAATATTTCTGCCCGTCCTATTTTGAATGGCGTTTTTTCAGTGGTAACGACCGGCACTTTTTCCCTTCCAAACCTCATGTACACCGGTCCAGCTGTTTTTGCTGCGGCTGCCGTCATTTTTTTGGCTTCTACTGCATCGCAGGGCGCCATTACTGTCATGTTCGGCATTGCGCGCATGGTTGCCATGTCTTCAAGCGCCTGGTGCGTTGCCCCGTCAGGCCCTACCGAGATGCCTGCGTGCATTCCGCCTATTTTTACGGGAACGTAATTCAGGGCTATGGTTGTTCTTATCTGCTCCCAGTTCCTTCCGGGCGAGAATGCTGCGTAGCTTGCTATGAACGGGATTTTGCCGTAGGCAGCCATGCCTGATGCTGCTGTTGCGAGCAGCTGCTCTGCCACTCCTATCTCAATGAACCTGTCCGGGAACTCTTTTCTGAAATATTCTGTGCGGGTTGACTCTGTGAGGTCAGCGCACAGCGCTACAACGCGCTTGTCTTTTTTGCCTGCTTCAACCATGCCCTTCCCGTATCCGTCCCGGGATGGCGCCATGTCTGTTTTCCTGCTGAAAAGCTTTGCTGATAGGAAAGCATTTTTATTTATCACTCATGCTCACCCCTTATCTTTCCGCCTAAAGTGCGAAGCTCATGCAATGCTTCCCTTGCCTGCTCGCCCTTTGGCACCACATCCTCAGGCCCTCCTCCCGGAGGTGCGCCGTGCCACTCAAACCTGTTTTCCATGAATTCAACGCCTTTTCCCGGTATGGTATGGGCTATTATGACTGTCGGCTTCTCGTACACGGCTTTTGCATGCTGCACTGCGTCTATTATTTCGCGGAAGTTGTGGCCGTCTATGTGCAGCACGTGCCAGTTGAATGCCTTGTATTTGTCTGCAAGCGGTTCCAGCGGCATGATGTCCTCAGTATGCCCGTCGATTTGAATATTATTGCGGTCAACTACTGCTGTGAGGTTTGAGAGCTTGTTCTTCCCCGCAAACAGCACTGCTTCCCAGTGGTTTCCTGCGTCATGCTCGCCATCGCTCGTTATGCAGTATACCCTGAATTTTCTGCTGTCCATCCGCGCAGCATAAGCATAGCCTGCTGCCTGCGCCAGGCCGCTGCCTAATGGCCCTGAGGTGCTTTCCAGGGCAGGCAGCCGCATGCGCTCAGGATGTCCCTGCAGCTTTGAGCCGAGCTTCCGCAGCTTCAGGATTTCTTTTTTCGGAAAGTATCCTGCGTGTGCCATGGTAACATATCTTACAGGAACAATATGCCCGTTTGAGAGAAATAATCTGTCGCGCTCTTTCCACATTGGCTGCTTTGGGTTGTGGTTCAGAATGTTAAAATAAAATGCTGTAAAGATGTCCGCCATGCCGAGCGGTCCGGCAGAATGCCCTGAGCCGGCAGCAACCAGACTCCGGATGATATCCTTTCGGATGTTGTTTGCAATCTTCTCAAGCTTGGCGATGTCTGTTACCGGCTTCATCAACATGTTTTTTGGTTTGTACGTTTATAAAGGTTTTGAATGTTTTGTTTGCCTGATGAAAAATAATTTAAACGCCCGGCTTTCCTTAATCCTATGCGGCAATTATTTTACATTTTCCTGATAATATTGTTATCGCTTGCCGCCTACTCAAACACTTTCAGCAGCGATTTTGTCTGGGATGACCGCAGGTTTATTGTTGAGAACCTGCAGATTCGTTCCCTGGCGAATGTTCCGCATTTTTTCTTTAATACTGTTGACGGGCTGTACAGGCCGCTGCGCACATCCCTGTACGCTGCCAATTATTCTCTGTGGGGGCTGAACCCTTTCGGCTATCATCTTAACAGCCTCCTGTGGCACTCGTTAAGCGCTGTAATGGTTTATCTGGTTTTGTCGCAGCTTGCTGCGAACAAATTTGTTCCTGCCGCTGCTGCTTCCATTTTCGCTGTGCATCCAATCCATTACGAGCGCGTAACTTTTATCACAGGCGGCTTTGATTTGCTGGGGATTTTTTTGCTGCTGCTGTCATTTTATCTGTATGTCCTGTTTTCAAGGGGGCGCAATTATTTCTGTTTTGCAGCTTCTGCGCTTTCATTCGTTTTAGCCCTGTTTGCTTCCGAGGAGGCGCTGGTTTTGCCTCTGCTAATCTTGCTCTACGAGTTTGTTTATGGTAATAAGCTGAATAAGAAAATGCTGATGCGCCTTGCGCCTTTCATCGTCATTGTTGCAGTCTTTGTTTTGTTCAGGTTTTTCGTAATCGGCCTTGGAGCGAGGGCTGCTGAGTATCCTGCAGGAAGTTTTATTGCAACTGCCTTGACCATGCCAAAGGTTTTTCTTTACTATTTGTATCTCGTCTTTGTTCCGCATCCATTGGCCCTTTACCGCCAGGTTGAAACCGTTGCGAATGCTTTTAACCTGATTTTGCTGCTGTCAATTGCTGTTTTTGCAGCAATATTGGTTTTTGCAGTTAAGCATCGCAGGCAAAATAAGCTTTTGGCTTTTTCCGCAGGCTGGTTCCTGATTACGCTGCTGCCTTTTTCCAACATTCTTCCTTTGCAGACTTTGATGGCTGACCGCTACCTTTACCTGCCTTCAATGGCAGCTTCTGCTGTTGCGGCTTTTTTTATCTTCAAAGTCAGGAAACAGATGCTGGCAGCAGCTCTTGCAGCTGTTGTTGTTTTGCTTTTCATATTTGTTTCCGCTGACAAAAACACTGAATGGAAAGACGATATTGCTTTGTGGGAATCTGCTGCAAAGAGGAGCAGCGATTCTGCTGTTTTCAGCAATCTGGGATTTGCTTATGAGCAGGGCGGACGGCTTGATGACGCCGAGGCAGCCCTGTCAAAGGCGATTTCGCTGAATCCTTCAGATGAAAAGGCCCATTATAATCTGGGCATTGTTTACATGCGGCTGCAGGATTATAACAGGGCAGCAGACTCGTTCCTTGCTGCTGTTGATATAAAGGAGGATTATGCCCGGGCATACGATGCTCTCGGGCTTGTTTACTATTTTGTGGCTGGGCAGAAGCCCGGCAGCAGGGAAATTCTTTGGGAGAATGCCGAACTCAGTTTTGCAAAAGCGATTGAAGCAGACCCGAACTACTACAAATCCTACAGCGACTTTGGCATTCTGCGCGCTCAGCAGGGCAGCTTTCAGGAGGCAGAGCAGCTTTTTAAAAAGTCATTGCAGCTGAATCCGTGGAATCACGAGGCATTCTTTAACCTGGGCATATTGTATGGTGCAGCTGGCTACACTGATTTGGCTGAGCAAAATTTTTTAATGGCTGCCGGACTCCAGCCGGATAACGCGCTCTACCGCAGCAAAATCAGGCAATAAGATGTTGAAGCACGCTAAAATTTTTTTGGCTCGGGCAGCAGCAAAGAATGATTACTGGCTGACCCGCTTTGTGATGCTGAGGGCGTTGGGCTTTGTTTATTTCTTTGCTTTCCTGTCATTGGCTGCGCAGGTTATTCCCCTGATTGGCCACAATGGTTTGCTGCCTGCTGATAATTTTTTGGCGGCTGTTGAGAACAATTTTGGTTCTGCGGCATCGGCTTTTCAGCAGCTGCCTACAATTTTCTTCTTTCACAGTTCCGACCCCTTCATGCAATTTATGGCTTGGGCTGGAGTAGCAGTTTCCTTAGCTGTTGTGATTGGCTTTGCGAATGTTCCGATTATGTCTTTCCTGTGGTTTTTGTATATGTCGTTTGTTCACATCGGTCAGCTTTGGTATGGTTACGGCTGGGAAATCCAGCTGCTTGAGACAGGATTCCTGGCAATTTTTTTGTGTCCCCTCCTTGACCCCAGGCCCTTCCCCAGAACTCCGGTCCCTGTGCCTGTAATCTGGCTGTTCCGCTGGCTTGCTTTCAGGTTCCATTTGGGCTCAGGGCTGATAAAGCTCAGGGGGGATGTCTGCTGGCGCGAACTTACCTGCCTTTTCAACCATTTCGAAACCCAGCCGATTCCGAATCCCCTGAGCCCGTGGTTTCACTTCATGCCCAAATTTTTTCTTAAGCTCGGCGTGCAGTTCACGCACATTGCTATGCTCATTGCCCCTTTTTTTGCGTTTGGCCCAAGGTTTTTAAGAATTGCTTCCGCCATTATATTGCTGTCCTTCCAGTTCATACTTATACTTGGAGGCAATTACTCTTTTCTCAACTGGATAACAATAGTTCCGGTTATTGCCTTGTTTGACGACAAATTTTTGCGCAGGTTCCTGCCGGGGTTTATTACCCGAAGGGCTGATGAGGCTGCCAGATCTGCTAAGCCGCTGAAATACCGCCATTTTATAAGCGTGGCTCTTGTTATTGCCGTTATTTGGCTGAGCATTCCTGTAGTGCAAAATCTGTTTTCCTCCAGCCAGGTCATGAACACTTCCTTCAATCAGCTGAGCATCGTTAATACATACGGCGCTTTCGGCTCTGTCGGGCGTGAGCGTTATGAGCTTGTTGTTGAAGGCACAAATGACGCTGTTCTCACAGAAAATACTGTGTGGAAGCATTACGAATTCAGGGCAAAGCCCACATCTGTTAACCGGGCTCTTCCTGTCATTGCGCCCTATCAGCCCAGGATTGACTGGCAGATTTGGTTTGCAGCGATGCAGCGTCCCGAGCATAATCCGTGGCTTGTGCACTTGGTGTGGAAGTTCCTTCATAATGACGAAGGTGCTTTAAGTCTTATATCCTACAATCCGTTTCCTGACGCTCCGCCCAGGTTTATTCGCATTGACATTTATCGCTATGAGTTTGCTGAGCCGTGGAAAGAAGATGCTGTGTGGAAACGGCAGCGCCTGGGAACCTGGCTGCCTGCTTTATCCATGGAAACTCCGGGGCTTGGAGACTTTATTCGCAGCAATAACTGGAATTCTTACGAATCGTAGGTAATTTCAAGTTATAGCAAATCACTTTAATAATCGGAACTTTGTTCCTAACAAATAAGTGATTTGCTTATTAGGAAATTGCGCTGATTTTTTTCCCTGTTCTGTTCTTTCCTCCGCGCTTCATTTTAGCCTCCCTTAATTTTCGAAGGGAGGTGGAAATGAAGCGCGATGGCAGCTGAAGCATGCGGTTTTGCGGGGATAGCTTGGAAGGAGAAAAAAATCAGCCAAGCAGGCATCGGCAAGCTCAGGATTGCAGGACACACAACTTGACATTACCGAATCGTATAGCCACTGGACGCCGGAAACTTTGCGCAATGGGCTTTCAAGCCCTGAAACCCCTGAAAATGCGGCTTTCAGACGTTTTGGGCAGCCCCACTGGACATGCCACGATAGGGTATTTAAATAGCCGATGTTTAAAGAAAAAAAAAGTGCCGCGGTTGGTAAAACGGCATTACCGCCAAGATTCACACCCTTGGTATCCGTAAGGATGTCGGGGTTCAAAAATCTTTCGGTTTTTTCCGTTGGACTGAAAGTCCCCGCCGCGGCGCGTTGCTCAAGAGGTGAAAAAATGAAAAGAAAAAGCGCCACCAAGCTTGGCGCAGAAGGTTGATACCCTGATGCTTGTAATGCATAACTGATATTTAAATTTTATGCCGGCGACACCGAGTTTGGTTCGGCGGGAGGTTGATACCCTTCTGGCTGTAAGGCCTCGCGGGTTCGAAACCTTTATTGCGGGCGCAAATCCCGCCGCCGGCGAATTCCCAATCCCTTGACTTTGGCGCCGCAATGCGGCGCCTTTATGGTTAAAATGGAACGGTTCACTTTGGTCAACAACAGCATACTTGATTTTACTAAATACAGCTCTGATTTTTTGCTGCTGCAGAACATTGTCTACGCTGATTTAAAGGTATACTTTTTAAAGCTGGGATTCAAGGCCATTGATGACACTCGCATAAGCAGCTTCAGAAGGACGATTAAATTTTACAACATGAGTCTGGACATGGAGCTTGCGATAAAAATAAATAAGCGGGGAAAAACAGTCTTTGTTTAGCATGGAAAAGGATGTTGCTATCACTAACAGCAGCGGCCGCAAGCTGCATGGCGTAATTGCTGTTCCGGATTCAACCCATATGCCCTTGGTTATTATTTGCCATGGCTATGCGAGCAGCACAAAGAGCAACACGAGGGTTGAGTTAGCCAGGAGATTGTCGCAATTAAACATTTCTTCCCTCGGCTTTGATTTTACAGGATGCGGTGAAAGTGAAGGCGAGCTGCATGAGCTGACAATCACGCAGGGCCTGGCTGATTTGACTGCTGCGTTTAATTCTGTTAAAACGATTGACCGCGTTGACAAAAATAAAATTGCTTTGCTCGGCTCAAGTTTCAGCGGAAGCGTTGCTGTTTTGTTTGCCGCAGAAAATAATATCAAAGCTTTGGGATTGAAATCTCCTGTTTCTGACTACAGCCAGCTCAGCGGTGTTCCGCTGGCAGCAAAGCGCAGGCAGCAGAATTTTTTTGACGACGCTGCAAAATATGATGTTTGCAAAGCCGCAGAAAAAATTAAAGTGCCTGCGATAATCGTCCACGGCTCTGAGGATGCTGATGTTCCTGTAATGCAGAGCAAAAAATTGTTTTCTCGCCTGAAATGCGAAAAGAATTTTGAAATGATTGAAGGGGCTGACCATCGCTACTCAAACAGCAGGCATTTTTCTCAGATGATAGAATTATTTGCCGGGTGGTTTGATTATTATTTGTCCTGATTGTCAGGGGTTCTTACCTGTTCTTGATAAAGAAATAAATTGCCAGTGCAATACCTATTCCTATCAGCCCAACCCAGAATATTTTGTTGATTGCAGCGCCGATGCTGGTTCCTGAGCCTACAGCCACTCCTGTGCCGAAGGCAAACGCCAATGACCACCAGAATATTATTCCTTTCCAGCCTGTTAGCATTCTCGGCGATGAAACAGGGAGGTATTTATTCTTTTCTAAATTGGCAGTATCTACGGAAGTAGCTGGTCTTGGTTTTCTCGCAGAAGATAAAATTCCGGAATCATCAGAAATCTGCGGGATTCCGAGAAATGCTTCGCATTTCTGGAACAAGAAATTCCTTCGGAATTTCTACGTTTCTGAGTGCCAGAAACCTGTGTTTCTGAGCACCTACGAACGAAGTGAGTATGTTTGACTGGTGGTTCTTTAGGTCCAAGTTGCTGAGCTGAGATACTGTAAAAATAGAAAGATTTAAATATTACATTGTATTACATAAATAATACCATGGAAACTGTAACTTTCAAGCTTCAGGAAGACGTTGTAAAGAAGATAGATGCAGTCTTAAAACCTTTGCATTTCAGCAATAGGACAGAGTTTATTAGGGAATCTCTTAGAGAAAAGCTGAACTCAATAGAAAAAGATGTTGTTCTCCAGCATCTAGTGGCTTTTAAAGGTTCTACAAAAAAGAGAGTAAGCGATAAGGACCTGCATGAGATTAGGAATAAAGTTGCCCGCGAGTACACCAAAAAATTCGGTATCAAGCTAAATTAATTCTTCTGGCTTTTTAACCACTATTTTATCTCTGAACTTTTTAAAATGTCTGTCTCTAGTTACCATAATAGCATTATTATCTCTGGCTAGTACGCCATGCAATGCATCCCCAAAAGGAATATTCAACTCTTTTGATATAACAGCAGCTTCCTTTATCTGCTCCTCGCTTATTTCAATTTTTTCAAGTAATGCCGATACGTTTTTGAATAGTCTCCCAATAGTCTGTTCATCGTAAGCACGCGATAACTCTTCTACAACAAAATCTGAATAAACTATTTTCTCTTTATTGCTCCTTATTTTCACTAACAATCCAAATGCCAGTTCACAAAGATTTTTGGATTTGTCTTTCCTATTTTCATGAAGGTCTCTCCAAATAGCTGTGTCTATGTAGTATCTTCTTGCCATTAATATTTGACTGCGCCTTTGGTATTTATGTTTTACTCAAGGCGATTATTTGAGATGCTTAGAAGCCGATGCTTCTGACTGTGGACTTATAGCGACTGACATTAGTTTTTGTATGTGTTTGTCAGTCGCTATGTCAAAACCACTGCGGACTAATGTCAGAAACCAAAGGTTTCTGAGCACAGTCAAAAATGCAGCATTTTTGATGAGCCCACAGCGTGTGGTTTTGAGCATGTGTCAAAAACAAAGTTTTTGAGCACTCAGAAACGCTTAAGCGTTTCTGTTGTGTCAGAAGCCGCAGCTTCTGAGCATCATCAGAAATGTCAGGAACAAGTTCCTGAGCACCATCAGAAGCATTAGCTTCTGAGGCCGAAGGTTTCTGAGACTCAGAAACGCTGAATGCTTACTCCGAACTGAAGTAAGGAGCTTTTGCATCAGCGTTTCTGACATATCAGGAAGACACAACTATTTTGTATAATTGCTTGTGTCTTCCGCTATAACATAAATTAGCAATGCTTAAAAATCAGCCGCTGTTATGCTTTTGATATGGATGACAGGCAAATCAATGAAAAGCTTGACAAATATTTTGCCATGACAGAAAAAGCAATATCCTTGGTTAAAATCGCGAAGCCGAACAAGGATGCTGATGATGTTTTGGCAATGGCAAAAAATTATTTTTCTGATGCAAGGCATTTCCGCGAGAAAGGCGATTTGCTTACTGCGCTTGCTGCTGTCAGCTATGCTCATGCGTGGCTTGATGCCGGCGCGCGGCTTAGGCTGTTTGAGGTTGATGCTGGCTCAAATCTTTTTGTCGTAGATTAGGGTATGTTCCGGTATTCATGAACACTGCATCCGGTTTTACTGCCGTGCCCATGCGCGCAGTTTTCATTTTCTCTGATTCGGTTATGGCGTTGCCGTAGCAGACCAGTTCGTTTTTCAGGGTAAGAACTGCAACAATGTCATCCTTTCTTATTCCGTTTTCAAACTTGCTGATTCCGGGCATCTTCAAGCTTGTTCCGTGGCAGATGCTGTCAACTGCTCCGTCCACTATCCATACTTTTGGGAGATGCGCAACCGCCTCTTCTATCGGGCGGATGACTCTGCGTATGAACTTCTCATTTCCTTCTTTGTAATAATGAAAGCTGTCCTTGACGTCCTGCAGCGTAAAGGAATCCTTTTCTTTGAACGGCCCTGCTTTCGTTCTTCGCAGCTCAGCCATGTGCGCGCCGCCTATTTTGCTGCCGATGTCTGCAACAAGTTTCCTTATGTATGTTCCTGCTTCGCATCCAACCCTGAACAAAACAAGTCTTCCGCTGGTTTCAATGATTTCAAGGTAGTAGATTTTTCTTTCCCGCAATTTTCTCACTACTGCGCTTTTCACAGGCGGCAGCTGCTTTATTTTGCCTACAAAACTGCTGCACACATCTCTGAGCTTTGCTTCTTCAACGTCTTTGTGCAGCTGCATCAGGCAGATGTATTCTTTTCCTGCCGTGAGGAGGACTTCTGCTATTCTGGTGGCTTTGCCTAATGCCACTGGCAAAACTCCGGTTACTTTCGGGTCGAGCGTTCCGGAATGCCCGGCTTTTTTTATTCCTAATATCTGCTTGACATACGCAGATGTCTGGTGCGAGCTTGGCCCTGATGGCTTGTCCAGATTTATTATGCCGAAGTTAATCAGCTCCTCAACGCTTCTCTCCCCGGGGCTGCAGCCGAAGCTGCTGTCTGTATATGATTTGCGTTTTTCAATTATTTCGCGCTCAAACCTTTCAAAGGGCAATAAGCTGTTCATTCATTATGAGAAGTAGAGGTTGGTTAAAGAACTTTACTGTTTCTGCTTTTTATCTGATGTTTTTTCTTTACTGCTGCTGTCTTTTCTGGTTTCAGCAAGTGTTTCAGCTGCCTTTTCAGGAGCTGCTTCTGCTTTGCCGCTTTCTTTCCTGTAAGCTGCTTTGCTGCTGCCCTGCGTTTCTTTTTTGGTTTCGGTTTTAGCGGCTGCTTTTTTGCTGTTGCCTTCTATCGTTTCTTTTTTGTCAGCGGCTGCAGCAGGGGTTTCTGTCGCTTTTTCAGCGGCTTCTTTCTTTTCTTCCGGCGATTTTTTATGTTTCTTAATTTCTTCCTTCACTTCTTTCGGCGCTCCGACAAGCTCTGCTGTCACTATGCCTTCGTCGTCCTTCGTTGTCTCCACGCTTATTGTGTGGGGGACGTTTTTCATTCCTTGCTCCCACAGCTTGAGATTGAGGTATTTGCCTAATCTTATGTTGGAAGCTTTGGTGTGCCTTATAATATAGTCCCTTACTGCGCTGACTGCCCTGTCTGCCCGCTTGTATTTGGGAGCTTTCATTATGCTTCTTCGCAGCGGTATGTTGTAGGTTGCCATTTTTTGTTGTGTTGTTGCTCGCGCTCGGTATTGGCCTGCTTGCTATTACGCTTTCAGCTTTGTGCGCCTCCAGTTGCGCTTGACAGCTGTGTGCCTTCCGGGGTGGATTCTTCTGCCTCTTCCGTATATTTTCGGAACTGTCCAGAACGGAGCCCATTTTGTCTGGTTTGCCCTTTTGTGCAGTCTTTTCTTTTTGCTTGGGTGCTTGTGGCGTGCCATTTTGGTTTCTTATTCTTTTTGGCTTTATTTTCTTCGCTTGTCTTCCGCTCTTTTTTTTCTTCCCTTAATTTGCGAGGGAGGGAAAAAAAGGAGCGGGTTGGCAGCTTGAGATAGGGAAATGCGCCGGATTTTTACTGTGATTGCGCAGCTTTCTTCGGCTCAGTTTTTGTAGGTGCTTTAGCAGATTCCTTGCTTTCAGCTTTCGCAGATGCTTTTGCTGCACTCGCGCCTGCAGCAGTTTGTTTTGACATAGCCATTGCTGCTGCGTTCATGATTTCTGCCGCTTTTTTGGTGATGACCCTGCCTTTGTGGCTGCCTACTGCTGTCTGCCTGACTAATCCTGCGTTTTCCAGCTGCTGCAAAACCTTTCTCGCAACGCTTCCTGAGCCTTTGTAAAACCGCTCGGGCTTGTGGCCCCGGTTCTTCTTTCCACCATACTTTATGCGCAGCTTTGACACGCCTACCGGGCCAAGCTTGGCTACTGACCTCAGCAGCGCAGCTGCCCTGATGTGCCACCATTCCTGCTCGGGCGGCCTTTCCTTGTGCATGCCTGTTTTTGCAAACGCTGCCCATTCAGGAGCTTTTATCTTGGGCTCATTCTTCAGCTCTGCAGATACCTTGTCTATTAATTCAGACGGGTCTACTTCCATGAACTTTGCCATTTTATTCGTGAGAAATTGCGCTGGTTTAAAAATGTTGCTGCCATAACGTATTGAAGCGATGAGAATTCTTTAAAGCTGTAGAAACGCACACTTATTTCCCCTGCTTATTTTTTCTCCTCCTTCGCATTTAGAAAGCTGCCGGAATAAGCATGGAGCGAAAGAAAACCGCGTAGTAGATTTTCTACAGCGACTGCCGTCCCAAGCAACAATTATATATAGTGCTGTCCAGCTTCAAATCTTTACGAGGGGATACCGAAGTGGCCAAACGGGATGGGTTTAGGACCCATTAGCTTAGTGCTTTCCGGGGTTCGAATCCTCGTCCCCTCATGCATCTTTATCTTTTCGTTTGAGCACATAGCAACTGTTAATCTGCGCTGCTCTTCGTTGCGCTGGAAACGCAGTAGGCGGAATGTCAGCAGGCTGAATCTGCAACACTTATTTGTTTCCCGGTTCCTTTTTATACTGCACCGCTTGGTTTTTCTCGTCGGGACATTTATATATGATATTGCCTGCACCATATAAAAGTTTATAAACTGCCCCTTTCAGATAGCTCCAGTTCAATCTGCACGGCATGTGGTGTGCCTGCAAAAAGAAGAAAAAAAGAAGCATATACAACAACCAATATTTTCCAAAATATACTAAAACAAAAACTTTAAATACCCCAATAATCAAGGAGAAAGTGGCGCTGCATGCGTCTATATGTTGAATAATGTTAAACCAAAATGACACGGAGGTGTTCGGTGTGAAGTTGATAAAAACAGTTAAGAAGATTATGGCTCTCAGTACAGGAGCTGTTATGATGGGCGCTACTTTGAGCGCAGGCGCATTTGCTGCTGACTTGGCAGAATATCCATCTCCATTTATTAAGGATGGCAAATTCAACGGCATCCTCGTTGTAGGAGATTCAGCCAATGCTGCCGATGTTCTCGGTTCAGTTGATATTGCTACAAAGCTTCAGGTCGCTTCCAGAGTCAAGAAGTCTGTAAAAGCAGAGGGCGGCGCAACCGTCAGCGTGAGCGGCGAAGCTTGGAGAGTAGGCACTTCTTCAAAGAAGCTTGAGATGTCAGAAAGCGTTGCAGCTCGCTCAAGTCTTGTATCAGAAAGCATAACTAATATAACTACCTTCATAACTGATGATGAACTGCCGCAATTATTGGCTGATGGCACATTCAGGAACAGCAAGGGAGATTACGACTACCACCAGTACCTCTATTTCGATAAGGTGAACAACCAGGACGGCACCAATCCGCAGAGTCTTTCAGTTACTTTTGCTGAGGACCCTGACACAGACATAGTAGGGGATTATTTCTATATAAAGAACAACGACCGTATTGCAAGATACACTTTGGAGTTCACGACTTCAGCTGAGTCAGATGTCACTGACAGCGCAGGCTCTGCATCCATGTCAGGAACTTATTTGTGGAGCTACGAAGGAAAAGACATCAACATGCTGGGAAGGACATTCTCTATTGTAAAGGCAAGAAGGTCAAGCTCAGTAGGCAACAGCGCAGAACTTACTCTTATGGGCGGTGCTGCGCATGACACGCTTGACGAGGGAGCTTCCAAGACTTACACTGTTGGCGGCAAAGAATATGATGTTGAAGCTAATTTTGTTGGAACAACTACAGCTAAGCTGATAGTCAACGGCCAGCTTACAGACTCATTAAATGAAGGCGATACCTTTACCTTGTCTGACAAGAGTCAGGTGGGCATCAAGGATATCTCTGTTCAGGACTTCGCAGGCGGTGTCCGCAAGGTTGAGTTCTATGTGGGTGCTGACAAGGTGTTCCTGAAGGACACTGTTGTGCATCAGGCAGGTTCTGGCTCGCAGACTTTGGAAGTCGGCTCTGAAAAGATAGACGATTCTAAAGTTACGATAACAGGCAGCGATGACAACACCACATTCAAAATTGATACAATCCAGATTAATATGACCGCAGATGACGACATTTACATTCCTAAAGGCGGCAAGTTGTCAGACCAGCTTGATGAGCCTCAGGTGTTGCTGAGCGCTTGGGATATTGAGTACGCTGGATTGGAAGATGTGTCAACAGAGGAGTACAGGATAGATACCTCTGGCTCAAACCAGTACGAGATTATTTTTGTAGATGGCAATGGCAACAAAGCAGCCATACCGCTGGCGTACAGTTCGTCAGGCACCAATCTGAAGCTCGGCGACAACAACGACGACTTGATCCTCGTTGAGAACAATGCGATTGCGCAGTCAAACAGCACAGCAGTTATTACCAGGAACGACTACTTCCTTGTTACTGACATCAGTCAGAAGCAGGGTGAGAGAAACACCTACTTGCTGAGGTACAAAGGTTCTTCTGCAGTTACCGACAGTTCTCCTGTAATCAAGTTCCAGGACATAGGTTCAGGGGAAACATTGGAAAGGGTTTTGGCATCCAGCGCAACTGGGCTTAATGTGCCTTTCACCGGAACTGAAGTCGCAAACATACAGCTGGGCGGCGCTACATACAATGTGTATAACGCCTCGCTGGCATCAACAGCTGACTTTGACATAGTTGTTGACCTTAACGGCAACGGCGTTTTTGACCAGCCGCATGCTAATTTGACTGGTGAGATGGCAGCTACGTACGAAAATATTGTTAACGTAACCACGAAAGCGGGCATGCAGATAGTGATTCAGACAAGCCCGCAAAACGCCTCACTTGGTCCGGCGCAGGCGCCAAGAGCGATTAACGTGTCGTTCCAGACAGTTGATGCAGACGACTATGACAACGTGGCTCCGTCGCCAGTTGAATTTTCAATTACCGCTGCAAGCGGGGAAGTTCAATTTTCAGAACAAACCTTGGATGTTGACCACAACTACCGCACCCCGCAGGACGAGACAAACACCAACTATGGTTACACAAGCATGGGCGCTTACATTAAGTGGGACAACCCAACGAACAGCCCTGACAAGCTGACTGTTACATATCCGAAGCAGCAGAGGCTGCCTTTGGTGTACATAACAGCGCCTTCAGCTGCGATAAGCTCAGGTGAAGCAACAGAAGCCGGCCAAATCATTTACTACGAAACGCAGCCGATTGCTGTCGGCGCGGCAAAGCTTGCTGGCGAGGTTACTGACATAACTGCCCAGAACGCCATTGTTATTGGCGGTCCGTGCGCTAACGCTGCAGCTGCTGAGCTGATGGGCAACCCTGCCAACTGCCTCACTGGCTTTACAGCCGGAAAGGCAATGGTTAAGCTTTACGAGCACACCAACGGCAACGTTGCAATGCTTGTTGCTGGCTACAATGCTGCTGACACAAGAAGGGCAGCAAGGGTAGTTGCAAACTATGAGGACTGGCAGACAACAAGCAAGCTTAAGGGCATGGAAGTTGAGGTCAGCGGAACAAGCTTCACTGACATCAGCGTAGCTGCTCCTGCAGCAGCGCCTGCGCCTGCTCCAGAGGAACCTGCTGCTGACGGCAACACTACAGCAGAATAAACGCGGCTGATGCCGCTTTTTTTCTCTTTTTTGAATAAATTATTTTAACTAGTTCTCTTTTTATCTCTGCAAATGAATAATAAGATTGTATTGCTGCTACTGCTGGTTTCTGCAGTTGTTTTCATTCCTGTCCTTGCATCGCTGGGCAACTGGGGCTTGTACGACTGGGACCAGCATTTTTTCTACAATGAGGCAGCAAGGACTGCCATTCTTGACTACGGCCAGTTTCCGCTGTGGAACGCGCATTACTGCGGCGGGACTCCGCTGCTGGCTAATCCGCAGTCCGGCTTTCTCTCGCCGTTTTTCCTGTTTGTGCTGCTTTTCGGCGCTGTTGCAGGGCTTAAGCTGCAGGCCCTGTTCTACATGATTCTTGGTCTTTTGGGCACTTTTCTGGCTGCAAGGAAGCTTGGCAGCAGCAGCGTGTCTTCAGCATTGGCAGCGGTTATTTTCATGCTGAGCAGCTGGTTTGCAGCCAGGGTGGTTGTTGGCCACACCACGTTTTTTCCTTTTGCGCTGCTGCCGTGGGCATTTTATTTCTACCTTAAGTCGCTGGCTGCATGGAAATGGCTTATGGCTGCAGCCGCAGTCTTGGCTGTCATGTTCCTGAGCGGCGGGCTGTATGCGCTGTACGCATCTGTTCTGCTGCTCGCCAGCCATTCTGCGCTTACAGCTGCAGAAAAAAGGCAGCTGAGGCCCTTGCTCCTGGCAGCTGCAATTTTCATTGTCTTCCTCGGTTTGGCAGCCGTAAAGCTCCTTCCCATGATTGAGCTGGTTTCTGATATTCCCCCGCCTGAGGATGTTCAGCTTACCGGCTTTGGCATGGCTGCAAGGGCGTTGTTCCATCCTTTTCAGGGAATAGCTGAAAACGATTTACGCCTTAATCCCGGGCTGGTTACCGGTGCTGCCATGCTCCGCGGCGAAATACCATGGGGCTGGCACGAATACTCTGCTTATGTCGGCGTCATATCTTTTTTACTGGCGGTTATTTCAGCTGTAAATTATAGGAGAAACTGGAAGCTGCAGCTGATTGCAGCATTTTTCTTTTTGCTCAGCCTGGGCCATCTGCTGCCGCTTTGGCCCCTGCTAAGGAATCTGCCTTTTTTCAGCGCCCTTCACGGCCCGTCGCGGTTTATTATTCCGTTTACATTCATGATTGCGCTTCTTGCTGCGCAGTCATTGACATCTCTGCGCCTGCCGCGTAAGCAGCTGATTAGTTGCTTGCTGCTGGCAGTTGTTGCTGCCGAACTGCTTTTTGTTTCCTTGCCGCTGTTTTCCAGCGCTTTTCCATTAACGCCTCAGGCCGGTCTGCAAACAGGCAATCCTGATTTCATCCAGTATTATGCCGCTGACCCTTACGTTTCGCAGTTTCCCAATCTGCTGCAAAACCTTGGCACTGTTAACTGCTGGGAGCGCATCCACCTTGCTCCGCGCGCAGCTCCGCAGTTCATTATAGACCGGCCAAACCCGGCTTTTATCGGCAACGCCTACATCGCAGAAACCAACCAGTCGTTTGATTTTGATTATTTTTCGCCAAACAATATAAGGGTTAATCTGGAATCTGCCATAATCAACGATACAGCTGTTTTGGTAATCAACCAGAACTATTACGCAGGATGGAAATCATCAAACAACAAGGCAAAATCATTTGGCGGATTGCTCGCAGCAGAAATCACAGCAGCTGATAAAAAAATTGAATTTTATTATCTGCCAAGAAGTTTTGTGTTAGGAGCTGTTATTTCTTTTGCCACTGCAGCTATTCTGCTTTTGCTTTTGCTAAAGCCTGGTTTAATAAGAAATGCATTGTTTCAGCCGCAGTCATAAATAATATACTCTTTCACTTTGCCGTTCCACGGCGTTTCAAACTCCTTCACTTCCTCGCATTCCTCCTCGAAAAAGTCCTTGAATTCCCGCAGCGTTCCAACGCCGTAAGCTATTTTTATGTCATCTCCGAGGTCAAGTTTTCTGACGAGGAAATATCTCACATTATTGCGCAGCCCCTCAATCGCTTTTCCTGTATCCTCCAGTCCGCTCCTGAACCTCAAGTCGTTGCTGTCAGCGAAGTCAAGCGCAATCCCTCTTTCAGACAGCAGTGATATTAGCGGCGTGGTTGCGTCCTCGCCGAATATGAGTTCGTTTTCAGCAGAATTTTCCTTTATATATGCTGCTGCTTCCTGCGCAGCTTCAAAATCATAAGTGCTGTCTGCCGCAACATTGGCATAGCTGCTGTAGCTGGCAAATATTACAACTATCATGATGGCGCCATATGCCAATGTTTTTCTCAGTCTGAACCTGTTCACAAAGCCGGTTATTCCCAATCCTGCCAGTATCGCAAGGTAAGGCGCCATGTTCAGGAAGTAGTAGTCAAATACAGTGTTCATGTAAAAGAACAAAGCTGCATAAAGCGTTACTATTATTGCCGGCACAAAAACTCCTCTGCTGAGCTTTTTCGCGGCAAATACGGAAGTTAAGGCAGCTGCCAGCAGCAGCCAGTTCCTCATTATAACCCTGGAAATCACGCTTCCTGCGTCAAGCACGCCTTCCGGCTTCAGCAGATTATAGGTTATTGTTTGCGTAAAGTAAGCGCCTTCGGACATAACCAGGAAAAAAGCGTTCACTGGCACTGCTATTATCAGAAATCCTTTCATAAACCTGATAAATTCCCTTATGTTTCTCAGCAGCAGCCATGCGCTTATTGCAGCAGCAGGCATCAGGGCAAGCAGCCCTGTTATTGTTCCAAGCCCGAACATTATCCCGCTCGCCATACTCCTCTTTTTGTAAAAATAATAGAACCCTGCTGCAGAAAACATCATCACAAACTCTGTTCCGGTCGGATAGCTCGTGAACAGAAGTATTGCATGCGTGAAAAAGAACAGCAGCGTTCCGGTTGCAGCTGCGATTTCTGACTTTTCCTTCAGCGTTTTGAAAACAAAAACCGCAGCTATGACTGCTGCGCCTGCAGAAAGCATTTTGAGAATGGCGAGATTAAACCCAAACAGCATAAACACGGCAGCATACAGGTAAATCTGCAGCGGAGGATGCGCAAAAAAGAAGTCCTTGTACGGCATTCTGCCTTCGCTGGCGAGCTGCCCCATCTTGTAGTAAGTGTTTTCGTCGCTTGCAGAATATTCTATCATGCTGATTTTCAGGCCGAGAAATATTATTGCCGCTGCTATAAACACAACCCAGCTTATGCGTTTGGTTTTCATCTTAGGAGTCTTTCAATAATTTGTTTATTTCTTCCATAAGCGAATCACTTCTTTTTTTATTGTCGGTAATCAATAAGTTGAATATTTGGCGTTTTTATCCGCGATTTATTGTCAGATGTTCAATAAAGCGAATATTCTTTGGGGATTGGCGCTTTAAACCATCTTCCCAAAAAATATGTTGTGCTTGTCGCTGGTAATCTTTATTCTTGCTTTTTTATTGTTAACCGCATTTTCCGCGTAGTCAGTTACCGTAATGTTTCTGTCCATCGCAGCAGCTATTGCTTCGCCCTTGTACCTTCCGCCGCATTTGATAACCGCTTCAATTATCTGCCCCTTCCTGAACGGCTTCGGCAGCGGCTTGGTCTTTGTTATTCCAAAATCCTTCTCGTCATAAATGAGCTTGAAATCATTTTCTTCCTCCAGTTTTTTAAGCTTTTCATAAAACTGCTCCCACGGCATCTGCTTCGCGTTCATCGGAGTCCTTCCCCTGTCATAATGCAGGAAATTCTGAATCCCTACTTTTGCGCCTATTTTTTTGGCAAACTTCACTATCAAATCCAGTTCGCCGTCATTGTATCCGGGAACAAATACGGGCGCAAGCATCACTTCCAGCTTCTTGGCAGCATACTCGCATATTTTTTTGACGTGCGCAACGTCATATTTTCCGTGACCCTCCAGTATCTTTGCCATTTTGTCGCTTACTGCATTCAGGGAAACATTCAGCCTTGTCAGCCCCGCTGCTGCTAATTTATCCACGTATTTTTCATCAATCAAAGTGCAATTGGTAATCAGGGAAACGCTTTTCACATTCCTTATCTGCCTCAAATCTTTTATTAATTCATGCATCGGCTTGTAAATGGTCGGCTCGCCGTGCGCATTGATGGTGATGTGGACGCTGCAATCCTTGCTTTCAGCAACCTTTCGCGTCTCCTCAGCCAGATAGTCCTTGTCAATCACCAGTTCACTTACTTTCTTTGTCATCAATCCTTCATCGACAGAGCAGAAGATGCAGTTCATGTTGCATCCTGTTACCGGCTTGATTTCCAGCATGTTGCTGTTCCTGTCCACTATGCCGAATGCTCCGCTGCCAATCAGCGGCAGCCCAAAATACTTGTTTACATAGACTGTCGGCTTTCCTGTTACGCTGCTCGTGAGGTTTTCAAATCCTTTGTCTAAGATGCTGTTCAGTTTCCCGCGGGCTTCTTTTTCTTTAAGACTGGGAAAACTGATGGTATTGGCGGCAGCAGTAAAGTCGCCTGCTGCTTCTAATTCATCCTTGCCTACATCAAAATAAAAATTATCAAGAAATTTAAACCTGACTTTGTCTCCATTCTCCTCAAACTGCAAATCCTGAAATACGAGCTGCGCCATGTGATTTAGCGATGTTGCGGCAGTTATAAAGATTTCCTGAAAAGCTTTTATACTTGTAAATTAATTTGCTTTAGATGTATATTATAACAACGAGAAGCAAAAAGGCTAAAAACAATATAATTCTTATCTTGAGGACAAGGTCTTGATTAAATTAGAAAGGTTGAAGGCGGATCCACGAAAAGATTAGATGCTCATCAGCTTAAAGGAAAGTTGAAAGGTTTGTGGAGCTGTTCTCTTGGTGCAGATATCAGACTGCTGTATGAGATTGATGACGCGGTAATGTCAAGTTGTGTGTCCTGCAATCCTGAGCTTGCCGATGCCTGCTTGGCTGATTTTTTTCTCCCCCTTATTTTTCAAGGGGTGGAGAAAAAAATCAGAGCAGTGTGCGACTGTTTTGCCACTTAACTTGAAATTACCCTGTGTGTTTTCTGAAAAATGCATTTTCCGATACATTTTTAAATCATCCGGCTACTCCTATGCCTATGCTTGAACGCGAAACAACGTCAAAGTTTGTAAAGGTCAGATGCACCAAATGCAAGAACGAGCAGATTATTTTCGGTAAGGTAAGCACGGTGGTTGACTGCCTTGTTTGCGGCAAAAACGCTGCTGAGCCGACTGGCGGCAAGTCAAGGATTAAGTCAAGGGTTTTAGAGGTTTTGGAATAAAATTTATCAGCTTCGCGCGCAGTTATCCCCGTTTCCTTTCTTCCTCCCCCTGACTTTTTAAGGCGGAGGAAAAAAGGAAACTGGTGGAGAAAGGAACGCTGCATCGCGTTTTCACTAATTAAAAAATGCCACCCGCCAACTTTCCCGACGAAGGAGAACTTGTCAAGTGTACTGTCACTTCTGTCCAGAGCCATTCTGTTTTTGTGCGCATGGAGGAATACGGCATTAACGGCATGATTCACATCTCTGAGGTTGCGCCTGGCCGCATCCGCAACATTCGGGACTATGTGGTGGAAGGCAAGTCAGTGATTTGCAAAGTTCTTCGCGTTAACCCTGAGCGTGGCCACGTTGATTTGTCTCTGCGCAGAGTTTCCGACAGCCAGCGCCGCAATAAGATTGACGAGCTCAAGAAGGAAAGTCTCGCAAGGAAGCTTGTGGACGTTGTTGCTTCCAACCTTAATATGGATTCCGGCAAGCTTTTTGCACATATTTCGGAAAAAATTCATCAAAACTTTTTTTTGGTGTTTGAGTGCTTCGCAGAGATTGCACGCGGCAATTTTTCCGTTTCTGAGCTGGAGCTGCCAAAAAATGTGTCTGATGAGCTTAAGAAAGTCATTGCAGACCGCTTGAAGCCTGAGGTGTATGTTTCAAGGGGCAAATTAAAGCTTCAGAGTTTTGCTCCTGACGGGGTCAAAATAATAAAGTCTTCCCTTAAGAAAGCTGCGGATTCCGGTGCTGCTGTCGCATACTTGGGCGGCGGCAAATATTCCGTTGCCTGCGAGGCTTCTGACTACAAAAAAGCCGAGGCAGCGCTTAAAAAGTCAGTTGATGCTGCTCTGGCCCACATAAAGTCCCATAAGGGCATGGGGGAGTTTGCCCAGGATAAGGATTAGCAAAGCGTAAATTATAAATACCTCGCCTCATTAATCTTCCTGATGAAGCATATATTAAAGTGTGTTAAGTGCGCCAATTACACTCTTAACTCGCAGTGCAGCTGCGGCGGTGTTGCTTCAACTCCGAGGCCTGCCAAGTTCAGTCCTGAGGATAACTACGGCAGATACCGGCGTCTTGCCAAGGCCGCTGCGCTTAAGGAGAGGGGATTGCTATGAACATGTGGAAACTTATCAAGACTGCTAAAGTTCCTAAACTGAACAGCCCTGTTTTGATTGAGGGGCTGCCTGGCATAGGGAATGTTGGCAAGGTTTCTGTTGATTTTATGGTTGATGAGCTGAAGGCCGAGAAGATTTATGAAATGACTTCTAACTCCATGCCTCACTCAGTGTTTGTAAATGAGCAGAATCTGGTTGAGTTGCCTGTCATTTCTGTCTATTACAAGAAATTTAAGAACAGGGATATTCTGTTTGTCGCTGGCGATGCGCAGCCAATTGACGAGGCTTCCTCTTACGAATTTTCTTATGCAGTGCTTGATTTGCTGAAGCAGTTTAAGGGAAAAGACATTATTACTCTGGGCGGTATTGGTTTGCCTGCTATTCCCAAGAAGCCAAAAGTGTACTGCACCGGCACTTCAAAGGCGTTCATTGAGTCTTACAGCAGGGATACGTCTGCGATTCCAAATCTTTATGGAGTTGTCGGCCCGATTATCGGCGTTTCCGGCCTGCTCCTCGGGCTTGCGAAGCGCGAGAACATGAACGGCGTTTCCTTTTTGGCTGAAACATACGGCCATCCAATGTATTTAGGCATTCGCGGAGCCAGGGAAATTGTTAAGATTCTTAACAAGAAGCTCTCGCTCGGAATAAACATTAAGGAGCTTGATTTGGAGATTGACGAGCTGGAAGAGGAAGCTGTCCGCAATTCAAAGGCAGCCCTGGAAAAAGCCGCCCGCGGCATGCCCGCAGCGCAGCACGATGCCTCTTATATTGGCTGAGGCATTACTACATTGGCAGCAGTAAAGAGATAGCTAAAAGAACTCGCGCTGTTGTGCGGCAGGGCAGGGCGAAATGAGGTTTATTGCGTTTATTTTGCTGCCTTTTCTGGTGCTCTTTGAGTTTGCATTCCCGTATAATCAGTGCTTCAAATTCCTTGTCAACTATGAGTGCCCTCGCAATTTCACTTCTTAAGTTCATTCTTTAAGTCTTCCGTAGAATATACTTTAACTCTGTCCTGTTGTTTTAACCTTTTATCATTAGACCAGAGAGCACACTTCAACTTTAAAGCAAGAGCTAGATACATCACATCTTTTTCATCTGGAGAAACTTTTTCAGCTTCTCCGATAAACTTAGAATATTCTTCTTTTGGAACAACTGTGATGATGTCCTTCAGCATGTGCATAATTTGGATGAATTCTTCTCTTGTTCTTGATGTTTTCTTCAGCATTAAATCTTCATATTTCAGAAATTCTTCAATAACAAATTCCGGAGCGCTTGGAATAATGCTTTCTTCAGATATAATTTCTGCAGTCAAGCTATTTTTAATCAAGGCAGAAAAGAGCACATTTGCATCAATTACTAAGCTAATCATCTTGCCCTATGTTTTTTCATGGCTTTCTCGCTAACTTGCCTGCCTAACTCAAGGGCTTCCTCCTCAGTTAAAGTGCTGTCTTTTGTAAATTCTTTAAACTTTTCCAGCATTAAGAGTTTCCTTTTTATTGCTTCCCTAGCCACTGCACTCCAATTTATATCTTGGAATATGCCCATCTCTTGTTTCATTTCTTGTGGAATTGATAAAGTTATGCTGACCATTTTTTACCTCCAATATATTACGTTTATTATTTAAAATACGTTTAGATATTTAAAACTTTCTTTTAAGGAAATTGCGGGGCTCTGAAACCTATAATATAACGCTTCGTGGACAGCCTTCGCTACATTCGGGCAACTTCGCTTAACCGCACATGTTATAGCAAATCGCATAAATAATGGAACTGTCAAAAACAAAGTTTTTGAGCACTCAGAATTCCACGTTTGGAATTCTGTTGTGTCAAAACCACACGCTGTGGGTTCATCAGAAATCCTTCGGATTTCTGAGTGCTCAGAAACCTTTGGCCTCAGAAGCTAATGCTTCTGATGGTGCTCAGGAACTTGTTCCTGACATTTCTGACATCAGCCCGCAGTGGTTTTGACAAGATGGATTCTGTTGAGTAAAGCTTTTAAACTTCTTTAGTCCTTGTTAGCTGCATGAGCTTCAGAATCAGGAAAATTAAGGCGCGGCAGATACTCGATTCAAGGGGTAACCCGGCTGTTGAGTGCGATGTTTTCACTGATTCCGGAGTGGGGCGTGCAGCGGTTCCTTCCGGTGCTTCTACTGGCAAATACGAGGCAGTTGAGCTGCGCGACCACAGCACCAGCTACGGCGGCCTGTCCGTTCATAAAGCTGTTGCAAATATTGACAAAAAAATTGCCAGGAAGATTGTTGGAAAGGATTGCAGGAATCAGGAGGAAATCGATAGCATTATGATTTCTCTGGATGGAACTAAAAATAAATCTGTTCTGGGCGCAAATTCAATTCTTGCAGTCAGCATGGCTTGTGCAAGGGCTGCCGCAGTTGCCTCTAAAAAACCGCTGTACCGCTATTTAACATCATTAACAAAAAACAAAAAGCTCGTAATGCCTGTTCCTTTCAGCAATGTGATTAACGGCGGAAAGCATGCTCGCAGCAATCTCAAAATTCAGGAATTCATGCTTGTCCCGCTAAAATTTAATTCATTCAGCAATGCTGTTGCAGCAGTCTCAGAAACTTATCATTCTCTGGAAAAAATTATTGCCAGAAAATACGGCAGGATATCCGCTAATGTTGGCGACGAGGGCGGCTTTGCGCCGGATATTGATTCAGCAGAGGAAGCGCTTGACCTTCTTGAACGCGCTGTTTCTGCGGCAGGCTACCGCAAAAAGATTTTTTTTGCCATTGACGCCGCTGCTTCGGAATTTTATGATGCAAAAAGGAAAAAGTACGGTTTAGGAAAAAGTTATGGCAGAGATGATTTACTTGACTATTACATGAAACTGATTAAAAGTTACAGCATTGTTTCAATTGAAGACCCTTTCCAGCAGGAAGATTTTGATTCCTTTGCAAAGTTAGCTGCAAAGTCAAAAATTCAGGTAGTTGGGGATGATTTGCTGGCTACCAATGCCGGGCGAATTAACACAGCTATCTTAAGGAAATCCTGCAATTGCCTGCTGCTTAAAGTCAACCAGATAGGAACGCTTACAGAAGCGATTGCAGCTGCCAGCCTTGCCGGGAAAAGCAGATGGAAAGTAATGGTCAGCCACCGCAGCGGCGAGACCGAAGACCCGTTCATAGCTGATTTGTCTGTTGCGCTTGGCTGCGGACAGATTAAGATTGGGGCTCCGGCAAGGGCTGAGAGGACTGCGAAGTTTAATCAGCTTCTCCGGATTGAGGAGGAGCTTGGCAGGCCGACGTATGGCAGTGGAGGTATGCTGTAATTAATCACTGCTGCAGCAGGCAGCGCGCACATGGCAAAACTTGTAATTATCAGGCACGGAGAAAGCATCTGGAACAGGCAGAACAGGTTTACCGGCTGGACTGATGTGGATTTGACTCGTAAAGGCGTTGGGGAAGCTGTTGAAGCAGGCAAAGTTTTGAAACGCCGCGGCTACGCTTTTGACATTGCTTTTACTTCTGTGCTGAAAAAAGCGGTTCATACTTTATGGCATGTTCTTGACGAGGCGGATTTGCTGCAGATTCCTGTGAGAAAGTCCTGGCGCCTCAACGAGCGGCATTACGGCGCTTTGCAGGGGCTTAACAAGGCGCAGACAGCAAAAAAATTCGGCGAGAAGCAGGTTCTTTTGTGGCGCAGGAGTTATGCTGTCAGGCCGCCTCTTCTTAATAAATCCGACCCCCGCTATCCGGGCAGCGATTCAATGTATAAAAACGTCAGCAGAAAAAATCTTCCTGTTGGTGAGAGCTTGAGGGATACGGTAAAAAGGGTGATGCCCTACTGGAGAAGCTCTATACTGCCTGAGATGAGGAAGCGCAAAAAAGTTTTGCTGGTGGCGCATGGCAACAGCATACGCGCCATTGTAAAGCATCTTGATAAAATTTCCGATGAAGGCATTGTTGGCATAAACATTCCTACAGGAATTCCGCTGGTGTATGAATTCAGCCGCAGCTTAAAGCCGCTGAGGCATTACTATCTTGGCAGCCGGAAGGAGATAGCTAAAAGAACCCGCGCTGTTGTGCAGCAGGGAAAGGCGAAATAAGGTTTATTGCGTTTATTTTGCTGTCTTTTGCGAGTATCCTTTGAATTTGCATTCTCGTATAATCGGTGCTTAAAATCCCCTTCCAACTTTTGATTTTTTACCCAATACTGTATGTGCACAAATAACCGAAAGTTTTAAATAGTATGTGCCCTTACAATATTGTATGACCTATATTGAAATCATAAAACGGAACAAAAAGGAATATTACTACCTTACAAAAAATGTAAGGCTCAGCCTAAATAAGTGGAAAAAGATAAGAATTTTCTTAGGAGGTAAAAAGCCTTCACAAGGAGAGCTAAAAAAGCATGCCAGAGAAATAGAAGATAAATCAAAACCTTTCTTAAAAATATCAAATTATGCTTATCTTTCAGAGCATGATGCAGAAACCTTGCAGGATTTAAAGGAAAGCTACAGCACATGGCTTAAGCAAATCCCAAAAAGCGTTAAGGAAAATCTAAATGCGGATTTTGTAATACGTTTCACCTATCATTCTAATGCAATTGAAGGCAATAGATTGACGTTAAGGCAAACTGCCCTGATACTAAAAGACAAGGTAATCCCTTCTGGAGTACGAGCAGAGGATTATAACGAAGCAATAAACGGAAAAGAATGCTTGGATTACATAAAATCCTATAAAGGCGAATTAAATGCCAAACTGCTGGAAAAAATAAATGGAATCCTAACAAAAAATACTGGCGTGGTTTATGGTGGGAGAATGCGCTTTTTTAATGTGCAGATACAGGGTTCAACTCATGTACCGCCTCAGCATGCCGAAGTCAAGAAACACGTGCTTAACTTCTTTAAATGGTACAGCGCAAATAAAAATAAGCTGCACCCTTTTGAATTAGCTGCTTTAATTCATGCAAAGCTGGCATGGATACATCCATTTGAAGATGGAAACGGAAGAACAGCTAGAACAACTATGAATTTTATCCTTATGAAAAAAGGATTTCCTATGTTTTTTATTCCATTTGAGAAAAGGGAAGAGTACTATCAGTCATTAGATGCCGCTGATAAAGGCAATTATAAGGAATACGTCTCTGGGATGTTACGATTGATCATAGATCAAATACGAAGTTACGGGCACAAGAAAGAAAAATAGCCTTTTAATTGTGCCCATGCATTACTGTAAGGGCTCTGTCTAAGCGAAGGGACTTTCGCTATTCAGAAATCCCGTAGAATAGACTGCGCCTACCCCTGAATAGAAACTCTTAAATATTGATTTCGCAGTTATCCTGCCATGCGCTATGACTTTCTGGTTGTGGGCAGTGCGTTGGTTGACGTGATTGTTGAGACCAGGTCTTTGGAGCGGCAGGACGTTTCCGGCAAGTATGCTGAGTATGTTTTGCATTTTTCGTCTGCTTCCAAGTCTTTGGTTAATGGGCTGAGCGTCAGCCCCGGCGGCTCTGCGCTGAACGTGGCTGTTACCATGGACTGCATGGGCAGCCGCGTTGCTTTTTTGACGAGCATTGGCAAAAGCGTTTTTGGCGATTTTATTCTTGACAAGCTTCGCAGTACCGGCATTAACGCTTCTTTTGTGAGGCGCGCTGATTCCCAGACCGGCGTTGGCATTAATCTTGTTTCAGGGCATGAAAAGTCTGCTTTGGTTTATCACGGCGCTGTTGACGAGTTAAGCGTGAAGCACGTTACGCCTTCCATGATTATGAACTCAAGGCATGTATTGATTACTTCTTTGACTTCTGACAAAAATTTTCCGCTTTTCATGCGCATTCTTAAGCTTGCTAAGGACAATAAAGTTCCTGTTGTTTTTGCGCCGGGCATTACCATGCTTAGGAAGTTTGAGCGCAGATTGAGGAATCTGAAATATTATTTTGATATCATTATTCTCAATTATGAGGAAGGCAGCTTTCTGACAGAGCAGAAGGATGTCAGGTCAATCCTCAGGAGACTGCCTGGCCGCATTGCCGTAGTCACTAAGGACAGGGATGGCGCTTACGCAAGGGAAGGCAGCAGGTTTATGCATGTTGACAGTTTGAAAGTCAGGGTCAGGAACACTACTGGCGCGGGCGATGTTTTCTGCGGCGCGTTTGTGCACACTTTTTACGATACCGGCTCAATTAACGAGGCGCTTAAGATTGCCGCAGTTGTCAGCTCCATGAAGCTGTCCCGTATGGAAGCTGAAGTTCAGTGCTTCCCTCCTGAAATACTGAAGTTCTTAAAGGCGTATGAGAAAAGGATTCGCGTGCGTGAATTATGACTGAACTTTTTTACCTGACTTTTGCCTCTTTCTTTGCCACTGCTACCAGCGTTTTCACAACAGCATCCGGCTCTAATGACATGCTGTCTATGCCGCAGTCCACCAGGAACTCGGCAAATTCCGGATACGTGGAAGGCGCTTCGCCGCAGATGCCAATTTTTTTCTTTTTTCTTTTTGCAGCGGCAATTGCATGGCTCACCATCCACTTTACCGCTTCATCCCTCTCATCAAATATGCGCGCCACCAGCGCTGAGTCGCGGTCAACTCCCAGTGTCATCTGCGTCAGGTCATTGCTGCCTATGCTGAAGCCGTCAAATATTTCTGCAAACTGCTCTGCCAGCACGACATTGGTTGGCAGCTCGCACATTACGTATATTTCAAGCCCGTTTTTGTGCTGCACCAGTCCGTTCCTCCTCATTTCTGCGATGACTTTTTTGCCTTCTTCTGTGCTGCGGCACATCGGCACCATTACTTTTATGTTTGTAAGCCCCATTTCCTCTCTTGCCCTGAGGAGCGCTTTGCATTCCATTGCAAAAGCTTCCGAGTATTTGCGGTCATAATATCTTGATGCGCCTCTCCAGCCGAGCATAGGGTTGTCTTCTTTCGGCTCAAACTCTTTGCCTCCGATTAAATTTGCGTATTCGTTGCTTTTGAAGTCTGACAGCCGCACTATCACGTCTTTTGGGTAAAACGATGCTGCTATGGTCGCAACCCCTTCCGCGAGTTTTTGTATGAAGAACTCTTTTTTGTCCTTGAAGGAAGCAGTAAGCTCTGCTATCTTTTTCTTGGCTTTTTTGTCTTTTAGTGCGGAAAAATTTATGAGCGCGAGCGGGTGTATGCCTATGTGGTTGTTTATTATGAACTCTTCCCTTGCCAGGCCGACTCCTGCTACCGGCAGGAAGCTTTCTGAAAACGCTTCTTCAGGGTTGCCTATGTTTACCATTATTTTTGTTTTTGTTTTAGGCAGCTTTTTGAGGTTGAACCGCTTCAGCTCGTAGTTGAGCTTTCCTATGTACACGTTTCCCTTTTCTCCTTCTGCGCAGCTTACAGTCACTTCCTGCCCTGTTTTCAGCATTTTCGTGGCGTCGTTGCATCCTACGATGCAAGTTATTCCAAGCTCGCGGCTCACTATTGCTGCATGGCATGCTTTGCCTCCGCGGTTCGTGACTATTGCTGCTGCCTGCTTCATTATCGGCACCCAGTCCGGGTCTGTCATCTCTGTAACGAGCACTTCTCCCGGCTTGAATTCCCTGATGTGCTCCACTGATTCTATTTTCCTTACTTTTCCGGTGCTTATGCTGCTGCCTACGCTGCTTCCGCTCGTTACTGATTTTCCTTTTTCTTTCAGGACGTACCTTTCCAGCTGCGCTGCATCCCTTCCTGAGTGCACTGTTTCAGGCCTTGCCTGGACTATGTGCAGCTTATTGCTTATTCCGTCTTTTGCCCATTCTATGTCCATGGGCATGTATCTGCCGTGCTTTCTGCTGTAGTGCTGCTCTATTTTCATTCCCCATTTTGCGAGTTGCAGTATTTCCTCGTCGCTGAGCACGTATCTTGATTTTTCTGCTTTGCTTACGATTATGTTTTTCACTTTTCTTCCTGCGTACACCATTCTTGTGCCTTTGTCTCCCAGTTTTTTGCTTATAATCGGCCTGTATTTGCCCATCGTCGCTTTAAACACGTAATATTCGTCAGGGTTGATGCGGCCTTTTACTATGTTCTCGCCCAGTCCGTAGCCGGCGTTTATCATTACCACTTTGTCAAATCCGCTTTCTGTGTCTATTGTGAACATTACCCCTGAGCCTGCCTTGTCTGCCCGGACCATTTTCTGCACTCCGATGGACAGCGCAACTTTGAGGTGGCCAAATCCGCGTTCCTGCCTGTAGGCAATTGCCCTGTTCGTGAACAGTGAGGCAATGCATTTTTTGCATGCTTCAAGCAGCGCTTTTTCCCCTCTTATGTTCAGGTAGGATTCCTGCTGCCCTGCGAAGCTTGCTCCTGGCAGGTCTTCTGCCGTCGCTGAGCTTCTTACTGCAACGTCTGCTTCTTTCATTCCGCAGCTGATGCTCAGCTTTTTGTAGTGTTTGAGTATTTCATTCCGCAGCTCTTCAGGAAATTTTGAGTTGAGTATCAGCTCCCTTATCCTTGAGCCGGCATGCGCAAGCTGCTCGTAGTTGTTCGCATTCAGGTTTTTCAGCAGGCGTTTTACTTCTTTTTTTATGCCTGCTTCCTCCATGAATCTGCGGTAAGCGCAGGCAGTTGCTGCAAACCCGTTCGGCACATTTATTTTTTCCCGTCTAAGTTCGCGGTGCATCTCGCCAAGGGAAGCGTTCTTTCCGCCAACCAGAGGAACGTCTTCTATGCCGACTTCGTCAAACCAAAGAACCAGAGCGCTCTTTTTGTCCATGCTCCCATCTGATTTTCAGCGTTTATATAGTTTTTTGATTTGGCAAAACCTATAATTCATATATTATCAATAACAAAACTTAAATATGACTCCTGGTTCTCTCATGGTTATGTCTCAGGGTTCAGTTGATTACAAATCGGGGTTTGATGATAAACCCTGTGATGATAAACCTGGGTATTATTCTGGTTCAGGGGTTTTTGTGCGTTGAGCGGATATACTCGGACTCGCCGTTATACCACCAGAACTCGACATATTCGGCGATGAAGAACCCGGCGATGACAGACATCCATTGACGAAAGGTGAAGCCAGAAGGCAGCTCGCATTCAGGCCTGCACAGACCAATACGGGCTACATTGATCACGCTGTGTCAAAAACTCCTTCACAAGAGCCGCCTACCGAAGCAGATATTTCTGAGCGCGTTCTCAGCCACGTTCCTGAACGAGCAGGAGCCCACAGGGATTACGCGCTTAATCACGGCATGGAAGCTTATCGTGATGACTTGCCTGACAAGGAAGCGCCAGTTTTGTTTGAAGGCAATGGCAGGCCTGATTTTCTCAAGAGACTTTAAGCAGCATATATTGCTAATCTGCTGGCAGATGCTTAAAGGTTTTAGCGGCAACCAAAAAATTAACGCTATGACGCTGCAGGGTAATGTCATGTAATGTGTGTTACGATAATTAGTTGCAGTGGTAGCGGCTGCTGCTGCGAGAACAAAACTATTGCTGCCGCTATTGATTTTCTGCTTAACTTGAAATCGCCCAGAAGCAGAAACCTTTAAATAATATCCTTATGTAGCTTTTTTCATGGCTTTGTCTGAAATGCTGCTTTTTGCCATTGCGTTGCTTGGCAGCTCTGTTGCGCTGCTGTTTGCCCTGTTGCTGGCGCTCAGCGTTTTGCGTTCTGATGCCGGCAGCGGAGCTATGAAGAAAATTGCTTTTGCCATCAGGCAGGGCGCTGTTGCATATCTCAGCAGGCAGTACAGGACAATTGCGGTTATTACTGTTGTTTTGGCAGTTATTATCGGCGTTCTCATTGGCTATGTGATGGCAGTTACTTTTGTCCTTGGCGCGCTGCTGTCAGCGGTTGCAGGATTCATTGGCATGATGGTCAGCGTTCGCGCCAATGTTCGCACGGCTCAGGCAGCCACTAAAAGTTTGAAGGGCGCTTTTTCGGTTGCTTTCAGGGGTGGTGCTGTTACCGGCTTTGCTGTTGCCGGGCTCGGCTTGCTTGGCGTTACCGCTTTGTTCCTTTTTTTTGACGACCCCCATATTTTGATTGGCTTTGGTTTTGGCGCGAGCTTAATCAGCCTGTTTGCAAGGGTTGGCGGCGGTATTTACACCAAGGGCGCTGATGTGGGCGCTGATTTGGTCGGCAAGCTTGAGAAGGGCATTCCTGAGGATGACCCCAGAAATCCTGCGGTGATTGCTGATAACGTTGGCGATAATGTTGGCGACTGCGCAGGCATGGCTGCTGACTTGTTTGAGTCTTACACTGTTACCATTATTGCTGCCATGCTTCTTGCTTTGTCCCTTTCCCGCTCTGAGATGATTCTTCCGCTTGTTTTGGGCGCTGTTGCCATTTTTGCTTCTGTTCTCGGCAGCTTGTTTGTAAGAGCTGCTTCTGCTGACAGGATTTGGAGCGCTTTGAACACGGGCATTCTGTTCAGCGCCGGCTTTTCTGCTGTGGGCTTTTTTGTAGTCAATGTTCTGATGTTTGACCACTTTGCTTATTTTTACGCTGCGCTTATTGGCCTGGCATTGACAGTCATCATAAGCTTTGTTACCGAGTATTACACCGCAACTAATAGAAAGCCGGTTCAGTTGATTGCAGAGTCTGCCAAGACCGGCCCTGCTACCACGATTATCATGGGCGTTGCCAAGGGCATGGAATCTACTTTCATCCCGGTGCTTGCCATTGCTGCAGGCGCTTTTCTCGCTTACACGTTTGGCGGCGGATTTTTCGGGGTTGCGATTGCAGCCACTTCAATGCTTGCGATGACTGCCATTATTGTGGCAGTGGACGCGTACGGCCCTATTACTGACAATGCCGGCGGCATTGCTGAGATGAGCAAAATGCCCAGGTCTGTTCGCGAAATAACTGACCCTCTGGATGCTGTGGGCAACACCACGAAAGCTGTTACCAAGGGCTTTGCCATTGGCTCTGCCGGGCTTGCTGCTTTGTCTTTGTTCGCTGCCTACAGGGATTTAACCGCAGTCGATATACTTGACATTTACAATCCTGCTGTTGTCGCAGGGCTTTTCATTGGAGGAATGCTTCCGTTCCTTTTCTCCTCGCTTACCATGAAAGCTGTTGGAAAGGCAGCTTACCTTATGGTTGAAGAAGTAAGAAGACAGTTCAGGGAAATCCCCGGCCTGATGAAAGGAAAGGCAAATCCTGATTATGCGAAATGCGTTGACATTTCAACTAAAGCAGCTATCAGGGAGCTTATCCTGCCGGGTTTCATAGCAGTTTTTTCTCCTTTGCTTGTCGGCTTTATTCTCGGCCCCGAAGCTCTTGGCGGATTATTAGCGGGTGCAATTGTTACCGGCTTGTTGCTTGCCATTACAATGACTACGAGCGGCGCAGCGTGGGACAACGCCAAAAAATTTATTGAAGCAGGAAATCTTGGCGGCAAGGGCAGCGATGCGCACAAAGCTGCTGTTGTCGGCGATACAGTCGGCGACCCGTTCAAGGACACTTCCGGGCCTGCTTTGAATCCGCTGATTAAGGTTCTGAACACTGTTGCTTTGCTTGCTGCTACGCTTATTGTCAGTTATCATATTTTCTAGGGTAATGTCAAGTTGTGTGTCCTGCAATCCTGAGCTTGCCGATGCCTGCTTGGCTGATTTTTTTCTCCCCCCCTTATTTTTTAAGGGGGGGAGAAAAAAATCAGGGAAGGATGCGACGGTTTTGCCACTTAACTTGAAATTACCATTTTCTAGTAAACCATTTAAACTGCTGTCTGATTCTGTATTAGTATGAAAGTATCAGAGCTAAAAGACAAAATACCTGAGCAATTATATAAGGCGATTTCAGCAAACATATCCGAGTTGCGGCCAGCGCAGGCAAAGGCAGTCAAAGCCGGCCTGCTGGAAGGAAAGAACTTGCTGGTCTGCACGCCTACTGCTTCGGGCAAGACTTTGATTGCCGAACTCGCAGCCCTGTGCGCCATACTTAACGGCAAGGGAAAGGCAGTTTACATCGTCCCTCTTAAAGCGTTGGCTTCTGAGAAGTACAAAGACTTTAAGCAGCGCTACGGCAGCTTGATAAAAATTGCTATTTCCACAGGTGATTTGGATTCTTCTGACAATTATCTGGCTGATTATGATTTGCTGTTCATGACATCTGAAAAAATGGACAGTTTGCTCCGCCACCATTCTCCGTGGATAAAATCCGTAAAAGTGGTGATAATTGATGAAGTCCACCTTCTCAACGACCCAAGCCGGGGTCCGACGCTTGAAATCCTGATTACAATTCTTAAGCAGCTGCTGCCAGGCATGCAGCTAATTGCTTTGTCAGCAACAATTGGAAATGCAGAGGAACTGGCAGAGTGGCTGGCAGCAAGCCTGGTTGTAGACGCTTGGCGTCCTGTAAAGCTGCATCAGGGCATTTTCCTTGACAACAGGATTCAGTTTAAGAAGTAAGTCTTGCGTGCCTAACCAGTTTTATGCTTGTGACTGCAGCCCATCCCCAGCTGCCTATTACCATCAAAACTCCCAAAAAAGCCAACATTATTTCTGGCAGGGGTGGTTCAGTAAATCCGTATGTACCTGCAAGAAACCCGGAAATGTAGAGTAATGCCTGCGTCATCCCTTTCTTTACGTCCACAACAACTGTGCCCAATCCGGGAATTATGGCATTAACCAACAAGATTGCCGTAGCCAGTTTTATGTCAGGATTGCCTGAGTGCTTTCTTGACTCGGTGTCTGCGTTTTCCACTTAGGAAATTCGCATGGTTTCGTATAAAAACATTGCGCAAACATATATGATAAATACGGATATATAGCAAAGCTTAAATACCGTTTTCCAACATCTCACGGCTATGGCAAAAGCACTAATTTCAGTCATGCTCTTTGTGCTTCTGCTAATCATTATTGTCTAAAACTCTTAGACACTTCTTCTGGTGTTCTGAAGCGGTGTCTTGATAAAACGCTAAAAAATGGTAAAAATGGTTGCAGAAAATAAAACAATTGATGATGTACTTACTTTGGATGAACTTCGCTTAAAATTTGGCAATCACCCTGCCGCAAGAAGTCTCCCGGGAAGTACTGGCCGTGTGAACCCTGTCACTAAAGCAGTTGTGCGAGGAGCTATGATATTTTTGGTGTACGATGCTCTAAATCCTTATATTAGTCGTTCCGAACGTAGAAGCTATGTCTATTCTGAGGGTAATGGAAACGATGCAACTTTTTTCGATCCCTTGACATCTGAATATAGAAGGAGAGAATACCCTAACGAATGTTTTGATCCCGAAATTGAAATAGATGACCGTATAAGTTTTTTAAAGAGACCTTATCTGGTAGGTGTGGATGGTGAAGGGGTATTTGGAGGCGCAAGGCAGCACTATCTCTCACCTCAGGAACTTAAAAAAGGCAGGAGGGTTATGGTCTCTCATATTAAGATTTTTGATGGGCTTACTGGGAAAGGCTATGGTGGCGCTCTGCTGGAAGAATTCATAAGCCAAATAGTCAAACCGCGTTTTGATGGTGTACGTTTTGATTGGTCTTATGCTGAGATTCATGAGGGCTGTGTTGAGTTTTTCGCTAAAAGGGGCTTTGATGTTGTCAACTCTCCTCGAGCAAGGTCATATACAGCAAAATTGTTATTTGAGGATGTCGCGCCTTATTATGCAACGCCGAGGGTGGTGTGATTATCATGGATGATGCGATTAAGCAGCTGGAAACGACTATTGTCGGAGGGTCTCTTGAATCGTTTGTATTGCCGAATCGTTCAGCTCTTGCAGTCAGTGATGCGCATTTGGCTGGCAGGCAGCTGACTGCAGTGGTGGTGGAGGAAGGTGTTAAGGTTTATCATAATTATCTTGGTGGTGTTTCCAAACCTGAGCATATAAGTGTTTATTCTGTTAATGGCTGTTCAGACGCAGATGTCAGGGTTGGCATGGCTGGCGCTGGTGTTGGTAATCCGTCTGCGCATCCTGTACTGCCTTTATCAGGAGAAGTTGCGCTGGCTATATTGTCGCAGCTCCCTGCTTCGGGCGATGCATCTGCCAGGTATGCTCAGCCTCGCAGGTTTACTGATCCGAAGCCGCTATGGATTAGAAAAACATTTGAAGACAAGGCGAAGTATGTTTGCGTGTCGCTGAAATACGATTAAAATGAGCCGTCCAAAATCTGTTAGGAAAACGCTGTTGAATCGCTTCACTGAGGAGCATCTGCTAAGCGTTGCCAGTTATGCGTGCAGGCTTTCCGAGGGCAATGTCCTTCTCATTGGCGGCGCTTTGAGCCTGCCCCAGGTTTCCGGCTACCCTAAGCTCAGGCCGCGCAGCGAGGATTTGGATTTTATAGTTAATGATGAGGGGCTGAATGCACTGTGCTGCTCGAATATTATCTGCGCCAGGGAAGGCAGCATTACAGGAAGCCCTGAGATGGGGGGATACCTTGCCTGGATTAATGATGTAACTATGGTGTTTTTCCATGGCGCCATCAGGGGTTATCCTTTGTCAGATGAAATTTTTGGCTCTCCTGTTTTCAGGAAGACCTCAGAGGGCGTTGTCGCAACTATCAGGAATGAGCTTAACATCGCGTTAAAGATAAGAAGGGGGCTTACAAGAGGCAGTATTTACGGAAAGGATAAGCTGGATTTTGCTTCCGCTGTTCTTGGTTTGAAGGGAAGCGGCGAAGACTTTGATGCTTCCCTCCTTTCTGATTTCATGAGCCCTGATGTCTGCAATGCGTGTCAGATTGGTGAACCTTACGGCTGCATGTCTGCCATGAGTGAAGGCGCTCACAATCTGCGTGCCGGAGATAGAACTGTTTTTTTCTCAAAAGTTAAGGAGTGTGCAGAGCGGCTTGAAGATGTCTGCCGTTACACTGTTACGCCGCCAGCCCCAGCGATTTTACAACAAGCTCGGGGTTGAACGGCGTCAGGTCAGCGTAGTCCTGCCCTGTTCCCAGGTAGATGATTGGTTTTTTGGTTACGTAGCTTACTGATATTGCTGCTCCGCCTTTCTCGTCAACGTCTGCTTTCGCCAGTATGATTCCATCCACTCCTATTGCGTTGTTGAATTCAGCTGCCTGGTTTGTGCAGTCGTTGCCTGTTATTGACTCTCCGACGAATATTTTAAGGTCAGGATTGGTAACCCGCGCTATCTTTGCCAGCTCTGCTATGAGGTTTTTGTTGCTGTGCTGCCTTCCTGCAGTGTCTATCAGCACAACATCAATGTTTTTGGCCTTGGCGTATGACACTGCATCGTAGGCAACCGCAGCCGGGTCTGCTCCGTAATCGTGCTTGATTACCGGCACTCCGATTTTTTTTGCGTGCAGCTGTATCTGCTGTATTGCCGCTGCCCTGAAGGTGTCTGCTGCTGCTATTACGCATTCCATGCCGTTGTCTTTGTACAGCTTTGCCAGCTTTGCAATTGTTGTGGTTTTGCCTGAGCCGTTTATTCCTGCAAAAAGGATGACATACGGCTTCTTTCCGCGGGCGCTCGCAACAAGGTCTATGCCTGCAACCTGGAACAGCCCTTCTATGCTTTCCCTTAAGCTGTTGGTTACTGCTTTCTGCACTTTTCCGCGGGGTACAGGCGTATTGACAATCGCATTCTTCAGGTCATCCTTGATTTTGTCTATTACTTCCAGCGCTACGTTGTTTTCAAGCAGGACAATCTCCATTTCCTCAAATAATTCATCAAATCTTTTCTCAGATATGGTGGTTGTTGTGACTATTCCGCGCAGCTTTCCGATTACGCCTTCTTCTGTCTTGAAGGCTGTGGTAACCCTGCTTATGATGCCCCCTTTTCTTTTGTCCTTTTCGCTTTTCTGCAGCTCTGTTTCCTTTTGTTTGAGCTCTTTTCTGATTTCTTCCATTGCTGAGTCAAGGTGCTGCATGTCCTTGTTGTCGCGGACTACTTTGATGTCCTTGGTCATTTCTCCTACTGCTTCATCTGCCTTTTTTTCATCCTCCAGATCCTGCGCAGTCGGCTTTTTCTTTTCTTCTGTCTTTTTCTTTATGGTTTCTTTTGCAAGCTGCTTCCTTACTTCTTTTTCCAGCTCAAGCTCTGCCTGCTTGGAGAATTTGTCAACCACTGTTTTTAGCTTTTTCTTCAGAAAATTAAACATTTTGTACCATGCTGCTTAACTCCAGCTCAAGTTTTTTCATCATTTCTTCGCCCCTTTCAGCCTGTTTGCGCATCCGGGCTGCGTACTGGCTCAGCTCCAGTTTTCTTTCCTGCAGCATTCTCCTGACCTCCTCAGCGCTTTTCCGCACGCACACGCCAGCGCCAACATTGACCACGAGATGCCTTTCATCTTTCAGCTGCGCCTTTAAAAATATTCCTTCGCTGATGGGGCTTAGCATTTCTGCGCTCTTTCTTCCTTTCAGGTCTGCTATGCTGTCAATGTTTGCTTCCAGTTCCTTGCCCTTCCTCTCAACAGCTTCAAGCTGCTGCTGAATCTCTCTGACATTCTGGGCAGTCATCTGGAGCTGCAGGTATTTTTGCTTTATTTCTTCTTCTCCCATAACTTCTTAGAAGTCCACAGCGGTTTAAAAAGGTTTGCGCCTTGTCGTAATTTTCAGTCTGCGGGCGGCAGCTTTTTGGCTTTTGATGGCTGCACTTCTGGAAGGTTCAACAAGGCAGGAACACGGGCTGAACTCTTAGTAGATGTTATCATGATGCTCATAACATCTATTTCATAAGTTAAAACGAAAGATTTATCGATGTGAACTCTTCTTGAGCCTTTCATATCTCCTCTTAGCGGCTTAAAATGGTGCGGATTTTCCCGAATTTGTTCAACTTTCTTATTGATAATCTCCAGTTGTTTCTTATCTTTCTTTGCTAACTTACCAAATTTCTTGTCCAGCTCACCAGAAATATCTAAATCATAAGTCATTTACAATCCATACCTGTCAGTGAAGCTTTTTATTCTAATAAACTTCCCTTTCCTTATTCTTTCTAATTTTTCCAAGTACTCCTGTTTGGCTTCGGCTTTTTCTTCAAGCATAGATTCCATAAACATTTCCACTTGTTTACTCATGCTAACACCATGTCCTTTACAAAAATCGGAAAATTTCTTATATACTTCTTCTTGCACATTAAATGTTTTTAAAGCCATAGTCTCGCCTTGTTATTTAATATTAAATAAGATTATTTAACGCTATTTAAATCTTTCGTTCTATCGGCGCTGAAAAGTCCATGCGCTCCTGTTGTTTTGCCGGCTTTGCTTCCTGCTTTTTCCCTCCCTTGCTGTTTAAGGGGGAAAAAGCAGAAGAGCGGCGAGGCAGCTGCGGGCATGCCGCTAACTTTTCAATGTCACCGTTCTATCAGTATTGTTCAGTCTGCGGCTGGTTTTCATAGCATTGCTAACTGGAGCAGGTTTGCAGGTTATGCTTTGGGTAATCATGGGTCACTGCCCGTTGCCTGGCCTGAAGGGATGCAGGGATATGCCGCCTGCCAATCTTTCAATGACGTTGCTTATTATCTCTGATGTTCCGAGCACTTTGACTTTGGCAAACATTTTTTCTTTGGGTATCTGTATTGTGTCTGTGAATACGAACTCTTCAACTTCCTTCAGCGCTTTCAGGTTTTCGGTTGCAGGCTCTGTCAGGAGGGCGTGCGTTGCCACCACCCATATCTTCTTGGCTTTGTGGTTCTTGACTGCTTTCACTGCTTCAACCATGCTGCTTCCTGTGTCTATGAAGTCGTCGAATATTATCGCGTTTCGTCCGTCCACTCTTCCGACTACGTTCATGGCTGTTGCCCTGCTGAAGTCTTCCCTGTATTTGTCTATTATTGCGATTGCATTTGCCTGCATTGCATTGGCAAGGTCTCTTGCGCGCTTTACGCCTCCGGCGTCAGGGGCGACAACTACAGTGTTTTGCAGGTTCTTGCTCTTGAAGTAGGCCGCAATCATGTTGACGGATGTCAGGTTCTCTACAGGTATGTCAAAGAATCCCTCAATTTGGGGAGCGTGCAGGTCAAACGTCACCACTCTGCCGACTTTAACCATTTCCAGCATGCTTGCAACCAGCTTTGATGAGATTGGCTCCCGGCCGCTTTTTTTCTTGTCCTGCTTGGAGTAGCCGAAGTACGGCATCACTACAGTTATGAATCCTGCGGATGCCCTCTGAAGCGCATCAATGAGGATTAGAAGCTCCATGAGATTGTCATTCACCGGAGGGCAGGTGCTCTGTATTACAAAGATGTCGAATTTCCTCACCGACTCGTTGATCTGCACCCTTACTTCCCCGTTTGGGAAACGCCCGATGTCAGCGTCAACGAGCTTTAAGCCGAGATGGTTCGCAACTTCTTCTGCAAGCTGCCTGCTGGCTGTGCCTGCTATTAGTTTCACGTCTTTCATTCAGAACACTGAAAAAGAATATTGGCTGCTACTATTTAAAGTTAGTGCAAGCTCCGGCTTTGAAGCGGTTAGAATTCTTTTTAGCTGCTGTCTGGAAGTTTCGCGGTTGGTGCTTTCAGGATAACAGAAAATCCTGTGCAGCAAGTTTTTATACTCTGCCGCCTTCCCGGCTTCAACACATGCAAAGTGCTTTTTTGTGATTTTGTAGGCTGTGTGGGCGGTGAGCATGAAAATGTCTGGTGCAGTCTTTGGAGGAAAATCTGGTAAGCCCTTGGTTGTAGTATTTGACGATGCTGACGTTGTTCTGGAAGCTTTTAAAGGTGAGGTTCAAAAGATTGACCCTGAAGCTAAGTTTGATTTTTTTCTGAGTAATAACCCTGATGAAGTTTTTAAAGCAGCAAAAAAACTATCAGCGCGGCTGGCTATTTTGGACTTCGCCATTGCTGATCCGCAAAGTAAACCTTATGCGTTTAAAAACGGCCTGGCGCTTGCGGAAGCCATTAAGGATTTTCGCGGAAAGGGCATTGATGTTGTAATGATGAGTTCTCATGAGGTTTCAGGCGCTAACATATCGCAGCTGGTAACAAACCACCCATTTCTGAGCGGCAGCTATGACAAAGCTAAGCTCTATGATGAGCTTCCTGATATATTGAACTGTGTTTTGGGTAAGAGCCAGCCCTATCCGCGTCTTGTAGTGGTGGAAGGCCCTGCTGGTGCTGGGAAAACTACTTTGTCTGATATCAGGAAGCTTGTGAGTCGTCTTGAAGTGCTTTTCTCTGCAACCACGCGGCCGCCACGTGAGGGAGAACTGGGACAGGGCCTGGGAAAAAAGGGCCTAAGGGATAATGACCATTACTTCTTGTCGCAGGAAGAATTTGATGCTTGGAGGAATTCTGCCCGCAGGCCATTTGTCTATCGCGATGAGAATGAAAATTGGGTTTATGGGCATGATTTGTCAAGCATTGATGATGCGCTTGAATCCGGATCCAGTGCGCTCATGGCAACAAGGCACCTTTCATTGGTGGACGAAGTGATGCGCCAATACAGGGAGCAGTGTCTTGTTGTTTATTTGGCTTCTGATCCTGCCGATGTAAAGAAGGGGCTTGAGCAGCATCGTGGCAGTTCCCATGGCCTGTTAACAAATGGTGAGTTGGGCCAATACGTGAAACGCGCGCATCTTATCCTTAACACAAACCCCTTGCACAAGTCGTTGCCCAACAATTTTAATAGGACAAGGGCGTCGGTGGAGATACAAGACAGGATTGTGGCTGCCATTGATTTTGCGGTAATGCATTATCCGTATGGCGAACCAATGCATGGTTTGAATCAGTTTTACGTGGAAAAATTGAGTGGCGCTCTTGCCGGGGTCTTAAAAAAAGGCGCTGTTATAACCATTCCCGGAGATTTAGTTCGCGATTATTGCGAAGGTCTTGAGGGTATTTCGAATCTCGCTCAGGAACATATTCGTGAGCTTTCGCAGATTCTTGTCACAGATGTCAGTGATGCCGGGGGGGTGATTACAGCAACACTTGCGCCAAATGCGGCTGCTGACTCAGGCACCTACACAACATCGATTATGCAAAAAAATGCTTTGACTGGGCTCATTGCCTTTTATCTGGATAGGAAAGGATTTAGTCCTGTTAAGCTTAATCTTTTTGACCCTTACAGGGTGGGGGCAGGTGTTAGTATTCCAAAGGCGGTGTATCAGCTGAGTGACATGAATGTGGGGCAAGGGCCGTTTGCCCTTGAGCTTCTCATAGGCTAAGCGGGGCTGCCTGCATCATGCGGGTATTTTATTGCCATCAGCGCTTCTATGAGGTCAAGCGTCATTTCAAGCATCTGATATGCGGTAGCAGCTATTATGAATTCAGCAGGCAGAGTTGACTTTGGAAGGCGCCTCAGCAGATTCCCTGCTTTGTATCTGTTTATGTTTAGCGTTTTTATTTTTTCATTGCTGTACTTGTAGTAAAGGCGGGAATACTCGGTGAGGCTGGCTGCAACTGTCTGCAGAATCACCATTACGCCGCTGTTCATGCGCTTTCCATGCGCCAATGCCTCCTCTGCTATGAATGTGATTGTGTCTGATACCCGGTCAAGGATTGTTAGTATGTAATATGTGTATGCAGTCTTTTCAGGTTCAGGGCAGCCTTCCAGGTTTAGTAGCCGCAGGCAATAGCTGATATATCTGGTAAGGGTATCGTGCCTTCCACGCGTATTTTCAACAAGCGGCCAGTTCTGGTTTTTTATCCCTTCAACGCAGTCTTTCAGGTTATCATTCAGAATCAGAAATATCCTTTGCAGCAGCTGGGAAAAATCCTTCATGGAGCCAATTTGCAGGTTTTTGAGAACGCACAATTTTTCCCTGTCCTGCATTATCTCAAATCCGATGAGCCTGTTTACTTCCTCACGTATAATGCTGGAAACCCTGACTTCTTTGCCTATCCGGGGATAGCTGGCCATCGGGGAATTGAAGCTCAGGGCAATGGTGTCAAACCCCGCCCGGTAAAGGCCGCGGATTACAAAAATTATGGAAGTTCTGTCCAGACCGGAAATATCAACGTTCGCTTCTCTTGGCTGTTTCTCCATGGCAGCGTCTGCGTTTATTATCAGGGACTTCTTCTGTTCCAGAACATCCAGATAGCTTCCTTTGACGACGTTGTTTGTTCTCGCCCATTTGCTTGGCAGCGAAATTATCAGCGAAGAGGGGCCGTGCTTGACTACTTTTCTCTGCATTATACCACCTTTTCTGCAACAAAACATGCCCAGATATTTAAATTTTATCATATTTATATAAAGAAATATGCATGTATGAAAAATATGCATAAAGCAATGATTAAGTAGATATATTTAGCAGTATTCCCGGTTCTTAGTTCAGCAAAACGGGGTGATGCGGTTTGGGAGCTGTGAGTGAAACACTGAGGGAGGACGCATTTTCCGAACTTTTGGAAATGCAGGAAATCCGGCCTGTCCGCTATGAGGACATATTGAGGGCGCTTCTCACAGAATAAATCTGGAGAAGTGCTTTCTTTGATTTTTGGCATTCGGCAGGATAAGTTTTCATCGCCAGCTGGTCGGACAGAACGTCAGCAGTTGTGGTGCTTGAAAATGAAAAACAAGGCAAAGTTTGCGGCAGTAATGGTTGCGGTTTTGGCAGGGGTTATACTATTCTCTCAGCCGGTTTTTGCATACATTGAGGGAAACACCATAGTCACAGAGGATGCAAAAATAAAGGCAGGAATTACGCCCGGTTCAGTCTTTTACGGGCTGGATAAGGCGCTTGACCGCGTTTCGCTTGCTCTCACGTTCGGAAGTTCTGCCAGGGCAAAAACAGGCCTGACAATCGCGAGGGAGCGGCTTATGGAAGTCAAGGTGATGGTGGAAGCCAATGATACGGTAGCTGCCGGGGAAGCGCAGCGTGGGCACGCCAGAGCTTTGGCTTCTGTGAGTGCTTCCCTAGATAAGCTAAAGGGTTCTGAGCTAAACACAAAACGTGAGGATGTAATAAGCTTGGAGAAGGGCATGCTGGAGCACGAGAGCGAAATAATCGCAGTCAATAAATGGAGCAAATCTGATGCCGATGCAGGGCAGATAACGTTTATGCTTGACGCTATGCAAAACAGCATGGCAGATGTCAGAATTCAATTATTTGAGAGAAAAAGGGAGATAGCGCTTGAGCAGATTGCTGCAGGTAAAATCCAAAGCGAAACTGAAACCGAAATAATTGTCCGTGAGGAGGGCTTGATTGACTTGAGAAAACAATCGGCTGCTGAGGAAATGAAAGCAGCCCACGGCCTGGTGGCGTACGTCAAAGGTGATATTGATGCCCGCCTCAAGGCAGCCCGGAGTGCAGGGCAGGTTCCCCGGGAAGATGTATCTGCCGCAGCAGCAGCAGCGCAGATATTGCTTCAGGCAGACCTGAAGCTTGGTGCTGCCAGCGAGGCGTTTGCAGATTCTGAATTTGAGCAGGCATTTGAGCTTGCGCACAATGCGCGCAGACTTGGCGAAACTGCGCAGTCATTATTTGCTGAGGAGCTGGAGGCAGAGGCAGCCGTTGGTGCTGAAGCCAAAGCTGACAATGCAGGGGCTGGTGTAAGCGCAAAAGCCGGCGAATCTTTATCGGTGTCAGTGGGTGCAGGCGTTGATGTTTCGGTAAACGAATGATGCTCTTTTCTTGGCTTTTTTTATAAACTGTCAAGATATCCGTGCATTAATTGTTTGTGATTGAGACGCCGGGACTGGCGTCTGGTTGCAAACCACACGCCGTCAGGCTTTGCCCGCCTCTTTGACATGCATTGCAGGAGGTGAGATATGGAGTGTTATCTAATAAAACTCATATTTTGTATATGTTATCATGGTGGTCAAAGTCGTAGAAAATCACTTTGTCTTCTGGCTCAAGGTATTTGAATGTCAGAACAAAAGGGCCTCGTATGTGAACTCGTTTTAAGTGCTGGAGTGGCTTGCGCAGATTTTTGTAATGGTTAACATCCTCACAGTTTATTATTTCCTCAATCTTTCGCATGACGATTTCATAGGTTTGCCTGTCTTTTTTGCATAGCTTTTCAAGTATCCTCTGAAGTCCGGCTTCAACAGAGAAATTACGCATTCTCTACCAGCTTCCTCAATTCTGCAACGTTCTTAAATTTCCTGAATGTGCCCTTTCTCTCCAGGCGCTTTATCTTCTTCACATACTCGGGTTTCAGTTCAGGTTCCAGAAAGCTCTCTTCATAAACTTCAACCACGTAATTTATGGCCTCAGACTTGTCCTTTAGGCCGTATTTCGCCTTTACCATGTTAAGCACCCTGTTGGATTGTTCTTCAATGTTTATTACAGCTTGTACCATGTTACATCACATATATGAAAGTATATGGGAAATATATAAATGTTTTGTTATTAACCGTGTCTCCCAAGGTGCGTTAATATTTGCAAAAGCAGCAACTGTTTTCATTGCATTTAAAAAATCTAAATCGGCTTTTTAAAGAGTTGCTTATGCTTGCCAAATAAATTTCTCCGAGTTTTGTTTAATACCAATTGACGCATAATTTCTCTTTCTGCAGGCAACTTTAGGAATTGAACGCCGGGACCGGTTCTATTTTAATTCTCTTATCCGTATGCTGGTTTCCGAAATGGTTACGAAGGCTTTGCTGAGTTTTTTTCCTTGTTCTTCAATTAGACTCAGCGCATAGTCAATTCTTCGCCGGGGTGTATCTTTTTTGAGTCTCAGAAATATGATTCCTGCGCATTCCTTTCTCTGTCTGAAAATCAGTTCGCCAAAATCTTTGTCATTGGTTATTAGAATTCTGTTTTCTTTCAACGATTTTGCCAGCACTGAGCCGTCACTTTCACCTCTCAGCACTTCGCCTGCATACAAAGCATCATGCCCTTCTTTAATCAGCGCCGCAGCAAGTTTGTTACCTGAACTTTCATCAACCAGAAACTTTAGCATGTTCCTTGACCGTTACAGGCATGACTGATTCACCGCTTACTATGTCTGCGCCGTACATCAGAGCTGCAGTGATATCTTCCTTTGTGAGTTGAGGGTAGTCTTCAAGAATTTCGTCTACTTTCATGCCTTCAGCCACCTGGCGAATTATCGTATCTACAGGTATGCGTGTTCCCCGAATAACCGGCTTCCCAACCATTATTTTAGGATTCACTGTTATCCGCTGCAATAGTTTTGCGTCTTCCATGGTAAGTGAACTTATTTGCTCAGTATTTATAATTATCGCTTTCAATAAATTAAACGCCGGGACTGGGACATACTCACTGCGGTTCGTAGCCCCAGTCCCGGCTCTGTTCGCTTCGCTCACTACGCCGGGACTGGGCAAAGTTTCTTGAAGGCAGCCCTGAAAAACGAAACATTTTTATATTATCTTTATAGAGATAATGTTATCTCTGGTGAGATAATGGATTTAGCGATTAAAATAGTGGGGATTTACGATGGCGAACCAAAGGCAGAGCTCTCCATTAGAGAGATTTCTAAGAGGCTGAAAGCCACGTACAGTTTCGTTTATGATGCAGTTGATACCATGGCTAACGAAGGCATCATAAGGGTTGCTGTTAAGGGCAGGGCCAAGATGTGCTCTTTGAATCTTAAAAATGACAAAGCGCGTGCCTTGCTTGCTATCCGCTCAGTCAGCAGAAAGGATGGGTTCCTTGGAAAAAACAGGCTGGTTGGGGAGATGCTTGGCGAGTTCGTGAACAGGGTTACGGGCGAGAATGTTTATTCCATAGTCCTTTTTGGCTCTTATGCCAAGGGTTCGGCTTCTGAGGCCAGCGATGTTGATTTGCTGGTAATTGGAGCTTCGAAAGCTAAGCTGGATGGTAAGGTTGATGCTGAGGTCAACAGTTTGGAAGCGCGGTATGGAAAGGAAATCAACGCTGTCGTCATAGATAAGGCAATGTTTCTAAAGTCGCTGAGAAGCGAAGGGGTTACTGCTGTGAAGGAGGCGCTGGCTGACCACGTTATCTTGTCTGGTTTTGAGCGCTTTTGGGAACTTGTAAGGGAGGGGTTGGGATGACTAGCAAGCAAGTGCTTAAGGATAAGCTTGACATGTATGAGCGGAAAAGCTTGTTCAGCAGGGACTCAGGCATCAAGCGTTTGGTGGGTAACTTCATGGCGAAGGCCAGGCATAATCTTGAGACTGCTGGTGTTGTTTTTGACTTGTCTGAGAGTAATGCTGCTAAGGAGGCTTTGAAGATAAGCAGTTCTTACGCGGCTTATGATTGGGCGATTGTTGCTGCTTATTATGCCATGTACCACGCTGCTTTGGGCGCTTTGGCCGCTTTGGGTTTTAAGAGTGATGACCATGAAGCCACCAGAGTTGGGCTTTTATACTATTATGTCCTTGAAGGCTCGCTTGAAAGCAAATACGTCACAGCACTGGAAAAAGCCAGAAGGCTTGAAGAGGAGTACGTTCAGAAGCTGTACAAAGCTAAGAGAACTAGGCAGATAGCCCAATACTCTGTGGAAGGAGAGTTCAGTAAGGTGGAGGCTAAAAGCCTTATAGAAGACGCTGTGAGTTTTGTGAACCGCATAAGCGAATTGCTTAAGTAGAGGGGGAGGGAGATTGATATGGTTGATGAGGAAATAGGAAGGATTTTCGAATCCGACATAAGGTTGTGCAGCAGCTTGTCATAGACAGCTTCTGCTTGGTAAATTTGTTCCTTCAAATTCTGTTCCATAGCGGTTCACCCTCTTTTGGCGTGTTCGCCTAATATTTATTCCACCGCTAAAAGTGCCCCTGATTTAAACCGAGAAGGAAACGCCGGGACAGGACGGCGGACGAGCAGTGCGACGCCTTGCCCTTTTTGACCGCCATCAGAGACCAATGCCCTGCTTCTTTAATATACATTCTCGGAGAACGGATATATAAAGCTTGTCGTCTCAGTTTTGCTTTCTCCGTTTCTTTGGCTTTTCTTTTCTGGCTTCCACTTTGTCTAAGAATTCTCTTGGATTTTGCAGTATTTTGTCTATTCTCCAGTCGCCTTGAATTTCAAGAAATTGCTTAACATCATCGACGAACTGGATGTATTGCTCTTTCGTTTCCACATTGTCATTTAAGCCGAAAGCTTCAAGGAATTGCCCATAATTCTTGATACCGCCAAATTGAGAGAAAAACTTATAGCATTTGTAACAAGATTTGAATTTATCATTGTTTGTGTGGAATGTGCTTTCGCAAAAAATGCATGTTTTCTCGAACTTGTAATCTCTTGTCGCTTTTTCAGGTTCTTTGATCTTTGCTGGTTGCTTTGTCCAGCCTTCGGCAACAAGTTTATTGACAAGGACAGTATCCATTCCGTGCTGCTTGTCATAGTTGTGACTTTCTCTAAGTCCGGGATAGTATTTTCTGTGTTTGTATAAGTAGTTGCAGGGTAAGCATCTACCTTGATGATATATATCTCTATCGCAGCGTTTGCAACTATAGGTTTTCCCTTCCATTAAAAACACACATTCCAGGAGAGCGGGATATAAAAAGCTTGTCAAGAAGTCCGCCAATTTTTTCAATGCGGAAGCTATTTAAAAAGGAGCTTTTTATGCCTCCAATATGAAGAAAATCTTTAGCTTGGCTTTGATGGTGATATTATTAGCGTCGTTAGCAACAGCATTTGCGCCTTCTGAACCAAATCCGGATGTCAGTTGCCAAGAGAACTTAGCTCAGTGCCAAGCAGACATTCAGAAGCTGCTTGCAATTAATCAAAACTTAACACACCAGTTGGAGAATATAACTTCACAACGTGATTATTATCGCACACTTTACGAGCAAACATTGCTCGATAATTTTAGTGTGCAAAAGCTCGAATCTTTTGAAAGCAAAATAATCAACAATAATTACCAGTATAACACAACTGTAACTGAGATTAAGCAGACGATTAATAACATAAAAATTCGTCAGAATATTATTATTTTTGCATTAGTATTTGAAATTGGTCTTTTCAGCTTTACCTTCTTCAAGCAAAGGCTGTTGTTGAAGAAAACAGAGCAGCTTCTTTTGAAGGTCAATGCAGTCTCAATCAAGACAGAGAAAAAGAATGAGGATGAGTGAGCATTTTTCTCGCTCCGTGAAGAGAGGTATTTACATAGCTGGAAGTTTAATGGTGTTATTTTTAGCAGCCTATCTACTAATTCCTGCAACAGTTGATTTTTTCTGGGGTGAACAAATTATAGAACGTCATGTTGCAGATGTCTTAGGAGCTGCAGAAACTGCTGATGAAGCTGCTTTTAAAATTCTGTCCTGGGAAGACTTGAATTTTGAAGATCCTTATTCTACATGGGAAGGAAAGTGGTACAACAAGTACAGCATCTATCACATGAACGGTTCTTATAAGTGGTTCATTCGCTCAAACCAGTTATCATGGCTAATTACAAGCAAACTCGGCAATTGCGGAGAGCGTGCCTATTATTTTGTTCAAATGATGGAAGAAGCAGGCTATCCCGCAAGGGTAGTATGCGTAGTAGAAGATCACTGCTGGGCAGAATACCAATCGGGAGGATTCTGGATTGCAGTTGATCCAAGTCAGGCAGAATATGTCACACCCGAAAACTACGTTCTAGGGCGCAACTGGTCTCGCATAGAGGCACGCTATCTTAATGGAAGTATGGAAGACGTCACATACCGTTACCTTAATACTGCCGAGTTGTTCATTACATCAGAAAAAATGGGCGGTCAAGTGAACATATACTCTACCGTTCTTTCAAGCAGTGGCTCACCACGTTATGCGAGCCCTTCGCTAGTAACTACTCGAAAACTGGAAGAACCTTTCACACTAAGATTAGGGTATGTTCCTACCTATCAATTGGTTTATAAAAGAGATTATGGGCCGATTAGCTTCCATAAGAGATTTTCTGATATAAAGTTGCCTACAAATATTAGTCTGGTTCAAGGTGAACTTATAAACTTGAAGAATCTTCGCTTTAACACTCTTTGGATAGTCTGGTTTTCTCTTTTTTCGATTTTTCTTTTTGCAGTTATCAGAAGGATCATGGCGGAAAAAAGGAAGTAGCATAAAGGATCACAGTAGGTTCCCAAGCTCATCAAGGCTATGTAAAATACGAGTGTTGTAAAATTTGTCAACATTTCGTTGTATTAGAATTTTTGCCCATTCACGCTCGGTTACCACCACGTCACAATAGGGAACTGCGATATTTAGAGCACCAAAATCATATAAATCGTTGGGTTCTATTGCTCTGCCTTTATTCAAGTTTCTTGTACTATTTAGAACATAGTAAACGTACGCTGTTGGAATAGACCTTAGAAAAGCTCTAGACGTCTCTTTGCTTCCAAAAACCTGTTTTGTCAAAGCTTTTGCATTCAGATTAAAACTAAGCACCTCTCTGAGAAATTTATCACGTATAACATTTAACAAAAATCTTACTTCACTGATTTTCTTTCGCATTTCTTTATCAGGATGTCCATACTCCTCAGAGCGTAGTTTTTCGAGATTTGCGGCAAGGTCTGAATCACGTTCTATCATACGCTTTACGAAGTCGGTGGAATCTGTTTGCCCTAGTGCATTTGCCATCATTTCAGAATTTTTCATCGCTGCAAGGCATTTGTCCAATATCTCCTTTGGGACTGGCTTATCAGCCTTAATCGACGTAAAGTGCTCCTTTGCACCGAAGCAGTGGCCTATTCCCCGTCCGAATACGGCATTTGAAAGCTCTACCGGTGTCTTCCCAACCGTTTTAATTATAGCATTTCTGATTTCGAGGTCGATTATGTGTGTCCAAGGTATTATAGAGTTGAATTTGGAGATATCTAAAATGAATTTGAAGAGTTCTGTTCGGGACCTGGTATCTCTTCTCTTATGTGTTTCAAAAAGATGACAGAAGGATAAAGGATAGGTGTGTTTTCCAGAATTTGCCGTTTCAATTACCTTTTGGCAAACGTCTTTATGATTGGGGTAATACGGCTTCTGTCCTTTGTACGTTTTTAGAAGGTTTACGTACGCCCATTGATCTAAATAAATTCTCATAAGTATCAGGATATCTAGTCCCTTTATGAATTTTAATGTTTAGCTGTTTCAAAACGTGTATTCTGTTATCCGAGATTTGCCTTTCTTCTTGTCAAAATATCGACCAATTTGATGAAATTAAATACCATTTCGTGCCTGTATAATCTTGACTATCTTAGGCAAATACCTTCAAATGAAGTTGACTTGGTTGTTACCGATCCTCCTTATAACGTCAGCCAGAAGCAGGACATGAAATTTGATGGTCGGATTGTTACGAAGAATTTCGGTGACTGGGATTTTGGCTTTGACCCTCTGCCCGTTTTGAAGGAGTTAAAGCGTGTTCTGAAACCTAATGGCCAGATTTATGTGTTCTGTGGGACTGAGCAGATTCCGCTTTACATGAATGCTTTCAGAAATGGAAAAGGACTACCTGCTGACAGCAACGCAAGGCAAAGGCATCCTCATAATGGACAATGACCATCAGGAGCTGGAAGTGGTCGCCTCTCCAAAAGAGCACGAGCTCATAACAACCAATCCCAATGAAATCGTCAACAAGCATGCCAAGCCGGAAGAGCTTGCAGACATTAATGCAGCAGTTGACCTTGAAAAGAAACTCTACTACGCCAGAGACCTTGACATAGAACAGAAAAACTATCTTGGAAATCATGGCTACAAGGCAGGCTTCTTCGTTCCCATAGGCAAGCCCAGGCAGGAAGAGTGCTGGGTTAAAGCTAATGAAGTGGAATCGCTGGAGCATACGTTTTTGGTGGAGAATATTAAATCAGAACTTCTCAAGCACACAAAAGAAGTAGTTGTTAATGTAGCGGTTGGGCCTGATATCATATTTAAAGATAAACGTAACCGCAGTATAGCTTTAGAAATAGAAACTGGAAAAAGCTTAAGAGAAAAGAAAAGATTGCAAGAAAAATTCCATGAAGCAAAATTAAAATATCAAAATCTGGTGCTTATTGTTCTCACTGATGTTCATCAAAAACAAAAGTACGAAAAAATTGTCGAAGACATCCCTCTGCTGCTTCGGAAAGACATCCCGCACTTAATAGAAACCCTATTCAAGAAAAAGAAGCAAGCCTAATTCTTGGAGGTATTTAGACTGTAGATTTGGGCTTTCGGGGCCTGAAAAGGCAGATTAGGCTGTCCAGTTGGGGTTCAAAACATTTATAAGTCTAAGAGGAAACTTCCTCTAGAAAACCATGAATAAAAAGGATCTGTCTGAAAGAGATATTTGCAGTAAGTATATAACTCCTGCAATTTTGAAGGCGCAATGGGATCGAGATAAGCAGATAAGAGAAGAAAAAACTTTCACAGATGGGATGATTATTGTCAGAGGGAAGAAAATAATTCGTGGAGAACAAAAAAGAGCTGATTACATTCTATATTATAAACCTAATCTGCCGATAGCAATTATTGAGGCGAAGGATAACAGGCATACGATAGGATCGGGCTTGCAACAAGCAATAGATTATGGAGAGATTCTTGATATTCCTTTTGTTTATAGTTCAAACGGAGATGGTTTTATTGAACATGATCGCACCGGCAAATCTAAATTGATTGAACGAGAATTAACACTTGATGAATTTCCCGGTCCAGATGAGCTATGGGAACGGTATAAGCTGTGGAAGGGAATAGAAAAAGAACATGAAACAATAATCACCCATAACTACCACACGTCTTCAGGTGCAAAAACCCCCCGTTATTATCAAGAAATCGCCATTAATCGAGCTATTGAACATATTGCTAAAGGAAAGAATAGGCTCTTGCTCGTCATGGCTACAGGAACCGGAAAAACTTACGTGGCATCGCAAATAATCTACAAACTCTGGAAATCAAAAAAGAAGAAACGAATTTTGTACCTTGCTGATCGGAATGTGCTTATAGACCAAACCATGAATAATGATTTCAAGATATTTAAAGAGGCCATGACCAAGATAAAAAACCGAAATGTGGACAAATCGTATGAGATTTATATGGCTCTTTATCAGGGTATCTCTGGAAGTGAAGACTGGAAGAATATATATAAAGCATTTTCAAAAGATTTTTTTGATTTGGTTGTTGTCGACGAGTGTCATAGGGGCAGTGCCAAAGAGGATTCTGCTTGGAGAGAAATATTGGAATATTTTAATTCTGCAACCCAGATTGGCATGACTGCTACTCCAAAAGAAACAAAAGAGGTATCAAACATTGATTATTTTGGCGAGCCCATATATACTTATTCATTAAAACAAGGAATCGAGGATGGTTTTTTGGCTCCTTATAAGGTTGTAAAAATATCAATTGATCGGGACGTAGAAGGCTGGCGACCTACCAAAGGCCAAAAAGATAAGTATGGCGCTGAAATCGAGGATCGGATTTACAACTCTAAGGATTTTGATCGTACTTTGGTAATAGATGAAAGGACTCTTCTTGTTGCTAAGAAAGTCACGGAATTCCTCAAAAATTCTGGGGACAGATTTGCGAAAACAATTATTTTTTGCGTCGATATTGATCATGCCGAACGCATGAGACTAGCGTTAAGAAATGAAAATCAGGATATGGTAAAAAAGAACTCCAAATATGTTCTTAAGATTACTGGAGACGATGACATTGGTAAAAAAGAACTTGACGGATTTATCGATCCTGCTTCCAAATACCCAGTTATAGCAACTACTTCAAAATTGATGACTACCGGAGTAGATGCACAAACGTGTAAGCTTATAGTTCTTGACTCTAACATTCAATCCATAGCTGAATTCAAGCAGATAATTGGTCGTGGCACCAGAATCAGAGAGGACTATGGAAAATACTACTTTACAATTATAGACTTCCGACAGGTTACAGACCTGTTCGCAGACCCTGATTTTGATGGAGAACCAGTTCAAATATACGAAGCATCCATTAATACAGAACTGATAATTGAACAAGCAATAAAGGAAGATGAGAACAAACTTGGGCTAACTAAACAAGAACAAATATATCTGAAGGATACTGACGAAAAACCTAGGAAATATTATGTAAAAGGCGTCCCTGTTAAAGTAGTCAACCAACGGGTACTGTTCTACGATAAAGACGGGAAACTTATTACAGAATCTCTGAAAGATTACACCAAAAAAACACTAAGTGGAGAATATGCTTCGCTGGGAAAATTCCTCAAGAAGTGGAACTCTACAGAAAAAAAATCAGCGATTATTCAGGAACTGGAAGAGCAGGGAATACTTCTTGACGAGTTAAGAAATGAAGTCGGGAAAGATTATGATGATTTTGATTTGATATGCCATGTTGCGTTTGATAAAAAGCCATTAACAAGACAAGAGAGAACGAGAAATGTTAAAAAAAGAAATTATTTTGCCAAGTATGGAGAAAAAGCAAAAGCCGTGATTGATGCATTACTGGAAAAATATGCAGACGAAGGAATTGAAAACCTTGAAAGCCTTCATGTTTTAAAGGTTAATCCTTTGAACGAATTCGGCACTCCTTTTGAGATAATCGACTTATTCGGTGGAAAGACCGGTTACATGGAAGCAGTCAGAGAATTAGAGTCAGAACTATATGCGCAGGTATGAAAAAATGAGCATTTCAACAACGATAAAGTCCATACAGGATATTATGCGCAAAGACGCCGGAGTTGATGGTGACGCCCAAAGAATTTCGCAACTTGTTTGGATGATTTTTCTAAAAGTATTTGATGCGAAGGAAGAAGAATGGGAGCTTGAAGACGACACTTATAAATCACCCATTCCTGAAAGATTAAGGTGGAGAAACTGGGCGGCAAATGATGAAGGAATAACCGGAGAAGAACTTCTTGATTTTATAAACAACAAGCTATTCCCCCAATTGAAAAATCTTGAAGTCTCTGCAGATGATAAAAAGGCGGTGCTTGTCAGAGATTTATTCTCTGATGCCTACAACTACATGAAGCACGGCGCATTAATTAGGCAGGTTATCAATAAACTCAACGAAATTGACTTTCATACAACCAAAGACAGGCATCTGTTCAATGACATCTATGAGCAGATACTTCGTGATTTGCAAAGTGCAGGAAATGCCGGTGAATATTATACTCCAAGAGCAGTAACTCAATTTATAGTCGATATGATCAATCCAAAACTTGGTGAGGTTGTACTCGATCCTGCATGTGGTACTGGTGGATTTTTAATCTGTACACTTGAAAACTTAAAAAAAGTAGTAAAAAGTGTTGATCAGCGAGCAAAATTGCAGGATTGCTTAAGAGGAATAGAAAAAAAGCCACTACCACATTTACTAGCAACGACAAATTTGATTCTTCACGACATTGAAGTCCCAAATATTAAACATGATAACTCATTATCTAAACCTATCAGAGATATTGGACCTTCAGATCAGGTAGATATTGTTGTAACAAATCCGCCCTTTGGAGGTGCTGAAGAAGAAGGCATAGAAAATAATTTTCCTTCTTTATTTAGGACCCGAGAAACCGCAGACTTGTTCCTTGTCTTAATTATGAGACTTTTAAGGGATGAAGGTAGATGTGGGATTGTGCTTCCAAGTAGCCCAATTGATGAAGGAAAGGTTAAAGGTAGGATTTTTGCAAAGCTTTTTGAGGAATTTAATCTCCATACTATTGTTAGACTTCCGCAGGGTGTATTTTCGCCATATACAGACATAAGTACTAACCTACTATTCTTTGAAAAAGGTAAACAAACTAAAGATATCTGGTATTTTTTCCATCCAATTAGAGAGGAATTAACACATTTGAATAATCCTAGATATTCAAAAACCAAACCGATTAGAATTGAAGAATTCGAATTGGAAAAAGAATGGTGGAATAATCGTAACGATAAAAAATTTTCAAATTATTGCATAAAAATTTCAGCTGATGAAATAATTAAAAGAAGATATGACTTGTGGATTGAAAACCCAAATAACGTTGACGAAACCGAAAATATGACTAGCAAAGAAATTATTGAACGACTAGAAAAATCAATAAATAAAAATGTGCAACTTCTTGAGAAAATAAAGAGGGAACTCAAATGAAATACATGCCGCTTTCTATGTTTATCAAACAGCAAAAAGAATTCATTGAAATAGATTATTCGGAAGAATATCTGAGAGTTAGAGTTAAACTACATCAGCAAGGTATGGTTGTTAGGGATAGAGTAAAGGGAATCGAGATTAGGACTAAAAAACAACAGGTATGCAAAAAAAACCAATTGCTAGTCGCCGAAATTGATGCAAAAGTTGGCGGATACGGGTTAGTTCCCCAGTCACTGCAAGGTGCAATTGTTAGTAGTCATTACTACTTGTTTAACATAGATGAAACTCAACTATCGGTTGAATATTTAAAATACATTTTGCAAACAAAGCAATTCTTTTCTCAGATAAGAGCTCAGGGTAGCACAAATTATGCATCAATAAGACCTAAAGATGTACTAGAAATTAAAATACCTTATACTTCTATCAATGAACAAAAAAAAATTGTGTCATTAATGCAGCTCTGCGATCAATTAGAATCTCAAATTAAAGAAACTCAAAAAAATTATGATGCATTAAGGAAAGCTGTTTTGAAGGAAGCTTTTGAGGTAGAAGCATGACCTACAAATTCTCTCCTTTCTCACTCTCACTTCTCAAAGAATGCCCTCGCTGCTTTTGGCTTCACTTCAATAAGAATGTTAAGCGCCCTTCTACTCCTTTCCCTTCGCTTCCGGCAGGAATGGACCGGATTTTGAAGGCCCATTTTGATGCGTTTCGTGATAAGGGAGAGCTGCCTCCGGAGATGGAGAAGTTGAATGGCCGGGTTAAGCTGTTTGACAATGTTGAGCTGCTGGAGCAATGGCGGAAAACATTAAAGGGCATTCAGTGGACAGATGAAAAAGGCAACCTATTCAGAGGTGCTGTGGACAATATTCTTCAGAAGGGAAAAAAGCTTATTGTTCTTGATTATAAAACCCGTGGCTATCCTGTTAAAGAAGATACTGCTGAGCATTACAAGGACCAGCTAGACATTTACAACTTCTTGCTTAGAAAGAACGGATATGAAACTGAGGATTATGGCTATCTGATGTTTTATTACCCGAAGGAAGTTGAGGCTGACGGAGATGTTGCCTTTCATACAGAGTTGGTTAAGATGGAAATTTCTGTAAAGAATGCAGAGCGCATCTTTAAAGAAGCTGTTGACGTGGTGGATGGAAAGATGCCGAAAAGTGCTGAAGGATGCGGATATTGTAAATGGGCCTTGGCTAATAACAACGTTTAAGTAGTGTTGATTTTACAGATGAACGGGGGAAAAATGGTAGAAAAAAACAAGCTGATTGTAGAATATTTTGACAAAATATACGATGTCCCATTAGAAAAAATTGTGCCAAATCCAAACAATCCCCGAGAAAAATTCTTGGAGTCCGAAGAAGATGAATTAATTGAATCAATTCTTTCAAAGGGGATTCTGAATCCTATTGTGGTCTATAAACGTAATGGCGATGGCAAGTATGGGAAGAATGTAAACCACTTTCGTGATGTTAACCAGTTTCGTGATAACAGAGGCCAAAGAGGTAGAAGATAAATTTATTAAGAGGCTAATGACACCCCCTTTTAGTGAAAAGGAGTAACAGTAAAGCGGAAAAGAGCACACTTGTAGCGTTTTTGGATACTGCCGAGAGCTTTTTGAAACACTACCCCTTACTTTCAAAAGGCTTCTTCTTCCTTATTTTATTCATACTGTCCTCAGGATTATTGTATATGTTTATCCAAGACAGAGCATATAATGAAGGCTATAAACAGGGTGTGGCAGAAGAACGAGAGAATACATTATATTCTCGTTATCCTATAACCGTTAATGCTGAGACTAATTACGGGCCATTTGCAAAAGGACAATATTTCCAAGTAGCTCCAGAATACCAGAACCCTACTGACAAGGATGTACGCATTAAGGGATTTACAATCACAGTTCCATCTGAAGATTGGCTTGTTCAAAAAGGGGGTGCTCCCAATCAAGCGACACAGCAAGTTCAGATACCTATTCCCGTAACTGAGAATGCAACACAGACCAAACAAGTTGTTGTTATACAATCCCGATCGGATGTATTCCCAGCTCATGCAGTAGAGCAAATACCCGCTAATCCGCTGGTAGCTGCAGCTGAAGGAACGTGGCCAATCAAGTTTTGTATAGAATACGCAGATGGGACACAAACCTGCCCGAGAACAAGTGTAATTGAAGTAAGGTAAGTTATTCCTTTTAATTATAGGCGTGTCTTATTGCGTTCATCTCTGAGAATTTTCTCCATTATGGCTTGTTTGATGTACTCCGAAACCGACATGCAATCATTTGTCTGCTTCTTGAGCTCTGCCCAGAGCTTTTTCGGGCAGAAGAAGCTTCTGCGTTCTGACCTGGCCATTTCAAAGTCGTCATTCATTTTTGCTCAGTTTTGAAGGCATGAACAAAGCACACCGAACATAGTCTGATTTCTTGCGGAAGCCTACTTCTTGCATTTTTATTTTTAACATGTTTTCCTGTTCCGGTGTTATGCGGATAATAAGCGTTTTTTTTTTCCCATATCTACCCTGATTTCTGCATTTTATTAATCTGGCTTGGTTAATCTTCGGCACCTTTCTCTGGCTCTTTTTGATGTAACATTTTTGTGCTCATTCTTGTTCCCTGAATTAATCCAGTTACTATGCTTACCCATTTCGGCGTTTCAGCTTCTTTTTCATCTTCCATTTTGCTTTACTGCTTCATAGATTTTTGATAGAAACTCCTCGATTTGTGAATTGTTACCAAACGATATTATTCGTAGGTAGCTCGAGATGGTCTTACACCCCCTTTCTGAGGCGTTACTCTGAAGGCGTTTGAATTGCTCCTCGTCTACAAGGAATTTGACCATGTGATTGCTAATCATGAAAAGAACAAGACAGCACTATAAAATAAAGGTATCTCGGAAAAGGTATATCAAAAAGCTACCAAATTGGCAGTTATATGAATCATACGGCAAGAATACGATTAATTTGGTTAATTATCAACTTTCTTCTTTCTGTTACTAGTTCCTCGTAATTTTCAAGTTCCCATAAGTTTTCATCTTCAGGGATTAAGTGTTTTTTAAGGTAAAGTGCCTTATTTGAAACAGAGCTCGATATCCATTCTTGCAATGATTTGCCAGACTTTTCCCATCGATTTGTTCCTGAGTCTAGAAGTTGGTAATTTTCAACTCTATTCATTTGAGCGTAGTCATAACCTTTTCTTTCTAAAAGTGAGGATGGCTGAACGTGGTCTATATCTTGCAATCTTGTTACTTCTTGCCTGTCGTATAATATAAAGAATAAGAAATTTTGATCCAATCTATCAAGGTTTGATTCATCAAAAACGACGTAGAAATATACGGGGTGGTTTCTATACATCTCAAAAATTTGTTTAATTGGAAATTCTTTTCCTTTAAATTCCTTTATTATTAACAAAATTTTTCTTATTCCTGTTTTATATGGAATCCAACCGGCACCTCTACTTTTAAAAACTCCGCTTAGAAGAGATATGTATATCCAGCTATACATGTTTTTAAAATCGGCATTGCCTGTATCGTAATTATCAAAGAAATGCTCTAGTTCTTCATCCTTTAGATTCTTATGGAAGAGATGATATGCAATGAAATATAGGGGTATGAAAGACCTGTTTTCTTTTTTGTAGTATTCGTATAGACCGGCATTTTTTAAGAACTTTTTAAGCGCATTTAAAGCTGCAGAAATTTTTGCGCTGTTAGTCACCGCAAATGTGGCATCCTCTTGTTGCAAGTTAGCCATTTCCTTTGAATGGTTGTCACGAAGAATGAATATGAGCTTAATGAGCGAGTCCTGATTTATTCCGATATCGGAATATTCTTTAAGAATATCATCCAAGAATTGCTCCATTTTCCATTCAAAACCTTTCAAGATCGATGCCACTAAGTCAAAAGCAGATAATTTTGTTCCTCCATCGTTCAGTCGCTTAAATAATTCAACCACTCTCTGCCTGTTTGCAATAGAATCCAAGGCTCGATTGACATTCACCCTTGCCATGCCAACATGTTTTCCAGCAAACACATTATTATAAAAAGTGCTGATATTTCTATTTATGTGTGCTTTTTGTTGATCATTTTCAATATTTAACTTTCTGATAAATTCTTCGGCAACCTGATATCCATCGTTTGTTTCTTTGAGGCGCATGAATAACGAAGGTACTGGAATCCACTTAGTTTCTTGGATAGCTTTCTCATCTCTATCTTGGTTAGTCTTTGGTAATTTTGATTGATCATTTCCAAACTCAAAATCATACTCCATATTATTGTAATCACTAAATAAATCAAAGAACAACATCTTTCTATTTATGCTACCGGTTAGCCCAATATAAAAAGATTGTAGCCTTTGTTGACCATCTATCACAAGGCTATGGTTTTTTTCTAATTTTTCAAGACTAATTGAACTTACCGGTTCACCGTCTTTTGTAAAATATCTGAATGCAAATAATGGAGGGAAGCTCACATCCTCTTGGATAGTCATTATGCCACCAAAAGAATTAGCTTTTAATAAAGTGTCAAAAAGCAACTCCATTTTCCCTTCATCCCATATGAGCCTTCTTTGAATAACGGGCAATACTAACGCATTTTCAGAAATATTATCTACAGTATCAGCAACGGATTTTGACTCCCAATTAGCCATTTTGAGACTTTTACTGGGTATGTGAATAAAAAGCTTTCTCAAATTTTGCAAGGTCGGTTTTACTTTAGGTTTAATTCATTAATTTTCGTCGCTATGACGCTTAGCACTTCAGGATCTTTTAGCAGGGTATTCATGATGTTGTCCGATTGCTGGCGCATTGCTTTTTCCTTTTGTAGCTTTTCTTGGAGTTCCATTGCTGTTTGTATGTCAAGGACTCCTGCGCATTTGCTGCAGTATTTGGCGTCTGGGCTGTTAAGGGTGTCGCAGCGTTGGCAGGATTTGGGCTTGAATTGGGCTTCCCTGCCCTTTTCTGGCGACTGCAAGCCATTAAGTGCAAGGATTGATTTATCCAGACTTTTCCCGCTCATGTGCACGTAGGTTGCTGGCATTTTGCTGCCTTGTATCCAGCCAAAATATTGGTTCATTTGGAATTCTGTAAGATGGTTGGCAAGAAAAGTGGCTCGGGAATGCCTGAAAATGTGTGGGTTGAAGCGTTTGGCTACGCCAGCTTTTTTGAAAAGCCTGCCAAGCAGCACTCGGATAGCGCTATATCTGAGAATTTCGTAACGTGAGCACTTGCCAACGTTTACCCAGAGTGGTGCATTGTTATTGTTTCTGTCCGGATGGTTTTGCAGCCAGACCGAAAGGTAAGATGTTGATGTTACGATGCGTATTGTTCTTGGGCCAGTCTTGCCAGTAACATGCATCACCGCTCCGTAAGTGTCAAATTTGAGGTTTTTGATTTGCATGGTTGCAATTTCCCCTATGCGAGCACCGCTTTCGTAGAGTGTAGCGATAAATGCTTTGTCTCTGACTTGGTCTGCCGCATTGATGAGCTTTTGCACGTCTGCTTCAGTGAGCATCTCACCATTGGATGGCAGGGTGATTTCTGTTCGTTTAATAGTGGTGGGAATCCACTTGACCTCTGCCGGATGGCCGTCAGGCGTGTCTTTGAGCCACCTGTAAAACCGTTTGAACATTATCTTGTATGTTGCTTTTGTCCATGCGCTGTAATGCTCGTTCTCTTGGATAACACGCACTGCTCTCCCAATATCCTCTTTGGTAGCTTTGTCAAAATCAACGCCAAGAATCTCAGCCCATCTGCTCAGAATGCTCAAATAGCGCACTGTTCGGGGCAAGCCTATGCCCTCCAGGCTGCAGAAGTCCCGGAATTTCAGTATTGCCTGCTTGTTTTGCAGGCTTATCTTTGCTCTCTCAACACAGGCCACTGCCTGCTCTAGCTTTTGCGGGTAGTTATGGATATCCAGGCCGTTTTTCATGTTCAAATCCTCCAAAGAAGCAGTTCTTAATAAGCCGAATGGCCCAAACCGGGCCATATAGGCGTTTACTCTATGAGCGTACGCCGGGACTGGGACTTTCAAATTTACTGGCGAAACCAGTGAATCTTTTTGAACCCAGAAGGCCGTGAGGCCATCGGTTTACCAGCAGTGGTTCAAGACCGACGCACTACCAGATTATGCGATCCCGGCATGCTGCTTTAGAACTAAGGATTCTTTTTAAAGCTTTACCCTCCGTGGTAATGCCACGTTATTAATTTTCGAAGCCAGGCGGAAATGAAGCGCGATGGCAGCTGAAGCATGCGGTTTTGCTCACCCGTCACCTTGCCCGCTGCCTCCCCTGAATTTTAGGGGGAGGGAAAAAAAGCAGCGGGAACGGAGTTCAGGACATCGGTTATTTTCCCGGCAGTTTCATTCCCCTCATGCCGCCAAGTTTTTTCATCATTTTTTCCATGTTTTTTGGCGTAGCTCCTTTGAACATTTTAACCATTTTTTTGCTCTGCTTGTGCTGCTTGATAAGCTCGCGTATGTCTGGCTGGGATATTCCGCTGCCTTTGCTTATGCGCTCAATCCGTTCCGAATCAAGCATTTCCGGGTTCTCGAGCTCTTTTTTGGTCATGCTCTGCATTGCAATTTTCCATTTTTCCAGCTTTCCTTCCTGCACTTCAAGCATGTCTTTTGGCAGCTTAAGCTGTCCGAAGCCGGGTATCATGTCCAGCACCTTGCTTATGGGCCCCATTTTTTTCATTGCCTGCATTTGCTCATATAAATCCAGCAGGTTAAATTCTCCTTTAAGGAATTTCTTGCCGATGTCCTCTGCCTCTTCCTCAGACATGGCCTCCTCTGCCTTCTCCATCAGTGTCTGTAAGTCGCCCATTCCAAGGAGTCTGCCGGCGAATCTTTCAGGGTTGAATGTTTCAAGGTTTTCTATCTTTTCCCCTACTCCGATAAACTTGACTTTTGCGCCTGTTGCTGCGCATGCTGTAAGCGCACCTCCGCCTTTTGCAGTTCCTTCCAGCTTTGTTACTATTACGCCTGTTATGCTCTTTGCCTTGTGGAATGCTTCTGATTGCTGCTGCGCTGCCTGGCCTATGTCTCCGCTTATGACGAGCAGGCTTTCGTCAGGATTGATTTCCTTTCCGAGCAGCTCAAGCTCTTTTATCAGCTCGTCGCTTAAAGCGTGCCGTCCTGCTGTATCAATGATTGCGATGTCAAATTTGCTTAATTTATCCCTTATGCTGTTGTATATTTTGAACGGATTTTTTTCTTCGCTGCCAAAAACAGGCACATTTATCTGCTCCCCGAGCTGCTGAAGCTGCTCGTAGGCTGCCGGCCTGTATACGTCAAGCTGCACCATGGCTGCCTTAAGGCCGCGTTTCTGGTAATATCTTGCCAGTTTCGCGGCAGTTGTTGTTTTTCCTGATCCAAAAAGGCCGAGAAGCATAATTATAGTCGGCTTTTTTGACGTGTCAATTTCTTCGCTTTTCTCTCCGAGAAACTTCACCAGCTCGTCATAAACTATCTTTATGAGGTGCTCTTTCTTGGTTAGTCCGGCAGGAGTCTCCTCTTTTGATGCGCGCTCCTTTATTTCATTGCTGAGCTTGAATACGAGCTTAACATTTACGTCTGCCTGCAGCAGCGCTCTTTGAATGTCTTTGACAAGCTCATTAATCAGCCTGTCGTCTACGAAAACGCTTTTCGCTATCTTCTGCAGCGTTCCCCTGAGCGCATCCCCCAATTTGTCCAGCACCATGTTGTTTAGGGCTGAGATTTTGGTTTATAAAGTCTTTGCTGGGAAGGCGTCAACGCCTGCTTTATTTCGCCAGGTGGTGAAGCTGAAGTCAGGAACAGATTTCAGCACTCTTTCAACAGTCGGAATGTCGGAGGGCTTGCTGCCTCGTTTGGAGTTGGAATGCCAGCTTATGCTAACTGTTATTTCCCCATCTCATTCTCAACTTTCTTAAGTGCAGAGTCAACAGCAAAGAACAGGTTTCTGTCAGTTACCTCGGAGGAATATTTTTTGCCGCCGTCAACCACCAATGCATGCAGCTCGTACATCTCCGAGTGTTCCTGCTCGTGCACTTTTTTCATGGTTAATTTGAGCAGTTCCATATTCTTGCATTTGTTGCCAAATTTCCTTGCATACGCGCCTATGACTTTCTTTAAAACTACCATCTGCGCTGCTTCCAGGTCCTTGAAGCCTGATATTTGTATGTTTCCGCCAAGAGTTAGTGTGTCATCCATGGCTGTAGGCTTTTTCACTGGTTTTAATATTTATTTGTTCTGTCGTATCGTTCAGTCTGCAGCCGTCAGCTTTTTGGCTTTTGATGGCGGCGGCATTTAGGATGCACCAGGTTAGCGTAGTAGCAGTCGTTGCTACTGCTGCAAAATATCCGCCGCTTAAACCTTTTTAGCATCACCCGAAAACTTAACAATACTCTCACACCGCAATAGATAACAGTATCCCTCCCAGCAGGAAGAACGCGAGGAGATTGAAGGATATGCTGATGACAAAATAGTATAGCGCTTTGATTTTTGTTTCCAAGTCTCCCGGCAGCATGTAGACTGGCTGGCAGATGAGGTTGAACAGCAGCACCATCAGTACGCCAAGCAGGACTATGTTCATCCCTGCCAGGAAGAATGCCGTTGCTCCTATTACCCCGCGGGCGAAGGCGTACACCATGGTAAACATATCCACCGCTGAACTGATTATTTCTGAAGCTATCGTTGTCAATACTCCAAAAATTGCTCCCACAAGCGGCCCGTAAGCGATGGACGTAACCACTGTTCCCAGCGTAACCAATTCAATGGCTGACGGCACTCTCACCACTCGCTTGTAAATGGTTGAGTATGATGCAGCCACCGCGAGCACGCTTACAATCGCCACAGCTTTGATATTGCTGCCAAGAAACAGGTAGAGCCACAAAACAGCGCTGAACGGAAGCACATACCTCCACTTGAAGAAGTAGTTTTCTTTGCGCAGCCCTTCGTTCACTATAGTGAAATAATTCTGTAACCTGTCAAAATAGCGCGCATACATGCTGCCCTCGCATAGATTTATTTTCTGTCTTTTTAAATTTTGCTCAATAATTTATATATGCCTGCCTTCCCGCTCTCTCCGCAGGTAACTTGCCCCGCTTGCCCACGCTTTCCATTTTCCATAGCTGCCCGCTGCTTTTTTGCATCGCCTGAAATAATGAGGCGGATAACTGAGCGGCAATAAGGTGCGGTGCTGCAGAAATTTAGAAAAAAGTGGGCCCGACCAGATTTGAACTGGCGACATCCAGCTGTCTTAAAGCGTAGCCATATAAGACTGGCGCTTTGGTCTAGTGCGATGCAATCACACTATCTAACCAAACTGAGCTACGGGCCCTTAAAATCTTTGTGCGCTCAGCATAATTAAGCTCGTCTATCCTTTGACAATATCCAAATCTTGTCCAAAAGGATAGTTTTGAGTGTTTATCTGGATGACTACTCCCTATGAGTTTGAACCACCTTAATAAATTTTTCTTTCCGTGAAGTTTTACAGAGTCTTTATAATGGACAATTTTTGTATTAAATCCAACAGCATCTAATATGCCTTTCACTTGTTTTAGTAAGACGTCATTGTGCATAGATAATTCAATTATTGGATATCGCCTATATTTTTTCCAATCGTTTTTTGTAAAATAAAGACTGCCATCAGTGTCGAATATGCCTCTCAAAACGTATTTTAGTAAATACCAATTTCTGACCACGTTTTCGTGTATTTGCATGTTTGTCTTTTTACCAAAAGGAAAACCAAGCTTGCTGTTTAAAAATAGTGCTAATTTTTTTGTTGCCGTTACCTGTGTTTCAGCGGGTTCTCAAAAATTTCCATGAGTGGTTGCCCACCGGAAGGTATGGCTGATAGGTACAGGTCAAACGTTTCTCTGCTCAGCACTTCCATCATCTGGCTTGGTCCGTACATCTTTCGCGGCCACAAAATAGCCATGTCCTGCCCTGATCTTGCCATGTGCCATACTCTGAGTAAGCTTCCCGTGCTGAATCTGCGTCCATAAACCAGGCTCATTTGATTGTTGAGATTCCTTTTTAGAAACTGCTCGAACTCTTTCATCAGGCGTGTTCCTTCGGATGATGCCCTGAAATATGCGGATAGCGTAAATTTGGTTGTTGCCCATTCGTCAGCAATTGTCACCTGCATCGTATTGCCGTTGCTGCCTCCGAGGTAAGTATATTCCTGCGGTGAACCGTTTATCTTTATCAAGTCTGTTCTTCTGGGTTTGCCATCTTGGCTGTATGCTACACGCAGCGTTAAGCATTTTCTAAACTTTTCCAATTTGCATTCGTCTATGCGTCTTTCAAGACTAACTACCATGCAATCAGGGGTTTAGAACCGGCTTATATTGATTTCCGAATTATTACACGCAATTCAGCAATTTATCCTTTTGCAGCAACGCGCATAAGCCAACTCTGATTTCGCCTTCAGGCTTAACGAACGCATAATCGCCTCCCTGCAGCGCATGCGCTATAATGCCTCTGCTGCTTGTTTTAATAACCGCCTCAATGGCTGATTCATTCTCCTGCCATACTTTCAAAGCTTCATCCAAAGTCTTCTGATGGTCCACTTCGGTCCGTATTCCAAACGTTGACGTTAGGTACAATTGTTTTCCATCCGGAGCTTTTATCCAAATGTCAAATCTTATGTTATCGTATCCAGTCCGCTCAATCTTGTGGCTTACGACTTTGCAGGGCACTCTGTAAAATAGTTGCTTCTTCAAAGCGCCTTGGTATTCAGAAGCAGACTCTCTGAGTTTCGCATGCCTGGCCTGCAGTCTTTTCGCATCTATCATTGCTGGTTAGAACTAAGGTATGTGTTAAAAAATTTCGTATGCGGCAGCCGGGATTTGAACCCGGGTAAGAGCCTGTTTGCATGAATGGCAAGGCCCTATCATAGCCACTAGATCACTGCCGCATAATGGGCCCACCCAGATTCGAACTGGGGACATTCACCTTGTAAGGGTGACGTCATAACCACTAGACCATGAGCCCTTCATCAGTTGCTGGTTGGATTTGTTTTATAAAGATTTCTTATGTTTCTGTTCAATCTGCGGGTGCTGCTGTTTTGGCTTTGCTTCTCAGTAGCGGTGGCGGTAGCTTAGTTGCAGCAGTAGCAGTCGTTGTTGTTGCTGCTAAATATCCGCTGCTTAAATGTTTTTAGCAACACCCGATGACTTAACATCACGTTTTTTTTTTAGGATAATATCTGCTTTTGCGTGTTCCGCTGCCCGCTTCTTATTCCTTCCAGCTTCGCAACAAAACCATTTCCTTCTGCGGCCAAGCAAAGCACTTGTGAGAGCAGGCAAGCAGCGAGAGAGAGGGGAAAAAACACTTAACTCGGGATTTTTTCAGTTATCTTTATATACTATGCCGCCATAATGCAGTTATGCCCGAAGCCAGAGCAAACCACGACCGCATTCTTGACATCGTCGTTGAGAAAGATGAAGTTACCTGGCAGAGCATGATTTATGAGCTTGTCAGGCATGAGGGCATGAATCCGTGGGATATTGACGTCAGGCTGCTTGCGAAGCGCTATTTGCAGATGCTTAGTAAGCTGAAGGAGCTGGACTTCAGGATTAGCGGCAAGATTGTGCTGGCTGCTGCAATTCTTCTCAAGATAAAGTCTCAGAAATTGCTGAGCGATGACATCAGCGAGTTGGACCGGCTGATGAATCCGGAAGAGGAAATGTCTGAGGATGACTTTTACGAAGACTTGGACCGTGCTCCTGCTGGCGGGGAGGAAACGCCTGCGCTGATTCCAAGAACCCCGCAGCCGAGAAAGCGCAAGGTTTCGATTTATGACTTGATGATTGCGCTGCAGAAAGCTTTGGAAGTCAGGGACCGCAGATTCCTGAGAAGCATTCCGTCAGTTAGGGTTGAAGTGCCTGAAAGAAAGGTTGACATCAGCAAATTGATTAGCGATGTCCGCAATAAAATTCTTATGCTGCTTTCAGCCGCTGGAGGCGCTTTGACATTTTCAATTTTAACGAAGGATGATGAAAGGTTGGCTAAGATTCATAAATTCACGGCACTTCTTCATTTGGCAAACGTAGACCACCGCGAAATAGACCTGCTTCAGGATGAGCATTTCGGCGAGATAAGAATCGTCAGGGCTGACCCTTCTGCGGCTAAGAAGGTTGAGGGTTAAGGCGCCGGTGCTTCGCAATAATTGACCTGCTCAGGTTTTTCCCCTTGCTATTTATTCGCGCTCCTTTTTCCCTCCCTCTGAATTTTAAGGAAGGGATGAAAAAGAGCGCGATTGTAGCTGGGCTGGTTCAGGGTTAAATCAGCAATCTTTAAAAGCAGAATTAAATTCTATTCGTGAAATGCCTCGTTGGTGTAGTCCGGCCAATCATCCCGGCCTCTCGCGCCGGGGACTCGGGTTCAAACATGCTCACTGGCGTTCGCAGCTTACAACGCCGGTGAGCGTTGAAAGTCCCGAACGAGGCATGCTCATTATCATTCGCAGCTTCGTCTGGGATTACGGGCGAAAGTGAGTTTATCCCTGATGAGGCATTTCTCACTGCCCGTTTTCGCTTGCAGAGCCGGATAATTGCCTGGTGATGTCAGTAACTTTTTTATATTCTCCTGAATTCATTTTCCCATGACAGTCATATCTTTTATCCAGGCGCGTGAGATTCTTAAGGCGATTGATGAGGGCAAAACCCGTCTGCGCCTTCCGCTTGATTTGGGGTTGCAGTCAGGCACGGTTGATATCAATCCCCGCTTTAAGGAAGTCAAATTCTCAGATGCCAAAGTAACTTTCAGCGATTTGGCTAAAATTGCCGACGATACAGCTATCTGCTATTTTCTTGAGAAGCGCCGGGAGCCGCAAAAGCTTAAGCTGTTTTCTGCTGAAACCAACAGGTTCTACAAGCTTGTGCCAACAACTGACGCTCCAACAGTGGAAATATCAGGCATAAGAATGCATCGCACACAGGAAAGGACGCCGTGGCAGGACACGCTTGACAAGATAAGTTCAATCGCGCCTCTAAAGGGGCGTGTTCTTGATACGTGCTGCTGCCTGGGCTATACTGCTATTGCTGCTGCCAAGAATGATGCTGTAACGCAATTATTCACTTTTGAAAATGATTCCAATGTTCTGGAGATGACTGATTACAACCCATGGTCCCGGGAGCTGTACTTGAACAGAAAGATTAAGCTGACCATCGGCGATGTGTACAGGGGCGTGGAGATGTTTTCAGCGGCTTTTTTTGATGCAGTCATCCATGACCCTCCCAGATTTCCGCTGGCGCCTGAATTGTATTCGCTTGATTTCTACAAAAAGCTTCATCGTGTGTTGAAATCCGGGGGCAGGATTTTTCATTATACCGGCAATCCTGGTGAAAAGCAGGGCAAGAATTTTGTTAAGGGTGTTCTAAAGCGGTTGAGGGAAGCTGGATTCGGGAGCGTTAATGCAAGGCCTGATGTTTTGGGCGTTACAGCCCGGAAATGAGTTAAGTATTTAAACTACTGCTTACATTCTTACAGGCGCTGATAAATCCGTTGAGCAAATAAGGTTCAAAAATGAAACGTTCGTCACGGCGCTGGAAGAAGCGCAAGCAGATGCGCTGGAAGTGGCAGCGCAAGCGCATGAAGAAAATCAAGAGGCAGCGCAGGAAGACTGCTGCCGGCTAGTAGCAGTATATGGCGTTTCATCGGTATAGGTCTTATATAGTGAATCATTATATAGCCCGCCTCTGCCAGATTATTAAATGACTTTCCTTCGCAGGGGTATTTACGGGTTTGCTGCAACTTCATTGCTGGTGCTGCTTTCCTGCAGTCAGCCTAAGAATATGGCAGTGCCTGCAGCAGCTGAGATTTCTGTGCCAGCTGCATCCGTTCAGCTTTTAGCCACTCCGGTTGCGCCTCCCACTATTGATGATAAGCTTACGCTGGTCAGGGAGCGTTTAATTGATGACAGGGAATACGTTGCTTCCCGAATCAATGACAACCCTGCCATTGGCGAGCTTCTTGGCGCTGGCAGAATCTCAGTGTTCTACAACCTCAGGCCATCAGAGCTCGCTGATGCAATTTTCAGTGCGCTTCGTGGAAAAGTTTCTGACGAACAGCTCTCAGATACTGTGCTGTCGTACACTATGCCTGGCGGTGCAGCAAATTCTCTTCTGTACATGGCAGCGCTTATTCCGGATATACGATTTTACGGCACCGGCTTGCCTGTTATTGTCCATTTGCCTGTATACCTGATTGTAGGCAGCGGAAGCTATCTTCAGACAGACGATGATGTTGATTTGTGGCTTACATCGCTGGCTAAGCTGGCTGAGGAATATTCTTATGGCATTTCTGACTTGGGTATAGACTCTCTTGCTGAACACGCACGATTCGGCACGGGTTCATTCACGCCAGATGTGCCCAATGGCTCAATAGGTCAGGCGTTCCTCAGTGACCTGCTCGCACTGCGTTCACAGGGCCGCATTCTGGATGCCTTTCGGCAGAATAAAGCCGGAGGCGGCAATAAGCAGTACAGCAATTCCTTCCATGCGCACACAGCCCGCAGATATGACCAATATATGCGCATGCTTGACGATAGCCCAAAAACAAAGCGCGAGAGTGCTGCATGGGCAATTCAAAAGCTTGTATTGGCAGAGTACAATTCTGCAGGCAGCACTTTGCATTAGCTTGTGTGAGCAGCGGCAGAAGTTTTTTCAGGCAGATGAGATGTAAAGCCAGCGCAGGAGCACGGCTGCACAGCAGTTCTTGATTACTGTTAAGTAGTCACAAAATAGAAAGATTTATAAAGCGCTATCTGACATTTTTATTCTATGGCAAAGCGACATAGGAGAGCTGTAGGGCAACGAAGAGAAACACCTGGCAAGCGCTTTGTAAAACTTCCGGATTGGAAGATTGCTGCTGCAAGCGCAGGTGTTCTGGCGCTTATAGCTGGCGGAACTGTTGGAGTTGTCAGGTCTGGCGTTTTTGATTCTTCTTATGTGTGTGATAACTCTTCTGCTTACCAAGCGCCTCTGCCTGATTATTTGATGACGTTTCAGAATGTTTTGGAGGGCAGAATCTCAGAGGCAGCTTACGTGTGCCATCTTGGGAATACCATGCCTGAAGTGTTGGCGGCAAAGAAAAGGGGTGAAATCACCGACATTTTTTATAACCCTTCGCCAGGCGAGCTTGAAGACATCGCTGCGTCTTTTGTTAGACATGTTAATCCTGCCGCAACGCCATCGGAATTGGCAAGAGGAAAAGCTGCCGTGCTTCAGGCTGTCTATCAGGTAGACAATATCCATTCCATGTCAACTCCTTATGAAATAACTACTTTAGGGAGTGGCAATCCTACTGTTGTAATTGTATGGCCGCGGTCTTTTACTGGGTTTATAAAAAATGATGCGGATTTCCGTGAATCAATTTTGCATGAGTTGGGTCACGCTGCAATAAGTCATTCAGGATACAGGAATATGTCAGAATTATACTCTTCAGGTAAATTGTCGGTTAACTTTGTTTTTAATTTCATAGAATTCACCATTTACGCCGACCAGCTTTCCAGAATGCTGGCAAATCCTGACAAGGGCTATAGTAACGAGTTTTGGGGTGTAATTATTAATAGGTTTTATCAATTCCGTAACAGCATTTGCCCCTCCAGCCTTGAGGAAATGAGCATGGCCTATCAGAGAATTTCTGAGCTGCCCGGTGTGGAAAGGGAAGGAGAATTTTTGGTTGTTAAAAATAAAAATGGCACACCTTTGCTTCGGACACAATACAATTTATCGGATGACCCTCTGTGTGCGATTAAAATAACGCGATAACCCTGGGCTTATGAATGCTGTTTGGTTTCAGAAATTGAGTAGTAGTGCTTCGACATACCAACCCCAGTATCTCCGAAACTGCCTTAGTTCCATCCACTGCGCAGCACGCACCGCCAAAGCTGCAATCGGAGATACTGAACCCACAGGGTAATGTCAAGTTGTGTGTCCTGCAATCCTGAGCTTGCCGATGCCTGCTTGGCTGATCTTTTTCTCCCCCCTTATTTTTTAAGGGGGGGAAAAAAATCAGAGCAGTGTGCGACAGTTTTGCCACTTAACTTGAAATTGCCAACCCACAGAAACATTTATATATAACCCCCCACTTTTTTTTGATATCGCCTCCGCTGTGGCTACTGTTTGCGCCACGGTTTCTATTGAAGAAGAATTATGAGTACTTAACGTAATGCTGTTAAGTATGAGTGAGAGTTGCAAAAGCATCTTTGTGATGTCAAAACACTTCGTGTTTTGAGCATCGTCAGAAATAGAAGATTTCTGAGATGTACTGCAAGTTAATTCCTTTAAGGCAAATAAAAACTCCATAGGATTGAACAATTTCCGTTTATCCTGCGGACGATCGCCGCTATTAGGATCCGATTTAGCCATGCAAGTTTTCCGCAAGGAAGCGAACTGCTCAGTAACATATCGGCAACCTGCCCTCAGGTCCGGGATACCCTCGCGAAAGTGAGGCTAAACCCGGGCAGTGGATTGGTGGTGGAACCCTCTTTCCATGAAAAGCAATGCCTGAAGATGGGCCGATATCCGATTAGGTTGTTGGTGGGGTAATGGCCCACCAAGCCTGAGATCGGTAGGGGCGTTGAGAGACGTAGCTCCGAGAAGGGTACTGAGACACTGACCCTAGCCCTACGGGGTGCAGCAGGCGCGAAACCTTTACACTACGCGCAAGCGTGATAAGGGGATCCTGAGTGCTCATGCATTGCATGGGCTTTTGCCAAGGGCAAATACCTTGGCGAATAAGTGGTGGACAAGACTGGTGCCAGCCGCCGCGGTAACCCCAGCGCCACTAGTGGGGGTCGTATTTATTTGGCCTAAAGCGCCCGTAGCCGGGCTGCTCAATCTCTTGTGAAATCGTCAAGCTTAACTTGACGGCGTGCAGGAGACACTGACAGCCTAGGGACTGGGAGGCGTCAGATGTATGCTTAGGGGAGCAGTAAAATACCCGCTATCGTTAGCATAATGCGTTGGCGGTGTTTACAGTGCTATAATCCTAAGTAGACAACCGGTGGCGAAGGCGTCTGACGAGAACAGGTCCGACGGTCAGGGGCGAAAGCTAAGGGAGCAATCCGGATTAGATACCCGAGTAGTCTTAGCTGTAAACACTGCGAGCAAGGTGTTGCATATTCTTTGTGAATATGCAGTGTCGAAGAGAAGTCGTTAAGCTCGCCGCCTGGGGAGTACGGTCGCAAGACTGAAACTTAAAGGAATTGGCGGGGGAGTACTACAAGGGGTGCGGCGTGCGGTTTAATTTAATTCAACGCAGGGAATCTCACCAGGGGCGATGGCAGAATGAAGGCCAGATTAAAGGTCTTGCCAGACAAGCCGAGAGATGGTGCATGGCCACCGGCAGCTCGTGCCGTGAGGTGTCGTGTTAAAAATTGCGAAGCACATTTTATGTGCAAGCGCAGTTTGCACAGAGTCACGCGACGAGCGAGACCTGCACTTACAATTGCTA
>JACPMZ010000001.1 GCA_016185705.1 Candidatus Woesearchaeota archaeon
AATTTCAAGTTAAGTGGCAAAACTGTCGCACACTGCTCTGATTTTTTTCTCCCCCCCTTAAAAAATAAGGGGGGAGAAAAAAATCAGCCAAGCAGGCATCGGCAAGCTCAGGATTGCAGGACACACAACTTGACATTACCTTATTTGCGCCTTCCGCCATAACATTTACAAGTTCACAACAAAAACATGAAATGAATCCTTATTTTTCTCCTCAGGCAGCGATGCTTCTGAGCGCCTGTCCCTCAAAAACTCGTACAGCTTCATCCTGTCTCCGAGCGCAAGCCGGTAATGGCTGTTATGCCTGATAAGAAGTAAGGTTATGCTGTCGTTGTTAATGCGAGTTTTGCCTTGAGGCCAATCCGCATCCTCAGGAACAACAAGGTCATAAGTAATGGTGGCTGTAACCACGTCATAACCATCACTGCACATGCCGCTGTTCAAACCCCTGCTGGTTATTGCTTCCTCAAGAGAAGTTGCAAACCTGCCTGAAGCGATTCTCAGGTCAATATGTTCCAAAGGCAAAGTCAAAAAATCAGCAAGCTCCCTGCGAGAGTTCAGCGACATACTGACGCAGCAAATCCAAAACAATTTATAAAGCTTTAGCATAGCGGGCATATATGCCAATCTATACTCCGGCAGAAGACAGCTATTTGCTGGCAGAATCAGTAAAAAAATTTGCAAAGGGCAGGGTTCTGGACATGGGAACCGGCTCGGGAATACAGGCGCAAGCGTCTCTGGAAAATAAAAAAGTTTTAACTGTTACTGCCGCCGATGTTAACAACAGTTGCGAAAAAGAGCTAAAAAAAATGAGCAGCAGAATAAACTTCATCCGCAGCGACTTATTCACTGAAATTCCAAAGCAAAAGTTTGGCACCATAATATTCAATCCGCCATATCTGCCGCAGGATAAGGGAATAAGCGATGCTACAATTTACGGCGGCAAAAAAGGCCATGAAACAATTGAGAGATTTCTAAATAAATGCGGCAGCTACCTGGCAGACAGGGGAATAATACTTTTGCTTTTCAGCAGCCGCACAAACAAAAACAAAATTGATGAAATCATTGCCAATAATTTGCTGACAAAAGCGGAAATTGCGAGAAAGCAGCTGCCGATGTTCGAAAAGCTGCATGTTTACAAGATATGGAAATCAAAATTACTGAAGCAGCTGGAAGGCAAAAATATCAGCGATGCAAGAAAATTTGCAGTTGGAAACAGGGGGCTGATATACACCGGAAAGCTGAAAAACAGAAAAATTGCAATAAAAGCGCAAAGGGAAAACGCAGCGGCAAAAACAATTGCCAATGAAATAAAGTGGCTGAAAAAACTGAATAAATGCCGAATAGGGCCGAAACTGATATTTAGCGGCAAAGATTACTTTGTTTACGAATTTGCTGAAGGACAGTACATTAATGAATTTATCAGCAGCAACAGCAGGAGAAAAATAACAGCAGCGATAAAAAATGTGATGCAGCAATGCAGAACAATGGACAAGCTGAAATTAAACAAGCTGGAAATGCTGAGGCCGCACAGGCACGCAGTCGTAACAAAAAGCGGCAGAGTTGTGCTTCTGGACTTTGAACGCTGCAGAATAAGCAGGAAGCCAAAAAACGTCACGCAGTTCTGCCAGTATTTGCTGAGCGGCAATCTACAATCGCTATTGGCAGGAAAAATGCTTATAAACAGGGAAAAACTTATTGAAGCTGCGAAAAAATACAAAAGCCAGCAAACAGAAACCAGCTATGACAACATAGTCAGACTACTCAAATGAATTTTAGCCGAAAAGTGTGGGAAACCTGCAGCAAAGTGCCGAAAGGAAAAGTAACAACGTACAAAGCCATAGCAGAAGCGCTGAACACAAAAGCGTACAGGGCAGTCGGCAATGCGCTGAACAAAAATCCGCACTCGCCTAAAGTTCCTTGCCACAGAGTAGTTAACAGCGATGGACGGCTGGGAGGGTTCAGGAGCGGGGCAAAGAAAAAAGCTGCCATGCTCAAGGAAGAGGGGATAGAAGTTAAGGGCAACAGGATAGTTGATTTTGAAAAATCATTTTGCAGCATTCGCTAAGAAGTCAAGCCAGTATCTTTTTCCTTTTCAGCTTTTTTATTTCGCGGTCAAGCTTTAATTCATCAAGAAGCTCCTTGTAGCGGTTCCTTATTGTAACTTCAGTAACGCCGGCTACATCTGCAACTTCGCGCTGCGTTCTTTTTTCGCCGTAAAGCAACGCAGAAACGTACAGGGCAGCAGCAGCTATTCCTGTAGGGCCGCGGCCGGAAGTAAGCTCTTCCCTCTGGGCGCGCTCAAGTATTTCAATGGATTTGCTCTGGGCTTCCGGGCTGATTTTCAGTGCAGAGGCAAACCGTGGAATGTAATCGGCAGGGTTGCTTGGCAAAATGCTTATGCCAAGTTCGCGGGTAACAAAGCGGTATGTTCTGCCAATTTCCTTTTTCTCAATTCCTGAAGCTTCAGAGAGCTCATCAAGAGTCCGGGGAACTTCATGGCGCCTGCAGGCAGCATACAAAGCTCCGGCAACAACAGACTCCATTGAACGGCCGCGAACCAGGCCGCGCTGTACGGCAAGCGTGTAAATACGCGCCGATTCCTCCTCAACAGAGCGCGGAAGCTTCAGATAAGAAGCGACTCTTTTAAGCTCAGACAAAGCAAGCTTCAGATTTCTTTCAATAGCTGTTGAAATGCGGTACTGCCACTTCCTCAGCCTGAAGAATTTGTTCCTGGACTTTGCGCCAAGCTTTGAAAGGTCCTGCTGGGCGCCAACTTCAGTGCCCAAACCCTGGTCGTACTGCGTATAAGTAGATGGAGCGCCTGCACGCCTGCGCTTATCGCCGCCCTCCTGGTCAAATTCGCGCCACTCCTGGCCGAAGTCAACCATTTTGTCTTCAACGACAAGGCCGCAGTCCTTGCAGATAACCTCTCCCTTTTCCTTGTTCCAGAACAGATTAATGCCGCCGCATTCCGGACACTTCTTAATATAATCAGCCATCGCAATACCCCCTACCTCTAACACCCCAACAAACAAGTGAAGTTTTTGAGCAAAACTTTATAAATGAATGTAGCAACTAGTATATAAACTTTTCGGTTGTTTGCGAGGAGAAGGCTTTGTTCATATGCGCCAGATTTAATTACAATATTGCAAAATTACTGCAGAGAAGTAAAATAAATATACTAAGCCCAATATCATACTAAAATGCTGGACACACTCAGTGAAGGGCTCGGGAAACGCGAATTTCTGGCAGAAGTCTCAAGCTACAACAGCAAAGCAGATATTGACAAAATTGCTGCTGCGTATGATTTTGCGGAAGCAGCGCACAAAGGGCAGAAAAGGGAATCAGGCCAGGACTTCTTCCAGCATGTGAAGGAATGCGCCTACATGGTTGCGACAATGAAGCTGGACACCGATGCAATCTGCGCTGCCCTGCTGCATGACATACTGGAAGACACCAAAACAAAGCCAAACGCAATTGAAAAGAAATTCGGAGCAGATGTGCTGCAACTCGTTCAGGGCGTAACCAAAGAAGCCGGAGCGGCCATGCAGCAACAGCGAGCAGAAAGCCTGAGAAAAATGCTGCTGGCAACAGCAAAAGACGTGCGCGTAATCATGATTAAGCTGGCTGACAGGCTGCACAACATGCGCACGCTCAAATACCTGCCGCAGCCAACACAGCAAAAAATAGCCAGAGAAACCCTGGAAATCTACGTGCCCATTGCCTACAAGCTGGGAATGTACCGCATAAAGTCCGAGCTTGAAGACCTGTGCCTGAAGCACCTGCAGCCCGAAATTTACCAGCAACTGAAACAAAGCATAGCAGTAAAAAAGCCAAGAAGGGAAAAGGAAGTCCAAAAAATCATGCAGGCAGTGAGAAAACATCTGGGAGAAAGCGGAATAGACGCAAAAGTGAGCGGCAGGGCAAAAACCTTCTACGGAATATACAAAAAAATGATAAAGAAAGGTCTGAAGTTCGAGGAAATAAGGGACTTGTCAGCGGTGAGAGTCATAGTAAGCACGCCAGCTGAATGCTACAAAGCACTCAATGTGATACATTCAAAATGGCAGCCGACGACAGAAACGTACGACGATTACATCAAAAACCCAAAACCAAACCTTTACCAGAGTCTGCATACAGAAATACTGTTTGACAAAAAGCCGGTAGAGGTGCAGATAAGAACTCACGACATGCACCATGTGGCAGAAGAAGGCATAGCAGCCCACTGGCAGTACAAAGACACAGAGCGCGACAAAAAGTTTGACCGCAAAATCTCATGGCTGAAGCAGATACTGGACTGGCGAAGCGGGGAAACAGCGCAGGACCTGGTTGAGAGCTTTAAAATCGACATCTTCAAGGATGAAATATATGTAGTAACGCCAAAAGGAGACCCAATACCGCTGCCCGAAAAATCAACACCCATAGATTTTGCGTACGCAGTGCACAGCGAAATAGGAGAGCACTGCAAAGCAGCCAAAATAAACGGGGAAATGCAGCCGCTCGACAAAGAACTTGAAAGCGGAGACGTAGTGGAGATAATCACAGCCAAAAATGCAAAGCCCAGCAGACAATGGCTTAACTTTGCAAAAACACACTTTGCAAGGGAAAAAATAAGGAAAGCAACAGGCATAACAGCAGAAGCAGGCAAAAAACTGGAAGACATCACAACAACAAAAGACATGCTGACAACAGAAAAGCTGCCGCTGAAGCTGAGGAAGTGCTGCTACATAAGGCACGGCGACGCAATAATGGGCGAGAAAACAAAAAACGAAATAATAGTCCACAGCAAATACTGCAAAAAAACCTTCCAAAACAAAGTGCCGCTTAACTGGAAACAAAGCACGCGGCAGCTTGAAATAGAAATAACCGACCGTACAGGAATATTTGCGGACGTACTAAGCACGCTGACAAGCAACGAAATCAAAGTAAACTCAATCAACACAAAAGCAGCAAAGCACAACCTGAGAATCATGCTGCAAATAATAGGCAACGACGAAAAGCTGGAGAAAATCCTGCCAAAAATCAAGCAAATAAGAAACGTAGTGGGCGTCAAAGCCACCTAAATGTCGCTGATAGACTCCATCGCAGAATATGAAAAGCAGCAAACACTTGATACTCTAAGCGAAGTGGCGCGCAGGCAAGGCAGCGACGGGAATGCAGAAACCCAAAGAAAAATCGCGGAAATAGCCCAGGCACACAGCAACGTTTACATTCACATACTAAAGCGCATAAATGAAAAGCCGCACCTCACCGAAGAGGAACTGGAGCAGCTGCTCAAAGAGTGCGTACAGATGCGGGACGACCTGCTAACCGGGCTGCCATTGCATGTACAGCTGCTTGAGTATCCGGAACTAAAGCAAACATCGCTCAATGCCTTGCGCAAGGACGTGGAATTCTACAAAAAAATTCTACGGCATGATGCAGCAGATTTTGCCGACGCTGCCAGGAAAGAATTCTGCTCATTAGAAGCTTACGAAACAGAACAGGCCCCAAGAAGAAAATCATACTGGGTTGCCATGACTGCACTGGCGCGAATCCGGGGCATAGACGCTGCAACCATAGAACTGCATGAAGCAATAGACGGATGGGTATGCTACAACAAAGACAGGGAGCTGTTCCCGACACACAATCAAAAGGCTGAAAGAGACATTGGATGAAACGCGGCTTTTATCATGGGCATGTCAGCCACACGTAAGCCATGCTTCCGAGCTAATTTTTCAGCCTGCCTGAGAGACTCAACGTAGAAATGTTCGTCGGCAATAGCTGCCAGCACATAAGATTCTACTATCGTGCGTTTTTCCTTCACTATCTGTGACATTTTAGTTGGCCAATAGGTTCGCAAACGGGACGGAGTATTTGAAGGTTTCGGAATTATCCGGCGCTGCTGCAATCTTTAAGATGCCGTTTCTACAGCAGCAAGCAGAGTTAACAGCAGTAGCGCATCAGAATCGGTTACAGAAGCATCAGCTTTTGCAGCTAAAGCAGCAGCAGTTTCGCATTGGTAGCAGTCGTAGCAGCAACAGTTTTGCAGCAGCTTCAATTTAACACCCGCAGATTGAGCAATGCACCAGAAAAAATATTAATAGCATGCAAGCAGAACAGGGATTATGCTGCATGCACAATACAAACGCCTTCTGGAAAAGCACGGAGCGCAGGGCTGGTGGCCCCTTAACGGGCAGTATAATCCAGGCGATTATTCCCATCCAAAAAACGAAGCGCAGCGCTTTGAAATATGCGTAGGCGCAATCTTAACGCAGAACACAGCATGGAAAAACGCGGAAAAAGCACTGAAGGAAATGATAAAGCAAAAGCTTCTTTCAGCCGAAGCAATAACAGAAAGCCCGCTGCAAAAACTAAGCGCAGCCATTAAGCCTGCTGGCTACTACAACCAAAAAGCCAAAAAGCTCAAAATATTCTCAAAATTTTTTGCGGAAACAAAAAAGCCGGAAAGGGAACAGCTGCTCGGCTTATGGGGAATAGGGGAGGAGACAGCAGACTCCATACTGCTGTATGCGTACAAGCAGCCGGAGTTCGTAGTGGATGCATACACCAAAAGATTATTCAAACTGAACAAGCCGTATGCAGAAATAAAAGCGATGTTTGAAAACGCGCTGCCAAAAGATTACAGAATTTACAATGAGTTTCATGCGCTTATTGTGGCGGAAGGCAAAAGAGCTGCAGCTAATTCCAACAGGAAATAAAAAAATAATATGAAAGCCGTGCATGGACAACAAAAACCTTGCGGTTTTTGAGATTTACTTTGTTGCCAAAGTAAATGATCAAGGTAGGAACGGTTAGTAGCAGCATGCTGAACAGGTCGTTACCTTCCTGCTTACACACCTGCTCTATCAAGCCCATGTTTTATGGGAGTTCCAGTACGTCTCTTTTTGCGGAGGGCTTCGCGCTTAGATGCTTTCAGCGCTTATCCCAGTAGCGCGTAGCTGCCCTGCGTGCCTTGTAAGACAACAGGTAAACCAGAGGCGCCGAAAGCCAGTTCCTCTCGTACTATGGCTTCCTTCCACTCAGACGTACAGCATCTCCAGTAGATATCATACCAACTGTCTCACAACGTTGTGAACCCAGCTCACGATGCCTCAATTATGGAACTAACCGTATTTTAAGCAGATAGATGTGAAAGTTTCCATCGTTTGTTTTCATGTTCACAAAACTTTCCCACCTTAGCGGCAAAAATCTTACAATTTTCACCACAGAGCCACAATGCAGAACCATCATTTTCAGAAATTACCTCACCGCTACCAATACCATATGAACGCAAAACAGCTTTTACTTCTCTTAATAATTTAGCTGCGTTTTTCTGACTGAACTGATTTGCTTGCAGTAGACTTTACCCGGACATCTTTTTTAAACAGCTCATATAGAAGAGAATTCTCTTCCGTTTTACTGTTGCTTAAGCGCCGGACTACAAGAAAGGCAACGCTAAGAGGCATTGCACGAGTATCCTTTAGATAGTTCATTAAAGAACGGTAAGGGATTTTAATTTCTCGAGCAAGGCTCTTTGGAGCGCAAGCCTTTCGTTGCAATAACAAGTTGAAGTCTTTTCCAACCCCAACTAATCGCAAGTCTCCTGATAGCTTATTGAGGTAATTCTGCATGTGTGGTTAGCATGTGCCCATCGCTTAAAAACGTTTCGGCTAAATTCCTTTTAATAGGTGAACACCCTCACCCTTGGCCGCTTATGCACGGCCAGGATAGGCAGAGCCGACGTCGATGTAGCAAGCCTCGCCGTCGATTTGCTCTAAAGCGTTCGGATACCACTGCCTATAACAACATAGCTGCGTAACTAATTTCTAACGCGACCTATATTGGAATAAGCAGTCATCAAACCGAGCGCTCTGAAACGAGCTCTCAGGCGAGACAACTCTGTTATCCCCGGAGTAACTTTTCGGTCATCTCTAGCCCCGACCAATGGGGCATAGAGGTTCGCTAGTCCACAATTTCTTGTCCGTATCCTTTCATGTTCAGGATTCGGTCAGGCTGGCTTATGCACTTGCACTCTGCACTGAATTTCCGACTCAGTTGAGCCAACCTTTGGGCACTCCTGATACCTTTTCAGGAGTGTGCCACCCCAGCCAAACTGTCTGCAAACCGTTGTCCTTATTGCTAAGTTAGCGATCCAGGTTCCGTAGGGTGGTGTTACATTGTCGTACCACTGATTGCTCAGCGTAACTCCCACCTGCGCTATGCAACAGAACCCGGACCGCAGCAGCAAGCTACAGTAAAGTTTCACGGGGTCTTCGCTTCCCACTGGAGATCCATGGCCTTCACACCATGAGAGAGTATTCGGAGGCTTTCAACTAGGGACAGTGACAACCTCGTTACGTCATTGATGCACGTCGTCAATCAAACGACAAGGTATTTTGCTCACACTGTTACTTCCCCTTACGGGTATTGACCTCAAATGAGGCGCGCTGCCATTTCTGGCAGCATCTCATCATCGCTGATGAGGTCGGACTGTATCTTCTCTTTTCGAGTCTGGCGTACAGTCTCTGAGGATTCTAGACCGTGTCGGTTCATCTGTTTTGACAGAACTTGAATTTGTCTTAAACCATTTAACGTTTTGCTTTTGCCTGAATTAATCATTTCAACAACTGTTGCAAAATCATTAAACGATTGTCGTTTAACGGTTCGCAATGGATGTTTCCTGAAAAATTCAACAAGCTTGCTCAGGTTCTTCGTTCCGCGAATTCTTAGTTCCATTCTAGTTCCGTGATTTTTTGTAACGGTACCAAAACCGAAAAAGTTTTGCAGTCTGTGAAGAACCTTCACATCACGCTGGTGTTGGACAATCCGAAATTCTGGCAAAACTTGAGTGTATCCGCGAGGATGATTGATGCCAACGTAAAAGCACCCCTCACCATCTGCGAATCCGACAACCCAATTTGCGTCTAGTCTTTCCTGCTGGTTATCTGCATCCATCAGATTTTTACCACCAATAACTGAACTTTATAAGCTTCACGCTTACATGTCCAGTGTCCAGTGGTACTGAGGAATTCTCAGACGTTCCAGCATACAGCCAGATTTTATTAAGGCAGATACTCCACCTTAAGAGAGTTATAGTTACTCCCGTCGTTTACCGGTTCTTAGCTCCATTGTACTGGAGTTTGAAGTGCCGGCACTGGACAGACGTCACCGGCTATACAAGGCCTTGCGGCTTAGCAGCCGGTTAAGTTTTTGTTAAACAGTCGGGCCGTCCTAGTCACTGCGCCCTGCAAACCAGCTTAGGAATGCAGGGACCCCTTAAGCCGAAGCTACAGGGCTAAATTGCCGATTTCCCTTAGTCGAATTACACCTTCACACCTTAGACTTCTCATCCAGGCTACCAGTGCTGGTTCTTGGTACGCACATTAAGGATCTATCTTAGAAGGCTTTTCAGGGGCTCCAGGCACAGGCCGAGTTACCCATTCCCAAGTTTGCCTGCTTCTCATCATTACGATACTCCGCAGGCATGCTTTGGTTAGCGCAGAACATGCGTCAGCCCTACCCGAAGCGTCACCTTCTAAGCTTCTGTTGCCAAATACCTTAATGGTATCGGAATATTAACCGATTACCCTTTCCCGCACCTCTGTTAGGAGTGCGGTTAGGAGCGACTTACCCTTGACTGAACTACATTGTCAAGGAACCCTTAGCCTTTCGGTGGCAGAGATTCTCACTCTGCTCTGATCCTACTACCGCCAGGATTTTCATTCCAACAAGGTCCATGCCTCCTTGAAGAGGCACTTCTGCCCTTGCAGGACGCCTATCTACCACAACCTTTCGGTGTCTGCAGTATCGGCAGCTGCCTTAGTCCCGTCCACTTTAGGCGCCACCAACCTTGACGAGTAAGCTGTTACGCACTTTTTAAAGGATGGCTGCTTCTGAGCCAACCTCCTCGCTGTTTTCGGATGATGACATCCTTCAACCTTTGACACTTAGGCAGCATTTAGGGGCCTTAACTGCAGTCTGGGTTGTTCCCCTCTCGGAAGCCAAGCTTACCCCGGCTCCCCGTCTCCCAAGCTAGCAAGCTGTCACATTCTGAGTTGGACAACAAGCCGACACCTTTCGGCGCCTAAACCCATAATCCGTCGCTTTACCGCGACAGCAGCACCACTTGAGGCTAGACTACGGCCTACTTTGATAGGAACCAGCTATTATCCAGACTCGATGGGCTTTTTACCCCTAACCGCAAATTAAAGGAACGGATGCACCCAGAACCCCCTCAGGCCTCCACGGCGTTTTACCGCCGCTTCACCTTACTCACGGTTAGATCGTCTGGCTTCGGATGGCATCCAAGTAACTCCAGGCACTTTCATACCTCGCCCCTTGCAAGCTGCGGGCATATTGCTTTCGCTACGGCTCTCGCCTTGCTACTCAGATGCACTCCCTGGCCCGTTATTCGAAACGGATGATACAACTTAACGCCGTATCATACTAAAACTGTTAGGTTTCAGGCTCTTTTAACTCTCTGTCAAGAGTACTTTTCAACGTTCCCTCGCGGTACTATGCGCTATCGGTCTCAACGTGTATTTAGGGTTGGAAGTTGATAGCTCCCACATTCCCGCCTCATATCCGAGAGGCAGTACTCTGGAACTCTCCTCAGCCCTTCCAAGTTACGCCTACGAGGCTATCACTCTCTGAAGCGTTGCTTTCCAGCAAACTTCGGCTTTCCTGAATAGGGCCTTAATGGAGGTCCGAACACCACATCTCCGCGGCCTTTCAGCCTTGGATTCGGTTTGCCCTGTGCGGCTTTCGCTCGCTGTTACTAACCGCATCTCAATTGATTTCTTTTCCTGCAGGTACTAAGATGTTTCAATTCCCTGCGTTCCCGCTCATCCCTGAGCATCCCTTGCGGGATCAGAAGTCTGATTCAGACACCCACGGTTCTCCGGCTACATGCGCCTCGCCGTGGAATTTCGCAGCTTGTCGCGTCCTTCATCAGCAGTTGAGCCAAGTCCTCCACCTAACAGCGTAGGATTGCACAGCTAATGCTGTGCTGATCTCCATGCACGGCCTCACAAATAAGAAAATGAAAAGTCAGCAATCATTATTTCGCAACCATCCGCAATTATCATAATTTATTCGCCTCCGAATAAAATTAATGATAACAGCAGCAGTAGCGAATGCAAACTGCCAACCCGCTCATTACCTATCTCAACCAACCAGCCCAAACCATGTTCCAGGTAAGGGATGGATATCATCCTTTGGAAATGATGACTGTGAAGTGGACCGGCCGGGAATTTCATCCAGCCGGAACTGCCGGCCAGTTTTGAACCCGGAGCCTCATCCGTGCAAGGGACGCGTTATAGCCAGGTTTAACTACCGGCCCAAATGAATATTTGAACGCTGCTGCTAAATTTTTCAGCAGCAGCAATGACTGTAATGCCAAAATAATTGAGTGAGAGCTGCACTGTTAAAAAAATAAAAAAGGAGGTGATCCAACCGCAGGTTCCCCTACGGTTACCTTGTGACGACTTAGCCCATCTCACTGAGCCTAGATTCGCAGCAGCCAAAAAGCTGAGGCTCATCTAAACCCTGCTCGAGTGGCTTGACGGGCGGTGTGTGCAAGGAGCAGGGACATGTTCACCAGACGATGTTGACGTCTGATTACTAGGGATTCCAACGTCACGAGGGCGAGTTACAGCCCTCGATCTGGGCTTGGACAGGATTTAGAGGATTAGCTTCACCTTTCGGTGTTGCATCCCATTGTTCCTGCCTTTGTTGCGCGCGTGTAGCCCAGGAGATTCGAGGCGTACGGACTTACCGTGGCCTGCGCCTTCCTCCTCCTTACGAAGGCAGTCCTCACAATGTGCTCGGTCCCAGAGTCTGGTAGCAATTGTAAGTGCAGGTCTCGCTCGTTGCGTGACTCTGTGCAAACTGCGTTTGCACATAAAATGTGCTTCGCAATTTTTAACACGACACCTCACGGCACGAGCTGCCGGTGGCCATGCACCATCTCTCG
>JACPMZ010000010.1 GCA_016185705.1 Candidatus Woesearchaeota archaeon
AGTTTTTTTAGAGCAATGCAGTGGCCGCATTCAGGGGCCTGTTAAATAATAATGGCAGAAATACTTGAACTGCTGCTTCCTTTTATTTGATTTTTCATAAATCATAAGGCGCTGGGAAGTCATATTTAAGCGTTGCTATATACCTGATAGATAGTTTTAAAAGCCGCACTCCGCCCCTTCTTAACACATGCAATGACTGAGTGAACACCCTAAGAGCGCAAGCTGTGACTGACGGAAGTAACTTAGGAGCATGTGATTTTTTCGTGTAGCTGCTATTTTCTCTGCCAGTTTCTTTAATTGCCCGCTGCTTTTTACCTCCCCTAAAAATTTAGGGGGAGGGAAAAAAGCAGCGGGAAACCGGGAATAGACTGGTATAAGGGGAGAGAATCTTGTGCCCAGAAAATTTATTCGCGTTACCCAAACATTTCCATGTGCTCCATGGATTCTTCCTTTTCGGATATTTTTGTTATGGCCTGGAGAAAGTCGTTTGTTTTGATAAAGGTTCTGCCTTGCCTTATTGCGCAGTATCCTGCTTCTGTGCATGCTGCCCTGACGTCAGCTCCTGTGTAGTCAGCCATTCCGGCAAGTATGGTTTCTGCGTCTATGTCTTTTACATTCATGCTTTTTGTGTGGATTTTGAAGATTTCTTTTCTTGCAGCTGATGTGGGTATTGGTATGTGTATGTGCCTTTCCAGTCTTCCGGGCCGCGTTATTGCTGAGTCCAGCATGTCTTTGCGGTTGGTGCATCCTATTACTTTTACTGCCCCGAGGCTTTCAAAGCCATCCAATTCTGCGAGGAACTGCATGAACGTCCTTTGCACTTCCCGCTCGCCTGAAGTGCCTATGTCTATGCGCCTTGCTGCCAGTGCGTCCAGCTCATCTACGAATACGATGGATGGTGCCCTGTCTCTGGCAAGCTGGAATATGTCTTTGACAAGCTTTGCCCCCTCCCCGATGTATTTCTGCACTAATTCTGCTCCGACAATTTCGATGAACGTTGCATTGGTGGCTGTTGCCACTGCTTTTGCAAGCAGTGTTTTTCCGGTTCCTGGCGCTCCATAAAGCAGGATTCCTTTTGGCGGCTCAATGCCTGCTTTCCTGAAAATCTCCGGCTTTTTTAGCGGGAGCTCAACGACTTCGCGAATTTCCTCGATTTGTTTGTCCAGCCCTCCTATTTCCTTCCAGGAAACGTCTGGCTTTGCTACTATGACGAATTTTTCAACGTCAAAATTGTTCTTGCGCTCAACTTTTCCTACGACAACGAGGTTTTTTTGCTCAACCAGAACTGTGTCTCCGGCTTTGACTTTTTCGCAGTCAGCTGATATCTCTACAAAGAACTGGTTGCCATTGGGTATTCTGATGATTGCCTGCGTTCCGTAAACATCTTTTATTTCGCATATCATCAGGGGGGATTTTTTGTACCTTTCAAGCTCATGCCGAAGCTTGCCCACGTTTTCTTTCAGAATATTGTTTTGTTCCTCAACTATGTTGGAATGAGCTGTGTAGCCGTAAACCACGTCACCAACTTTTTCAGAGCTCATTTGTTACGCCACCGATTTGGTCAGGTGTACATCTTTAACAAGTACAGGAGGGGTTATTACAGGCAGCTCAACTTCCCACCCAAACACATGCTCTTGTTCGCTGCCTATGGCCGCAACATTTCTCATTATGCCCAGCAGGTTGTCGCTTATTCTTAATTCCTTTACTGCGCCAGCAATTTTTCCGTTTTCCACGTAAAACATTCCGTCTCTTGGAATTGTTGAAAAATCTCCGGTGTCGTAGTTTTGGAACCGCGTGTACCAGACGTTTGTTACGATTAACCCCTTTTTCATGTTGGAAATTATTTCTTCTTTATTAAGTTTTCCTTTATCCAAAACAATATTGAAAGCCGCTGGGCTTACAAGGCCTGCGTTTGCTGTCGTTTTGGTGTTGTGCTTTCTTGCAGTTGAAGTGTTGTGGAGATATGTTTTCAGGACTCCATCTTGTATCAGCGTGTTTTTTTGTGTTGGCACGCCTTCTGCATCAAACTTTGTTGAGTTGAAGCCGTTTGCGAGAGTTCCGTTATCGCTTACAGTTACGCTTTCCGCTGCGACCCGCTTTCCAAGCTTTCCTGCCAGGCATGACAGGTGCGATTCCACGTTGAAGATGGATGCTGCCTCTCCTAATTGCTGAAGCAGGTTTGAGAAGGGCAGCGGCTCAAACAATACGTCGTACTTTCCTTCAGCGCCATTCGCAGGATTTGCAGCCAGCTTTGCGGTTTCTGCTGCGCTTTCTGCTGCTTCAGCTGGCTTGAATTTGCTGAGTATTCTTGAATTGCAGACTTTGTGTCCTGAAGCGTTTTTGTCAGCAAATGCCCTTATTGAGAAGTATGCCCTTGTTGCTTTGTCTTCTGCTTCCGCGTTGTTTGTTGTCAGGATATATCTGCTGCTTACGCTTGATTCCAGCACCCCCGCTGCCCGGGCTGCTCCGTTTTCGGCTGCTGCGTTAATCGCCTCTTCTGTCATGTCAACGCTTCTGTCTGCAAGCTGTACGATTTTTGAATCATATGTTTCAGGAATTTCTTTGTACTTGAACGGTCCGTCTGCTATTCCGCGGTAATCTTCATTTGGTGTGGATGCATTGGCAAATTTCATTATTCTCTGGATTGCGTCATAGACTGCTTTTTCCGAGAGGTCCCTTATGGTTGTTGACACCAGTCTCTTTTTTACTTCCACAAACACCTCTGCCTTTTCAGCCGCCCAGCTCTGCGTGGTTGCTATTTTGCTGTTTGCAAATTTTATTTGGGAGGCGTCCTCGGATACCATGCTGATAATGACGTCGCCTGCTCCGGCTTTTACAAATTTGTCCAGCAGGGATTTTGCGATTGTTGCTTTTTCCATTTTTAGCCCCTCTTTACCCAAATCCGCTTGGCGGAATGGAGTTTGCTTAGGTTTTGTTCCCGAGTTTTATGTTTCTTATTCTCATGGACGGCCCGCCAAACCACACCGGAATGGCTTGCATGGGCTCTGCTTTGCCGCACGTTCCTGAATGGTATTCCATGTTGTTTGCAACTGCGTCCACAGCGCTCCACAGTGCAGGAGTGGATATTTCTATTACAGGCGCAAATACCGGCTCCATTATCTGGCCGTTCTGGATAATGTAAGCTTCCGCTCCTGTGTACTTGGCATTCAGGCGCTTGTCATCTATGTTCCATTCCATAAAATTGTTCATGAAAATTCCGTACCTGACTCCTTCTATCAGTTCTTCCTGCGTCTGCTCTCCGGGCTGAACGTATGTATTTGCCATTCTCACTATTGCTTCCCTGTCGAATGCTGTTGCCCTGCTCGCTCCGTTGCTTTTTGTTTTCATGGCAGCTGCAGTGCTTCTGTTGTGGAGAAACTCATTGATTATTCCGTTTTTTATCAGGTGCCTCGGCCTTGCCTTCACGCCATCGTCATCATACAAATAGTAGCCAAAGCTTTCTTCCAGCGTTGGATCGTCAAATATGTTTACTGCATTGCTTCCTATGCGCGTATTCAGCATGTCCTGCGCAATGAATGTTTCGCCTGCCTGCGCTGCTTCCCTTCCCAGAACGCGGTCTGCTTCGTATGGGTGGCCTACTGATTCGTGCACCATTATGCCTGTAACCTGCGGGCCTACGACAATGTCTATTTTGTCTTTTGGCGGCTTTACGCCTTTGCGGAGCATTTTGTCTGTTGTCAGCACTTCTTTCTTCAGCAGCTCAGGGAAATTTTTGTCCACTATCTTTTCAAATCCGCCTGCGTCACCGTACTGCCAGTAGCGCTGCGCTGTCTTGCCGTTGTTGTTGATTGTGATGAAGTGCCACAGGTCCACTCTGGGAATTCTTGATACTATTTTTGCCCCTTCGCTGCTCACAAAGTATTTTTCTGTGTAGAAGTCTGCCATTGAGAAAAATCTTCCGGGAACGTCTACCTTGGTTGCGGCGATTGCCTTTTCTATTTCAAACAGTATGTTGAGCTTATCGCCTGGACTTAGGTTCTCAAGGCTGATTTTCTGTTTAACTCCGTAATCTGCCTCGTGCGCTTTCTCTGCGCTCATTTCCGTGCTGTCAGCGATTTTTGATGCCTTTGACGTAACCTTCACCGCCTTCTCAATCATTCGCTTTATTTTTTCCTTCTCAAGAATGTTTATAGATGCAAAGCCAAAGCATCCTCCGGAGTTAAATCTTATTCCGAGCCCCTGCACGCGGTCAAACCCTGCCATCTGCGGCACGCCGTTTTTGAGAATGAACTCATTGGTTTTTGTTGTCTCAAGCCGGACATCAGCATACTTGGCGCCGAGTTTCATTGCATAGTTAAGCGCAAAATCCGCAAGATCAAAATCCATGACAGCAAGATAAACTGCAAATTTATAAAGTTTATGCAGTTCTGAGTGCTGCAGAAACTCCTGCTCTTTTCCTCAGCTTATTTTCCGAACCTGAAGAAAGACCGTAACTGGTTTCTTCTTCCAGCGTTTTGTGTTTTAGTTTCCTTCAGAAGCCCGTATAATATCGCTACCTGCTGGTATAATGAATTCAGCCAGCGTAAGAAGGATTCAAGCGTTGAGATGTATGTTCGCGCCATGTTTTTAGCCTGGTTAAGGCGCAGCTCGTCATTCACATTGATGGCATTGTCCATTTCATGGGCTAAATCGTAAAGCTCGCCTATTTTTTTCTTTATTTTATATACATGATTTTTTGCCTGCGCTAAAGCTTCTTGTTCTTTTCCAGACGGTGGCATAACTTTCTTGGCCAAATACTCAGCTATTTTTATTAGTTTTTGCCCATCTGCTAATGAGCCCTGCAGCTCATTCATCGCTTGGTGCAGATCGTATTTGGCATACCTGATGTCGCGGGTTGCGCTCATTAATTCTATGTGCGCCCCGGCAAGGCGTCTGTCATTGATTGTTATGCTGTTGCCGTGCTGGCTTACAGCGCGCGTTAAGAAAAAAATTGCTCCATTATCTCCCATTATGAATTTATATGCTTTTTTAAGGCGGTTGCCTTCATCCCGCAAAAACTTTTCTTCCTCAGTTACAGCATTTGTTATTTGGTGGCTGCCTATCGAAATTTTTGAATCCAGCATTTTACGCCGCTTTTAAGAATTGTGTATAAAAAACTTTCTCTACCTTGTCACTTCAAATCCTTTGACTTCCTCAGCCAGCTTCCTTGCCCTGCCGTTTGCTTTGAAGTGCTGCCTTACTGGCTCCAGAAGCTCATTGATTGCGCCTGCAACAGCAGTCTTTAAATCAGCAGGGTGCAGCTTGCCGCTGCCATAAATTTTTTCCATTTCGCCATAGTCTGCAATGCTCAGGTTTCCTCCAAACTTTTCTGGCCTTTTTATTTCCAGCGTTTTCATTTTTTCAAAGACAATGTATTTGCAGTATTCAAGCACCGGGTTTTCCTTGGTTGTTTTTTCAGGGCAGTAGGCTTTTGAGATTTTCCGGGTTACATCTTCAGCAGAGTCTGTCATGAATATGGCTGTTTCCGGCTTTGATTTTGACATTTTCAGCTCAATCGCCCTGTCGGTGGCGTCTTTTGTGTCAGTTTTCGGCTCCGACAGTCCCATCAGCATGTGATGGCTTACCACCACTGGTTTCCGGTAGCCGAGTTTTTCGCCAAGCTCGCGCGCAAGCACATTCACTTTGCGCTGGTCCTGTCCGAGCTGCGCGATGTCCACTTCCAGCTCAAATATGTCTGCTGCCTGCATGCACGGATAAAGTATCTGGGATGCCTGCTGAATTTCGGATTCTTTCCTGCCCATTATCTGGCCTGTCCTGATTATGCGCTTGACAGTTGCGTTTCTTGATATCTGCAGTACTTTCTTCCAGTATTCCTGGCTGCTGACAACCTCTGATGAGCGGACAAACTTCACTTTGTCAACATCCATTCCGGCTGCTTTCCACACTTCAATGAGGTAGTCGCCGCATTTCTGTATTTTCTCCAAATCACCGCCAAGCTTGTTGTTTGCCCACGCATGCCAGTCTGCTGCAAACATCTTGAAGGTGCATCCTGCCTTAATCATCTTGTTGACATTTATAGACCGAAGAATTCCCTGCGCAATGTGAATCTGGCCTGATGGCTCAAAGCCGTCGTAAGCAACAGGATTCTTTTTTTCCTCAAGCAGTTCCTTAAGCTCAGCTTCGGTGATTATTTCCTCTCCAACTTCCTTGATAAGCTGCAACCGCTCCTGAACGTCCATGCCAGCAACTCCTTAAAACGACGATATAAATGTTTTTGTTTTTTTGGTGATGTCAAGTTGCGCATCAGCCTTTCTGACATTTCAATTGCTGCCAGCTGCTTCCCTCCCCATAATACAGTGCAGTATCCCTGCATGCGCATGCTTTTCTCCCAAGCTTCCTTTTTCCCTCCCTCGCCTTTGCGAAGCCAGGGAAAAAGGAAGGCAAAGATGCTGCGGAGAGTCTGGTTTTAATTGAGGGAAAAAACAGCGCAGTTGCTCAGTAAGCACGCTGCTGATGCCTGTATGGCAGTCAACCCACTCGCCACTGGACATATGGCGGAAAGCTATATAAAGAAGTAAGTTAATTTGCTTTGGATGGCAGGAATTATCAGCGTAACTGACCTTTGCTCCTTTAAGTTTTGCGAGCGTGGGCTGTACATTAAGAAAGTTCTTGGATTCAGGGAGCCGGTTAAGCCGGTCATGGTGCTGGGCAGCATCAGGCACAAGGTGTATGATGATGCCAACAAGAAAGAGGAAGAACTCATTTCCCAGATTACATCTGACCTTAAACGCAATGAGGTGCTGCAGATGTTTGCCAACGCTTACAACGGGATTCTTAACAAAAGCATAGTCAGCTTTTCTCAGCAGCTTAGGGATTTAAACATGGACCTGAACGAAGTTACAGTGAATATGCACGAAGCCGTTGCCTCGCAGGCAGCTTCGCGGGCTGATGAAATCATCAGTTTTTCTTCCAAAAATAATGTGTTCGGTGAGCAGTTGTGGCAGCAGCTTACTCCAAAGATTATTTCTGAGCTTAAGGTCAGTTCTGAAAAATTAAGATTAAAAGGCGTTATTGACCGCATTGAGGACCGCGGCTCTGAGTACGTTCCTGTTGAAATCAAGACCGGCCGTGCGCCAAATGAGGGCGTCTGGCCTGACCACCGGCTGCAGCTTTCTGCGTATGCGATGCTTCTTAGGGAAGAGCTTAAATTCAACATCAAAGAGTGCCTCGTCAAGTACGTTGCCGCTGACCAGACGCGGCAGGTTGTCATGAATCCCTTCATGGAGTACGAAGTTACCGAAACTGTTAACAGCGTTTTCCAGCTGCTGGGGCAGAATGAAATTCCTGACGTGTGCGGCAAGAGCTACTGCATTTGGCTAAGAACCCCTATCATAAACCGCTAAAAGTGGCTTGAATGATTCCTGTTTAATTCTTTATTCCGCGTTCGGTTTTTTTCATGCAGCGCAAGGAAGCCATTGGAAACTTTACAATACAACTTAAAAAGTTTTATATAATGTTAGGTGTTGCCGGTTATCATGCCATTCGACATTGATTATTTGCTTGCTTTCCGGCTCTGGAACAATTCAGGCCAGGATTATCTGGCAGCTTTAATCATGGTTGCCGTCGGCATTATGGCTCTGAAGCTGTTCAAGAGAGTTGTCATGCGCCGGCTTAAGAAGCTGGCTTCCCGCACTTCTGCTGACATTGATGACTTCATTATTGGCATTCTTGACCAGCTCCACTGGCCGCTGTATTTTCTTATCTCAGTTTACATTGCATCGCAGACACTGGCGCTGCCGCAGTTTGTTAACAAGGTATTTGGCTATGCCTTGGTTATAGGCGTAACCTATTATATTGTCCGAGTTCTTGCTGCCCTGCTTGACTACGCCACTTCCAAATTGGTTGCCGTGCGTGAAAGGGAAGATAAGCACGAGGCGCAGGTAATTAGAACCCTGTCGCGCATCGTCAAGGGCGTAATATGGGCTGTCGCAATTTTGATGGTTATTTCCAATCTGGGCTACAACGTCACCACGCTCGTAGCCGGCCTCGGCATTGGCGGCTTGGCTGTTGCGTTTGCTTTGCAGAAAATTCTTGAGGACATTTTCAGCTCAATCTCTATTTATTTTGACAAGCCGTTCCAGGTTGGCGATTTCATCATTGTTGGCGAGCATCTTGGCGTTGTCAAGAAGATTGGAATAAAAAGCACCCGCATCCAGGCATTGCAGGGCGAGGAAATAGTCATCTCCAACCGCGAGCTCACCTCTACCAGAATCCAGAACTTCAAGCAGATGCAGAAGCGCAGGGTTGTTTTTGATTTTGGCGTTACCTACAGCACCTCAAATGCGAAGCTGCAGAAAGCTGCTCAAATAGTGAAGGATGTTGTTGAAAAAGCAAAGCTCGCTGAGCTTGACCGCGTTCATTTCAAGGAATTTGGCGATTTTAGCTTAAATTTTGAGGTTGTGTACTATCTGAAGTCAAAGGAGTACAACGACTACATGGACACGCAGCAGGAAATCAATCTGGGCATTAAGGAGCGCTTTGAAAAGGAGAAGATTGAGTTTGCCTACCCCACCCAGACTGTTTATGTTACAAAATAAGGTGTTTGCAAAATGCTTGCAGATTTATTGTTGCCGCTGGCAGTCATTGCAATTGCCGAGATTGGGGACAAAACGCAGCTTGCTATGATGTCAATGGCTGCCAGGTACGGGCACACCCTCCAGATATTTTTCGGGGCTATGGTTGCATCTGCGCTTGTTGACGGTTCTGCGGTCGTCTTTGGAAGCTATGTTGCCAGATTCATCCCGGTAAATGTGCTGCTTGTGGCTTCAGGGCTGATTTTCGTTGCCGTAGGCGTTTTCACGCTCATCAGGCGGGAGGAGGAAAGCGTAAAAATGAAGGGCAGAAAGTCTGTGTTTCTAATGGCGTTTTCCCTTTTTTTCGTAAGCGAGTTTGGAGACAAGTCGCAGGTGGCAGCGTTTTTATTTGGAGCAAACTACAATGTTTTTCTTGCCTTTCTCGGAGCTGTTGCAGGCATAGCAATTGTTCTTTCTCTTATGCTTCTCATCGGGAAGCTCATAAGAAGGCGCCTTAATGAGAAAATCGTTAGGATTGCATCATCGCTTCTTTTCCTCATATTAGGAGTTCTGACCCTTGCTAAGGCATTGGCATAGCTGCTGCTGCCGTGCAATTCGCCATCCCAAAAGACAAACTTATTAAAGTTCAAATGCTGCTTCAGGCCATGGCAAAAACAGCTTTCATCATTTTCGGCTTTACAGGCGATTTGGCCAAGCGCAAGCTGATTCCTGCCCTGTACAGTCTTATGCTTAAGGGGAAATTGGGCTATGGCATAGTTGGCGTGGGCAGGCGTAAGCTGTCGGCAGATGATGTAACGAAGGTTCTGGATGAGTCTGCCAGGGACTTTATTGGCGCTGTCAGTCAAAAGGCATGGGCCGGGTTCAGGAAAAAGATAAGTTATTTTCGGCTTGACTACGGGGAGGAGTCTTCGTACAGGCAGCTGGCTGAGCGCCTGAAACCTTACAGCAATCGCTCTTTTTATCTTGCCCTGCCTTCCGAAGTATTCGGGCCTGTAACCGGGAAAATGAAGTCTTCGGGTTTGTTGAGGGGCGGCGGCTGGAACCGCGTTATTTTCGAGAAGCCATTTGGCTTTGATTTGGAGTCTGCGCGCAGTCTGAACAGGGAAATTACAGCTGTCTTTGCGGAAAGGGAAATCTACAGGATAGACCATTACCTTGCCAAGCAGTTTGTGCAGAATATTCTTTTCTTCAGGTTTGCAAATGCGATGTTTGAGCAGATTTGGAACAATAACTTTATTGACAATGTGCAGATAACTTTGGCTGAGCGGGATGGTGTCGGGGTCAGGGGCGAGTACTATGATGCCTATGGCGCTGTTCGTGACATGGTTCAGAATCATGCCCTGCAGATTATGAGCTTGGTTGCCATGGAGTCTCCCAAATCTGCGGCTGACGCTACGCCTGAAAAAGTCAGGGTGTTGAAATGCATTGAGGCGGACAAAGTGGTTATTGGCCAGTACGGGAAAGGCGCAATTAATGGAGAAGTGGTCCGCCCCTACATAAGTGAGGCGGATGTTGCTCCGGATTCTGTGACCGAAACATTTGCTGCAGTCAGCTTTGGCATCCGCAACAGGCGCTGGGAAGGCGTTCCTTTCTATGTCAGGACAGGCAAGCGGCTTGCCTCGGGCTATGCTGAAGTGAATATCCTGATAAAAGACTCTGTCTGCACGCTTTTCTGTGATGAGCGTAAAATGCACCCTAACGTAATCACCGTAAGGATTCAGCCTGATGAGGGCATTTCCATAAGGTTTAATGTTAAGTCTCACGGCAGCGTTGCTGCTGTCAATCCTGTGGTAATGGATTTCAGGCATAAGGCTGCCTTTGGCTTCAATGCTCCTGAAGCATATGAGACCCTGCTGGCTGCTGTCATGGAAGGCGAGCAGTCTTTGTTCACCAGCTGGGACGAGGCAGAGCAGAGCTGGAAAATAGTTGACCCGATACTTCGCAACATAAAAAGCAGGAAGCCGGTTGTTTACAGGGCAGGCAGCTTCGGCCCAAAGGAAGCGGATAATTTGCCGGGAAAGTGGATTTGAGGTGAAAGAATGAGGCTTGGCTTTATCGGGCTTGGAAGGATGGGGCATAATGTTGTTCTGAACCTTATGGATAAAGGCCATGGCGTTGTTGCTTACAATCGTTCTCCGGGCAAGGTAAGAGGCGTAGTTAAGAAGGGTGCGATTGGCGCTTATTCTGTTGCAGAGCTTGTTCAGAAGCTGCAAAAACCAAGGGTGATTATTTTAATGGTTACTGCAGGCAGCCCTGTTGATGCTGTTCTTCAGCAGCTTTTGCCATTGCTTTCAAAGGGCGATGCCATTATCGAAGCTGGTAATTCGTGGTTTGAAGACTCGGTTAGGCGTTACAGCTTATGTAAGAAAAAAAGTGTCAATTTCATCGACATGGGCACGTCAGGCGGCTTGGCAGGAGCAAGGCATGGCGCTTCCCTGACTATCGGCGGTGATAAGCATGTCTTCAGGAAATACGAAAAATTATTCAGGGATATTGCGGCAAAAGACGGCTATGCTTATGTCGGCAGCTCAGGGGCAGGCCACTTTGTCAAGATGGTGCACAACGGCATTGAGTATGCTTTGGAGGAGGCATACGCAGAGGGCTTTGAATTGCTTAACAAAAGCAGATACAGACTTAATCTGGAAAAAATTGCCAAGGTCTGGAGCCGCGGCTCAATCATCAGGTCTTACCTGTCGGAGTTGGCAGAATCTGTTTTCAGGAAAGATGCGAATCTGAAAAAATTCAGGGGCTCTATTGGAGGAGGAGAGACAGGAGCTTGGACTCTTAAAGTTGCCAACCGGGAAAAAGTGGAGATGCAGACGCTTGCACATGCTCTGAAAATACGCAAACAGTCATTAAAAAAGCAGACGTTTGCAACCAAATTTGTTTCTGCGCTGCGCGCTGAATTCGGCGGCCATAAGGAGGCAAAGTAACCGTGAAAACCATGTATAAGGAGGCTGTTGATGAGCTGAACAGGTCTGCAGTCAGATTCTTGGTTAAGAAAATTAAGGAGCTTCTTGCCAGTCAGGAGCATATTGTGTTGGCTATCCCGGGAGGTAGAAGCGTTCGCAGCATATGGAATATCCTTGCAGAGGAAACGCACATTGACTGGAGCAGGATTCACATTTTCATGGCAGATGAGCGCGTCGTGCCTCCTGATCATGATGACAGCAACTTTAAGCTGGCTTTTGACACTTTTTTGAAGCAGGTTGTTGCTGACGGCCTGGCTGTTGAAAACACGCACCCTTTTATTCCGAACGACACTGCAGACAGAGGCGCCTCTGATTACTTTAAGCAGCTGCAGCAGTTTGGCGGCCCGGACATACTAATCCTGAGCTCAGGCGAGGACGGCCATGTTGGCGCTTTGTATCCGAACCATCACTCCATCAGGAATGCCAAGGAGGGCTACATTTTCATGGACGACTCCCCTAAGCCGCCTGCTGAGCGAATTACGATGTCAAGAAAGACAATGCTGAAGGCAAAAGTCGCGTTGCTGCTGTTTGTTGGCGAATCAAAGCAGGAAGCTTACAAAAAGTTCTTGGAAGAAGGCAATGTTGTCAAATGCCCTGCCCGGCTGGTCAGGCAGATTGGGGATTCTTATGTGCTGACTAATTTGAAGCCCTGATATTTCTATCCTCAATAGAAACTATTGTCTATTGGCAATAGAAACAGTTAAATACATTGCGTGGCATGGCCATATTGTAAAAGTTCATGTGCTCCCGATGTTTTGCTAAGCTGCCCTGATTTTCCCTTCCCTAAATATTTAGGGAGGTTAAAATCAGGGCAGCTTAGCGGCAGTGGCGAATGCAACTTTTCAATACGACCGCGGTTATGGCTTTTGTGTGCTGACAGGCCTTCGCTAAGTCAGCTGTTTTTTATTCTCCAGTGCATGTTTGGTTATTTCCAGGCTGCAGCTGTTATATTTTTTGCAGTATTCCCTGCACTGCTTCGCAAGCTCCTCTGTTTCATAATGGAAGCTGCATATGTGGCACTGGTATATCATGTTTCCACCTTTTACTTGTCAAAACCACTGCGGGCTAATGTCAGAAACCAAAGGTTTCTGAGCACAGTCAAAAATGCAGCATTTTTGATGAGCCCACAGCGTGTGGTTTTGAGCATGCTCGGAAATCGCTGGCTTGCTCTTCGCTAAAGCAAAAGAGCGTGCGCCAAAAGCGATTTCCGACATGTCAAAAAAGCATGACATTTTCATCTTTTGGAAAATCAGCGTCAAATGTTATAAGAACCGCCTTCTCCTGCATGGCTGTTGCAAGGTGCAGCGCGTCCGCTATCCCGAACTTCGGGTGTTTGCTGCGGATTTCCTTTTTAAGCCGGGCAGCCTCCAGCGCTATCCACTCAGTGATGGGGATGATTGCTGCCCTGCTTTTAATGAATTTTAAGCTCGTATCAAACTTTTGGTTTTCGCGCTGGAACTTGTCAGCCAGTTCAACTATGGCGATTACCGAGGTTGCTGCCACGTCATGCTCTATCATTTGCCTAACCTTTTCCCCTTTGCCTGTGCCTCCAAGGTATTCGGCCCATGCAGAGCTCTCAATCACGTATTTATAGCCCATTGAATTCAGCCCTGTCCTTCCCTTTCCACCTGAGGCCCTTCACAGCCCCGAACATTGAAACAGGCACTGCCGCATGCTGCCTCAATAGCTGCTGAATCACCTGGTCATGGGTTCTTATGCGCTTCTTTTCCTTTAGGAGTTCCAGCATCTGCTTTGTTGTTCCCGAAACCTGTATTGTAGTCGCCATAGTTACAGTTATAACTATAACTATATAAAAAGTTTTCTGTTTTCCAGCGCATGCTTCGTTATTTCCAGGCTGCAGCTGTTATATTTTTTGCAGTATTCCCTGCATTGCTTCGCCCATTTTTCTTCCTTGTAGCGGAATCCGCATATGGGGCATTGGTATGTTTTCACGTTATCACCTCGGGAAGAGCAGGATTACAAACTGCTCAACGAATATTGACGACAGCAATAAGTAAATTCCAACCAGCAGCAGGACTACGCTGCTTATTTTTCTTATTTTCTGGGTTCGCGAGCTGAGTTCTGATATCGCGCTTTGTGAGATGGTAGCGAGGAAGGACAGCAAAATCATCAGGGCTGCCATTGTGGCTGAGAACATTGCGTACGCCAGCAGCGCTGATAAAAAGCCGCCTGTGGCAAATGCGAAGACGGTAAGGATTGCGAGGATGGGTCCTGCGCATCCTATGCCTATGATGTTATAGCCGAAACCAAAGACGAAAAATGACCTTGCGGGCGTTTTTCCCTGCAGTTTTGCCACGAACTGCGCCGCCTTATCAAAAGCAGCCGAGTGGAAGCCCTTTCCAAGCAGGGGCATTGCCCCGAAAGTTATCATCAGAATTCCAACTATGCCCCTGAATGCAAGCACGGAAGCGTTGGGGCTGTCTGTGGCAAGGGCAAAGGACTTGGCAAAGTTTTCTCCGAGCAGGCCTATCAGAGAACCAAAAAGCAGGTTGAAAGCCACTATTCCAGCAGCGGTTATAATGCCGTAATAAACAACTTGCGCTTTTTTCCGGTCAGCCCTCTTTGCTGTCAGGAACCTTGTGAGATATGCCGGAAGCACGCCAAATGAGCATGGGTTGAAGAAGGTTGCGATGCCCGCTGTGACTGCAACAAGCGCTATACCAAAGACAGCTGTTTCAGGCGCTATTTTTGTCATGAACAGGATGAAAGCGTAGTATCCTGCGCCAATTATGGCGATAGCGGCAGCTATAAGCAGAATAGCGTTGTTTTTTAGGTTTGCTTTTTTGTTTTTCCTCATTTTAATCTCTTCGGAAACCTCCGGACTTGTATATTGAAAACACTAGCAGGGCGATTGCTGCTGACAGGAAAATCCAGCTGAAATAGCTTAGCGTGACAGTAACGCTTAAAGGCAGGAAGAATGCAATGGCAGGAATGCATGCCGGGCACGCTCCAAGCAGCACGCCAAAAATTGACGCAGACGCCCCGCCTGCAGGATTTACTTTGCATGTTTTGCATTGCTTGTTGTAAATGTATAAGACAGCAAAGCTGCCTGTCAGCACTGCCAGGATTGGGTAAAGGAAAAGCGTGTACGAAATGCCGGCCATCGTCTCAAACCAGATGTCAAACCCCCTCAATGGAATTGCCGGCCACAACAAGACTGCAAGAACAACAGCAGCGCCTATTAACGCAGCCCTTCCGTTTTTCCATGCCTTGATTAGCTTTATCATCTGTAAATCACTTCTATATTTTCGCTGTCAAGCACTTCATGCTCTATATCTGACTCCTGTCCGTCTGCTGTAATCGTTCCGCCGCAGTAGCTTCCAAAATCTGTCACAATACACTCGCCTGCTTCCCACCCAAACGTCTCGAACAGGTACTTCAGCGTGACTCCTTTTGCATGAACATGCACTTCTTTTCCATCGCTGTCTTCAAAATGAACAAAAGAGCTTCTTAGCTGGTATTTGGAATCGGCAAAATCAACTTTGCTTCCTCCAAGGGTAACGCTTATGTTGGCGTGCTCATGAGTCGAACCTAATACTAGGTTGGCAGATTCGCCTCTGACAATCAAATCCTCAAGCGTTTTCGTGTCTATTGGAAACCCGTTGTCCCTGTAAACAATCTTTCCATCAGGGTCTACTATTATGGTTGTGTCAAAACTTCTGATGCTATACAATTGTGCAATGCTCCCGTCATCAAATCCCATAATCCAGTCATTCCTGCCGAACTGCTGCCTGAAACGCTCCAGGTCCTGCGCTGTTTCGCGCTGGTCAACGTCAATCTGCATGACAACCAAAGGGATGTGCGGAAAATTGTTCTGTGCGCGCTTTACATTGGCAGCTTCTATCTGGCACGGAACGCACCACGTGGCCATTGATGCGAATAAAACGTATTTTCCCCTGAAATCAGACAGCTTTACAACATTGCCATCAATTGTTGCAAGCGCAAAGTCCCTGGCAAGTTTGCCTTCCGCAATTCCCTCTTCGGCATTCAATCCGGTTTCGGGAGGGCTTTCCGCGTTTTTCTGCGCGATAAAAAATGCTGCAATCGCAAGAATCGCCAAAAACCCTGTTATGAAATAGTTCCTTTTCATCATTAGTTGGCTTTTTATTCAACACAGCATGCCATTTCGTTCAGATTCTGCGTGAAGCTCTGCGCAACCTTCTTAATCATCTCGCTCAGCGTCGGGAAGACGTGCACCGTGTCCTTGATGTCGTCAATCGTCATTTTGTTCCTGATGGCGTACGTTGCGAGCGTGATTATGTCGGCAGCCTGCGGCCCTGCAATCTGCACTCCCAAAACCCTTCGCGTCCTGTGTTCCAGGACCATCTTTATGATGCCTCTTGCGTCTTTAATGGCAAGGGCCTTCTCAACGTGGTCCAGCTTTATTGTTGAGCACATGCACGTTTTGTAGCGCTGCATGTATTCCGCTTCGGTTATCCCGACAGCAGCTGCTTCAGGGGAGGTAAAAACTGCATAGGGAACCTGGCGGTAGTTTATGCTTTTCTTTGCATTCTCAAACATGTTGAGCACGGCAAGATTGCCTTCCTTCGCTGCCGTGGTTTCCAGCGGCATCATGCCGGTAACGTCGCCGGCTGCAAAAATGTGCTGCCTGGAAGTCCTGAAATGCCTGTTCACTTTGACAAATCCCCGCTTGTCAAGCTTTACTCCGGCGTTTTGCGCTTCAAGCTTTTTTGTGTGCGGCTGCAGCCCTGTTCCGAGAAACAGCGCTGCTGCTGAAAATGTGCGTTTCTTTCCTTTAACCACGGCGGTGAGCTGCAATCCTGTTTTTGTTTTCTTGACTTCTTTTGCTTCAACTCCGGTAAGGATTTGTATGCCTTCTGCCTGCAGATGCCTTTGCACTTCTGCAGAAATGTCGGGGTCAAACTTCGGCAGCACCCTGTCAGAGCGCTGGAGTACAGTGGTTTTTATTCCGAAGTGGTGGAATATCTGGGAGAACTCCATGCCTTGCGGGCCCGCACCGAGTATGATAACTGACTTCGGCTTCTTTTTCAGCTCAAAAACGTTTTTGTTAGTAAGGTAAGCAATCTTTTCTATACCTTCAATAGGCGGAACAGATGTTGAAGCTCCAGTTGCAATGAGAATGTAATCAGCGGAATATTCGCTGTCGCCAACAGAAACAGTATGCTCATCCACAAAACTTGCTTTTCCTTCCTTGTATCCAACGTGTTCCTGCTTTTTTATTACGTTACCATAATTTTTCTTTCTGAATCCTTCAATCATCTGTTTTGTTTCCTTTAGCGCCTCTACAAAATCAGCTGTGCCTTTTACTTTAACTGCCTTAAAGCTGCTGTGGGCAGGGTAGTAATACTCGCTGCCCTGGTGCAGCATGATTTTGGAAGGAACGCAGCCGACATTGACGCACGTTCCGCCAAGGGGCAGTATTTTGGAATCGTTTATCATTAAAGTCTTTTTTCCCAGCAAATTTGCCCTGTTGGCAGCTGCAAATGCTGCAGCTCCCCCTCCCAGGATGATTAAGTCGTACTTCGTCATCTTTCCCTCCTTTTTATGCACCCAATGCAGTATTTTGAAGTATGCAGGTTGATTAGCTTCATGAGCGGCTCTATGGTTTGCTTGTTAAGTCTGTACACTCTTTCCTTGCCGCTTGGTTTGACGCTGACAAAGCCGCAGCTTTTCAGCCTTGCTAAACTGTTTGAGATTGTGCTTTGGTCAGCGCCAACTGCTGCCGTTATTTCCGACACGTTCTTTGACTCTTTCAGCAGCGCATTCAGTATTTTGATGCGTGTTCTGTTTGAAAGCGTTGCCAGGAAATACTCATACGCCTCATCCGGAGTTGCCTGCTGCATAACATATTTCATTTTTAAAATATTTAGAAAATGAAATACTATTTAAATGTTTCGGAATATCCGGTTTTACTGCATCCGACACCGTTTCCACGCTTTTAGCGCAAAATATGGCGGCATCTAAGAGGGCTTTTTTCCATTTCATGAGGTTGTCGTGGTTTTTGACAAATAGCCGAACTCTTTTGCCGCGATTACAAACATGGAATGGCTCCAGCATAGGGGAGAGACGGAAGGGGTTGTTCCGGCATGAAGCTGCTCCGGAATGAAGTGCCGGAAATTGTTGCTGTACTTCTCAAAAAGTAATTTTGCTTCAGCTCTCCTGTCCAGCTTTGAGAGCGCAATAGCATACCAGTAAGTGAGCAGCGGCCAGCCGCCCGCGCCCTTGTTCTGCAGCCGCGTATGTGAAAGAACGCCGTCATAGACGTCATTCTCATATCGCATTACGCCCTGGGGGGTGAGAAGGCGTTGCTCAATCCTAAGCACGGACTCTTTTGATTTGGTGTCGTGGTTGGTAACGTTGAACGGCCATATAAGGCCAAGCAAGCTGCCATCAACGTGCTCGTCAGGCAGGCTGCATACTCTCGGATAAAAGGAAGATGGGCATGTCTGCATGGCAGCAACCATCTGCTCAGATGCCCGAAGCCATTTATCGTTGTTAAGAGCTTCATGCGCTCGCCGCAGGCCGAAGCTGCAGGCTGCCAAGGAGTAGGAAAAGCTGTTTTTGATGTCATCCTTTAGGTCGCGCTCCTCCCACAGGTCATGAGCGACCACATTAAACCTTGAGCCGCCCCACCTTTCAGTCAGGCCGTCGGCAAGCAGCGTGACAGCATTTTTTGAGGCGCTATCAAGGGGTTGCGCAAGCAAAGACCACAGCAAAGCGCCTGCCTGGTCAGGCTGGTACTGCGAGCCAAACTCGGTGTCGCGCGCGCCATTGGTTGCATAGCGCTGATGAACAAGTCCTGTTTCCCTAAATCCCTCAGCGCGCTCCAGCAGCCATTTTATGAATGGCTTGCGCATGGAGTTGATGCCAAGAAGGTGGGCTGCGTACAGGGTAAAAGCGACATCCCTGGGCCAGACATAGTGGTAGTTGGCAACATTTTTGGGATAATGCTGTATGTCTGTGTTTGCAGCCACAATGGCGCCGTTCTCAAGGGCAGCTTCAAGAAAAACTTCTCTGCTTGCCTCAAGCAGTGCCTTTATGCGGTGAGACATGAAGCAGCTTACTCAAGTATGCTTAATAAATATTTTCTTTAATGTGGCTGCTTACAGTTTTTAGCTTTGGCTGCCTGTCTGGCAAAACAGCCCTTTTTCCTTGCATTTTTCTTACTTTACAAAATTAAGCAGAATTTTTTCCAGCGAGAAAATCCATTTTTGGAAGGACGTGGTTCCTACGTACTGGTTGAAGGCGAAGAGCGCTCCTGAAAAGATAAGATAACCCAGAACAATAAACACTGGGTAAACTTCGGGGTGGTAGATGTAGTCGTCGCTGGTGTAAACGTGGCACCAGTAGCACCAGCTCGGGGCTGTAAGAAGGAGGAAGATGGGCTTGTTTTCCCTAACCGCCTAATTGAATGCGTCAGGCCCGTAGTCTCTCCATTCTATTCTCCCGGAAACGCGCATCTCTTCAGCGTGCTCAAAAGTGTAGTGGGAAGAGGCAAAAGCGGTTTCGGAAGCAACAGATGCAGCAAGAATCATGCACAGCAGAAAAATGGCTGTTCTCTGCTGATTATTGCACATTTTTTATCCTCGCGCTTGTTTGGTTGAAAATTTTTGGCATTTTCTTTGCCTATAAAATTGGCTTCACCGATGCTATTTAAACCTGCCGCCAAAACGCTGCAAAACCTTCCAGTATACTGAAATGTGACAAATTAAGGCAAACATTTAAATAGATGATAGTTTTATCATATGATAAGTTTATCATTTAAATGAGATTGCCAGACTGATTGGGAAGGACATGTAGAAGACGATTTGGACGGTTGGCAACAATTGGAGGCAATAAAAATGAAAATGAACCCGATGGTTATGATGGGAATGATGGCTGTGCTGACGATTGCATCGCTGGTGTTTGCGTATCAGGGTGTGAGAATGCACGCAGAAGTTGACAGCGAAGAGGCGCGGCTGCACAGCTTGCAGGCTGACTACTTCAGCATTGCAAAAGCTGACAGGGATGCTGCGCCTGCCGGCTCTGACTTGAACGCACGGCTGGTTGAAATATCGCAGCTGCCATCTGAGCTGCTCAGGCTTAAGCTTGTAGGAGTTGGAAAGATACTAACAGGCATATACGTGCTGCTGTTTGGAATCTTGGTGGCTCTGATAATGATGCCAGTCAGGCTTGGCAGGCTGCTTAACAAGCAGCGCTAAATTTTTTACGGTTGATGAGGGAAAAATGGTGAGCGACGACTTTTTTGGCAGTGCCTTGAAGCAGTTAGAGCAGGCCTTGGAGCATGCAAGCATTAGCTTGGAAGCCAAGAAAATTTTAATGCAGCCGAAGGCTGTGCTTGAAGTAAAGATTCCTGTGGGAATGGATGATGGGCGCGTGAAGATTTTTACCGGGTTCAGGGTGAGGTATAATGACGCGTTAGGTCCTGCAAAGGGCGGAATCAGGTACCACCCCTTGGTCAGCCTGAATGAAGTGACTGCCTTGGCTTTTTTGATGACGCTTAAGTGCGCTGCTGTCGGAATCCCCTTTGGAGGGGCCAAGGGCGGCGTTGCGGTCGATCCGAAAAATCTTTCGCAACGCGAGCTGGAATCTTTAAGCAGAGGGTACGTGAGGGCGGTTTATGATTTTATCGGGCCGGACTCAGACATTCCGGCGCCTGACGTGTATACGAATGAGACGATTATGGGCTGGATGTCGGATGAATATAACAGAATCTCCAGAAAGCTTGTGCCTGCCGCATTTACGGGCAAGCCGGTAAGTATAGGCGGAAGTCTGGGAAGAAACACTGCAACGGCTATGGGTGCTTATTTTGTGCTGAAAGAGCTCATCAGGCAACTGAAGTTGAATGGAAAAGAGCTTACGGTTGCAGTGCAGGGTTTCGGCAATGCGGGCTATAACATTGCAAAGCTGCTCCATAATGACGGCTTAAAAATAGTGGCTGTAAGCGATTCCAAAGGAGGCGTTTATGCTCAGGGTGGCTTGCATCCGGATTCTGTTATGAAGGTTAAAGAGAGTAAGGGGATGATAGATGGCGTTTACTGCAGGGGGAGCGTTTGCGATGATATAGAGCATGCGCACATTACTAACGAGCAGCTTCTGGAGGTAGATGCCGATATACTGATTCCGGCTGCCATTGAAGGCCAGATAACGGAAAAGAATGCTGGCAAAGTGAAAGCTAAAATCGTGTGCGAGGTGGCAAACGGCCCAACGACTGCTGGCGCAGATAAAGTGCTGCATGAAAGGGGTGTTGCCGTTGTTCCTGATATTTTGGCAAATGCTGGAGGGGTGATGGTTAGCTATTTTGAATGGGTGCAGAACAGGGCTGGCCTTTACTGGAGTTCAGACGAGATTCGCGGCAGACTGGAAAGTGGGATGCTTAAGGCGTTCCGCGACATTTACGAGATGGCGCAGCAATTAAAGACCAGTATGAGAATGGCTGCATACGTCCACGCTGCCAAAAAAGTTGTTGAGGCGATGGCTCATCGCAGCTGATAGAGCGAAAAGCTTGGGCAAGGTTAAGGAGGTGCTTACACAATGAAGGAAACACCCTACAAGTTGTTTTTCAGGGCTGTCTCAAACAAAACGAGGTGCGACATAGTGAGCCTTTTAATGAAAGGCCCGAAGAGCGTTACGCAGCTCTGCAGAAAGCTTGGCTTTGAGCAGAGCAGGGTTTCGCACAACCTTAAATGCCTTGAGATGTGCGGGTTTGTAAGCGGCAAGTACGAGGGAAAAAGCAGGGTATACTCTCTGACTCCGGAGGTAATGCAGGTGTTGAATGCCATTGACAGGCATTTGGTTAAGTATCATGAGCATTTGAAATCATGCGGCGCTTTGGAGAATCACATGAAAGCCAAGCGATAAAAAAAATTGCAGGAGGTGGATGAAAAATGGCGAAAGACAAAACGTGCGGCTGCGGTTCGGGAAAGAAGGAAAAGGACTGCTGCGGAAGCGGCTAAGTTTGAGTTGCAAACTATGGAGGTGATTTGCATGTGCGGAACTTGTGGCGATGGCGGAGGCGCTTAAGCGCTTCCAGCCCAATCTGCCTTATGCTTACAGATTCAATAAAAGCAGGACAGGAAAAGGTGGAAAGGAATGAAAAACGTATTGATTGTGGTTTTGGCAAAGGTACATTGAGGAGTATTACGAAGTTCCTTTTGATTAATGACATGGAGGCGATAAGAATGGCAAAAGTAAAGGTTTACAGCACACCAACATGCCCTTGGTGCAAGAAGACAAAAGAGCTGCTGAATGAGAACAGCATCGGTTTTGAGGACATTAATGTTGCTGCGGACTCTAAAGCGGCGCAGGAGATGTTCAGGAAGTCCGGACAGATGGGCGTTCCGGTGACTGACATTGACGGTCAGATAATTGTCGGATTTGACAAGCTAAAGTTGAAACAGCTGTTGAAAATCAGCGGATGAAGAAAAGAAATACTTGTTGCCAGTGGGTGTCATGATGAAAGAGGTGGTGCGCTTGGCCTGTGAGGTTTGCATTGAGGGAGAGAAGGGCAGAATCTGCATTGACATCTGTAAATTCATGGAGACAGGCAGGATGGAGTGCAGGTTCAGGGAAAGGCTACTTTGATGCGTCAAAGTAGCCTTTTGCCCTGTAACTTTTCATGAGCAGCGAGTTGCTCAGCACGCTCACTGAGCTGAATGCCATGGCAATCCCTGCTATTATCGGATTCAGCAAAAAGCCTGTGAACGGGAACAGGATGCCTGCTGCTATCGGGATTCCTGCGGTGTTGTAAAAGAATGCCCAGAAGAGGTTCTGCTTGATTTTTTTCAGGGCGTAATTGCTCAAATCAATGGCTGTAACTACGTCTCTTAAGTCGTTTTTCACCAAAACAACATCGCCTGTCTCTATCGCCACGTCTGTGCCGGAGCCGATAGCTATTCCAATATCTGCCTGCGCAAGCGCAGGCGCATCATTTATGCCGTCTCCAACCATTGCCACTTTCAGCCCTTTTTCCTGCAGCTTCTTTATCTCGTTTTCCTTCTCTTCCGGAAGCACTTCCGCAAGCACTTCGTCTATTCCGAGCTGTCTTGCAATGGCTGCTGCTGTTTTCCTGTTATCGCCTGTTATCATCATTACTTTTTTTCCCATTTTGTGCAGCTGCTCAACTGCTTCTTTTGAATAGTCTTTTATCGTATCAGCTACAGCTATCACTCCGGATATTTTCTTCCCTGTGGCTACGAGCATTACTGTTTTGCCTGCTTTCTCAAGCTTTTGTATGGAGCTCTCAGCGTTTTTTGTGTCAATGCTGAACTGTTCCATCAGCTTTCTGTTGCCTACGAGAATTTTTTTCCCGTTTGAGACTGCTGTCACGCCTTTTCCGGTAACAGAGTTGAAGTTTGTGATTCGCAGCAGCTTTAGCTCTTTCTTTTCAGCGGCTTTTACAATAGCCGTGCTTAACGGGTGCTCTGATTTTTTTTCAACAGCTGCTGCCAGTTTCAGTATTTCATTCCTGCTGCCGTTGAATGCTGCCACTTCAGTTACTTCAGGCGTCCCTTTTGTAAGCGTCCCTGTCTTGTCAAAGATTATTGTGTCAACTTTTCCTGTTTTCTGCAGCGCCTCTGCAGTCTTGAAAAGTATCCCGTTTTGCGCTCCTATCCCTGAGCCGACCATTATTGCTGTTGGCGTTGCCAGGCCAAGGGCGCATGGGCAGGCAATTATAAGAACTGCAATAAATATCGTAAGGGCAAAAACAAAGCCAAAGCCGAGCGCATACCATAATAAGAACGAAATTATGCCGATAACGACCACTGCCGGGACAAAGTATGAGGAGATTGCGTCTGCAAGTTTCTGGATGGGCGCTTTGCTTCCCTGCGCCTCCTCGACAAGCTTTATTATCTGGGCAAGGACAGTGTCTTTTCCTACTTTCGTTGCCCTGAATGTAAAGCTGCCTGTCTTGTTTATTGATGCTCCGACAACGCTGCTGCCTTTTGCTTTCTCTACAGGGATGCTCTCCCCTGTAACCATTGACTCGTCAACAGAGGAGTGGCCTTCAACAATAACTCCGTCAACAGGGATTTTCTGGCCTGGCTTGACTATAACTGCATCCCCCACAGCTACTTCATCAACATTTACTTCAACCTCTTTTCCTTTCCTCAGAACAATTGCCTTTTTTGCCTGCAGTCCGAGAAGCTTCTTTATCGCTTCTGAAGTTCTGCCCCTTGCAACTGCTTCCAGGTATCTGCCAAGCAAAATGAACATTATCAGCAGCCCTGCAATTTCGTAATAGAGGCTGCTGTGGCCGTAGTCTGCATTGCCGCTCCATATGATGGCTGACACGGCAAGGCTGTAAAGGTATGCTGCTCCTGTTCCGGCTGCTATGAGCGTGTCCATGTTTGCAGTTCTGGTGCGTATAACTGCGGAAATCCCCTTGGTGAAGAATTCGTAGCCTGCAAGCATTATCGGGGTTGTGAGGAGGAACTGGATTAAGGCAATGTTTTCCTCAGCAAATGCAGGTATTGGCATGCCGAATGCTGAGCCCATGGCAAAGTAAAGCAGCGGCAGCCCCAAAACAGCAGAAATCAGAAGCTTGATTTTCAGTATCCTTGTCTCTTTTTCTCTGGCTGCTTTTTCAGCATCCAAATCCTCGCTGAATTTTTCCGGCTCATAGCCCGCATTTCTTATCGTTTTCATTATTTTTTCAAGCGTGACTTGTTTTGGCTCATAATTCACTACAGCCCGTTCAATGGCAAAACTGGCGTCCACTTTCAGCACTCCAGGCTGCTTTTTCAGGGCTGATTCAACGATTCCTGCGCAGTGCTGCGAGGACATGCCTCTCACTTTCAGGGCAACTTCAGCGGCTTTTCCGGCAGGCGCTTTTATGACTTCGTAGCCGCTTTTCTTCACCGCATCCTCCAGCGCCGCATCGCTGACTTTTGAGCCGTCGTATTCAACAGAAGCTTTTTCAGAGGCATAATTTACGCTGGCGCTGATGACTCCGGGAATTTTTTTAATCTCTTTCTCAATTTTCACAGCGCAGGAAGCGCAGTGCATTCCCTTCAGGGGCAGTATTTTTTTGGTTGCCGCCCTTTTTCCAAGAAAGCTGTCGTAGCACTGTTTGCTGCAAAAAAAGTATTTCTTCCCGTTCTTTGCGGCAGAAAACCTGGCTTTTTTATCGTCAACTTCCATTCCGCACACAGGGTCTTTCGCGCTCATTTGTTCAGTCTTCTGGCTGTATTTACGGCAATTTATATAAATATGCAGTTATTTGCTGAGTTTCAGCTTAACACCGCACATGCTGCACTTTCCTGGAGCTTTGTATTCCATTCCGCATTCAGAACATTTGTATTTTGTCATTTTTCCTGCAATTTGCTATTTAGCAAATCCCGCAAAAGTTCAAAAATTATCGGGATTTGCTATTATAAAGTCCATCAACAGTCAGGACACATCCCTGTGCGTTTCGTACATGAATGAAGCGTTTCGGTCATGCTTTTTCAGATATCCGGTTATTTGCCTGTGGAGTTGATGCGAAGTTACAGCTTTCCTGTCATCAATCCATTTGCGCAAATCTTTGCAGACTTCTGCTGCCGCTTTTTCTGCGGTCAGCTCTGTTTGGTGTGCAGCCAGGCAGGCAGCATATACTGACGCATATGCCTTTCTTTCGTCAAATTTTTCTCTGTGGCCGTGGCGCTTCACTACATGAATTTCCTTTTTTGCTGTTTTTTTCTTTGCCATTTTAGCCGAAGTTGATTGTTCCGTTTGCTATCAGCATGAGCAGGAAGCCCATGGAAATCAGCAGCAGGCCTACAATAAGCCGCATGAATCCGCGGTAGTCCTGTTTCCATTTTTTAACCTTGTAAAGTTTGGTTCCTGTGGCTACAAGCATTAGTATGACTATCAGGGGCGCTACAAATATTATGTTGTACAGTATAAGCAGCATGAAAGCAGTAAAGTCAAAATACTGCGATAAGAGGGTTATGATCGCAAGGTACGGCGCGCCTGTGCATGGAAGCTCAACCACAGACACAAATGCGCCAAGGAGAATTATTCCGGGCACGGTTGTTTTTGAAGCGTGCTGATGCATCCTTTTTGCAAAGACCGAAGGAATTTGCAAAGAAAACCATTTTCCATACCAAAAATAGTCTTTAATCTCAATCAGCCCGGCAATTATTATTATCAGCCCAACGGCTATTGACAGGTATTCTGTCAAGTACAGGGGTATGCTTGAAAAAAGATATACAAGCCCGAGGCCTGCTATCAGATAAACTGCAAACACAGCCAATATGTATAAGCTGCCCAGTGCAAGCATGCGCTTCATGGAGCTTTTTCCGGCAAGCAGAACAGAAATCATTAAGATTAAAACTCCTATTGCGCAAGGATTAATTGAGTCAATGACTGCTGTAATCACTACAGTTCCTAACGCGGGAAGATATGCTTCAACTGCCACTCAGTTCACCCCTTGCAGCAGCCAGCCGGTATGTTTCGCATATGTTTTCTGTAGAATCCTTTTCCTCACCAAATTCCACAATTATGCAGTCTCCTGGAGGAACGTTTGGCTCCGGGGATAAAACATAATTTTCAAAATCATCCGGTTTTATCTGCTCGTAAACCCATTTTTTCCGCTGGTCAGGATTCTTGACCTTGTACAGGAATACCTGTAGTTTCCCCTGCTTTCCGTCGCACAAGTCGCCATTTGCCATCTCAACCAGCCCTTCATTTGTAGGAATTGACATGGAATCAGCATTAAGTTCAGCTCCGATAACATGGAAAAAATTGTGCAGGGCAACATCTCCATCATCAACAACAACGCCTTCCACGTGAATGCGGTTATCGCCGTGCTCATGGAAAGTGGAAGATCCTACTCTGTTCTCAAATCCGTGAGGGTCGGTCAAATCAAGCTTTTCTCCGCAATTGTATATTTCAAAATCCGCATGCCAATGGACCGGCCCTTTGGTCTGTGAAGCCAGGTTAAGATAGATGGTGGAGCCTGCTGTGTAAGCTGCTGCTGATACAGTAACAAGCACTATCAAAGAGAACAGAACCATCTTTATGGAGTTGCTGTTCTTCATAGTCTTAGTGCCGAAAGTGGCCATTAATATCAGAATCGCAATAACTGACAAGGCATATGCCACGACCTTTAGCGTGCTTAGCTTGACAGATTCCTCCAGTCCTGCAGATACAGACTCCTCAGCATGCTCTTCATCTGAGTGTTCATCTCCCTCCTGATGTTCGGAAACCGCTTCATCGCTGTGCGCTGATGCTGCGATTAATACCATCAGGAAAATAAGCGGAAAAAGCAGTATTTTTATGAAGCTGAAATGGTTCATTGCCGCAGCAGAATTTCCATACACCACTTTTGCACCCTGTAGCTGAATAACCGTGAATAACTAAAGGTAAGGGGACTTTATAAAAGTACCGATTTTAGGTAATTTCAAGTTAAGTGGCAAAACCATCGCACACTGCTCTGATTTTTTTCTCCCCCCTTAAAAAATAAGGGGGGAGAAAAAAATCAGCCAAGCAGGCATCGGCAAGCTCAGGATTGCAGGACACACAACTTGACATTATCCGATTTTATGCAGCAGTAGTGGTTTATAGAAGTAGTGCCGGCATTTGCAGTGGTGTTTGCAGCATTCTATGCTGTATCTTGGAGTGCCTGGCGTTTGCTGCCTGACCAATCCTTTAAAGCTGGATGCTGAGTTATAGGAAATAACCTTGATTTTCGTATGTTTTGAAATGATTGTAAGGTTATTTCCTAATAAGCAAATCACTTATTCGTTAGGAACAAAATTCCGATTATTAAAGTGATTTGCTATAATCATCGGTCATGCTTTCCGAATTTTTCTATTTTTCTTTTCGCTGACTTAAGGTGCCTGCCGGTCTTTTGGGCTGCAACTGCGTACTTGTCAGCTTCCCTCTCCTCTTTTTCCAGAGATTCAGAAGCGCTTATGAACATTGACAAAGGCGTGAACATCCTGAGCAGGTTTGCCGAAAATTTCCAGAAGTAAGCCCTGCTTCTGTGATGGCTCAGCTCGTGCAGCAGCACTGCCTCAACCTCCTTTTTAGAAAGAGCTTCCGAAAGCCCTGCGGACACGAATATGGCGGGCTTCAGGTTTGTTATGGAATACGCCACAGGCATTGCCTCATTCAGCGAATAAACTTTGGGCTCCTTTATCTTAAGCTCTTTAGACTTCTCCGCAACCAGCTGCTTCATAAAGCCAGCATCCACAACTTTGCTCCTGCTTGACCAGTTGTACAGGAACGGCAGAGCAGCAAAGCCCAGAGCTGCTGCTGCCAGGCCTGCAAGGGGCGTGAAAAGCATGAACATCTTTGGGCTGCAGCTCATGACAGGCATCAGGCACTTCCATGTGAATGCTGAAAACACAAACGGAAAAATCAGAAAAATTACATGCGCTGCAAGAAAGTTTATCTTAAGCCGTATGCTTTCCGAATTTTTGAAAAGAGCATAAAACAGCCCGGAAGCGAGCAGGGAAAAAGCGAGCGCGTAAAAGCTGATTGGGTTGTGAATGAGGTTGTTGAAGTACACGTTCCACATAAGCAGCTGCTCAATCATTTTTTTGCCCTGCCTTCCAGCGCTTCGTTAAAGTACACTATTGCTTTGGAGCCGAACTTGTCAACCAAGGAATCAACCACTTTCTCCACAGCGTTTCTTTCAAACATTTCCCTGTCCTTCTCCAGCGCGTACACAAACCGGATTCCTCCTCTGGCAGTTTCAACTTCCCTTTTGACAAGCCCTTTCCTGAACAGCCTGTCCATAATCACCGAAACGCTGCTCTTGGAAGCTCGCCCCCTGACTATCATGTATATGTCCTTTGCCCGATACTTTTTGCCGGGCTTCAGAGCCATTATTATTCGGCTTTCCAGCGGGCTTAAAGAATCAGCCACTTCAGCCACGCCTTTCATAAGCCGCATGTGCCATTCGGGTATAAATACTTTTCGCTACAAATTCTTGTAGCTATTGGAAAAGTTTAAATACAGGAACGAAAACACAGTTTTTAATGATTGGACTTGGCGAAGAAAAGAAGGAAAACATGCTCTCAACTTCTGTAAAAATCCTGAAGCAGAAGGAAAGCAGAAAGGCCCTTCTGGTTAGTGCAGCTGTTTTTCTGATACTTTACAGCTTTGTGTATGGCTTTTGGAAAATACCGGTGATAGATTTCGGAATCAACAGGCTTTCCCAAATAGGATTTCCCGATTACCTGTTTGCCATTGCTGTTGCCGCACTTTCCTCAGTTTTTGTGTCGCTGTTCCTGTACGAGAGAAGAAGCAGGCTTGCTTCAGCATCGTCCATCGGCGGAATGGGCGGGGGCTTTGCCGGATTTGTTGGCGCAGTGTGCCCTGTATGCCAAAGCATAGGAGTGGTTGCTTTTGGAAGCACCCTGCTTAACATTCCCACAGCTTTTTTAACTCCTTACCTTGGCTTCCTGAAATTTGCCGCCATCGGACTGCTTGGACTGTCTGTTTACCTGAAGGCGGACAGCATCCACACTAAAAAGTGCCGCGCGTGCAAAGTGAAAATCACCGGCAGTTCACACAAAAAAGAGCCATTCCTGCTGAGAAACAGGTTTGCTTTCGGAGCAATAGTGGCGCTGGTGCTGCTTGCAGGACTGAACAACATGCTCATACCAAAGGCATTCGCAGCATCGCCATCCGGCAGCTGGCAGACGGCAAGCCTCGGAGCGTTTGAATACGGACCGAAAACAACGCTGAAGCCCATGCCCCTCGCACATGAAGAGCAGCCCGCAATACCCGGCTACAGGTCAAAGGTCAAGCCGCTGCCAACTATAAGCGAGCTGCAAATGAAGCCTTTAACAGGCGATGCTGCGCAGGACGTGCTCAACAACATAGTCCCCGTAGGAACGCCGTGGTACGGGCTGCAGGCAGGAGTGAGCTTTGACGACCCCATCGCAGCCCAAAACCTGTGGGCAAAAGGCAGAGCAATACAGCTAAGCCCTGAAGAGGAGCAGCGCTGGAACAGGATTGCGAACTCATTTACATGCGATTACTGCTGCGGCAGCCCACAAAACCCGACCATCATAACCAGATGCGGCTGCGCACACTCGTCAGCCGCTCAGGGCATGGCAAGATGGTTTATCAAAAACTACGGCGGCAGCTATTCCGACGAGGAAATATACGGGGAAATGGCAAGATGGTATGCCCTCTGGTATCCAGGCCCCACAATCAAGAGGATACTGCAGGAAGCGCAGGCAACATGAGGTGAAAAAAATGGAACGAAAAGAGATTTTGCTGATGGTGCTCATCGGCTTTTTAGTGCTGACAACATCAGTCCAGGCAGTGCAGCTGGTAACGCTGGGCAGCAGCTCAGTTACGTCTGCAGCCGGAAGCAGCGCTGCTCCCCAGGCAGTTTCTGGAGCAGTTGCAGCGCCTTCAAGCCTTGACAACCTGCCATCAATGGTAGGCGGCTGCTGACGCTGGTGGTTTTGCTTGAAACAATCCAACAAAACAGAATCAGCACTGTACGCAGCGCTTGCACTGGCCGCGGCAATATCGCTCCTGAATGTTTTTATCCTGCAAATCCGTGCAGAGCAGGTCAGCGAAGCAAAGGAAGCTGCGGAAGAGCTGGCAAGGCCGGCAGACATAGAAGCGACTAAAATACTGCTTTCCGGCTGCGAGGAATGCTTTGACATTCAAAATGCCTTGGAAGAGCTTAAGAAGCAAAACGTCAACCTGCTGACTGAAAAAAGCCTTTTCATTGAAGATGAAGAAGCTAAAGAGCTCATACGCCGCTACGGGATTGAAAAAATCCCTGCGTTGGTAATCTCAGGCGAGGTAAACAAGACAAGCCAGCTAGCCGCCTATTTTGAAAAAACAGGCGTTATCTCAGGCGACGGAACAGCAGTGTACACGAACATAAAACCGCCATACTACAACACAACTGCCAAAAAAGTGGTTGGAAAAGTAAGCGTTCTGAACATCGTTGACTCCCAATGCGAAACATGCGCGTCATTAAGCCAGGTAAAAGAATCGCTGAAACAGGCAGGGGTTGTCATAACAGAAGAAAAGACTTATGAGTATTCCTCGCCGGAAGGGCAGGAGCTTATTGACAGGTTCAACGTGAGCAGAGCGCCTGCGCTTCTGATATCAGCAGAAGTCAACCATTACGCCGGAGTGGGAAGCCAGTTGCAGCAGCTGGCAGAAGAGAAAAGCGGCTTTTACGCCCTTCACTCCACCTCTCCGCCTTACAGAGATCTGCAGCAGGACAGAATCGTTGGAGAGGTAACGCTAATCCTGCTGAAAGACGGTTCCTGCGCAGAATGCTACGATGTGAAAATCAACAAGCAGATATTACAAGGGTTTGGAGTTGCGATAACAGAAGAGGAGACCTATGACGTTTCGTCAGAAGAAGGGCAGGCTTTAATCGCAAAATACGGCATAGAAAAAGCGCCTGTAATACTCATGTCGCCGGACGCTGCGCATTATCCGGCGCTTGCGCAGGCATGGAAAAGCGTCGGCACAGTGGAAAGTGACGGGTGGCATGTTATGAGAAAGCCGGAAACTCTGGGAACTTACAAGGAGCTGGAAAGCGGAAAAGCAGTGCAGGCAGGTTAGAAAAATTGAGCCAGACCATAGCTTAGGCAGGAATGCCCGCCACCCTTTGATTTAATTGTTTCATATTGATGGAAAAATGAATGAAAGCGACAAAAAGAAATCCGCAGTTGTAGCAGCGTTTGCGCTGTTCCTTGCAGCCGGCATTGCCTACATTGCGTTCACAAACGAGGAAACGCAGCCGGATTACGAAACTCCTCCGCCTGAAAAAGTGGTTGAGCAGTATTTCACTGCATGGAACGACAAAAACTATCCTGACATGTATGCAGCCATATCAGACGGCTTCAAGAAGATAGAGCCTACCGCGAATGATTTAAGGGCGTTTAAAAGCTATGCCGAATCCCAGAAAATAAGCAATGCCAGAGTGCTGTCAGTGAATGAAGTTTCAAACGACGGCAAAACAGCTGCCGTCAGCTACTCTGTTGAATTTCTGCTTGCAGGCGGAACAAAAAGCAGATTTGACGGGACTTTTACATTGAAATACAGGGAAGGGGATGTAATTCCGGGATGGAAGCTGATACACCCTTACGGCGAAAACATAGACGCTTCATGATGACTCCAAACATTCGCAATGCACGGCAGAAGAATAAACCGAAAACTGGTAACGCTGAAAAAATCGTGACATCATTTATCGTATTGGCTGTGCTCGCAGCTGCACTCTCATTTTTTTACGTTTCAAAATCGCTGTTTTTTCCAGGCGAAGGGGGCGGAGGTCAGCAGCAGACAAGCCATTTCTCATCCGCGGGCTTTACCGCTTTTGACGTTGAACTCGCCAAAAAGCTCATGGACAAAGACAGCGACGGCAAATGCGACAGCTGCGGGATGGACTTGGAATTCTGCATACAAAGCGGGCAGCTGCAGTGCAGCATGGACCCGAAATCAACCATTGGCGTTTTGGACACCACAAAGGAAAAGCACCACTACCACGCAGATTTCAAAGTGTACATTAGCGGCGAAGAAATTGACTTCAGCCAGCAGAAGTATTTTGTCAAAAGCAGGTTCATCCATGTTGAGAACGACGTTCAGGGCGATTCAGGAAAGGTTCTGCACATGCACGCCTCCGGAGTCCCCTTGTGGGTGTTCTTTGAAAGCGTTGGGATGAAATTCAACGAAAGCTGCTTTGTCACGGACGGCAGGGAAGCGCACTGCAACAACAATGGCAGAACATTAAGCTTTTACACAAACGGAAAACAAAATCCCGAATACGAAAGCTACGTTTTTCAGGATGGCGACAGGATTCTGATAAGCTATGGAAGCGAAAATGGGGAAGAAATAAAAAAGCAGCTTAGTTCAATAACAGATTTTGCAAAAAACCATTAGTAAAATGATTAATGCGAAAAAGCTTGTAACAGAAAAGGCAGCCGCGCTCTCAACCTCCCTGTCAGGAGCGCTGAGCTTCATGGGCGGCTACCAGGTGTGCCACAACATCTGCCTTGGAATAATAGCCCTTCTGTCAATAGCAGGCATAACGCTGGTTGGCATGCCCCTCCTGTTCCTTACCAGGGTAGCAGTACCGCTTTGGACAGCCGCTTTTGCGCTGTTCCTCATAACCCTGGCCATTAGCTTCATAAAGAAGTGCATTCCTAAAAAGATTATTGTATTGAACGCCGGAATCCTGATTGCAGGAGTCCCGTTTGCCCCTGTACAGCCCTACGCCCCGCTCTTATGGATAACAGGCGGAAGCATGGCAGCTTTAAGCATTCTTTTTTACATCCGGGCAAAGGTTAACAAAAGCCGCGCAGGTAAGCGGAAGGGGAAAACATTCAGCAGCAGCATTGGCACTTGAGCTTGAAGGCAACTCATTAAATAAAGTGCGCCGCACCAGCCAATTTCCGCCTTGCAGCGCTTAACAGGCGGCTTCAGCTTTATGCACTCCAAAAAGCAGAGTGCCATTAAAAACATAAAGTATTTAACCATCACCTTTTGCCGTAACAGGCAGCAATGGTCGCCTGCACGGACTGCGGTAAGGAATTTGATTCCAGAATGAGCATGGAGCAGCACTATGCTGCGAAGCATGCAAAGCAGAAGCCTGTTTCCCCATAATCTAAGAAGTCAAAAAAGAAGCCGATTATTGCAGCGCTTTTGCTGATAATTGTTTTGGGTTCAGGATATTTCATGTTTTTTAACAGTTCAGGGGAAAAGCCTGTTATTGAGCAAGCTGATGTTGCAGATGTTAATCTTGATGAAGTTCCAAAAGGCCCTATTCACTGGCATCCTGAGCTTACTGTCATTATTAAGGGAGAGGTTCAGAACATTCCAAGAAATCTGGGTCTTGGAAGTGTGCACAAGCCGGTTCACACGCATGATGACGTTCCAGTGCTTCACTATGAGAACAGCAGGCCGACTGCTGAAACTGTCACGCTTGGCTACTTTTTCAGCGATGTGTGGAGAAAAACTTTTAACAGCCAATGCATTTTCAGTTACTGCAGCGGAGCAGAAGGCAATCTGTCAATGACGGTTAATGGCAAGCCCAATTTTCAGTTTGATAATTACATCCCGAAAGACGGCGATAAGATAGTGATTATGTTTGGATAGGCTGTGCTGATAAGCTTCCCCAACGTGTTGTTAAGTTTTCGGCTGTTACCAAATACTTTAAGCAAACGATAATGCGCAGTAGTAGCAGATGCAGCTCAAAGCCAAAACACTGCCGCCCGCAGATTTAACAGAACGCATTTACGGAAAACTTTTTAAAGAAAAAGCGCATCGCGCACAAAGGGTGATAACTGATGATAGAGCACGACAAGATGCACCACAAGGCTAAGGGTGAAACTGAAAGTATTGTAAAGATTAAGAGCGAGGAGGAAGAGACTTTCAAAATTAAGAAAACAACGTTGTGGCAGGGACTCTCAGCAGTTTTGGGGGTGCTTCTTGCGGTATCCATTTTTACAGGCGGTTTTGGTTATGGCAATGGCTCTGAAGGCAGCGTCGCTGTCAGGGAGCCTGTTGCAGCTCAGCCAAGCGCTCCATCTCCCACTCCGACTGTTGATGTCCAGATTGGCGATGCCCCTGCTCTTGGTGACGAGAACGCTCCTGTGACATTGATTGAATTTTCAGACTTCCAGTGCCCGTTTTGCGGCAGGCACTTTTCGCAGACTCATTCGCAGATAAAACAGCAGTACATTGACACTGGAAAAGTAAGGTTTGTTTACAAGCATTTCCCGCTTGATAGCATTCACCCGCAGGCAACGCCTGCAGCTCTTGCCTCTGAATGCGCCCGCGAGCAGGGCAAGTTCTGGGAATACCATGACCTGATTTTCCAGAACCAGCAGTCTCTTGGAGATGCAAGCTACAAGCAGTGGGCATCCCAGCTCAGCCTTGACACAAACAAGTTTAACGGCTGCTATGACAGCCAGAAATACATTGAGCGTGTAAGGAGCGACCTTCAGCAGGGCACTGATGCAGGCGTTCGCGGCACTCCGGGCTTCCTGCTGAATGGCGTAGCCATAAGCGGCGCTCAGCCGTTTGATGTGTTCCAGCAGGCAATTGAGGCAGCGCTTTCGGGCTGATTGGGTGTATGGCAACAGTTTTTCCTGTTGCCCGGCTCATTTTTTATTCTTTCTCCGTGGAGAGAACAGAAAGTGGGCAGCGCAGTAACTGGCTTACGTTACCGTTTATCAGATTCAGAGTCGTTCAAAATGGTGGGCAGCGCTGATTTCAGGCTTCGTTGGAACTTCATTAAAGGAGTGTTTGCCAGCCGGGCTTATGCGCTGCTTTTTGCTGTTTTGCTGGCTGCTTACCTTGGCGTCAACTTCTGGCTTAACAGGTTTTATGAAACTTTGCCAAATCTTCTCAGCTTCCGGCTTTCAGTGGTTGTGCCTTATTTGGCAGGGACATTTCTCGTAGGGCTGCTTGTTGCCCTTAACCTTACCTTGATAATTTACAAGCTGAGGCAGGTCATGATGCTGGGGAAAGAGGTTGGCGTAACCGCAGCCGGAGCTTTTGGGGGAGTGCTTGGAGGAGCCTGCCCTGGCTGCTTTGTCGGCGTTTTTCCTGCTGTGGCAGGGCTGTTTGGCGTTACTGCAACGCTGAGCTCTCTTCCTTTTCTTGGTTTTGAGATTCTGATTCCAGCGCTGCTGATAGCTCTGGTTGCGCTTTACCTTGTTGCAAAGCCGCTTACCTGTCAGCCGGAAACCTCAGAGAAAAATGAACAGCACAGAAAGAATTGAGATAAGAAAAGCTCATGTGTACGTTGCGCTGCTACTGCTCAAAGCCAAAACACTGCCGCCCGCAGATTGAACAATAAGCTACAATAGGCCTTATTGAAACGTTCACGCAGCCTCACTCTGTTGCTGGCTTCCCTTCCTGCTTTTTCCCTCCCTTAAATATTCAGGGGAGGGAAAAAGCAGGAAGAACGGCGGGATAAACGCAGCGGTAAAGTGAACTTTTCAATAGCACCCTCCAACAGAAAGAAATAAATAAGAGTTGGAACCTTTGCCAGTGAAAGAGGTTAAAATGCGGATACACTTTTACATTTTAGGGTTGTTGGCTGTTCTGCTTGCTGGCTGCAGTCCTGCACCTCCGGAAGTTGGCGGTGAAGGCGCTGAAGCAGCGCAGGTTCCTGCAGGTCTTGGTGATGATGCTGTAGAGGAGACTGTAGTTGTAGAAACGCCTGAAGAGGCTCCTGAAATCATTGCTCCTGATGCTCAGCCGCAGGCAAAACAGTTCACAATGACTGCAAGGCAGTGGGAGTTTGACCCTGAAGTGATAAGGGTTAACAAGGGCGACACTGTAAGGTTATTGGTAAAAAGCATTGACGTTGCTCACGGCTTTGCGCTGCCTGATTTTGGTGTTAACGAGCGCCTTAGCCCAGGGCAGACTGTTGAGGTTGAATTTGTTGCTGACAAAGCAGGAACCTTTACCTTCTTTTGCTCTGTTCAGTGCGGCGCCGGGCACAGCAGCATGAACGGGCAGCTCATAGTTGAATGATGGCACCTATTGAACGCTACAAAAGTTACGCTCCGGCGCTTGTAAGAATAGCAGTCAGCCTTGTCTTCCTGTGGTTTGGGGTAAACCAGCTTGTTAATCCGGAGTCGTTTCTTGGCTATGTTCCAAACTGGCTGCATCCTCACGCTGCCGAAATGCAGCACGCCCATCCGTTGCAGCTCCTGCACAACATTTCAGGGCTGGCTCATTGGCTGATAATGGGCAATGGAATTTTTGAGACAACATTCGGGCTTCTTTTGCTTCTGGGCTTTTTCACACGGCTCAGCGCACTGCTGTTAAGCATCCATCTGGTTGCAATAGCGGCAGGCCTTGGCTACAATGACATAGCAGTGAGAGACTTGGGATTGGCTGCTGCGGCATTTTCGGTTTTTCTAAACGGCCCTGACACGCTTTGCATTGGCAAAAGGCTAAAGAAAGCATCTTAAACTATGTCTTCTTCCGATACGACCAGAAAATCTCCGATTGCGAGCACTGAGCTGAACGGGATAAGTATGCTTCCTGCATCGTCTTTCTCAAGCTCCAGCTTCTGGATGTACTGCGTGGGGTTTGAAAGCACCAGGTGAATTAGTTCGCCGGAGCGCGTTTCAAAAACTATGTCTCCGACTTCGCCGAACCTTCTTCCGCTTTTGCTGACTACAGTTCGCCCTATCAGTTCCTTAGAAAACTTTTTTTCGTCTTCAGGCATTCTGCTCACGTTACCATTTAAAAATGCTAATAATTCCCCTGTTCCAGCCATTTCCGGAAGCAAGCTACTATTTATATTTTGTGGAAAAGGGTTGAAAACCTTTATATTGCTTCTGAAATTCCGGTGTTTTATGGAAAGCATGATTTGGGCTGAGAAGTACCGCCCAAAGGATTTTGCCGGCATTGTCGGCCAGCAGGAGATTGTCAAGCGCGCCATGGCGTTTGTTGAGAAGGGAAACATGCCGCATCTGCTGCTTGCAGGCCCGCCCGGCGTCGGCAAAACAACTCTGGCTCTGGTTATTGCGAAAAAGCTGTATGGCGATAGCTGGAGAAGCAATGTTCTGGAGCTTAATGCTTCCTCTGAGCGCGGCATTGACGTTATCCGCAGCACTGTCAAGGATTTTGCAAGAACCAAGTCAATAGGAAATGCGCCTTTCAAGATTTGCATTCTGGATGAAGCGGATTCGCTTACCAGGGAAGCTCAGCAGGCAATGCGCAGGACTATGGAAAGCTATTCTGCCACGTGCAGATTTATTCTTTTGGCAAATTACAGCTCAAAGCTTATTGAGCCGATTCAGAGCAGGTGCGCTGTTTTCCGCTTTAAGCCGCTGTCAAGCGAGCAGCTGATTAAGATTATTGACAGCATCAGCAGCAGCGAAAACATTACGATTGACAGCAAAGGAAAAAATGCGATTATTGAAGTCAGCGAGGGCGACTGCAGGAAGCTTGAAAACGTTATGCAGAGCTGCGCTGTGCTCACCAATAATGTTACGGATGAGACTGTTTATTCAATCGCCAGCGCAGCCAGGCCTAAGGAAATCAAGGAAGTCATCGCGCTTGCATTGGCCAATAAGTTTGTTGAGGCAAGGTCCAAGCTTCTTGACACCATGCTCAGCCATGGCCTGGCCGGGCTTGACATTATCCGCCAGATTCAGCGCGAAATCCTTGATTTGCAGCTTGACAACAGCAAAAAAATGGCTTTGATAAATGCCTGCGGCGAGATTGAATTCAGGATGAGCGAGGGCTCGGATGAATTCATCCAGCTTGAAGCGCTGCTCAGCCAGTTTGCTCTGGCAGGGGAAAAAAGCTAAAGTGCAGCCACGCGCCGCTTCTCTTTTGCATCAGCCATTTCCACTTTTACCCTCCCTTAACTTTTAAGGGAGGGTAAAAGTGGAAAGCGGTGGAAAACAAGCGCGGCGAAATCAAAAAGAATTTCAGATTAAATGCTTTACCAGCACGTTCTGCGTTATTGAGCGCTGCGCGTAGTAGTCAAGCTCTACATTGAATGTTTTGACGCTGTCTATTTTGCTGTTTTCGTCAAGCGTCTGGATGCACGTGAAGGTCGCTTTGCCGTCTATCAATAATAGTTCGCCGCTTATGGGGCTGTTTCCTGTTAGTCCTACGCAGTTTAGTCCTGATGTTTGTGCTAATAATTCAATTCTTGCATTTCTGAGTCTGTCCCGTCTTGATTGGAGTGTATCATATGATGCCTCAAGGCCGACTAAAAATTTAGCATCCTCTAATTCCTTTTCAGCTGCAGTGGCATCTATTCCAGCAAGCTTAATTCCTGTATCAACCAGTACATTAATTCTGTCTTTATTCCTGAAGTCTGTGCTGCATTTTTCTCCTTTGCTGTCTGCTGTTGGCTTGAAAACCTCATCAGGCCCTACTTTGGTTATTTCAAAGTTGAATATTATTTTGTCTGCCCCGCCTACGCTTTGGGATACTTTGGTTATGTGCACCGGCGCGCCTGAGTTGCTGACTGCTCTTTCTCCTGACGGATTGCACACTTCGTTTACAGCGTCAGTGAAGTCTTCCTGCAGGCACATCTGGGATGCTGCGGCTGTTTTGTATCTGTAGCATGCCTCTGCTTTGAATGGGAACTGCTGGTTTCCTTTGAGCGTTTCCCTGTACAGGAACCTGTCAGAATCTGCCGGCCATCGATCCGCAACAGGAAATGTGAATGGCTGCAAATCCCCTCTTATCAGATTGCCGCTTGGGTCCCGCTGAACTCCAAGAAGCTGCTGGTTGTTGCTTTGCTTGAGCTGCTTATTTCTGTCTTCAACTGAAAAATCGTTGGGGAAGAATCCTGTCATTTCCATTTCCAGCTCGCCTGCAGGTATTGTGTGCTCGCCGACGTTTGACACTGTTACAACCGCCAGAAAAGGAAATCCTCGGCCGTCTCCGAAATCAGTCACTTCCAGCGGCGGAGTGTTTGGAAGGTAAGCTAATCTTAGCCCTTCTTTGCCTCCTGTGAATTCGCTGGTTGTGCTTTCTCCGCCGGGAAGGCATGCTGAAGCGGCAATAACCAAAAACAGAATTCCGTAAATGGCTTTCATGCGTTGTATTCGAGAAATTTTGTATATAAATGTTTCTACTGGATGTCTTCAACAAGAACGTTTGTCTCTATTGTTTCCCTGACGTCGTATTCAAGTGCTGCAGTGAAGGTTTTTATGCTGTCAACGAATGACACTCCTTCAAGGTTTTGTATGCATGAGAAGGTTGCTGCGCCGTTGTTCAGTATCAGTTCGCCTGAGCCCTTATCGGCTCCTACATTTGTAAGCCCCAGGCAGTTTATGGAATCAGGGTTTCCGAGATTTGTTGTTACAGTCACTTTAACCCTGTTTTCGGAGAGCTGGTCGCTCTTTTGGCATTTTGGCCTTTGAGTCGGGTCTCTGGTATAGAATATGTCTGCTGTTCCCGCTTTTTTGACTTCAAAGTCAAGCACTACTGAGTTTGTTCCTGCCACGTCCTGCCTTACAGCTGTTATGTGAACCGGCGCTCCGGAGTTGCTGACCTGCCTGTTTCCTATCGGATTGCAGATTTCAGTGTCGCTGCTTCTGAGGTCTTCCTTCAGGCAGATTTGCGAAACGGTTTTTGTTTCGTACTTGTAGCATGCTTCTGCTGTAAACGTGTAGGTTTGGTCTACGCTCAAATCCTGTCTATAGGCAAATTCGCCTGTTTTCGGAAAGGTTATCTGCTCAAGCGTGCCTCTTCTTACATCGCCCTGATTGTTTTTTGAAACAGCAGTAAGTGTTTGTGTGTTGGACTGGGTGAGTTCTTCGGTGGCAGCAACGCCGAAATCTTCAGGGAAGAATCCTTTCAGGCTTAATTTCAGGCCTCCTGGATTAATGGTGTATTCTCCAACGTTTTCAACGCTTACAATTGCGTTGAATTTAAACTGGTCTTCTTGGGTTGGGCCTGCATCAAAGGCTTTTGCCGGCGGGTTGTTGTCAAGAAACTTCAGTGTTACGCCGTCGTTTCCGCCAACAAAACCGAATGTGGAGGGTGTCTGCCCTTCGCCGGGCGAGCATGCAGAGATTATAGTTACAACAGCCAGCAGAATAACAGTTGCTATTACGCTTCTCATAACCCGACACTTGTAAAATCTTTATATAAATTTTTCTGTTTTTTAGTTGAGGACAATAGTTTCGCATATTTATTTTCCTCAGCTAAAGTTTGGAAGGCATAGCATTTCCTATGCATTACTTGTGTCTTCCATTGTTTCGTCCACGGAAAAATGGGTAAAGTTTAAATAGTGAAAAGCTGAATTTGAAGGTATGGTTAGGTATGCCTCTCTTGCTTTGACGGTTTTTGTGATTCTTGCTGTGCTGTACAGCTTTGATTCCCTGAGCCAAACTTCGGTAACTGGTTATGCTTCCGGCGATGTTTGCCCTGAGGCGCGTAATGACGGCTGGAAGTGGAGGTGTGGTGGTGTCCGCTACCAGACTTATGATTCATGCGTCGCCGGCTGTGGTGCTCAGGGTTCAGCGCAGCAGCAATCTTCTGCTGGCTCTGCCGCTGGCAGCGATGCTCAGCAGGATACAACTGTCATTCCCGGCTCTCCAGCTGCCGGCTCTCAGCTCGCAGGCATCCGCCTTGAACCGGTTATTCAGGTGCTGGACGCCACTCCGAAAAGGGACAGGTATGTTGTTGGCGACAGTGTTATGCTGAATGTTTACGTTAAGAACTCTGGCACCAAAAGCACGCACGAATACCCTGAAGGGTATCGTTACATTGTGAAGCTTTACAGCGGCAATTCTCTTTTGGAGGAGAAAACATTTTTCTTTGGAGGTTTGCCGCGTTATCTTGCTGATGAAAACGCACAGGTTACAACTATTTCCAAAGGCAGCAATGTAAACGCTTTCGACACTGTGTGGGTTGCGGACAAGCAGACTCTGAAAGCTGAAGTTATTATAATAAAGCAGGATAATGACAATGACGTTTCGGTAGCCACGTTTAAGGCTGAAAAAGGCCTGGAAGTGCTTTCCGAGGAAGAATATGGGGATTTCCTTGCCGCTAATGTTCCCGACATACAGCTGGTTGAGGTCAAGCTTCTGCCTGCTCCGACGAGCATTCCTTCAACTGTCACCAACTTTGCATACCGGATTAAGAATGAGGGCAGTGCTGATGCAGTGTTCTCAGATAAGTTTTTTGAGGCAAGCATCAAGCTGCTCAAGGGCGGCAGCACAATCTGCCAGGTGTCAGAAGACAGGCGCTTGTTTACGCTGAAGCCTGGTGAATCTAAGGGCTTCAGCACTTCCCTCGCAGCCGGCAGCTGCGTCATTGACAGCAGGTCTGCTTCGTACAGTTTCGTGGTTGAGCTGGACAGGAACAATGTTTATGGAAAGAAAACCGTTGCTCAGTCAGCTGCCGATGCTGTTGTTGCATGCTCTCCGCTGGGGGGCAGGGGAACAGATGCTTACTGCGACCTTGATGGTTTCTACAAGAGCTACAAGGGCGGGGACGCTGCCTGCAGCCACAATTTTGAGTGTGAGGAAAACTTTTGCTACAACAGCAAATGCATTGAAAAAGGCATAATACAGGACAACAGGGCCTGCACTTTCAGCTTGCAGTGCGCATCTGATTTGTGCATAAAGGGCGTATGCGTTGGCGGCGAAAGGAAGGAAAGCATCCACGCCTTGGTGCCTGTATTTGAATAGCTTTGTAGAAAACGTGCGCTGTGTTCTCTTGCTAGGATTTTCAGCAGCAGCTAAGGGCTTACCACTTTCCCTTTCTTTGTGTCAGAGTCTGTGTTTCCTGCCTGGTCTCTGACAATTATTGTGTAAGAGTATTCGCCGCTTTGCGGTGCGTTTTGGCTGAATGTTCTTTCGCATATTTTGTCAGCGCATGAAAAGACTTCTATGGTTTTTCCGTCTTTGCCAATGAGCTCTATTGATGACACCATTGACTCATCGCTTGCCTTCACTTTTATTGCTATGCTTGCTCCCGGCGTTGCTTCTGCAGGCATTTCAAACACGTCAATCACCGGGCGGTCTTTGTCTATTACTACAAGCGCTGTTTTTGTCTGGGATGGCCGGTTGAGGGTGTCATATGCTATTGCTTTGTACAGGTATCTGCCTTCTGCTTCAGGCGCTGCGAATTTGAACTGTTTGGTGCATGTTCGCTTGCCTTCGCACATCGCAGGGTTTTCCTCTTCTGTTGCCGCAAGGTTGCCGTCAGCATCAAGCATCTGCACGCTTAGCAGCCCGAAGTCATCGTTTGCAGTGATTGACGCTGTTACTTGCTGGGATGCCGTGACTTCTGTGGGCGATATTCTGAATGCTGTAAGCTGCGGCGGCTCGTCCAGTACTTCTATTTCAACTTCTGCTGATGCTGCTGTCTGGAAGCCGTAGCTTAATGTAAGCGTTAAGGTTGATACAATGTTGTTGTTTGCCCCTGCTGCAAAGTCCGGAGGCATTTCTGCTTCAGGTATTTTTGCTGTGCTGCATTCTATGAATTCCTTTTTGGCTGCGCCTGTTGCTATGAGCGTTTGTCCTTCGCAGTCAAGCTTAAGTCCTGAAAGCTCGGCTTTTTCAACAGTAACTATTCCTATTTCTGAGCCTGCTTCGTCTGTGCATGCTTTCCTCAATGCGTCGTCGCTGCTGTCAAGCACTGTGCCTTTTCCCACTTTTTCAACATACACTTTGAACCTTGGCCTCACTGTTTCTCCGATTGTTAAGGATTCCTGCCCTATTTTGGTTACTGCTACCGGCGCGCCCTGGTTTTTGAGGCGGATATCCGAAGGCTCGCACACTAAGCTGCTTTCAGGTATTGAGAAATGCGCTGTCTTTACGCATACAGGCGTTGACACGAATGTTTTGTACGGGTAGCATGCCAGGGCTGTGATTGTTCGGGAAGTTGTGCTTTTTGCAGCGCCAACATCTGCTTTCACTTCAACCGCTGCCCTTCCGCCTGCAAGGTAGTTTTCCCTGCCGATTATTTCAGCAGTGCCTGTGCTGCTCAGCGCATCTTTAAGCAGCCCGAAGTCTGGACTGACTTTTAGCGGCTCTGCTGCTATCACCTTGAAGTATCCGCAGCCGAAATCTGCCCGGCTGGTGTCGCCGCATGTTATGTCTGCTGCTCCTTTGTTTTCCAGCAGTACCGCTATCGGTATCGCAGCGCCGGGCACTGTTGTTTCAGGCGGTGCGTTGTCAAAGAAGCTCAGCTCAAGCCCCTGCTTCCCCTCAAAAGCTTCGGATACGTCAGGAATTTTTCCGGGCTCGCTTGGGCCGCATGCCGCAATTATTGAAATTAAACTCAGCATTAAAATAAAGTTGTAATTTTTCATTTTGTGCTTATTGATTTTTCGGTTTCGTAGGTGAAGTCAACGTCCACGCTGAAATCTGCCTGCGCAAAGGGCTGGCCCTGCAGAGCTTCATCAGCATCTATTAGCATCGGGCATGTGAATAGTCTGCTGGTTTTGATGTTCTCATACTGAATCCTGTTGCTGCTTATCAGATTAACATCAATAACATATTCGTTTTCTGGATTTGCGTAGCCGCACTTCTCCTGCCCAAGCGACACTCCTGGCGGCAATTTTATGACAATGTTGTTTATTCGCTTTATTTTTCCGCTGAAAGCTATGTTGTTGCCCACTGCAAATTCAAAGTCAGGATATGAAAGCCCTTCTGCTATTCCTAACGGCGGATTTTGGAGTTCTATCGGGCCGATGCCAAGCCTTGCCGGACCGTTGTCATGAATGATGCTTGCCTTCTTCTCGCTTGATGGCGCATCAACATCAATCAGGTCAAAAGGCTCTTCGCCTTTTATGAGTTTTTCCTCAAGCAAATCATTTTCCATGAAATAAGTGGCGAGTTCAACTTTTTCCTGTAAATCATATTCGGCAGCGAATGTTACAGAAGAAGCATCCTTGATTTGCTCTTTGGTAAAGAAGCACGACACTGTCCGCGGCCTGTTATAGAAAACGTTGAATCCTTCCAGCAGTTCAGCTTCGGTTATGTCAAGCTGCCCTCCAACTTCTGCAATTGATGTTGATTTTTCGTGGAAGCAGCGAACGTTTGACACCGTAACGTAGTTCCTGTCCTTCGGAGGATTGGTCAGGGTGAGCAGCGCTTTGACAGTTGTCCCTTCCTGAAGCTTTACTGCTCCGCTGGGATGCTTCTCAATCACAATGCCGTACTTTGGCTGCGCCTTGTTTGCATCGCCAAAAATGTCCTCGCCGCCTGCCCTGCCGATGCTGGTATCAGTCATTCTGCGGATGGAGCTGGGAGCGTCAACAATAGCCGAAGCAAAGTCTTTGGTGGTTTTCCTCAAGGCGCTGGAGCTCGTTCTGACAAATGAAATAATAACGTTCTCCTGCTCAGGGAAGCTGGAGCTTATGTCAAGCCCCGCCTGCTCAAATGCTTCATTGATTTGCTCGTCAGCATGCACATATGCCAGAGCCAGTATCAGGAAAAAGAAGAAAAGGTATATTGCCGTTGCTATTTTGCCGCCTCCGCGGTTGAATATGAAGCCGGTAAATGCTATGTACAGGAACAATACGGGAAATGCGTGGTTTGCAACCGACATCCCAATCCAGTAATACACTTCCGGAGCGATTGTGATTAAGCTGGGGACTGCCAGAAGCAGGATGGCAGCGATTTTGGCATATATTATCAGCTTAAGGACTCCGTCTCCCGGCGCAAATCTTGTTAGCAGGATAAAAGCGCCAAACGCATGAATTATCAGGCCAAGCAGCAGGTTTGAGTTGCCAAGAATAAATGCTAAGAAGTCAAACAGCGCTGCGACAAGGAATATTGTCAGTCCTCCTGTGAGGTTTGATGCAATCCTTGTTCCTGCCCCGAACGCAAACCACGGCAATACTCCTTTAAGCGCGCCGCCTACTGCAGACGCAGCGCCGCCCATGCCGCCTGCCACTTTTCCTGCCGCTGCTGCCTTCCCTGCCAAGCTGCCCATCCCAGCCCCAATCATTGCAGCAGAGTTATTTTGATCAGGTCTGATCGCAGTGTTTTTACGGGACTTCAGAATCTCCTTTTGCCTGTCGATCGCGTCTTGTGGTAAAATTGCCTCTGCCGAAACCATGGGTAATCCTCTTTTATCTGCTTGCCTTCAGTTTTCCTTTTATTGATACTTAAAGGTTTCTAAACAGGGGTGCTTTCAACTTTTGCGCGTTCCGCTGCCCGCTTCTTATTCCCTCCCTCGCAATTTAAGGGAGGGAATAAGAAGCGGGCGCAGGCTATCAAAAAATGCTTAACTTGACTTTGCCATAATTGCAGAAATGGCCTCCACAGATTCCTTCGCATTCGCCGTGTACATGCCTAATGCGAGAAGCAGTGATTTGAGGTCATGCGGCGAGCGCATTTCATATGGCTCAGAGGTTAAGCTTGCTATCGCTGTTTTTACTTTGTACTTTTTTGTCAGCTTTATGTTCTGCCGCACCCTGCCAAGCAGTAATGGCAGATTCTTTGCATTGAGCATTGCTGAGAAGCTGAACGCCACTACGACGTCATTATCCCTTGCAAACTGGCATGTTCCTTTGTCCAGCCCCGAATTTCTGGTTTTGGCAAAGTCTTTTCTCACTCCAAGCTCCAGATTATAAACTATGTTTGGCTTGTACTTGGCTATGATGTCCCGCGCTCCTTCAGCAGCTTCTGTTATTACGATTTCTTTGCTGTCGTGCGCTTTGTAGATTTTTGCGCCGCTCACCCTGAATACTGCCTGCAGCTTTATCTTGGTGGTTTTTTGCAGTTCCTGCACGCTGCTTTTAATTTTTTCAGCTGTGTTTTTGTCATAATCATACGCGAACAGAATGCCCTGAATGCCCAGCTTTTCAGCTACCGGGATGAAATCCTTTTCGTTGTTTTTCGGAAATATTATGTCGTAAAACATGTGCTAGCTGTATTTGGTTTTTATTTAAATTTATGTGTTAGCAACTTGCACGACAGAAAAGCGAAACATTTATATATGTTTACGATTACTTAATAACGTAAACAAGTGGTTAAAATGTCAGAAAACGTTGCTGCAAGGATATCTGAATCAGTAGCTGGTGATATAGATTTTGTTGCTAAGGAAGAGGCAACTGATAAATCAACTGTTATAAGGGAACTGCTTTCCAGTGCTGTCAAGCAAAAATTGGTCGATTTGGCATTGGATAAATATTCGAAACGTCTTGTTTCTCTTGGAAGGGCTGCTGAACTTGCAAAAATACCTTTAGCAGATTTCATGGTTGTAGCTGCTGAAAGAAAGATGCCCATGAATTATTCGGTCAAATCACTTGAGAAAGATTTTGCTGCAGCTATGAAGGCAAAATGATAGTTTCCAATTCTTCTCCATTAATAAGTCTGGGAAAGCAAGGAATTCTTTATCTTCTTAGGAAATGCTTTGATAAAGTTGCCATTCCACATGCAGTTTATGAAGAAATCTCAAGGAAGAAGGATAGTCCAGAGTGTGCAAGGTTGCAGCAAGCTATAAGAGAAAAATGGATAGTGGTTAGAAAGGTTTCAATAAACCCCTTATTAGTAACTGAGAAGCTGGGTAATGGTGAAAAAGAAGCTATATCTTTGGCATCCAAAATGAAATATTTACTTCTAATAGACGATGACTATGCAAAAACATATGCTTCCTTGTTAAATGTAGAGGCGCATGGATTAATCTACGTTATTTACCGCTCATATTCAAAAAGATTTATAGATAAAAAGAAAGCAGTAAGTCTTGTTGACCAAATGGTTGCAGCTGGATTCTATCTCTCAACAGAAACTTATGCAAAGTTCTTGGATTTGCTTAATGGATCAAAATGAGTTAATTTATAGCAACTGCTATTGAACTAACTAACTTGCATGCCTTGCAAGTTTCCTTGCTGCACGGCTCTCCGCAGTTGCTGCAGTGGTTCAGCTGCGTGCTTTGCGCTGCTTTCAGCTGCGGCAGTATTTTCAGGAAGTTGTTGATTAAATTTATTTTGGCTTTTTTGTTGACAGCTGCATAATCATTCATCATATCCCTGATAAATGCCCTGAATGAGCTGTGGCTGTGCGGGCATTGCACAAATCTTGGCGCAAAATTGTTTGCAATGGCGTAAGTTGCCGATTCTTTTTCCGTGCAGAAGTACAGCGGCTTTATTCTGGGTATGAACATGCTGTCTCTTGCGTTCCCTGTTACCGGCCCGAGCCGCGACAGCAATGGCATCTGCGCCTTGACTAAATTCATCATTATTGACTGCGCTTCGTCATCCAGATTGTGGCCTGTTGCAATCTTGGTAAAGCCGCGCGCTTTGGAATTCAGCAGATACCTTCTAAGTATCCCGCACATGTGGCACGGCGACAAATCCTTTCGCAGCTGCAGAGCTTCTTTGAGCGAGAAGCCGAATTCCTCTTTATAGGAGTAAATGTTGAGGGGGATTCCATTGTTGCTGCAAAACTTTTCCAAATCCTGCAGGGTAATGCTTCTGTATCCCGGTATTCCCTCGTCAATCGCTAATGCTTCTACGTTTCCAAAATATTTTTTTAGTATATAAAGAACAGCGGTGCTGTCCTTGCCGCCGCTGCTCGCAACTATTATTCTGTCGTTGCTTCCAATCATGTTGAATTTTTTAATGGTGGAAACTGCCTTGTTTTCAAAATACTCAATAAAATGCTTTTTGCAAAATGCCTGCTCGCTGGCTATGATTGCTTTGCTGCTGCAATTGCTGCATTTTGCCATGTGATTTTGGGATGGAATCGCATATATAAAGGATGCCGCTGCCAAAAATTTATAAAACAAGGCGCAATTAAGGGCTGTGATGGCATCCATTAAGATTGGCTTGGAGGTTCACGGCTACCTGCATATGGATAATAAGGCCAAGCTGTTTTGCGACTGTAAGGTTGACGCAGCTCAGCCGAATGAGGGCATCTGCCCTATCTGCACCGGCATGCCTGGCAGCAAGCCGATGGCAGCAAATAAGGATGCGGTTGGCAAGATAATTTCCATTGCAGGCATGCTTGACTGCAGAATTAACACCCGCCTTTTGTTCCAGCGCAAGCATTATGACTGGCCGGACATGCCAACCGGCTATCAGCGCACGATGTCGGGCAGCTATTCAGTTCCTGTCGGCGAGCGCGGCATGTTTCTTGGCATTGGCATCGCTGATGTGCATCTGGAAGAAGACCCTGCAAAATGGGACCCTGAAACCGGGCTTGTTGATTATAACAGGTCCGGCTTTCCTTTGGTTGAGATTGTGACTAATCCTGATTTCACCAGCCCGCAGCTTGTCAGGGAATGGCTGAAAAAGCTGGTTACGACTTTGTCTTACATTAATGCGATTGACGCTGGTGCAGGAATTAAGAGCGATGTTAATGTTTCTGTTGCCCCTGATTTCAACCGCGTTGAGATTAAGAACGTTAATTCCTTTAAAAGCATTATTCAGGCGATTGAGTATGAAGTTAGAAGGCAGGAGCAGCAGGTTAAGGGCGGCAATAAGATTCCGCAGGAAACACGCGCATGGAATGATTCTGCAGGAGTTACTGTTTTCATGCGCAAAAAGGAGCAGGCAGCAGATTACATGTTCATTCCTGACCCTGACTTGCCTGTTATCATCCTGCAGGATTCCGAGGTCAGCAGCATAATCTCCGGGCTTCCTGAAAGGCCTGCGCAGAAGATTGAGCGCTACATAAGGCAGCTGAAGATTGACAGGACAGACGCTGAGATTTTAAGCTCTGAAATTTACCTTGCTGAGAAGTTTGAGAAGGTTGTTGCCAAAAAAATAGACCCGGTGCTTGCAGCTCGCTGGTTCAGGCGCGAACTGCTCAGAGTCTTGAATTACAGCAAAAAGGAATTGCACGAGATTGAAGCAGACGAGCATCATCTTGCCCAGCTTCTAAGGCTGGTTGAGAAAAAGAAGATTACTGATGAGGTTGCCAAGCGTTTGCTTGAAAAGCTGGTTGAGAAGCCGTTTGATGTTGAGAAGCATGTGCAGTCATCTGGCCTCACTGCTGTTTCCGATGCTGCAACTCTCACTAAGCTTTGCAGGCAGGCCTTGGAAAAGAACAAGAAAGCTGTTGAGGATTACAAAAGCGGCAACGGCAAAGCCCTCAATTTTATCGTCGGCAAAATAATGGCTGAGACAAAAGGCAAGGCAAACCCGCAGGAGCTTGCTAAGCTGCTGAAAAAGCTGGTTAAGTGAAATTCCGGCTGTTTATGAAGCAGCTGCCCTGAATTTCCCGGAAACTTTGCGGATTTTCCGGAAGGTTTCCGGCTGTTTTTAAATAATTCTGCGTATTTTCCGACAGTAATGCATGCTTTTCCGGTTTCTCCGGAAACTTTGCGGATTTTTCCGGCGAACGCATATTAATTTCAGGCAATATCAGTGATGCATGAATCCGAAGCTGGAATTTACGCGCAGGAGCAACTTAAAGAAGAGCATTCAGGACAGCAGGCAGCAAAAGCATCCTATTGAATTAATCGTGAAGTCAGATTTTTCCAGAAGGGATGGTGCTCTCAAACATATCCGCAGGGTTGGCGAAATCAGCCATGTTTATGATTCAATCCCGTTCTTCAGCTTTAAATGTGAGCCAGAGGACGCTTACCGGCTTTCCCAGACTTTTTATCAGCTTGCTGAGCACAAGGCGTTCAGGTCAGTTGCTGCTTCGCTTTCTGCAATTGACGTCTCAAGCACTATCAGGATTCCGCCTGTTAGCAAAAGCAAATCTGCCGGGCTGTGGAACCTTGAGGATATCGGCGCTTACGCTGCCCGGGAAGTTGCTTTGGGAAATGGCGCAAGAGTAGCCATTGTTGACACAGGCGTTGATTACAGGCATCCGGAAGTCAGTGGAAACTTTGGCTCGAAAAAGGGCTATGATTTTGTCCGCAACGCAGCAGACCCCATGGATTTTAACGGGCATGGAACCCATGTTGCCGGGATTGCTTTCGGGCAGAATTATGGCGTGGCAGGAGGCGCTGCTGCTTATGCAGTGAGGGTGCTTGATTCAGATGGCAGCGGCTCTGAGGCTGACACTATCGCAGGGCTTGACTGGGCAGCAGGCAATGGTGTTGACGTAGTCAACCTCAGTCTGGGCGCGCCCTTTGCCTCTGCTGCTTTGGAGGAAATGTGCTATTACCTGGCCAATAAGGGAGTTGTGCTGGTTGCTGCTGCAGGCAATTCCGGCTTTGGCCCTAATTATCCTGCTGCGTTTGGCGACCCTGTAATTGCTGTTGCTGCTGTTGACCGCAGCTTGAATCACCCTGAATTCAGCAACATCTATGATACGAATGACATTTCAGCGCCTGGCGTCGGCATTACTTCCTCTTACATTGGCGGCTACGCCACGCTTTCCGGCACTTCCATGGCTGCGCCTCATGTTTCAGGCAGCATGGCTCTTGTGCTCTCGGCATTAAGAAAGGAAACTGACCTGGAGCAGCTTATGGAAGACACTGCGCAAAAGCTTAGCAATGGCTTTTTCCCTGAGAGGGATGTTTACGGCGCCGGCCTGCTGAGGGTTGACAAAATGGCTCAGGCAGTTTCGCAGATGCGCAATTTCAGGGATTACGGTGCAGAGGCCCTTGCCGCTCTTAAGGAGGCATTATGGACTTAAGCTATTACCTGGTCCGGGTTCAGGAAAATGACGAAACAATACGGGCAGCCCGGCTTGGCGAATTGGAGCACTTGCTGCAGGAGCGAGGTGCGCAGATAAAATACGTTGCTGCGCCGATAGCTGCGGTGATGGTTTATCTTGAGGATTCTGAGTTTGCTCAGGAACTGGAGTTGAGGGGCTATGAGGTTGCTTTACAGGAGAAAAATTTCAGGGCAATGCATGGCAGTTAAATTTACAAACTGTCGTACGAATATTAGTATGCCATGATTTCGGAAAATGCTTATTGTGAGAAAAGTGCTGTTGGCGCCTGAAAGTTATCTGGTTGAGATAGTATGATTACATCCTGACTCTTAGTATCCTGCTTGCATCCTCCTTCACTCTTCCCTCAAATATCGCTGTTGTTTCGCCCTCTGCCTTCTCGGTGTTTAATGCGTTCATTAAGCTTTTTGTCAGCAGCAGCTCATCATCAGGCAGTGCTGCCTTGAACTGCCCAAGGTGTTCCTTTATCACAGCTTCTTCTGTTTCCTCAACGCTCTGCGCGACTGTTTTTATTTCCTCAAACTCGCTGCTTGTTAAAGCTGCAGTGTTCTTCATCACAAAATGCGCGCTTTTTGCATACAGCATGTCGTAGATTGATTTGAAATTTATCTCAGAAGGCTTTCCGCTTTCCAAAGCCCCTTCAAGTCTTATTGTGACAATGGCGTTGTCAAAGCTTTTGTCTGATATCCCCTCAATTATCTCCGCTTCAACTTCCCTTGCTGACTTGTGGCTGCAGTCAACGCTTATGCTGAATACTCCGTGCACCATTATCTGTTGGAAATCGGCATTAAGAATGTTCTTTTTTTCAACAATGTAGAATCCTCCGCATCCCAGCTTTTCCAGCTCCCTGAAGTTGTTTGGGAACAATGGCCCTGCATTCGCAATCAGCCCGCGGCCGTATTCCCTTTTGTATGGCTCGTGCACGTGTCCGCCTGCGTAGTAGTCAAATCCTTTTGGGAACTCTGACAGCGGAGTAGAATCCATTTTCTCAAGCCCTTTCGGCTTGAATTCGGAAACTGCAGTGTGGAACATGAAAATTTTGAAGCCGCTTTCCGCTTCCAGCTTTTCCCTGTCCAGGCTTTCAAAGTATTTGCGTTCAAGCATTCCTTTTTTTCCTATGACTCCTGTGATTTTGGCGCCTGTTTTTTCGTCAACAGTGAAATTAAGCTGAAGCTTATTGTCAACAACGCTGCCCCGCATCACATTCACCAGCAGCCCGGCGTTCTCAAGCACGTCAAGCATTGTCTTTCCTGTTGGCGAGAAGTCGTGGCTGCCTGCAATTGCGTAAACCGGTATGGATTTGTCTTTTATTTCCTTCAGCTTTTTTGCAACTTCCTTCAAACAGTCAATTGAAGGCAGCGCAGTATTGAAGAAGTCCCCGCTGATTATGATAAAATCCACATTTTGCTGATAGCAGATGCCAACAGCTTTCATGAATGCTTCTGTGCTCGCATTGGATAATTTCGGGTCTCTCCACGAACCAAGGTGCACGTCTGCGAAATGCGCGAATTTCATTCAGGAAAAGGATTTTTTCATGATATAAAATGTTTGTCCAGCCCGTCTTTCCCCGCTGCCATAGCTCTCGGTTCTGCCTATGAACAGCTCGGCGTACTTGTTGGTTTCCTGAAGAGGTTAGCTGTGCAGCCCCACAAATTCTGTCCTGTAATCGGTTTTTGTGTTTGCAGCAATTTCATCAAACAGCGGTGTCTTCACCGGAACTGCGAATTTGGAAAAGGTGCTTGTTACTATTGCTTCTCCTATGTCCAGCGATGCAATTGCTTTGTCGTCCTGGCTCAAATCCTGGGCAGCGCTTTCTATTATTGCCTTGCGCTCAGGCGCCATTTCTATGCCCAGGATTATTTTTGTTCCCATGTTTGCAAGGATTTGCCTCGGGATTACTGAGGGCAGCTGCGTTATTGCAATCAGCCCTGTCTTGAATTTCCTGCCTTCCCGCGCTATCCTTGAGAAAACATTTGCTCCCTGCTCAAGCGCGTCTTTTCCAAGGACGCGGGGCGCTTCTTCCAGCACAATGCTTGCAACTGGCTTGTCTCTCAGCTGCCCGGCTGATTTGTAGTTTTGGTATCTGCTGAACAGCTCAGAGGCGATTATGCTTCCCACCAGTATCTCTGTCTGGCTGCTTAAGCTGGACGTATCCACTATTACAGCCATGGCTTTCTCTACGTCATCCGCGATATCGGCAACTGTGGATATTCCTGCAGCAGCGTCAAAAATTCCTTTTGCGTAGATTTCGTTGTTCGCTATTTCCAGATTTAGCAGCTGCTGCAGTCTTCTTCTTATCACAGATATTGTCGCTTCATGGAACAGTGATTTCAGGGATTCGTCTTCCTCCGCCAGCACGGCTTCTATCCACCTCGCCCTGTATTTGCGGTAGTACGCATACAATGCTTCACGCTGCGGCTCTGACCAGAAGGTTACGCCGCTGAAATGCGATGGCCGTATTTTGCTTAAGTTTATTGTCAGTGTCCTTGCGCCTGCAGGCGGGTTGGTGCTGTAGTATGCAACCTTTTCTGATTTTTTCAGTCCATTGTGGTTCCGCCCGTAGTATTCGTCATGAGGATCTAATATTAAAAAGCCGGCGTAATCGTTCTGCAAAGCGTTCCATATCAGGCAGGACATCAGATTTGACTTGCCGCGGCCTGTCTGCGCTGCTATGAGGACGTGGTGCGAAAATACGTCTGCTCCGTTAAGGTAGACTTCTGCATCCACAATTCGGCTGCCTGACCTCAAGTTGCCGATTAGCAGCGGGTTGTCCGGCTTTTCCAGGAATTTTACGTCTTCCATCGCTAATTCGTTCACATTGGAAAAAAACTCAGGCAGCGTTTTGCACGGGCTCACCGAGTTTTCCCTTACGATAAGCAGCGGCTTGAGAAATGCAAGCGTGTAGTTGCGCAGCTCTGCATCCATCAGCTCAAGGTCATTGTCGCTTTCCAGCTTCATTCCTGAAATCATTTCAAGGTTTTGCTGGGAGAGCTGCGAACCATATACTAAATTGAAGACCTGCATCAGTATCTTGCCTTCAGCGGTATTGGCTGTCAGAAGCTGCCCGATTTCCAGCTTTGCATCGGATTTCTGCCTTACAACAACGCTGTCAAACGAGCCGGAAATTACTTGCCCTGCTATCACGGCTTTGGGAATAGCTGATTCTATTTATTGTTTTTGGCAACAAATTTAAAGCTTCACAGATTCGCTTATTGGATGGTGGTTGTAAATACTGCTCTTGGACGCTCGCAGGAACTGGATTTGCACGATATCTTGTTTGTTGAGTTTGCGTTAGCCAGAAGCAGTGTTCCTGTTATTACGGCTGATTTTGCCAGGCGCATTTCGTCCGGATACGTTGTTGCAGAGGTTCCGGGAAATTTTGTCAGGCGGGCATATGAAACTTTCCTGAGAGACGAATATGAAACAGCATGGTTCTATGTTGAGGAAGTCAAGGAACACAACAGGAAGCAGAGGGAAATTCTTGATGCATATGAACTTGGAAAAATGGAGCAGGAGGATGCCCTGAAAAAAGCTCCTTTAGAAAAAATATTTGACGCGCTGGAAGCTGCAGGAAAGCCAATTTCAGCTATTCGCACTCAGTACGTCAGCCGCGGTTTCTTGTCAGATATGAGAACAAAGTTTTTGTTAAAGTTTCTTTCTGATAGCGGCTTGAGCGGGAAGAAGTTTGAAGATGATATCAGGGAAGTCTGTGCTGGAAGGCCGCTGGAAAATGAGGGCACATGGCGTCTTTTAGAGGACAAGCTTAGCATCAAATATCGTTTGGATGAAGCTCCTCCTGAGACTGATTTCAGGGATGTTCCTCCTTTGATTGATGAGCTTGAGATGGTTGTTGAAGCAGCATTTGCTAACCGGCCAACTGGAGAGGTTGCGTCCAGTGTTTGGCAGGATGCAGGCATGAATCCGCATGCAGTTTATGAAAAAGTCCAGAAAGCAGTAAAGAGATTAAATTCTGATTATGCCTTGGTGCAGGTTTTGGAGGGTAATGTAGATGGACGCGTTCAACTGGTATCTGTAGATAAGCACGCGCCTGCAGGTCTTAAAGGTTCTGCTCCTAAGCCAATTAAAAGCATGCTAAGAACTCCGGTTGAGATTTTAGATGATTTATATGAGCTGCACACTATTTTTATGGACGCTGTAAACGCATATTTAAAGCGCAGCCGGTACAGTGACTTTTTCGACCTGCGGGTCGATACGAGAATGGAGATTAGAAGAGAAGCGACTTTACAGCTTTTGCGGGGTGCAGAACATGCTGTCAATAGCTGGTATTTTAATCTTTATCCGACAACCGTCAGCAAAAGATTTGCCGATAAGTATGCAGGTTTAGGCCCTGAGCTTGATAAAGCAATCAGCGTTGGTTTTGAATATGCCACTATTGAAAATTCAGTGGAGGAGTTGAGGCAGTTAATAATTGACGTGGCGCAGAAATTACCCGAGAGTTTGTTGAATTTGTTAAGAGTCAAAAATGTTATTGAGTCAGGTGGCAGATTTTTTGCAGCGGTTAAGAAGGCGAAGCAGGATGCTAAAGAGCCGAAGGCCAATGCGCAGGAAGTGATCACGTACGTTACAGAACGTGTAAAATTGGCTAAATCTGAACAGGAAGGGTACGCGGATGCAGCAGGCGTGTTGGCAGAGGGGCTTGGGCGGTGGAATTTTGGTAAATACCATGGCGACACGGTGGTTTCTTCAGGCAGGGTTGGTTTGTACGGCATTGTCCTAACAAAAAATTAATAATGTAGGAAACAATTGATTTAGTAATGAAAACTATGCAGCGGGCAGCCAAAATCATTAAGCTGCTCAAAAAAGAGTACCCCGGCGCCAGAATTGCGCTGAACTATGGCAACACTGTTCAGCTCTTGGTTGCAGTAATGCTTTCTGCCCAATGCACTGACAAGATGGTTAACAAAGTTACCGCATCTTTGTTCAAAAAGTACAAAACTGCCAGGGATTTTGCAGCTGCAAATCCGAAGCAATTTGAGCAGGAGATTAGGTCAACCGGCTTCTACCGCAACAAGGCAAAAAACATAATTGCCGCAGCAAAAATAATTCAGAAAGATTTTGGCGGCAAAGTCCCTGACAGCATGGAAGATTTGCTCATTCTGCCGGGTGTTGCGAGGAAGACAGCTAATGTTGTGCTAAGCACGGCTTACGGCAAAAACCTTGGCGTTTGCTGCGATACCCATGTTATCCGGCTATCCCAGAGATGGCATTTGACAAAGAACAAGGACGCTGTAAAGATAGAGCAGGACTTGATGAAGCTAATCCCAGAAAAAGACTGGGAAAAATTTTCTTTGATGACAATAAAGCACGGCCGCGAGGTTTGTTTTGCAAGAAAGCCGAATTGCAGCAGCTGTTTCTTGAATAAAGTTTGCCCGTCTGCTTTCAGGGTTTGATGCGGCAGCCGGGACTTTCAGCACCGCTGGTGTTCAAAAGCTGCGAACGCCAGCAGGTATGTTTGAACCCGGGTAACGAGCTTTTTCCTTTATGGGAAGCTCGGATCTTAGCCGCTGGATCACTGCCGCATGGTTTTCGGGTTATGCGTCAGAATAAAATTGTTTCGCATTGAAGAAAAATTGATTGGGGTTCAGAACTGCTGCTGTGCTTGCTAAAGTATTGTTCCGAAACATTTATAGCGCATCCTGAGCTGCTGTTTTGCATGGCTGTTGTTATTGAAGCAAAAAACCTTACCAAAAAGTTTCCTTCTGTTGTTGCTGTTGACAGCGTCAGTCTCAGGATTAACGAGGGCGAGATTTTCGGCCTGCTTGGCCCTAACGGGGCTGGCAAGACTACGCTCATTTCCATGCTTACTACTTTGCTCAGGCCTACTTCAGGCAGCGCAGTGGTTAATGGCTATGACGTCAGGAAAAATGCGCATGATGTCCGTGCTTCCATAGGGCTTGTTTTTCAGGAGACTGTGCTTGACCTTGACCTTACTGCATATGACAACCTTGACTTCCATGCGCGCCTTTACAGCATTCCGAAAAGCGTCAGGAATAGCCGCATTACTGAAGCAGCCAAACTTGTCGGGCTTGACAGGGATTTGTTCAGGAAAGCTGAATCCTTCTCAGGCGGCATGAAGCGGCGTCTGGAGGTTGCGCGCGGTGTGCTGCACACTCCGAAGGTTTTGTTCCTCGATGAGCCCACGCTTGGGCTTGACCCGCAGACTCGGCGGAAAGTCTGGGAATATATCAGCCAGCTGCGAAAGAAAGTTACTGTTCTCATCACTACGCATTACATGGAGGAAGCTGATTATTTGTGCGACAGGGTTGCTATCATGGACCGCGGCAGGATTGTTGCATTGGGCGCTCCGGATAAGCTGAAGAGCAGCTTGCGTTCGCGAAAGCCCACTTTGGAGGATGTTTTCATTAAGCGCACAGGAGGCATGATTAGGGATGAGGTTTAGCGAAATTCATACTCTTTGGAGGCGTGTTATCAAGCTGAGCTTGGCTGACAAGGCAAGCATTCTGCTTTCCCTGGTTTGGCCTCTTTTCCTGATTTTCATTCTTGGCATGGGTTTTGACTCTTTTGTGGAATTCAAGAGCGTTGAAACCAGTTATACAGCTTTTCTCGGCCCGGGCATAATTATCATGATGGTGTTTGCGGGCAGCGCTGCTGTTGGCAACTTAATCATTAAGGACAAGGAGGGTTTTATCAGGGAGCTTCTGGTTGCGCCTATTTCAAGGGCTTCAATTTTTGTTGGAACTGTTCTGGGAACTATGACAATCAGCTTCATTGTAATGATTATGGTTGCGATGGTTTTCCTTGAGTACATTGGCGCTTTAAGCGTTCAGAATCTGCTTTGGACCCTGCTGTTCATGTTCCTTGCTGCCTTTGTTTCTTACGGCGGCAGTGTTGTCATCAGCTTTTTGTTCAGGAAGCCCGGCGCTTACCAGCAGTTTGTCGCGCTGTTCAGCTTTGTGATAGTTTTCCTTTCAGGCGCTTTCTTTCCGTTGAAGGATTTGCCTGTCTGGATGAAGTCATTGGCTTATGCTAATCCGATTACTTACGCTGTTGACGGTCTCCGCGGCCAGCTGATTGGCATAGCCCAGTTTTCTCTGGCAGCAGACATTTTTGCGCTGATAGGATTTGCAGTTCTTTTTACTGTTTTGGGCGCTTTGTTTTTCAGGAAATCTGTTGGCGCTGCTTAGCACACCTCCTTGGAATGCATCTTTCAGTTCTGGCGCTTTATTTCCGCCTCCCTAACTTTCGAAGGGAGGTGGAAATAAAGCGCGGTGTGAGATGCTGTAGATTAGAGGATGAAATTGGGGAACAGGCAGCCGCACGTACAGGCATCGGACGCCATAATTGCAGTGTTTTACCGCGCCAGAAAGCTTAATACGGATTTCTGCAGCAGCCATACTGCCAGAACGTAAACAAATAGCGTGTGCAGCCCGAACACAGCCATTGCCAGTATGTACAGCGCTGTTATGAAGTCTCCGAAGCTTGCAAAATCCTTGGGAAATGCTAATGCTTTGCCTGCCAGGTAAACGGCAAATCCAATCCCCAGTCTTGCTCCAATCAGGTCAAAGTGCAGCAGCAGCATTCCTGCAGCTGCCAGCAGGTCCAGCGCTCCAAGCACCCACAGAACGACCATCTTACATTATCCCGAGTTCCATCTTTGCTTCTTCTGTCATTTTGTCAGGGCTCCACATCGGCTCCCAGACTATGTCTACTGTTACGCCTGTTACTCCGCTGATTTTTTTGACTTTTTCCTCAACCGCATCCAGAATCAATGGCCCTACAGGGCATGCGGGGCTTGTCAGCGTCATTTTTATTACAACCATGCTGCCGTCAATAGCAACATCATACACGAGCCCGAGGTCTACTATGTTTATGTGCATCTCAGGGTCTGTCACTTCCTTCAGTTTTTCCATGACGGTTTCTTTGGTTGGCATGGAATTAGGAATGTTTGGTGATTTAAAAAGGTTGGTGTAATGTTTTTATAATAGAATATCTTGCCGTTTCCCTATGGCAGGAATAAAAAGTCGGGAGGAAGTGGCAACGCTTGTTAAAAAAGTTCAGCCCTCAGGCATAAGGGAAATGCTGGAGCCCAAAATGAATTCAGCAGGGAATAAAACTTGGCGGGATTTTCAGAATAACAGCAACAAAGTTTTGGAAGAATTAATAGGGCTTGGCGTAATTGTTAAGCCGGATTTGAAGTTGCCTGCTGGCTGGCATCAGTATAGTTATGAGAAGGGCGGCCTTTTCCCTGCTCCTCCTGAATATGCAGGGCTTGAGCAGCCATACAGGGATTCGTGGAAGAGATTTATGGATGCCGTTTTGGAATTAAAGCCGGAGCAGGTGCTTTACATCAGCGAGGAAAATAATCTTTGGCCTTTTATTCCAAGAAGAAGACTTTCAAAGCGGCATAACCTGGTTTCTGCTCCGCGGTTTGACAGTCTGGATAGGATTGACAAATTATCTGTGCATGCCTTGGCTGTGCGGCTGGGCGAGACCCGTATTGGCGATATTTTTGTTGGAATGGATTTTCAGGGGGTGCAGCATACGGGCAGGGAGTACAGGGTTTTCCATATTTCAGATATTTTCAGGGGCCAGCTGATGGATGAGGTTTTACCGAGAAGGATTGGCGACGATTGGCTTGGAGAAGTTGCCTTTTATGCTGATTCCCCGGATATTTGGAGCATGGGGCTGGAGGCATTGGTTAAAAATATCCCTTCACTGGGCTCTCCCGGCGATGCAGTTGATGTAGAGCTGCACCACGTGCCTCTCGTGCATGTTTCCCAGTTGAAGAAGGGCATTGTAACGGTTGATCCATCAGCGCGCGCGATTAGCTACAATTTCAGGGCTACAGACCCCTGCGAGAAAAGAAAGTGGATGATTAAATACGGCAGAGGGCAGGTTTTCGGTAAGTCTGACAGGAAGGGTGACGAGTTGTGGCTGGATCATCACGTTGTATTCGCCTATAGCAGGATGAGAAGGTTTGCGGATTGGCTCAGGGAGGGTGAAGCTGATCCTGGCAGGCGCTTTGTTATTCTGCCGATGTTTCCATCTCCGGCAAAGGAAGAAACCAAAGAAGGATTCAGAAAGATGTACGGCACAAAAACCGAAGAAGGTGTTATTGGAGGTGTTGTTGTTGATGCCCGCCTGCCTGTTGGCCAGTTTGGCCATAGGCTGGACAGGCATTCGCTGAGCGAGCGTCTTGTTGACTTGGACATTGCATTGCATAACCTGGTTGCTGTTACTGCTGACTCCATGAGGCCGGAGGGCCACAGAATTGTGTATTCAAAAAGTGCTAAGGCGCTTCCTGTGTAATGGCAGAAGCTGTCTGCGGCATCTCTTCGCCGTAGCTTGGCACTGCTGACTTGGAAATGATTATTACGTCTCCGACTGATTTTATGAGCTGGTGGGGCACTATTACGCCTTTTGCGCTGCCTAAGAGCTTGCTTAATGCGCTTGTTTTGGTTGCCTTCACTCTCCATGCGGTTATCTTTGTTTTTGTCATTACTGCTTCTTCCACGTCTCCAAAGTAGTCTCCGGAGTCTGTGAATACCTTCATGGAATATATGTCTGTAATCCTTTTGAGTTTTAGCATGAACGCCCTGCATGGGTTCGTGTATTTAAAGTTTTTCATGGATTGCTGAATCTTTGGCGCTGTTTATCGTCAGCAGTCAGTGGCAAAACAGCAGAAGAAGTTTTTTAAACAGTTAAATAAGGCTATTCTCCATGGAGAACCTGAGGATTATAGGCACATCCCATATAGCGGCGGAGAGTGTTGATGCAGTTAATAAGTACATTAAGGATGCGCAGCCGGATATTGTTGCCATTGAGCTTGACCGCAGGCGCGCCAATGCTTTGCTGCACGGCCAGAAGAGCAGGCTTTCTCCTAAGCTGATAAAAGTTATTGGCGTTAAGGGCTTTTTGTTCATGGCAATAGCTGCTTTTCTTCAGCGGAAGCTCGGCAATATTGTGGGAGTTGAGCCTGGCTCTGAGATGAAAGCAGCCCTTACATCTGCCATTAAATCCGGGGCAAGGGTTGCGCTGATTGACAGGCACATTGAGGTTACGATGAAGCGCCTCTCCCAGACTTTGACGTGGAAGGAGCGCTTCAGGTTTGTTATGGATATTTTCTCTGGCTTTTCGGGCGAAATGAAAGAGCTTGGAAGCGTTGATTTGCGCAAAGTGCCTGCAAAAAAAATTATTGACAAAGTGCTGCAGCGCCTGAAAAATCATTACCCCAATCTTTACAAAGTTTTGGTGGAAGAAAGAAACGAGCACATGGCTGCTGCTCTTGCAGATATAATGCATAAGAATCCTGACAGCAAAATTCTTGCAGTTGTCGGCGCAGGCCATGAGGAGGAGCTTGCTAATCTTGTAAAGAGGAATTACGGGGAAAGCTCCGGTTATAGTTTTAGTGCTGGGTAACCTTCCGTTTCTTTGCCCGCTTGGGTGCATAGCGAAGCATTTAAAAACGCTGTTCCCGATTAAGCAGCCATGGTTTATGGTTTTTATGAGTGGATGGCTCGCGTCAGGAAGTACGCTCCCTTCAGCAGGAAGGAGCTTATGTGGATTGGGGTTAGCATTGTTGTTCTGGCGTTTATTGTTGGCTTTGACGACGGCAGCGAGGAGTTTAATCTTGCCCGGTACGTTTCCAACATGGTTCTGAGCGTGGTGGTGGTTGCTGTTGCTGTTTTGGTTCATGAGTCTGCCCACCGCATTGCAGGCCCCAACATGGGCTACCGCATTGAGTTCAGGCCTTTCTTCTTTGGGCTGATTGGAGGCCTTATTCTGTCGTTCATGTCTTACGGCAAGATTCTGTTCCTTGCTTACGGCAGCTTTTTCCTTGACATCAGGGAAAAGCACCGGCTCGGCTACTTCAGGCATTATCTTGGCTATTTTGACAACGGCAAGGTTGCTGTTGCAGGCCCGCTGGCAAATCTGGCTGCTGCAATGGCTTTCAAGAGCATGGTTTTCCTGCCTGAGCTGCTGGTTGCGAAGCTTGTTTTCATTAACGTGCTTTTCGCTGTTACAAACATGCTGCCCATTCCTCCACTTGACGGCTCGCATGTGATGTATGCTTCCCGCCATCTTTATCCTTTCACAATGGCTGCTATCATTGGGGCTGCTGTTCTGCTGCTTATTCCCGAGGTTAAGTGGTGGATGTCTATTCTGGGAGCATTGGTAATTGGCGTAGCTTACTCATTTATTTACTTCCACTACATAGAAAAGGCGTTTGGCAGCTGGGATTAAGCTTCTGATGCTGCTTGCTCGCGGGGTGGTGTCAGCTTTTGCGTGTTTCGCTGATAGCTCTTTATTCCTTCTGTCTTCGCAGTTGCAATCAAACAGCAAACTATATGCGGGAGCAGATATGCGGCGTGCGCAGGCAGCAGGGTAAACACGCTTAACTTGACATTGCCTGCTACGGACCTTATTGAAAAGTTCGCGCAGCCTCGCTCTGTTGCTGGCTTCCCTTCTTGCTTTTTCCCTCCCTTAAATATTCAGGGGAGGGAAAAAGCAGGAAGAACAGCGGGATAAACGCAGCGGTAAAGTGAACTTTTCAATAGCACCTGCTTACAGAAAGAATTTTATACATTATTACGCTGCTATATGCATGATAATTAAGAACAAGAAGGGCTTTGAATTCCTTGCCAACTGGTTTTCCGTGCTGTTTATTGCTATCTTTGTTCTAAGTCTTTTTTTGGCGCTTGTCATAATCAATGCGGCTGTTAATTACAGTATCGTGGTGTTTGCTGCCGTAATCATAGCTTACTTTATCCATATGAATAAGGGTGATAATGCGTTTCCCTACAAAGTGCTTGCCGTCGCTTTTATTGTTGGCTATGTGGCCGGTTATTTTGCCGGGCAGCGCGCAGGGCATTGGGCTGTGCTTATTGCATTGTACGCTGGTTTCTTGTACGGAACGCTGAAGGTTTTGAAGCTGGCAAAATGATTTGCATAACTATTTATTCTTTAATTTAACCCGCTTCTTATCATGATTAAGGGCTTCACTCCGCGTTTGTATCAGGAAACGATTCTTGCTACAGCCGTGAAGCGCAATACGCTTATTGTTCTGCCTACCGGGCTTGGCAAGACAAACATTTTTTTGATGATTGCTGCCTCCCGGCTGAAGCAGTTTCCTGACAGCAGGATTCTGCTGATAGGCCCTACGAAGCCGCTGATTGACCAGTACTTTCAGGTTTTCCTGAAGCATTTTGAAGTTGACGAAGGCAGCATGTGCATTCTGACTGGTTTGGTTGCGCCTGAAAAAAGGCAGCACCTCTGGAACTCGTCAAAAATTGTTTTCAGCACGCCTCAGGGGCTGGAAAATGACATTATAAGCAATAAGATTAACCTGAAAGACGTATCCCTTATTGGCTTTGACGAGGCGCACCGCGCAACTGGCGATTACAGCTATGTGTGGATTGCAAAGAAATACAGCAATGCTGCCAGTTTTCCGAGAATTGTCGGCATGACTGCTTCGCCCGGCAGCGACGCTGAAAAAATTGCTGAGGTTTGCAGTAATCTTCTCATAGAGGACATTGAGGTGCGCACAGAAAGCGATGATGACGTTAAGCCGTACATTCAGGAAATCCAGACAGAATACATTAAGGTTGATTTGCCTCCGCAGTTTTTGGACGTGCAGAAAAGCCTGCAGCTGTGCATTAAGTCCAAGCTTGATGAGGGCAGGAAGTTCGGCTACATTCGCGCTCCGTTCGGGCTTAACAAGAGCGAGCTGCTTAAAATCCAGGCTGCCCTGCACATGAGGATGGGTCAGGGAAACCGTGATTTCACTCTGCTTAAGTCTGTGAGTTTGCTTGCTGAGATTATGAAGGCGTCCCATGCTCTTGAGCTTCTGGAAACTCAGGGCATTGCTCCGCTGAGGAAGTACATGCAGAAGCTGCAGGAGGAGGGCAGGACTTCAAAGGTGAAGGCTTTAAGGAATTTGTTGGCTGATGCGAATTTCAAAGACGCCATTATCAGGGCAGATAAGCTTTACGGGGAGGGCGTGGAGCATCCCAAGCTTGATGCTCTGAAAAAGCTTGTGGCAGAAAACGCCGGCTCTAAAATTATTGTTTTCAGCCAGTACAGGGATTCTGCTGTTAAGATAAAGGAGGAGTTTGGCAGTATCGGCATAACCGCTGAAGTTTTTGTCGGGCAGGCAAAAAAAGGCGAGACCGGCTTGAGCCAGAAGGAGCAGAAGGCAATGCTTGACCGCTTTCGCGAAGGCCGGTTCAATGTGCTTGTAGCCACTTCAATTGGCGAGGAAGGCCTGGATATTATGAAGGTTGACCTTGTTGTTTTTTACGAGCCAATACCGTCTGCGATTCGCTCAATCCAGAGGCGCGGCCGCACAGGGCGGCAGGAGAAGGGCAGGGTGGTTGTTCTGGTAACCCGCAATACGCGCGATGAGGCGTTCAGGTGGGTTGCTCACCATAAGGAAAAGAGGATGCACCGCATTTTGAAGAATCTGAAATCGAAAATAAAGCTCAATGCTGCCATGCCAAAGTCTCTGGAGGATTATTCCGCGGATAATTTGCGCATTTTCGCTGACCACCGCGAGAAAGGGCCGATTATGCGCGAGCTTTCTGACATGGGAATTGCTGTTGAGCTTAAGGCGCTGCCTTCAGGCGATTATTTGTGCAGCAGCAGGGTTGCGGTTGAGGTCAAGGCAGTTGAGGATTTTGTCAATTCCATTGTTGACGGCCGCCTTCTGAACCAGCTTCGGGACTTAAAGAGGAATTTTGAGCGGCCGATAGTCATCATAGAAGGAAAGCAGGACATTTACTCTGTCAGGGGCGTGCATCCCAATGCAATACGGGGTATGCTTGCAACGATTGCTGTTGATTACGGCATTCCTTTATTGAGAACGCAGGACTATGCTGAGACTGCGCAGCTGCTGCTGGCCGTAGCAAGAAGGGAGCAGGAAAAAAAGGATGACGGCATCCGGCTGCACAGCGCCAAGCCCCTTACTTTAAAAGAGCAGCAGGAATACATTATCTCTGCGCTGCCCGGCATTGAATCCACTATTGCTAAATCTTTGCTTAAGCAGTTTAAGTCTGTTCACAGCATTATTACGGCTTCTGCTGATGAGCTGAAAAGCGCAGACATGGTAGGCGATAAAAAGGCTGCGGACATCAGAAGGGTTGTTGATGGCAGTTATGAGGGTTAATGCATTCTTATATTTTCCCGCAAATCTTTCGGTTTTCTATTGTATAGCGACTGACATTAGTTTTGCACAATGCCGTCAGTCGCTATATCAGGAAGACACAACTATTTTGCATAATTATGGCAAATGACACAAATCTTTATACATGGACATGTCATTTGCTTATTACGAACGGACAACTATTTGCATGAAAACTATTGTCCGTGAGTATACTTGTGTCTTCCGCTATAATTCTGCCCATTTCCCCTTCTTTTTTTGCAAGAGCCTTTTTTGCTTTTCCGTTGCTGCCAGAAAGTTGTCGCTGGAGACAACGCTTTTTCCGAGTTTTTGCTCAATGTTTTTTCGCGTTGAGCCGGCAACGTCTCCGCCATCCTTTGCATCAATTTTCAGGGTTGGAAACTCTTTGGAGTTGCGTTCCCTTGTGAATCGTGTGGTTGTCGCTTCGCCAAGCATCGTGAGAATGAGCTCTATGTCATCCATGTGGTCTCTGAGGTTCTGTTTCTGTAAGCCTTTGAATTTCTTGTATTCGCTTGGCGTCATTCCGAACGTTGCTTCAGATATTTCTGCAGTAAGGATTGCATATTCTTTTTCTGTTTGCACTCCCCTTTTGCCCCATTCATCAGTAAGCTCGTCCCGTATGGCTATGCCTCTGACTCTTTTCTCTACCCACTCATCTGAATATCCCTTGGACTTGAAGAGTTCTTTCATACGCTTTTGAGCCAATTCTGGGTTTTCTATCTCCTGCACTCGATCGTAACCTGCTTTAGCAAGCCATCTCTTGAACGGCTCTGCTTTTTTTGAAGGGATTGACTGTATAATCCTAAACATAGACTCTGTATTCGCGCAATCTGTCTCGTACTGCTTGCCATCTGTTGAAGGTAATTTCAGTTGTCGGCAAAATGTCGATAACTCAACTCCTCCGGATTCGATTTCCCTCCTCTTTAGCCTATACCAGTAGTCTTTTGCATCAGCACTGTCTGTTAGAACCCGCACAACATCAATCACTGAAAAATACCATTGCTCGTCATGCCATGTTCTTCTGATTTTTTCCCCTTGAAACACAACTAAAGCGTTATTTGCGTCCATTTTGCCCTGAAATCTTAAAATTGGCTTGTTGCTTATAAAGCTTGCCCGCACATGTCCAGTGTCCAGTGGAAAAATAGCCTTACTGGTTTAAGCAGCATCCCTTACTTCTGTGATGGCTTTTTTACGTCTGCTTTTGTCAGTCCTGCCTGCTTTGCCGCCTCTTGCAGCGGCTTTGCTTTTTTTGACTTTGCACATTTTTTTCCATCCCTCTTAACCTCGTTTTGGGATGAAAAAATTAACTCGGCATTACTGGGGCTTTTTGCAACACTCACCGCGCAGTCTTCAGCATCTTCAGCCGTGAGAAGTTGTCGCGTTCCATTTCTTCCAGCCGGAATCTTATGTAGGCGGCATCTCTGTTTAGCCGGGGTATGGTTATTTGTTCCAGCGCGTTAACTTTTCTTTTTGTTCTTTCAATTTCCTTTAGAAGCCGCTTGAGCGTGATGTCTATTTCTGCTGCTGCGATAATTTTCTCAACTAAGCTTTCGTATGCTTCTGCTGCTTCATCTATTTTTGAGGTTGCTGACAGCAGTCCATAGCCGCGTTCAAAGATGCTTTTTTTTACCTCTCCTGACTTTATTGAGGGTATTTTGACTCCCATTATGTTTTTTGTTTCAAGCTCTACCAGTGGCTGCCGCTTTATTGACATTGCCGCAGATTTTATTTGGATGTCGCTGTCTATTGCGCGCGCTATGTTTATTTTTCCCAAAGCGCTGCGGTGCTCCTCAATAAGCGCTGCCCTTATGTTTCTGGCTTTTTTCAGGATGCTGAAGAATTCCAGAATAAGACCGTCGCGTTTTTTCCTCAGGAGCTTGTGCCCTGACACTGCCAATGTTATTTTTTTCTTGACAAGCAGAAGCTCACTTCTTGTCGGCTTTACGTCTGCCATAGTATTTTGACCTCATTTCAGGGCTTATTCTGCCCAGCTCGTTTTCAGGGATTTCAGAAAGCAAGCTCCATCCTATGTCGAGCGTTGATGTGATGCTGCGCTCTTCGTTTTTGCTTTGCTTGACAAATCGGTTTTCAAATTCTGCTGCAAATTTCAGCAGCCTCCTGTCTCTTTCTGAAAGCGATTCCTCTCCCACTATGGCTACCAGTCCGCGCAAGTCCCTGCCTTCTGCGTAGAATGCATACATCTGGTCTGATGCCTGCTTGTGGTCTTCCCTGGTTTTCTCTGCTCCAATTCCGAGATTCATGAGCCGTGAAAGGGAAGGCAGCACGTCTACAGGCGGATACACGTTGCGCCTGTGCAGTTCCCTGCTTAGGACGATTTGGCCTTCGCAATTGGAAACTATTATGCCGTTTTCGACTATAAAATTATGTGTTTTTGGTACGGTAACATCATAAACTGAAGGCTCTCCGTCGACATTCTTTATTGAAATTATTTCGTCAAGAATAAAATTATTTTTTATTTTTTCCGATGCGCCTATTGTTGGCGGCAGTGTTGGTGATTTATCGAAATGCGTTGCCTTGAATTTTTCTTTTTTGGACAATTCTTCCAACAGGATTTTTCTTTCTTGATGCCTAACGTAGGGCAATATTTTTTTGGAAAGTATTTTGGCATAATAACTTTGAACCGTAAGCTCGTTTAATCTGCTGCCAAAACTTGCTTTGCCTTGATTTAGCGGCCTTATTGTGCTGGGAATTCCTAACCGTTTTAGCAGTTGCTGCAGTCTCTTCATGCGCTTAAAATCCATGTCATTTGTGAATTTTTTGCGATATCTTATTCTGTTAAATTTTATGTCGCAATTGCCGTCACCATCAAAATATCCGGCTATGAATGCCGAAATTAATCGCTTGTCAAGAGAAAACAGTCCTGCCCAGTCCTCTGTGAGTTTCAAAGAATGGGCAATCTCTGTTATTAAACAACTCGTCGCGCTTAATTGCGTTACATCGTGCTGATTTTTATGCTCCCACAGAGCTGTTTGGGGGAATAGTGCCTTAAAGGTATTTTTGTATGCTTTGATTAAATCGCTATTTTTGTTATTAAAATGGACTTGATATGCTTTATCATTTAAACTGCCATCAGAAAAAACAAGCCCATACAAATACATTAAATCCTCATTGATTTTTTTCCATCTTAGTGATGTTTTAGTGCCGTTTATGACGGACACTGCTTCGATGTTTTTCAGAATTTCTTTAATGCTAATATCGAAAGTATTTCTAATCTGCCCCAGTTCTTTTGCATACAGAATACAAAGAGGGTGTGTGATTCTTACATAGCTTATTCCTAATTCTCTGCAGCCGCTTTTTATGTCCTTGTAGCCTGTTGCCAGCTTTTTTCTTATTTTTAGAATAAACTCTTTTCTTAGCGTAAAAACAAAATTTTTCCTGGCATTTGCGCAAATTTCCAGTATATTTGGTCTCTTTTCTTTTACTACATCCAGCTTCTTTAATGAAAATGCTCTGTCATTTATCTTAATTTTTCTTGCTTCAATCATTTTTGGGCCTTGCGGGGAGTCTATCAGGAATCTGTGGTCTCCTGTTGCTTTTACTTTAACGCCAGACCTGAACGTAAGTTCTAAAAGTTTTGCTCGCGTACTTATTTTTTGGGAATCTGAAACTGAATAATAGCCCGGGTTGCCATTAACAGAAAGTATAGAGCCTTTTTTAAAGTTCTCTACAAAAGATTTTATTGGTAATAGCTCGCCTTCATTTTTAATTATTTCAGTTTCTCCTGATAGGCAAATGTATCCGCTTAAGTCAGGTATTGGGTGCGTGATGTCATCTCCTATCATTGTGAGGATTGGCAGCTGGGTTATTGAGCCTTTTTTGCCTTTTATCATGCCAGCTCTTTCGTAGATGTTTGCTAAGGCAGTATACATGTATCCCGGATATCCGCGCCTGCCGGGGATTTCTTCCCGCGCTGAGCCGATTTCACGCAAAGACTCCGCATAGTTTGTCATATCAGTCAGTATTACCAGCACATGCATGTCCTTTTCAAATGCCAGGTATTCGGCAGCTGTCAGCGCAAGCTGCGGGGTAAGCAATCTCTCAACAGCCGGGTCGTTCGCCAGATTCAGGAATACTGCTGAGCGTTCAAGCGCTCCTGTTTCTTCAAAGTCTTTTATGAATCTCTGCGCTTCTTCGTTGGTTATGCCCATGGCAGCAAATACTATTGCGAAGCTGCTTTCTTTTCCGACTACTTTTGCCTGCCTTGCTATCTGCAGCGCTATTTCGTTGTGCGGCAGCCCTGACGCTGAAAAGATGGGCAGTTTCTGGCCGCGAACCAGCGTGTTCATGGCATCTATGGTGGATACGCCTGTTTGTATGAAGTCGCTTGGGTTTGCTCTTGAGTACGGATTTATTGCTGCTCCTGATATGTCAAGTTTTTTTTCAGGCACAAGTTCAGGGCCTCCATCAATTGGTTTGCCTGCTCCGGAGAATATTCTGCCGAGAAGCTCTTTGGACACTGACAGCCGTATGGGCTGGTTTAGGAATTTGACGCGGCTGTTTAAGTCAATGCCTGATGTTCCTTCAAACACCTGCACTACCACCACGTCTTCGCTGGTGTCCAGCACTTGTGCATTTTTTTCTTCGCTCTGCATCAGTATTTTTACCATGTCGCCGTAAGCAACCGGCTCTGTTTTTTTTACAAACACCAGTGGCCCTGCTACTCTGCTGATTGTTTTGTATTCCTTCATTTTTGTTCACCAAAAATTAAGCTACGAACGCAGTGAGTTTGCTTCATTTTTGTTCACCAAAAATTAAGCTACGAACGCAGTGAGTCTGCTTCATTTTTGTCCACCAAAAATTAAGCTACGAACGCAGTGAGTCTGCTTCATTTTTGTCCACCAAAAATTAAGCTTACAGCTTTGTTGTAAGCTATGAGCGAAGTGAATATGCTGCGAACACGGTGAGTCTGCTTCATTTTAATTCTGCTTCCATTTGTTTGTTTAGCGAATCCAGCTGTTTTTGGTAGTCTTTTGCGAATTTCACTTCCGCAAGCCTGTCCTTTGACTTGGCTGCCGCTATTTCAGAAACTTTTTTTCCTGACTTCAGCGCGCTGTATGCCAAATCCCCGTATTTTAATATGGATTTCATGAAAGCGTACGTTTTCTTTGGCTCTGAGTATGTGTCTATGTCGTGGAACGCATTTTGCTGCAGCATGACTTCCCTTATCTGCCTGGCTATCTGCAGTGTTACCTGTTCCCGCTCAGGCAGCGCGTCTGACCCTACCAGTTGCACTATTTCTAGGAGCTTTTCTTCTTCCTGCAGGATTGACATGATTTTCCTTATTGTTGCCTGCCAGTCCTCAGCTACGTTTTTTGCAAACCACGGCTCTAATGCGTCAAGGTACAGCGAGTATGATGTGAGCCAGTTAATTGCCGGGAAGTGCCTTCGCTGTGCCAGCTTAGCATCCAATGCCCAGAAGCATTTTACCACTCTCAGCGTGCCTTGCGTCACTGGCTCTGAGAAGTCTCCTCCGGGAGGCGAGACTGCTCCGATCACTGATATTGAGCCTTCTGAATCGTTCAGGTTCTTGTAGCGCCCTGCCCGTTCATAGAATTCAGCCAGCCGTGTTGAAAGGTAAGCCGGGTATCCTTCTTCTCCGGGCAGTTCTTCAAGCCGTGAGGATATTTCTCTCATCGCTTCTGCCCATCTTGATGTTGAGTCTGCCATCATCGCCACGTCATAGCCCATGTCCCGGTAGTATTCTGCAAGCGTTATTCCGCAGTATATGCTTGCTTCCCTTGCTGCTACCGGCATGTTGGAGGTGTTTGCAATTAAGATGGTCCTGTTCAGCAATGGTTTTCCTGTTTTTGGGTCTTTAAGCTCAGGAAACTCTGTTAATACTTCTGTCATTTCGTTTCCGCGCTCGCCGCAGCCGACGTATACTATTATTTCTGCGTCGCTCCATTTGGCCAGTTGCTGCTGAGAAACGGTTTTTCCGCTTCCGAAAGGCCCGGGTATTCCTGCCACGCCGCCTTTCGCTAATGGAAACAGCGCGTCGAAGATTCTTTGTCCTGTGATTAGCGGGGTGTCGGGTGTCAGCTTGTTCTTGGTTGGCCTGGCTTTTCTTACCGGCCATTTCTGCATCAGCTTTATTTCTCCTCGGTCAAGTTTGCATACAGTTTCGTCCACAGTAAAGGAGCCCTGCTTTATTTCTGTTATTTTTCCGCTGAGGTTTGGAGGCGCCATTATTTTGTGCGCTATCTGCCCTTCCTGCACCTCTCCGATAATGTCGCCTGCTTTTACTTCATATCCTGTTTTTGCGGTTGGTTTGAATTCCCACTTTTTTCTTCTGTCAAGCCCCGGTGCTGTTGCTCCGCGCTTTATAAAGTCGCCCATCTGCTTTTGCAGCGCTTCAAGCGGCCTTTGTATGCCGTCGTAGATTGAGCTCAGGAGTCCCGGGCCAAGTTCTACTGTAAGCGGCTCTCCTGTGTTTATTACCGCAGCGCCAGGCTTGATGCCTGTTGTGTCCTCGTATACCTGGATTGTGCATCTGCTTCCGTTTATCTGGATTACTTCTCCCAGCAGCTTTTCCTCGCCTACCAGCACTATGTCGTACATCCTTGCGTCCAGTTCTGCCACAGCCACCGGACCTGCCACTCTGTAGACTTTGCCTGTTTTCATAGCTCAACTCCTATTGATTTGCGGATCATTTTTTTCAGCGAGTCCTCTGTTGCTTTTTGCGAGAGGGCTATGAAGATGGGTTTTATGGAGTCTTCAATGGCTGCCCTGCTGTCCGCATCAAGCTCCTGATAAAGGTTCTCGTCCAGTATTACAATGCCTATGGACTCGTCTGCTTTCATTTCTGAGATTGCCTGCGCTGCATCTGTTGTTTCAGTTATTTTTTTGATGCCAGCCAGTCTGAATCCCAGGCAAAAGTCCTCTTTTCCTATTACTGCGATTTCCATTTTATACGATTATTTGTTTTTCCGTGAATTGCTCGCTTAATGACAGTTGCCGCGCTTTCAGCATGAGCTTAAGATTCTTTACCTCTATTTCTTTGGCAAACATGTATCCGAGTATTACGTCTATTGTCAGCGGGTGCTGGTGGAGCAGCAGCTTTGTTTTTTTGAGCAGTGTCTTTCCCAAATCTGTCTCTATGCCAGCTATGCTGCCTGCAGCAAGGTAGTTTTTTGAGGCATCTTCCGATATGCCGTACGGCAGCAGCAGCTTTATGGTTTCTTCTTTGCTGTCTGTGTCAATTATTCTTTTTACAGTGGCTGATGCTTTTCCTATGACAAAGTTTGGAAGCTTGTGTTTGTCTGTTCCCGCTTTTTTTAGCCGCAGTGCGTTGATTATGTTGTTAGTGTCCATTTCAGCTTCCAGGAATTGCTTGAATAGTTTGCCATCACTTGGAATTGATTGGGAGAGCTCTATCATTCTGTTGTAGTGCTCTCTGTCAAGAAAGTTTTCGATTTCTATGATTGTGTTTTGCGTTTTTAGCGATTCGTATGCGTTGCTCAGTTTTTCGAATTTTATTCCCGCTGCTTCAAGCTTTTTAAGGAATTCTTCCATGCTCTGCGATTTTATCAGGGATTCAAATTCCCGGGTGAGCCTGCCTGTTTGCATGAGCATTGAAGCGATGGTTTCAGGGCTTGTTTTTGTATGCAGGCCGCGCAGTATCGTTTTTATGTTCCAGAGGTCGGCGCGAAGCAGGTAGGTGTCTATAAGGCCGTTTATTTCTTTTGGCGAGATTTTTCGCAGCTTATTCCACGTGTCTGTAAGGTTTTTGTTGAGCGCCATTTCCATCAGCTCAACTCCGGAATGCTTTACTCCCAATTCGTCTATTGATCGCTTGTATTCCAGACTTTGAAGGAAGCTGATTATTTCGTTCAGGCTCATTTTCATGATTTTATCATAGTCCTCTTTATGCAGCAGGCTTGAGCGCATGACGCTTACCCTGGCATAGGTGTATGGATATGTTCTTCTTTGAAGCTTCATTTTTGCCCACCAAAAATGAAGCTACGAACACAGTGAGTCTGCTTCATTTTTGCCCACCAAAAATTAAGCTTACGACATTGTTGTAAGCTATGAACGTAGTGAATATGCTGCGAACACCGTGAGTCTGCTTCATTTTTGTGTGAATAATATTCTGTCCAGCTCTGGAAGCGTTGACTCCCTGAGCTGCGTCAGTAATGTTTCGTAGCTGTAGTCAACCCGCAGCATGCCGTCCGTTGATTCTGCAATTAGGCCGCCGAGTATGTTTGTTTCCGCAGTTTTATACTTGGCTGCGTGTTTCAGGTCTTTTTTGCTGCAATAAATGCGCGCTATGTCTATTTCACTGGATGCTTTTGTGAGCAGCGCTTTGATGTGCTTTGCCCTTTCCGCGTCAGGCAGTTTCTCCAGCTTCCCTGATGCTTCCTGAAAGATTGAGTCCACCAGCTGCTTCCTTGACTGGAGCTCGAGCTTTTTCATTTCCAGCTTTGTGGCAGCTTGCTCGCGTTTTTTGATGAGCTCAATATCCTGCTGCAGGCGCTCAATGTATTCTGCTTCCTTTTGCCTGGCCTGCTTTGCTGTTGCGCTCACTATTGCCTGGGCTTCCTCTCTCGCTGCCTGCACTCGGCTTCCTGCTTCAAGCTCTGCCTCCTGCTTCACTTTTTCCTTTACCTTTTCAAGTCCCATTCTACTCAGCTATGCCTATTATGAGGAATGCCATAACAAAGCCGAAGATTACGATTGTTTCCGGGATTACTGTCAGTATTAATCCGCGGCCGAATGTTTCGCTCTTCTCAGCCATTGCGCCTACTGCTGCTGCGCCTATCTGCTGTTCAGCCATTCCTGCTGCAATTGCGCTTAGCCCTAATGCAAGGCCAGCGCCTATAGCCACTAATCCTGCCTCTGCCATTTTGTTTTGCCTCCTGTTGTTCTATCTGGTACTGCTGGTTCCTGCCCGGCTCCCCGGCTGCGCAGCGCTCCATTTCCGCATCCCTTAGCTTTAAAGGGAGGTGAAATGCGGCTGGCTGCGAAAGGGGCTGGAAGTGTGCAGTTAGTCAGTGATGCACTGAAATTTGCCTTTGTCATTGCGCTGCCTCATCCAGTTTTTTGCCGAAAGGGTAATAGGGAACAGCTCCCCCTTTAAAGAATTTTGTAAAAAATTCCACGTAATTAAGTCTGATGCTTTGCAGAAAGCCGCCGAGCAATCCAAGGGCTATGTTCAGTGCATGGCCGAATATTCCTATTGTTACTCCGGCTACAGCCATAATTCCGCCTGCGTTGATGAAGTCTTCCATGAATGAGTTTACTACGACAGCAAGCCCTACTGAAGCAAGCCCTACTGCTGCGAGTCTGGTGTAGGATATGAGGTTGCTTATCAGTCCGGGTATTTCTATTATGCCTGTTATTGATTCGCCCATGTATATTAGTGCCGCAGAGATTATGGCTGCTGCTATGCTTGCATAAATCGGAAGCGCTATTTGCCCTGAAGCAGTAAGCCAGATGCCCAGTATGCTTATTTGAAGCAGCCACCAGCTGCCTTTTGCGAGGAGGGCTTTTCTTAATCCGTGCTCAAGTTCGTTCACGAAGCCAAGCAGCAGTCCAAGGTTGATGTGCAGCAGGCCTATGAATACTGAGAATGCGAGCATCTCCCTGACCTGGTGTATTCTGCTTAGCACGTGTGGTAGGTGGAACCCAAGCAGCTCTTCAAAGCCGAATATTTCTCCGAAAAGGAAGCCGAATATTACGGAGGATAGCGCTGCCGGCAGCATTATCTTGGCAATTGGCTTCATGCCCGGGTATTTTTTAGGCATATAAAATAATAATGCCAGTATTACTAAGCCATATCCTATGTCTCCGAGGATTATTCCAAAAAACAGCGGGAAAGTCAGGAACAAAAAAAGTGTTGGGTCGATTTCTGAATATTTTGGCAGCGCATACAGGTTCAGCAGGAATTCGTAGGGTTTTGACAGCTTTGCGTTGGCAAGTTTTACAGGAACGCTGTCATCATGCGAGGGTTTGCTGACTTCCATCTCAGCGTGGCCTTCGGTTATTTTTGCAATGGTTTCTGTCAATTTCCCTGTGTATTTTGTTGGCACCCACCCTGTGATTACAATTATGTTTTGCGATGCCGCAAACCTCAGCGGAGCTTCTGCTTTTTCGAGCTCCGCCGACAGGAATTTTTCTGACAGTATCAGGAAGTCGTGCCACTTGTTTCCAAGCGATTCTATGGCCTTTTTCGCTTCCCGCAGTGACTTTTCAGATTTCTCAAGCTCTGCAGCAAGTTTGCGGATTTGCTCAGCAGGCTCTCCTTTCAGTCCTGTTATGTGCGATAAGTCCATTTCTGAGAAATTGTGTTTGGCGAGCAATTCTTCTGCCCTCGCTTCATAGGGCCTCGCGACAAACAATGCCATAGTTTTTTCTGACTGGCGCAGCTCAAATTCGTCTGTTATCTGCTGCATCCCCTTGGCAAGGGTTTGCGGCGCTTCGACGTCGCCTGCAAATACTGCCAGTGATTTGTAGGGGGAGCAGGCGTCCAGCGGCAGTCTTAGCGCTTCAATTTTTTCCAGCAGGGAAATTGCCCGGGCGTTGCCGGATATTGCGTTCTCTGTCTGCCTTATTTTCTCAAGTTGCGTGTTTGTTTGCTCCTGAAGTTTTTTTACTGTTGAAGCTAAGTGCGCAAAATTCTTTACTCCTATTGCTCTGAATCCGTTCCTCAAGGCAACATCTCCCTCAAGGTTGAGGTTTGATATTATTGCGCGCACAGAAATCAGGGTTTCTGATATTGCAGAGGCGTTTGGCAGCGGATTGCCTATGTCCATTTCATCCTTCAGGTGGTTGAGGATGTGTATGGCCTTGAGGTTGTATAGCTCCTTTACGATTTTGCTTTGATAGCTCTTCGGAGAAATTATGACTGCTTTGCTCATGCGCTCTGATTTAAGCATGTTACTCACCAATTAACTTCGCAAGCTGGTCCAGCACCAGCTTCACCGCCTTATTCCGATTCCTGTCGGCTCTTGATTCAAGCTCTTCAAGTGCTTTGTTGTTAGCGAGCAGCTTTTTTTGCCTCTGCTTTGCAGTTTCCTCGAGCGCTTCCCTTATTCTGGCATCCCGCATTTGCTTTAGCTGCGGCTCTTTTTCAGAAAGCAATGCAATAGCTTTGCCATGCGCTTCCCTTACAATCTCGGCGCTCTGCTTATCAGCGTCAGAAATCAGGCGGGCTGCCTCATCTTCAATGCGGCGTATCTCTTGGAAGAGCTGTGTGGGCATTTTCTTTCTCTGTATGTGCGCGCTGAGTGCTTTATATTAGCTTGCTGCCTTGCCGGACTTGATTTTTCAGCCCCTTAACTTCAAAGGGAGGGAAAAAGTAATCCGCAGCAAAGTTAAAATTTGTTACTGTGTTATTTTAAAAATTTGTAGGGCAAAGATAAGCCACCTTCTGTCAAACCCCTTACCGGATGGTTTGCCTTAACATTTGACTAAGCGCCATTGGCTTTCACCGACCGGGCAGCTGTCTCACCGTATCCCTTAGCAAGCGTCAATAGGTTAACTCTCAGCCATTGCTGGCTGATTCGCCATATCATCCTTGGCTAAGGGCCGTGCTGTTTCTTCGCTGGAGCGCACCTCTCGGCACCTGCCTCTCGGCAGCGGTCCTTTGCGGTGGGTGGACTTTCCTGGGTTTCCCCGGCGTTAAGTACTTGCCCTACAATCAGAAGTGTTGTTAAGCGGTTTAAAAAGCTTTCGGCAGGTGGTTTTTTGTAGGGTTTTAAGGAGTTCAATCGGCTGTTCATGCGTCATAGATCACGTCATTCAATATTCATATTTTTGATAACAATCCTTTCTGTTGAGTGTATGCTTTTTCAAATGTTTCCTTAATGTGTGTATCAATAAAATTTGTTAAAACGTCAACAAATATGGTGCTTGATTCCAAAAGTATAAACAGAACAGATTTTTCAATATCCTCCTTGCTGGCAATATCTAGCCTATCGTTTTTCATCATTGACAAAAAAGATGGATGTGAAAATTTGCAGACTCTTTCGTAATACTCTTTAAAATCATCACCTTGCAAGTCAGGATGGTCTCTGAAGGCCATATCTCGGATAAATGCCGGTGAAAAATTTCTTATCGAAAGATGATTGCTCTTATTCATCATAGCCACCGTCTCTGTACGCCCTCTATCAATTAAATACCACTTATACTCTTCGTATTTCTTAGGAACATTCTCTTTATCACTAAAAGGTAAATTGTTCCAATTGAGCCACCTCTCACCTTCAAAAGGGAATTTTTGCAGATAGAGTATGAAAATAGCCGTCTCAAAAATGTTTCTTTGAATCATCTGAGCTTCCGCATATTTGTAATTGCGATTGAGAATTATTACAGATTCTGCCAAAGAAATAACCTTCCTGTGTAATTGTTCAACTACTTGATAAAAATAATTCTCTTTAAACTTTTTATTTTTTCTTGCATTTCCAATTATGTTGGCATGTACCTTCTTAAGCAAATCCAACAGGTTGATTATTTCGGTTTCCATGGGCATTAGTGAGGTAAACTCTCGATATATTTTAACGCTTGCGAGTTTTATATAGCATAAACAGCAACAAAATAATAAATACCGCGACCAACCACCTCTTATCAAATGAACGTTGGACAGCTTGCTCCCTTTTGAGTTCCTCTTCCGCAGGAACTAGCAGTTCATTAACTTTCTCAAAAGCTGTTATTGCCGAATTATACCTGTATTCTTTCAAATAGTTGTTACCTTCTACAAGTATTTTCTCTGCTTGTGCTGTTAAAGTTTTAGCATTTGAAATATTGTAGTTTGGTTCATAGAACAGGTTTGTTAATTGAAGATTGAGAAAGGATGGTGGCAGCTTCTTCACTCTTTGGTAGTTTTCATTTGAGGTTGTTAAACCAGCTTCAGTTATCCTCTGCTTTTCTTGTACTCTTTGTCTGTACTTGGCTAAGATGGTTGTTGTTTCAGGGTTATCAAGGTGTAAATCTTGTTGGTTTAACTGGCTCATGGCTTTCTGAGCCAGTTCGCATTCATTTTCAGCTATTCTTAATTCGTTATCAGGAGAGTGAGGATTTTTGCCAATTGATTTTATGTAAGGTATTGCGCCGGTGACTGCGTTCCCAAATTTGTTTGCAGTGCATCGAATTTTACTCACATCAGAGTCCACATATTCGGCTAAGATGTTTTTTGCTTCTGAATCACAGTTCCTCAAAATTTTCGCTTGGCCTGCGATAACTCTTCTATTTTTAATATTGTGTAAATATCCGTTACATTCTGTTAGCTTTTCCATGGCTTGCTTAAGGCTATTTTGGTTGATGTAACATGTGGCGCTTACTACCAAGTCAGCAGGATTCAGTTTTTTAATAATGCCAATTGATTTGGCTGCTGTTAGCGACTCTTTGACTATTTGGCTTTTTCTTGTGTTCAGTAGCGGTCTCACTTCTTGTGCTGCTTCGCCCCCTATGTTCAATGCCTCTTGCTGCAATTTATCGATTCCGAAAAATGAGCACACGTCAAATGCGCTATCAAGCAGATATGCTTCATCAGAGATGGTTCCATTTTCAATTTTTTTGTGTATGTAATCCAAGTCAGTTACTTCGGCGACATGGTCGTCTGTAAGAAATTCCTGGTTTTGCAAGTCAAAGGTGATACTTGTACATTCTTTGTTTACATCACAACACAGATATATGACAGGCACTGCAAGCTTGTGATTGTCTGAATTGAATAAATTTGACTGAGGGGTCCAATAGTTGAAGTAGTTCGCCACCGCACATACTTCCTCAGAATTGTTGAATTCGTTTATGTATTCATTCGCCGAGAGACCATAGCTGACGCTTGATAGGGCGAGCCATAATAAAATCAAAATTCCTAATATCGACACTTTCTCAATCTTCATAATCGGATGGAGAATCTACCAGTATATAAAGCCTAATACTCTTTTATCCCAGTAAAATCTCCTAGCGTTCCTTTAATTTTGGCTTTTGTTAATCGTGCATACTCCAAAATCTCTTCGGTAGTAGCCCCTTTTTCACTCATGCCATAAAAAGTTTTTTCCCCTAAAAGAACATAATTCCAAGTGCAGCCCATTCTGTCTTCTGGCTGCAATTCATTGACTTTATCTATCCAGTCAATAGTGGCCAGTCTTTTTTGCTTTACATTAATGTTGTTCAAATCTCTTTCTGCCTTGGTTTCAACAAGATAGATTTTATTGCCTATCCTGACAATAAAATCAGGAAAATAATGAGCAAGCAAGCCGTCTTCTCTAATGTAAATGATGTTGGCAAAGTCGTGATAATGCTCATTTATCTTCACAAATGCTGTTAGCTTTGCGTCTCCATCAATAAACTCCATGAATGCTTTTTCAAATCCGCCCTTGTTTGATGGAAAAGCAAGTTTTTCATATATCGTTTTTGCGACGTTTATCGCGTAAGTTTCTCTAATGTTAATCTCGCTAATTTCTGAGAAGTATTTTTTAATGATTTTAGCATCAACAACGTCTAATTTATTCTGTAGGTCGTATATTGCTTGACTGACGTTTTTTACTATGTGTTGGATAATCCTCTCTTGAGTTAAGATTAATATTTTCCAATTGTTATTCTCTAGAGGGTCAAAATCTTTGCCGAAAAGTTTATGTCGGATATATTCATCAGTAAGTTTGGCTATTAAAGCTGAATTAATTTGCATTATGGGAAAATATTTCTGAGTTCTCTTACCTATTTTTACAGGAACGGCAGAAACAGCGTTTACAATCTTTTGAATGAACGAGTTGTAGCTTTTAGCCGTAAAAATATCAGCTGTTACGGAGTATTCTCCATATCTTGTTTTTACTGTAAGCTCCTCTCCATAGAATACATCCCCTTCCCTTACCAATGGTTTTAACTGTTCCAATGGTATTGGAAACTGCTCTAACGTTTGTATAGTTAGCTCAGGAGAAGACAGATACTCTTCTTTTTCATGAATGATAATTGGCCAGAAAAAGTCATACTTTTGATAGTCTTCCTTCAAGCCAACTGTAATGATATCTCCAACAACTCTTTCTCTTTTTGGAAGTGTTTTTGTTTCTGCAATAACCCCACTTAATTCTTTTTCATAGAATTTAATAAATTCAGGATGCTCAATAATGCTCAAAATATCCATGTAATTATCAGGCTCTTCCTTTTTGACAAGAAGTTTTTCCCTTGTTTCTTTCTTACTTTCTTCGTATTGCGGCTCTCTCCACATCAGTCTTAAACCTCTTCCTATTGTCTGCTCAAGAAGAATATAAGACGTGCTTGACCTTAAAGGAACTATGACGCAAATATTGTTTACATCAAACCCTTCTCTCAACATAAGAACAGAGATTATCGCTTTTGGCTTATCGTGCCTGTCAATATCAAATAACCGTTGCTTTACATTTTCCCATTCATCATGACCAATTTCTCCTTGTCTGTTGGAGTGTATTTCCATTATGTCCTGCTCTGCAAAACCTTCTTGCATTAGAAATTGGTTTACAAGCGGAACGACGGTAGTGTCTTCACATATTATAAGCATTTTAGGATGCTTATTTTTGTCAATCTTTGCAAAACCTCCTTCCAAGATTTTTAATTTCGTAAGCCCTGCTCTTAACATTACTCTCTGCCCATCTGATAATGTTGTGGTTTTACCTCCTTTTTCAGCTTTAAACTCTAAAGGTAGCGCAGAAATCTCTTTTCGCTTATCAATCGCTACTGTTTTAACTAAGCCTTGCCTAATTGCTGTAGCAATCTCAAAATTTACAATTACGTGTGGAAAAAAATGCCTTGTTCTTTTCTGGCCTGAGCCAGTAACTGTATAGGGAGTCGCTGAAAAATCTATTTGAACAAATTTATCACCCTTCGCGCCCCTAATTTCCGTAAGTGCCTCCTGCCATTTTTTCTCAAAAGTTTCATCTGCCTTCTTCCACTCGCCCAAATGATGCGCTTCATCATTAAAAACCATCAAGTCTGCCAATTTAGATAAAAATTCAATCTCTTTACCCCTTAAATATTTGCTGTCAAGATGGTCTAATGAATGCCCTGCTGTTGTTCCAGGCGCTATTGGCAATAGTTCCTTAACAGTTTGAGAAGGATTATCCAAAGCTGTTCCTGTTTCCCCCTCATCATTTTCTCCTGCCAACAAATGCCAGTTGGTAATAGCAATTAACCCCTCTCCTGTTACCTTTCTTGCAATTTCGTCCTTCTGTGAAACGCAGCTTTGAACAAACCAAAAGATTTCTTCCTTGTAGGCGGCAGGGCAGAAAAGGCTTTCAAACATTTTAAAATCTGACTTTTCAAAATCCCTAATCCTATCTTCTCTTCTTTTTCCCAAGTAAGCATCTAACAACCGTTCATATACTATAATGCCTGGCGCAACTAAAAGGAAGTTTTTTGTAAACAAACCAGAAGGTGTTTCCTCGTGTTTTGCATTTAGGAACTGCCAAACGAGCAGCGCAGACAAAATCCATGTCTTGCCAGTTCCCGTAGCCATCTTTATACAATATTTTGGATGGCTGTATTTATCCTTCTTTAAGTCCAGTAAATCCATTTCAGTTAACAATTCAGGATGTATGGCCATGTACAAATCATGCACGTTCTTAACTTTCAAAATTTCATGAGCATAAATGCTGTTTAGAATTGCCTGCCATTGTCCTTCGTGAAAATTGAAGTTTCTTAAATCTGCAAAACCCCCTTCAGGGTCCCAAAATCTTAACAAATCCTTAGTTATAGGCGAAACCTTTTCTATAAAACTACCCTCTTGCCACTCTTTATCCGCCATTTTAGAGATAAGGTCAGCTAATTTAAGAGGAATAGTTCCTGTTCCAATGTTTTTGCTCTGAACCATTTACCTAGCCTCTTGAACAACAACGCTTTCAAAGCCAAAAACATCCACAGCCTTAACGCAGATTTTTCTTTTTCCTTCTACTTTTGGCAGCGTGAGTTTTGCCTTTCTTTTAATCCTTAAATCCTCATTATTCTCCCTATACTCCTGCCATTTGCTCCTGAAAGTTTCACCATCATAATCCGGATCGATACTCCAATACTCAACCAAGCTTAAAGGATCTTTTTCAATTACCTTTTCTAATTTTTCCTTATTCTTTTCATCTAAAGGCAGCGCATCCGGAGAAAGCAGAACATAATTATCCAACTCTATCTCAATCTCATCTTCTTCTTTTCCCTTGCTTACTTTTATTGGCTTAATAGTCAGGTATTGAAGCGAGGAGAATCTTATCTGCCCAGATTTCAACAACTGATGATAGCTTGCCTTTGATTTCAGTTTATCCAGCAAGTCTGGCGGGATTACCAGAACTTCCAATTTATCATCATTCAAGCTTTGTATTACAGTTCCTATATCTGTAACAAAATTCCAGCCAAGAACAACAACCTTATCCCAACCACCCATGAAAGAACCCCTCAATTCCTGTGCCTTCTTTAACGTTGCATAGCCAGTCATCTTTGAAGGGGAGTCAACAAATACTAACGTCTTTGACTGCTTTATGTAACCTAGGTTATTTGGCACTCCTTCTTGCATTGGAAAAGGCAATGCTCCATACAGATTAACAATAACATGAGCCAAATCACCAATAGTCTTAAACTGCGATTTCTCAAACTGCTCTTTCTGATAATCGCCAATCGATTGGTATAAGAAAGGTTTTGCGTCTTGGTCAATTAGCCTTTTTCTAGCAATCATGCAAGCTGGTTTACCTAAATCCGACATGATCCATTTCTTGCCAAGTTTTTCAGCAATTGCGCCAGTAGTTCCAGAACCGGCGAAAAAATCTGCTACAATAGAACCTTGATCAGAGGAAGCTAAAATAACCCTTTCAATTAATTTTTCGGGTTTTTGAGTAGCATAATCCAGATACTCCTTAGTTTTTGCAAGAACAGGTTTTATATCTGTCCATATTTCTTGAAGTGCTGCACCCTCAATATCATCCAAATAACGTTTAAGACGAGGTACTCCACTACCACTCCATTCTATTAAACTTTTTTTATCAAACTCTTCAAGTTTATCAATTGTATAAGCCCAACCACGACCTGTAGGAGGTCTAATTCCACGCCAAACTGGGACATTTTTTGCAGGTTTTCCACTATGAAGCGGCGTTGTAACATACTTTCCTTTTTCGTCCTCTTTAAATGATTTAAGATAAGACTCTGATAATTCAGTAACCTGTTTATTCCAAATATAAGTTTTAGCTTTTATATAGAACAGGATTTTGTCACTATTATGACCATAACACAACCCATGAGATTTTTGAGGACCGCGTTTCCAGACTATTTCATTTCTAAAATTTTCTTTTCCGAATATATCGTCCATTACGACTTTAACATAATGCCCAATATGCCAATCAATGTGAACATAAATTGAGCCTTGTTCTGAAAGTAGCTCTTTCATCAATATAAGTCTCGGTATAATCATCTGTAGATACGAAGAAGTTCCATTTTTCCATGTGTCAGAATAAGCAAATTGCTCAATAACTGTCGGCTTAGACTCAATATCTGTATTGGGAAGATGGATTTTTGTCCTGTAATCTGCTTTTGAATCAAAAGGCGGGTCAATGTAAATCAAGTCAATTTTCCCTCTCATTGAAGGCAGTCCAGTTAAAGGGTCTCCAGCAAGAAGTGCCTGCATGGCAAGCAGATTGTCTCCATAAATCATTCTGTTAAACCAGTCTTTCTTACCAAGCGTTTTAACGGATTGGCCTGTGAAGTCAAATAAGCCACCTTTTGCTTTGGTCGGCAAAACCAATTCATTAGTCTGCAAAGTAATCCTATTTCTTGTTGAAATGCTATCCAGTATTCTTTGCGCTTCCTTCTTTCCTTGCGCAATGATTTTTGGCAATTCTTCAATTAGTGATTCTGGCATTTTAAACACTAAATGGGCGCAGTATTTTAAAGTTTGCTATACGAGAAGTCACTCTTTTTTACCATAAGTTAAAAAAATTCTTTATCGCTTCAAAAAGATCAAATCTGCTTGGTTTTTGGCAGATTGGTTGATCCAAAAGATACTTTGGCTCGGAAGGAACAAGACCGTTTTCGCACGATTCAAATTCAACATAAACTTCTTCTCCCATTTTTCTTGGTGCAATGTCGATTACATTCTCCTGTCCGCAGCTACCATTGTAGAAGAGAGTTGCGTCACATCTAGTGGTGTTCTCAAAGACACAATCTGGACGGTTTTCTGAGTTTATTTCGATACTATGTCCCATGTGTTGGCAGTAAGCTATTGGCAATGGTTTTGCATCGACTGCATGAACAATAGGCACGAAGAAGACTCCTACAACAAGCAAACATAGTATGAATCTCATACTTTCTGCTTAAATACATGCCCTTATAAGCGTTTCGAAATATTGTAAATATAGAGAAATATTTATAAATACGAGGCATTATGGGCCTTTTATGGGTAGCTCTGAACAAGAGGGGAATGGGCGTAAAGCTGTAACCTTCAAGATAAGAGAAGACTTGCTTGTTGAGTTTTCTCGACTCTGCGAGGAAAAGGGATTAATTATGTCTCGCCGCATTGAAAAATGCATAGAAGCGGACATTGAGAAAATAAAGGCGATGGACCATTAGGCCCTGCTTCGTAGTCATATGTCAATCAAGAAGTGGCACTTATGTGCAGCTGTATTCGGTACAATCCTGATTTTAATAGTTGCTTTTTTCTTGTTTATTGAAGACGATGATGACCCGTTTCCAGCGTCTGTTAAAAAAGTAACGGCGTCCACTGTTGAACTTTGGGTAAAAGAAAGCAATGGTGCAGAACATTTTGTGGGAACTGGATTTATCGTTGACGAACGTGGCTACATTTTAACTGCAAAGCATAATTTTGAAACCCTAATTAATAGGTTTAATCTCGATTACGATGCAGCAATAGCTACGATTTTTTATGTCAAACTGAAGGGATTTGGCGGAGTGGAATATAGCTTCAACGTGACGAGAGTACCTTCGCAGGATTTGGAAAGAAAAGATGTTCAAATGGTCAAAATAAATCCGACGCCTGACCAGTTGCTTCCATCTGTGGAGATTGCTGACAAAAATGAGATAATTCTGGGAGCGCAAGCTGGGTTTTTGGGCTATACTCCGCTCGAACAAGGCAAGAAACCGCACCTGTTCATCAACAAAGGTGTTTTATCTAATTTGGAGCTTGAACTTGAGGGGCAAACCGACGCTTTTTACACACTTAATAGTGTAGGTACGGAAGGCTATAGCGGCGGACCTGTATTTTTGAGTAACGGCGGAAATGTTTTTGGTGTAGTGAAAGGCGGGAATAATAAACCAGGGATACTGTTCGTGCCCCACATACATGAAATTCCAGAGCTGATTGAAGAATTTGAAGAACGATTCGTTAATGGCTTAACTTCTATTAACGACTAATTTCTCTCCCCGAAGGTTAAGGGAGAGAACTTAGATAGAGTAATTCTCTTTTCGAAACATTTATAATGAATTTTAGCCTGCAACCTCAAAAATGGTCAACATACTAATCAACAATAAAAGATATGATCTGCTAGATTTTGAGTATGAGGAAGAATTTGAAAAAGCAGTTATTGAAAATAGCAAATACTTGTTTGGCAGTGAATGCATCTACATAGACGTTAAAAAACGGATAGGAAAGAACGGCTCTTACAATAAAGGAGTTCCTGATGGATACTTGATTGACCTTACTAACAAAAAGCAACCGCAATTATATTTTATCGAAAATGAATTAGTTACTCACGATATTTATAATCACATTTCTGAACAAATAGTGCGATTTAGTGCAGCAATTAAAACTTCACAAAATCAAATCCGAAATAAATTGTTGGAGATTATCAAAGGAGACCCGCAGTTAAAAGAAGAATTGACAAAACATCTTAATGACACACCTTTCACTAATATTGATGAGTTAATGAATTTCCTTGTAGACAAACGGATCAAGATTGTTTTGGTTGTTGATGAGGCCACTTCTGATTTAAATGATGCTTTGGATGTTTTCAGAGATAGGCCAGATGTTGTTACGATGAAGAGGTTTGTCAACGACAATAATGTTTCGTATGTATATGAGCCAATGCGTGAAGAACTACAAGATTTGGAGGCTAGAGGTGATCTAATAAGAAAAAATGTGGATTTAGAATTCGATACAATCGTATGCCCCGCATTTGAAGATGGGTTTAAGCATGCTTATTTGGATAACAACGCGTGGTGGGCGATTAGACTTTCTCAAAAAGCGAGAGAACACTTAAGATATTTGGCAATTTATGAAAAATCACCTATCGCAGCAGTACGTCATTATGCCGAGATAGAACGAATAGAACCGTACAAAGATTCTGGAAAGTATAAAGTTTATTTAAAAAATAAGAAAACGATAAGTTCGATTGAGTTAGATAAAGACAGTAGCGGCATTTCTCCAAAAGGTGTTGCGCCGCAAGGGCCGAGATTTACAAGCTTGTCTAAACTATTAAAGGCAAAAAGAGTAAGCGAACTTTGGGTGTAAAAAAGACGTATTTTTGCTTCTTTAACTCAAAATCCATCAATCAACATCCCAAAGCTATTATTTCAACACCAACTACACCCTTAATCACACCCACTCGTCATCAACTTTATTAACCTGTTTTGCTTTTAACGTCCCGTAAGCGTAGTTTGCTGAAATGGCTTTATTCGCATTGGGATGCCGGCGGAAATCGCTGTTTTCTGACATGCGTAATGTGGGAAAGTGGCTTGAACTGGCGCTGAGCGCTGCAGGGTTTCCAATCAATCCAAAAATCTTTTGCCAAGTTTAAAAAGCGCCTGAAAGCAGGTCTTTTGGGCGATGGATGGCAAAATCGCCTTTAGTTTTTTGCCTATATCACGAATAAATTATGCCCGATTGGTTATTTTTGGCAAAAATAGAATTTTGTAGATTATAGGGTTGTAACAGGTTAGTGATCAGCAAACTGTTCAATAGCCAGAATAGCTTTTAGTTAAAACTAAATTTCCATTAGAATCTCTTAAAAATAAGGTGTCCCCTCCTTCGTTATTCCAAATTGCTGCATAATCTCCACTTGTTCTTCCCCAATATAATGCAAAATTCGTGTTTGTTCCCGTTCCAGTGTATAAAGTAAATGTTGCTCCGCTTTGAAATGTAAATGATGGAAATGTATAAATGTGAATGGAAGTTTCATCTTTAATTGCCCAATCAGTCATGTCAATTGGGTAAGAACATCTGTTTCTAAAAATTATGTATTCATCATTTAAGTTGTAATTGTCATTTCCAGCGGCATTGAAGTTAAAATTTGTTATGTAAATACACTGGTTTTGAATGTAATTTATCTCTTCTGATTCCCATAAGCAACCTTCATTTTGCTTGGCTTCATTTTCGGCTTGTTCAAATTTAATAGAATATTTTGTATTTGAATCATATTCGTATTTATGAGCAAAACCTAATTTTAACATCTCAAGATTGACAAATGTAGTGCCAACATAGACATATCTTAATAATCTTCCATACTGATCTTTATCATTAATATCCTGTTCTAATGTTATTTCTTTTCCGAGAATCAACTGTCTTAATTTACTTGTAGCTCCGGATGAGCAACTCTCTCCTTGTTCAGGAGCATTTATTCCAATCAATCTTATAGTTTCGCCATTGGATAACTGAATCGTGTCTCCATCTAAAACTTGTGAGACTGTTATTGTAATGTTTGCTGGCTCTGAGTTACATTTTCCATCTGAACAACCATAAGGGCACTCGTAATTAAGCATCCCTGTTCCTGATGCGGCACAATAATGTTCCCATACATAATCCTTGTAGGCGCCTGTGCTACACTCATCGTACTCTTTGGTTCCACCAGTCAGAGTAGTGTATCCTTTTGTGTAATAATCTTTTCCGCCATCTGAATCATAACATTCTTTGCAATTACCATTATCGCAACCATAAGCGCAATAGTAATTATGAACCCATGTAAAACTGCAATCAGAGTACTGGTATTTTTTCTGAATGTTGTTACCAGAACATTTGTATTCATTTAAATATCCCGATTGACACGATGGCAAAGCTTGCTGTCGAATTTCCTCTTCTTGTTGCGATTCCTGCTCCAATTGTTTTTGGTAATCTTGCTGGCGTCTTAGCTCCTCTTCATACTGCTCTTGCTCATATTGTCTTTGCTGTTCTTCTTGCATTTGTTGTTGATAATAATCATCTGATTGTTGCTGTCTTAACTGTTCTTCGTATTCTTGTCTCTGCTGTTCTCTCAACATCTTTCCATAATGTTCTTGTTCATATTGTCTTTGCTGTTCTTCTTGCTGTCTCTGCAATTCTTCATTATAATCATCAATCGTTCTTCCAGTTATATCATTATACATTGAATCACGAATCAGAGAATGGCGAATGGCACTTGTTATAATCAACATAAAAATAATTATGAAAAACCAAGTCCACCAACTACTTCCTTTCCTGTTCATTATAATTGAAGTAACTCTGTAAAAGTTATAAATATTGTGATTGTGTCAAGTTTCTAACCACTACATCCTTGCTGGCTCTGCCCAAGCTATGCTCGGGTTCACTTCTCTCTCCCAGTTACCGTTGGAGAAGAAAAGACCCTAAGTGGAGCTTAGACGCAGCGATCCTCAAAGTGACGAAAACCGGACAGTGCCCTGCAAAAGAAAAACCTTTATATACAAAAATCCGCATTTTTCATCCATGGACAGCAAAAAAGGCCAGCCTTCCGGGGGTGCTTCTGCAGCGCTGATTGTGGTTATAGCTTTTTTTATCCTTATTTTTCTTCTGCTGCTGCCGAGTGAGGAACGAGAAAAGATTCTTGAGGGCGATGACTCTGGCGGTGTTGGCTCTGAAGTGCGCGTTGTGGAAAGGGGTGTTTTGCTCAGGGAAAGCCCGGGGACTATTACGAAGCTGAAGGAGCGTGAGTTTGAGCACAGCGTTCCTTCTCTGAATTTGTTTACTGAAAAGGAGGATGTTATCATTAAGAGGGTTGACTCGGTTTATGTTGACAGCTCAGGCGTTAGTTCCAGGCAGTTTCCGGTTTTTGCTGGGGCTGAGAACAGCAAAGTGGGCTTTTCTGTTGCCGACCATGAAGGCATTCTCACAGTTGATTTGAACGGCGAGCAGGTTTTTAGGGGTGATGCAGGCGTTGTTGAGCCGCTGTCTGTTGACCTGAGGGCGGAAAATATTTTGGAGTTCTCTGTTGACTCGCCTCCTGCATGGCAGTTCTGGAAAAAAAATTTTTATGATATCAGGAACGTTCAGGTTAGCACAACTGTTGAGCGCCTGGAAAATAAGGAAGCTGTGAATACGTTCTTTGTCAGCCAGGAGGAAGCAAATGTTGATAACCTTGAGGATGCGTATATTATTTATCTTGTTGACTGCAGCGTTGCTGATGTTGGCAGGCTGAGTGTTTACCTTAACAACAACCTTCTTTCTTCCAAGGTCCCTGACTGCGGCAGTCTTGAGAAAACGTTCATTGACCCTGCCGATTTTATTGGCGGCAAGAACGAATTGCGGTTTGTTGCTGAGAAGGGCCGCTATTTGGTGGATCAGATATTTGTCAAGACTAAGCTTAAGAAGCCCATTTTTCCAGTTTATTTTTTTGACATAAACAGCACCCAGTTTGCAAAGATTGATAACGGCACTATCAACGCTTCCATTGGCTTGAAGTTCATTGACGACGACGAACGCAAAACAGCGACAATTGAGCTTAACAGCCACCGAATTTTTGTTGATACGCGTTCAGACGGCTTTTCCAAGAACATTGACCCGTTTGTAATTGAGGGCAGCAACTCCCTGCGCATAACCCCTGAACAGACCCTGCACCTTCTTGAACTCAAAGTTCAGCTGGATTGCAGGAATGCCAAGGATTGCGAGTAGGCTTCTGCCATAATACGCTGCTTGCGCTTTTCTCCTCTATTAACGGCAGTATCTCCGCAGCTTTTTTCCTCCGCGCTTCATTTCCGCCTCCCTTAACTTTTGAATGGAGGTGGAAAGCGCAATGGCAGCTAAAATATACGGTTTGCGGAGATACCTGCGAGGGAGGGTAATTTCAAGTTAAGTGGCAAAACTGTCGCACACTGCTCTGATTTTTTTCTCCCCCCCTTAAAAAATAAGGGGGGGAGAAAAAAATCAGCCAAGCAGGCATCTGCAAGCTCAGGATTGCAGGGCACACAACTTGACATTACCGCGAGGGAGGATAAAATAAAAAGCGATTGGGAAAAAGCAATGGGTAATCAGGAAAACGCAAGTAATTATTTCTTTGCAAACGATATGGCATGCGGCGCAAGAAAGCTCGCAATGTAAACAATGCTTATGGTTAACGGCTCTGTGCTTGGCTTCAGCCCGAGTGCGTTTGCCAGGCCTGCTGTTGACGCTGATATGACAAACAGGTTTACTACCGCTATTGCTGGAATGAAGCATACCGCAACAAGGTGGTGGTGCGGCTGCAGGTTTTCAATGTTGTTTATCAGCATGCTGAACACGTATCCGAATATTAGCCCGAGCAGCGCTATTAGCAGGTAAAACTGGTAGCTTTCCGCAAAAAGCATGAACGGGATTATCACTATTGCCATGAAGAAATTCGCTGTTATCAGAACGAGCAGTGTTGTCCAGTAAAGTATTAGGTCTGTTTCAGCTCCTGCTTTTTTAGTCTTTCTCACCTGTAATCAGCTTCTCAGCATGTTCTATGTAGTCCCTGGTTTTAAAATAGTATTCTTTTATCACATCTATATTAATGTTTACGATGCCCGTATCAGTGATTGCAGTCATCGTTACGTGCCTTCTGAATTCCCTGCTGCGCTTGTATTCTGCGCGGTTGATTTTCTTGAGCGTAAGCGCAAAGTCTATCATTTCGTTGATTGTTTCGTCTTTGAATGTTTTTTTGGCAAGCTCGCCTTTCAGCCCGAGGTTTTCCGGCTTTTCCCTGATTTTTTTCTTTTCAAGTGCGTATTCCAAAAGGTCGTCAGTTGTAGCGTCCAGGGCATTGATAAGTCTTTCCAGCAGGCTTTTCAGGACATCAACAGTTCGCGTATACTTTAAACTAACGTACAGCAGATGATCTGCCCTCTTCATTTCTTCTCGGGCTGCCTCTAATGCATTGCTCATTTTGTATATGCCCATAAAAGTAGCGTCAATAGCAGATAATACAGGGCTTTTGGATATTTAAATATTTGTAATTTTCGGTAATGTCAAGTTGTGTGTCCTGCAATCCTGAGCTTGCAGATGCCTGCTTGGCTGATTTTTTTCTCCCCCCCTTATTTTTTAAGGGGGGGAGAAAAAAATCAGAGCAGTGTGCGACAGTTTTGCCACTTAACTTGAAATTACCCATTCAGGATGGGGAAAATAAAGCGCTCGCTGGGTATCATTGGAAACTTTGCATAATAATTTTGAGGTGGAGTATTAAGCGATGTGCAAAAATCTTTATAGCAAACTATTAAAAATGCTTGCTGCTTATCCTGCTTCTATGAAACTCCTCAAAAAGGACTTGAAGCATGGCAGGCTTGTTGTCGCTGTGCAGAATCTTGATGACCTGTGGCACCTCTCGCAGGTTATTGAGCCAGGTGATTTGGTCAGCTCCAGGACTACGCGCAAGGTTAAGGTTACTGAGAAGGAGAAGGACAAGAAAACAGTTTTTCTGGAGCTTGCTGCTGAGGCCGTTGAATTCAAGGACCAGGCGCTGCGCGTTAACGGGAAAACCACTGAGGAAAAGGAGGATATTCCTAAGGGCGCCTACCACACTATTTCCTTGGAAATTGGCAGTACAGCCGGAATAGCCAAAGACAGCTGGCCAAAGTATCAGCTGAAGTGCATTGACATGGCTGCCAGAAAACAGTCCAGGACCCTGATTCTTGTTCTCGACAGGGAAGAGGCAGTTTTTGCGTTGCTTAAAAGCAAGGGATACGAAATACTGTCGCAGATTAAGGGAAAGGTTGCGAAGAAAGGCGTTGATTCGGTTACTGCAAATTTTTACAGGGATTTGACCACTAAACTCAGCGATTACTTTAAGCGTTTCAGGACTGATTCAATTGTTGTTGCAAGCCCTGCTTTCTGGAAAGAAGATTTTATGAAAGAGCTTATTGACGAATCATTAAAAAAGCGGATTGTGCTTGCCACCTGCAGCAGCGTTTCCAGAAACGCGATTGAGGAGCTTCTTAAGCGTCCTGAGCTTGCCGCAGTTCTTAAGCAGCAGCGCGCAGCAGAGGAAAGCAGGTATGTTGAGCAGTTGATGGTTGAAATAGGCAAAGACGGTTTGGCAGCTTACGGAAAAAAGGAGATTGGCAATGCCGTAGCTGCTGGCAATGTAAAAGTTTTGCTTATAACTGACGTGTTCATTTACAGGAACAGAAAAGATGCTGAGGAGCTTATGAAAATGGCTGAAGGCGTTAAAGCTGAAGTTGTTATTATTAACTCAGAGAATGAGGCAGGCGGGAAACTTGACTCGCTCGGCGGGGTAGCTGCTTTAACCAGGTATAAAGCATATTAGCGTTTTCTCGGAGCAAAGGATTTTGTGCAGAATATGTGCACAATTTTTCCGAAGACGTAGAAAATAACTCCGATGCCCGCCAGCGCATAGAAAACAGTGAAGACTTTCGATACGTCTGTTGTAGGAACTATATCGCCGTAGCCAAGCGTTGTCAGCGTTGCGCCGGCAAAATAGAATGCGTCTACAGCCGAAAGCCCTTCAGTTGCTGAGTAGAATGCAGTCCCTGTTACCAGCAATGCAGCTGTTGCTGCCAGGCCACGCAGTATCGTCTTTGTTGGCATGGGTTTTTCTTCTTTAAGCAGTTTATATAGTTTTGGGATTTTGTCGGAACTAAGGGACTTTCGCTATTCAGAAGTCCCGTAGAATATGCGGAGCCAAAAAAAGCAACGCTTAAATATTCCGGGATATCGTTGTATTGTATGGACTTGCTTGAGTACGTTGCGTTGCAGATGAAGCGCGGTAAGAGCCCGGCGCAGATTAGGCAGCTTCTTATTCAGAACGGCTATCCGGTTTATGAAGTGGAGAATGCTTTGGCTGTTGCAGAGACAGATGAAAAAGCCGGGAAATCAGGGCATAAATTTTCTTTTAAGTTAAATGCTCCCGGCTACCTGCTCATATTGGGCGTTTCGGTTGTTCTTATGATTACAGGGATTGCTACCCTGGTTATGTATTTTATTGATTAGCTCTTCAGAATGTCTGACGCTGGCCGCATTGACTTCCAGTGGTTGTCAAACATGTTCTCCAGTGCAGAGGCGAAGAACGGCGTGTTTACCCATATGCCTACGTCATAGGTTGGATGCACGTCTTTGTCGTTCAGCACCATGAACATAAGCTCTTTTCCGTCCACTATGCAGTATCTTGCCTTCATGTCAGAATGTCTGATATCTGCAATGCTTGCCACATCAGCCAGGGCGTCTTTGGCTTCCCTGGTTATTGGAGCTGCGATTCGTATTTTAACGCCGCGCTTCTTCGCTTTTTCCATTGCCGGCTTCAGTCCTTCTATTTTCCTCAGCAGCCCTTGTGATGTTGTTGCTATTGTTACTGATTTTTGCGCGCCTTTAATCATTAAGTCCAGATGGTTGTACAGATTGTGCCTCCCTTTAAGGCTGCCTGACAAGTCTGTTGGCTCTACAAGCTCCAGCCCCTGTGAATGAAGGTTTTTCAGCTCGCCAATTATTTCTGTGTTTCTGATGTCTTCCAGCCGTTTTATTTTGCGCTCTGCCTCTCCTCTCATGTGCTTCTTAACGCGCTCAACAACTTCTGCTGGCTGCACAGCCACATATTTTATGGGCTTTCCAAGCTTCATCAGCAGAAATCCTTTCTTTTCCAGGCTTTCCAGCACATCGTAGCTTCTTGAACGGGGAACGTTTGCAATGTCGCTCAGCTCTCCTGCTGTTGCTACGCCGCGGGAAAGCAACGCAGTCCATATCTTGACTTCATACAAATTCAAAGAAAAATATGTCCTTAATTTGCTCAGAAACTCTTCTTTTACTATCATTTTGCATCCCACCCCTTTTTTACTAAACTGCAATTAAATTAACTACCAAACGATACTAATATTTAAAGTTTATCATTGCACAGTTGTTATGTTGTGTTGCACTTTAGGGGCGTTACATTAATAAAGAAACAAAGGTATAGGCATAACTTTATTAATAACGTCAGACTGCCATGTATCATGGCTAAACATGCAGACTTTTTCGGATTCGCATTCTTTAATTAGTTTCATCTCCAAACTAAGCCCTTGACGTTCCCGGTCTGAAAAACCGTTGTTTTGGGATAAAGTTGGAGTTCTACAATGTTTTTTCACTAAGTCGGCAGGACTATAAGCTGCGGAGGACAATATGACAAGTTTAAGAATAGCTGATTTGGGGCCAAATACCTACAGCAGGTCTGCTGCCAAGGTGTTGACTCCGGATGTTGAGCGTGTATGGGTGGTGGAGCAGGGCAGTGCAGGCATAGAGCAGGTGGTTGAGTATCTGCTTATGGGCGATGCTGATGTAGCAGTAGTCCCTGTAAGAACCCACCACTACGATATTCCTGAAACGCTGGGCTCAGTGCATGAAGCCATAACTAGGATGGAGGATAACGGCAGGCAGCTGCATATAGTAGGAGAGTACAGAATGCCGGTTGATTACTATCTTGGTGTCAAACCGGGCACTGCTGTGGGGGAAGTTGAGGTTCTTGCCAGCAAGGATGAGCCGTTAAGAGCAGCCAGAAAGGAATTAAAGGCGATGCTTGGCAATGTAGAGTATGTGCGAACTCCTACAACTTCTGATGCTGCCATGATGGTGGCAGACAGCAAGGAGTACAGCATGGCAGCGCTGTGCAACGAGGAGGCCATCCAAGCATACGGCTTAGAAAAGCTTTTAGAGCAGCCAATCAGAAAGACTACAAGCTTTATCGCTTTAAGCCGTGCTCAGTCAGCAGGCAGGCAGGACGAGACTGCGCTCTTGGTTAGGTGTTACGAGGACAGCCCGGGGCAGCTTTATGGCATTTTGGGTGCTGTAATGCCGCACAATATGAGTGCGTTGCTTCAAATGAGCAATATGGCTGACAGACATGGCACAGCAAGTAACGTGTATGTAATCAGGATAGAGGCAGACCTTGAAAGCGCCATGTCGGCAGTCGGAAGAATCCGGGAAGAATTGGCGGCCAAAGAAAATGCTCGTGGCGTGGTGAATGGCTCAAGAGTGGATGTGCTCGGCAGCTATCCTGTCTATAAGTAAGGGATGTAAATGGCTGATGTACAATCTGCCCTGATTTTTTCTCCTCCATCAGAGGTTGTAGGAGAAAAAGTCATCTCGCGGCGCGCTCAAACTGAAATCGTAGCCGCTCAAAAACCTTTAAATATACCGCTGGGGCTGTAGTAAGCATGGTAAGCATGGAGGATGTTATCGCCGGTTTGCACCGTCTTGAGCGCGCAGTGCTGCCTGCGCTGCTGAAGCATTCCTCTGTTTATGATATTGGCTCTGCTGCAGGGCTTAAGGAAGTTGAAGTTTTGCGCGGCATTCGCTGGCTTCGCGACAAGAAGCTTGCTGATGTGAAGGAAGCTGAGGTTGATTTTGTTGAGCTTGATGAGCTTGGCAGGGCTTATGCCAGGGAGGGTTTGCCTGAGGTAAGGTTTCTTGAAGCGCTGAAAGCAGGCAAGCTCGGCTTGGATAGTTTGATGCAGAAAGCAAAGCTTTCCCGTGATGAAGTAAATGCCAGCATCGGGCTCCTGAAAAGGAATGGGTGGATTAGCATTAACAAGGGTCTTGTTTTTGAAATAACCGTGCAGGGAAGGGATAAGCTTTCTAAGGGCTTTGACGAATACCACTTGCTCAGGGGCAGATTTCCTTTAAAGGTTGAAGATGTTGCTGCTGCTTCGCTTGATAATCTGGTGTCTCGCAGGATTCTCAGGATAAGCAAAAAAAAGCTGGTTACAGCTGCCCTCACGGCTTTAGGCAGGAAAATTGCTTCCAGCTCTGCTCTTAAGGAGGATGCTGTTGACCGGCTTACTCCTGAGATGATTAAGTCTGGCAGCTGGAGTAAGCTGCGCTCGTACAACCTTGAAGCTCCTGTTCCGAAAGTTTTTCTTGGAAAAAAGCAGCCTTACCGCAGGTTTTTGGAGGAAGTAAGAAGCAGGCTGGTTGCCCTTGGCTTCAGGGAAATGTCCGGGCCTGTTGTTGAGAGCGAGTTCTGGAACATGGATGCGCTGTTCATGCCGCAGTTTCATTCTGCGCGCGACATTCATGATGTTTATTATGTTAAGGAGCCGAAGTTCGCTGATAATCTGCCAAAAAAAATTGTTGAGAATGTCAGGCGTGCTCACGAAAGAGGCATTCCTGGCAGCAGGGGCTGGCGCTATAAGTTTGACTACAAAAAAACTGCCCGCCTGGTATTGAGAAGCCAGGACACCTCAATCTCTCCCCGAACCTTAAGCTCGGAAGATTTGCAGATTCCCGGAAAGTATTTTCAGATAGCAAGATGCTTCCGCTATGACGTTATTGATGCCACTCATAACGCTGACTTTGACCAGATTGGCGGATTTGTTGTTGGCGAGCAGCTTAATTTGCGCCATTTGTTTGGGTTGCTTCGTCTTTTTGCCAGAGAGTTTTGCGGAACTGACGAGGTTAAGGTTGTCCCTTCATACTTTCCGTTTACTGAGCCTTCCGCTGCTTTGTACGCGAAGCACCCTGCCCTGGGCTGGATTGAGCTTGCAGGCGCAGGGATTTTCAGGCCTGAGATGACTGTTCCGCTCGGGGTGGATAAGCCGGTGATTGCGTGGGGCATTGGCTTGGGAAGGGTTGCGATGTTCAAGCTTGGCTTGAAGGACATCCGCCAGTTGTACAGCCATGATTTGGAATATTTGAGGGCTGCTAAGGTATAAAATGCCAAATATCAGCTTTTCGTTCAGGGATTTCCAGCAGTTGCTTGGAAAGAAGCTTTCTATTGGTGAGTTCAAGGACTTGGTTGCTTTGTACGCCAAGGGCGAGGTTGAGGGCTTTGAGAATGATGAGGTAAAGGTTGCGTTGGATGATACAAACATGCCTTATCTTTGGTGCGCTGAAGGCATGGCAAGGTTTTTCAGGGGTGTTCTGGGCAAAGAAAAGGGTTTGGCTGAAATTAAGGTGGGCAGGGGAAATTATGAGATTGTTGTTGACAAAAGCGTGAAAGCTATTAGGCCGCATATTGCCGCGTTTGTTGCAGAAGGTAGGGAGATTGATGAGTATTTGTTGAAGCAGCTGATTCAGCTGCAGGACAAGATGGATGAGGGCTATGGGAGAAAAAGGAAGCATTTGTCCATCGGAGTTTATTCGCACAGGAACATTGCTTTTCCTGTGCGTTACACGGCAGTTGATCCAAAAGGCATTTCTTTTGTTCCTCTGGAGATGGCGCAGAAGCTTACGCCTGCGCAAATCCTGAAGATGCATCCAAAAGGAAGGCAGTATGGCTGGATTCTCGGTAGTTTCAGCAGGTATCCGCTGCTGATTGACAGCAGAAGGGAAGTGCTCAGCCTGGTTCCCATAACCAACTCAGATTTTACAGGCAAGCTCAGGGTTGGCGATAAGGAGTTGCTTTTCGAAGCAACTGGAATTGACAGTGAAGCTGTTAATCTGGCTGCGAACATTTTTGCCCAGAATCTTTTTGAGCGCGGATTTAAAATTACGGCTGTTAAAATAAAGGACAGCAAATCCTTCACTACGCCGGTTGATTTCAATGAAAAAATGCGCATCTCTCGTGAGGATGTTGAGTCCAGAATCGGGATAAAGCTTAGCGCTTCGCGGCTAAGGCAGTTGCTTGAAAAGGCCCGCTATGGTGTCAGCGGAAACATTGTCACTGTCCCGAATTACAGGGCAGATATCCTGCATAAGTTTGACATAGTTGAGGACGTCGCCATTATGTACGGTTTTGACAGGATTGAGGGCATTCCGCTTACAAGCTACACTGCGGGCAGCCCTGCCGGGATGAGCGTGTTTGTTGACAAAATCAGGGAAATTGTTTGCGGCTTAGGGTTTCAGGAAATCCTTAGCCCTGTTTTGAGCAGCAGAAAAGTTTTGGAAGGGAATATGGGGATTAGCGGCTCTGGCGTTGTTGAGATAGATAACTTTATGTCTGAAACCTTTTCTGCTGTGAGAAACTGGCTTTCTCCCATCCTGATGGAAGTGCTTTCAAAGAACAAGCACAATGATTTTCCCCAGAAAATTTTTGAGCAGGGCACAGTTAACATTAGGAAAGGCAATGTTATTGAGGATAAGGAGCATATTGCGCTTGCCTCATCCCATACCAATTCTGGTTTTACTGAGGCAAAGCAGTATCTGGATGCCTTGTTTTCTTCGCTTAATCTGCGGTACAGCATACAGCCGCACGACTCTGCTGTTTTCATTAAGGGCAGGGGCGGCAGGGTTAAAGCTGGCGGCGTGGACATTGGCATCATTGGAGAAGTTTCGCCAGAAGTGCTGCTGAACTGGGGGCTTGAACTGCCGGCTGTTTTGCTGGAGCTGGATTTGACTGCTTTGAATAATATTATTTCCTGACCTTATTCTTGTGGAAGTAAGAGTTGAACACGAACAGCGATATTATCAGGCCGCCGATGAAGGATGCAATCATTGCGAGCAGGTTGGACATCACATAAACTATGGTCAGCGCTATGTTCGTTTCAAAGCCGAAGGATTCTGCCATGTCTATTAAAGTTGCGGGCAGCCCTATTATGCTGTAAATAATCATCGTCACTACCCATATTGCCGCTACCATTGCTGCTGTTACCAGTGTATGTGTCAGGTTCTCTTTTCCGTAGCGGAAAGACTCAATTATTACCCTGAAGCCGTATATTTTTTTGCTTATCAGTATCGGCAGGTTAAACACTGTAAGAACTGAGAAAGCTATCAGGAACATTATGTATATCAGCGCAAAAAGCACTGTTACTGCTATGCCTGCTGGGACTGACAGGAGGTATATTGGCACTGCTAATATTCCCAGAACGAGCACTGGCAGCAGCAGTATGATGAATTTGGCTATTGTGAATGTCAGCAGCGGCATGAAGTATGTTTTGCCGTGGTCAAGCAGCTTGCTGAATGATGAGTTGCCTTTGTTTACTATGTCTGCCATCACCCCGTTCTGCGCTGCCCCGTAGTAAGTGCTTATTATAATGAGCAGCGCCACGTCCAATAGTATGAAAAATCCTGCATAAAGGATTAGCCCTGCAGACATGTCCGGCTCAAACAGCTGGTATCCCAGCGCGAACTGCGCCACTGCAAACAGCGCCAGCAGCGCAAAAAGCCCAAGTGCTATAAGGGTCGGGACTACTATTATCAGGTTATGCCTGAAGTCCTTCAGGCTCTTGACGATAAGCTGCAGCGGATCCATTATGCTTTATCTTTTGCTTTCCTTCTTACTGCTTTTGGCTCTTTAAGAATCTTTAGTTTTTTGAACGCAGCAATCACGTCTGCGTGCGACGCCCCTTTTTGCAGCTCAATGGTTTCATCAAGCGGCTGAAGATGGGCTATGTTGCACTTCTTTCTCCTTACGTTGCCGTCTATGGTTACGTACAGGTTATCCAATACATCCACTATGACGCATTTCTGTCCTGCTTCCCTTCCCGCTGTTTTCACAGCCAGTCTGCCTACGTTAAGCATTTATTGCCTCCTTTATAGCTGCCCTGCTGCATCTGCTGCACAGCATTCCTGCATAAGGCCTTGAAGGGTTCTTTTTTGAAGCCGCTCCTGTGCCAATCCCGTGCAGCTGCCCTGAGCATCTGCTGCAAACAAGCTTTGCCTTTTTCCGCGGCCTGTAATGGATTGCAACTCTTCCGCCAGGCGTCTTTACTTTCACTCTGCGCTCTGAGTGAGAATGCTTCTGTATCATGGCATTTGGCAACCTGCGGATGTTTAAAAAGATATCGGAAGGCAGTTAATTAATTTCGGGGATTTGCAGCATCACGGCCATATTTATGGCTAATGCACCCTCAGCAGCTTTCTGAGGGGAAACGTCATCGCCAGCATGAACAGGAAGTAGGTTGCGAGCCATCCCGGCTGCCATCCGAACAGCTTCAGGCTGCCGAATGGGTGGACTGGCCGCAGGTCTATTGTTATTTTTTTTATGCCGCTGCCTTCTTTTATCGGGTTTTTGTCTCCGATGTTGATTATTCCGAGGATTGAGCTTTTCTTTTCAAGCGTTGGGTCTGCGTATTCCCATTTGCCTGTTAGCAGCACTTCGCGCTTGTACCTTTCTTCTGCGTAGGTGTAGAATATTTCGTGCTTTCCCTCTGCGCCTTTCAGCGTCCATGCTGCTTTGTTGCCTGTTATCTGCTGTGTGCTGTTTGAAAGTATTTGAAGTGTTGGGGATTCTATTGCTGCGGCTCCGCCTGTTCCTTCATGGAATTGCATGGTGGTTGTGAATTCCTCATTTGGAGCTGCTTGCTCATAAGCGAGGTTGCTGTTCATCCAGCCGAATATCAGGAATATGGGGATGATTGTTATGAATGTTGATTTCATTGAGTGCATCATTTGCTGCATTGTTTTTTCCATGAGTTTTTTGTTCAGAATGCCTGCCTGAGCCGTGTCTTTGGTGTTTTTTATCTGCTGCCTTATGTCTTTCATCTCGCCCTGCAGCGCTTTCATGAATTTCTGGTTTGTGGTGTATTTGTAGACTACTGTTATTGCAAGGGAAATCGCGAAGGATATCAGGAATATCGCTGCTAATGGCGGCAGTGATTTTATTATGGTTATCATTTTTTGTTATGGCTCGTTTTTTCTCAGCTGCTCTCCAGTTTCTCCCTTAACCGGATGGGAAAGTGGAAAGCGTTGCAGTGTGATTTTGGTTGTTGCTTGCTGCTCTGCGCCTGTCTTTTGCCCTCCCCTTAAATTTTAGGGGAGGGAAAAAGACAGGCGGTGATAGTGTGTTTTGGCAGCGGGAATGTGTTTATCGGCGTGTTTTATTTCTCCATGAATTTCCTTAGCATCGGGTTCATGTCCAGGGCGTGCTGCTGCGCTATTTCTTCGTACAGCCGGTATATTATCATTACTGCCAGGAGCAGTCCGGTTCCTGATGTGAGCGCTCCTGAAACGTCTGCCGCTGCCGCAAGGAATCCTACTGTCAGGCCGCCGAGTATTGTCAGTGCCGGTATGTAGCGGTTTAATAAGCTTTCCAATACTCTTTCATCTCGCCTGAAGCCGGGTATCTGCAGTCCGTACTGCATCATTTTGGCTGCCTGGCTTCTCGCATCCATTCCTGATGTTTTTACCCAGAACATTGAGAATATCATTGCGCCTATCATCAGGAATGCTGCATAAACCGCTGCTCTTGCAAAGTCTATTGGCTGTATTACGCCCCTTACCAGGTTGCCTACTATGTTCGGGCTGCTCACCCATGCTGCCAGTCCTGATATTCCTATTCCTGAGCTGTCAAATGTTCCGAGAAAGGGTATGCCCCTGCTTTCCAGAAGCCGCGCCCATAATTGTATGTTTGCGAGCAATGCAGCTGTTAATATTACCGGTATGTTGCTTGTGTATATGAATGCAAGCGGCCATCTTATGCCGTGGCCTCTGATGCGTCCAAAAGACAATGGAACTTCAACTTTCATTGCCTGCGCATAAACTACAATTACAAATACCAGTGCAGTTGCCAGTATTGCTGTTAAATTGTATGCTACTTCTCTCAGGTCTCCTGCTGCGAGGAAATAGAACACTGACAGCAGTGCTCCTATGGGTGCTTCGCCTGATATGAACGCTAAGTTCCCGGATGTGCTTAATGGGCTTAGTAAGCGCACGATTATTTCTTTTGAGACGCCTGCTGCTATGAACAGGCTTACTCCCTGTCCAAAGCCCCATTTGCTTACCACCTCATCCATCAGTATTATCATTATTCCGCCGAGTATGAGCTGGAATATTATGAGCATAGGGCCGTGCCCCGGTGCCGGAGCAAGTCCGCCTGCAAAAACATATACTGCTGCTTCAAACACTACAAACAGCAGTGCTAATCCTTTCTGTACGCCTTGGAACAGCCGTTTTCCTTCTGCGCTTTTGAGGTCAAACTTTACTACTCCTGAGCCGTTTAGCAGCTGGAGCAGGATGCTTGCTGTTACTATTGGGCCTATGCCCAGTGATATTATTGAGCCGAATTCTGCTCCTAAGATGAGTGAAAGGAACTGGAACTGCGCTAATGAGTTTGCTCCGAGCCCGAATATCGGAACCAGGCCGAGGATGAAGAACAGGAGCAGCACTATTGCTGTCCATTTTAGCTTGGTGTTGAATGGCAGCCGCTTTTCTGTTGGCGCTGCTACTTCAGGCAGGTTTAGAAGTATGTTCCTTATTCCCATTTTCCTCCTTTTGCAGGATGATTTTTCCGCCTGCCTGTTCCACGTTTTGTTTTGCTCTTTGTGATGCGCTTTCGCATTCTATTATCCATTTTTTCTCTGTCTTGCCGCTCCCTAAAAGTTTGGTGTAGCCGAGCTTGTGCAGGTCTGCGGTCAGCGCTCCTGCTTCTTCCTTTATGAGCCCTTTTGCGATGTATTTTTTCAGGTGCTGTTCGAGGTGGCTGATGTTTACTGCGCTTATTCTGCGCTTTTTGCTTTTGAATCCGTGCTTTCCAAAGTAGTTTTCAAAGCTCCAGACGCTTGGCTTGTTGCTGTCTGCGCGCTTTCCGCTGCCTGCGTTGCCTGCCCCGCCTCTGTTTCCTGAGCCGCGGTGCTTTTTCATTGCGCCCCAGCCGTGCGTATGCGAGCCGTGCTGCCTTGAGCTCTTTTTGCGTTTGTTAACTGTCATGCTGCATCCTTTTGATTAGTTTGTTGATATCTGCTGTGTATCCTTTTCTTGGGCTGTTAAGGCGGAGGAATTTTTTTCCTCCGAGTGTTTGAAGCGTCTGCTCGTCTATTTCTCCGAATACAACATATTCTTTGACTTTCCTGAGCATGCCTTGGTTTGTTTTGTTGTCTTCAAGTATGGCGCAGCAGTTTTTTCTGTATAGGCGGAGCATGTTTAATGTGTCTTTATGCGGCTGTTTCAGGTTTACGCTTCCTTTTTTTCTTACTGCTGCTATCATTTTTTTGTCTCTGTTGTTTCGCTGTCTGCTTTTTTTCGCTGCTCCGCTAACCCTCCATTAGTGGGCGGTTTGCAGCTCTGCTGTTTTGCTGCCTGCCACTATTCCCAATCCCTCAGCGGTCTGCGGCTTTATTTTGGTTGTGTTGAGCTTTTTTAGTGCTGTGAAGCATGCTGTTACTAAATTTACTGTTGTGCGTGTGCTGCCGAGGGTTTTGCTCCAGACGTCTTTTATTCCTGCTGCTGCAAGCAGTTTGCTGCATTCTGATGCGGTTCTCAGCCCTGTTCCTTTTGGGGCTGGCATTAGTTTTATTATGGATGAGCCGCATTTTCCTTCTACCTTGAAGGGTATGCTGTGCTGCGTTTTGCAGTAGCACTGCCAGCTGCCGCATCCTCTCAGGACTTTTGTGATGTTGAGTTTTGCTGTGCGTACTGCTTTTTCCCGTGCAGGAACGGTTTCCTTTGATTTGCCCCTGCCAAGCCCGAGGTATCCGTTGCTGTTTCCTATTACAACCAGGGTGCCGAAGCTTGGCTTGTTGCCTTCTGCTGTTTTTTTCTGGGTCTGCCTGAATGTTCTTCTTTGGCCTCCTCCGAATTTTCCTTTTGCCTGGCCTATCATGAGCAGTTCTGGCGTGAGGTCCGGGAGCAGGATGTCCACTATTTCCGGCTCCAGGATGCGGATGCCTGACCCGAGGATTTCATCTATGCTTGTTATTTCCTTGTTTTTGACTTTTTTGCCTAATGCTGTTTTTGGCTTCCAGCTGTCTGCGTCGAAGGCTTGCGCTTTTCTTGCGTCGCGTTTCTCTTCAATCCTTTGTGCTTGTTGTTCCGGGCTCATTTTTTGTCAAGTATTTTTGCTTTTGTGCTGCTGAATATTTTGCTGACATCGGAGTTTTTGTATGTGGAGAATTGTGGGTGCTGTGCTGACTGCATGTACTTGGCTATGTGCTGGCCGCCGATTCGTTCTTCGCTTGGGAATATTTCCTGGCTGCACGGGACTTTAAGCCCTGCATCTGCTGTTCCTTTTAATGCAGCGTATATTCTTCCGTATTTCGCTGGTTTGTTGGCGCCTGCATCGAGCACTGCTTCTTTGATGCCTTTTTGGACGGCCAGTCTGCCTGCAAGCAGCCCTGTGAGGTATGCTGCGGGCAGGTTTTTTAAGCTTAAATTCCATCCGTACTTTTTGAGTTGGGCTGAGTTCGCGGATATTTTCACTAAGTCGCCTTTTTCATCGTACTTTGTCAGCTGGACTATGATTTGCCCTGATGTTTTCCTTACTACAAGTCTGTCCTTTCCGGACATTAGCAGTTTTAGTCTGCTGCGGTAGTTTGTTTCCTGTTTTCTTTTCCTCGTGAATTGCATGGCAGTGATCATTTTTTCAGGCCCCGCTCTGTTATGTAAAGGTCAAGGTGCCTTCTGCTTCTGAAGAAGCCGCCTTTTGCCTTCATGTATAAGTTCCTGTAAACGTCATGCGTTATGGATTTTGATTCCCTGAGTTCTTTCAGGAATGCGCGCTGGTTTTTTATTTTGGCCACCCATTCGGTTTTTCTTGGCAGCCGTGCTGTAGCTCGCCCCTTCCTTGTTCCGTGGCCGCGCTGCCGCCCTTTTTTTCTTTGCATTGCCCGCATTCTGGCTCTCGATTTTGACTGCTGGTTGCTCCTTATTTTTTTGATTGTGCCGTCTGCAATCAGTGTTTTGACGTCTTGCTTGGTTATTGCCTCTTTTATCTCGCTGAGCTTCCCTGTATCGAACACGACTTTTTTCGGCGAGCACTTGAGTATGCTTGCTGCTATTCTTTTTTGGGGCATCATTTTGGCTTTGTTATTATTTTTTCCATTTCCTTTTTGGATTCTTTTCTTTTGTCTTCCTCTGATTTTTTGGGCTCTTCGGTTTTTTTGGAGGGCTGCTCTGATTTTTTCTGCTGCCGGTGTTTTTTTCGCTGCTCAGCTGCTTCCCTTATTTTCTGCTCGTAATTTTCAGCTACGTTCAGCACCTTCAGTTTTTTTGCTGCCGCTTCTTTGAGCATCTGCAGTCTTTTTTTTATCCCTACTGTTGATGCGATTATGATTCCCTGTTTTGAAGCGTTCTGCACTTCAGCTGGGCTGTGTACAAGGGCTGTTTGTATTCCTGATGGGTGCATGTATCGTTCTTCTTCCGGGCGGCGGTATCCTTGCGAGGGCATCTTTGGGTTGCCCTTGATATTGTGTCTCATTTTTGAGTGATGGCCTTTTGGGTGTCTCCATGTTCTTGGAAGCCGTTTTAGCTTCCATGAGTCCTGTGTTTGGAACTGCTTAGGCATTTGGGACCACCATTATTATGCCGTCCTGGAATCTTCTTCTGTCGAATGCTGTGCGTCTTGTTAGTTTTTCTATTGCGCCCATGGTTGCGCCTGCAAGCTCTTTGTCGCAGCTTTCTATGTCTATTTCGCTGCCGCTTGTTTTTACCTGCACTCCTTCGGGGATGGTAAATTTGCGTGGCAGTTTCTCGCCGAAATAGTTTGATACTGTGAACTGCCTGCCTTCTGCCTTTACTGAGATGGGGAAGTGTCCTGAGAGTATTTTCATTTTGTATCTGTGGCCCTCAAGCGCTCCTTGTATCATGTTTTTTATGTGCGCTCTGTAGCTTCCTGCTATTTTGCGCTCCCTTTTGCTGTCTCTTTTTGATTTTAGCGTTATGCCTGATTCCTCCGCAGCTACATTCACTGTTGCGCTTGTGAAGTTTCTGGTTACTTCTCCTTTTGGGCCGCGGACTGTCAGTTTTTGTCCGTCTGATGCTGCGGTTACTTTTTCCGGGATTTTTATTGTTTCGTCCATTTTCAGTAAAAGTACGCCAGCAGCCGCCCTCCTATCATTTTTTGTTTGGCTTCTGTGTGCGTCATTATTCCCTGCGGTGTGCTTACTATGATGAAGCCGAAGTCTTTTGCTGGCAGGTATTTTTTCTCGAATTTCTCGAATTCGTTGTTTTTTACTGCAAACCTTGGCTTGATGGCGCCGCACTTGTTTATTGCTCCAAGCAGCTCTACGCTGAGTTTTGTTCCCCTGGCTGTTTGCGTTTCTGTGAAGCTGCCTATGTAGCTTTGTTTGTTCATGATGTCCAGCACTTTTTTCAGCACTTTTGACGTCGTTGTTATGATGCAGTTTCTTTTGCTTCGCTGCTCTGCATTGAGCATGAGCGATAGTGCGTTTGCTACTGGGTCGTTTGACATTTTTGGTCAGCTGTATTTTTTGAATCCGAGTTTTTCTGCGCTGTCCCGGAAGCAGCGCCTGCACATTTTTATTCCGTATTTGCTTATCAGGCCGCGTGTGTTTCCGCATTCCTCGCATTGCTTGGTTCCTTTTCCGAATTTTCTGGGCTTTGGCTTGTTGTGTTTGAGGTAGCGCTTGAGTATTTCCGGTTTGGCCTTGAGCTGTTTCAGCATTTTTGTATAGGATGAAACTGTCATTGCACTGCCACCTTGTATTCGTTTGTCATGTAGCTGATTGCTTCTTCCTTGGTTATTATGTGTTTTTTTGATATTGTGCTTTTCCTGTTGCGGCGTTTCTTTACCCTGTATCCTGCTCTTTCGAGCGTTACGCATACCTCAAGCCCCATTATTCCGATTTCCGGGTCGTATTTTGCGCCTGGGATGTCTATGTATTCGTGGATTCCGAAGGCGATGTTTCCGGCGCCATCAAATTGTTTCTGCGTCAGCTTGTTTTCCTTTGCCTGCAGCAGTCTGCTCAGCACTTCCTTTGCCGGTGTTTTTCTTAGCGTGAGTTTGCACCCCAGCGGAAGTCCTGGGCGCACGCCCCACGTCGGTATTCTCTTTGTGGTGAATGTTTTGACGGGATTGCGCCCTGCTATGTGGCTTATAAGTTTCATGCCTTTGTCCAGCTTGGCTGTATTTGTGCCTGCTCCGATGTTGAGCGTTATCTTCGCTACCTTGATGTTTTTCATGATGTTCATTTTACGCTGATTGATGGTTTTTGTTTTCCTATTACGAATATGTTTTCCTTGCCTGTTGTTATTGTGTTCTCGCCTATTTTTAGCGTTACATTTTTGCTGATGTTTTCGACTGTTCCGGTGCTGCCTACGTTGCTTCCGCCTATGACGTATACTGCTGCGTTCTTTTCCAGCTTAAGGTGCTCGCTCACCTTGAAGTCCGGGATGTGGAACAGTATTGTGTCGCTTACGTTTACATCCTGCTCTGTTATCATTGTCCTGCCGTCGTGGAAGCCAAGCTGCTGTTTCCCTTTTTTTTGCGATTTTTTTGATACTACTTTGGCAGGCTTCAGGGCAGCTTCTTCCTTTGCCAGCTTTTTCAGGAACAGCTTGCCTTTGGCATTGAGCAGCACCCTGTACTGGGCATCCTGTACCGAGAGAACTGACATTATGCCTGCCGGCGCCTTGTCGTCTGTTACTGCCTTGCCATCCAGGGATATTTTCTTTGAGTTGATTATGCGCTTGTTTTCGTGCCTGTTTTTGGAGACTTTGAGTATTTCCCTCAGTATTACGCCTACCGGCAGCGCTGTGTATGTGTATCCGTAGGGCCTGATGATTAGCTTTGAGGTTTTTCTTGGCACGTTCCATGTTTCCGGGCTTGCCAGTCTTTTTAGGTGTCCGCTCATTTTCTTTCACTTAGCTCCATTATCATTAGGTTGGATGTTTTTATTGGCACGAATACTTTGGTGCCATCCCTCCGTGATGACTCTACTCCGTCGATGTATGCTGCGAGTTTTTTTGTGCTTATTGCATTTACTTTGCCTGTTTTTCCCTTGAAGGAGCCGCGCATTACCTTTACCACATCGCTTTTTCTGAGCGGCATGCTCCGTTTTTTATGCCGGCTTCTGAGTTCGGATGACAGGTGTGCTGACAGCATCTTTTTTTTCAGGTGCGCAGGCAGGTTGTATCTGTATTTTCTCTGTTTCCTTGGCTGTACGCTTCTGTTCCAGTTTTTTGAAAATGCGTTTTTCATGCTATTATGCTCGCTATTTTTGCAATTGAAGGCCACCGCTGGCAGACTTCTTTTGCGACTGGCCCTTTGATGAGTGTTCCTTTCGGGTTTCCTGCTTCGTCTTTCACTACGACGGCTGCATTGTCCTCAAACTTTATGCGCTCGCCTGTTTCCCTCCGGAATTCCTTCTTTTGCCTTACTACAACTGCAAACACCACCTGCTTTCTCATCTCAGGGCTGCCTTTTCTTACCGATGCCAGCACTAAATCGCCTGTCATGGCTGCCGGTTTTCTTCCTTTGACTGTTTTGGCGCCTTTTATTGATACGATTTTGAGCAGCTTTGCGCCTGAGTTGTCGCATGCTTCAATTAGCGATCCCTGGTTCAGTGTTCGGGTTATGGATGATGCTACTGCCTGCATTTTTGTTCACTTTTTTGCTGTTATCACAAAATGTTTTGATTTGCTCAGCGGTCTGCATTCGTTTATTGTTACTGTGTCGCCTTCTTTTGCTGCTATGCAGTCCGGGTTGTGCGCTTTTATTGCTGTGTAGCGCTTTGTGTATCTCTCGTATTTTCTGAGCATGACTCGTGCTTCGCGTTTGACGCTTACTGTGCGCCGCATCTTTGCCGAGCTGACTACCCCTGTTATGCCGCGCTTTCTTACTGCTAAGCTGCCGTGGTGTGGGCAGTGTTTGTCTTCGCATTTCATTTTTGTTTCACATCATTTCACATCTATTGTTTCTGGCTGGAATCCTGCAGCGACCAGCGCTTCCCGCATCTTGGCGCGGTGGTCTCCCTGAAGCTCTATTTTCCCGTCTTTGACTGTTCCGCCGCATGCAAACTGCGATTTTAGCTTTTTTGCGATATCCTTCAGGTTTATTTCGCGGTTGTCAAGCCCTTCGATAATTGTGGATACTTTTTGGAACTTTTTGGTTACAGTATAGACTTTAATCCGCTGGCTCTCCTTGGCTATTGTTTCGCACACGCAGAGCTGTTTAGGTAGTCCACACTTGTTGCATATCTCATTCATTCCTTTGTGTTTTCCTCCTGGTATTTATTGTGTTGATTCGTGCTATGGTTTTTTTTATCAGTCTTATTTTGCCTGAGCTTTTCGGAATTGTTCCTGATGCCACTTGTGATCTGAGTTTCATAAGTTCCTTCTGGAGTTCCAGCAGCCTGCTTTCAAGCGCTTCACTTTTCAGGTTGCTTAATTCCTTCATTGCTTTCATTTTTGGTTTCCTGCTCTTTTGTTTGAGTTTTCTCCGTTTTGCCTTCGTGAGCTTTGCTTTCCTGCTCTTTGCCTTCTATGATGCTGTCGCCGCTTTTCTCAGCTGTGCTTGCATCATCGCTTTTGCCGGCTGTGCTTGCGCCTGCTTCACCGGCCTCTATTATTCTTATGGCGTCCGGCATTATTATTCCTGGCGGCAGGATTCTTACCTGTATTCCGATGACTCCTGATTTTAGTTTAGCTGATACGATTGCTTTGCTGACGTTCATTATTGCGGCGTCTCCGCATTTTTTCAGGTATCCGCCGAATATGCGCCAGGACTTTGCCCTTGCTCCGGGGAGTTTTCCTGAAAGCCTTATTTCCACTCCTTTTGCGCCGGCTGCCAAAACATCGCTCATTGTTCTGTGCATTATTCCTTTGAATCGGTTTGAGCCGAATCTTTCCAGTGCGTATGCTATGCGCTCTGCCACGATTTGCGAATCAAGGTCCGGGTGTTCTACTTCGCTTATTTCAACTTGCGGATTTTCAAGGCTGAACCTTTTCCTTAGTGTTTCTGTCAGCTGGCTTATGTTCTGGCCTTTTCTGCCGACTATGAGCCCCGGCCTTGAGGTGTGGATTACTATTTTTTCGCCGAGAGGTGTTCGCTGCAGCTCAGTGTAGCTGTGCCCGACGTTCTTTAATGTGCTGGATATGAATTCCTTGACTTGGAATTCCCGCTTCTTTTGCTTTACGAATTCTCGTTCTATCATTTTTTCTCGGCGACAACCACTTCTATGTGTGTCCTTTTTGCTATTCTGCCGCGCTTCCGTCCGTATTTGAACACGTTTGGGCCCTGCTTGGCGACTATCGCTTTTATTGTGAGCTTGTTCATGTCAAGCCCTTTCTGGTTTGCGTTTGCATGCGCTGATTTGAGCAGCTTTAGGATGTATGCGCACGCTTTTATCGGGTATCGCCCCGCTCCTATGCCCTTTTTGTGCCCTGTGCCGCCGCGGTTGAATCTTGTGTAAGGCACTGCCAGCTTTTTGTTGGTTACATCCTCCAGCATCCGTATTGCCTGGCTATATTTTCTGTTGCGGATGAATTTGCACACTTCCACTGATTGCTTTAATGAAATTGGCAGCGAGATTGCCTGCGCTTTTGCTGCTGCTGAATCTGCTGGAGTTGCGTATCTCATTTTATTTCACCGAGAGGCTTGCGCTGCTTCTTGTTGCGCCTATTCCTGGAGCGTGGTGGGTTACTTTCTTTCTTGTTGCTACAAACTCTCCGAGGTAGTGGCCAAGCATTTCCGGAATGATGTTTATGCGCACAAATTCCTTTCCGTTGTGTACGCCTGCTATTTTGCTTACCATTTCAGGCAGTATTATCATGTCGCGGCAGTGCGTTTTGATGTTTTTGTCGTCATTCCTGAAATTTTTGAGCAGTATTGCCTGTTGGGGTGTCAGGCCTCGCGTGAGGCTTCTTTTTTGTCTGGAGTTCAGCAAAGCTGCGAATTCCTTTATATTCAGCGCTTTGAGTTCTTCCAGCGTTTTTCCCCGAAATGTGAATTCTTTTTTCATTGCTTCCTTCCCTTTCCTCTTCCGGATTGTCTTGGCCTTATCATCCCTACTTTTGCTCCTGGCGGGGCGTGCTTTCTTGCTATGGTTGGCCTGCCTTTGTTGGTGCTGCTGCCTCCGAATGGGTGTGCTACCGCGTTCATTGACTGTGCGCTTGTGTGCGGATACAGCTTCCCCCGCGCAGCCCTCTTCTTTGACATTTCTCCTGCTTTCATAAACGGCTTTTCAGTTCTTCCGCCGCCTGCTATCACGCCAATCGTTGCGCGGCATTGCGGATGGAATGAGCGTTCCTTTTTTGACGGAAGCATGACCTTGACTTCCATGCGCTCTTTGCTGAGCACTCTTGCAAATCCCCCTGTTGTTCTGACGAATTTTCCGCCGTCGCCCGGCAGCGATTCTATATTGAATATCAGGGCTCCTTCCGGTATTTTGGAGAGTGGAAGCGTGTTCCCGTCCTTTAGCGGTGCGTTTTGTCCTGCGCTCACTTCATCGCCAACGCGCATTCCGTAAGGCGCAATTCCGAGCAGGTGGTTTCCGTTGTAGTTGATTTTTGCTATTGGAGCTGAGTGGCCCTGGCTGTGCACTATGTCTGTTACTTTTCCTGTCATTTCTGCCAAAGCAGGATGCTTGACTTCTCCCACGTACCTGAAGCTTGGTGCCTTATAGATGCTTCCTTTTCCGCGCTTCTGGCTTGTGATGTTTTTTCCCATTTTTTCTACGTCCGGATTTTTGTAGTTGCTCGCTTCTCACAGTTATTTTCTTTGTTGTTAACTGATATCCATGCCGCTATATCAGACCGAGCTGTGTTGCCACGTTTATTGCCGGCGTTTCCTTGCTTATTTTTACGTACGCCTTTTTTTTGCCCTGGTTGATGAATGTGTTTACCGATTCCACTCTGACTTTGAACATGGATTCCACTTCCTTTTTTATGTCTGCTTTTGTTGAGCTTGTATCCACTACAAATATCAGCTTGTTTTCTGTTTCCATCAGCTTTATCCCTTTTTCAGTTGAGACAGGATACCTTATTGTTTTCATTTTAGTCACATGAATAATTTTTCTGCCTGCATCTTTTTTAGTGATGACGCGGCAAACAGCGTTAGCCGGCCTGCCAGCGCTCCTGGCGCAAGCTGCTCTGCGTTCAGCTTGGCTACTTCTTCAACCTCTATTCCGGGGATGTTTGCAGCCGATTTTTGCAGGACGCAGTGTTCAGGCACTACAATGAGTAATCCGATTTTCCTCTTGTATTTTCTGCCTCGTGTCTTGCCTCTGCCTGCCCTGATTGTTTTTTTGCTTGTTCTGCTCAGTTCATGGCTGAATCCGAGTTTTTCAAGCGTCTGTTTTACTGATTTTGTTTTTTCTATTGACAGTATTGAGTCATTGACGGCAAATGGGTACCCGTCCGGCAGCATGTGGCCCCGGCTGCTGACGTATTCTTTTTGCATGGTTGCTGCCAAGGCGCTTCGCATTGCCTTGTTGTTTTCTTTTTTGTTGATTTTTTTGGCGAGGATTTTGTGCGGTTTTGGCGGATGGGCCCGCCTTCCCTTTACTGTGCCTGGCGCAAACGCTCCCTGGAAGTTTATTTGCGTTCCTCTTCTTGACATTACTTTTCTTGGAACTCTTGAAATTCCTCTGCCGTATGAGCCGCGGTAGTCGCGCCTTCTTCTTGAAACCTGTGCTGAGCTTCTTGTTCCTGCCTGCAGGTTTGCGCCGTACGGCTGCCTGCTGCTCAGCTGCAGCGCGATGACGCTTCTCGCTATCAGCGTTTTGCTGACTGGCTCATCAAATTGCGCTGGAAGCTGCACTTTTCCTTCCGGATTCTTTTCCAGGCTGTATAGTTCGAGTTTCATCCTTGTGGTGAATGCTGGCTTATGTATTCTATTGAGGGCGCTTGTGCCGGTATTCTGTGGTTTGGGTGGAAAGCATTGACCATTCTTATGAGCCGTTTTGCTGGCCCGGGTATTGAGCCCTTGAGTATGACATATTGGTTTTTTATGTTCCCGTAATTTACGAATCCGCCTTTTACGTTTATTTCTTCCGGCTTCTCGCCTATTCTGAGAAGCCACTTGTTCTTGTCAAGCCGGTTGTGGAAGCCCATTCTGCCTGCATGCGCCACTGTCCATGACCTGTTGCCCATCCATGGGCCTACGTTTCCCGGCGCTCGCCTGCCTTTTTCTGATTTTGCCTTTTTTAATGAGATTCCGAATCTTTTGACTGGGCCTTGCGTTCCTTTTGCTTTGGTAACTGCGAATATGTCCAGCTGCTGCCCTTCCTTGAAAACTTCTTTAATGCTTATTTCTTTGTCAAGAATTGATTTTGCGAATGCCAGTTTTTCCGCTGCGTCCTTTCCGCCTATTGCCAGCTCAAATATTTCCGGCTTTTTTTTGTGCATGCCTGCGAGCTGCGGCTGCGTGTAAACATTTATTCTGACATCGTCAAATTCTTTTTCCTCAGCGCTTTTTTCCTTTTTTGGCAGCATGATTTTCCTTGCCAGATTTTTGTCTTTTGAGGTAAAAATTTCAGAGGCAACTTTCCGTCCATAGTCAGTGGATTTGTAAAGCCGGATGCTTGCAACCTTGAGAGGCGGGCATTCGAGGATTGTTACTGGCAGGGTTACTGATTTGCCTTTGGTGAGGGAATGCTGCCTGTTGTCCGCGATAATGATGTGTGTCATGCCTGCTTTGTATCCTGCGAATCCTGCAAGCTTTTGTTCAGTCAGCTGAACATAATGCTTTATCCTGCTGTACGGCCTTTTGGCGTGCTTTCTGGGCCAGTATGCTAAGCTTCCTTTTCTTGGTCTTCTTACGGTTGGCATTTCAAATCACTGCACTGCTGCTGGTAGCTACTGCTTCAAACAGCGCAAAAGCCTTTTATTGCATACCTTTAATAGAACCAGAGCTGTGATGCTCAGTACTGAAAAGGCATGCTTTTCAGGCAATAACTGTCAGCACTTGCGTGCTTCTCATCCCGTGAAATTGGGGGTATTTATAAAGGTTGCTGTGCGGCGATTGAAAAGTTGTGCTCACTCTGCCATTTCCATGCCCTGCTTCCCGGCTTTCACACTCCCTTATCTTGATAGGGAGGGTGAAAGCTGGGAAGGGTGGTGTGCAACGGATAAAATCAGCGGACTTGTCAAGAACACCCCGGGCTAAAGCCCGGGGCGTGTTCTTGAGCATGCTCAGAAACGCTGGCAGCTTACCACCTGCTGAAGCAAATGGTTTGCGCTCCAGCGTTTCTGACATATCAAGAAAACTCTCGCCCGCAGGGTGTAAGCCTGTCATGAAATCATGTTATTTTTTCTTCATTTTTTTGGATAGAAAATAAACTGCTCCTGCTATTAAAATCCCCAAGACTGCAAAAATGGCTGTCGGCAGGCCTGTTTTTTCATCTGTGCAGTCAAAATCCTCTGCTCCGGTGCAGTCAGGGTCGCAGATTTGGTCGTATGCCCTGTCGCAGTAATTGTCTTCTGCCCCGGAAGCGCAGTCTGTTGAGCATGACAGGTAATTCTCGTTTTCATCGCAAACTCTGTTTCCGCACGTGCAATCATTTGGGCAGGTTTCCAGCGTTTCTGAGCCGTCGCATACGTTGTTTTCATTGCATGCTGAAAATCTGCTTAAGTCAGCTTCCAGCAGGACATCCTCATCCCGCAGTATTTGAAGTGTTTTCGCATTTGGGTGGTAGGGGAGCAGAAGGCTGATGGTTGTCTCGGTTGATTGGGCTGGAAGCTGGCTTGCAGTCTCTTTGCTTACAGGCAGCCCGTAAATGCTTTCCAGAATGATATTGAATTTTGTTTCAAAAAGGACTTTATTGCTGAATGACAGTATTCGCGCTGTGTATTCTCCGGAGGCAGAAGGCGGGGTAGGGGCTGCCTCTGCCAGTAAAACGTCGTTTAAAGCAAGCTCGCCGTTGTTGTAATTAATGCTTGCTGAATAAGAGAGTGATTCTGCCGATGCTGATTGCATAAGTATTAGCACAGCAGTGAATGCAAAAACAAATTTTAATTTTTCCATCCCAATGCCCTCTGCTTTTTTTCTTTAAAGTTTGCCATTTTATTTAATAGTTTTCTACCATGCACGTCTCATGAAAAAGTGTCCTCTTCTCGCTCCCCACGAATCGTCCGGCTCTGAAGGGTACTTTTCCAGCTTGCGGCTTATCTCTCTCTCGTTGACAGGCCCGAAATCATTGTCAAACGTGTAGTGGTCCTGCATGATTGAGGTTATTGTGGGCCTTATGTTTTTGTAGGCGTAGGCGCAGCCGCCGTCACTCCAGTCATGCCCGTCCGGGAAGTATCCCAGCTCAGGGAAAGTTGGCTCAGGGTGCTTGTAGTATGTTGTGCCCGGCACATCCGGAATTCCGGTGACATAGTCTGTGCCCCGGATGCCTGCCAAATCTCCCCATTTCTCCTGTGCATTTTCAAGGTCTGGCGCGCAGTTTGGCATGTCAAACCTTTCTGTTCTGTCGCCTGAGTTGTATTCAACGTATTCGTCTGCCAGGCCGCCGATTGCGTGCCCCAGTTCGTGCAGCAGGGTTCTGCCGAGGTACTCTGGCCCTTCAAGTGGGTTTTGCAGTGATAAATATACAATGCCTCCGCTGGCGTCCTGCACAGGCCATTTTGCGTGCGACCTGAACAGCTGCGATGAGAGCACCACTACTGTGTCTCGCTCACACATCCTTACAAATCTCTCGTAGTCATCTGCTTCCGGAACATTTAGCATAATGTCCCCGAAGCCGGAAGGAGTTTCATAGTGCCTGTAATCAGGGGCCATGACCATCCAGACGTTAAACTTGTCTTTATTCTCCTTGAACGGGCTTATGCTGAACACTCCAAGCTTGAGCTGCGACTTGCTGTCAAAATCCATGAAGAGGTTTACAGTCTGCTTCAGGTGCTCATAATCCTGAAAGCCATGCCCCACAAATACTATGTCATGCTTGTTTGCAGGGTCTCCTTTGATTACAACTTCCCTGCACAGAGATTTTGCCACGCATCTGTGCACGTTGAGGTTGCATGCCATGCCCTCGCCGCAATCATTATCAGAGCAGCACTCGTACTGCTGGCATGCGTTGTCTTTGGCAAACCCGCATCCGCATTCCAGCGGAACGCATACTGAGTTTTCGCATTTCTGCTCTGATGCGCATGCAGAATCATCTTTGCATCCTGGCACAAATTCTGCTGTTACTGTTTTTGAGCGCTCCATTGAAACCCTGCATACTTCACCGGTTCCTTGGCATGGGTCCTTCCACCCTGAAAATGTCCATCCGTCATCCGGAGTTGCCTTAAGCTCAATTTCTTCATTGACCTCGTATTCGGCAGTGCACTGTGATGCACCGCCAGATGCGGCCATTCCTGTAAATTCAGTGCCGTACAGCAGCCCGAAAACCAGGATTAGCAATAGAACTGGCGTTGTGACATTCGCAATCCACTTTTCCATTTTGCCTGCCATTTTTTTAGTTACCATGAGTGCCTCATGAAAAACCGTCCTCTTCTCGCCCCCCAAGAATCGTCATCAGGTCCGCAGATTATTCTGCCGTCGTCAGCAGTCACTTTTCCGGCTCCTATTACCTTTGTCGTGAGGTAGCTTGATGCAGATTCGTAGGGCCTGAATTTCAGCTGCAGCATCTGGGAAGTTTCCTGCGTTTCCTCAAATGTTACCCGTGAATTCACCCAGAAAAAGTCAACCTGGCCGCTTGACGCCTCTATGGGGCCGTCTGCAATGTTCCTGTGCTCCTCAATTTCATTTTCCCACCCTTCCAGAACCAGTTTCTTTTTCGGGCCATAATATTCAAGATCCCACTTTTCCCAGTCTTTCCCCTCAATCGGAAGAATCTTCCATCTGCCTGAAGTTTTGCCGAATGCCCATGTGTTGTCAGCATTTAACTCCAGTATTGTGGTTGTGGCAAACTTAACCTCCCATTCGTAGGTCGCCAGACTTCCTTCCCGCCCTCCTTCCCGCCCCTTGAAAACAACGCCAGGAGCGTGGATTCCCCACTTCCCTACAAGGTTCAGCTCTGAGAATATTTCCTCTTCTTTTGGAGTGTAGGGGCCTGCTGCAAATCTCAGCCAGTCCTGTGCTGAATCCGGAGCTGCAGGGGGCTCTGCATCATAAACAGCCCATACGTAGTCCACATAATTTCTTGATTCCTCAACAGGACCGTCCACTGTTGTGTCAACACCTCCATAAGGCCAGCCGTGAAACACTATTTTTTTCTCAAAATCAGCTCTTATGCCCCATTTCTCCCAGTCTGCATCAGATATTTGGCTGACTTCCCATGTGCCTTCATTTACGCCCCACGTCCATGTGCCATCGCTATGCAGGTTTAGCGCAAGATCAGTGGGAGTTGGCGCTGTTGTGTGCCCGCCTTTTTTGAAATAATGGGTAAGCTGGTAAGGCCTCCAGCCGCCAACATACTTCTCATCTATTGGCCCTTTTGGAAGTTTTCCCAGTTCAATCTTTTTTGGCTTGCCGGCTGGCTTGTCAGTTGTCTGGTTTGTAACAATGAAATCATCTTCAGGCTCTCCCCCGGGGCTTACAAAACCCGGACCTGCTTCTGGCCTTACAAATCCGGGGCCTGTTGTGGGGCTTTCATAGCTTTCATCGCTCTCTGGAGAATCCCAGCTTTCGTCTATCTTCGGAGCTATGTATCCTTCCCCCACAACAGGAGATTCGTAGCTGTCGTCAGATTTTGGAGAAACATAGCTTTCATCCGATGCTGGCGATTTATAGCTGCCGTCGCTGGTAACAAATCCTTCCAGGTTTGGCTTAAAAACCAGAACAAGGGTTAAGATTGCTAAAGCAACCGCTGAACCTCTGATAATCCGCCTTTCGACTGAATTCGCCATTCTCTTTTTTCCAGTTAATTTGATTATCAGGCATTTCAGCTGTGCCCGAATTTCAGCCATATGGTGCCGGGATTCTGCACCAGTGGCGGCTCAACATGGTAGATGACCCAGATAAAATCAATATAAGCGCTTCCCTCAACAGGCCCGTCAGCAACAGCATTATTCCAGTTGTCCAGCACTATTTTCCGCGTTGGGCCGTAGGCATTCACATCCCACCTGACCCAGTCGTCACTGGTAATCTCAGTCACGGTCCATGTTCCCTGCGAATCTCCGAAGCTCCACGTCCCATCCTTAAAAAGCTCTAAATTTCTGGTTACTGGCACTGCTGCAGCGCCGGCGCCTCCGATGTCATAAAATATCCTTTCAGAGAATATTCTCCAGCTTCCAACAAATGCAGGGTCAGCGTCAGCTACTGAAGGCGCTGCGCCTTCTCCAATCGGCACAGCTTCGTCCTCTGTTTCCCTGATGTTTCTTGTTATCTCAAATGAGTCAAGCATTTTCTGGACAGTCCCGAGATAATCAGAAAATGCGTTTTCTGTTGAAGCAAAAGTCCATACATAAGCAAGCTCATTTTTGATAGTCCATACCTGCATGAATTTCAGGTTTGAGGACGTAAATACCACTTTATGAGCAGGCATGCCTGACAGTACTGTAGAGCCGGATTCTATGATTTTTATGTCGGGAAAGACTTGCTTCAGCTGCGCTATGGCAATTTCGTTGTACCCTGGCAATGCCAGCCCCTCGCCGGCCAAGTCATTCATTGTCAGGCCGAGGTTTTCCTGAAGTGTGTCGGATTCGCCTGTTTTTTGGGAGACAAATGCAGTAATTACCTCCTCTGTCTCTCTTTGCTCCCACTCAGGAGGATACCCGATCTTAATGCCATAATCATCATTTTCGTAAACCAGAAAATTGCTTGGAGTTGCTTCTTTCTCCGATGCAGGCGTTATTTTTGCAGGCAAAGATGTTTTCTCCGGAGTCTGGGAACTGCAGCCAATCGCAAAAAGCAGGAGAATGAATACAGTGCATAAGAATATTATCCTTTTCACGCAATCCCTCTTTCCGGTTGTTTTGACATATCTTGAAATACTCATATAAATAGATTTCTAAAAAGGGTGAAGTCAAGTTAAGTGGCAAAACCGTCGCACACTACTCTGATTTTTTTCCTCCCCCTTAAAAAATAAGGGGGGAGAAAAAAATCAGCCAGGCAGGCATCGGCAAGCTCAGGATTGCAGGGCACACAACTTGACATTACCAATTCTTAGAAAGTTTTTTAACCCCGTTCCGGAATTGATTGGGCATGCTTATCGGGTACAGAATCATTGAAGGGGCTTTGAACATAATCAGGCCTGAGAATGAGAGGAAGTTTCTGGAAAAGGCAGCGAGGTATGAAAAGCTTGCCTACAACGCATTGTGGAGGGCATTCTGGATTTCAATTGTTGCAGCAGCCATTTTGATTTCTCTTAAAGTTGCTTACGGGACAGCGCCTCTTGCTATTGCTTTTACAATTGCTGTAATTCGGCAGTCGCTGCGCAGCTATATGAAAGTTAAGTATAACATAACAGCTGTTTTTGTAAGAAAAATTCTTAGGGCTTTATTGGGAAGGGATGTGAGCAAAAAAGTTGTTTATGTTGTTATAACAGTAAATGCTGCCATAACAATAGGTGTTGTGCTGTTTGGCTATATTGCTGTTTTAGGCGTGTTGGGTTCTGGCTGATTTGCGCCTTGCATACCCCGCAGGGTTTTTGAATCTGCTGCAGATTTCTTCCGGGCACTTCACCCTCAGGTCTGCGTAGTAGGCAGGGTTGTGGCAGTTTGGAGGCAGTATTTTTTTGCGGTGCTGCTTGTGGTATCTTAATTGCCCAAGAAAGTAGGTTTCGTGCAGCGGCTCTTTGTTGCGCTTGTTCCACGCACGCAGCTCCGCTTCAATTGCTTCGTGGCTCCATCCGCAGCTTGTAAGGAAATTTGTGAGGATGAACAGCGCTCTTTTTCTTCCGTCTTCCACGCCAAGCAGCAGCTTTTTTATGCACGGCGGGAAAAACTTTTCAGGTATTGCTTCTGCCGGGATTTCGTATTCTTTTTCTTCCTTAATTTGCGGTGGTTTTGCAGTTGCGTCAAACGCAGCAGTGAAGAACTGCAGCGCTTCTTCCGGCAGCGCCTTTCTTTGCAAAAACTCAAGTTCTGTTTTAACGTTTTCCGGCATCGCCTGTTCTTTGCTGAAATTCAGTATTTTTTCAGGATTTATTGGGATTGAGACTAAGCCTGATTTTTCGTGCAGCGAGTAGGGCATTCTGTACATGTGGCGGGAGGATATCAGCAGGGTGTCTATTGCAAGGAACGGCTCAGCGTTCAGCGATGCTTTGTTTCCTTCTGTAGCAGCAATGTCCTTGATGCTCAATCCGGTCTTTGCTGCCACTTTCTGGAAGCTGCCTTCCAGCTTTAGTATGCGCTGTCCGAGCAGCGTTGATATTTTTTCCTTGACATACAGTGCTGCGCGCTTTGCTGCCTCAGGGAACAGCAGCTTTATGTCAGCGCCGTTTATCTGCTTGGGCAATGCCTCATATGGCACGCCGATGTGGAATCCTTTGTTGCCGCTGAATTTGACTGAGTAGCTTGTAATGCTGTGGTGCTTTAATGCCTGAACTATGAGGTCTGCTGCTATTTTTGAATATTCCAGAAATTTGCAGTCTATGTCCAGCACCAGGTCCCATCCTGTGCGCAGCTCATCCAGCTCTTTCCTGCTCATTAATGGCTTCAGCTGCAGCGGGTTGCTCCACAGCTCTTCTGAGCAGTGGAATGATGTTGCGCCCTTCTTTGCAAAGTCCATTACATCGTTTGGGTACTGCAGGACATCAGGCCTTTTTCCGAATTTGTCGTTAAACCTTGCCGCAACTTCCTTTCCTGATGCATGCTGCGCTATGGCTTCCTGCACGTCTGGCCGTTTGTAGTAGTTAAGGGAAGCGCTGAGGTGAATCATGGTTTAAGGAATTTGGAGAATATTATATAGTTTGCGCCGCATAGGTTATAGCAAATTTTATTAAATCGCTATGACAATTGCTGCTTATGAAGGATATTGGGCTGGCTGAATTTTTGGATAAGTTGGCACGGACAGATAAATTGGTCATTGTGGAAGGCGCTAAGGATAAGAAAGCGCTGGAATCTTTGGGCGTTAGCAATATCCGCTGCCTTAACGACAGGCCGTTGTATAAGATAGCAGAGGACATCGCAGCAAAGCATAAAAAAGTGGTGATATTGACTGATTTGGACAGGGAAGGCAAACGCTTATACGGCAGGTTAAAAACGCAGCTGCAGTTCCTCGGCGTTGAGGTTGACAATTATTTCAGGGAGTTTTTGTTCAGGACAAGGATTAGGCAGGTTGAGGGCATTAAAAGGCTGGACCAGCAAATTCTTGCGCAAGAATAAGGAAGTGCTGAAAACTTTGCAGCGGTTACGTTACAATGGACGAAGCTGGCGAAGCCTTTAGATTGCCCACGCTATCCACGTTTTGCAGCTGCTGCAGAATGCTTTGTTTTTGCTGATTTTCAGGACTGTCAATAAGCGGCTGCACTTGTCGCATTTAAGCATGTGCTTTCCTCTTAGGCAACTGCCTCTATTTCCCTTATTTTTTCCTTTAAGAAAATGATTGTTTTTGTGTTGTCCTGCTGCTGCATTAGGCTGCCGCATTCAGGGCATCTGAAGCTGTAAGCTGTTGCGTTATGGAAGTCCATTCTCGTACATGTTTTGGGGCACATGAAAAACGAGTTTAAATTATTGCTTTCAACCTGCAGCCTTTCCCGGAATTTCTCAAGCTTGGCAGTGTTGATTTTCTGGGCAAGCTCTTTTACCCTGCTTTTGTTGAACGTCCAGTAGCTGATATACCATCCCTTCTTGTTGTCTTTCCTGCGCTTATAAAGTACAAGGTTGTTGTTGTGGAGCCTGTAAAGTATGTTCCTGACTTCCTGTATGTCCATCTTGAGGTCTGATGACATCTTGAATTCCGAAACATCCCTTTTTCCCTTCAGAAATCTGACTATTCTGATGACGTCTTCGCCAATGGCTTCCCTTACAATGTCCTCAACTCTTTTGTCTGTGAGCTTCATTTTTTTGAAAATTTTGAGCCAAAACAAGCTAAAAAGCTCTGAAATTCCCCCAATTTCTGCCATACTTTATATAATTTATATATAAATACTTTGTGGTTTTGCAGCATAATAATGCTTAAAAAGAGTCAGAAAAAAGTTCGGATAATATTTTTGTTAATATTGCAGGTTATTAGGAAAATTTTTGGGGGGCAAATAGGGTAATTTCAAGTTAAGTGGCAAAACCGTCGCATCCTTCCCTGATTTTTTTCTCCCCCCCTTAAAAATCAGGGGGGAGAAAAAAATCAGCCAAGCAGGCATCGGCAGGCTCAGGATTGCAGGACACACAACTTGACATTACCCTCAAACAGAAACGTTTTTTAACATCTGTTCATTGCGTTTTGCTATGTCAATGATTAACCATTTCAAAACAGCCATACTGCTTGCTGCCCTCACCGGCTTGATGCTTGGCATCGGCCAGCTTTTTGGAGGCCGCACTGGGTTGACTATAGCCATCATATTTGCGCTTATCATGAATTTTGGTAGCTTCTGGTTTTCTCACAAAATAGTTTTGGCTATGTACCGTGCAAAGAAGGCTGATGAGCACGAATATTCTGAGCTGCATCAGATTGTGAGTGAGGTTGCGCAGCAGGCAGGCATTCCTAAGCCGCAGGTTTACATTATTCCTGCTGAGAACGCTAATGCCTTCGCTACGGGACGCTCGCATAAGAACGCTGTGGTTGCCTGCACTGTCGGAATCATGAATCTTCTCAGCAAGGAAGAGCTGAAAGGCGTAATAGCGCATGAAATCAGCCACGTTAAGAACAGGGACATGCTCGTTACTACGATTGCTGCTACTATTGCTGGCGTTATTTCTTATTTGGCTATGATGGCTCAGTTTGCTGCCATTTTTGGCGGCAGCCGTGATGACAGGAACGGCAGCAACATGATTGGGCTGCTGGCTATGGCTATTGTTACTCCGATTGTTGCTGCCATTCTGCAGCTTGCTATTTCCAGAAGCCGCGAATATCTTGCAGACAGCTCAGGCGCTAAGCTGTTAAAGAATGGCGAGCCCCTTGCTAAGGCGTTGGAAAAGCTTGAGAACAGCGCTTCCAGGAATCCAATGCGCATGGGCAATCAGGCGACTGCGAGCCTGTTCATCGTCAATCCGTTCAGGGGCGGGATGTCCGGGCTTTTCTCAACGCACCCGCCGCTTGCTCAGCGCGCAAAGAGATTGAGGGAGATGAGGTTTTAGGCGGATATTGCGTCTTCCACGGCTTGCACTTCTCCCATCAGGTTTTCATAGGCAGTTCTATTATAACCAAAGTGTTGTATGTTCTCATCTTTAATTCGACGGTGGACTTCTCTGTATCTATCAATTAGACCCTGCCGCTTCTCCCGCATATGCTGCATTTCCCCAGTGCTCCAGACAAACATTGCATAAATTGATTGCAGTATCATTTCGTCAAGGTCGAGTTTTCTGAATTCTCCAGGATTCTGAAATCCATTTTCTGCGCTCAGTTCATCTGCCCTCGTCCTAAGCATTGAAAATTGCTGTTCAGTATAGCGCAGGTCAGGATATATCATGAATTTGGCAAAATCGGTAGGAAGTCTTACCTGGCCTTTATCTTCCCAGTCAAAAGCAACAACAAATTCCCCCGCGGGATTTTTGCCAAATCTGAGTTTTGGTGGGAAAAAATCCGTTGCAAAAACATATGGGGAATGTTCTCTTGCATTAAGAATGAAATGCAAATTTTTTGCTATTTTGGATTTGCGATGCTCAGATAATTGGATGTCTGCCTTTTCCATTGCCGCTTCCAACTTTTTCCCCATATCTACGGCTCCTTTCCTGCTTAATTCAGGAAGCATATTGTGTTGAATCCAGGCAAGGTATTCTATTGAAGCTGTTAAATGTCTGTCTTCAAGCAGGCCGTTTTTCAGAAGTTGCATGAGCGAATAACCTTCAACATACCTTAACACAAGTCCGTAATCAGCATTCCATTTAACTCCCCATTTGTCCTCTGGGACTAAGCCAGTGTGAAGTTCAGGAGCCCGGTAATATGATGCTCGGGATTGCGTTAATCTAGCAGCTAATTCAAGAGTTGCGGCTTCTTCAAAGCGGTCTGAACCCTCTTCTTTTATAACTATATCTGAACTGTATGGTGTTGGCCCGAATCTCCATATTCTGTGGGCACCGGGCTCTCTGAATGGCAGCTGTGTTAAAGTCGGGTCATGCATGATTTTTCTTGCTGCCACCTTCCAATGGGTTTTTGCAATATCCATTTCTTCTACTTTCTCCAGCAATAGCGCTGAGATTATGTTCCTGGCAAGTTCTGGGTCTGTTTTGGCGTCGTGCTGCTGCACTACGGCAACGATATTTCTGGAAAGATCCTGTACAGCTAGCAGCATTCTATCCCTTTCACCAATCTCTTTGTATGCATTAACTAAATTGGTATAATCGCTTGGTACAGCTTGCCCTTTTTCTATTCTCCTTAGTGAATAGCCGGCTCTCAGCAAATGTTTGTATCCTGACACCAGTTCGTCCACTCCCAAGAAGTCTGTTCCTTCCTCAAAAGATTCCTTTATTTTTAGTAATCCTTCATCTATATGACCTGCGTCCAAGTGAAGCCCAGATAACATTAATTTGTTGGTAAAGGATGGCATGATGTGCTCAGCGAGTTCTGCATTCTGGATTGCTTCATCCTTAAATCTCTTAATTCTTAAGTGGTGCCCTAAGAGGTCGAAAAGTTCTGCTTGGGTAACATATTTCTGATAATCAGATACAGACTTATGAAGTATAGTTCTTCCTCCAAAAAGCATTGCGCGAAGGCCTAAATAAAGCCCTGCAAAGAGAACATTTGCTGCTCCAGCGTCTATTGGGCTGCCCGTATTAAAGATGTACACATAAGATGCGAGTGCCGTAGTCCCTGCTGCTGCCGTGCTTCTTGGATGAGTAGTCAAAAAATCTCTGATTCTCAACCATCCTAATCCTGAGTATTCAGCCGGAATGCGGGAAGCCATTTTCTGTTGATCAAGTTCAAAAAATCTGTTTGGATCAATACCCTGTTTTTTCACTGGGTGTATCAAGCTGTTTATGTAATAGGAAACAAAACCCAGCCCAGCTCCAATGGCAGACCCGATAGCAGTTAAATAGATGTAATCAGCTAATCCCGCAGACGATAAAATCATTCCTGCTGCAACTGCCGTGCCGGTAACTGTTGCGCCAAGCTTCGGATAATCTGCGGCAAAGCCAGGCCTCCAGAAACTGTTGATAAGTTTATCTTCTGCCCTTGTTATTTTGTTAAAAATATCAGAAACCAAATCGTCCAGCCCCATAGTGTTTGGGAGAAAGGTCTTCTTTTTATTTCTTCCCACCACAAACCTTTTATACCTTTTTCGGCATTTTGGGGGTATGGATAAGAGGGCTGCTTTTTCAGAGCTGAATGTGCTTGTTATGGTGCTGATTGCGGTTGCTGTTGTTGTGCTGATTGTTGTTGTTTCAGGGATTTTGGGGAGGAGCTGATGACATTCACTCAGGATAACGCAGTAGGGGCAGTTTTGGTATTGATTACTGTTGTGCTGCTGTTTAGCTTTGCACCCCAGCTTCTTAATATTGCTGAGGCGTCTGCTGGTGTTGAAAAGTGCCGGTTGGAAACAATTTTGGCTACCACCCAGATTGGCAGGGGCGTTCATCTGTGGGACATGCAGGTTTTCCGTTTGGATGTGCCTAATCCGTTCATAGTTGATTGCCCTAAGCGCTACGGTTATTTGCGCGAGGAAAGTTTTCAGGTGGACAAAGTGTCAACTGATTTTTCCAAAGACGGCGGGGAAAGGCGCAGGCAGATTAATGATTTTATTTTGGGCGAATTGTCCAGGTGCTGGCGCAGTTACGGCGATGCGAGCGACAAGGTTTATACTGCATCGCCGGAAACAGGGGCTGGCGATATTGACACTGAGGAAACTGCCTGCTTTGCCTGCTCTGAAATTTTCGTTGAAAGCGGTTTTGAGCGCACTGAGATTAAGCTGGAAGATTTTTACGGCCACGCCGATTCGCAAACGCGCATTGACGGCAGGAGCTATGTTGAGTTTCTGACCAAAGCTGAAAGCCCGAAGAAGTTGCCGGACTTTGGTGAGAACGAGATGATTGTGCTGGAAGAAGGCCAGCAGTGGACCACTGTATTTACGATTAAGAAGGTTTTGACTGGCTTTTGGGATACAGCAGACAACTGGATTCCTTTTGAGACAGATGAGTTTATTCCTCCGGCTAATGCTGCAATAATTGGCTGCTTTGTTTTGGATGAGCAGGGCAGTCCTGTGAATTTGGATGAGCGCATGGAAATTGCTCTTGGCTGCAAGGACCATGAGGTTGGCGGCTTCAGCTTTGGCAAGGTTGCAGAGGGCTTTACCACCTTGAATCTTGTGGACATTGACAAAGAAACTCATCGCTTTCCTATGACTGTCCGCTTTATGCCTACTAAAGACATAATAAAAGAATGCAAAAGGTTGTACTGATGGATAAAAAAGGTCTGGTTCAATCAAAGACCGCAGGATTTGTTCTTGTGCTTATTGCTTTGGTTCTGTGGCTGGCGTGGACAGGCAAGTTCAGCATGGTTGCTGAGGATTTGTCGGTTACTGAACAGTGCAGGGCAAGCGTTATCAGGAATGCCCGCTATCATGTTGCCGGGCTTGACTTGGGCGGTGAGATTGACTGCCCAGAAAGGAGCATTGATTTGAAGGGAAAATCTCAACAGGATGCAAAGCAGATTGTAGCTGATGCGATGTACACGTGCGCGAAGCAGTTTGGGCGCGGGCAGCTTAATTTGTTTAAGGAAGAGGGTGTTTACTGCAATGTTTGCTATGTGATTGACGTTAATACTGAGAAGCCAATTGAGAATTTTGGCGATTACCTGATGACAACTCCCAGCCCTGCTGAAAACCTGTACTATCAGGACTATCTTGCCGGTTTTAAGACGGATGCTGTTTCAGACGACAGCGTTGTTAACAAGTTTCAGAAATTTTTTAACAGGGATTTGCAGGTTGTTGACGAACTGGAGCTGCAAACTGTGAAATCTGCTGACATTAAGAACAATGAAAAGTATGCTGTGATATTTGTTTATGCCAAAGGAGGCAATTACATTAAAAAAATGGTCAGGCAGCTTGCCTTTCAGGGCGCTGCAGGCCGCACTGTTACTACAATTTCAATTGGCTCTGCAGCCGCTGCAGGTACAAGTGTTGGATTAGCTTTGGTTGCTACTCCTGCAGTACCTGTTGTTATAGTAGCTGGCGCTGCTGTTGCAGCCGGCGCTGCTGTATTTACAGCCACTGAATTCGTAGGCAGCTTGTTCAGCCCTGACAGCCCGCCTGACTGGGCTGCTTTTACTGTTCTGCGGCCCTGGAATGTGGACGAAACTCCTGATATATTGACAAATGAACTCGGCTGCACGCGCATAGTGTAAGCGCAAACTAATTAAATACAAAAATCAGCGTGATAAGGATGCTTAACAAAAAGGCTTATGGAGGCATTTGGCCTGAGCTTGGCGGCTGGGTGCTGATACTTGTTATCCTTCTGGTTGTTGTCATCGTCATTTACAGCGGCTATAAGCTTCTGGACTGGGATTTTGTAAAAATTTTGGGTGGGTAAATGTTCGCATTAGACATAAAAATGATTTTAACGGTCGTTGGTGTTGGCGTGGTTATTCTGTTCGCTTCCAGCATAATTGCTGATTCAGGCGGCATAGCAGAAGCCGCTGTTAAGGAATTAAAAAGCCGCTTTGGAGCTGCTCCGCCTTATTTGAAGGAATTTATTGTGTTTAAGGACGGCGAGGATGCTGCCGGAGCTGCTTATGTTCTTGTTGGAAATTTTGACATGATTCGCGAGGTTAAGGTTACAGATGTTGCCAGCAAAATGGCAGATGACATCCCGTCAGGAGCAGGAACAGCAGTTGATCAGTTTAGTCTTGCCAATGACAAAGACGCAGCCGGCATTCTCAGGGAAAATTCCGGCTCAATAAGATTTGAGAGTCTTAAGAATCCTGTAAAGCCCTCGCCAGGGCTTCACCGCTATACCATTGAGGTTTTTCTGAAGAACAGCGATGTTATATTTGACGATTACGTTGTTGGTTTTTACGATGAGGGCTACGTTGAACTTTACGAGAATGCAGTTGATGGCTGTCCTGGTCCTGATAAATGCAAAGTTACTGAGTGCAAGAAGCAGCTTATTGCAAATGACGCAAAGAAACGGCTGTCCGACCTTGGCATTATGAAAGAAATAGCAGACAGTAGTTGCGCTGATTTATCCAGTGAGGGTGTTTTTGATGTATCATCATGCAACTCAATTGGAATCGACAGAATAAACAGGGATTTTGCCGGGCTCAGGCTGCTGCGGCTTGCCCGGGAAGACAAGTCAAAGTCGGTTGATACTGAGCTGGATTATTCGCAATTCAGTTGCGATGAGTTTGCTGATCTTAAGGATAAGGCAGTTAAGGAGACTTTCAGCTGCGGTGATAATTTGAAAACATTCCTTAAGAGCAGGGGGTGGCTTGAATTAGGCAGCTTTGTACAGGAAAGCGAAATTAATAAAAAGCTTGACTTGCCGGGGTGTTCATAAAAAATGAAAAAAGCTGAAAGCTTAACCTTGAATACGATGGCGATTGCAGCCATTGTTCTGGTGGTTATTGCCATCACAGTAGCCATATTTACGGGTGTTGTTGGCGATGTAGCACCTTTTTTCAAGGAGCGCACTGAATGCCAGTCGCAGCCGGCGAAGGAGACTCCTGAATGCACGACTATTGATGAATGTGATGAAAAAGGCGGCTCAGCAGTTTACGGGCTTGGGTGCAAAGACACGACTCCTTACTGCTGCATCAGGAACTGAAAATGATTGATAAGAAAGGTGCGATAGAGTTTAATGTGATTACAGTAACCGAAGCAGTTATAGGTGCTTTGGCGGTCATAGTGGTTGTTGCGCTTATGCTTAAGGTTCCCGGTCTCTCAGGCACTGCCGAGGCATCTACCAAAAAGGCGTTTGACGACATTATTTTCAAGGTTAGCGAATTGGAAGAAGGCAAAACGCGAATTGCAAACGGATACATTGATGCTGGCACGCTTATTGCCGGCTTTAGTCCTGACCAGCGCGAGATTCTTGACACAGACTTGTTCAGGCCAAGAGACTGCGCCTCTCCGGTTTTTGAGAATGCTGACTGCAACGCCAGATTGTTAAGGCCGCAGGTTTCAAGCTGCGCCTTGTCGGGCGCCTGCATTTGCGCCTGCAGGGATTTCTGCAGCGTGGCTTTGGTGTGCAAGGATTTTCCCAGAAGCAGGATTTCGCATATTAAAACTGCTGGCGGCTCTGAGTTCGTAGTGATGGGCGAAAAATCTTTTTCTGCCGAGTTCAAGCTTGAGGGCAGCGTTTTAACTGTTGAGGAGTTTGACCAGTAATTTATAGGAATAATTTATAGGAAATAACCTTGATTTTCGTATGTTTTGAAATGATTGTAAGGTTATTTCCTAATAAGAAAATCACTTATTCGTTAGGAACAAAATTCCGATTATTAAAGTGATTTGCTATAACATACTTTATTCGTGCACATGCCGGCTTCTTTATGCTTTGCCCTTCCTGACAATTTAAGGGTAAAAGCAGCAAGGGCAGCGGGCTGGCAGCAGTAAGCGAGTGGCTTTCAGCAGCCATGAGTAGCAAAACTAATTTATAGCTGTGATTCAGTAATTCTGTTATGGCAAAAAGGGGTCAGTATTCCAATACAAAGATATGGTTCTTGGTCGCGGCTGTTCTGCTTGCTGCGGTTGCAGGGTTTGATTTGCTTAGCGACACCCAGCAGCGTTTGAGCGGGACTTTGCTTGAGAAAAATTTTATTGCGCGTGATGTTGCTCTTACAATAGAGGCTTTGTACGCTGCGCCGGGAGATGTTGCTTACGCTTATGATTTGAAGAAATATATGAATAAGTTTTTTCTTAATATCGGGGATGGCAAGGTCTTTGTAGAAGCAGGCAGTGACGAAGGTGATGTGTCTTACAGGGTAGTCGGCAGCGATAAAGTAATTCTTAGCGCGTTTAAGATATATCGGGTTATTGACAGGGATAAACCTGTTCGCCTTATTATGTCCAAAAAGTTTAATGATGACGGCACTGCAATCATTTCATTTGAGGCAGAAAATGCAAGGGGAACTAATGAATAAGAAAGCGCAGACAGTCTCTTTTGAGATGCTGATGTGGATTCCGAGGATTGTTTACCTTATTCTTATTATCATTGCGACCACAGGGATTATTTATGCTTACATCGCTACCAATGTCAGTGTTGGCGCTGTTGAGTCGCATATTTTGCTTCACCGGCTGCAGCATTCGCCTGAAGGGATTGCTGAGTTTGATGCAGAAACCAAAAGGGTCTATCCGGGGTTTGTTGACGCTGCTAAATTATCCGAGTCAAATCTCAAAGCTGCCTTAAATGCTGAGAACCGGGAATTTGCTGCAAGGTTTGTTATTTCAGATTTGAATGATGAAAACAAGGAAGTTGTGTATTTTGACCGGCAGGCTTACGGGGTTTGGGCTCCTGTTGCTGCTTTTGTGGGGATTCAGCAGGCGCAGAACGCTGAAACTTCTGGCAGCGGCAGAAAGTTTGCTCATTCGGAAGCGCGTTATACTTACATATCAGATTCCATGCAGCTTTCAAAACTTGAAACAGTGGTGATAACTCCAGATGAGTAAGGGAAGCTTGTTCGGCGTGGATACAATTGTCAGCTATCTGCTTTTTGGAGCTTTTTTGGTCTTTACGCTGATAGCGCTGAATATTGCAGGGTGCGGGGGGCAGGGGAAGGTTGCCAGCGAGCTGACTGTTGAAAAGCAGGGAATTGCAGGGCTGACTGCTTCTGAGCAGCTTTCCGCTTATCTGGCTACTGAAATCCCGGAAAATCTTCCTGAAACCGTTAATGGTTTGAACGGCGAAGGCAAGGAGATGCTTAGAAGCAATGTTGACATGCCTGCAGCAGTTAATTTTCTTGAGCGGCATCCGGAAGTGTATGTTGATAAGACGTATGGCGAGTTCATTACAGCGCTGTATGCATTAAGGCAGGAAGAGGGTTCCGGAAATGTTTTTGACGTTGTTACAAGGGCTGTTTTTCACCGCCGCTTATACCCGGAAAAAATTAGGGAGCTGAACAAAGGGCGCCTTGACAACGATTATTTTTCTCCATTTATAATCGTAAAGTATGGCAAATACAATTCCTTGGAATATGAGGACGGGAACTTAATTAGCTCGGTTGATTTAATGCGCAATTATAAAGCTGTTGGCTTAAAAATTCTTCCAACGCATGATAGCAAAGGGGTTACTGTTGGGCTGAGAATTTATCCGGAGGAGCTGCGTGATGCAGCGCCTATGCCATGAAACTCGCCAGGAGCAAAAAGGGGGATGCTTTCACCATAATTCTGACTATTCTTGCAATCTCTATTTTAATGCTAATATTAGTTGGCGTGCTGGCCAAGCGCTCTGCGCTTAGCTCAGATCCTGTTGGCGCGGATGCTATTTACATCTTTCAGCAGTATGATAAAGCAGACACTGCCTTAACCTACCTCGACAATTCCGCCCGTCTTTCCGCTTACAAAGCATCCTCTGATTTTGCTGCAAACGGCTTTGACGTTTCAGGATGCGGTGTTTTCAAAAATCTTCAGGGCAGCGATTACAATGGCTGGAGCATGGGCTCTGCTGCCGCTGGAGTATGCACTGCCCAGATTGATAGCTGCATTCCCGGCAGTTTTGAAGCTGGTAAGCTCAATGAAAGGGTTTTGCAGGAGCTCAACAGCTATATTGACTCTTACAACGAAGGCAGAACTACAGGCATTATCCCAAAAGGGCATGATATAACATTGTCAGAGGTTGATGGCAGCACAGAAATTTTGGGCATTCTTAAGCGTCCTTTGAGGATTGAATCTCAGGACATTGTTTATGACGTTGAGCCGTCTTTCAGGGAAAGCATTGGCATTAACTTAATTTCCGACTTCAACAAGGTAGCTGCAAAAGCCCCTTCTTTGATTGGCGCTGATGACGCAAGCATTGAAAGTCAGGGTCTTAAGTGGGATATTGACGTGCAGAGCCAGTGCAGCAAAAGCTGCAGTCTTGGCAGGCAGTGCGATACAGCATGTGAAAGCGCAAAGCTTGACCCTGACTGCGATGATTTGGTGCACATGGAGGATTTCGGAACCGGCTGCCCCCGCACTAAGAGCTGCAGCTCAGGCGCATTGCAAAGGCAGTACTGCGATGTTACTGCTTTTGTAACCGTCAGGATTATTGACGACGCCCACAAGCTGCCCGGAGAGCGTATCGGACTTAAGAAAATTATTGATGCTAATGAAGTTAAGGATTTTGAATACAGATTTGCCCTGAACTGGGTTGAGGTGGGTGATGAGGAGTGTGTTGCTGATTAATGCTGGTCTTTGCCTTTATGCCATCCAATGTGCCCGGATAATTTTGAACTGATGTGGAAGGAGTATCCTAAATTTGCTATTAGCAATGCTATTGCCAGCTCTTCAAATCCCAAGCTGCCGCCGGATATTCTTCGCACAAGTTCAAAGGACAGGTAAATGACAAATGTTGCCAGCAGCATTGCCAAGAAAAATCTCAACCTCATTTTACCCTCTTAGCAACATGCTAATAAACCAAAGTATTAGCAATGCTAGTAAAACCATCATAGCCCAGTCTACAAATGCATATTCCCTGAAGATTTTGTTGTAAAAGTATGACATATGGGTTATGCGGTTCAGTTAATATAAAAAGTTAATCCGTTATCCGCGGAGAATTTCCTTTGCTATTTCTGTTGCTTTTTCTCATCTTTCATTCACCGGATGCTGCGCTGCTTTTTTCCATCCACTTAAATTTAAGGGGGGAAAAAAGCAGCGGGCGTTTGTAAAAAGCGAGTAGGTAGTGGGATGGGGAAGGTTGCCTTTGCCGCAAGACAATATTTTTATAACCCCTGATATTCGCGTTTTGCATGGCGTTTTCCAAGCGTTTTCCGAAGCGAGCTGAGGGCTCTGTTTATCCCAAGTGGGTTGAGGTTTCCCTTACTGCAGATGAGGAAAGGGAGGTTGAGCATCACGGCAGGCAGGAGCATATTGCTTTGTTCAAGGAGTGCATTGAGGATGCCAAGCGCATAATCGGCGAGCGCGACCTGAAGCCGTATCAGTCAGACATTATAGGCATTGCTTCCAGTCTGTTCGACAAGCGCGTCAGCCACATGGTTTACCTGAAGGAGAAGAAGTGCAGGGAAAAGTTTGATGCTTCAAATTAGCGGTTAATCAACTAAATAAGCTGCGCCGCTGTGCAGCACAACCTTAACCTTGTGCTCAGACGTTTTCCTGGGATTCATAACCTTAATGCTCTGGTAATCAACAGGGTCTATTACCTCCAAAGGCTCATTTTTGGAAACAACCGCATAGTGCTTGTCAAGTTTCCTGGCATTCTCGCCAACCCTTCCGGATTTTCCTGTAATAAGATTCCTGCCTATGACATCTTTGCCGGTTGAAGTCACCTGAATGACGTTATTGGCGTATTCAACAACATCGCCCCTGATGAACGGATGCAGCCTGTACAAAACAGCAGAGCGGTAAACAATCTGGCCTCGCTTCCTGCTTCTGCCGAATATCTTCCTTGAAACAGAAGTCCTGCCTCCAAACCGGGAAACAAGCAATCTTCCCAGTGCAGAAGCATACTGCCACGAGCTTATATAATAATCCGCTCCGCCCTTCAGCAACTTCTTCTTGGACAACAAAGACCTGCCATTTTTTTCTATGCTGGCTTCAATAAACCTTTCAACCTCAGCCCTCCTTGGCCTGAGCTGCAGAATAGACTCATAATAGCTGCTGTGCATGAATATGCTAAAACCGATACATTTTTATTTCTTTGCAGGATTTTGCCATTTGCCCATCGCTGCCTGCCTTTCCGCCCATGAGGGTGAAGAATGGCAGGTAGCCCGCACAAACATGAAAAAAACGCTAAAAAGAATCTGGCACTTCATATGGGAGGACAACAGCGCCCTGAGCTGGGCAGTCAACATAATACTGGCATTCATACTCATAAAATTCCTGGTGTATCCTGGGCTTGGGCTGGCCGTTTCAACGCCAAGCCCGGTAGTTGCAGTTGTCAGCGGCAGCATGGAGCACGACGCAGCTTTCAACGATTGGTGGGCTTCGCATTCAGCTTTCTACGAAAGCCTGAACATAACCAAAGCAGAATTTTCCTCATACAGGTTCAGCAACGGATTCAACAAGGGAGACCTTATGCTGCTCAGAGGTAAGCCGCCGGCTGAGCTGAGGGTTGGGGACACCATTGTGTTTATAGGCAACAGCGAACCCATAATCCACCGCCTCGTATCAAAAACTGAGAAAAACGGCAGATATTACTTGTCAACCAAAGGAGATAACAACGAAAAACAGCACCCCTATGAAATTGCCTTCCCGGAGGACAAGCTGATTGGACAGGCGGTAATACGAATTCCTCTTCTGGGGTATGTTAAAATAGCTGTAACCGAAGCGCTCAGCCTTGCAAAATGAAATTTTGTCCCAAATGCAAATCAATGATGCTGTCTGCTAAATGCAGCTGCGGCTACAGAAGCAGGGAAAAGCCGGCAAAGCTAAGGGAGGAAATAAAAAAGACATCCGCAAAAATTGAAGTGCTTGCAGATGAAGCAGAAACACTGCCTGTCACAAAAGCTGACTGCCCAAAATGCGGGAGCGAAGAAGCATATTACTGGATGCAGCAGACCAGGGCAGCTGATGAGGGCGAGACAAAATTCCTGAAATGCAAAAAGTGCGGCCACACGTGGCGGGACTACAGCTAGTTTTTCTTCTCAAAGAAGCCCTCTAAATCAATGCCGTTCTCGTCCTTAGGGGGCTTCTCCTCACCCCTGGAAAGAATAAAGTAAACGACAGCCAGCACTGCCAAAATCATTCCGCCGCCTATCAGATAATACAGGCTGCCAACCAAAGGCTCTCCTGACTCTTCCGCAGGCTCTGCAATGCCGCATCCGGCAGCATCAGTAACAAAGCACCTGCACCCCCCTTCTTCAGCAACATAGCAGTTAAACCAGTACTCGCCCTGAGCCCTCAGCTTGCACTCAAACTCAATGCACTCAGCAGCAGAGCCTGAAACCGCTTCGCCGGCATCTTCCGAAAGCTTCGGCACATCCTGATTTGGTTCGCCTGCTGTAAAGTAAAATAAAAAGCCGGCGCCGGCGAGAAGCAGCAGCAGGGCGCCAGCCGCATATTTCCAGTAGCTGCTCCTTGCAGCCTTTTTCTCCTCGCTCTTCAAAAACTCTGAAACGCTGAACTCTGATTTCTTCTCCTTCTTTGGGCTTTCAGGCAGCTCTTCCTTAAAAAAATCCGCAAAGCCATCGCTCAGCTTTGCAAAAAAACCCTTGCCTTTCTTTCCATTTGCAGCTGCCTTAACCTTGCCCAAATCCTTTTCAAATTTTGAAGCTGCCTGCCTCAGCGAGCGCTCAACCCTTTCCCGGCTTGCCTCGTCAAACTTCTGAATAGCCGATTTCAGGACATCAATTGACTTGGAAATGCCCCTGACTTCATCTCCAATCCTGCCAACATCTTCAAGGGTGGCAGCTTTTTTCTGCAGCTGCTTAAAGTTTTCCTCAACCGCAGACAGCCCCTGGGAAATCCTGTTAACATCCCTGCTGACGCCATCCATCTTTGAAACCGCAGCATCAAAATCCTTTTTGGTTACGTAATCGTTCAAATCAACATCGCTCACAGACCTGTCCAGCGTGCTGTTAATCGAGGAAACTTGCTTGTTGACGTCAGCGAGCTTCTTGTCAAAAACCTCTTTCCTGACCATGTTGTCGCTTACAGAAGCCATCTCCGCCTTCAAGCCCTGCTCTGCAGCGTCAAGGGATTTTTTGCTTTCGCCAATTGCCGCGTCAAAAGCTTTTTTGCCTTCAGAGATGTCAGCTGCAAGCTTCTCAGCCATCTGCAAAAGCTCAGTTTTGAGCCTGGCAGCGTCCTTAACATTAACAGCTCTGCTATCAGCCTGGGAAATCCTGTCTGTCAAAGAGCGAATCTCCTCACCGAACTTCTTGGATGAAACAGACGTGCTTTGAAGTTCATCAATCTGCGACTTGAGCTTCCTGACAGTCCTTAACTCGGCTGCCAGGTCATCCCTGCGGGAAATCCTCCTTGCAACAGCAGCAACCTTGGCATCAACTTCCTTAATGCTGTCCTCAGCGCCGGAATAGCGCTCGATGCTTGCCTCAATCTTATCAAGCCGCTCGCCAAGGCGCTTGATAAAGCTGTAGAACTCCTCCTTTAAAACAGCCGACTGGAACCTGCCTCCAAGCTCCTCAATGGCATGAAGCTCCCGGTTCACAGAGCGCTTCAAATTAAGAATGTCATCCTTCACCTTTGAGAACGCATCCTTTACACCTTTATCAAACGCTATACAGACCACCCCGTGTATTTATTTAAAAGTAGCAACAGAGATATATAAAGTTTTTGGTGGCTAATTATAATTCCCGCTAAGATTCTCCAATGCCGCAATCCCGGGGAGCTTTTTGCCTTCAAGAACCATAAGCATAGCTCCTCCCCCGCTTGAGGTGTGAGAGAATTTTCCTTCCACACCTGCCTTTTTAGCTGCAGCAATAGTGTCCCCTCCCCCTATAAGGGTTGTGGCTTTGGATTTTGCTATGAACCTTGCTATCTCATTAGTACCGTTAGCGAACTTATCCATCTCAAACACTCCCATCGGGCCATTCCAAACAATGGAAGATGCCTCGTTAAGCTCTTTCTTGAATGTCTCGACAGTTTTTGGCCCTATGTCCAGGCCCAACCACCCCTTTTCAAACTTATCTGCACTGATAATTTTTGTATTAGCGCCTTCGTCAAACTTATCGGCAGCAACAGCATCACTCTGCAATACAATTTTGCCGCTTTTCATAAATTCTTTTGCTTGGCTTACAAAATCCTTCTCAAATTTGTTATCGCCTACTGAATAACCTTCTGCCCTGAGGAATGTGAAAGCCATAGCACCTCCTATGAGAATCTTATCTACGACCTTCAAAAGATTTTCTATCATTCTTATCTTATCAGAAACTTTTGCGCCGCCAAGAACAGCAATAAACGGCCGCTTTGGGCTTTCCAACAGTTCCGTTTGAATCCTCATTTCCTTTTCCAGCAAAAAACCGGCATACGAAGGAAGCAATTTCGGCAGCATAGTTATAGATACTGTATCCCGGTGTGAACTTGAAAATGCGTCATTAACATAAATTTCAGCGTAACCTGCCAGGTCTTTGGCAAAGGCAGTGTCCTTTGCTTCCTCCTCCTTATGAAACAAAACATTTTCAAGAAAAATTATTTCGCCCTCCTTTAAGCTCTTTACAGCTGCCCTAACTTTGCTGCCAACACATTCATCAAAAGCCTTAACAGGAACTCCAATAAGCTCAGAAAGTCTGGCAGCAGTTTTCTTAACGCTCAATTTCTCGACCCTCTTGCCTTTAGGCCTTCCTATCTTGGTAAGAAGAATTATCTTGGCCTTTTTCCTTAGGAGACGCTTAATAGTAGGCAAACCTTCCAAAATTCTGGTGTCATCCGTAATATTTCCTGAGTCATCAACAGGAACGTCCATACCAACCCGTACAATAACACGTTTCCCATCCAAGTCAGCGTCCTTCAATGTCTTAAACATTTGTGCCCTCAAAAGCTTTCATAACCCGCAACAGCAACTCCTCCTTAAACGCAGGCGCCATTACCTGCAGGCCAACCGGAATGCCGTCTATCCTTCCGCATCCAACAACCCCTGCGCAGATGCCTGCAAGATTTGCAGGAATCGTAAAGGCATCGTAAGCATACATAATTTTAGGGTCGGAAATGTGTCCGCCAATCTTGTGGGGAAGCATCGGAGTAACCGGAGATACGAGGACATCAACTTTTTTGAAAGCAGCGTCAAAATCCCTCTCAATCAGCTTGCGCACAGCAAGCGCCTTCCTGTAGTATTTTCCTGCATGCTCTGCCCTGGAAATTTCTTTGCCGCCCAGGATTCTGCGGAGAACTTCCTCGCCGCAGGCATCCTCAATTTTCTTTCCGTATTTCCTGCCGTCAAACTTCCTTGTGCTGGAAAAAAACTCCACGTACACCAGCGGATAGTAAGTTTGTATCGCCAGATGAATGTATTTCAAATTTGCGTTCAGGATTTTGGAATTGTTCTGACTGGCAAAAGCAGAGGCAGCAGCTTTAACTTTTTCATAAATCCTTTTATCAGCGCACAGTTTCTCAAAATCGCTGCTAAGCCCGATTTTCAGATTGGTTGATCTTTTTGCGAGGGAAGCAGTGTAGGAGGGAACCGGATGCTCAAAAGTCGTGGCATCATAGTTACTTCTGCCGCAAATTACTTCCATCAAAAGCGCAGAGCCGAAAACATCGCTGCTCAGCGGCCCAATCTGCTCCAGGCTCATGGACAAATCAACCAGGCCAAACCTGCTCACCCTTCCATAGCTCGGCTTAACGCCAGCAATGCCGCAATGCGAGGCCGGATTCCTGATTGAGCCGCCGGTGTCTGCGCCTAACGCAAGGTCGCACATGCCGGCAGCGACAGCTGCTGCGCTGCCGCTGCTTGAGCCGCCCGGAATTCTGCCCGGAGCAGCAGGATTGTCAGTAGCGCCGAACGCACTGCTCTCGCCTGAGCTGCCGCATGCAAACTCATCCATGTTTGCCATGCCGATGATTACGCCTCCTTCTGCCTTAATCCGCCTTATAACATCAGCGTCAAAAGTTCCGTAATAATTTTCCAGAGTCTGTGAAGCGCAGCTCACCTGCATGTCCAACGCAGAAATATTGGCCTTGACAGCAACAGCAAGGCCAGCAAGCTTGCCAGCTTTCTTCCTTTTAATGCTGCGGTCAACCTCCTCAGCATCCCTCAGGGCGTTCTCATTAACATTAAGGATGGCATTAATTTCAGGATTTTCAGCTTTAATCACTCTGAGAAAATTCCTGACATTATCGGCAGCAGAAAGCTCGCCTTTTTTAATCTTAAGCAATTTATCCTTAATCATTGCCATCTCCACAACCAACTTTTATCCTGTGCCAGCAACCACCGGAAAAACCAGGGCGTATTTACTTCAAAACATCAGTCTTCAAATGCAGTTCCTTCATCTGCCTTTCATCAATGCTGCCTGGCGAGCCGTCCATCGGGCACTGTGCAGCTTTGTTCTTCGGGAAAGCGATAACCTCCCTGATGTCGTTAAACCCAAGCATCAGGGCAACTGTCCTGTCAAAGCCCCAGCCAATGCCGCCATGGACAGGAGCGCCGTATCTGTAGGCATTCAGCAGGAATCCGAATTTTTCATCAGCTTCCTGCTCTGAGATGCCAATCCTTTTCAAGACCTTCTTCTGCAATTCAGGTTCAGTAATCCTGATAGAGCCTGAGCCGAGCTCAACGCCGTTCAAAACCAGGTCATACAGTTGGGCGTAAACTTTCTCAGGACTATTCTCAATGTATTTGATGTGGTCATGAACAGGCATTACAAAAGGGTGGTGCGAATAAGTCCACTTATTCTCGTCCTCGTTAAACTCAAACAAAGGAAAATCCACAACCCAGCAGAACCTGAACTCGCCCGGCTTAATCAGGTTTAAGCGGTGCGCCAGCTCCAGCCGCAGCCTGCCAAGCACGCCAGCAACAACCTTTGGGGCATCTGCAACAAAAAACAAAACACTTCCTCTCTTTGCTTTGGTTTTCTGCAGAATCTGCTTCTGCACGCTCTTGTCAAAAAACTTTACAATTGAAGATTCCAGGCCGGAAGCAGTAACTTTCATCCACGCCAGTCCTTTAGCTCCGTTTTCCTGCGCCCAGGAAATAAGCGAATCAATCTCATTCCTGCTGAAATCTTTTTCTGCAACTATGCACTTAACCTGCTCTGCTCCGGAAAAAACCTTGAAGCCGGACTTTTTAACAGCGTCTGTAACATCAATAAGCTCCATGCCAAACCTTAAGTCCGGCTTGTCGCTGCCGTACCTGCTTATTGCTTCATTATAAGTGAGTTTAGGAAAAGGGCTTGCATACTTTTTGCCGGTAACAACCTGAAGAAGGTGCTTGCAGCAGCCCTCCACAACCCCCATGATATCAGCGGGCTCAGCAAAGCTCATTTCCAAATCAATCTGCGTGTGCTCAGGCTGCCTGTCTTGGCGGAGGTCCTCATCACGCAAACAGCGAGCCATCTGGTAGTACCTGTCAAACCCTGCAATCATCAGAATCTGCTTGTAAAGCTGCGGGCTCTGAGGCAAAGCGTAAAACCTGCCGGGATTAACCCTTGAAGGAACAATATAGTCGCGAGCGCCTTCAGGAGTGCTTTTGATAAGCATAGGAGTCTCAATCTCAACAAATCCGAGCTTGTTAAGGTATTCGCGGGCAGCCTGCGCTGCCTTATGGCGCACAATCAGATTATGCTGCATTTTCGGTCTGCGCAGGTCAAGATAGCGGTACTTCAGCCGGGTTTCCTCGCTTGCCTCAGCATTGTCATCAATCTCAATTGGAGGAACCTCTGCCCTGGCAACAACATCAAGCTTATCTGCTAAAATCTCAACCTCTCCTGTCTTCATCTTTTTGTTGACCATATTCTTGGGGCGGTGCCTTACCTTTCCTTCAGCAGCAATCACCCACTCCCTGCCAATGTGCTCGGCAGCTTTATGCACATCCTTGTTATGGGAAGGGTCAAAGACAATCTGGCTTATGCCGTAACGGTCGCGAAGGTCAATAAAGATAACCCCGCCGTGGTCGCGGCGCGCATTAGTCCAGCCGGCAACCTTAACCTTCCTGCCTATGTCTTTGGCAGTAAGCTCACCGCATGTATGAGTCCTGAGCATGTCCAGAAGAATTGGATGTTATTTTATAAAGCTTGCGACTCCAAAAACTATATAAACTTCCAAAATGAAATAGCAGCTGTGGTGCAAGTGTTAAGAGTTGCTATCAACGGCTTCGGAAGGATTGGCAGGCAGGTTCTGCAGGCAGGCATCGGGGAAAAGGGCATTGAGTGGGTGGCGGTGAATGATTTGGCCACTCCTGAAACACTGGCATACCTTCTGAAGTACGATTCTGTTCATGGAAGAAGCCCTGTTCCGGTAATTGCAGGCAAAGACCACATAATTGTTGCAGGCAGGAAAATAAAGGTTCTTTCAGAAAAAGAGCCTGAAAAGCTTCCGTGGAAGCAGCTGAAAATAGACGTTGTAGTTGAAAGCACAGGCATTTTCAGCAAGCGCGAAGACGCTGAAAAGCATCTGCAGGCAGGCGCAAAAAAAGTGTTGATAACAGCTCCTGGCAAGGGGCCTATGTTTACTGTGGTGAAGGGCGTAAATGACGGCAAATACAACAAAAAAACAGATCATATTGTTTCCAATGCGAGCTGCACAACTAACTGCCTCGCTCCCATAGCAAGGGTTCTGGCAGACAGCTTCGGCATAAAGCACGGTGCAATGACAACCGTGCACAGCTACACAGCAGACCAGCGGCTTGTTGACGCTCCGCACAGAGACCCGAGGCGCGGCAGGTCAGCGGCAATAAACATTGTTCCCACTTCCACAGGAGCTGCAAAGGCCGTAACTGAAACAATACCTGAGCTTCGCGACAAGCTTAACGGGCACGCATTAAGGGTTCCGACTCCTGACGGCAGCTTGACAGACTTTGTATGCATAGTGAAGAAGCCGACCACAGTTGACAGGGTGAATGATGCCTTCAGGCAGGCAGCAAAGGGTTACATGAAGGGCATAATAGAATACACTGACGAGCCCATAGTAAGCTCAGACATCATAGGAAACCCGGCATCAGCAGTGTTTGACAGCCAGATGACAATGGTGATAGACAGCGTGCTGGTAAAGGTAATGGCATGGTATGACAACGAAATCGGCTACAGCAGAAGAACCGTTGACATCCTGAAAACCCTGATTTGAAAAGGTTTTTAAAGCTTGCACATTAATAAACAGCAGGCGCACATTGCTCATATCATTGTCGCTATTTCCTTTTTCCCTCCCAAAAGGTTAAGGAGAAGAAAAGGAAATGAATGATGGGCGCCGGGAGTTGGCAAAATGAAAAAGAGGGCAAAAGCAGCAAAAACAAGGCGCATCCCGGGATACCGCACAGTCCCTGTATCAGGCGGTTTTATGTTAACGTCAATGCTCGGCTTTCTCGTGGTGACTGTTTACACCATATATGGCAAAATAGGCCTGCCATACGGCTTTGCCATGGACCTGATATTTGTAATAATGTTCATCGCTTCTGTAGTATCAATAACTCCGGCTTTTCCTGCAGAGCTGGGCAAGCAGAGATATTATAGCAAATGACACAAATCTTTATACATGGATATGTCATTTGCTTATTACGAACGGGCAACTATCTGTATGAAAACCATTGTCCGTGAGTATAGGAAAAAATCGCTTTGCATCTGCCTCTTTCTGCTTTCTCTTGGCGTCGGTGTCTCCGCAAAAGGACTTTTTCTTCCGCGCCCTGTTTGCACTTCCCTTAATTTTCGATGGAGGTGGAAACAGGGCGCTGTTGCCAGAGCAGATTATCTGCTTGCGGAGGTGCTGAAGGTGGAGCGGATAAGGGTGGTTGCAGGAAGAAAACCGGCTACGGGGATGCGATTAGTTTGTTGTTAAGAAATGTGGTTGCTCCTATTCCTGTTAACACCATGGTGGTTACTATTATGCCTGCTATTACCACTCCCATTGATATTGCCACCATTGCCTTTTTTCTTTCCATGCCAAACAGCCATGCTGCCAGTGTTCCTGTGTATGCGCCTGTTACGGGAAGCGGTACTGCAACGAATATGGCCAGCCCCAGGTATCCGTATTTGGATATGTGGCTGTGGGTTTTGCGGTGTGTGCGCTCGATAAATCTGTTTATTGTTTTTTTGTATAAGCCAAAGTGCATCAGGTGGTGGTGGATGTTGTCGAGGAACAGGAATATTATTGGGATGACCATGACATTGGCTGCTACAGCGATGAAGAATACCATGTTGGGATTTAACCCGGATATTATGCCGTATGGTATTGCGCCTCTCAGCTCAGATATGGGAAGCATGCTTAAGAAAATGGTTGTTATTATTTCTAATTCCATTCTGCTTTCGCAGATTTCAGCTTTCTTTTAAAGTTTTCCTGTCTGAGGATGTGCTTTACAAGCGCTTTTGGAGTGGGGAATCTTGTTTTTACGGAAGCATAAAGTCTGCCGTGCTTTTCTGCTGCTTTTGAATGCTTTTTCCTGAACCTTGCTGCATGCACCTCATTTTTGGCAGACGGGCCTTTGATGGTTGTGTATTTGCTTGGAAGCTGCTTGCTGATGTAAAACCACAGCATTGCCTCTTTGCGCCAGCTCCAGCCTGATTTCTTTATTTTAAATCTGTTGCTAAGCAGCTCTTTCCTTATTGTTTCATATTTGTGCAGGATTGCTGCTCCCATTACGTCTTTTTTGTTTTCTTCAGGAACTGCTTTTATCGTTAGCAGCATGCAGTTTTTTGGAATTGAGCTTATTAGCTGCTGTCTGGTGGGGATTTGCCTTTCAAAAAATTTTCTGGACGGCTTTGAGAGGAATTTTTTTGCCGCATCTTTGAAAGTGTTGAAAGATTCTTCGCTTAAAGCTGCTGTAACGTTTCTGCTGGGCTGCACGGGGTCTATTAGGACTAAGCTGGATATTTTTGACTTGTTCAGCTCAAGCAGCGCATTTTTTGACTTGTAGTGCTTTTCAGGGTCTATTACCTGCTTGGGATTCCACTTGGTTGCCGCTCTCAGCAAATTTAAGAAGGAGCTGTAGTGAATGGTCAGCACTTCTGCTGCATATCCTGAAAATCCCCTGATGTACGACTCTGCTCCGTAAATTCCCTGCGCATCAAGGAATGCTTTTGCCAGCCGTATATCTGGCAGTTTTTTTGCATGCTTGGAAACCCATTTTGCATGCAGGGGGGAAATGTCTGTTATGTTCTTTGCCTGCTTGTATGATGTTATGCCAAGGATTGGGATAATTTCAAAAACGTATTGCTTTGCATTGAGCTGAAAGTAGTCTCTGCTGCCGTGAAGCCTTGTGATTCTGTAAAGCTTTTTCAGCTTCCCTTCCAGAATGTCTGAAATTGAAGCGTTGCCAGCTGCATATTTTTTGTGGTTGAACAGGATGAAGACGTCTATCTCTTTTGTGTGCTTAAGCTGCGTGTTTTTCTTAAAGCTGCCTGCCACAGTCGCCCTTGCTCCTATTGGCTTTAACGCTTTGTTCAGGGCAGATATAACCGCTTTGGTTGCTTTGCGCAGCTTTGCTACTTCTTCAGGATCGGGTGTTATTTCTTCTGATACACTTTGCAGCAGCTTATCAAGGCGCATACAGGAATTTAGAAGGATTGGTTATATAAAAGTTTGTGATTGCTGCATTTAAAATTTTACTTAAACTGTTTTTCAATTGTTTTACTCAAAATTCGCTTTCTTCATCCCAGCCCATGTTGCTGCAAACATCTTCTTGAGCGTTGATGCAAACAACAGGCTTTTAACCCAGATTGCCGAGTCATAGGTTTGGTGAACCTCATCGTCAGTTACCATAAATACCACTTCTTCTCCGTCAATTATGTAGAATCTGCCTTTTTCTGCGGTTTGTCTTATGTCAGCGTGTTTGGAAAGCTCCTTAGCTGCCTGCTTGTTTCTGCCTGTGATTGGCGCAGCAATCAGTATTTTAACGCTGTTGCTGTCTGCTTTCCTTATTGCTGATTTGAATGCCTCTGCTTCTGTAATGAGGCCGCTTTCGGTTGTGTGGATGACAACGTGCTTCTTTGCGGTTTTTATGGCGCGTTCAACATGGCTGATTACGCTTTTTCTTCCCCTGAAGACGCCGGAATACTCGGATGGGTTTATCTTTCTTATGCCTGTTTTGTGGAGCAGTTTCAGTTCGTTAAGAACATCGCTTCCTTCCAGGTTGTTTATAATTTGGGTTTGCACCTCAGCTTCTTCCATAATGCGCTTTCTCACCCTTTCCAGAACGTGCTCAGGGTCTACTGCAAGGTATTTTATCGGCTTTCCGATTTTCATCACTAAAAATCCTTTCTTTTCAAGGCTTTCCAGAACATCATAAGCTCTTGATCTTGGAACATTTGCTATATCGCTCAGCTCGCCTGCTGTGGCTGCTCCCCTGGAAAGCAGCGCTGCCCAGAGCTTAGACTCGTAACTGTTCAATCCAAAATCCCTTAACTGTGTTGGTGTGGTTTTCTGCATTAACATACAATCCGGTATTTCTGCTGGCTTTTTAAATGTTTTGTTTTTTGTTATTATGAAGTAACAACTCACCGCGGAGACCATGGCGTTTCCTGCGGACTTTGGTTTTTGTGGTTGCGCGACCCTGTCGTTTCCTGTGGAATTTTGTTTTTTGCTGTTGTGTTTGTTTTACATATCATTCATATCTTCAATATTGAAATAAATAAAATCAGAGTTAAAAACAGAGACCAGACCACCACCACCCATATTTTCCACCACATAAATGTTAATAAACCACATTGTTTTTTCCAAACGAAACAGGGGGGTTTTGCTATTGCAACAGGAATTGGTCAGGTTTCTTGAAGACTTTGCTTCAAAGCAAAGCGTATTTGTTAATAAGAAGGTTTTCACGCCATCTTATAAGCCTGAATTCATCCCCCATAGGAACAGTTTGATTGAGCAGATAGCCAAGATTCTTGCTCCGATTTTGAAGTTTGAGAAGCCGTCCAATTTGTTTATTTACGGAAAGACTGGCTCTGGCAAGACTTTGTCTGTTTATGATGTCATTGCCACATTTAACTCTTTGTCTGCTGAAAAAAACATTCCGATTAAAACAGTTTATGTCAATTGCAAACTTCGCGGGAGCACGGATACTGAATATCGCCTCATTGCCCAGCTGGCAAGAGAGTTCGGCAAGGTCATTCCTGCTACAGGCCTTCCTACTGAAGAAGTTTACAAATTATTTTTTTCAGCAGTAGACTCTTCCAATACTGCAGTCATCCTTATCTTGGACGAGATTGATGAGCTTACGAAAAAGACTGGCAGCGAGGTTTTATACAACCTTACACGCATAAATGAGGAGCTGCAAAAATCTTTTATCACCCTTGTTGGTATCTCTAATAACCTGAATTTTGTTGAAACTCTTGATCCCAGAGTGCGCTCTTCTTTGTCAGAGGAGGAAATTCTGTTTCCGCCCTATGACGCTGCTCAGCTGCAGGATATTTTGTCTGGCCGTGCGGGTGAGGGATTTGCCAAAAACGCATTGGATGCAGGAGTGATTCCTAAGTGTGCTGCTTATGCAGCCCGCGAGCACGGCGATGCCCGCCGCGCTTTGGATCTGCTGCGCATTTCAGGCGAGCTTGCCGACAGGTCTAATGGAAAGAAGGTCACCGCAGTCCATGTTGATCTTGCAGAGGACAAGATAGACCGCGACCGCATTCTTGATGCCATCGCAGCTCAACCAAAGCAGGCGCAGGCAACTTTGTATTCAGTGATATTTGCAAGCAGCGGCAGGCAATCTGCCGTTCTCACAGGGGGGGTTTACGAGTGTTACAAGGATATTTGCTCCGGCATTGGGCTGCGGCCATTAACCCAGCGAAGGATTTCTGACATTATTTCTGAGCTCGATATGCTTGGCATCATTACTGCCAGGGTTATTTCAAAGGGCAGGTATGGGCGCACCCGGGAGATTGTTGTGCCAAAGACATTGCAAACCCCTGTTGTAAAAAGTTTGCTGAATGACGCTCTTGGTATCTGATTATGCACGATAAGATGACGCTCTTGGTATCTGATGATGAACGATAAGAAAGAGAACGTGGCAGCTTTGCTTAAAAAAGGCATTCTTGTCAGTCCTGATTTTGTTGATGAGGCAAATTCCTCAATTCAGTCTTCAGAGGATCTGCTGGTTTTAAGCCGCGAGTCGCGGCAGCTTTTATCAAGGCCTGGAAGTGTTAATTGGATGGAGATTGAAAAGGTTAGGGCAATGCATGAGCGCGGCATGGCAGATTTGCCAAGTCTGGATGATATTGCTCCTGCTCCCGCTAAGCTGGCTGGCGTTGAAATAATCAATTCATATGAAATCACCAATCAAAAAACCAATGTTTCCCACTTCACTGCTTATTTTAGCAGGCGTTTTCATCTGCTTGAGTCGCTTCTTCGCGGCAGGCCGGAGCTTAAGAATCTTACTTCTGTAATGCGAATCGGAAGCTCACCTTCCAACGTGTCCATCATCGGCCTTGTTCAGGATAAGATTGAAACCAAAAATAAAAATATCATGCTTACTGTTGAGGATCCAACCGGGCAGCAGCGCGTTATTTTAAGCAGGAACAGGGCTGATTTATACCGCGAGGCCAGGGACATTGTGACTGATGAAGTCATCGGTATTAGCGGTTCGTGCAGGGATGGCGTGATGTTTGCCAATGCTGTTGTATTTCCTGACATACCTTCTGTTGATTTGAAGAAATCCCCTGAGGAAGAATACCTTGCGTGCATGTCTGACCTTCATTTTGGCTCTAAAAAGTTTATGGCTGATGAGTTTAACAGGTTCATCAGCTGGACTAATATGGAATCCGGCAATGCTAAGCAGAAGCGCATGGCTGAGAAGCTGAAGTATATTCTGATTGCCGGCGATGTTGTAGATGGAATTGGCGTTTATGCTGACCAGTTTTCCGAGCTTTCCATTACAGACCTTAAGAAGCAGTACGATGCCTGCGCCAGGGCTTTGTCAGAGATTCCTGAGCGCATCACCATAATTATTAGCCCCGGCAACCATGATGCTGTGAGGATGGCAGAGCCGCAGCCCCCGTTGAGGAACGCTTTCACAGAATCACTGGCGAAACTGAAAAACGTGCTGCTGGTTTCCAATCCGGCAGCAGTAAGAATAGGCGCCAAGGAAAACTTTCCCGGCTTTAACTGCCTGCTTTATCACGGCTACAGCTTTGACCATTATGTTGCAAACGTTGATTCCATAAGGCTTAACGGCGGGTATGACCGCGCTGATTTAATCATGAATTTTCTTCTGAAGCGAAGGCATCTTGCGCCTGCGCACACCTCAACTTTGATAAGCCCGACTCCTGAGAACGATGCTTTGTTCATTGACCCTGTGCCTGATTTCTTTGTTGCAGGCCACATTCACCGCACATCAATATCAAATTACAAGGCAACTACTCTGGTAAACAGCTCCTGCTGGCAGTCCATGACATCTTTTCAGGAGCGTTTAGGCCATAATCCGCAGCCTGCGCGCCTTCCTGTAATTAATTTAAAGACCCGTGATGCGTCCATAATTAATTTTAACAAATAAGCACACTCCCTTGCATGATTTATCTTCCCATACTCTTTCGCTGTCCGCCGCTCCCCCTTAATTTTCAGGGGAGGGAAAAAAGCAGCGGCGGTTAGGGCGTAATGGGGCATCGTCAAATATTGGGCGGATAGTTAAGAAGTTGGCTATCGCCACAACAAATAAATACCCTCTGCTAATCCTTCCTTCATGCCAGAAGCTTCTCCTTCCATGGAAAAATATTTTCAGGATATTGATTCTAATCTTACGAAGCTGTACGAAGTTGCTAACCTGGCTCGCTCCAAGGGATATGATCCTGAAGACAAGGTTGATATTCCTCTCACTAAGAATATGGCTGAGCGTGTTGAAGGGCTGCTGAGCGCTGTTGTTCCAGGAATTATCGGCAGCGGCCTTGCTGGCCGCATTGAGGAGCTCGAGCAAAAGTACGGCGAGCTCGCCTTGGAGGTTGCTATGGTCATCGCTGATGAGGTTGCTGCCGGTAAGTTCTGCGCGTTTAATTCAAGGCGTGAGTCGCTGGAAATCGGCATTCGCGCAGGGTTTGCTTACCTGACTATTGGTGTTGTTTCTGCGCCTCTGGAGGGATTTACTGAGCTTAAGCTGAAGAAAACCCTTGACGGCAGGGAGTATTTTGCTGCTTTTTTTTCCGGCCCTATTCGGGGTGCAGGCGGCACTGCTATGGGCATGTGCCTGCTGGTCGCAGACTACCTAAGGAAAAAGTATGGCTATGCTGCCTACGATGCGACTCCTGAAGAGCAGGCAAGGATTGCAATTGAGCTTGACGATTATCATGAGCGCGTTACAAACCTTCAGTACAAGCCAAGCGTTGAGGAGATTAAATTTCTTATTAAGAACTGTCCTGTTGAGATTGACGGCGATCCGACTGAGAAGCTTGAGGTTAGCCAGTTTAAGGATTTGCCAAGAGTTGAGACAAACAGGATTAGGGGAGGCGTTTGCCTGGTTGTCTCTATGCTGGCCCTCAAAGCGCCCAAGCTTGCCAAGGAATTGAACAGGGTCAAGAAAAGCTTTGACATGGGATGGGGGTTTCTTAATGATTTCATTGTGCTGCAGGTTCGCAAAAAGTCCAAGTCAGAGAGCGTTACTGCTAAATTGACTGCTGACTACACATTCATTTCAGATTTGGTTGCCGGAAGGCCTGTTTTGACTTATCCTTTGCAGGTTGGCGGCTTTAGGCTGCGTTATGGAAGGACTCGCATGAGCGGCTATTCTGCTGCTGCAATCAACCCTGCAACCTCAATCGTTTTGGACAGGTACATTGCTACAGCCACGCAGCTTAAAGTCGAGAGGCCTGGGAAGGCCGCTGCTGTTACTCCCTGCGAAACAATTGACGGGCCTATTGTCAAGCTTGCTGACGGCAGCGTTCTCCGATTTGATACAGCCATACAGGCTAAGGAGTATCATAAGGAAGTTGCCGAAATACTTTATTTGGGAGACCTTCTGGTGAGCTACGGCGATTTCTTTGACCGAAATCATTTTTTGGTGCCTGCCGGCTACTGCGATGAATGGCATGAGCGTGAGCTTGAAAAAGCAAGCGCAACGCTGACAGACCCGGAGATTAAGAAAATTTATCTTGAGTATTCGTACATAAAGTATCCTTCTTTTCCGAAGGCAAGCCAGGCGTTCTTTATTTCCAAAAAAATGGGCATACGCTTTCATCCGCGCTACACCTATTACTGGAATGCCATCAATGCTGGAAATTTGTCCGGGCTTTTCGACTATCTCAGAAAAGCAAAGGTTTCCGGCTCTAAGCTGGTGCTTCCATTAACTGAGCATAAGCGGACGCTCGAGTTGCTCGGCGTGCCTCATAAGGTGTCCGCAGACTTTGCAGTTATTGATGAGGATGATTCCTTTGCCTTGCTCGCTTCGCTGGGGCTTGATGGAAAATTATCCAACATTTCCTCGCAGAAGCAGATAGTTGACGCCAACATTGGCTTGCAGACAATTGATATTGTCAATAAGCTGTCTTCAGTTGCTCTTGGAGACAGGTGCGGCACGTTTATCGGCGCGAGAATGGGCAGGCCTGAAAAGGCAAAGATGCGCAAGCTCACAGGCAACCCGCATGCTTTGTTTCCTGTTGGCGAGGAGGGCGGCAGGCTGCGCTCGTTCCAGTCTGCGCTTGAAGCCGGGAAAGTCTACGCGGATTTTCCTGTTTACAGCTGCGCAAAGTGCAGTGCAGACACAATCTACAAGGTTTGTGAGTCCTGCTCGTCAAGAACCATTAAGTACTTTGTCTGTTACATTTGCGGGAAGACCTCCAAATGCAGCCATAGTCCTTTGGCATATTCTAAAAGAGCGCTTAATATCAGGCATTACTACGATTATGCCTGCAAAAAGCTTGGCGAGCCGTCGCCTGAGCTTGTCAAGGGCGTTCGCGGCACTTCCAACCGCGACCACATTCCTGAAAATCTGCTGAAAGGATTGCTTCGCAGCAAGCACGGCATTTCTGTGAATAAGGACGGCACAACCCGCTATGACATGAGCGAGCTTCCAATCACTCATTTTAGGCCTTCAGAGATTGGCACTTCGGTTGAGGCCTTGAGGAATCTTGGATATGAAACCGGTGTTGATGGCAGGCCGCTGACTTCTCCCGGGCAGCTTCTTGAGATTAAGCCTCAGGACGTTATTCTTCCTTCCAGTACTGAGTCAGTTGAAGACAGTGCTGATGCCATTCTTTTGAGGGTGGGGAATTTTGTTGATGAGCTGCTGGTTAAATTGTACGGCGCGCAGCCTTTTTATAACGCCAAATCAAGGAATGATTTAATCGGCCAGCTGGTAATCGCATTAGCCCCTCACATTTCTGCCGGCGTTGCCGGAAGAATTATTGGATTTTCAAAAACCCTTGGCTTCCTGGCGCATCCGCTTTTTCACGCTGCCATGAGGAGGGATGCTGACGGAGATGAGGCCTGCGTTATCCTTGCCCTTGACGCTCTGCTCAACTTTTCAAGGCAGTACCTTCCTGACTCGAGGGGCGCAAAGACAATGGACAGCCCGCTTGTTCTGATTCCGCGCATAATCCCTGCTGAGGTGGATGACATGGCGCACAGGTTTGATGTTGCCTCAATCTATCCTTTGGAGCTTTACGAGGCAGCTGCCCAGTACAAAATGCCTTCGCATGTCAACATTGAGCTCCTCGGCTCGCGCTTGGGCACTGAAGGGCAGTACGAAGGCATCGGCTTTACACACGAACTGAGCAGCATCAATTCAGGCGTTCTGCTCAGCGCTTACAAAACACTTCCTTCGATGGAAGAGAAACTGAAAGGCCAGATGATTCTTGCAGAGAAGATAAGGGCTGTGGATTCGCAGGACGTCGCCCGGCTTGTGGTGGAAAAGCACCTTCTTCGCGATATTCGCGGCAATCTGAGAAAATTCTCAAATCAGCAGTTTCGCTGCAATAAGTGCAACAAAAAGTTTCGACGCCCTCTTTTGGCTGGCAGCTGCGATAAATGCGGCGGAAATGTCATTTTTACTGTGTCCGAGGGCACTGTCATCAAGTACCTTGAGCCCGCCATCAGCCTGGCGGAAAATTACGCTGTCTCGCCTTATCTGATGCAGGTGCTTGAGCTTACAAAGCAGCGCATAGCAGAAGTCTTCGGCAAGGACAAGGACCGGCAGGAAGGGCTTGGCAAGTGGTTTGGTTAAATATTTATAAGAGAAAATAACATAGAGCCCAGAATTAGCTCTTTCTCAAATTTAAATAGTCTCATTTAGCCCTGATTAATTTTATGGTATTAACTCCTTACTCCAACGCAAACGTCTGCGCATTGGGTATCCCTGCAACAGTTAATACTTTTTCTTTCTGTATTATTCCTTTTTTTATTGCAAATTCAACAGCCTCCCTTCCGACAAAGTTTGCGGTAAACGCTCCTTTGAGAATTTCTGTTAGCTGCTGTTCGTTTACTTCCTGTCCTTTGTAGAATTCGCCTGTCAAATCAAGCTGCAAATCACCTTCCTCAAATTTTTTTCCCAGCAAATCGGAGTCGCATGCGGCAACTATTTTTTTTTCATTTATTATGTGCGCTTTTGCAAGAATCATAGCTTCACTCTCACCGGCTCTTTTGCTCCGCATACGCTGCATTTGATGAAGTTTATCTTGTCTTCCTTTACAAGCTTTGTGTCAGGCCTTTTGCATTCAGGGCACATTACAAAATCGTGCACATACTGCGATATTTTTTCATTTATCCTTGATGCAGGTATCTTTGTGCCTATTATCAGCGCACTGGAGGTCAGGTCTCCCGGCGATGCCATTTCCCGCAGCACATACTTCAGCAGATGCTCAACCGGCCTGCCCACTGCCTGCGCTATCTGGTGGAAATTGCTGATAACGGTTCTGTTTCCCTGAATGTGCCCCTTTACTTTTGGAACTTCAAACCTCGCAATTTCCTCGCTTATTTCGGGCAGCTCTTTCCTTGCGCGTTCAAGCAATTCCTCGTATTCCATACTGTAAAAGAAACTTCAGGGGGTTTTTAAAGATTTGCTACCTGTAAAGTAAACCGCTATAGCTAATCTGCCCTGGCAACCGCGCTCTATTTCCACCTCTGTCGTTACTACTTTGCGCTGCTTTTTTCCCTCTCCTTAATTTTTAGGGGAGGGAAAAAAGCAGCGGGCAGCTGTTGAAAAGGGAAATAGAGCGCGGAGGAAAAGCCCTTTTGCTGAGATGCTGAAAGGTTAAGGAGGTGGAAAATGAAAAACAGCAGATGTTAAACCCTGCTCAAAAATCCGTATCTCGGCTCAAATATGTCTCCTGACCGTTTGAGCTTTTCTATGATATCTCCAACTTCTGACGCTGCCATTCCTTTTTCTTCTGCCATTTTTTGTATGTCTTCCAGCGGTATTGATTTTCCTATCTGCGCTTCCAGGCTCTGGATTATTTCCCGGATCAGGTAGATTTTTTCGCGTTGCGATGCGCCTATTCCTGTTGTTATTCTGTCGATGTCTATCCTTCCTGTTTCCCTGTCCAGTCCGACTTGCAGCAGGCAGTATGTCAGCAGCTCAATTGCTTTCCTTGCATCTTTCTTGGTTACTTTGTCCGCAAACCTTATTTTTGCATGAGCTTCTGACAGTCTTACCAGCGCTTCAAGCTGCCTTGCTGATATTGGTATTGCGCGGGCAGCGCGCTCGTCTGTGCTTTCCCGGTTTCGCATCTGGACGTAGAAGTCCTTTATTTCATTCACAGCAGAATCTGTCAGCACCGGGAAGCTTTTTTGTCGTGCATATGCTATGTATTTTTTTAGTAGGTCTGATGCTATTTCTGCATCAACAGCTTCCGGTGTCTGGTGGAGCTGGAGTATGTGCCTTGCCAGGTTTTCGTCATTTGTCGGGTCTGGCACGTCTTTTATTGGAAAGATGAGGTCAAACCTGTTTATCAGGGTCGGGGGCATGTCTATTTGCTCTGCTATTATTCCGTGCGGGTCAAACCTTCCGAATTTTGGATTGGCTGCTGCCAGCACCGTGGTTTTGCACGACAGGCTTGCCTGGATGTTTGCCTTTGCAACGCTGATGCTCTGCTGCTCCAGCCCTTCATGCATCGCGCTCCTGTCTTCTTCACTCATCTTGTCTATCTCATCTACACAAACCACTCCGTTGTTGCTCAGCACCAGTGCCCCTGCTTCCAGGCTCCATCCTCCCAGGAATTCGTCCTTTACTACTGCTGCCGTCAGTCCAGCGCCTGATGCCCCCATTCCCGCCACATATCTCCCTTTCGGAGCTATCTGGCTGATTCTTTTGAGAATAGCGCTCTTTGCCGCGCCAGGATCTCCTACCAGCAGAATATGGCAGTCTCCCCGCGATACTGCTCCGTCGCTGCGCTTTTTGTGAACGCCCCCCAATAGCTGCAGCAGCAGTGCTTCCTTGACTCTGTTATAGCCATATATTGATGGCGTTAAGGAGCTGACCAGCTTTTCGAAAATCATGGGGTCCTGTGAGAGTTCAAGTATTGTTTCTTCCTCCTTCTTGCTTATCTCTATTTGGTAGAAGTCTTCTTCAATCGCCTCTATGTAGTTTGTTTCCAGCAGCAAATCAAATCTCGTGCTTTTAGTTCCTTTTATGACTATAGGCGTTTCTTTCAGCCATCCTACTACAACCACTCTGTTGCCCGGGTTGGTTCGCTTGTCAGTTATCGGGCTTACAAGGTCCTCTTTCAGGAATACATTCAATCGTTTGGGCTGATCTCCTCCTTGCAGCTCGTCCGGGCTTTCTTCCAGCACCATTGCCTGCGCATCTACAAGCTGCTTGTCCACGAGCCTGAATTTGCCTTTTCTCCCGCATCCGCATTTGTCTGGCTCGCGGAAGCTGCTTTCCAGCTGCAGCACTGTTATTACGTTCCCGCAGTTTGGGCATTCAAACTTTGAGTTTGTTACCTGCGGCCTTACGTCTGATTTTTGCCTCACTATGCCTGTTACAGTCAGCAGTTTTCCTATGTTTGCGCTTCTTATGTCGCTCACCATTATTCTCTGCGTTTCCGGCAAATTTTTAAACCGAACCCGGAATTTTTTTACTTCTGTTGGCAGGTCCAGGGATGCAATTGATGCTTCTGCGACCCTGACAATTTCTTCAGGCGTGTCAAGAAGCTCCTCGCAGATTTTGGTGTCAAACTGCAGCAAGTCCTTAAAATCCACGATTACAAAGTTTTTTCCCTTGCTTATGGACTCCAGAACCTTTTCCTTGTAGTGTTGGTCAAAGAATTCTTCAAACCTCTTTATTTGCTCAGATTCGTCCATGTTTCATCATTTTTGGTCTCTCACTTTACTATCCCGGTGCGGGCTCATTGGGGCAAGCCTCTGCCGTCTATGAGTTAATGCAAAAATGATTATTTTTTGACAGTCTTGAGGTTTTTTATCAGCCTGTCAAGCGCAGAATGCACTTCCTTCTCGCTTTTTGTTCCTGTGCACACTACCTTTCCGTTGCTGAACAATAAGAAAGTTGCTTTGGTGCCGCCTTCAACCAGCTTGTACACAAGTCCCGGAAACTGCTCTGGCTCATATTCTGTATTGCGGAGCTTCATGGCAAGCGTGTTAAGGTTCAGGTCCATTCCAACTGTTCCAGAAGCTACAATGTTTTGGATGTTCACTACGGGCTTTATTTTGATCCGTATGCCGATTTTCGCCAAACTCTTTATTATCTTGCGTATGCTCTCATTGACTTTGTCCATTGACCTGGCGCCTGTGCACACCACTTTTCCGCTGCTGAAAATAAGCGCAGAAGTCTTTGGCTCCTTAATCCTTATAACAAGCCCGGGAAACTGCTCCGGATTGTACTCTGTGTTGGAGAGCGTAGCAGCCATTTTCTCCAGCGGAATGTCGTGCTGCAAGGAAGTGCTTACAACAATGTTAACAACTCTTATATCCTGTTTCATGTTACCACCCTTTTAAAAGGGCACCCTTTCTCCTTTATAAATACGCTGCTTTTTAAATGCCTATTTTGCTGTTGTCAATACCCCCCTGTTTCCTGTGGAGATTTGGGCTTTCAGGCTCTGAAAAGCCTATTTTTATCTATTTTACACTCTCCATGCAATTCCCTGCAGCATTTTATCATGTTTCATTCGCATCCCTGCAGCATTCTATCTGCAACTGTGCAGTAAATTTTGAGGTTTAAATACGCTATCGTCACATGTCCAGTGGCGAGTGGTCAGCGTTTTCGGTAGCCGAATTTTTTGTCATAGCTCGGATGATCAAGAATGTCCATGATTAGAACTTCAATATCTGCAGCTCCGCCTCTCACCGTGTAAATCATCCGCCACCCTCCTGCTAAGTTGGCTTTCCAGAGATTGTTCACATAGTAAATCGTTATATACTCTTTCGGAATCAAATTTCTCGGAATGTGTATTCCGTACTGCGGGTCATTTTTCAGAAATTCAATCTTCTGCTTTACTGCATTTAGAAGACTCCTTTCGTTTTTTTTCAAAAAGCTGTTGGATGTCAGCTCCAGATGCATTTCCTTTGCCCGGCCGATGAGAACAACTCTTACCTGTCTGCCCTTGAAACTCATGCCTCCACTCCTTCCCTTGACAACTTATCCAATTTCTTGCTTGTATTGTAAACCCACAAAATTCCTTTTCTCCCATCCAGAATCTTGCCGCTGTCCTCAAGATAGTTCAGTATAACGTTCAGCGTTTGGTGCATTACTTTCCTTTTCAGTTTGCTTTTTAGCTCCTCTCTGGTCAGCAGTCTGTCCGACTTTTTTAATGCGTCCTCAACCATGAGCACTGTTTTCAGGTTTGGGTAATGCATAACTTGCGCTTCAAGCATTTTTCAACCTCTAATTTTATATAAACTTATACAACTAATTATACAAACTTATATAAATATCTTTCTGTTCGTTTAAAAGCGCAAAGCCGGTTTATATGTCCTATCATCCAATGTCCAGTGTCCAATGGAGGCAATGGCTGAATCAGCCGCATAAGTTTTATCGCCGCAGCAGTGGCTGCCACAATTAAGGCACCGCTTAAATTTTTTAGCTAAGCCTGATAACGCCAGTGCTGCAAACTTTTATAAAAAGCACGGCATTGCCTGATTCCATGCAGGTCTTCATAGAATCGCAAAGCAAAAACAGGAAGCTTTCTTTTTCCGGCACTGTTTCGCAGCTTCTGGAAAAGCTGAAAGTCAATCCCGAAACTGTTATTGTTGCAAAAAACAACGAGCTTGTTACTGAGGATGAGCTTCTTGAGGATTCTGATGAAATCAAATTGCTCTCTGTTATTTCCGGAGGTTAGCTTTGAATTTATCAACTGCGTTTTTCCTGAACAAATGATACCCGTCAGGATGCCCGGTTTCTCCGTAAGTCTTACTGCTGCCTTTCGGTATGAAGATTGGGTCCTGCCCCCAGCCATTTTTGCCCCTGATTTTTTCCGCTATGCTGCCTTCCTCTGTTCCGAGGAAGCACATCGGCTGCTTTCCCGGGCTGCATATTCCTATTGCTGACTTATAGTGTGCTTTCCTGTTCTTTATGCCCTTCATCAGTTTCAGCAGCCCTTTGTTCCCGACTCTATTATGCGTAAATTTTGTCATTATTCCTGGAAATCCGTTAAGCCCGTCAATAAAACATCCGGAATCTTCAACCATAACCGTTTTCCTGAATTTTTCAGCCAGCATTTTTGCAGCTGCTTTGGAAATTTCGCAGGGGTCATCCAGCTTCAGTTCAGGATACTCAAATTCCATCACTTCTATTTTAGCAGGCGAAAGAAGCAGCGTTAATTCAGCTATTTTGCGCTGGTTGCTGCTTACTAACAGTATTACCATTTTTTCTTTTCAGCAACTATGTATTTTCCTTTCTTGGAAGGTGCGTTCTTCAGCATTCGCTCAGGAAATCCTTCAGTCAGTTCGCATTCCTGCGCTGCCCGCGTAGAATGCTTTCTTTCCACCCCTGTTTCCTCTGCTTTTTCATCAACTGTTTCAAGCGCAGCCATGAACTCGTCCATCAGCGCTTTTGCTTCTTTCCTTATTTTTTCCTGGTTCATTGCAATGGGCTGAGCGCTGCTACTATATATAGTTTTAGAGGTAAGCCGCTGCTCACGCTTTTCTCAGTTGTTCGCCCGCTTATTTTATCTCCCTCTTTGAACGTATAGGGAGATAAAATAAGCGGGATATGGCGCATACGCATCAGAGTCCAGCAGCATTAGCGACAACTATTTATACCCGCAAAACATTTTTTGCCTTAATGTACGAAATCATTGTAGGCAGGGATGCTGAGGATCTTCGTAAGTTCGGCACTAAGGGCACGTTTCTTTTTGGCAGGCATTATGTCAGGATGGGGCAGACCTCTTCTTTGTCGAATGATGTTTTGATGGATGTTGCCCGTTCCCACGTTGTTTTTGTTACCGGCAAGCGCGGCTCCGGAAAAAGTTATTCGTTAATGTCAATGGCAGAGGGCATGATGACTTTGCCTGAGGAAATCACCTCAAAGCTGGCAGTTGTTATGTTTGACACCATGGGCATCTACTGGACGATGAAGTACGAAAACAAGCGCGATGAGGAGCTGATACGGGAGTGGAATCTTGACTTCAGGGAAATCAGCAACAAAGTTTATGTTCCTGAAGGCCATTACGAAGCGTCAAGGGAAAAGGGAATTCCTGTTGACGCTGCGTTTTCCATTAAGCCCTCTGAATTAACAGTTGAGGACTGGTGCATGGCCTTTAATGTTGAGCTGACAAGCGCTGTTGGCGCGTTGATTGGCCGTGTTTTGTCCAATTTGAAAAATAATTTTGGCGTTGATGACATCATTGCTGCGGTTCAGTCGGATGACCGCACTGACCACTTCACGCAGGCAGCTGCTGAAAATCTTTTCCTTACTGCCAAATCGTGGGGATTGTTCAGCAGGCACGGCATTCTTTTTTCTGAGCTTGTGCAGCCCGGCCAGATTACCATCATAGATGTCAGCGGCTATGCTTCTGCTGTCAACAGGGCAAGTGTCAGGGCTTTGGTTATTGGCTTGATAAGCAAAAAGCTTTTCTCAGAGAGAATGCAGGCAAGGCGCTCTGAGGAATTTAAAGCTGTCAAATCCTTCACCCGCCTTATTGAAACCCGGGAAGAAAGCAAAGAGGTTCCCTTGATTTGGATATTTGTTGATGAGGCGCAGGAGTTCCTCCCTAAAACAGGGTCAACGCCTGCCACTGACGCGCTGCAAACTTTGTTAAGGGAGGGGCGGCAGCCGGGCATATCTCTCGTGCTTGCAACCCAGCAGCCAGGCCAGATTCATACTGATGTCATGACCCAGGCAGACATTGTGATTGCCCACCATATTACTGCCAAGCTGGATGTTGACGCGCTTGGCAGCCTGATGCAGAGCTATATGAAAACAGGGCTTGACAAAGCTCTTCAGGACCTGCCTGACGTTAAAGGCGCTGCTATTCTGTTTGATGATACAAACGAGCGCTTATATCCAATCAGAGTAAGGCCGCGAATCACATGGCACGGCGGCTCAAGCCCAAATCTGCTCAGGGAGGAAAAAGGTTTGTTTAGTCTTGGGTAGTCTTTCTGTTCTTTTTGAGCTTGCTCATCTGGAGCGTTAATAACAGGATGGCGGTTGCAGTAACCGCAGCAAAATAATAGCCAACGCCTGCCGCTATTCCCAATCCCGATACTGCCCAGACGCTTGCAGCAGTCGTCAGGCCATGAACATGGTCCTTGTCCTTGAAAATAGTGCCTGCGCCAATGAATCCTATGCCTGTCACTATGCCCGCAGCGATTCTTCCCGGATCTCCGCCTTCAATCGCGTCTATTGAAACAAGCGTTATCAGCGCTGCGCCGACAGAAACCAGCATATGTGTTCTTAATCCTGCAGGCCTGTGTATGTTTTCGCGCTCCCATCCAATCACTCCTGCCAGCACCGCAGCCAGAACAAGTCTTGTCACAATATCAGTCTGAGTTAGCATGGCATAATTAAGGGTTATCCATATTTATACTTTTCTGGAAGAGCGTATAGTTCAATCTGCGCGGGGCAGCTTTTTGACTGCAGCAGCGCCGTGGCAGTTGTAGCAGCTTGTTATCGCTGCTGCTGCGAAATGCCCGCTGCTTGTTTTAGCAACGCCAGTGCTGTAGAAAATAAGTCTTTCCCGCTTATTTTTTCTCCCCCTTATAATTTGAAGGGGGAGAAAAGCAGGGTTGGAAATAAATTAACCTTCGCCCTTCAGAATATTCCTGCACTTGGGAAATCTGTCGCATGCTATGAACTGCCCGTATACGCTTTTTCTTAATACCAGCGTTCCTTCCCCGCACTTCCCGCATTTTGTGTTTTCCTTGTCTGTCTTTATTCGTTTTGCCGGGCAGTCGAGGTTGATGCATGCTTCCTGCGGCTTGCGCCTTTTCTTTATCACCAGTATTTTTGGATGGCTGCATTGCTCGCATATTTTGTCAGTTGTCTTGACCAGCCCGTTTGACGGCAGCTTGAACGTAACTTTGCATTCCGGGTAATTGGTGCATGCGATGAACTTCCCGAATTTTCCGCGCTTTATCATCAGCGTTCCTTCGCAATTCAGGCATTTTCCCACTGTGTTTTCTTTTGTTTCAGATTCTTTTGTCGCTTCAAAAAGCTCGCTGCCAAGCTGCTTTTCCTCTTTTTTGAATTTGTCCAGTATTGCTACAAGCACTTCTTTTGCTTCTTCCAAAACAACTTTTTCTTCTTTTTTGCTTTCCATGACTTCTTCCATTTCCAATTCGAAATGCCTTGTCAGCTCCTCGTCAATTACTGTTGGGACGTGCTTCTGCAGGGTTTCAACTATTTTTATTCCTAAGTCTGTGGCTTTTATGGCTTTGTCGGTTGCGTAGCCGCGCCTGTACAATGTATCAATCACTTCCGCTCTTGTTGATTTTGTTCCCAAATTTCGCTTCTCAAGCTCCCTTATTATAGAGGCAGGCGTGTACCTTGGAGGCGCTTTTGTTTCCAGTTCGTTTTTGCTGAGTTTTTCCTGCTTGACGTTTTCCCCTGTTTCAGCTGCCGGCAGCTCTTCCTCTTTCATCCTGGCGTATGGCGCATAGTATTTGTGCCAGCCGTCAAACGTTGTCCGCGTTCCTGATGCTATGAACAGCTCATCAGCCACGTCAATTGTTACACTCACTGTTTCCCTTGTCGCAGCTTCAGAGAACGTTGCCATGAACCTTTTTACTATCAAATCGTAAATCTTGTAATTGCGCTCTTCCAGCTTTGCCTTTATTCCAGTCGGAAATATGGAGGGGTGCGCCGGGTCTGTTTTTTTGCCGTTGTTTGGGCTAAGCTGGGGCTTCCTTAGCAGTTCAGCGCACAGTTCCTTGTAGATGCTGTTTTTCTGCAGCTCCATGAGAATCTTGTCATAGCCGATGCTTGCCGGCAGCTGCTGTGAAGAAGTGCGGGGATAAGAAATCAAACCAGCGGTGTATAAGTCCTGCGCTATTGATAATGTTGCTTTTGGGCTTATTCCAAAGCATCTGTATGCTTCTGTTTGCAGCGTGGTAAGGTCAAACGGATAAGGCGCCTGCTGCTTGAATTCTTTCTTCCTTACGTCGCTAATCTTCCCGTCTTTTCCTTTGACTTTTTTGTATATTCTGTCAGCTTCTTTTTTGTCCCAGAATTTGTCAGTTTTATGCAGTGCTGTCAGCTGCCCGTTTTTTACTTTCCCCATCAGCTCAAGCTGCCAGTACTTAACCGGCTTGAACGCAGCTATTTCCTTTTCCCTGTCAACAATTATCTTAAGCGCAGGCCCCTGCACCCTTCCTATGCTCAGTATCTTGAACATTCCTGCTTTTTTGATTGATGCAGTCAGCGCCCGGCTTAGGTTGATTCCGTAATAATAGTCCAGATAGTGTCGCGTTTCTCCGGCTATGGCCTGGCCCCAGTCAAGGCTTTCTGATGCGTTTTCATATGCTTTTACCAAGTCCGGCTTTGTCAGGGTTGAGAATTTCATTCTCTTGGCGTCTTTCTGCTTGCAGATTAACTTGATGATGTTCATTCCTATGACGCTGCCTTCAACATCATAGTCGCAGCCAACCACGAATCCATCAGCTTCCCTGCTTAGCTTTTTTATCGTGTCAAAGTATTTCTTGGAAAAAGCAGCGTCCTTGTTCACTTCATACAACGGCTTCCATTCAACATCAAACACCGGATACTTCATTCCCTTCTTTTCCTTCTCTGCTATTCCGAAAAGGTGTCCGACTGCGCACGCAACAATTATGTCGGTGTTGCCGCGGGTTATCTCATAGTAATAAACTCCTTTAGCCCCTTTCTTCAGCGGCTTTCCGTCTGCGAGCGCTTCTGCTATCTTCTGCGCAGATTTCGGCTTCTCGGTTATGATAAGTTCGGTCATAAAAACTGGAAGAACTTGGCTGCGCTATAAAAACCCTTCTAATCTTTTATTATGTACTTGTCCAGCACTTTTCTTGCTTTTTCCCTGTTTGCCTGGTGTGCCTTAAGGAACCTGCTTAGCTTTTCTATGAGTATCTCCTTCAATTCTCCGGTCAGTAGCCTGCCGCTTTTGTAGTCGCGATAAATCTTCTCAAGTTTTTTGTCATCTTCCTCAAAGAACCTCAGCCACTGGTACGAAACGTCAATTTCAGGATTTCCCCCTTTTTTGCGGTGCTCTGCAATTGTATCCCCTCCGCCGGAGAACGCGTATTTCCTTATTTTCTTCGCAACGACTTCCGGTGCATCTGTTGTGTAAACCGCGCTTTCTGCTATTGATGCAGACATCTTTCCTTTCGGCCCTGTCAGCGCCGGGAGGAACACGCAGTGCAGGATTCCCGGCTTGTAGTATCCAAGCTTTCCGATTATGTCCCGGGTTACCCGGAAGTGGGCGTCCTGGTCAATGGCCAGCGGAATTAAGCAGGGAATGTTCTTCCCTGCCAATGCTGATGGGAGGAATGCGGGCACGCTCTGGACTGAAGTGAAAAAATGTTTGCCCACGCTGTCGCTGTCAGTCAAGCCAAACACTGCCTTTGTTGTTGATACATTGAGCTTTTTGGCAACTTTAATTGCTTCCCTGTAAAGTGTTTTCGCATAGTCTGTGTCCGCAAAAATCTTCGTTCTGCCTTTCTTAAAACCCAGGGCGATAACATCCAATGCGTTCTCATATGCCAGTTTGTTTGTTTCCTCAAGTTCCAGTTTGGGGTTGAAAATGAATTTTTCGTCATCAGTCATCTGGAACCAGAGCTCTGCGTCAAACCTGTCCTGCAGCCATTTTGTGAATATCCACGGCACCAGGTGCCCGAGGTGCGTATTTCCTGAAGGGCCCCGGCCGGTATAAAGATAGAATTTGTTGCCCTTCTCATGCTCATCCAGAATGAAATTCATGTCCCTGTGAGAGAAGAAAATCTTCCTGCGTAGCATGTAATGCAGGTCTTTTGTGTGCTTTTTCAGTCTCTGAAGGAGCTTGTCATCAATGGCTTCTGTTCCGAAGTCTTTTATAAGCTTGTTATAATCAACCTCGCCCTCAACCTTCCAAGGCGTTACGGTGTATTTTGGCATGCTATCACCTTACTGCTTGGCTTTTTAAATCTTGTTCCCTGTCAGGTACCTTACTCCACTTAATATTATTTTTTCTCCAACCCCCCCTCTCATGGTTAAAACTGATTCGGGGTGAAACTGAATTCCTTCAACTGGATGTTCCTTGTGGCGCACTCCCACGGCTATCTCTCTTCCGTTAGGCGCAGTGGTGTAGGCAGAAACTTCAAGAGGGTTTTTTACATCATCCGCGTAAGCTCCAAGGGAATGGTACCTTGTCCCTTGGAATCCCTGCAGCAGCCCTGCGAATATGGTCTTTCCATCGTGCATTATTGGGGTTGAGCCTCCGTGAACTATTTCGTCAAGTGACAGTTCTTTCAAATCTGTCCCGAAAAAAGCCAGCATCGCCTCCATCCCAAGGCATACGCCAAGCATTGGCACTTTTTTGTGGTATTGGCTAACCACTTCCATGCTCATTCCGGCGTTCTCCGGGCGGCTTGGTCCAGGGCTTATTACTATCAGCTGAGGTTTTTCCTTTTCAACCACTTGTAGCCCTGCATCGTTCCTGTAAGTGACAACATCATTTCCCGTTTCCTCCAGAATCTGGACAAGGTTATACGTGAACGAGTCAGCATTGTCTATCATTAGTATTTTCATTTTATTTCCCTCCCCGCAAAGCTTTTAGCTGGTTTTCATTTTTCAGGTTGGTTTCCGCAAGTTCAGTTCCGGGTTTTGACAGAAGCACCACGCCTGCCCCTGCCCTCGCGTACCCATACCCATTTCTTGTATGTACAGAACGTATTGTTATTGCCGTGTTGCAATCTCCATTAAACCCAATCATTCCAACGCATCCGCCATAATACCCCCTTCTTGAGCCTTCAAGCAACTCTATTTCCTGCATAGCCCTTACTTTCGGCGCCCCGCTAAGTGTTCCCTGAGGCAGTGTGCTGAGTATTGCATCCAGGGAGTCAAGCCCGCTCCTTATCCTTCCTGTCACCCTGCTCCCGATGTGGTAAAGATTCGGGAACTCAACAAGTTCCATGAACTCTGACACCCTTACATTAGTGCCAATCCTGCTAAGGTCGTTTCTGGCAAGGTCTACAAGCATTATGTGTTCCCCGATTTCCTTTGGGTCTGTCAGCAGCTCTTGTCTCATATAGTGGTCATCTACAGCGTTCCCTGTTCTCCTTCTCGTGCCTGCCAAGGGCCTTATTTCCACATTGCCTCCACTGACTTTTATGTGCATTTCAGGCGATGCCCCGAACAGGGCTTCATCATTTCCCATGTTGTAAAAGAAGCAGTAAGGGGAAGGGTTAACTTCTGCAAGTCTCCTGTAGCTTTCAAAAGGGTGCTCTATGAGCCCCAGCTTTTCTGCTCTTGACATGACAACCTGTATCATCTCGCCTGCCGCAATTTCGCTTATTATCTTTTCAACAGCTTTGAGATATTGGTCGTCAGTCAAATCAGCGCTTGATTCTCCGGCATAGTTTCCAAACGAGAGTCGTGATTGTGTTGGCCCGGTTTGCACATTCCCAAACCTGTATGTTTTCCTTGTTGCCTGCTGGCGTATTTCATCAAACACCACTAATTCGAGTGGAAGCAGCAGGTTCACATCCGAGCCCTCATGGCCTGCAAACCTGGTTCCTATTTCCTCTACTTGCCTGACGTAATCGTACGCAAATGCGCCGTAGAAACCTGCATCCTCATCCTTCACATGGAATATTGAAAGCACTTCCCTTATGACGCTGCCCAGCCCGGGCTGCTTTATGCGCAAATGCTCTGGCAGCTGCGCTCCGCTTCTTGATATTCTTCCCTGAATCATGTCTTCCAGGCACCTGATTTCAACCCCGTCAGCTGAAAATCTTTCAGCAGCAATTTCAAGAATCTGTCTTCCCGCCGGATTTAATGCTTTTAACTCAAAGCTGTTTCCTTTGCCTGTTAATTGAAGTCCCGGCTTTGTAACAGCAACTGCCTTGGTTCCGTAATTCAGGTCGCGCCTTCTTGATTCCATCAGCATTCCAAGATGCTGGCCCCCGTCTGTTTCCCTTTCGTAAAACTCCACGGGGCGTTCATATGGTATGTCCTGCTGCTTTACTTCAATTTTTATCCCGTCTTTTGTTATCATTTTCATCCCTCCATTTTGTACTTTTTGCGCCTCATGTCGCTTATGAGAATCAGCTCGCCGACTAGACCGTTGGCTACAAGCTTCTTCAGAACACTCTTAATGCTCCTTGTAGAAAGCCCTGTCTTGTCAACAATTTCTTTCTGCGTCAATTCAGAATTGCAGCTGTTAAATGCTTTCAGAACTAATTCAGAACTCTTGCTCCCAAAGGCAACCAGCCGTTTTCCGGCTTGCCCCAAAGGCAACCATCGCGGTTTGCATTACTCATTTCAATCACAAATATGGAAGGCGCAGCTTCCTTATATACTTTTGGATAGGTGCAAATGCGGTAATGTCAAGTTGTGTGTCCTGCAATCCTGAGCTTGCCGATGCCTGCTTGGCTGATTTTTTTCTCCCCCCTTATTTTTTAAGGGGGGGAAAAAATCAGAGCAGTGTGCGACAGTTTTGCCACTTAACTTGAAATTACCGCAAAATAGTAATATTTATATAGTATTACGTATTACTTTAAAAGTATTACTATGACTACCTTAACTCAGAAGTCTCAGGTAACCATTCCTAAGCAGTTCAGGCTGGCTTTGGGTCTGCGGCCAGGCGATGATGTGGATTTTGAGTGGGATAATGGGCAGGTTGTTTTGCGCAAGAAAGCCAGGAAGCTCCCTTTTGATAAGTGGCGAGGTGTTTTGAAAGGTTATACGTCCAAGAAGTTTAATGAGGAGTTTAGATGATCACGGCTGTTGATACAAATATACTCATGGATGTTATAGGCGCTTATACTGGTTTGTATGCTGAAAGCTCAAACTTGCTTCAAAAGCATTCTTCTGAAGGCAGGCTGATAATGTCTCCGGTTGCTTATTCGGAGTTTTTGGCTGCTTTTTTCAACGGGTTTCCTGACTTTGAAGCTGCTGAAATGGCTAAGGATTTCCTTTCAGAGTTTGGCATTGAAATAGTGCCTTTTTCTGACGAGGATTTCATTTTGGCAGCTAAGGTTTGGCGGCTTTTTACCAAGAAAAAGCATTTGTTGTCCTGCCCTAAATGTGGAACTTTGAACAATTTTAGCTGCAAAAAGTGCGGTTTGCATATGTCCTGGCGAAACCATGTTATCACTGATTTTCTGATAGGCGCCCATGCCAAAAACAAGGCAGAAGTTTTGCTTTCAAGAGACAGGGCTTATTATAAGAAATATTTTAAGATAAATGTTTTACCCTGAGACCGCTTTCCTTACAGCGTTTGCTATTGCTTCCGCATCCATTCCATATTTCTTAAATAATTCTTCTTGGCTTCCTGATTCTGCGAATTGGTCTTTTATTCCGACGATGCCAAACCTGCAGTTTAAGCTTTCAGCTGCGATTACTTCTGCTACCGCGCTTCCCAATCCGCCGTATATGTTGTGGTCCTGGCAAGCAATGATTGTTCCTGTCTGCGCTGCCTGCCTTATCGCTTCCTTGTCTATTGGCTTTATAGATGACATGTTGATTACAGCCACTTCTGTGTTTTCCTGCTTCAGCATTTCAGCTGCTTTGAGCGATTCCTGCACCATTATTCCTGAAGCTATTATTGCTGCTGCATTTCCGTCCATTAGCTTGGTTGCCTGGCCCAATTCAAACGCATAGCTGTCGTCATATATTGTTTCAACTTCAGGCCTTCCGAGTCTTACGTATGCAGGGCCCTTGTGCGAAACCAGGAATTCCACTACTTTCTCCGCTTCCACTGCATCAGCTGGCTCAACCACAATCATTGTCGGCATTGCCCTTGCCATTCCAACGTCATTTTGCGCCTGCGCTGTTGGCCCGTCTTCTCCGACAGCCAGTCCTGTATGGGTGGCAATTAATTTGACATTGCTTTCAGAGTATGCTACAGAAACAAGCTGGTGGTCCTGCGTCCTGCCCATTAAGAACTCTGCAAAGCTTGTTGCAAAAACTATTTTGCCGCATTTTGCCAGGCCTGCAGCGGTTCCGACCATGTCCTGCTCGCTTATGCCCATGTTGAAGAACCTTTCAGGATACTTTTCCTGGAATTTGTTGGTTCTGGTTGAATCAGACACGCCAGCGTCCAGCACCACCACATTTTTGTTGCTGCCAACTTTTACTAATCCGCTTCCATAGCCATCTCTGGTAGCTGCCTTAGCCATTCTCAATCTCCGCTATTGCTTTTTTAAGCTGCTCTGCATCAGGCGCTTTTCCGTGCCATTTCGGCTGGCCTTCCATGAACGACACTCCTTTTCCTTTTATTGTATCGGCTATGATGGCAGTCGGCTTTCCCTTGGCTTTTGCAGCTTCTTCCAGCGCATTTAGGATTGCAGCCATGTCGTGCCCGTCTATTCTGATGGCGTGCCACCCAAAGCTTTCAAATTTCCTTCCTAATGGCTCAACCCCTTTTAGTTCGGCAGTTATGCTGTCCTGCGCAACCTTATTGTTGTCCACTATCGCTATGAGATTGTCTGACTTAAAGTGCGCTGCGCTCATGGCCGCTTCCCATACTGAGCCTTCATTGAGTTCGCCGTCTCCCAGAAGAACATAGACGCGGTAATCTTTTCCATCCAGTCTTGCAGCGAGCGCCATGCCGTGCCCTACTGACAGCCCCTGTCCCAAGGAGCCGGTTGCTATTTCCACTCCCGGCAGCTTCGGGTTTGGATGGCCTGTGAGCCGACCGATTTTTCTGTATGTTGCCAGCTCTTCTTTGGGAAAATATCCTACATCTGCGAATACGCTGTACAATAAAGGCGTGCAGTGCCCTTTGCTGAGTATGAATCTGTCCCTCTCAGCCCACTGCGGATTGGAAGCGTCGTATTTCATCTGGCGGTAGTACAGCGCAGTTAGAATGTCAGCTGCCGACAGGCTTCCTCCGGGATGCCCTGAGCCTGCCTGGTTTGTTAATTTTAGTGAGTCTATGCGCAGCTGTTTTGCTTTGGCTTTTAGCGCTTCAATGTCCATAAAAAGCTGGATTCTGCGATATAATATATTGTTTTTGGTTTGTTCGGACTCTGCGTGGCTGTGAAGCGTCAGGCGAATTGAGATTACTTCAAAAGCCGCCTTAATATTTCAACCGCCTTCTCCTTCCTTTTCGGGAAAGAAGCAATGTTTATTTTTATGTGGTAGCAGTTGCCCGCGTCTGTCAGCACGAATTTGTTTTTGAGCAGCATTTCCTTGTCCAGCCGCAGAAAGAAGTTTAAATCATCATCCAGTCTTGAGTCAATTTGCTCCAGCAGCGTTTTTTTCTCTTCTCCAAGGTTGTTCAGCAGGTTTTCAATAAAGGCGTTTATGTGCCTGTCTTTTGTCAGCGCAGCGCTGATTATGCTTATTCTTTTTTCCTGAAATCCTTCTGCTTTTTGCTCTTCCACCCTTATTTTTTCTTTTTCAAGGTCAAAAGGCAGCAGCATCCTGAGCTTCTCTGTTATGGTTTTTTTGTCTTCGTCTTCCCTGCAGAATACCCGTATGCTGGCGTTGTTTGCTGCTTTCATTTTGCTTGTTTATTCTTCATGGCTTTCAAAATTAAAGCTACGAACGACAGTGAGCCTGTTTTCACTTCACATAGCGTAACCGCAAATCTTTATATAGTTAACTCCAAAATTAGGGTTGCATGAAACATCCGGCTTCTGTTGTTGTGACTCTGCTTGCCCTGTTTTTTTCTGCGCAGATTGTTGGCTTGCTGGTGCTTGGCAGCTACATTGACAGGGCGGCAACAGCAGATACTGGCATAACTACTTACAAGGAATTGCCTGCCGGCATAGAGCGGCCAGACATTGCTCCTAACTATGCTTTCATATTCATTGGGATGGTTGTATTGATAGGAACATTGGTTATGCTTGCAATAATTAAGTTCAGGAAAATGCGTCTGTGGAAGCTGTGGTATTTTTTTGCGGTGCTGCTTTCGCTGGCAGTTGCCTTCGCAGCTTTTATACCGCAGCTATATGCGTGGACTGCATCCCTCGCAGCTTCTTTGTGGAAAGTGCTCAAGCCAAATCCTGTAATTCATAATTTGACAGAGCTTTTCATTTACAGCGGGCTTGCAGCCATCTTTGTTCCGATTATGAGCGTTTTTTCAGCTTCAGTCCTGCTTGTGCTGATATCAATTTATGACATGTATGCTGTGTGGAAGAGCAAGCACATGGTTTCGCTTGCTAAGTTTCAGACTGCTTCCAGGATGTTTGCCGGCATTTCAATTCCGAAGAATGTTGTTAAATCGCCAGCTGGTAAAAAAATGGTGAAAGGCGAATCTTCAGCAATTGTTGGCGGCGGGGATATTGCTTTTCCGCTGCTTTTTGCGGGCACTTTGCTCCCGAATTTTTCTTTGCAGCAGATTTTGATAATTCCGGTTTTTGCAACAGCTGCATTGGCAATGCTTTTCCTCATAAGCAAAAAGGGCAAATTCTATCCTGCGATGCCGTTTGTTTCAGCAGGATGCTTTTTGGGGTATGCAGTTCTTGGAACCATTGCATAGCGTTGCGCTTTCTCAGCTTTTTCTCCCTTAACTTGGAGGGGTAAAAGGGAATCGCAGGGAAGCAGCAAATGTGATTTCAGCTAACCGCTACTTTTAAAAACCCCCGAATATTCCCTTTTCACAGGCAGGATATGCTGGGAGGTTAGCCGTCTCTTGTTACCGCAAATCGGCTTTATGGCGGAGTGAAGCTTGTTTGCGGCTTAAGCTGCAGCCGGAGGTCTTGGCTCGTACGTTGACCTTCTGTCCTTCAGGGTTGTTGCTTTTGAAAACCACGTCAGGCTGGGAACAGAGCAGCGTTAATCTTTAGCAATGGCGCTTGAGGGGTTGCGGAAGCGAGGAAAAGCCAGGGTTCAGCCTTTGGCCAATGTTTAAGTCAATGGCAGGCGCGCCTGCCTACTTATGATATCCGGCTGCGTTGCTTTCAGATATAGCTGCGGCAGCTGCACTTGCATGGGAACAGCCTCAAACCTCAACGTAATTCAGTGGCTTCTTGGAGACTCCAACTTCCAGCTTCATCCCGTCTGTGAATTTGAATGTTTTTTCTGAAGAGTCTATTACGACTATTCCTTTATGCAATGATGATGTTATCCTGATTTTTTCTTTTGCTGACAGGTTTCCCTGCAGTAGTTTCGGTTTTGTCAGCCTTCCTCTGTATGGCTCCCTGACAACATATCCGAACCCGTTTTTCGGTATTTTAAGCGTTTTTTTGGCTGCGCTTTTCGCCCATCCGGTGCTCCCTTTTTTTGTTGTTATCAGGATTCCGCTGCTTTTCTGAAACTCTTTTCTGCCTTTTACCTGCAGCGTGTATCTGGACGTGTGGTATGGGTGCTTGTTTCCGACAAACATTTCGTTTACCGCAAGATATGGCAGCTTCTCGCCTCCAATCTTTGCTTCTAATCTTGGAAGCTTTCTTATTCTGTATTTTCCTTCCAGTATTTTTTTAAATTTCCTTGCAAAATCTTTCGGGGATGCCTGCGCGTAGAATGCTTCGTTGTATCTTGTGTCTGAGCTTACTGCAAGTATTGGTGTTTTGTCTGTGTGGTGCGCTGCCCTGAGGAATGTGCCGTCTCCTCCCACCACTATTATCAGCCCTTTGCCTGCGCACATCTTTCTTGTAAGATGTATGCGTGGCGATGCCGTGTATTTTACTCTGTGATTCTGCAGCGTTTCCTCTACAAGCTGCAGCGTTTTGTAATTATGCACATAATATGCTACCAGAATTTTTTTTATTTTCATTCTGCTATTATGGCCGGCTTGCCCGGCAGCGCCTGCTTCGCTTTTGGGTTTGTTGAATCTTTTTCTGCTGCAATCTCAGCTTCTGCTCCGTATTCCATTTTAATGGTTTCAGCTGCCGCGCCGTAAGCTTCTTTCTCCCTGCTTTCATCCAGCAGTATTTTGGGTATTTTGGTGTTGTCTTTGAGCAGCGCCTGTATTATTTTTGCAGCTTCCTCGGCATGGTTTTTTATTTCCCTTTCGTCCATGCATGTCTGCATTATTGCCTTGAAGTCCCTGCTTTCCTTCATCGTAGCTGTCAGCGTTTCCATTAGCTTGTGTTTCCATTCTGCTGCGGTTATTATGGTGACTTTCTGGGGCTTTTCAATCTTCGCCAGCTTAAGGATTCTTTCTACGTCTGACAGCACCTGGTGGCTCATTTCCTCTGCGTATTCTGCTTCTTTGTCTATTCTGCTTTGGTCGTACTCAGGCCAGCTTTCTAAACTAATCATTTTTTTGTTCCCTGTTTTTTCCCATATTTCCTCTGCGAGGTGCGGCGCGAAAGGCGCAGTGAGCAGCGCTAAATTCTTCACAGATTCCTGATAGGTTTTTTTGTGAACTGCGCTTTCCCTGTACTTGTGGATGTGGTTGACCAATTCTATTATTTTTCCGATAGCCATGCTTGGCTTTAGCTCTTCAGCATTTTCAGTTACTTGCTTTATTGTTTGGTGCGTCTTGCTTAGGATGTGTTTGTCTTTGTTGTTTATTTCTTTTCTATACCGCGGCTCTTCTGCTGCCAGCGCATAGATTCTTTTCAGCAGTCTGTAGCTGCCCTCCACTCCCTTGTCGCTCCATTCAAGCTCTTTTTCCGGAAGCGCAATGAACAGTATGAACAGCCGCGCAGTGTCTGGCCCGTATTTTTGGATTATTTCCCTTGGGTCAACTACGTTTCCTTTGCTCTTGCTCATCACCATGCCGTCTTTGAGCACCATTCCCTGGTTGAGCAAATTGGTAAATGGTTCATCCACTTTTGTCAGCCCTATGTCGCGCAGCGCTTTTGTGAAAAACCTTGCATACAATAAGTGCATTATTGCGTGCTCTATTCCGCCAATGTACTGGTCTACAGGCATCCAGTATTCTGCTTCTTTGCTGAATGGCAGTTTTTTTTCATTTGGGCTGCAGTATCTGAAGAAGTACCAGCTGCTGTCCACGAACGTGTCCATGGTGTCGGTGTCGCGCTTTGCTTTTCCGCCGCATTTTGGGCATTTTGCATTTACGAATTCTTCGCTTGTCTCAAGAGGGTTTCCTTCTCCTGTGAACTTGACTTTCTCAGGAGGGGGAAGCTCCACAGGCAGCTCTTTTTCAGGCACAGGAACCATTCCGCATTTTTCGCAGTAAACTACCGGTATTGGCGTGCCCCAGTACCTCTGCCTTGATATGAGCCAGTCCCGCAGTTTGAACTGCACGTCTTTTCTTCCAGCTCCGCTTTTTTCAATGTATTTTATAACGTCTTCCCTTGCTTCCCCCCATTTTCTTCCCTTGAAATCTGCCGGCTCTTCCAGTATCCCTTCCGGAGCTTTGAAGTAGCAGTATTCCAGATTCTTGATTTTATTTGCTTCTTTTTCGTCAGCAGGGAACATGACAGGGTGCAGCGGTATGCTGTATTTCTTTGCGAATTCAAAATCCCTTTCATCATGTGCGCTGCAGTTCACTACGCCGCTTCCGTATTCTGCAACTACGAAGGACGCTACCCATATGGGCAGCTGCCTGTTCCCTATTGTGTAGTCAAGATACCTTCCGGTAAAGATTCCTTCCATGTCTTTTTCTATGTCAAAGTCCCCGCTTTTCTTCTTTTTTCTGATGCGCTCTGCAAATTCAAGCACTTCCTTTTCATGCTTTGTTCCCTGAACCAGCTCTTTTAGCTTGGGATGCTCAGGCGCTATTACTGTGAATGTCTGCGCCATGAAAGTCTGCGGCACTGAATCAAAGGTTTCAAAGTATATGTCCGTGTCCTTTACCCTGAATCGTGTAGTAACTCCTTCGCTTTTTCCAATCCAGTTGCGCTGCATTATCTTTACTTTTTCAGCCCAGTTCTTTACGTCATCCAATCCCTTAAGCAGCTCGTCTGCGTATGCTGTTATTTTGAAGAACCACTGCTCAAGCTCCTTTTCAGTAACTGGATTTCCGCATCTCCAGCAGTTTCCGTCATGAACCTGCTCGTTCGCCAGTACAGTTCCGCAGTCATTGCACCAGTTCACTGGCGAAAGCTTCTTGTAAGCCAGCCCCCTTTTCAGGAATTGAAGAAATATCCACTGGTTCCATTTGTAGTATTCAGGGTAGCACGATGCTATTTCCCTGCTCCAATCGTAACTCAGTCCGAGCATGTTTTGCTGCTGCTTCATTAATGCCATGTTGTCTTCAGTCCATTTTCTCGGGTCAATTTTGTTTTTTATTGCTGCGTTCTCAGCAGGCAGCCCAAATGCGTCATACCCCATGGGGTATAGAACGTTATAGCCGCGCATTCTTTTGTATCTTGCATAAGAATCGCCTATCGCATAGTTTCTTACATGCCCCATATGCAGGCCTGCTCCGGAAGGATACGGATACATCTCAAGGCAGTAGTATTTCTTTTTCTTTGCATCAGCTTTGACTTTGAATGCTTTCTTCTCCTGCCACCTTTTCTGCCATTTTTCAGCAATCTTGTTGAAGTCCACTTCTGCCATAGCTTTGCAGAACTAAGGCAGTTTTTAAATGCTTTGCGATTATCGTAGTGTTCAATCTGCTGCATGTTTTTTGAGATTCAGCAGTAGCTAACGAAGACTTCAGTTTTTCCGCAGAAGCGGCAGTCGCCACTGCTGCTGCTCCGAAACTGCATCTGCTTAAAAGTTTTAACAGCACCCGAAAACTCAACAACACGCGCATAGAAGATTTTAAATACAGAGCATTCTTTCTGTTCTCTTATGGCAGACGACCAGCGCATTTCATTGCCCTCCTCGCAGGGCGGCTTGGTAAGATATTACGATGAGTACAAGAGCAAAATCCAGATTAAGCCGGCTCATGTAATTGTTCTGGCTGTAGTTGTTATAGCTATTGAAGTTTTTTTGCATGCGACTGGATAGTTGCCTTTATGCGGCTTGCATCTTCTCCTGTTTTTCGCCCGCCCATGTCTTCCAAATTTCACCACCCCTGACTGGGAGGGTGAAATTTGGGAAGGTGTTATGGCGGGTGGCATGACTAAAAGTGATGGTGGAGAACCGGCAGCCGGGCGAGTTCAGGATAAGCTTTAAATAATATTGGCAATTGGCTGATCATTATGATTCCCGGCATGAATCCTAAAGCCATTGAGCAGGCGATGAAGAAGATGGGCATTAAGCAGGTTGATGTGCCTGCTTCCGAAGTCATTATTAAATCTGATGGCAAGGACATTGTTATTGCTAATCCAAAGGTTGTCAAGGTCAATATGATGGGCCAGGACAGCTTTCAGGTAACCGGGGATGTTGAGGAGCGCGCTGCTGCGGTGGAGATTTCTGAGGATGACGTTAAGACTGTTGCTGAGCAGGCTGGTGTTTCGGAGGAAAAGGCCCGCGAGGCGCTTCGGAATTCCAATGGTGATTTGGCTGCTGTTATTATGGAGCTGAAGAAGTAACTTGCGGTATAGTGGATGTGGTTTGCCAATTAACCTGTATTTTTCTTCTGGTGAATAACTTTTACTCTCATTTGCCGTACAAAGAGATAGCAATGCGTATTGTTCAATCTACGGGTGGTAATGTTTGGCGTTTGACCATAGCGGCAGGGCAGTTGTAGCAGGCAGCGTTACAGTTGCTGCTACGCCGCTAAACTGCATTTGCTTAAATGTTTTAGCAGCACCCGAAAACTTAAGAACACGGTTAAAGCAAAAAATTTATATATGTTGCGTATATAAGAAATCTAGGTGATGTATATGGTTCAGGCCATGGTGAATATTTCAGAGGATGCTAATCAAATACTGAACATTGTAAAAGCGAAGCATAATCTTAAGGACAAATCTAAAGCGATGGAAAGGGTTATTCTTGAGTATGGTGCCGAAATGCTGGAGCCAGAACTAAAACCTGAATTTGTTGCAAAGATGAAAAAGAGGCGGTCAGAGTCTACCGTGAAAATTAGCAATTTCAAAAAACATTTTAATTTAAACTAAGATGTATTCTTATGAATTAAGAAAAAGTGTTGAGAAAATATTTTTTAAACTTGCCAAGAAAAATCCCAAACAACTCCTCATAATCGAAAACAAAATTCAAGAAATCAGGCATAATCCGCAACATTATAAGAATTTAAGAAAACCGCTGCAGAATCTTAAAAGGGTTCATATTGACAAAAGTTTTGTTCTTTTATTCTCTGTTGATGAAAATAGACAATGTATAATAATCGAAGATTATGCCCATCACGATAATATCTATTCATAACGGCCGCCTTCGGCGGCTTCGTCAAAGTCCTGTGTTATGCCCGATTTTTTTTGGGCAAAATACGAAAGGGCGAAAGTTAATTTACTACTATTATATGACTACAAAAACGCAAGATTTAAATAGTCATAGATATTGGCAGATATAAGATGACCAGTGTTTTGCCTAATAGTTTTTTTGAACAGAAACCGAGAGATCGAGGACTGGACTTTTTTGATTCTTTGCTACCTCAATTAGCTGAATTATGTTATAAAGTTGCCCCATTAGACGACAACGAATTGCCGAATAAAGATTTTCCCTCTGATTTAGCATATGGCTTGAGCCATTGGGGTAGTCATAGAAATGGATTAACACGTATACTTAATTTAGGTTCAGGAGAATCTACACTATCAGCTGATTTTGGGCACTCAAAGTTGGTGCAGGTTGTAGACGCAGATGTATACCCTCCATCAAGAACAAACCCCAACTATATTGCCCAAGATGCAAATAAACCGTTTAGATTTGAAGATGAACAATTCGACCTTGTGTTAGCATCATATCTCTTCCGATATTTAGAAGATCCTATTAGGACATTAAACGAAATGGTAAGAGTATGTAAACCAGAGGGTTATGTCATATTTAATGGGGGGCGGAGAATATCACTTGATGAAATGAATTTTTTCGGAACTAGTGTCATGAATCAACATAATGTAATTTGTTATAACGACGAACGATGGGGAGATGGTGACTGGGTGATCTTGCATTTGAAAATCCCCAAAGTAAAATTTAATGTAAAATTAGATTTAGAAAAAAGTCAGACAGTCATAACACATGCGGATACCAGCATAAATATACCAGTTTATGCACATGGTTCACTAGTACTCGAAAAACGAGATATTGCATGTTTAGCACGATTTGTTTACCACAGGTTATAATTTACTTCTTATCTTTCTTCGCTAATTTGCCCAAATTTCAGGGTAATGTCAAGTTGTGTGTCCTGCAATCCTGAGCTTGCCGATGCCTGCTTGGCTGATTTTTTTTCCCCCCTTATTTTTTAAGGGGGGGAGAAAAAAATCAGGGAAGGATGCGACGGTTTTGCCACTTAACTTGAAATTACCAAATTTCAGTTAATTTTATAAATACCCCCTCAACACTCCTCTGTACAGCCCGAGTCATATGGCGCTTTTAGGGCGTTTTGTGTTCTTGGGTTATCAGTAAAATGGATAAGCCGCAAGCAGCAGATTTTAAGCATCTTGTTAGAATCAGCAATACAGACCTTGACGGCAATAAGAAAATTGTTGACAGCATACGCAAGATTAAGGGCGTCGGCTTTGCTTTTGCCAAGGCTGTTTGCAATGTCGCCGGTATTGATAGAACCGCCAAGGCCGGCAATCTGAGCGATGCTGATATCAGGAAGATTGAGGACATTATTCGGAATCCTGCGGTTCCTCAATGGCTTTTCAACCGCCGCAGAAACATTGAGGACAATTCCTCCAAGCATTTGGTTGCTGCCGAGCTAAACTTTGCGCAGGAGAATGACGTCAGGCAGATGCAGCGCATCCGCTCTTATCGCGGCGTTAGGCACATGCTGGGGCTGCCTGTCAGGGGTCAGCGCACCCGTTCAAATTTCAGGAAGAACAAGGGCAGAGTGCTTGGTGTTATTAAGGCCAAGGCAGTCGTTCCTGCTAAAGAAGAAAAGGGAGCTAAGGGCAAAAAGGGAGCTAAGGGCAATAAGTGATATTTATGGGCAGTCCACGACATCCAAAGAAGCGGTATTCCAGGCCATTCAAGATTTGGAACCGCACCCGTCTGGATAGCGAGAAGCCTATTGTTGAGGAATATGGCTTGAAGAATAAAAAGGAGCTGTGGCGCACTTCTTCATTGCTTAGAAAATTTACAGCCCAGGGCAAGCGGCTGATTGCTTTGCGCGGATTACAGGCAGATGTTGAGAAGAAGCAGCTTATAGCCAAGCTTAGCTCGCTTGGCCTTATATCGGCTGACGCTTCAATTGATGAGGTTCTTGGTTTGGATATCAAGGATTTTTTAAGGAGGCGCCTGCAGACTGTTGTTTTCAGCAAAAAATTGTCGCGCTCGATAAAGCAGTCCCGCCAGTTTATTGTGCAGCGCCATATCAGGGTGGGAAGCAGAATAATCACTTCTCCTTCGTTTCTTGTGCCAACGCAGCTTGAAAGCCAGGTTGAATTTTCAGAGGGCTCGTCTTTGTCAAAGCTGGATCATCCGGAAAGGGCTGCAGTAAAACCGGCAGAGGTGCCTGATGCCAAGGAATGATATTAGGTGGGGAGTTGCGCATATTTATTCATCCTATAATAATACTATCATTCACATTACTGACATAACAGGGAAGGAAACGATTTCAAAGGCAAGCGGCGGCATGGTTGTTAAGTCTGACCGCATGGAATCTTCTCCTACTGCAGCCATGGCCGCTGCAAAGAAAGCAGCTGAGGGTGCTATGGAGAAGAGAATCACAGGAATTCATGTTAAGATTCGGGCGCCCGGCGGACACAACGGCCCTGCAAATCCGGGTCCTGGCGCGCAGGCAGCTGTACGCGCACTTTCAAGAGTGGGGCTGCGCATTGGCATTATTGAGGACGTTACTCCGATTCCTCATGACAGCTGCAGGAAAAAGGGGGGCAAGAGAGGCAGGAGAGTATGATTAGCATCGATGTATTGGAGTCTGGAGAGAGGAAGCTGGTCTTTGTGCTTAAGGGCGCAAATGCTGCCTTGGCTAATTCGCTTAGGCGCTCTGTTTTGGAAGACGTTCCAACAGCTGCTATTGAAGATATTGAGTTCAGAAAGAATTCCTCTGTTTTGTATGATGAGATGCTGGCTCACAGGCTCGGCCTTGTTCCGCTTACAACAGACCTGCAGGGCTACAACATGCCTGCTGAGTGCAAGTGCAAGGGTGAGCGATGCGCCAGCTGTACGGTAAAGCTCACGCTTAAGGCAGAAGGCCCTGCTGTAGTTTATGCATCTGATTTGAAATCCAAAGATCCGAAGGTGAAGCCTGCCTATCCCGGCATCCCGATTGTTAAGCTGCTTAAAGGGCAGAAACTGGAGCTGGAGGCAACAGCGATGCTTGGAACAGGAAAGGAGCATTCAAAGTGGGCGCCAGGACACATTTATTACAAGCAAAAGACCGCGCTGACAGGCAATGCCAAGGATCCTGAAAAGGTTGTTCAGGCCTGCCCTCCGGGCGTGTTTGAGGTTAAGGCAGGGAAGCTTGTTCCAAATGAATTGCTGCTGCTGAAGTATGACTTGGCTGGGGCAGTGGAAGAAGCTTCCGGCGGCGAGGCAAAGCTGGAGCCAACCGGAGAGTATGTTTTTTACTTGGAATCATTTGGCCAGCTGAGCTGCAGACAAATAATGGAGAAAGCAGCGGATGTGTTTGAGTCACAGCTCACACAGTTCATAAAGCTGCTCAAATAGCCGCGCATTCATATGCGGGGGTGTCAGAGCCTGGTCAAATGAGCTACCTTGAGGAAAATTTTCAGAAGGGTAGTCCCTTAGTGGGTGCGCGTGTTCGAATCACGTCCCCCGCATTATACTAAAAATGGAGAATAAAAATGAGAACCGGTCCAACAAACGAACAGCTGCAGGAGCTTTTAGTTGAGCTAAAGGACAAGGGGCATAGGGATAGCTCTCCATTGCTGCTTCGTCTGCAGAAAGACCTTAGTAGGGCAACGAGGCAGAGAAGGGTTGTTAACCTCTCCCGCATCAACAGGTTCACTAAGGATGGTGAAACAATTGTTGTTCCCGGAAAGGTGCTCGCAGCCGGTGAGCTTGACCACGCTGTTACAATTGCTGCCTGGAAGTTCTCGCAGCAGGCGCTTGATAAGATTCAGAAGTCAAAGTCAAAGGCAATGCAGATTTCAGAGCTGATTAAGGAGGAAATTAAGGGCAGAAAAATCAGGGTGATTGGATGATAATTAATGCAGAGAAGCTTGTTTTGGGAAGAATGGCGGCTCTTGCTGCCAAGAGGGCTTTGCTGGGCGAGGACGTGAGCATAGTAAACTCTGAGAAAGCTGTCATTACTGGCGAAAAAAACCTCGTTATCAGGCAGTACCTTGATCGGCTTGATCTCGGCCAGCCGCAGAAAGGCCCTTTCATCCAGCGCAGGCCTGATTTGTTTGTCAGGCGCGCTGTAAGAGGCATGCTGCCAAGAAAAAATGCTCGCGGCCGTGATGCGTTGTCAAGGGTAAAATGCTATATTGGTGTGCCTCCGGACATGAAAAATGCAGAAACCTTCAGGCAGGCGCAGCTTCAAAGAAAAACAGCCAGTTACATAACGGTTGGCGAGCTGTGCATGCATTTGGGTGATACGCGATGAAGTTTTTTATTACTTCAGGAAAGCGTAAGCGCGCAACAGCAAGGGCTGTTATAAAACCTGGAAATGGTGTTGTTAAGATTAACAATAAGCTGATTGATTATTATCAGCCTGGCGTTGCCCGGCTTAAGCTGCAGGAGCCGTTAATGCTTGCCGCTGCTCAGGCTGGCTCAGTCAATATAAGCGTTAAAGTGTCAGGCGGCGGCATGATGAGCCAGGCTGAAGCTGCCCGGCTTGCGATTGCCCGCGCTTTGTCAGGCTTTGCTAAGGATAAGAAGCTGGAAAAAACATTTTTGGAGTACGACAGGCACTTGCTGGTGGCTGATGTCAGGAGAAGGGAAGTGCGCAAGCCGAATCACCACGGCAAAGCAAGGGCAACTCGCCAGAAGTCATACCGTTAGGCTTATATACAACACAAAATTAGCTGATTGCAATGATAATACCCGTACGCTGCTGGTCTGACCATAACGTCATCGGACACCTTTGGGAGGAGTTTGTTGAGAGAGTCCAAAAAGGCGAGGATAGGAAGAAGATTCTTGATGATTTCGGACTCACGCGTTACTGCTGCAGAGCAATGTTCCTTGGCCATGTGGACCTGCTTGACACTGCTGCCGAGTTCAAGAAGTTTTAGTGCCTGCTAAGCCAGCTTCTATATACGCATACACTCCATCTCAGCCATATTCTCTTCAGCTTAGTCAGGTTTTCCCGCAGCTTTCTTCTACTTTAAGTTTCTTCGCGGCAGCGCAATGGTTGCAGCAGTTTTCCGGGATAGCGCGGGCTACTGTGTTTTGGGTATGTTAAGCGCTATAAAGGAAGCTGAGAAATCCGATACTTTTGTTACAAAATCGTTTACCGAGCATAATACGGCAGTGTCTGCGCCTTTGCTTGTTTTCAAAAGCTTTTCCATTGATTTTCTGAAGTCGTTTCTCTGCTTGTTCAGCTTGGTCAGTTCGTTTATGTCAAATCTGTAAAACAATTCGTAGTAGCTGCTGAAGTACTCGTTGGCAAATTTAAGCATCTCAAGGGCTGTTTTGCTCACTTTTGGGTTGGCTGACAGGTAAACGCAGATATCCTTGTAGTGGTCGCATATTTTCTCAAGGTTCCAGGCAACGACGTACATGAAGCACGTTTTCTTATGCTCTTTGTATCCTTTTTTGTTTAGTATTCTCTCGCAGAAGTTGGTAAGCTGGTTGTTGGTTTTTTCCAGCACCAGCAGTTCATTTAGCTGGCCAAATCTTCCTTCAGCCAGGTAGCTGTAAATGCTTTCTCCCATGTTTTTGGTTACGAGGAAAGCCCTTCTCAGCATTGTTTCAAATTCCTTTTCCTGCTCCTCAGCAACAATGCGCATTACGCATCTGTTTTTGCCCTGCTCAACCACCGCAAATCCTATCAGCATGTCCCTTATTGTTTCCTGTATGACGTTGATAACCGAAGAATCCTTGTAGGTTATCTCTATTTCGTTGTATCCTGATTTGTGCAGGCTTGCCAGCACCCACCTTCTTAGCGCCTGCGTGTCCAGCGCTGACGCATCTATTTGTATGCGCTCTGCATCTGTCTGCATGCTGCTCGCATACACCATCTGCTGTCCTCGTTCCTCAACATCCAGCTCTGCGCCCTTTTTTATGCCATACTTTTTTGTCCACTTGCTGGGCAGCGATACTACCAGTGTTTTGTGTGCGAGCTGTATTACCTTGCGCTTCATGGGGACAGCCAGTCAGCACACATATATAAATATTTCGTTATTATATAATTATAAGGTAATATATAAGTCTTAAGGATAAATTATATATTTCTGTCTGTCCATGATGCATTATATCAGTATAAGGTTAGAGGTGATGCATATGCATACGCGAAAGGATTTTGCCATTATATCTTATCTGCGGCAGAATTCAAGGATTAAGCTGTCAAAGATTTTTGAGTCCAGCCGGATTCCCATATCAACCATTTACGACAACCTGAAAGTCAGCAACAAGGAGACCATAACAAAGTACACCTGCCTGGTTGACTTTGCCAAGCTCGGCTTCAATGCAAGGGCAAAGCTGGTAATTCATTCAAAGCTTTCCAGAAAGAAGGAGCTTCTTGACTTTCTTCTTAACCACCCGAACATCAATTCGGTTTATAAGATAAACAACGGCTACGACTTTCTGGCAGAAGCTATTTTTCCGACGATGAATGATTTGGAGGAGCTGATTGACACCATAAAGACCAGGTTCAGGGCCAAGCGCCTTGAATCGTATTATATCATAGGCGATTTGAAACGGGAGGCGTTTCTCAGCGATCCGAAGATGTTGAATCTTGTAATTTAGCATTTGCGCTGCCCATGGCGCAGCCGGCATAGCGGAAAAACTTTAAATACCTATAGTTTCCTATAGAAAGATACGGGTGATGGTGATGAAGATTACAACAATTCAATTGCACGAAAACACAAGAAGGGATTTGGAGCAGAGAAAGAAGCATCCCAAAGAAAGCTATGAAGAAGTAATTAGGAGAATCCTGAATTCTGATGATATTCCTTCTATGGAAGAGATGTTTAAGGAAGCTGCTAAGTTAAAGCACAGGCCTTATACAGCGGAAGAGCTAGTTAAGCTTTCACACAGTTGAGGCATGAAAGATGACATTTTTTGTTGATGCTAATGTTATAACAGGCGCCTTCACCAATAATGCGAATCGCATAAAATGCAGCGAACTTTTGAATCAGCAATTTGTTACAAATACGTTATGTTTGGTGGAATCCCGGGAGGCAATATCGCTTGTCAGTCAAAATGCTGCGTATGCTGCCCGCTGCATTAAATCCTTGTTTAAAGGATCAGGTTTTATTGTGGATTTGGATAAGAATCTGCTGTTTGAGAGTCTTAAGATGGCAGGCACGCATAATCTCGACGCTTTTGACTTAATCCATTACATGACTGCTTTGCTTGAGAACTGCGCCGAAATTGTGTCGTATGATAAAGATTTTGATAATCTGCCAATCAAGCGCACCATTCCTTAACCTGTGCTTCCGAATCCGCCCCTGCTTTGCCCCATTGATTCCTGCTCGTCCCATTCAAACTTGTCTATTTTGACGAATATTCCCTGCGCTATCCGCTCGCCTTTTTCCACAGTAACTTCCTTGTCTGTGCTGTTGTACACCTGCACCTTTATTTCATCATCCTCGCCGCAGTAATCGTTGTCTATGACTCCGATTCCATGGGGCTTGTGCAGCCCTTTTTTCTTCGGCGTTGAGCTGCGCAAAGCAAGCAGGAGCATGTATCCGGGCGGCGTTTCCACTATTATGTTTCCGGGTATCAGGGCGATGCTTCTTGGCGGGACTACTGTATCTTTCCGTGCAGAAATGTCAAAGCCAACGCTGCCGGACGTTTTGTAGACAGGCAGCTCAATGGATTTGTCAATTCTTTTGATTTTCACTTTCATGCTTATTAAGGTGTTTTCCATCTGTTTTTATAGTTTGCCGAATTATTGCCATCAGCGCCGACTCCCGGCAGCAAACCGCTGCAGACCGAATTAATCGGCAACTCTGTTTGTTTGGCGTCATTGACAATTTGCCTTCCAAACTGCCCTCACCGCGCTTCCTGATTTTCCCCTCCCTAAATATTAAGGGAGGGGAAAATCAGGGCAGCTTAGCAAAACATCGGGAGCGCATGAACTTTTCAATACGACCGTTTGTTCAGGTAATGTCAAGTTGTGTGTCCTGCAATCCTGAGCTTGCCGATGCCTGCTTGGCTGATTTTTTTCTCCCCCCTTATTTTTTAGGGAAGGATGCGACGGTTTTGCCACTTAACTTGAAATTACCGTTTGTTCAGAAGGTTTATAAGTCAGGGTTGTTATAGCGCTTTGATGGCAAATGATGCATTAATTGAGGAAATCGCCACTCTTGGCGGTTCCAGAGTGTTGCGCACTGATGCTGAGAGGCGTTTGAAGAGTCTTTTGGGGAAAATCAGGAATTCAAGAAAGTTTCTTAACGAGGTCCTGCAGGACGATGATTCCGCTTTTCTTGCAAGGGCTGAGAAAACCCTGAAGCAGGATTTCAAAAAGCTTGGCATGGTTTTTAAGGACCTCAGGACAGAGAAGGCAGCTTCCAGCGATTATGAGGAAGAATTGGCCAGTCTCAGGCAGAAAGCTGAAAAGGTTGTTGGTCTTATTTTGCAGTCAGAATCCGGTAAAGGCATTTCTGGAAAAGCCAGGATGCTTGAGGGCGATATCAGGCGGCAGGTTATGACTTCGTTAAGGGCATTGGATGGCGTATTGGCTCATCTGGTTGATTCGCTTAAAGCTGTGGACCGGGCCATCCTTAATATTGAAGTTGCTGCCGGGCTGTACGTTGGCAATAAGGATCCGTTCAGCAGCAGGTACGAGTTTGGTTCGGAAATTCTTTCCTTTGTGGAGGAAAACAGCGGCGCTATAAGGGAAACTCTTGCTCGTGCCCTGCGCTCTTTGGAGGAAGCTGAGGATAATCTCGGCAGCGCTATGGACAGCATGAACTTATTCCAGAAATATCTGGATGCTGAGAATAGGAAGGCGAAGTCTGTTCGCGATTTTGAGCAGCGGGTTGGCGCTGCATAGCTGCCATCATGTTTTTATCTTACCAGCTTGTTTATCTCTTCCTGGAATTCTTTTACGTCTTCTATTTCGCGGTAGACGGCAGCGAATCTTATGTATGCTATTTTGTCAAGCTTCCTGAGTTTTCTCATGACCAGTTCGCCTATGGTTTTGCTTTTGACTTCCTGGCCATCCAGTCTTCTTAAGTCTGATTCAATTGAGTCTACCAATGCGTCTATCTGCTCGATTGATATGGGCCGCTTTTCGCATGCCTTCTGCACCCCTGTTTTCAGCTTTTCCCGGTTGAACTGCTCTCGCCTGCCGTCTTTTTTCACGACTGTAAGCTCAAATTCTTCAACCCTTTCATAGGTTGTGAATCGCTTTTTGCAGCGGAGGCATTCCCTCCTTCTTCTTGTAACTGAGGCGTCCTGTGGCTCCCGCTTGTCCACTACTTTTGTGTCCCTTGACTCGCAGTATGTGCATTTCATTTTTGTTCACCAAAAATTAAGCTACGAACGCAGTGAGTTTGTTTCATTTTTGTTCACCAAAAATTAAGCTACGAACGCAGTGAGTTTGCTTCATTTTTGTAGTTGTACACGGGATTTTTTTCTTTTATGCTGCTTTGCTGGTTTTCGTATCTCATGAGCATGTAAAGCAGGGAGGATAGTCTGTTGGAATATTTTAGCAGCTGTTCATTCAGCTTGCTTTTCCTGTCGAGCTTTACAAGCACGCGTTCGGCGCGCCGCGCAATGGCTCTGGACATGTTTAGCATCATTGCTGCCTGCGTTCCCTGCGGTATTATGAATTTGCTTTGTGCAGGCAGTTGCTGCTGCAGTTTGTCTATGAGTTTTTCCGTGTTTTTTACGTGCTTTTCTTCTATTCCCACTTTTGCGGTGTTTGCGAGTTCTGCTCCGATGGTGAACATGTCATTTTGCACTTCCTGGATTATCAGCTTGGATGTTTTGTTCGCAGAGAAAGACGCTGCAGCTCCCAATGCCGCATTCAATTCGTCTATTGTGCCTATTGCTTCTATCCTGTCGTCGTGCTTGTCCACTTTTCCGCCGAATATGCACGTTTCCCCATTATCCCCTGTCCGGGTGTAGCATTTCATCATACATCGCATTTGCTGAAGCCGCAATCCTCGTTGAGGCATGAGTGGCATCCGTTTTCTATTTTTAGCGTGCTTTGGCTGCATGACGGGCACTGCACGAGCTGCATGTCATTGGCTTTCAGCTCCATTTACTTCACCTCGGCCGTCACCGGCTCTTTCCGGACTGCTATCTTCTTTTCTTTCATTGCGTGATATACTGTGGTTAGCGTTCCGTCTGGCAGGGTTATTATGTCTGAGCCTTTTACCTGCACTTTTTCTCCGTTTACTTCAGTTTCGAAAAGTTTGTCTTTGTAGTCCTGGAAATCTGTTTTGGCTTCATCCGAGCTCAGTATCGGGTATCGTGACCCTGCCCTGTATATCGTAACGCCTTTGAGCCCGTTCTTCCATGCGTCCATGTATATGCTTGATATTACTTCGGGATGTATGTCTTCCGGCAGGTTGATTGTTGAAGAGATGCTGTGGTCTATGTACTTTTGCCAAAGCCCCTGTATTTTGATGCGCTTCTCCGGGTTTATGTGGTGCGCTGTTCTGAAGAAGTGCTTTGGCAGGATTGCGACAAGCTCTTCAGATGATTCAGATTTCTGCGCTGTTTCCGACAGCCCGGTTTGCTGCAAATATGCATCTACGGTTGAGTGGAATACCTTGAATCTTTTGTTGCCGAACGACTCGGAGCGCCTTGTGTAGTAAAGCGCAAATATCGGCTCTATGCCGCCGCTTACTCCTATGAAGTTCTTTTCCCCTATATTGTATCCCAGAACTATGCTTGATATTGTGCCTGTTGGCGCTATTGAGAGTATGGCGATGTTTCTTAGCCCTTTGCTTCTGATGATTGCGCGAGTATCCCCGTCCAGTGCTTCCTGGAAGAACGCACCCCTGCTGTATTCTTCGTAGTTGAATATGGCTGACTGCCCTTTCTCCTCTGCAAGCTCTGCGCTTGCCATGTATGCTGTGTTTGCAATTACTCTGGCAACTTCTTCAAGTATTCCGATGCCTTCCTCACTGTCATAGCCAATTCCGAGCTGGTTCAGCATGTCTGCTATGCCCATTACTCCTAAGCCCAGTCTCCTTGTTTCCAGCGCTGCTTTTCTCTGTTTTTCAAGCGGATTAAGCAGCTCGTTCCATATCACCACGCTGTCAAGGAATCTTGTTACCAGTGCAGTTGCCTCCCTCAAAGCTCCCCAGTTGATTTTCGCTTCTTTCGTGTAGCCGTCTATGACAAACCGCGACAGGTTAATTGAAGCCAGGTTGCATGCCCCGCCGTCTTCAAGAGGGACTTCTCCGCAATTATGCACGACTAAGCCGTTTGCTATGAATGAGTGTGTTTTAGGTTCTGTTATGTCCCACACTTCTTTTTTACCTACAAATTCCTTTGCTTTTACCTTATCAGCGAATGTTTCTTTGTAAAATTCAAACTGCTCAAGCAAATCCACTCTTTCTTTATGCCTTTGTTGAGCAAATATAATTCGACTGGTAAATTTAGGAATGTTTTCTTTGCTTATATTAAGTTCGTAGTTTGTGCCAGATGTTCTGTACTTAATAATATCCCCTTTTTTATTTTCATATCGGAATGTCTTTGATTCTGTTGATCGGTCATAGAGCGTGCTCTTAATGCCAAGATTCAATAGAAGCAGCTGCACTTGCTTAATGAATTTCAAAGAACTTGAGTTTAATCTTATATAGTTTCTGCTTTTTGTTCCCATGCCTATTGTTCCATCTGAAGAAAACAATCCTTCTAAGAAACCAACTACAGCTTCTTCTGTAGCCGTAAACAATGCTTCAGGCACTTCCCTTTCAACATTTGCATTTTTAACTCCTAATTTTTTAAAAAAGTCAATTACATACTTGCTGGAAGATCTTATTTGAACGCAGCCATTAGGATAATTTACCTCTCTTATTTCTCTGTTGCAATATTTTTCAAATATTGGTTGTATGATTTTCCTTGCTTCAAAATCTTGTTTCGCAAAAACAAGTCCAACTTTTTTATAAGAATCATTTAAGAATCCGTCCCCGCATAGCCATCCAATTAATAGTCCCAATTCCCTGGTCCATTTTGTTGGCAGGTTTAGATTATAGGTTCTTCCATTTCTACCTATTATCCTATTGTTTACTTCAATAGGCAGCTTAGAATCTCTGTTAAAGCTTCCCCTTCCCGATTGTATCAGTACTGAATCCTCTTCTGTTATTTCTGATAGTTCTTTCCATCCTTGTTGTGTCAGCAACTTATGGTCTGGAGTGGTAACTATTTCGTATCCAGACACTGTTTCTAATTTATAGCAGTCCTTAAACCCAGTGATCATCCTGTTTGATGGCTCTACTAGTTCACAACCATACTGAACTGTTAACAGGTCTGAATCATAATTGTAAGTTCTTTTGTCAACAACTATCTTTTCAGCTTGTATACTATCCACTCTTTCCAACCCTCTCGATGTGGATATTAAACTATCTGCAGAAACGCAAGGATTAGTGCTGAGTATCGGCTTTCCGACGTAGTTTGATGGCGAATACTTGGTCATTGTGCTCCAGAATATCAGCCCCGGCTCTGCTGTTTTGTAGTTTCCTTTCACAAATGAGTTCCATATTTCCCTTGCTTTCACCAGCCGCTTGATTTCTTTTGTTTGAGGGCTGTTGAAGTACAGCATGAAGTCTCCTGCCTTTTTGATTGCAAAATCATACTCGCTGACCTGGCTCTTCACCACAAGGTCGCCGAACATGTCTCTTGCTTCAGGGCTGTTCAGCTGTTCTTCTGTGACTGTTTTGGCATCGTTCTTTTCAAGGTATGAGTTGAGCTTTTCGATGCTGTCAAAGGATTCCATAAGCTGGTAGCGCTCTATTGGCTTGGAAGGTATGCCGTATGAGTAGTGGACTGAGCCGCCCTGCGCTACTCCCAGTCCTGAGACCTCGCGGTCCTTTCTGTAGAGAAGTATGTTGTCCTTGTGCTGGGCTTGCTCTTCAACTGCCTGCATGAACTCGTCAGACACCTTTATGCTTATGTTGGCAAACCTTACCTGCGTGTTTTCCCTTACCTGCTGCTGGATTATGTCAAGCTGCTCGCGCGTAAAGTTTCCTGTCCATTTGCACTGCTCCACTATCTGGTTCGTCACCCAGTTTGGAATGTTTTTTACATCAATAAACAGCGGACTGTCAGGGTGCTTGATGTCAATTGTCAGCATTAATGCGCCTCTCCTTCCGGACTGGCCTATCAGCCCTGTTGTCAGCGAGAATATTTCCATGAACGAGACGCTGCCTGTTGAGCAGTCTGCTGCATTGTGCACGATTGAATCCTTCGGCCTTAAAACAGAAATATCCACTCCTATGCCGCCTCCGTAAGAGTATGTTCTTGCGCATTCATACGCTGCTTTGTATATTGATTCTATGTTGTCATCCTCTATTATTGATACAAAGCAGTTTGCCATTGTTTTCAGCCGGTACAGGTCTCCGCCGCCTGCTATCACTCTCCCTCCCGGCAGGAACTGGCCTGCATATAAGCTCTGGTAGTAGTGCTCTGCCCATTCGCGCTGCTTTTCCTCTGTTGGCTCAACAGCAGCCATGAACGCAGCTAATCTTGCAAACGCGTCTTCCGGCTTTTTCTCTATGCGCTCGTTCTTCAAATCCTTGAGGTAGTATTTTTTTTCGTATATGTTCAGCGCAAGCTCATTGCTGTTCAGATAGTTCTTGTTTACAGGCAGCTTGCCTGCTTTCTGAAGCAGCTTGATGTGGAACAGCAGGTTTTTGTACGCTTCCAGCCGGTCATACCCTATTAATGATGCCAGTTTGCTTTTGTGCGCAAACATGTCCAGCAACGCAGTTTTTTCATTGTCGCTTCCCTTTGCTGACTCAGCGGCTGCTGCCCGGAGCTCTGCCCTTTTGGCTCGGTAAAGAATGTATGCCTTGGCAGTTTTTGCATGCCCGTCTTTTATGAGCACTTCTTCAACTACGTTCTGCACATCCTCGACATTCGGTATTTTCTCGGTGAAGCGCTTTTCTATGATGTCAACAACCTTCTTGGACAGCTTTTCAGCAGTCTTTATGTCATCGCCGCCCATTGCCGCTGCTGCCTTGAAGATGGCTTTTGTTATCTTTTCTTCGTCAAAATCAGCGGTGCTGCCATCCCTCTTGATGATTTTTGCAATTTTCTGTTTGGATGCCGTTTTTCTTCACCTTTGAGTCAATACAACCTGTTGTGGCTCCTTTACCTTTAGAACCCAATATCTTGTGGTTTACTAACCAAGCAACTATTTAAAGATTTTGATGGTTAAAAATATAGGATTCGTAGATTGTTACCAAATATTTATCTGCCAACACAGCAGTTTCAGGACACACTTATGATTTTAACAACTACTTTTAGTTTTTTACTAAAAGGTTTTGGGAATCGGGCCATTGCAATCTCACGATTATTTTTTCCTCCCCTAAATTGCGAGAGATGGAAAAAAGAAGTGGAGAAGGATGGGGCTAAAAATGAGCGAATAATTTACAAAACTGCAGAGTTAGTCCTTCCACGCAATCATTCCGATGATGACAATGTTTGCAATCGGAACCAGTGTCAGTAGTCCGTACCATCCGGGCTTCCCCCTTGCCTCAGCTATTTTCCACCAGAGCCATGTGTTTAATCCCATAAAAATTAGTGGCCCAATTAAAGGAACTACAGCCAGCAGAATTCCTGCAGTGACCCAGCCAGGAACTTTCCCTATCTGCGTCATTAAGTAAATGTTTGCTATTGGTATGAAAGCCAGCCATCCGTTTGGAGTGTTTGTTTTTTTGCTATGGTCATCAATGCAATGGATACGTAAATGTATGCTGCTATTCCAACTATGATGATTGCTATCATAGCTGCTGCAAACGCAGCTAGGAATGCGCCTGTAGCGTCTCCCCCAACAGTATTCGCACTGGCAGCAGCAGCACTTAACAACATAGTCAGAAATGATATCGGAATTAGTTTGCTCATACCATATAACTTTGAATTAGCTGCTATTTAAAGTTTGTCTTTTTTCAGTCACAACCGGCCGCGAAAAAACATAAACATCCTTTATGCCAAGCTGCTGCGCAAATATCATTACAGCTTCTATTAACTGAGTTGCAATACCACTACTGCTAATTTTTATTTTCGCATCATATCCTATTTCGGGGTATTTCATGAGCATGTTGTAGCCTGCTGCGCGCTTGTCTTCCGGCCTGCTGTTCGGGATTATGCTTACCAGTTCAGCGCCTTTGTTAAAGCCGCCTTTTGGCTTTATGTGGAATTTGTATACAGGGTCGTTGTCTAACTGCTTTTTGACTTCTTCCTCGCTTACGCTGCGTTCTTTTATTGGCTGCGGCTTGTAGCTGCTGCTGCAGATGGATGTGCAGACTATTCTTCTGCCGTTGCTGTTGTGGCTGCTGAGAGTGTTGTTGGCAGTTATTTTTGCGTATGTTGTCTTTGATAAGCTTTTTTCATCCAAATCTGTCCTGATAAAAGTAACAAGCCCTCTGACGCAATTGTTGTCTGCTGCCACTATCACTATTCCGTTTTTCATTTGCTGCCTGAAAGTTCCAATGTCTGCTGACAGCGGCTGCCAGCAGTGGTTGTACAGCTTAAATGCCTGCTGCACATAGTCGGGATGGTAATCTGTTAACCGGATGAATTTGTATTCGCTGCTTTCAGCCACTGAATCTATTGGCTCAAAGTGTAGGCCTTTCAGCAGCGCTCTCTGCACTTTGCCTGTTGATGTCAGCGGAATGTCTTTTGCTTCTATTGCTGCCATGTATCTTGGGGTTTCGTATCCTGACAGTTTTTCTGTGCCGCTGACCAGTTTGTTCTTAAGCTCTGCCGAGCTGTTTTTTTTCCAGCAGATTGCGGCAGCTACTTCTTCCCCGTATCTTTTGTCTGGAAAACCCACAGCATACACCTGCTCTATGTCAGCGCTTATCTGCTTCAGCTTGTCTTCAACTGCCGCCGGCGATATGTTTATTCCGCCTTTGATTATGATTTCTTTGGAGCGCCCTTTGAGAAAATAATATTTCTCCATGTTGATTTCTTTGCAGTATCCTATGTCTCCTGTAAGAAAGTACCCGTTTCTGAACCCTTCGCTGCTGCCGATGTATGATTTCATCACCCCTGCGCTTTTTACTGCAAGCTCTCCTTCGCCCTTGTCATTCGCATCCATGATTTTTACTTCAATGCCCTTCAGTGGTTTGCCGATGCTGTTGCTTTCTATAAGCTGCTCATACAATTTTTTGTCCAGGTCCAAAGGAACGCCCGTTACTCTGAGCGATGTTTCTGTCTGGCCGTATCCCTGATACACCGGAATTCCAAATTTTTGCATGAATTTTTTGACGTCGCTTGCCATTACCGGCGCTGAGCCAATCTGTATCCTGTTCAGTTTCAGCTGCTGCCTGTACTTTTCAAATTCTTCCTCTCTTGACAGCTGGTCGTAGCATATAGTAGGCACAATGGAAGTGAACGTTGCTCCTGCTGCTGCCATCTGCTGCCAAAATCTGCTGTTTGAGTACTGAGGCGGTATTGCGGTTGATGCCCCTGCCATCAGCGCAGCGAGGCAGAATGTTGTTGAGTTGATGTGGTGCAGGGGCAATTCCACTATGAACCTGTCTGCTTCCGTTATTTTGAACCACTCTTTTATTGCGTCTGCGTTTGACAGCAAATTTTGCATTGTCAGCTGCACCCCTTTTGGCTGCGCAGTTGTTCCTGAAGTGAATAATATGAGCGCGAGGTGTTCGGTTCCTTTTTTCCAGCTGGCATGTGTTTTTCCTTCTGGCTTGTATTCAACAGCTTCTAATTCTGCGAATCCTTTTTCCGCAATTATCTTCTTCGCTTTTGCTGCTTTTAGTTTGTATTTGTGCTGCTCAAGCGTATCCCTTTTCAAATCAAGCGGGACTGTTATTATGCCCATGCTCCAGCATGTCCAGCTAAGAATCAGCAGTTCTGTGGAGTTGCGCATTGCCGCTCCAACAGTGTCATTTTCCTTTAATCCCAGTTCAGCAAGCCACGCAGCTGTCTGCTCCATCCTTTGCTTTAGCTGGCCGTAGCTAATATTTTCAATTGCGCTTCCTTTTTCATCGCAGTTAATCAGCGCAGCTGAATTTTTGTTGCATTTGCTGATGTGTTCGTACAGGTTATCAGCCATCGTAAATCCTCTTAAGCATCATGGCATCTCCTTCAATGTTAGGGCTTTCGCTTATAGCCACGCCGCTTATTTTGAACTCTTTCCATGTTTTAATCATGTCTTCATAGTTTAAGTCAGAGTCTTTCAGGTTGAGGTGGTTCAGCTCGCCTTTTTCGCTGAACTTAACCCCTGCGAATTGTATGTGCATGTTCTGCAATGCTTCCTTGCCGAGAATTTTTTCGGTTTCAGCCAGTATTTCCCTGAAGCTGCCATAGTCGTTTTTTCCTTCCCTTGCGCGCATGTGCGCATAGTCAACGCAAGGCAGCACTTGCTCCAGTTCCTGGCTGAGCTGCAGCACTTCCTTCAAAGTTCCAAACTGCGAATGCTTGCCAGTTGTCTCAGGCCTTACCCTGATTGTGTTGCCCTGCTGCCTCAGCTTGTCCACAATTTCTTTTAATGCAGCTTTGACTTTTTCGTATGCTTCTTCCTTGGCTGATTTCATGTAGAATCCTGGATGGAAGGTTACGCTTGTCGCTCCGCACAAGTTTGCTATGTGCGCAGCTTTCAATACCCTAAGCTTGCTCGCCTCGTATTTCCCGGAGTCAGCTGCGTTCAGGTTGATGTAGTATTGCCCGTGGCATGTCAGCGCAACGTTGCTTTCTGCGGCTGCTTTTTTTATTTCCGGAGCTTTTTCTTCAGAAACGTTAACGCTGTGCACAAACTCAAGCTCCATTGCATCCAGCTTCAGCTCCTTAACAGCTTTGATGCCATCAACAGCGCCAGTTCCTTTTGCAATGGCTGGAATCCCTGCAGTCCCAAACAGAAGCTTAGATGATTTTTTCATCTGTGTCTTTTTTCTTCAGATGTATGACGTTTACCGGGCAGCTTTCTGCTGCCTGCTTGTTCTGCTCAAAATCCTTTTCTTCTATCTCAAGCTCCTGCCAGCCGTCTTCCCTGCTCTTTCCGGATTTGATGTCTGACTTTCCGTCGTCGTTCATTTCCCAGAATTCTGGCGCAACAGCTGCACAAGCTCCGCATCCGATGCAGTCCGGCCTGTTGTGCTCCAGCAAAAACTTTTTTGGCATAGAATATGCTAATAACGCATCTTATTTAAATGATGCTATTGTTTTTGTGTTGGCGATAAAATTTTGTTTGTAATTGCGCGATGATGGTCAATATGGCAAAATTCCGATTTTGCTTTAATAACTCTTCAGAAGTTCTGCTTTAACAGCTTTACGTTCAGAACGTGCCGGAAAGATGTTGCGTGAATTCGGTACTGTGCAAGCAGGATTATTTACAGCAAACTTTTTATAGAATTGGCTGCAATTTCCTGTCATGCAGGAGCTTTACATCCTTCCTTTTGACCATCGCGGCAGCTTTATGAAGATTATCGGCGCTGCTTCTCCGCCTTCTGATGAGGACATAGCTACGGCTAAAGAATACAAAAAAATCATTTATGAAGCGTTCAAAAAATCTGTTAAAGGCGGCGTTCCGAAGGGCAAGGCCGGCATTTTGGTTGATGAGTGGCTTGGAAAGGAGATACTGCTGGATGCCAGGGCAAATGGCTTCATTGTGTGCAACACTTTTGAAAAGTCAGGCCAGGATGAGTTTGAGTTTGAACGTAAGGATTGGAAGAGGCAGCTTGAGGAGATTAATCCTGATTATGCCAAGATTCTTATCCGTTACAATCCTGAAGGCGACCAACAGTTGAATGCCCGCCAGAATGGGCGGCTTGCCGCATTTACTAAGCATCTTAAAGGTAAGAAGAACAAGTTCCTGCTTGAGCTGCTTGTTCCTGCTACTGATGAGCAGATGCAAAAAGCAGGCGGTGATAAGGATAAGTATGAGCAGGAAATCCGTCCTGAGCTGATGGTTCGGGCTATTAAGGAAATTCAGGCTTCCGGAGCAAGTCCTGATGTGTGGAAGATTGAGGGTCTTGACTCTGCCAGAAAGATGCAGGCAGTTGGGACTCAGGTCAAGGCAGGCAATCCTGACGCAGGAATTATTATTCTCGGCCGCGGCGAATCAGCCGAAAGGGCAGAGCATTGGCTGAGAATTGGCGCTAAGGTTGATAACGCCATCGGTTTTGCTGTTGGAAGGACTGTCTTCAGGGATGCTTTGGAAGATTATGCTGCCGGCAAAATCAGCAGGAGTGAGGCAATCGGTAAAATCTCAGATAATTTTTCTTTTTTCGTTAATGTCTGGAGGAAAGCTAAGGATGGCCGGAAGGCATTTTGATGGCGGCGGAAAACCCAGACTGTCAGAGATTGCTTCTGAAATCTGCGGTTATGTGGGGCGTCTTGAGATTCGGGTTCACGGCAGCCATTGTGATGTGGTTGCTCCTCAAGGACTTGCTGGAAATACCGTTGTTGCCAGCAATGTCAGGGTTTTTAATCCGGATGCCGGATTCAGGGTTTTAAATATCTATGTCGTCGGCAGCCAGGCAGCTTGTCTGCCCGAGTCTTATCTTTCAGGTGAGCATGATTTGGATTTGGCTGTTTTAACAAACATTAGCAAAATATGCTCTTACCCGGCCGAGCTTCTCATTCTTGCGGCAATGAGCAATATTCTGAACAATGGCGGAAATAGCTCCAGGGAATTTTCGTTTGACATTCTTGACCCCACTCAGCGAATTGCGCTGTTTCCGCCATACATTCAAATATATCCTGAATTTGAAAAAGTGGCTTAAAACCGCTAATTTTTTATATCATTTAGCCATACCAGCTGTCATGAGCGAGGTAAGATACGTCTGCGAGGGAACCTGCGGGGGTTCTGTGAGCGAGGAGGAGTTTGGCTCTGGGAAGAATGTCTGCGCAACTGACGGCTGCCCGAAGAAGGGCGAGCCGCTTGTCAGGAAGGAAGCAGAGTAGTTTTAGTCAAGCAGCCCCTCATACCCTTTTTGTTCCAGTTGTTCAACCAGCTCGCGCTGCCCTTCTTTAACCACTTTTCCGTCAGACATTATTACTACTCTGTCCGGGGTGATGTAATTGAGGAATCTCTGGTAGTGCGTTATCAGCAGTATTCCCATTTCCCTGCTTTTTACTTTTTTTATTCCTTCTGCCACTATTCTCATTGACGTGATGTCAAGCCCTGAGTCTGTTTCGTCAAGCATTGCTATTTTTGGAGAAAGCATTGCAAGCTGCAGTATTTCTGCACGCTTTTTTTCTCCGCCTGAGAAGCCCTCGTTCAGGTAGCGCTTGACAAACTTTTCGTCCATCTTCAGCATCTTCATGTTTTCTTTCAGCAGCATCATGAACTCCCGTACAGGCATTTTCTGCTTTCGCCTTGCGTTCATCGCTGTCCGCAGAAAGTTTGCGACGCTCACTCCCGGTATTTCCTGGGGGTACTGGAAGCTCAGGAACAGCCCGAGCCGCGCCCTCTTGTCAGGGCTTAAGCCGATTATGCTTTTGCCGTCAGCTAAAATATCGCCGTTTGTGATTGCATAATCCGGATGCCCTGCTATTGCATATGCCAGCGTGCTTTTCCCGGAGCCGTTCGGCCCCATCAAAGCAACTACTTCGCCTGGGTTTACGGTCAGGTTTACTCCTTTGAGTATTTCTGCTTCATTTGCGGTTACGTGCAAATTCTTTATTTCAAGTTTCATTTTGGTTTCCTTCTATCTCCAGCAGCCTTTGTTTTTCTCCACGCTTAACTTTGCCTCCCCCTAAAATCAAGGGGAGGGTAAAATTAAGCGCAGCGGTGCTTAGCGAACAAATGGCGCGATGAGCATTGTTAGCGAGGCCTTGTTTTTCCCTCATATACCAACAACCCCTTCTGCACTGCTTTCAGCGCAAGCAGCCCGCATTTTATCCTTAGGTTGCTTACTTTGATTGGTAGCATGCTGAGCATTTCTTCGTTGCTGATTTTCTTTGCTTCTGCAAGCTTTTTTCCTTTCAGGTGCTCAGTTAAAATTGATG
>JACPMZ010000007.1 GCA_016185705.1 Candidatus Woesearchaeota archaeon
TGAGGTGGTAATGGTGGAATCAGAGGACTTCAAGATGCGGATAGGGGCGGCTGCTATTGACTTTAACCTGCCGGGAGTGGATGGAAACAATTATTCGCTGGATTCTTTCAAGGATAAAGAAATTTTAGCGGTGGTGTTCACCTGCAACCACTGCCCCTATGCGCAGGCATACGAAAAAAGACTCTTTAAGCTGGCAAAGGAATTTTCCGGAAAAGCGGCTTTTGCCGCAATAAATTCAAACGACGCTGAGAAATATCCTGATGATAGCTTTGAGAAGATGAAGGAACGATCTGCTGAAAAAGGATTTCCATACCCTTACTTACATGATGAATCGCAGCAGATTGCAAGGGCTTACGGCGCATTGGTAACACCGCATGTCTTCGTGTTTGACGAATCAAGAAAGCTAATCTATCAGGGCGGAGTTGACAACAGCTGGGAGAACGAAAAGGCAGCAACAGAGCATTACCTAAAAGATGCGCTGACACAAGCCACTTCCGGAAAAGAAATAACGAGAAAAACCGCGCCTGTGATTGGATGTTCTGTGAAGTGGAAGTAAAAGCACTGCGACGCGGTTTAGATAAAGCCAGCGTTTCAACCTATCGTTATAGCAAATCACTTTAATAATCGGAATTTTGTTCCTAACGAATAAGTGCTTTGCTTATTAGGAAATAACCTTACAATCATTTCAAAACATACGAAAATCAAGGTTGTTTCCTATAAGTTATCGGGTGTTGCCATTTAAGCAGCGGATATTCAGCAGCAGCAGCAACGACTGCTACTACGCCAACCTGCTGTCTTCGCTAACTGCCGCTGCCATTGTGAAAAGTCAAAAATAGACCGCCAGCAGACTGACTGCGTTTCCGGTGCTATTGTAAAAGTTCACTTTACCGCTGCTTTTATTCTGCCCGTGCTGATTTTCCCCTCCCTTGCTATTTAAGGGAGGGAAAAAGCAGGAAGGGAAGCCAGCAACAGAGCGAGGCTGCGTGAATTTTTCAATAAGGCCGCGTTTCAATTAAATTTATAAGCCCGCTAAAACTGCGAATATGGCATGGATGTTGCAATAATGTACTCAGGCGGAAAGGACAGCAATTATGCTGTAAAGCATGCGCTGGACAAAGGGTGGAGCATAAAGTATTTGCTTTCTGTGAAGCCCACAAGAACAGATTGTTTTCTTTTTCACTACGCAACTGTTGAGCACACAAAGCTGCAGGCAGAAGCTCTCGGCTTAAAGCACTATCTGCTGAGCTGCAGCGTCGCACATCCCAAGAAGGAGGCAGAAATAGTAAGGCAGTTTGTGGCTGCAAACGAAAAGGTTGACGCAGTAATTCTGGGCGGAACAGGGCTGCAGGCAACGCAGATAAGAAGCATACAAGAAGCATTAAGACCGCATGGCGTGGAGGTGTTCGCTGCTCACTCCGGTGAAGACCATTTTGAGCTGCTGAAAAAGATGATTGATGACGGCTTTGAGATTATGATAACGCAGGTTGCATCCGAAGGGCTGCCGCAGTGGCTGGGAAAAACCATTACAAAAGATAACATTGGCCAACTGGAAGCAGATGCCAGCAAATACGGCTTCCATGTAGGAGGAGAGGGCGGCTACTTTGACAGCTATGTGCTTGATGCTCCCACTTTCAGCAAAAGAATAGTGATTGAAGACTCAGAAAAAATCATGGAAGACCGGTATTCAGGGCATGTAGCCATTAAAAAAGCGATGCTTGCTTCCAAGGCAGAAAAAGAAATAGTCAGGTAGGGCTTTTGCGTGTTCTGCAGCCCAGCCATTCCCCAGCACCCGGATTTCGGGCCCCGAGCCCTGTAATTTTAAGCATTTCAAGCCCTGAAACCCCTGTTTTTTAACGAAAACTATTTATAGATGCGCACCTTAATACCTGCTGGAATTTACCGACGAGAAATTCTTCAGAGTTTAGAATGGATGAACCAAAACAAGCGTATGGGGCAGGAAGCATAAAGGTCCTTGGCGGAATTGACGGCATACGCGCACGGCCAAGCATGTACATAGGAGATACTGCGCTGCGCGGCCTGCACCACCTGGTGTATGAAGTAGTGGACAACAGCATAGACGAGGCCCTTGCCGGCCACTGCACCAGAATCATCGTAACAATAAATCCTGACGGCTCTGTAACAGCTGAGGACAACGGCCGCGGAATACCTGTGGACATAATGCCCCAGTTCGGAAAGCCGGCGCTGGAAATAGTCATGACAAAGCTGCACGCCGGCGGCAAATTTGACCACAAAACCTACAAGGTAAGCGGCGGACTGCACGGAGTGGGAATATCAGTTGTCAACGCGCTCTCCAAGAAGCTGACTGTCTATGTCCGGAGAGACGGAAAAATTCACATGCAGAGCTACAGCCGCGGACAGCCAAGCAGCGAACTGGAGGTTGTCGGAGAAGCCAGCGATACAGGAACAAAAATCACATTTACCCCGGACGAGGAAATTTTCAGCGAAAAAGAATTCAACTTTGAAATATTGTCAAGCAGGCTGCGAGAACTCGCATTCCTGAACCCGGGACTGGAAATTGCAATAAAAGACGAACGCACGCAAAAGGAGCACATGTTCAGGTATGACGGCGGCATAAAATCCTTTGTTGAATTCCTGAACCAAAACAAAACTGCGCTGCACCCGGTGATTTACATGAAAAAGGAAAACGACAGCGCACAGACTGAAATAGCCATACAGTACAATGACGGCTACCTCGAGAACATTTTCAGCTTTGCAAACACCATAAACACTTCCGAAGGAGGAACACACCTCTCAGGCTTCAAAACAGCGCTTACGCGCACATTAAACAGCTATGCAGAAGGCAAAGGACTCCTGAAGGAAGGCTTAAAAATATCAAGCAATGACACCCTTGAAGGGCTCGCAGCCGTAATATCAGTAAAGCTTCCAGACCCCCAGTTTGAAGGCCAAACCAAGCGCAAGCTCGGAAACTCAGAAACAAAAGGGCGCGTGGAGTCAATGATGACTGCAGAGTTCAGCGCATACCTTGAAGAGAACCCGAAAATCGGCAGGCTGCTCGTGGACAAATGCGTGAATGCAGCTGAAGCAAGGCTGGCTGCGAAGCGGGCAAAAGAAATAACGCGCAGAAAAAGCGCCCTGAACTCAGGAAGCCTGCCCGGAAAATTAGCGGACTGCTCAAACACAAATCCGGAAGAATGCGAACTGTACGTGGTTGAGGGGGACAGCGCAGGCGGAAGCAGCAAACAAGGGCGGAATAAGGAATTCCAGGCCATTCTTCCGCTAAAAGGCAAGATTCTCAATGTGGAAAAAGCAAGACTGCACAAAATATTCAACAGCCGCGAAATAGTAACGCTGGCAACAGCCATCGGCACAGGCATAGGAAATGAGTTTGACATTAAGAAAGCAAGATATCACAAAATCATCATTACCTGCGATGCAGACGTTGACGGCGCACACATACGGACGCTTCTGCTGACGTTCTTCTTCAGGTACATGAAGCAGTTGATAGAAGCGGGATACATATACATTGCCCAGCCGCCCCTGTACAGAGTCTATAAAAACAAGAATGAGCATTATGTTTACAACGAACAAAAACTCAAAGAGCTGCTCAGGGAAATCGGTGAAGACGGCATAACGCTGCAGCGCTACAAAGGTCTTGGAGAGATGAATCCATCACAGCTGTGGCAAACAACAATGAACCCTGAAACAAGAACGCTGGTGAAGGTCAAGGTGGAAGATGCCGTAGAGGCAGACGAAATCTTCTCGCTGCTGATGGGCGAAGAAGTAGAGCCGCGGCGCAAATTCATAGAGGAGCACGCCCTGGAAGTGAAGAATCTGGATGTTTAAGAATGGTAACTTTCCTCCGCCGCATTACTTTGCGCTGCTTTTTCCCCTCCCCTGAAAATTAAGGGGAGGGAAAAAAGCAGCGCAAGGAGGCAGTTCAGCGATTAAAATTGAGCAGGGCGCAGCGTATACTTGGAAAGCGGACTTAACACTTGCGATACATTTTTAAACCGCCCAAAATTCCGGATTCACATGGCAAAAGCACAGCCGCAGATAAAGGGCAAACTGATAAAGAAGCAGTGGCACAGCATAGTGGCTGGCAAGGACTTCAACTCTGCAGACCTGGGCGAAACTTTGGCTGCTGACCCATCCAGCATGATGCACAGGCAGCTGACTGTAAACCTGGCAAACCTCACAGGAGATATAAGGCAGCAGGGAATCAGCCTGCAGTTCAAGGTTTCAGAAATCAGGGATGGAAAAGGCATCGCAGGCGTCACGGGCTACGAGGCGAGCGCCTCACAGCTTCACAGATTAGTGAGGCGGGGCGTTGAAAGGCTTGACGATTCCATAGAATGCATGACAAGCGACGGCGTAACCATTAAAATAAAACCTTTTGCCGTCACCAAATCAGCGGTAAGCAAATCAAAGCTGCGATTAATGCGTGCAAGGCTAAGGGAAGCGCTGAGAGCAGAAAGCGCAAAAACAACCTACTCTGATTTCATGCAAAGCGTCATCTCCCACAAGCTTCAAAGCCTGCTTAAGGACGCTACACGGAAAATATACCCGCTGCGCGCCATAGAAATACGGAAACTGGTGATTATTGGCGGAGAAAAGCAAACTGAAGTGAAAAAGCAGCGAAAAGCAGCTGAAAAAGCCAAGCCTTCAGAGCCGGCAGATGAGCTTAAAGCAGACGAAAAAGCTGCACTGGCAACTGATGCAGCCGAAGAAGAAAAGCCGGCAAAAAGAGCTGAGCAGCCGGCGCCAAAAGCAGAAAAGGAATCCGCAGCAGAAGATAAAAAATCCAGTGAAGACGCACAGTAATGTTTCTTATTCTCAAGTAGTTAAGAACTTTATTAAAGTATGCTGGCAAATCTTATCTTAATAGTTATAAGAATAAATTGTGAAAATGCCTGTAAAACCCAAAAGAGTTACAACTGCTGCAGACGATCTGTATGAGATTGTAAGGCAGAAAAAGGAAATCGCCTTCAAAGATGCAGCACGCATCCTTAAAGTTCCTGTGCCAACAATAGAGGCATGGTCAACATTTCTTGAGGAGGACGGGCTGCTGTCAATCAAATACAAGTTCACAACGCCATACGTGACTCTTCCCTCCCCAAAAAAGCAGGCGAAGCAGGCAGACAGAATAAGGCCGCTCTTCCAGGAAAAGCTGGAAGAAGTTGAAATCAGAAGCGAAATGGAGAACGCCGAGGCGCTTCTCAAAAAATCAAGCCAGAAGCGGGCTCAGGGAGAATTTGGACTTCTGGAGCGCAACAGCAACGAACTTTTCGACAAAATGAGCAAGGTAGTGGAGTTCATAAGCTCCAGGGCTGACATAGCTCCACAGATTAAAGCCAGACTGGCAGACCAGCTGAAGGAGGTAAGCTCAAAAACCGCAGAGGCATCCAAGCTTGTCAGCGCCAGCAAATTTGACGAAGCCAGCACCGCATTCTCGCATGTGCAGGAAAGACTCCAGCAGCTGCTGGAAGAATCAAAGAAGCACTACGAAGACATTCAGCAGGAAAAAGGCGTGGATGAAAAGAGCATGGGCAAGCTGCTTGAATCAACATACGCACTCCTGGAAGAAGGCAAACTGGAGGAAGCGCAAGCCAACTACAGCAAAATAAAAAAGCTTTTCGCTATCTTCTCGCAGAAATTCGTTTCTGAAAAAAGCCAGATGCAGGGCAGCATTCTGAAACTGAACAGGGACCTTGCAGTTCAGTCAACAAAAATAAAGGAACAGAGAATCGCAGCAGGAAGCCAGGATATTGGCAGGATGCTCAGAATTACGAACAAAAAAATAAGCCAAAAAAGGTTCGCAGAAGCGGCAGCATACTACAACCAGATAAAAAACATCTACGCCGGGCTGCCTGACGGATTCATCCGGGAAAAGCACGCCCTCAAAGAGCAGATACTAAAGGTCTTTTCCAAGCTGGCAAATGAGAGGGAGCGCCGCCTCGCTGAAAAATTCAGCTCGCGCTCCAGGCAAATCTCCAAGCTCCTTGGGGAAGGGAACAAATACGTCTTTGAAAACAGCATACCGCTGGCTGTGCAGACCTACAAGAGCGTGAGCGGACTGTTCTCAGAGCTGCCCCGCGGATTCCTGAGGCAGAAATCAGAACTGCATGAACGCATAATCCTTTTCCATCAGGCCCTTGAACAGAAACTTGAAGCGTCAAAAGAGGAAGACATGCGCACCAAAAGCCAACAAATCCTAAGCATGCTTAAAGAAATGCAGCAGCTCACAAACCAGGGCAGCTACGGACAAGCAGAGCAAACCTATTACAGAATCAACAGCGTATTCAGAAGCCTGCCCGCAGGGTTCCTGCACGGAAAAACCAAACTGCAGCAGGAAATCATCGCAAATTACGAAGCGCTGATGGCCAGCCAGGACAAAAAAACCTCAACAAGCTTCAGCTCGGACATAACTGAATTAGCTGCCATGGTTCAACGCGCCGATGAAAACGTCAAAGCAGGAAACTACGAGCAGGCAAATGCCCTTTACCAAAAAATAAAGGCCGCATACGTGAAGCTCAGGCCAGTGGATATGCGCCAGCGCGACGCAATCAGAAACAGGATACTGCTTCTGTACAAGCACATCCTGCAGTCAAAAGAGCCGGACGTCCACCAGATGATAGAAGGGCTCAGAACAAAATCCAGGGCAAGGGTAAGAATGCCAGCACAGGTGCTAGGAAGTGGATGAACCAAAAGTACTGGAAACATACAAGCTGAAACTTGGAGAAGTTCTCATAGACGTAAGCATATACACCGAGGAAGATGAGCCGGTTCCCATATACAACGTATCCATACTCAACATCAGCAAAACCACGCAGCGAATACTCGAAAAGCTGCGCGAAGAATTCATATCAAGGGTCAACCTGGGAGCGCTGCAGGAAACAGAGTCTGCAGACATCATAGAAAGGTTCAAGCAGGAAATCCGCGTTCTGATAAAAAAATACTTTCCGGGGCTGGATGATGACACCACAGAGCTTCTCGTAAACCACGTCATCCAGCAAAACGTCGGCCTCGGCCCGCTGGAAATACTCCTCAAGGATGCAAACCTTGAGGAAATAGTGGTAAACGATTCCAAGGAGCCGGTCTGGGTTTACCATCGCGCATACGGCTGGCTGAAAACCAACGTATTCATAAAAAGCGAAGCAAGAATCAGGCACTACTCCACAACCATAGGAAGAGAGGTGGGCAAAGAAATAACGCTCCTCAAGCCGCTGATGGACGCCCACCTGACAACAGGCGACAGGGTTAACGCAACGCTGCAACCCATATCAACAAAAGGCAACACAATAACCATAAGAAAATTCGCAGAAAAACCGTGGAGCATTACAGACTTAATCAAGAAGAAAACAATGAACTACGAGGTTGCAGCCGTTATCTGGCAGGCGCTCCAGAATGAGCTGTCCATGATTATCTCAGGCGGAACCGGCTCAGGGAAAACATCAACGCTGAACGCCATCGCCAACTTCTTCCCCCCAAACCAGCGCATCATATCCATAGAGGATACCAGGGAACTGACGCTGCCAAACACCCTCCACTGGGTGCCGATGGAGACCCGGCTCCCGAACCCTGAAGGCAAGGGCGAGATAACTATGCTCGACCTTGTGGTAAACAGCCTCAGAATGCGCCCTGACCGCATAATCATGGGCGAAGTAAGGAGGCAGCGGGAGGCAGAGGTGCTGTTCGAGGCAATGCACACAGGCCACAGCGTCTATGCAACGCTTCACGCCAACAACGCAGTGGAAACCATTGTCAGACTGACGACACCGCCGATTAACATGCCAAAAGCAGTGCTGAGTTCACTATCCCTGCTGCTGGTGCAAAACAGAAACCGGCGCACAGGAAAAAGGAGAACGCTGCAGGTAGCAGAAATCACGCCGGACGGAGACGCAGAAGTAGTGATACAGCTGGATGTTTTAAAGGATTCGCTCATAAGAACGAGCGAAGCCAAACGCACCCTTGACACGCTGTACCTGTACACCGGCCTCAGGCCGGCAGAAATTGAGAAAGACATAAAATCAAAAATGGCTGCGCTAAAATGGCTTGTTCACCAGGACATAACCGATGTCCACGAAATAGGGCTGATAATGTCAAAATACTATGCCGGAACACTGCACGTCTGAGAGGTGGTGCCAATAATAGACTTCGCAAATATAATAATAAGGATAGCGCCGTCAGTAAAGACAAACCTGCGCATAGCACACAACAGAACACCCCCAACAAAGTTTGTGCAGAAATCCATGAAGCTGGCGCTGTACACATCAGTAACAGTGTCAGCAGTAATCTTCTTCCTGCTGGCAAGAACAGTATCCATAGTAAAACTCATACCCATCATGCTTCTGGTGGCAGCAACGAGCTATGCGCTTATGTTCATCTTCATCCTGCAGTCGCCAAAGGCAGAAATCAGAAAAAGGCAGAGGGAAATAGACAGGGAGGTTCTCTTTGCAGGCAGATACCTCCTCATAAAGCTTGAGTCAGGCACACCGCTCGTTAACACAATTGAAGACGCATCAAAGGGCTTTGGAATAAGCGCCAAGTACTTCAAGGAAATAATTGACGACATAGACACAGGCATGCCGCTGGAGAAGGCGCTGGAGGACGCACGCAGCTTCAACGCATCCAAAAAATTCAAGAGAATACTGTGGCAGCTTGTCACAGTGCTCAAAACCGGCTCAGAAGTGACAGACGTTCTCCGGGCAACGCTCAGAAGCATAGCAACAGAGCAAATCCTTGAAATCAAAAGGTACTCTAAAAAGCTTAACTCGCTGATGCTCTTCTACATGGTCCTGGGAAGCGTTGTGCCGTCATTAGGGCTGACTATGCTCATAATAATGTCCGGCTTCCTGAACCTTCAGCTGGAAAACACGCTGCTGTTCAGCCTGCTGTTCCTGCTGACAGTAATCCAGCTGGCTTTCCTCATCATGGTCAGGGCAGCACGCCCGCTGGTGGACATATGATAAACATAAACAAACTGACCGAAGGCGTGGGAAAGGCATTTGTCTTCGATAAAATACGGCCGCATCTCAGAAGCTACCTTCTCAAAGCAGCAATTACAGAAGTCCCTTACACAGCATTCGGCTGGCTGTTCTGGGCGAGCATACTGCCTGTAGCCCTGCTGTTCATATTCTACGGCTGGGGATTCATACTCTCGCTGGAGCAGAACATCATCATAGAATTCCTCCTGGCCCTGGCACTCTGGACAGCAGTTCACCTGACAGCAGTCGCAGCAATAATACTGGCAGTATACTTTTACCTGGACCTGAAAATATTCAACCGCACCCAAAAAATGGAGGAAGTGCTTCCTGACTTCCTCCGCATGGTGTCCGAAAACCTGAAGGGAGGCATGCCTTTTGAAAAAGCGCTGTGGAGCTCAATGAAGCCGGAATTCGGAATACTCAGCAACGAAATCCTCCTTTCTGCAAAGAAAGTGATGACCGGCCAGGACGTGGAAGAAGCGCTGCAGGCATTCACTGAAAAATACAACTCGCCCACACTGCGCAGGTCATTCGACCTCATAACAGAAGGGATTAAAGGGGGCGGACGGACAGTTGACGTAATAGACAGGGTTGTGGAAAACATAGAGGAAACCCACGAACTCAAGGCAGAAATGGCAGCCACAAACCTCAGCTACGTAATATTTGTGTCCATAATCGTGCTGTTCGTAACTCCGGGACTGTTCACGCTCTCATTCCAGTTCCTCACAGTGCTTGAAGGCATTTCCGAAAGAATAGACAGCTCAACAAGCCAAAGCACGCTGCCCATAAACATAGGAAAAGTGTCCATAGAGCCGGAAGTCTTCAAAGCATTCAGCATAAACGCCCTCCTCATAATATCATTCTTCGCAGCCATAATGATAAGCATAATACTGAATGGAAGCATAAAAGCGGGCATAAAATACATTCCGATAATGATGATAGCCAGCCACCTCATTTTCAGACTGCTCATGATTGTGGCTTCAAATGTATTCTCAGGAATTATATGATGCAGCGCCGGGCATCGCTGCGTTCGCAAGTGCAATGCGCTGTGCATCGCTTAAAATTGAGCATGCTCAAGAACCGCCCTATGCAACTGCCTGCAGCATCCCGCTGTCCAGGGAAAACAACAAATTATATAAAGCATCAGAAAATCGCATCTGTCAAATCGATTCTGTATTTATCGGGGGTGCTGTCAATGACAGAAAAAACTGAGCAAGAGATAAAGGAACGAATAAGGGACATAGACAAACGGCTCATGACAATGGAGTGGGACAAGGAGCACAATCAGCTCAACGCAGGAATGGAAACAGTGTACAACGAGCTGAAGGAAGAGCAGAGCAAATTAGCAGAAAAAATCAGCCCTAAACCATCTTCAGATGCTTAGTCAAAGCATCAACCTTTTTTTCTTCATCCGGGCCAATGCCGAGGCACGTGACTGTTCCGGGCTGGACTGTTGTTCTGCCGGCATCGGTGATTAACGCTGACTTCAGATTTTCATCATCAGCCAATTTCTTAAACTCCAGCAGCTCCTTTTTGTCAGCAACCTTCAGCACAACCTTTTTGCCGGCGTCATTAATCCAGCGGTCCACCATGCGGCGGTCGCTCTTAAGAACGCAGTCAACAGCAGCATGGCTGCACTGAGCTGCCAGCTTGCCCTTAGGCAGCTTCAAATCCTGCCTGACCAAAATGACGAGTTTGTACATGCCACATTTATCTGCGGTGAATGTTATAAAGTTTACTGATTTTGGTGAAGTTAAGCGCCAAAACCGTGCGCAGAATGCAGGCAAGCTCAGGATTGCAGGACACACAACTTGACATTACCGCCCAACAGCAAAAAATATAAACACTCTTTTTCCCTCAGCGCAGAATGGCAGAGCCGGGCACAGTCTTTATCGGAACGAAGCCAATCATGAACTATGTAACAGCTGTTGTCATGCAGTTTACCACCAAAGATGCGCAGTCAGTTGTAATCAAGGCGCGCGGAAAATTCATGAGCACAGCAATTGACGTGGCAGAGGTTGCCACCAAAAGGTTTCTCCAAGGCCAGGTAAATGTGCAGAGCATCAAAACAAATTCTGAGAACTTCACCAACCGCGAAGGGCGCAACGTCCGCGTGTCAACGATAGAACTGGAACTGACTAGGAAAGCAGACTGAATATGTAAGGCGCTACAAAGACAAATATCCAGATGTTAAACAATATGTGCGTAGCAGCAAAAAGCAAGCTTCTCCAGACGCTGCTGCCAAGCAAAATATATCCGGGCAGGATTACAGCGTCATAAAGCACAGTCATCCAGATGCCAACCCAAGTAATGCTTAAATTGAGCGAGGGCGCAACCATTGTAACTGCCAATACCCCCAAAAAAGAAACTGAAGTGGAATAAGTAAACCTGTCAGTAATCATTTCAGCCAAAAAAAGAGCAAGCGCTCCAACAATAAAGCCCGGAAGCCTGCCGTAAAGGACAGAAGTAAGAACCATGCCCAGCATAATAAGCTCAAAGCCGAGCGAAACCTTAATCCAGCGGTTGTAAATCATGGAAAAAATTCCTATGACGATAAACGCTGCCATGACCGCAATTGCCTGAAAAAAATCTTTGAACAGAAAAACCAGCAATAAGGCAGCGATTGCCAACGCAATAGAGATGCGCTTCTCAATCAGGAAAGGAAACTTAGACTTAGCCCACGCCTTAATAATTCTCCTGTCATATTTAAGCATTGAAAAATAACAACGCTGCGATATTTTTAATACTTTGTTTTTTACCCGCTGCGGCTACAGAATAACAAATATTTAAAAACATTCAGTCAACCTCATATATCAACGGGCCCGTGATGTAACGGACAGCATAAACGGCTTCGGACCGTTTTGTTCGGGTTCGAATCCCGACGGGCTCGCTTTTTAATTCTAAAGTATCGCTTCCAGCAGCTGGTAAAGAGGCACTCCGAGAAACCTGAAAATCAGGATGTTGATGGGGATATTAAGCGCGATGAAATACAATGCTTTCAGCCGCTGCTCAGTGTCTGTAAGGAACATGAAAACCGGCTGCTGGACAAAGTTGAACACTATGACGCTCCAGATGCCCAGAGCAACTACGCCCAAATCCGTTGTGCCGGAAGCAATCCATATGAACAGCACCTGAACCGTGCGGGAAGGAATGTAAGTAAGCGTCATGACATCAGGATAGCCGGAGAACACTTCTGAAGCAAGATTAACCGTGATTGTATAAATTATTCCAACAATCGGCCCGAAAAACAGCGTGACCATTGCTGTAGTTATGCTAATGAGCTCCAGCACAGGAGGCATCCTGACAAAGCGCTTGTAAACAGTAATCGTGCTGGATGCAATTGCAAAAACCAAAACAACCAGGAAAGCGGTAACCTGCTCAGTGAAAATAACAAACAAACTGAACAGAAGCAATCCCGCAAACAAATAACGCTTATGCGAGGCAAACCATTCATAGATTCCCTGAAGCTTAGGGTGCTTAATGCCCCTGCCCAAGTTTTCAATTCGCGGTTTCACAGCCAAATCATCCCGCGCGCAAGTATTAATATTTTGCTTTTTAACGGTAATATCAAGCTAAGTGTGTTTATTCTCGCTTCTTGTGTCTGCTCTCACAAATGCTTTGCGTGGTAACAACTGCGCCCTGTTTCCTCCCCTTAACATGCAACATCCCTGCATGTGCACAATCTTGTCTTCTCCCAAGCTTCCTTTTTCCCTCCCTTCGCAAAGGCGAGGGAGGGAAAAAGGAAGCTTTTGGCAGGCTGCTGCGGAGATATTGAACTTGTGAATGGGGAGTAAATAGAGCGCGGACCCCTTACGTTAAACAAGCCCCAGCAACCCCGCAGCTAAATTCCCGAAAAGCCAGAATATGATGAAATTGCCGCAGAAATTAACTACAGCAAAATAAACTGCTTTCAGCCGCATCTGAACATCAGCCATGAGAAGGTACGGGGGCTGCGTGATAGCCAGATAAAGCAGCAGGCATGCAACACCTGTGGGCAGCATGCTGCCGCCAAAAGCAGAAAAAAAGAATCCGGCTGCAAATGACATTACAATCCTGCCGGGAACAAACGTCAGAATCCAGACGTCAAGCTGGTTGCTCACAATCTCAGAAGCAACGCTGACTATGGTTGTGTAAATGACAGCTACAATCGGCCCGTAAAGCAAGCTGACGAGAATAGTTGTAAAGGTCATCAGCTCAACAGCAGGCGGAATCCTGATGATGCGCTTGTAAAACGTGGAAAAAATCGCAGCCAGCCCCATGATTCCAATAGTAATCGCAGGAACAATCAAATCGGCAAAAACCGCAAGCAGCAGCACAGCCAGGAAAGCCAAAAACACCTTGCCCTTATTCCTGCCGAGCCAGCCCAATGCAGTCCTGCCGTATTCCCTGAACCTGTCCTTAACCATAGCAGCAGGATAACCGCAAGCCATTTATAAACCTTCGCGCCAGATTCATTGCTGTAACAGGGCGAAGTTTACGCCTTACCCCGCTGCTTTTTTTCCTCCCTCTGAATCTCAGGGAAGGAAAAAAAGCAGCGTCGCAGAACCAGAAAATGAATGCAGTCTGGCCGGAAAAAAGCAGATGGCGGGATGCCTGCACCGCCAATAGAGAAAGTAATATAAAGCATAAAACCGCTGAAAGCGCTGGTGTTGAAGTTGCACAATAAAGCGCAGGCAGCGATGGAATTCCTGCTCAATTACGGCTGGGCAATAATGGTGGTTGTGATAGTGATTTCTGCTTCGGCTTATTTCGGCTTTTTGAGCCCGAGCAATTTTGCTCCTGAAAGGTGCGCTGTAACGCTTCCGTTCAATTGCGATGGCGGCACAGCAGGGGAAGACGTGGCAGGAATAGCGCTTGAAAACGTTGGAGGCAGGGATTTGACAGTTAAGAGCGTGACATTTACTTCCGAGGCGCTGCTGGGAGAATGCACTGCCAATGTGAACATTCAGATAAAAAACGGGGAGGAGCAGACAATATATGCAGATGACCCTGTTGGATGCAGCCATGTTGGGGGGAAGGGCAAGAACAAGTACGCAGTTAAAATAACTTATTTTTATGCCGGCTCAGGCATTGACCAGCAGATGGTTGGGGAAATGGTTGCCAAGTTTGGCGGGGCAGTCAGCGGAGGCGTTGGCGGCGGCGTGACAGGCGCAGTTGCTCACTGGGCTTTTGACGATCTGGACAAAGGAACTCAGGTTATTGACTATTCTGGAAATGGGAATGACGGAACATTTGTGGGGGCTGTTTATGGCGGGACAGTGCAGGGAGCTGCCGCAGTTCCCGGCAAATACGGGGATGCTCTGTCGTTTGATGGCGCTGATGATTATGCAAGCACAGCTGATGCGAATTCTCTGGACATGGGAACAGGCGACTTCACCGTAGAGGCGTGGGTGAATAAAGACAGCGACGGATATAACGTGATTGCAAACAAAAGAAAGCATAATTATGCCAAAAGAAGCGAGGCTTTTGATGACGCTGTTGTGTGGATTAATTACTGCAATCTAGGCACGATGACTGCAAACGATCCGGCAGTGGCAGCTCCAGACGGAACTTTCACGGCAGAAAAGCTGGTTGCGGGCGGTGCGAACTGTGCTGGTACAACAGGCCGCATACAAACTATCAGCCTGACAGCCGGCCAGACCTATACTGTAAGCATATGGGCTAGAAGGCTAAGCGGAGGAACAGACTTTAAGCTTGGATTTAATGATGGCAACACTTGCGGTTTAACTCTTACTGACAGCTGGACGCGATATACGTGCACAAAAACCATTTCAGGTGATACAAGCAGGGGCATGCAGTGGTATACTGGAGGGGGAAACACAGTATATGTATGGGGCGCGCAGTTTGAGCGCTCGCCAAAAGCCACGGTGTATGCAAAAACAGACGGCACAGCATTTACAGATTCCGGCTATTCCCTGTGGCTGGAGGATTCCAGAGTTAAAGCTGCAGCCAGCAGCACGGCAAATACAAAAGCTGTAACAGTTGAATACGATGGCGTGGGCGCAGGATGGCACCATGTTGCAGTTGTTTTTAACAGAGGCAGCAACTTGCAGCTGTATCTTGATGGCGCAGAAGCAGCAGCAGCTTCTTTGGCAGACGTGTCCGGCCAGGATATCAGCAATGCCAACAGCCTGACCATAGGCGGCACAGGCACGGAAATAATAAACGCATTTGACGGGCTGGCAGACGAAGTCAGGATTTACAAAAAAGCGCTGACACCAGCAGAAATAACCGAATCAATGAACTCGCGCTACCCGGTGAAAGGCGCAGCAGCTTCATATTCATTTGAGAATCCTTCAAGCAGAGGCAGCGACACGCACTTCATTGTTCAGGGGCAGAAAGGCGGTGCGCTGCATCTTGATGGCGTCAGCGAGTCTGTGCTGTGCGGCAACCCGCTCACCACGGAACTTCAGTTTTCAGTTTCCGCATGGTTTAACACAGACGACGCTGCAGCAGCAGAAGACCATATAGTTGACCTGGGCGATGACGGTTTCAATCCCAGGAATTTCCTTGTCTGGAGAGGCAGCCTTGTAAACTGGTTTGCAGCTGATGCGGAAAACGACCTGCTTAGCGTGCCTGGCACCGCCGGCAATGCCCCCCTTGGTCTATGGAACCATGCAGTTATAACAAGAAACGGTGATACGGCCAATCTTTATGTTAACGGAAATCCTGACAGCAGCAATACGAATGCCGCAGCCGGCAATGTTATAGGCACTTCGCAATGCGAGATCGGGTCAAATGCCGATGATGACAGGTGGTTTGACGGCCTAATAGACGATGTAGTAATCTACGACCGCGCACTGACAGATGCGGAAGCGCAGGCGCTTGGCAGCTGAAATTACTACCGTACCGCCACGGCGTCCCTATTGAAAAGCTGCATTCACCCAACCTTGTTGTCAGTCCAGTTTCCCAACTTTCACTCTCCCTTATCCTGATAGGGAGGGTGAAAGTTGGGAAAGGCGATGCGCAAAGGAGAAAATAAGCGGACATTTCAATGGCGCCGATTTAGAACAATATTTAAATAACCAACCACAGCAACGCATGCTATGAAAGAAGAGCAGACCCTCGGAATAACCGCAAAGAAGGATGAGGATTTCTCGGAATGGTACACGCAGGTGATTGTCAAGTCGGAATTAGTGGACTACACTTCTGTGTCCGGCTGCTTTGCATTTCGCCCTTACGGGTATGCCATCTGGGAAAAGATAGTTGCAGAAGTTGACATGCGCTTAAAGAAGATGGGCGTGCAGAACGTTTACTTTCCCCTTTTTATTCCTGAGAAACTGTTCAAGAAAGAAGCAGAGCACGTGGCAGGATTTGCCCCTGAAGTAGCATGGGTAACGCATGGCGGCGACACAAAGCTTGATGAACGCTTGGCAGTAAGGCCGACATCAGAAACAATAATGTACGAGTCGTATGCAAAATGGATACGCAGCTGGAGAGATTTGCCAATCAAGTACAACCAGTGGAACAACGTTGTTCGCTGGGAGTTCAGGCACCCCACGCCGCTTATAAGAACGCGGGAATTTCTGTGGAACGAAGGGCACTCTGCCTTTGCATCCAGGCAGGAGGCAGAGCAGGAGATCAAAGACATAATGGCTTTGTGGAAGGAAATAACCGAGAATTATCTGGCTGTCAGCGGATTAGCAGGCAAAAAAAGCGAGGCAGAAAAATTTGCAGGAGCAGAAGCAAGCTACAGCATAGAGTTTTTGCTGCCGAACGGCAGAACTGCGCAGGGCCCGGATGCGCATTTTGACGGGCAGGGATTTGCGAAGGCGTTTGGAATAAGGTTCCTGAATGAGGAGGGAAAGCATGAATATGCGTGGCAGAATACTTATGCAATCACCACCAGAATGATAGGCATCATGGCAATGATTCACGGCGATGACCGCGGCCTGGTTCTGCCGCCAAACATTGCGCCTGTGCAGATAGTAATAGTTCCGATTGTATTTGACAAAGGCAGCAAAGAAATACTGGCAGCTGCCAAAAAATTGCAAACACAGCTTAGCAGCAGCAGAACGAAATTGGATGACAGGGACGAAATCACTCCCGGACGCAAATTTAATGAATGGGAGCTGAAAGGCGTTCCCTTAAGAATAGAAATCGGCCCGAAAGATTTGGCAAAAAATCAGGCGGTAATTGTGAGGCGCGATACAAAGGAAAAGAAAGCAGTCAAAATAAGCAGCATCGCCAGGGAAGCGGAAAAAACACTGGCAGACATGCAACAGCAGCTGCTGAAAAAATCCGAAAAATTCCTGAACAGCAGCATAGCAGTTGCAACTGGCATTAAAGGCATAATGGAAGCAGTGAAAGGCAAAAAAATAGGCAAAGCCATTTTCTGCGGCAGCAAAAAATGCGAAGAAAAGGTCAAAGAAACAGAAGCAAAATCACTGTGCATAACCGCAGGGAAGCAAGGAAAATGCATTGTCTGCGGAAAGCCGGGGCAGACTGCGTATTTCGGAAAAAGCTACTGAACGTTTATATAGCTTTCGGGAATTATCGAAAGCTTTATAAATAACACTATTTTCTATCGAAACATGAAAAAAGCTGAATTCGTGTACAGGGAAATTCTGTACAGTGCGATTGAAAAGAAAAACAGAAACCTTACGCAGTCGTATTTAGCTGCGGCTCTGAAAATATCCCTGAGCACAGTAAATTTGGCGTTGAAGCCATTGGTCAGGATGAACGCTGTAAGAATCAGGAAAATGGGTTTCGATGCAATAGACCCAAAAAAAATCCTTTATTACTGGGCGTCCATAAGAAACATTGAGAAGGACATAATATTTTCAACAAGAGTTGCGGAGCCAGTTAAAAGCATAGAAAAGCAGATGCCTGATGACGCAGTTTTTACAGCATTTTCTGCCTACAAGTTTAAATACAGAGACGTGCCTGCAGATTACTCGGAAGTTTACGTTTATGGCTCTGACAGCATTAGGAAAAGATGGCCGCAAAACAGCAATGCTCCCAACCTGTTTGTGCTGAAAAAAGACAGCAGCATAGACAAATACGGCAAAACAGCTACAACAGCCAACCTGTTTGTGGATTTGTGGAATCTGCGTCAGTGGTATGCCAAAGATTTTCTAAACGCATTGGAGGCAAAAATTGGCAGAATTCTGGAATAGCTTGCTGACTGAGAAAAGCTGGAACATACTGACTGATTTAGCCAGGGAGCCCTTTGACTTTATCCTGATAGGCGGCTGGGCGGCATACATGTGGACAAAGCTGCACAAGAGCAAGGACATAGACATTGCCCTGACCGACATTAAAGCCCTGGAATATCTGAAACAGAGGCACAACCTGAAAAAGAATGACCGGCTCAACAAATATGAAATAGCATTTGATGAAATTGACGTTGACATTTACGTTTCCCATTACTCCAAGCTATCGCTGCCCGTAGAGGATTTAAAATCGCTTTCCATACGCAAGGAAGGAATGTCCGTAATCATTCCAGAAGCGCTGCTCATATTAAAACAAGGCGCAGAACTGGACAGAAAGGATTCAGTAAGGGGCACAAAGGACAGAATAGACATAGCAGCCCTTCTGTGCTTTACAGCAATCAACTGGAAACTTTATTCATCGCTGCTCAAAAACTACAAGCTTGACCATTTCCGTGCCAGATTAAAAACCATAGTTGGCAGTTTTCAAGACTATGGGTATCTGGACCTAAATCCCAGAGAATACAAGCTGAAAAAGCAGAAAATTCTTGAACGAATCTCCGCAATATAACAGCACAGTTGCGGATATTACTGCCTGCAGAGCTGCATGTTCCCCGGTTCCTTAGCACAATCTGTTATTTGCGCTTTCTTTTCCCCTGGCTTCGCAAAGTTGAGGGAGGGACAAAAAGGAAGCTCGCGAAAACAGGAGAAGGGTAAGCCGAGCCGCACGCAACTATGCTTTCCACCACCGAAATCTATATAAACATCTTCTTGCGCTAATGGCAGGATTCGGGGTGGTAACAATGAAGGAAAAAATGGAGCTAATTGAAGACCTAAAGTCAAGAATCATGGCCTACGGCCACATACAAGACGAGCAGATAGCCATGGACATAGCAAGAAAGTGGGCTGCTGCTTAGTTTTTTGATTTTTCTTTTGCAAATTTTTCTGCTGCATAAACATAATTAAATCAGTCTTAAATAATGGAAGACATAAGCAACGCATATGAAATGCCATGCCTTCCAAACTTTAGCTGAGGAAAATGAATATGCGAAAATATTGTCCTCAACTAAAAAAAGAAAACAATATATAGTAGTGAATTAAGAAAACAGCTTGGTAATGATAATGTCCCGCAAAGCCCAGGCAGCAATGGAATTCTTAATGACATACGGCTGGGCTATAATGGTTGTTCTGATTGTCATCGGTGCGCTGGCATATTTTGGAGTATTGAATCCGAGTTCATTGGTTCCTGAGAGGTGCTCATTAACCATACCATTTGACTGCCGGGCAGCGTCAGCTACTGATGCCGGATTCGGCGCAGCAGATGATATAATAGCGCTGTCAGTCTACAATGTCGGGACAAGGGATTTGACAGTAACACAGGCAACTTTCTCATCAGACCTTCTAAGCGCAGACTGCGTACACATTCCAGCAACGCCATACAACATCAATTCCGGCTCCACTGATCAGGAAACAATTGCCTCGGTAGCTACTGACAACTGCGAGTTCAATAACAACGCCATCGGAAGGAAAGCCAAGATTGCGGTTGAAATACTATACAATTACAACGATGCTCCAGGCATAATAAACGCCATGAACGGCGAAATCGTAGCAGCCGTGCAGGGTTAAGGTTTCAAACAAATGACGCATGATAGTCTATACCAGTATCCAAAAATTACCGAAAAGTTTATATACTACCCTCACCAAAATCACTGTAAGCAATACTAATTAATAAAAAATAAAAAAGGTGGTGTTTAAATGTTCAAGAAAGCTCAGGCAGCAATGGAATTCTTAATGACGTATGGATGGGCCATACTCGTAGTTCTGGTTGTTATCGGTGCGCTTGCATACTTCGGCGTATTGAACCCAAGCTCATTAGTGCCTGAAAGATGCGCATTGACGCTGCCATTTGACTGCAGAGGGGCCAATGCGGTGATTGATGCTGCTGGTGATGATGCGATCACCTTAGCAGTCAACAATGTAGGAACAAGGGACATTACAGTATACGATGTTACGTTTTCATCAACAGCTTTGACAGCTGACTGCACATATTATGGTCCGGTTGGTGTGGCAGCAAATACTGTTACGCCTGTTAGTTTGAACACAATCGGTAATCTATCATCAAACTGTGAATTCGCAGCAAATACAGCCGGAGACAAAACCAAACTGTCCGCATCAATACGTTATGTCTACGATGATGCAGCTACAATAACCAACCAAATGGTTGGCGAAGTAGTAACCACAGTACAGGGCTAAACTCAGCAACAGCTGAGTAATTTTTTCTTTTTTACTTCTTTTTTCTAACTTATTTTAAACCGCTGTTAAGTTTTTCGGGTCTTTGTTTTATCAGTAGTTTCCGCAGCAGCAGTGGTTGCTTTTACGACAAAAAACAAGGCGCTTTTGCTGCTACTGCACTTTACCGTATAACGCTAAAGTTCCGCAGATTCAGCAAAGCCTTAAACCAACACCTTTAAATATGCCTCTTGCCCGTTACTCTTTTATGAAATCCGGGCAGGCATCCACCGAGTATGCGCTGATTGTTCTGGTGGGGCTTGCTTTGATTTTGCCTGCGGTGTTTGTTTTTTACCAGAATGCCGGAGAGTCTTCTGAGAAGATAGACCAGGCGCAGATAGAGGCATTTGGCACCAAACTGGTTCAGAACGCTGAGCGCGTCTACGCTTTAGGGCCGCCTACAAGGATAAAGTTTGAGGAGAAGCTGCCACCGCACGTGAGCGGCATAAGCGTTTCTGAGCAGGATGGGCTGTACGTTCTTAAAATCACAACAGACACAGGGACTGTCACGAACGAATTTGCCTTTCCAACAGAAGTGCCTCTCGCAGGGGACATCCTGCCTTCGCAGCTCAGCCCCGGGCTGAAGAAAATAACCCTTGCTGCTGCGCCTGTAATCGCAGGAAAATCCTTGGTAACTATGAATTTGAAGGAAGATGCTGCCTGCTCTGACGGGACAGCGCAGAACCAGTGCTCTACAGCCACAAATCCGGGAGCAGGGAAACAAATCGGGCTCTGCTTCAACAACGTGCTCATAGAAAACTGCCTGCAGTGCGGCTGCCAGGAAATAATAACTGGAACGCCAATACTGTGCAAGTCAGACAACACATGCAGAATCCCGAAAATAAGCTCAGTAATTCCGTTCACCGGCTCAAAAGATACAATAGTAACAATCACAGGCACTGACTTTCTTCCTGGAGCTGCCGTAAAATTCGGCAGCGCATCAGCTGCGGTAACAAGCATTGAGGAAAATGAAATTACAGTCGTAGTTCCTGAGAAGCCATCAGGCAGCAGCATAGTGGACGTTACCGTAACAAACCCTGACGGCGGCTTCGGCACGATGGCAGCAGGATTTACATATGTGCTCAGCCCCCACATAACAAGCATATACCTGACCTCTGACCCCTTAGCTGCGCTGGAAGGGCCGGCAACAGGAGGAACGTCCATCACAATAACAGGTCTCCGCTTTGACCCAGCCATAACAGTAAAAGTGGGCGACAACTTTGCAACCAATGTTGTGGTTGGCTTTTTCGGGGAAGGGCAATCATCATTAACAGCAACAACGCCGGCAGGGCCTGAAGGGCAAGCTGTTATAAAATTAACAAACCCTGACGGCGGCACCACAAGCTCATCAGACTACCCAACCCGGGTATTCACAACCCAAAGCAGCTACAACGGAAACCTTATCGCAGCAGCCCAGCTCATTGACCCCGGCTTTACCGGAACAGGCCTGGAAGCAGCAGACCTGCTGTGCAGGAACGAGGCGGGCTCAGGAAAATGGACAGCATGGCTCTCAAGCAGCAGCACCGCAGCCAAGAACAGAATAGCCGACGACAAATACATGCTGGCTTCCGGCACACTAATCGCCAGCAACAAGGCGCAGCTGCTAAATGCTGAAAGCGTCCCATTAAAATCGCCGATAATAGAAGACCGCAACGGCGAGCAATTTGTTACAGCAAGGCAGGTGTGGACAGGAACATACCCAAACGGCTTACCAACCAAATATCATTGCAACAACTGGCAGTCAGGAACCGGCAGCTACGCCGCATTCTACGGCAACAACTTCCAGTCAAATGCAAAATGGACATATAATTTTGATCCTGCAGCAGACTCATATCCAGACAGCTGCGACAAGCTTAAGCACCTGTACTGCATTGAAAATCGTGAGGAATTTACATACGCAGTAATACCCTCCATAACCCAGACCATACCTGCAACAGCGCTTGAACTGGGCGGGCAGAGCATAACAATCAGGGGCAGCAGCTTTGCTGATACGCCTGCGGTAACATTCGGAGGAACGCCGGCAGCCGCAACATTTGTTGACAGCACTGAGATAACAGCAGTCGTGCCGGCAGGAACAGGGACAGTAGACCTTACAGTAACGAATCCAAACGGCAAATCAGCCACCGCAGCATTCACATACAACAAGCACCGCATATTCGTAACATCGCAGGCATTCAGCGGAGACTTAATAACAGAAGCAGCAGCCTTCGGATACTCAGGAACAAATCCGCTGGCAGCTGCTGACAAAATATGCCAGGGACTGGCAGACAATGCACAGCTCAGCAGCAGATGGGCAGCGTGGCTGTCAGACAGCGAAGCAGATGCCAAAGACCGCGTTCTCGACGTAGAGTACACGCAGCTTCCGGGAGCGCCTGTCGCAGCAAGCAAAGCAGCGCTGCTGAACACCATAGCAGTGTCGCTGGAAAATCCGATAAACATAGACGAGACAGGAAATCCAACGACAGACTTTGTGTGGACAGGAACATTCCACACCGGCAGCGCAGACACAACCGTATGCGGCGACTGGGCTTCACTGGCGCTTACAGGCACAACAGGATACAGCTTCAACGAAAACCCTGCATGGACTGATGCAGCAGACGCAGCATGCTCAGCAGACAAGCGCATCTACTGCGCTGAAAGAAGCCAAAGCATAAGCACGCCAACCATAACTGCTGTCAACCCTGCAAACGTCCAGCAGAGCGGCGGTGAAGAAATCACAATAACAGGCACAGGATTTGTCAACGAGCCAACTGTAAAGATTGGCGGCGTGCAGCTTGATCCGGCTGCGGTAACATTTGTCAGCAGCACGAAGCTTACTGCTATAACGCCGCCGCACGCAGGCGGACAGGTTGATGTAGTGGCAAGGAATCCTGACTCAGGATATGCAAAGCTTGCTGAAGGACTTAACTACATAATACTGCCTGCAATCAGCAGCATAAGCCCGGGCGGCGGCTACCTGTACGAGGCAACGCCTGTAACCATAACAGGCACAGGATTCAGCAGCCCGACGGTAAAGTTCAGGCACCCCAACGGAGTAACCGCATCAGGAACGGTAAATGACTACAGCAGCACCCAGATACACGCAACAACGCCGAGGTGGATAGACGAAACCAAATCAAAGCAAATACAGCAGGCAACATTCCAGGCGGACGTAATAATAACCAACGCTGACACCGGCCAGGCAATCCTGGAAAACGGATTCACGTTCCAATACGACAAGCAGGTGTGCGAACAGGTCTTTGGCGTCGGCAGCTGCCCGTAAGCATTGCCTGCTTTTTATTGCATCCAACTGCATTCCATCTGCTGCGCTCTGCTTTCTTCCCTAACGTAATTACTTTGCACTGCTTTTTCCCTCCCCCTTAAGTTTAAGGGGAAAAAAAGCAGCGTATTGTATTGAAAAGGGAAACATAGCGCAGCAGCACCGCACCAGCGGCAATCGGCGAGAGCCACCAACAACCTTAAATACTAAAAAATCTGCAGATTATCATGCCAAAAAGAGGGCAGGCAGCGATGGAGTATTTCATTATCACGGCAGTTCTGACTGCAATAATAATTCCGACAACCGTGCTCTTCTACAACTATGCGAGCGAAATATCGGAAGGAATTGACAAATCCAAGATAGAAAAATTCGGGAATGACATAATTAACGCGGCAGAAACAGTATATTATCTTGGGCCGCCGTCAAGGATAGTGCTGCAGCTGGAGCTGCCTGACAGGGTGCAGTCAATCACCGTGGAAGAAGACAGCGGCGTGCACATTCTGAAAATATCAGCAGCCGGCTCATCCGGCATCTCGGATTTCACATTCCCCACAGATGTAACCATCCAGGGCAACTTTGAGGGTTACCTGAGCAAAGGAACCAAGAGAGCAAGGGTAGAGGCAGTCTCTCTGGCAGGAGGAAGAAAGCTTGTAACCGTAAACATGGCCAGCTCACAGCAATGCATTGACGACACGCCGCATGACAGCTGCTCAACAGCTCCGAATTACTGCTTCAACGGCATCCTTATAGAGCACTGCATCCAGTGCGGATGCCCCGGCGGCCTGACATGCAAGCCGGACAGCACCTGCCTCATACCGGAAATTGACACAATAACGCCGGCAATCGGCACACGGCTGGGCGGAACAGAAGTGAGCATAACAGGCGAAGACTTCCTGGCAGGAATAGCTGTTAAGTTTGGAACGCAGGAAGCAGCAGCATCTCTCAGCGGCAACACCATAACTGCAACAGCGCCGCCGTCAGTTGGCGGCGCATTAGGAGCGGTTGACATAACCGTCACCAACACAGACGGCGGCTCAGGCACAGCAGCAGGTGGGTATACGTATGTAACCGCTCCGAGAATTGACGATGTTGAGATTACAGGAGACCCTGCTGCTCCTGTTGAAGGCACAAGCGCAGGCGGCACATCAATAACAATAACCGGCGAGGATTTCATGGCTGGAGCGCAGGTAAAGGTAGGGGGAAATCCGGCAGCAGGCGTAACAGTCAGCGGCAACACCATCACAGCAACCACGCCGCAAGGGCCTGCCGGGCTTCAGGACATAGAAGTAATAAACCCTGACGGCGGCTCATCAATGGAAGCCGCAGCAGCCGTGTTCATAACTTCACAGCAATATTCAGGCGATTTGGTGACAGCTGCCAAAGCAATAGACCCGCAGTTTGCCGGAAACGGCCTGGCAGCAGGCAGCTTAATCTGCCAGAATGAAGCAGGTGCAGAAAACATAGGCGGCAGGTGGGCAGCGTGGCTGTCAGACAGCTTTGTTAGCGCAAAGGACAGAATCAGCAGCAGGCCATACCACAAAATGGACGCTGCTACAACCAAAGTAGCTGACAATCTCAACGACCTTACTGACGGCGCAATCAGCAGCGAAATAGATTATCATGCCAACGGCGAAATCGCGCTTGGAACAATAAATGCATTCACAGCAACAGAAGGCAGCGGAACCGCAAATTCAAACAACTGCAACGACTGGATAGACAGCACAGCATCCTATTCAGGAGTGTACGGCATTCTTTCAACAACAGAATCCTGGACAAACAGCGCAGCAGGAACATGCGATACTGCAAGACGGCTTTACTGCTTCCAGAACTCAAGGGCAGCGTTCAGGTATATTGGGACAACGCCGACAGTAACAGGAATAAACCCGAACATAGGCCCAAGCAACGGCGGAACTTCTGTAACGATAACAGGAACTGAGTTCCTGGCAAGCCCTGCTCCGCAGGTAATGATAGGAACAGGACAGGCAACCAACGTGGTTGTTCAGGATGCCAATACGCTGCAGGCAGTCACAGGCGCTGCAACACCAGGGCTTGTTGACGTAGCAGTAACCAACGGCGACGGCGGCTCAGCGACGCTCATTGACGGATTTACGTACACTTATCCGCCGAGCGTAACCACTGTGATTCCAGACAACGGGCAGGCAAGCGGCGGCACTGACATATCAATAACCGGAGACAACTTTGTAACAGGAGCAACCGTAAAAATAGGGCAGCTTGGAGAGTCATGGAGCGAATCAGTAACAATACCTGAGCTTGCCAAGCGCTCATTCCCCGGCATAGCAGTTTACAACGCAAAACTGTGGATACTCGGCGGGCACATAGGATACTTTGCCAGCGACGTATGGAGCTCAACCGACGGGAAAACGTGGCAGAAGGAAACTGCAGCAGCCCAATGGCAGGGCAGGGATTTTCCTGCAGCTGTGGTTCACAACAACAAAATATGGGTTATGGGCGGAAGGACCAATAACCTGCTGCTGAATGACGTGTGGAGCAGCGCTGACGGCATAACGTGGCAGCAGGAAACTGCAACAGCGCAATGGAAGAAAAGGTATGGGCATGCAGCCGTAACATTTGGCGGAAAGATGTGGGTTATGGGCGGAATAGACCAGAACAGCCAGCGGCTGAACGACGTGTGGAGCAGCGCTGACGGCATAACATGGAAGCAGGAAACTGCAGCAGCGCAATGGAAGGGAAGGCATGCGCCTGCAGCAGCATTTGCCGGAAAGATGTGGATACTCGGCGGACAGGACAACAACGGCAATTCATTAAAGGATGTTTACAGCAGCTCTGACGGCATTGCGTGGACAAAAGAAAAAGATGCTGCGTGGGCTGCGCGGTTCGCGCACACTGCTGCTGTATTTGACAGCAAATTATGGGTTACAGCAGGATTCAGCACCGATGGCTGGGAAAGCGATGTGTGGTACAGCGAAGACGGCACAAACTGGGCGGAAGCAGCGAATACTGCAGCGTGGCCCAAGCGCATTGGGCACGCATCAGCAGCTTTTGACAACAAGCTCTGGGTTATAAACGGCTTCGCCTTCCCCAAGTTAAGGGATGTGTGGTATACAACTTACGGCGTTGCAGCAACCGATGCGGCTGTAACAAGCCCGAATGCAATAGGCGCAACAACCGCTGCAGGGCATCAGGGCAGCATGCCTGTTTTGGTGACAAATCCTGACGGGCAGACAGGCAAATTAAGCAACGGCTTTACGTACAATCCGGGGCCAACCATAGTTAAAATATCCCCAAGCAGCGGCTTTGAAACAGTGGCAACGCCTGTAACCATAACCGGACGCAACTTTGCTGACCCGGTAACAATAAAATTCGGCGGAATCAATGCAGCAGACATAGTATTTCAGGACAGCACCACAGTCTACGCAACTGCGCCGCCCGGAACCGGAACAGTGGCTGTTGAAGCGACAAATCCTGACGGGCAAAAAGGGGTGAGCAGCTTCACTTACTACACGCCCAGAGTATTTGTCACGTCAGACACCTTTACAGGCGACTTAATCAGCGAAGTGCTGGCAGAGTATCAGCTCTTCCAGGGAGACGGACTGGGAGCAGGCGACTACATGTGCAGAAAAGCAGCGATAAACGCAGGATTAGGCGGAACAGGCATTTGGGCAGCGTGGCTTAGCAACGATATTGTTGATGCAAAGAACAGGGTGGTTGACATAAAATACAATAGGGTGGATGGAGCGCCTGTTGCAGCCAGCAAGGCAGCGCTGCTGAATACAGAGTCTGTGCCGCTGCAAAACCCCATACTCCTGACAGAAGACTCAGCTGGAGCAGGCACTCCTGTGTGGACAGGAACAGACCCGAAAGGAATTGCAAAGCCAGCGCTGTGCAGCAGCTGGAGCACAACATCAGCCACCGGCGCATACGGGCTCAGCTGGGTGGAAACCATGGAGTGGACTGACATAGGCACCGAACCATGCAATTCCCAATTATCAATATACTGCTTTGAGCGAAACACCCACATAAGCACGCCAAGAATAACTTCAATAACGCTGCCTGAAGGCATAAAGGAAGGCGGGGTTGAAGTAACAATCAGCGGCAGCGGCTTCTCCACTGCACCTGCCGTGCATTTTGGAACAGCAGAAGCAACCAACGTAGCGGCAGTGGACAGCAGCACAATAACTGCTGTAACTCCTGCAAGCCCAATCGGAGCAGGAACGCTGGATGTAAAGGTAACAAACCCTGACGGCGGTGTTAATGTGCTGCCGAACGGCTACACTTACTACACTGCGCGCGCCTTCATAACACAAACCCAGCTTTCAGCAGACATGGTAGCAGCTGCAGGCCTGCTGCCGAATCCATACACCGGAAACAACGGGCTGGCAGCAGCAGATGCTGTCTGCCAGAACCTCGCAGACATAGCAGGGCTGGGAGGAAGATGGGCAGCGTGGCTCTCTGACAGCAATGTGGATGCAAAGGAGCGCGTTGAAGATTTGGAATATGCAAAGATTAACGGAGTTATAGTTGCCAACAGCAAAAACGATTTGCTCACAGCAGACCCCCAGAACCTGGACAGCCCAATAGACTTCACTGAAAGCGGCGCAACACAGGCAAACTCGTGGGTTTGGACTGCCACAAAGCAGGACGGCTTAAAAAGCGGGAATTACTGCGGCGACTGGACTGACGGAGCCAGCGCAAATCCAGTGGTGTTCGGCTCGTCATTTACGGATTACAGGTGGACAGAGCACACGTCAGGGCCGCCTCACTGCACCTCAGTCCTGCACCTCTACTGCTTTGAGCGCAGGAAAAGCATTGGAACGCCGGAGATAACAGACATCAGCCCCCCATCCGGGGCTGAGGCAGGCGGCACTGCCATAACAATAACAGGAACCGGCTTTGACAGCGCTGCGCAGGTAATTATCGGAGGCGCGCCTGCTTCAAATGTTGCGGTTGCGGACAGCACTACAATCACTGCAGCCACGCCCGCAGGCACTGGAACAGCATCAGCAGTAGTCAAAAACCCTGACAGCGGCTACGCAGCGTTTCCATTCACATTCAACCCCCTGCCTGTAATAACAGCCATTACCCCAAACGAGGGCTATAGTGTAGGCGGAATGGACATAACAATCACCGGAAGCAAATTTGTCGCCACACCAAGGGTCTTAATAGGAAATTCAGACGCCACAAACATCGTGCTTGTGGACAGCAGCACCATCACAGCAAATGCGCCTGCAGGCGAAGGCATTGCAGACGTCGCTGTCATCAATCCTGACGGAGGCACCGGAGTCCTGCCAGCCGGCTACGGCTACTATGCCACAGTTGGCAGGGCGTTTGCACACTCAAAGACAGGAACAGGAGCGCTTAATGGGCTGTACGGCGCAGACCAGAAATGCAAAGCAGCAGCAGCAAGCGCAGGGCTTGGAGGAGACTGGGCAGCTTGGCTTTCAGACATTAACCAGGACGCAAAAGACAGGGTGCATGACAGGGTGTATGTGAAGACTGATTTTAATCTGCTTGCAAATAACAAGGATGGCCTCACTAGCCCTTCCGGACTCATTTGGACGAGCTTCAATGTGGACGAAATGGTCTCTTATACTGTGCCGCCATACGTATGGACAGGGACGTCGTGGTCAGGCACTGCGCTGCCAGACACATGCAACAGCTGGACATCAAGCAGCGGCCTCGGCCGCAGCGGCAGCACACGCGACTCATCAGCGCAGTGGACTGATGACCACACTGCTGACTGCAGCAATGCATATTCCCTGTACTGCTTTGAACGCGACATACAAATAAAGTACAAGCCAACCGTGACAGCAATAAGCCCTAATCAGGGGTATGTCGGCGGTGGAGGCAGCATAACAATAAAGGGCGCAAACTTTGTAGGCACGCCTGCAGTAACATTCGGCGGCTCGCCTGCTGCGGTCACCCAGTACAGCACAGCAAGCATAACTGTAACAGTGCCCGCAGGAACAGGAACAGTGGACTTAGCAGTAACCAACGGCGACGGAAACACGCATACCATTGCAGGCGGCTACACATACATAGAAGGCCCAGCCATAACCCAGGTAATACCCTCATCAGGGCCCCAGAGCGGCGGAACCCTGATAACAATAAACGGCAACAACTTTGCAGAAGGCGCGACAGTAAAAATCGGCAGCAGCTTTGCAACAGCCGTGAGCGTGGCAGGAGACGGGCTGTCATTAATCGCAACTACGCCAGCAGGAACAAAAGGAGCGGAAGACGTGACAGTAACAAACGCTGATACAGGCAGCGCAACGCTCACAGACGGCTACACTTACACCGCAGCAAGGGTGTTTGCAACCTCAGCGTTTTACAACTCAGATTTAATAAGGTTAGTGCAGGAAATTGACCCAAGCTTTAACAGCAACGGGCCTGCAGCAGGAGATTTCATCTGCCAGAACGCAGCAGACATAGCAGCGCTGGGAGGAAGATGGGCAGCGTGGCTCTCAGACAGCACCGTGAATGCAAAGGAAAGAGTGCAGGACACCCCTTACCAGCTGATGGGAGGCAAACTCATAGTTGCAAACAGCCTTGCAGACCTGACAGACGGCAGCATAAACTACGACATTTCTGTTGACGAAAACATAAATTATGCATTCGGAAACACCTGGACAGGAACGCTTGCTTCAGGGCTGAAATCAGCAAACCACTGCGCCGGCTGGACATCAACAGCTGCAAACGGACTGATTGGAACTACAACAACCTCATTCAGCGGCTGGACAGAAACATCAAATGACGCATGCACAGCCATCCACAGGATTTACTGCTTTGAGCGCGGCAGCACAATAAGCAGGCCAACAATAACAAGCATAAATCCAAACACAGGCAATGTAAACGGCGGAACCGCAGTTGCCATTACAGGAACAAACTTTAAGCCGGGAGTAACTGTAAAAATAGGCGGAGTAAGCGCTTACGTTGACCCAACATCAATAACAGCCACATCACTAATTGCTGTAATGCCGGCAGGCACCGGAACAAAAGACATCTTCATGCAAAACGCGGACAGCGGCTACGCAACATTGGCAGCAGCGTACACATACGCAGCAGCGCCTGCTGTTACAGCCATCAGCCCAAAAAGCGGGGAGAGCGGGACATCTGTAACGATAACAGGCAGCGGCTTCGTGGACAAGCCATCTGTAAAGTTCGGAACGCTGATAGTTGATCCGGCTGACGTAACCTTTGTCAGCAGCACGCAGCTGACAGTAACTGCGCCGCTATACCTGAACAACGGCAAGCTCGCTGTAGAAATAATAAACCCCAACGGAGTAAGCAACAAAGCAAGCCAGAGAAAAGTATTCCTGACATCGCTGGAGTACAGCGGGGACTTGGCAGCTGAAGCGCAGCTCCTGGACCCTGCCTTTACCGGCAGCGGAGCTGCAGCAGGAGACTTAATATGTCAGCAGCACGCAGACGCAGCGCTTCCGCAACTCAAAGGCGAATGGAAAGCATGGCTCTCAGACAGCACGCTTGCAGCCAAAAACCGCGTTAAAGACGCTGTTTATTACCTGCACGGAACGCAGCAGCCGATAGCAGCAGGCACAAATGACTTAACTGACAGCACGCTGCAAACAGCAATCAATTACAACGAAAACGGCCAGCAGCAGACCGACGCAACCCCATTCGCCTGGACAAGCACCAATTCAGACGGAACCGCTGACTTAACCAACAAGTGCAATGAGTGGACAGACAGCAGCGCTGCAATCCCTCCGCTAATAGGAGACTTCAGCAAGACTGACCTGAAATGGACGCAGTACGGATTCGGCTCGTGCGAGCAAACACACCGCTTATACTGCTTTGAACAGCTGCTCACATTTGAGTTCATCCTGCCGCCGCCGAGCATCACCAGCATAACTCCGTCAAGCATACCGGACAGCGGAGGAGTTACAGTAACAATCAGCGGCACGGACTTTATAGACAAGCCAGCTGTAAAATTCGGCAGCACCGCTGCAAATCCAGACGATGTAACATTTGTCAGCAGCAGCCAGCTAAATGTGATTGCTCCGGCAGGCACAGGACCAGTGAACGTTGAAGTCATAAATCCGGACGGCAAGTCAGATTTAAGCAGCTTTAACTACCATGCTTACGGCAGAATATTTGCAACTGCCGACACGTTTAACGGAAATTTAGTGGCTGCAGCAGCAAGCCTCGGATACGGAGGCAGCAACGGCCTGGAAGCAGGCGACTACATCTGCCTGAACAAGGCAAATGCCGCAGGGCTTGGCAGCAGCGCATGGACAGCGTGGCTTTCAGCCAGCACAGCAAATGCAATTGACAGGATTTACGACCAGGAATACAGGAGAATGGACAGCAGCACTGTCATAGCAAACAGCCGCAGCGACATAACAGCCCAGGACCCGGACTACCTTGATAATTCTGTCATGTACGATGAAAACATCCAGAGCGTGGGAAGCGGCACATCCTGGACAGGCACAACAGCAGCAGGCACAGTTGCTTTTGCAACCTGCAGCTCGTGGAGCACAGGAGCATGGGACGGAACAGATGCCACGAGGGGCAGATACGGCGCAGCAGACAAAACCACATCTGAATGGACAGCATTCGGGGCGCCGCCGTGCAACTTCCCCAGCAGAATCTACTGCTTTGAGCAGTGATGAGGTTTGAGCTGTAAGGTCTGCAGGATATGGAATCGAGGTAGCGGTATCTCTGAAATTTCAATAAAAACCCTTTCAGAAGGTTGACAAACGAGGGGCGTCACTTCTTGAAAAGTGAATCTATTAAAAAACGGAAAGAATTAAATAGGTTTGAAATGAATATATTGGAGAGGCGTTAAAAATGAAAATAATAGAAGTTAACGAAAATGATGTGGAAAATGTTTTTGAAATATTAGTGAATAACGGCAGTTTTACACAATTATCTCAAACACGTTTTAGAATAGACGAAAATGTTGAAAAAACTATAAAGAAAATCAGGAATTCTGGGATAGAAATAAGAGTAATTGATGGTGTTGATGACCGGACAGTACAGAATGAAACATGAAAATCTACAAAATATTTTTACCAAAAAATGACAACAGCGGTAAACCTATCCCGATACAAAAAATCCATTCTATAACAGAAAGAATACGTGAAAAATTTGGTGCTTATTCCTTTAATCCCTTTGCAAAACTACCTGTTATCTCAGGAGTCTGGACTGATAGCAAAAGCAGAAATTACAGCGAACCTATGCAGGTGATAGAACTGTTTGTTGAGGACACTTTTAATAATAAAAAGTGGATAACTGCATTTAAAGAGATGGTAAGGCAAGAACTTCAACAAGACGAATTATTTATAATGATGCAGGATGCCGAAATATTGCTTTAGTTTTTTTATATCCGAAAGACTTAACAGCTCAATTTTTTAAAAGCCTTAAAAGTCCAATCATTTCGGCAGCTTTCGCATCTGTCCTTATGCCGCTCCCGCTGAAATGGGTTCTTGACGCTTTATGCTTTTTCCGCAATTCTGCGATAATCGTTTCCAGCTTAGGCGGATGCATTTTCAGCTTTTTGCTGATGACATGGGTGTCGTAGAAGCCGATGCAATCAATTTTGGATTCTGCGGCAACTGTTTTAAGGAAACTGCTGTTTTTATCATCGCTGTTATTCTTATAAACGGCAGCAGCGATTTTGGGATCAAACAATCTGCCAGTCCACACAGGGCCGGCAACTGACACTTTATCATTTTTGCAGGCGCTGCAAACATTTTTTTTGCTGATATCAGCGACAACATCTGCAGAGAAACAATTGCTGCAGAAGGAAACGCAGCTGTGCTGCTTCAGAACTTTACTGATGTCCCTCTTTTTGCCGCTTACCCTAAGAAACACCCTCATGTAATGAAGCAGTGAATAGCTGTAAACAGGCGTCAGCGCCCTTTCACTGGCAGTAGCAGCCAGCTGAATCCGCCTTATCAGTATCCGCAGCCCGAATTCGTGCATTAAATAATTCCTGAGCGGAAAAGCCCAGTACTTTCTTAAGCACGCTTCCGGAGCGCTTCCAGCCAAAGCAGCGGTGTCAGTGGCAGTAACCGCAAGAATTCCGCCATTGCGCAGACTCTTGATTGCAGCATCCAGAAAGCTGACGGGGGTGCCGAAAGGGTCAATGTCAACGTAGTCAAACGGCCTGTTCTTCAGCAAAAAGACGCTGGCATCCTCATTCGCCACTTTTATTTTTTTATTTTTACTTAATTTATTAAGCTGCAAATTTTTTTTGATATTATCGGCGGCAGCGGCTGAAGCGTCGTTAATGAAAACTTTCCTAATTTTTGACTTATTCATTTCCAGCAGCATCCTTATGCCCCTGATGCCGGAAGCAGCCAATGGATCAGCGATTCTCATGCCAGTATTTTTGACTGACTTAAGCAGCAAAACACTGATGTCGCGGTTAAGCTTCATGCCAGGGTTGTAAAAAACAGGAAGCTTCCTGCTGATTTTGCCTTCGCTAATCTTAATGCGGGCTTTGCCTTCTGTAATAGTTTTTTGCATTGCAGGAAAACAGCAGGGTGAGGTTTAAATAGTTTTGGACGCTAATAACCGCTTTTGACAATGCCGCGTACGCTGCGCTTCCTCTTTTTCCATCCCCCTGAAATTTACAGGGAGCGAAAAAGAGGAAAGTGGCAGCGTATCGGCGCGAACTGAGATTCCCGCACCAATCAGAAAACTTCTTAAACACCCGAATTAGCAGCTAATGCATGAAGCGAATAATGAAGCACGCTTTGCTCGTCATAAAAAACAACAAAATACTTCTTAATGTGGAGAAAAAGCAAAAACTCCTGCTGCTTCCGGGCGGTAAGCCAATTAAGGGCGAGAATTACCTGCAATGCCTGAAGCGGGAAATCAAAGAGGAGCTGAATGCAGAAATAAGCACTGCGACGCTTAAACCGCTCGGCAGGTTTGAGGACATAGCAGCAGACAACGAGAGCATAATCACTGTTTACCTTTATCTTGGCGAGCTGAAAACAAAGCCGAAGCCCTGCAACGAAGTCAAAAGGATTGTATGGTTTGGAGCAAAGAACGACCCTTACCGGCTCAGTCCGGTCATAAGGAACAAGATAATGCCTTACCTGAAGGCAGTCAGGCTGATTAAGTGAATAACATGCCCTGTTGGCCCTGCGTAATTCCCCTTAAGCGCTGCTGCCTTTAATCTCCCCCGAAAATTAAGGGGGGATGAAAAATCCGCCACACAGAAGACTTACAGTCCCTAATCACAAAGAAATAGCAAAAGGCACATTACTGGCAATTATCCGGCAAGCTGGCTATACGAAAGAAGAATTTCCGGAACAGCTTTAGGAGCAGGAGGGTAATTTCAAGTTAAGTGGCAAAACCGTCGCATCCTTCCCTGATTTTTTTCTCCCCCCCTTAAACAATAAGGGGGGAGAAAAAAATCAGCCAAGCAGGCATCGGCAAGCTCAGGATTGCAGGACACACAACTTGACATTACCGAGCAGGAGCAAAGTTTAAAAGCCCCTATCGGCTTCTTTTTGTCATGATAAGAACTCCAATCATTGCCTTTCTGGGGCATGTGGATTCGGGAAAGACTACGCTGCAGGACTTTATCAGAAAAACTGCCGTCGTGAAGTCAGAGCCGGGGCAGATAACGCAGTCAATCGGCGCTTCACTGGTGCCTGCCGCGACCATTCACGAATTGTGCAGCGAGCTGCTGCAGCAGCTTAAGATAGAGCTGAAGATTCCAGGGCTGCTTATGATAGACACGCCCGGGCATGCAGCGTTTGTCAGCTTAAGAAAAAGGGGAGGCACGCTTGCAGATTTGGCAATACTCGTAGTTGACGTCAATGCAGGGCTTCAGGCGCAGACGCTGGAAGCCATTGAGATTCTGAAGAAATTCAAAACCCCTTTTTTGGTTGCTGCAAACAAGATTGACAACATCAGCGGGTGGCGAAAGCTCAGCAATAACCTGCTTGAGAACATTTCCCAGCAGCGAAAGGAAGTGCAGGACAAGCTCGACACTTTGGTTTATGGCATTGTTACCAAGCTTTCTGAACGCGGATTGAACTCAGACAGGTATGACCGCGTAGACGATTACACAAAATCAATAGCAGTCATTCCGTGCTCAGCAAAGACAGGCGAAGGAGTGCCTGAGCTGCTTGTGATGACCGCCGGATTATCACAAAAATTTTTGGGCAGGCGCCTGGAGTACAGCGAGGACGCAGCTGCCAGAGGGACTATACTTGAAGTCAAGCAGGAAAAAGGGCTGGGCATAACGCTGGACGTAATAATCTATGACGGCATCCTGAAAAAAGGAGACCTGATAGTCATAGCCGGGCTGCATTCGCCAATTGCAACAAAAGTGAAAGCGCTGCTTGAGCCGAAGCCGCTGTCAGAGCTCAAGAGCGGCAAGTTCAGGCAGGTCAGCAGAGCAGTCGCTGCCACCGGCGTTAAAATTTCTGCCCTGGGCATAGATGAAGCAGCAGCAGGAATGCCTCTCCTTGGAGTGAAGGATAATCTGGAGGAAGCCAAAAAAACAGTGCAAAAAGAAATAGCAGACATCTCAATCAAGCTTGACGACACAGGCATAGTCGCGAAAGCAGATACCTTAGGCAGCCTGGAAGCGCTGACAACGCTGCTGAAAGAAGGCGGCATAAAAGTAAAGAAAGCAACCATAGGCGGCATAACAAGCAAGGACGTAAGCGATGCAGCAGCGTCAGAAAAGCTGGATGCAGCAATCCTCGGCTTCAACGTAAGCATGCCGTCAATAACCACTGTGGGCGTGCAGATAATAACAGGCGACATAATTTACACGCTGATCGAAAGACTGCAGGAATGGCAGGCAAAAGAGCGGAAGAAGCTTGAGAGCAGGGCAATAAAGAAAATAACGAAGCCGGCAAAAATCATGCTGATGAAAGGATATGTTTTCAGGCAGAGCAACCCTGCAATTGTGGGAACAGAAGTGCTTGCAGGGACGCTGCAGGCAGGCGCTGAAATAATGAAAGACGGCAAAGCCATTACAGCTGTCAAGCAAATTCAGGAAGAAAAGGAGAGCATAACAGAAGCAAGAAAAGGCAAGCAGGTAGCAGTTGAATACGAACGCGTAACCATAGGAAGGCAGCTAAACGAAGGCGATATACTCTATACGGCTGTTTCTGATCAGGATTACCGGAAAATGAAGGAGCTAAAGCAATACCTGACAGACGATGAAAAAGAAGCGCTGCGGGAAATCGGCGCGATAATGAGAAAACAGAATCCGCTGTGGGGCATATGATAATAGCAAACGCGGAAGTTCTGAACAGCAAACGAATAAAGGAAATAGCCCGGATGCTTCAGGAGCAGTGGGGCTATACAGATGCAATAGAATCAGGATTCCTGCAAAAAGACAACGATGTTTTCCTGATTACAAAAGACATCGGCGCAATTGATTTGCGGAAGCTGAACATCAACACTCTCGGCCTTTATTTTGCAGAGCTGCGGCACAATGCGCTGCGATTAAGCATAGAAGGCAGCCAAATTATCGGGCCAAAAGCAGCAAAAAACGTTGCTGAATTAAACGACGAACAAATAAAGCAGTGGCTGAAAGGAGAAGACATTGAGCTAATCGCTGCTGCCGCTGCCGATAAGATTATTAATGCTGCCAAAAAAGAAAATAATGGAATAAAAGATGATGGAAAACTTAAAGACAGCAGCAGCGAAATAAATAATGATGGCAGCAACAGCAGCCACGAAAACAAAAACTTCGCAATAATCAAGCACAACAACGATTTCTTCGGCTGCGGAAGAATAAAAGAAGGAAAACTGCTTAACTTTGTGCCGAAAGCGAGGAGGTTATCCAATGGCTGAGTTACAGGCTTTACCTTCCCCTAAATCTTTCCATAATATGCTCTATTGACTCTCTCCCCTTTAAATCTAACAGCGGTTTTCCATTACCAGAGCTTACGCTTTCCCCTTTAAATGAACAGTAAACTGCACTTTCAAAACCAGGCACTGTTGTCCTTACAGGAAAGCCATTAATTCCTACATCACCCACTTCTCTGGTACTTTCAACAGCGTACTTGCAGGTAATAACAGGAACGCCGTAATTTTGGTGAACGCCGCATACAGCACCATACGCCCCATCATCGCCAAGCGACTCCCTCATTTTACCGCCCTGCTCAACACACAGATTAACAAGAGCGCTTGCAGTTTCTTTAACAAGAGCGCTTACAGTTTCTTCATGTGCTTCAATCAAGTCATCTGCACCCATTCCAACCACTCCAGTTTTATATAATTTATATAACTGTCCATGATGTGTTTAAAAGTTTTGCTATATACTGCTATATACCTGATAGGGTTACAGCCGCCTGCCTTCCTTTTCTCAGCAGATTCACCAAATCCCTGCTGAGGTGTTTGGCAGCTTTGTCTGCCCTTACTGCAAAGGTTCTTTCAGACGTGAAATCGCCGACTCTTATCACCATCTCTTTGTTGTCGTCAAAGTTTTTGTTGGGTGTCGCGGTAATAGTTTCAGAAATGCTGTCAACAGCTATTATTATTCTTACTTTATCTGCTGACAAGAATTGCCGTAACTTATACAAATCAAAATCCGCCTTTATGCCGAGAATGCAGTCGCCGTTTGCCGTTAAGCTGCGGTCCTTTGTGAATTCAATGGTGTTTTTGTGCGTGGCTAAAATGTTTTTGTGGCCGAAGACTGGAAATGAATAACTTTCTGCTATTTTGTCCATAGCCCTGCCTCAGCGAAGCGGTAAATTAAAGCAACTCATCAATCGGCGGCTTCTTGGCAGGCTGAGCTTTTGCTTTCTCAACTTCCTGAGAGAGGTCAACGCCCAAATCCTTAAGCTCAGTTAAATGCATCTGCATTAGCTGCTCAACAATGGCGAGAATGCGCTGCATCTCCTGCCGCTCCTTTGCCAAAACCGAAAGCGAGCCCTTATGGAAGCCAATCTTCTCCTCATCGCCCCCAGCAGGCGCTTTTTTCGACTTTGCCATAGCTCAGTGAGTTGAATGCTCATATTTAAATATTTCCTGATGACAGCCAATTCATGGCAGAACTGGCTAAAATAACAAAAGGCGGGAAACTGGTCAGCAGGCGCAGCTGGGAAAAGCACATTGCATCGCTTTCCGCTGCCGCTGATTTTAAAGCCAGCAAAAGGCAATTAAAAGAAACTTTAAAAGAAAAAATATCAGAAGCAGTTGAAAAACGCATTCCAAACAAAAAATTTGGAATAATGTTTTCCGGCGGAGTGGACAGCAGCACGATTGCGCTGCTTGCGAAGCAGCTTAAGGCAAAATTCATCTGCTACAGCGTGGGCATGGAAAACTCCAAAGACGTGGCAGAAGCAAAGAAAGCTGCGAAAAAGCTGAATTTCAAGCTGCGGTGCAAAACATTTACCTTGCCGGAAGCGGAAAAGCTCATCAAAAAAGCCGTCAAAATAACAGGAGAGCCAAATGTTGTGAACGCAGGAGTGGCAGCAGTTGAGATAGCAGCAATAGACTTAGCCGGAAAAGACGGCATTAACGCTTTTTTCGGCGGGCTCGGCAGCGAAGAAATATTCGCAGGATACAGGCGCCATGAAACCGCTGACGTAAACAAAGAGTGCTGGCGCGGCCTAAAGCAGATGTGGAGCAGGGATTTGCTAAGGGACAGCAAAGTAGCAGCAGCAGCGAAAGCTGTTTTTTTGGTCCCGTTCCTTGACCCGGAACTGATAACTGCAGCCATGAAAATTCCCGGCAAATACAAAATTAACGGCAATGGCAAGAAAATCATATTAAGGGAAGCGGCTGCCGAACTTGGCCTGCCGAAGCAATTTGCATACAGAAAAAAGATAGCTGCGCAGTACGGCAGCGGATTTGACAGGGCGATTGAAAAGCTTGCGAAGGCAAACGGCTATAAATACAAAAAAGACTATCTTGCTTCGGTGCTGTAACTTTTTTACTACTTGTCCAGACAATAAGCATCGCAGAAAGCATGCTGCAAAACTAAAAACTTTATATATTGGCAATTCTGCTTCCGACACTATATTTTTACAGTGATGTTAATGAAAGCGCTTTTGACATCTATACCATTGGCAGCGGCAAGCGCAGCATCAGCAGGCGCCCAGCCCGACTACCTCAGCACAGCAGTAAGCGGATTCGCAGAGGTGCTGGGCATTGTCCGTTCAAACATTCTGGCACAAATAGCCATAGGGCTGTTTGCCTTCATAGCTGCCATAATGCTTTATCTCAGGATGCGCAGCACAGCTGCAAACAACATGCGGCGGGCAAGGAATGCGCATGGGAAAGCAGTGGAGCTGCATGAATCAGGGAATGAAGAAGAAGCGTTGAAGCATTACGAAAAAGCCAACGAATTCAGGGAAAAGGCGCAAAATGAACTGGCATGAGGAACACGGATTCATTGAGGATCCTTTCGGCACGGGCAAAGGAGCATTCGTGCAGCAGGCGGTCAACCTCAACCAGCCCGCAGAAGAACTTATCTACAACATTGAGGCAGGCAACATGGTCCTGATTCAGGGAAGCAAAGGAACAGGAAAAACAACCCTTGTGTTTGCAGCCGTAGACAAATTCAGGGGAGAGCGCAAAGTAATATACTTTGACTGCGAAAAAGACCAGGTTGACATAAAAAAACTCATGCAAAACAAGTACGGCATTATTGGCAAGGTATTCAACCTGCTGCCAAAAGGCATGGTGCTGATGCTGGACAACTTCAAATCGCTGAGCAAACGCGACATCCAGCTGGCCAAATACTACTACGACAACAACTACCTGCGCTCAATAGTATTCTCGGGAAACGGCATTGAGCTGCCGGAAAACATTAAGGACAGAATAGGCAGCAGAATAATAAAACTCAAACAGCTGACAGCAAAAGACGCTGTTGAGCTTGTCAAAAACAGGGTTGGCTCGCTTGAATTTTTGCCTGAAAAAATCATCAAAAAAATACACGCAAAATCAAAAGACACCGCAGAATTCCTCAAAAACTGCAGCAGCGCCTGCCAGAAAGCAGCAGACGAAGGCGCAGCGCAGGTAAGCGAAAAGCATCTAAGTGGTAAAAATGAGTGAAACGTGGTATGAAAGCTTAGGATTCTCAACAAACCCATTTACAATAAAGCCGGCTGCGCTCAACAACGACATCTTCGGCATACAGAGTCAGCCCATAATAGAAAAAATAGGGAACGGCGAGACGCAGTTTGTAGAAGCTCCATTAGGCATGGGAAAAACAACGCTGCTGAAAAGCATCATAGCCAAATTTGGCGGCAAACGCAAACTTGTCTATGCAAACTGCATCAAAAACGAATGCCTGGAAGTCCGCGAGCTGCTAAAAAACGCAACGCTCAAAGGCAAACTCTTCGGCACAATGCCACGCGAGATGATAATGATGATAGACGAGGCCCAAAGCATCAGCCAGGAGGACGCCCAGGAAATAACAGACTACATGCAGGACGGCCGCATCAAATCCGTGGTGTTCTTCGGAACGCAGTACAAAAAGAAGCAGCTGACAGACCAGCTCAACAAGTCTCTCAACGGGAACATAATAACCATTCCGTACATGACGCCTGATGAAGCAGTGCAGCTCGTGAGGAAAAGAACCGGCAACCTGAAGCTGCTGCCTGACTACGTAATACGCGAACTTTACGGAAGAGCGGCAGGAAATCCGCGAAGACTGCTGCAGCACTGCGAAGACATATGCAGGAAAGCAGCCGAACTGTCAATCAAGGAACTGACGCTGACAGATATCGGAATACTGCTGAAAACACCGCAAACAGCTTTTAAAAAAACAAAAAGAGCTGCAGCCGAAACAGCGAAGAGAACCAGGAGAAAAACAAACAAATCCAGTAAAAAGACAGCAAAGAGAAGCGGCGAGATATCAACAACAGTAACATACTCCGGCTACAACCTGGACGACATACGAACTTATGAAGAAGAGCTGCCCAAGCGCGCCCAATAATGAAGCGCTTTTTCTGATTTGCCCTCCGCCCTTCCGGCAAAGCCGACTGCAGCGCTACTTAAAATTTATCTGCACAACGTCCTTGTCCTGCAGAACATGCTTTTCGTGCAGCAACTGGCCGGGAAACCTGGCAGAGCGCCCCCAGACTTTGGCGCTTTTAAACTTCCTGAGAAAATCCTTGTGAAGCCGGACGCAAACATCAGCAATAGTGCTGCCTTCCCTGGCAATAAGCGGAATTTCAGTATCCGCCTTTTTGCCAGCTTCCTTCAGATAAATTCTAATCAGCTTCAGGCCATCATAAATCGCCTTTTTAATCTTTTCAGGATTGTCATTAATGGCAGAAATCAAAAGCGCGCCAGGATAAACCTTCCTGACAACGCTGAGCTGCTGCCTTCCTGCAGCATCGCACTTATTGACAACAATGAGCGAAGGAACATAAACGCAATTTCCCTGAATGGCATCAATAAGCTCGTCTGCTGTAATGTCCTGCCTGATGACAATTGCGGAGTTATCAAGGGAAAACTCCCGCAAAATGCCCTCTGCAGTCTTCCGGTCCATTTTGGAGAGCTTCACAGTGGCAGCAAAATCAATGCCCCCGCGCTCCCTGCGCCTTATCCTGACGTTGGGCGGCGTTTCGTCAAGGCGGAAACCTGCTTTGTAAAGCTCTGCCCCAAGAACTTCCACTTCCGCATATGTAACTGCAGTTGTGATAAAAACGATTAAATCTGCAGACCTGACGACAGACAAAACTTCCTTTCCCATGCCCGCACCTGAAGCTGCGCCCTCTATAAGCCCCGGTATGTCCAGCACCTGAACCCTGGCATGGTTGTACTCCATCGTCCCCGGAATGACAGTAAGGGTGGTGAAGTCATAATCAGCAATCTTTGAATCAGCGTTAGTGATTTTATTAAGGATGGTTGATTTGCCCACAGAAGGAAAGCCAACCAGCACAACCGTGGCATCACCGCTCTTGCGGACGCTGTAGCCGCTGCCCTTCCTGCCGCTGCCGGAAGAAGCTGTGCGCAGGCGCGCAAGCTTTGCCTTAAGCAAGCCGATGTGGTGCTGAGTTGCCTTGTTATACTTGGTAGTGCGGATTTCCTCCTCAATCTCTGCAATCTGCTCCTCGCGGGACATATGCCAAAGCAGTTAAGAATTAGTATATTAATGTTATTTTTCAGCGATAAGCTGCATTAACCCCGTACTTATCAGCAACTTTCTGAATGGCAGCATCCGTAAGCGTGTATCCATCTTCTACTGAGCCGGCCAGAAATCCTGCATTAACCATTTCCTCTATTCCCCCGCGTTTGGGCCAGACTGCAATCCAGCTTCCCTTATCCTGCGAGGCAATAACAACGTCAGCTGCAATCCTGTCCCAATCGCGGTTTTCAAAACAGTTCGCAAGAGGCAGCAATTTGCCCAGCTGATTTTTAATATCACCTGGCTTTATACCGTTGTCCATGCAATCAGAAGTCCTGGCTCATTTAAAATGTTTTTCACAGTTTCTCAAGTATGCTTGCGATGCTCCACAGCTGGGTGCGCGCATAGGGCTCCAGGTTGGTGTCATCAGATATTTCCTCCAGAGCGTGCCTCACCTTGTCCACCCTTATTGAAATCTCGCATTCTTCCTGCAGGGCAGAGGAGCAGAAAGTAAGCTTGTCCTTAACATTCCTCGGAATAGCATTGTCTGACTGCAGTTCCTCAAGAACACCGAGCATGCTAGTTATCTGTTCGCTTACTATCTTTGTCATCATTTTTCATCGCCTCTAAAACTTCTTTCTGCAGAATCTCGGCTTTTTCCTGCGCAGCAGATTCCTGCTTTTCAATGGACTTAATGCGCAGATTTGCCATTTCCTTTTTATCTGCAAGGTCCTTAACCAGCTCCGGCTTTTTGGAGAGCACCATAACATTTCCAACAATCTTATATGCCTCGTCAGCATTTTCAAGCTCGTTCAACGCAGAGTCTATTTCCATCAGCTGCATCTGCAATGCCTGCTTCTGTGCAAGAAGCGCCTGCATACCCTGCTCAGTCAGCTGCAACTGCCTGATTTTCTCCTCATTGCTCATCTTATGCCTTTTGTTTTCTCGATAACAGTAAGCATTTTGGTAATGGAATTCAATACAGTGCGCAGCCCTGATGAATCTGCTGCCGATATTTCAAACACCAAATTTTCATTACCCCGAAGCGTGTAATGTGCCCTGCCTTTAATGTCCTTGTCTTCTGCGGCAAAGCACTTCCTGATTATTCCGGATACGTCATGCACTGCGATTGTAGCCCTGTACATTATCTGGCCTTTACCTTGGTGGATGTCCTGCGCGGCTTAAACAGCACCTTGCTGCCGCAATAAGGACAGCGAACCTTTTTCCTTATATAATCTGCGGCAACTTTCTTGTTGCAATCAAAACACTTGTACTCAGCCATCTTACGCCTCAACTTCCACAATCTTTGAACCAATGCTGTACGCGCGCCCTGTGAATTTAGCTCCGCACTTGTTGCAATGCCAAATTCCGGCAGCAACCCTGCCTATCTGCCTGAAATGGCAATACGGACAAACATTAGAACGCCTTTCCCTGTCTATCTTGCCAACCTTATCCCTGAGCTTGCGGCCATAACGAACACCAAACCGTTTAGCAGAAACATTTTCTTCAGCCATTTTAACACCCACACCACAGCACTAAGGATTTGCGCACTGGTTTAAAAACGTTATGGTTTTGTAACAGCAATGTGTTATCCCGAAACTATTTCCCTACGGTGAGTTTCTTGGGAGTATGAAACTCACAAAAGGAGAATTACTGGAAACAATAAGACGAAAGAAACTTGCTAACAGAACCGCTCAGCTGTTCAACTCGGCAAATCCGACTGGCTGTCTTCCCTATTTGTAAAATGCCTGCGGTATAGCTCTTCAGTAAGAAGATGCAGGGTAGTTACGTCGCTGGCTTCAAGAACCAATGGGCCTTCCATCTCACTGTTAAAGGGATGGCCGAGATAATACGGGCTTAATATCAGACGCTCACTTGTAACTCTCCTGAGCACGCCTGCAAACTCCCGCCCTGAATTTGTGGGCGCTAAAACATAGCAACCGACAAACTCTGTCCATGGGTGAGGTTCTTGCAGCTTACCATACATTTCAGCTGTTACCGGCTCAACAACTGAAATTTCGCCTGCGCGAAATTCCAACGGGATGCCAGTTTCTGCCAAATGCCCTGAAGTAGGGTCATACATTAGTCTTGGCTTCAGCCGCAGCCTATCCGGAGAAACATCCGCCAGAACGCCATAAAAACAGCCAGGCCCTGCATACACACGCACCATCTTGCCAATGCTGTTTCTGAATATCTGGTCCTTATCCTCCAGCTTCATCGGACCCTTTGACATGATAAAAGTGAATCTGCCGCTCTTTAAATGTGTATTGCATGGGGCTACCCGGATTTGAACCGGGGTCGTCTGGTCCCAAACCAGAAATGTTAGCCAAGCTGCACCATAGCCCCGTAGCTGCTAATGATTCGCTGCTGGTTTTTAAATGTATTGCGAAATAATGGAAGCATAAGCAATGCACAGGAACTGTTATGCCTTCCAAACTTTAATTGAGGAGAATAAATATGCGAAACTATTGCCCTCAACTATGGCGGAAGACACAGGCAACTATGCAAAAACAGGGCAATGTCAGGTAATGTGTGTTGCGATAATTAGCTGTGGCGGTAGCGGCTACTGCTACGAATACAAAACTATTGCAACTATTCCCGCCGCTGATACTTTCCCGATTAAATTGAAATCGCCGTCTTCTGCAAACCTTTAAATACTGCACATATCCCTATTACTGTTATGAGAATGAAAATTCGCAGCGGAAATGAAAACTTCACTTCTTCTCCAATAGCCCCGGCTATATCTGAATAGACTGTAAAAATGGTAACTAAGCTTACTGCCAAACAACAGCATGACCTGAAGAAATTCGTCAAGGAGCTGGAGCAGTACAAGGGCAGGCATACAGAGCTCGTAACTGTTTATGTTCCTGCAGGATATGACATGAACAAGATAATCCAGCAGCTGCAGCAGGAGCAGGGAACAGCAAGCAACATCAAGTCCGCATCAACGCGCAAGAATGTCATTGACGCGCTTGAGAGAATGGTACAGCACTTAAGACTGTTCAAGCAGACTCCTGAGCACGGGCTGGCTGTTTTCTCAGGCAACATAGCGCCTGAAGGAAAGCAGGACTTCAAGGTGTGGAGTCTGGAGCCGCCAATACCAATCCAGATGAAAGTTTACCGGTGCGACAAAACTTTTCTGCTTGACCTGCTGATTGAAATGCTGCAGGCAAAGGAAGTGTACGGGCTTATGCTGATTGACAGGCGCGAAGGCGTAATCGCAGCCCTCAGGGGCAAGGCAATAACAATCCTTTCAAAGCACACTTCAAACGTTCCTGGAAAAATGCGCGCCGGAGGCCAGTCAAGCGCAAGGTTTGGCAGAATACGGGAAAACGCTGCAAAGGAATTTTATGACAGAATGGGCGAACACCTGAAGGAGGCATTTTTCGGCAACAAGGACTTAAAAGGCATAATAATCGGGGGGCCCGGGCCGACAAAACACGAGTTTATTGACGGAGACTTCATAACCGCTGAGCTTAAGAAAAAAATCATAGCTGTCAAGGACATAACATACACTGACGAGTTTGGCCTGCAGGAGCTGCTGGATGCCAGCCAGGATGTGCTCGCAAATGAAGAGCTGGCTGAGGAAAAAAAGCTGATGGCGAGGTTCTTTGATTACCTGGCGAAGAATGACCGCATGGTAAGCTACGGCGAGGACGATATAAGAAAAAAGCTGGAGCTTGGCGCTGTGGACATACTGATACTTTCCGAGTCGCTAAGCGATAACATGATGGCAGATTTTGAGGCATTAGCGTCAAAGTACGGAACAAACGTGCAGATAATCTCCACAGAAACCAGGGAAGGCATACAGCTGAAGGAATTCGGCGGAATAGCAGCCATCCTGAGGTATGAAGTCTATGAATAAGCTCGTGGCAGAAGCTTTTGCCAGACTTTTTCAGGCAGCAGATTTCCAATATCATGCAAAGACAAGGTTCTCAAGAAAATTCAGCCCATACAACGCCAATGTCAAAAAATTCGGAAACACCTTAACATTCAGCTTCAGCCCTGAATGGAGAAAAGTAAGCAGCGAGATAACCATCGGCCTGATTCAGGAACTGCTGCTCCGAATCCTCAGAAAAAAAGGCACGACAACAAACATTGAGCTGTACAACAGCTTCATAAAAAATCTGCATATCTCAGCGAAAAAAACAGAGACAGACGAGATTCTTGCGCAAATATTTGGCAGAGTGAACGAAAAATATTTTAACAGCGCAGTTGACATGCCAAACTTAAGGTGGGGGCAGAACTCCGCCAGAAAACTCGCAGCCTACGATTACCACACAGACACCATAACAGTAAGCAGCGCCTTCAGGAATGCTGAGCCGGAGCTCATAGCATACCTGCTCTACCACGAAATGCTGCACAAGCAGCTCAAATTCAGCAGCGCAGGCAGCAGGACAATTCACCACAGCAGGAAGTTCAGGCAGATGGAAAAACAGTTTGAAAACAGCCAGCAGCTGGAAAAGCAGCTAAACAGCCGCGCGGGGAAAAACAGGCGCATCGGGTGGCTGATGGGCTGGATTTAATTTCTTCAGCTCCCACTTCAGAAACATTTATAAATCTTCAAAAGAAGAAAAGGGCATGGCGAAATCCAAGAGCCGCGGAATTCCGGATAACTTAACTGTCCTGCTCTTTCTGGTGGTTGTGATACTGATAGTGGCATTTGTCGGCACGGCAACTGAAGTGCAGACCAGGAATGACCAGCAGATACTTCTCAGCAGGCTTGTAACAACCAACGAGCGCGTGGAGCTGCCGGCAGTAGTGGTGGATGGGACTGTGGAAGTTGAAACTCTTAAAAGTTTGGCTAAAGCTGATTACGCCCAGGTCAAATCCATGATAGGCATACGGTCAGACTTCATAATACACTTTGAAGACGAGAACGGAAACCTTATAGAGATTGAAAACATTCCGTGCATAGGAAGCGGGTACGCGCAGGTGTCTGGCCATACGTGTGAGTGATTGAGGTGAAAACCAGAGCGCAAACAATCTCAACTGACGCATTAGTGGCGATGGCATTATTTCTTGGAGTGGTCATCTTTTTTTTTATAGTCGGCGATAAAGGCTCTGATGATAGAAAAATCGAAAAGCTTGAAACAGAAGCTTCAAAGCTTGTGGCAGCAGTTTCCGGGCAGAGAAACGCAACATCATCCCTTATTGCCGGAGCAAAAATAGACGTGGCAACGCTTGAAAAACTTGCAGCGCTGGACTACAACAAACTCAGAGATGCAGTAGGAGTGGACGCAGACTTCTGCATCCACTTTGAGGATAAAGGCGGAAACCTCATTGAGATAATGCCCGGCTTTGCAGGGCTTGGCAGCTACAACGTAAGAATAGGAAACACAATCTGCGGAAAAAGCCTCAATGAAGGCGAAATAATAATATGCGAGGAAGCAGAAAATACCGGAGAGTGCGACCGCCTCGGAGAATTCGGCATGTCAGAAAAGCTGTGCTGCGCAGCAACAAGGAAGTGCTGCGCATGAAACTCAGGCAAATTGTTATAATGCTCGCAATTTTCTCGGTTGTGGCGGCAGCGGCAGCAGCATATCCCAGAACAGAGCTGCAAGGGCTGCTGCAGTTCAGCATCAACAACTACGATAAAATCAAGGCAGCAGGAATACTGGCAGATGACTTCAGAATCTTAGTGAACGCTTATTTCCTCACGCCAGTTACTGAGCCGAATGTTATAACAAGCGCGGAGCAGGACCAAACCATCGCAGCAATTGGACAGCTGCGCAACTGCAATGATGGAACGCAGCATGCATCCTGCTCCCTGACAAAGCCGAAATACTGCTATGATGCAGAACTAAGCGATAACTGCATAACCTGCGGCTGCCCTGGCTCCCAAACCTGCACTGATTGGGTGTGCACCGGATAATCTGCACCGGGAAGCCGCATCAAAGCAGAGCTGCTGCCAGAATTGCGGTATTTCAGAGGATAAGCGCAGAATGTGGGTTGGAGGGTGGTGCAACGGAGAAATGATCGTATTGAGGTTACTCAGCAGTTAACTACCCTGCGGCATAACTTGTTCTGGCTGCACTAAAGGAATTTTGTCCCACACCCCCCAAAATACACATAGTTTTAAATATTAAAACGCTTAATGGCATCCTATGGCAGACTTATCGGCATGGATAAGGCAGCAGCTGAAAGACGGCTACACAAAGCAGGAAATAAAGAATGCCATGATGAAGCGCGGCTATTCCAAGGAGGATATAGCTGCGGTGGACCACGTTTCCAAGCGCAAAATGCCTTTAGTACCGGCGGCGGTTGCGCTTGCGGTGGTGGCGGTAGCTGCAGCATTCATAATGGCGCTGCCAAACAGCACTTCAGAGCCCCAAATCACTAACTCAGTCCAGCAGGAAATGAAGCCGGTATACATCTACAATAATTACGCAATAGACGGAGTGGCAAAGCACAGGGTGGAATTGTATTCAGGCACGATAAGCGCAGTTTCACTGGAAAGCATAACGCTGACAAAGGGGAATGCCAGGAAAACATTTACAATATCAGAAACAAAGCCCGTCCAGTACATAGACGCTGAAACCCGCACCAAATACCCGCCGCGGCCGGTGAAAGCAGGCGACGAAGTGACGCAGCTGTTCTACGTTGTAACGACAGAAGTTCCGTATGCCCTGCTGGCGTTTGTGAATGTTGTTGGTTAAGCAGCCCTTATTTCATATCCCTGCAGGTATTACGGCGGAAAATCCCGGGCAGCACGAAAAAGATATTCTGCCTGACAACACCCTGTTTATTTTTGTGAGAAGCTGAAACGCAGGAAAGGCAGCGGATGGATTCAGGCAAAAGCCATTTCGGCTTTTCCAGCCATTATGAAGCGCAGCAAGGTTCTTCGCCAGACTGTTTCGGATAGTTTTATATATGACATGCGCCAATAAACATTTATGAAACCAAAAATAAGTCATTTATACCTGCTTGCCCGGGAGAGAACCCTTTTTGCAAACGAAAGAACCATGCTTGCGCATGTCCGCACTGCTTTTGCTTCGTTTTTGTTCGGGATAGCAATCATAAAACTTTTTGAGCAGTTCGCGCTGTCCCTTTATCTCGGATCTGCAGCAATAATCGCCGGGCTTATATTCCTGGTTTTCGGGCTGGTTTACTATCCCATCAGAAACAGAAGGATTAGGAAATACTAAACGTCAGCACTGCGCCATGCTGCGCACTCCGCCCTGGGTATTTCCGCAAACTGCTTCTTTATCCAGCAATTGCGCTTCATTTCCACCTCCCTTAAATTTCGAAGGGAGGTGGAAATGAAGCGCGAAGGAAAGAACAGAGCAGGGAAAAAAATCAGGGAAGGATGCGACGGTTTTGCCACTTAACCTGATATTACCCTGTGCTGCAAAACTTTAAATAACCAGTTTCCACAAATGAGCCATGGCAAAAAGAGGTCAGTACTTTACCATTGATGCTTTCGTAGCCATGCTGGTTGTCGCCACAGGACTGGTTCTGGTGCTTGCGCTCAACACCTACCAGCCCAGCACTGCGCAGCCGGAAGTGCTTTCCCAGGAGTTCGTCAACACACTTGCCCAGGTAAAGATTAAGGAAATGAACAATCCTTTCGTGGCGCAGCAGCTGAAGGGCGGAAACATCACCAATCCTGACAACACCCTGCTGCAGCAGGTGTATGAATACTATTCCTATTTTGACTCATTTCTTACAGGATGCAGTCCAAGCAACCCGTGCCACGGATTTGACCCGGTAACTTACACAAACATGTCAGCAGAGCTGCTTGCAAGCGTGGCGAAGGATTTGGTGCCTGCGCAATACAGCTATGAAATTTTGGTGGATGGGGTTCCGCTTAACAGCCGGGGCACAGGGCAGCAGGAAGCAAAAGTGCTGATATCAAGCAAAAGAATAATTTTTGGCATTGTAAATAAGTCGGTGGAGTTCTGGGGGCCCATAGTCGTGGAGGTCAGAATATGGCAATAAGCAAGAAGGGCTTTTACTTCACCATCCTCGGCATACTGATAGTAACAGTGCTGTTTGTGGCATTTGTTCCTTTATCAGGCAATCTCAAAGACAAAACGCCTTCTGTGCGGAGCAGGGTTACAGTGGCAGATGACTTTGTGGAAACATTAAAGACTTCCTACGTGCCAATGGCTTTGCGAACATCAAGCTACAACGCACTCAACGGGCTGTCAGAGCTTGCCAAAGTAAACAAACAGCTGTTTGCCGACTCAGCTGAGCTGCAGGCAATTTTTGCCGATGCCATGATGACAGGTTCAGTAACATGCCCTGACGGCGGAGGAATAAAGGAACTGGAAACATGCATCTGCGACATAGACCCGGGATGCGCTGACCCAAACACCATTACTTTTATGCGCGGCAGGGATTTCAAGTCAAGGATGGCAGACATAGAAACAACTGCAGAACAGCATTTGCAGCTCACAACAGAAATCGGGGACAGCAGCTGGCAGGTAAGCGACTGGAATGTCAAACTATACCAAAACAGCGACACAGGCGCGTTTCAGGCGGGAGTCAACATAACACTGAAGTTTGCTGTCGCCGGAGGAATCTCGCGGTGGGACGACACAGTTGAAATACAGGAAATCTTCAGCTTTGAAGGAATTGAAGACCCGCTGTACTCAGTAAAGACGCAGCAGCCACCCATAGACTCGCTGTACACCAACAAATTCAGGGCAGCCAACCTGACACACTGGAACCTGACAAACACATGGCTCGCCATTAACGGCCAGAACTACAGCTATAACGCAAAAGGAGCAAGCTTCCTGGCAAGATTCACCGAAGCTGATGAGCCAAGCGAGTGCTGCGGAATTGAAAGCCTGATTAATGCAGATGCCATGCCTTTGCCTCCCATAACTGAAGGCGTTATGGATGCCACTTATTCAGACTGGTGCTATTTCGGCAGCAGGTGCCCGCCGGATACTGATGGAGAATTGTGGTATTTAACCTGCATTTCGCGGCAAACAGGCAAGTTTAAGGGATTCGCATTTGACACAGCGCATCTCAGCAGCTACAACCTTTCCCGTCCAGATCAGGAAGGACGCACACTCTTCTACCAAGGCATGTACGCAGACGACCCCAACGACGACGCGCAATGCGCAAACATGATGCAAATCATATGCAATGAGGCCGGAGCGCCGTACCCGTGCAGCTGACTAAAGAAATGCTGCTGGATTTTTGGATTCTTATTTCAGTTGATGCACTTTGCCCACAATAAACGCCTGATATTCAGCAACTACTTAACCTGCAGGCATTCACAAGAGAAATCATTATATAGTATTAGTATAACTGCAGACTTATGAACATCCAGGACGTGCAGAAAGTAAACAAATTAAGCAAATTACTGGTAGCGCACAACATTGCTGCAAGCCCTGAAGATGCGCAGCAGCAGGCAGAGGGCATGGTTAAGCAGAGCATGAGGATGCCTGTGCAAAGCCACGAAGAGAAAATGGAGCAAATGATGCGCTCGCTTTCTGCTGAACTGCAAAATATTTCCAACAGACTCAGCAGAATAGACAAAAATTACGCGCAGCTGCAGGAAAAATTAGAGTCTTTCAAGCCAGCGGAGCCAAGCATGAACAGAATTATAAGCGAAAATGCATCCCCGGAAAGCAGCAGCACTATTAATAGCAATGAAAGCAAAGAAACAGCTCCTGAACAAAGCGTTGACCTTGAAAAGATATTCTACTACGGGAAAAAATGAATCAGGTTGACAAACTGGCAAAAACTCTTGTGAGCACCGGCCTGGCAATGAACTACGCTGAAGCGCTTTCCAAAGCCAGGGAAATGCTGAAGGTAAAAGAGCAAGCAGATGACATTACCAAGCTTCCAAAGATAGAGGAAATTGCAGAAGCAGGCGAAATGGAAAAAACGCTCAAAGAACTTGTGGAAGAAGACGCTGAAAAAATTTATAATAAAAAACCAACTTCTAACTCCAGATAAGGCGCAAGTTGCCACGCCGTCGGCACTCGCAGCCCTAAACGAAAGATTTATATACTACTTGAGAGAAACAAAATTAAATAGTAACTTTCAAATAATAAATAACAAATCGGGGGTAGGCATGATGAAAATAATCAGGTTCGCAGCAGTATTCTTGTTAATGGCAGTAGGGCTTGCACTCACTGCTTATGCGCAGGCAGCGCAGCCGGTTCTGAATGACATTTCTCCCAAGACAGTTGCTGAGGGCCAGAAGCTGGCATTTACAATTTCTTCAAACGAAGCTGACTTTCCTGATGCAGCAGCTCCAGTTAATTTTAAAATGTGTGATGAAACTTCAACCACTGGTTGCGTTCCGCAGGCATCGCCTCTGACTATCGGCTCCACCCAGGCAACCCTGGTTAACACAACCAAGACAACTGCCAATTTTGAGTGGACTCCGGGAGCAACCCAGGCAGGCGTGTACAAGATAAGGTTCAGTGCGCAGGACGGGAATAGTATTGATTTCAAGATAGTAACCATAACTGTTAATGACGCTGTTCCTGCAATTGAATCTGCCGGAACAATCAGCTTAGGAAGCGCCAGCCAGGCAAGAAGCAACCCGAACCACGATGACGAGCGCGACAGGGAAGTCAACGACACTGAAAAGATAAAGATAAAGAATGCAGGGATTGAAAAAATAACAGGCATTACAGTCACAGTAACCCCAAGGACAGGATTCTCAGCCAGCGACTTCAAAAACAGGGTTACAGTTGCAGGCGGCCTAACTGAGCTTGAGCCAGGCCAGGAGGTTGATGTTGAGCTTGAAATGAGAATTCCGCAGTCACTTGACGCAGTGGATGAAAACGGCAACCCGACAGCATTCCTTGTTGCAGACATGACAATCACTGCATTCAGGACAGAATCCGGAAAGACAACTGAGCAGGTATCAAAAACAATACAGGTAACCATGCAGGCCGAAAACCAGCTTGAAATCAAGGATGCAAGAATAAGGTTTAACGGCGACTCAGAAGGACTGAAGGATGATGACAATGTGAAGGATGTAAGGCCCGGCCACGAAGTAGTCATGGAATTTGAAGTTGAAAGCCAATTCAAGGACAAGGAAGATGTTCAAATAGAAAACATAGAGCTCAGAGTGGAGAGCGACAACGACCTGAATGTTGACGAAGACGTTGACGTAAACGACCTTGACCCTGAGGACACAGACACAGTAGAGATTGAGTTTGACATTGACGATGATGTGGACAAGGGGGATGAGGGCCTGACAATCACTCTTATGGGCGAAGACGAGTTCGGCGCAAGGCACGGCGAATCATGGGCGGTCATTCTCGAGATAGAGAGGGAAGACCACGAAATTGACATAAGAAGCATAGCCCTGACGCCTGAAACTGTCTCATGCGAAACAGATGCAGAGCTTTCTGTCGAGATAAGAAACACAGGAAGAAGGGATGAAAGGGAAACATTCATCAGGGTGAACAGCCCGGACCTCCAGTACGGCAGGATAAGCGATGAGATAGAGCTTGATGAGGACGATGAGGTTACGAGAACATTCGTTGTTCCGGTGCCAGAAGGGCTGGCTCCAGGAAATTACAGAATCCAGGTTGAAACATACTACAACACAAACAGCAAGAGCATGTCAGACGGCCTATTGCTTAAGAAAGCTGCATGCGGCACAGATGTTGCTGAAGTGCCGGAGCAGCCGCCTGAGCCGCCTGCACCTGCAGATGAAGTAGTAGTAATAACCACGCCTCCAACTACACCTCCAGCAGCAGGCATACAGCCGCCTCCTGTTACGGATATTACGGGCGGGGCTGTAACAGCACCACCAATAACAGAGCAGAAGAGCTTCCTGGAAAGCAACGGACTGATATTGCTGCTGGCGCTTGCCTACATAGTTGTATTGGGCGGCGGGGCAATAGTTGCCGCAAAACTGCTCAGGAAATAAGCAGTTTTCTTTGTTTTTTTTATCTTCATGTTTTTTTAGGATGCGCAATGATAAAAGACTATGTTTTTGCAGAAGCTCAGGCAAGGGCCGGAGAAGCTGGAAAAGAATTACAGGGACTTCAAACAAGGGTTGAAGCGCTTCAGGCAGAAATAGATACTGGTTTTTTATTTGTACAACACAAAGAGCAGCAGCAGGCTTTTATTGACGGAAAAAAGGAGGAGTTGCGTGAACTTCAGAAAAGCTTAAAGCAATTGCTGGATTCTCAGGACGAGGGGAAGCCGGGCAAATATAACTGACTGCCTCACTTCTTATTGATGAACTCATCCATCTTGCTTACAAATGCCTGCGCATCCTTCAGGTAAAGGTCATAGTGCTTTCCGGGAATGTCCCTTATCTGCCTGTAAAGAATCTGCTTCTGCAAGTTGTAGAATTTCCTCATGATGTCTGAGTACCTCTTCTCAATGTGCCTCGGCCTGACAAGCTTTTCGTCAAGAATATCGGCAACCTTTTCCGGGCTTGGCGGCACCTCGCCAATCTTCATCAGCGCAGCATGCGCAGAATCTATGACAGCCCAGTACAGGTCAATGACTGCCTGCATGACATGCCACCTTGAGTTGTGGATGGTGCGGGGAGCCCTTGCAAAATAAGTCCAGACAGACTCAGGGCTTGGCCTTATTCTGCCCCGGACAAGCAGGGCATGCAGGGGATCAAAAAAACCAGTGTCAAGCAGGGCAGTGCCATCCCGCAAAATGTTCATGCCAACAGGGTCGCCTGCCCGGATATATTCCCAGAAAGTCGTGAGCTTGATTGTGGTGACGTGCAGCCGCGTGCTTATCCTGGAAATAAGCTGCTCTATGATGATGCGGTAGGTGCTGACGATTTCCTGAGTCAGCGTAATTGTGATGTCATCGAAAACAATCAGTATGTCAATATCACCCTTCCCTGAGCTTTCCCTTCTTGCAGCGCTTCCGAACAGGATAAGCGCCTTGACCATATCCCCGAATTCGCCATGCACATTCTTCGCAAAATCATACGCCAGGGAGAGCTCATCCTTGCTGTAATTCCTGATATTAGGATTAGCCCTCTTTTCAATATTAAACTCCATCCTCTTTCGCCCCTTCTACTGTTGATAGCGGTATTTAAAAAAGTATCGCTGAGGCGGCGCCATTGAAATGTCCGCTTATTTTCTCCTTTGCGCATCGCCTTTCCCAACTTTCACTCTCCCTTATCCTGATAGGGAGAGTGAAAGTCGGGAAACCGGACTGACAACAAGGTTGGGTGAATGCAGCTTTTCAATAGGGCCGCCGTGGCGGTACGGTAGTAATTTCAGCTGCCCAGCGCCTGCGCTTCCGCATCTGTCAGTGCGCGGTCGTAGATTACTACCTCATCTATCAGGCCGCTGAAATATGTTGAGGCTGACCTTCCTATCCGCAGAGACGCTGAAGTGTCTTCCATGCTGCCTGTGGATGGACCAGCTGCTTCCTGATTCCCATTTATAAAAAGCCTGATGTTATTCGCATCATACGTTCCTATTGCGCTTGCCCATACGCCTGCTGTCGCAGCTGTTACAGAGTCTTTTCCTGTCCCCGCGCCACCAGCCCACCTCTCAAACCTGTATTTGGTTGCATCATTAGACAGCAGCACAGCATAGCCGTCCCTGACAGCTGCCTCATCATCTTTAGCAAGCAATCTTGCATAGCTCGGGTTGCCCGAGCTTGGATTTGCCCACAGCGACAGCGAATAAGGACTTGTGCCCGGAAAATCCAGAACATCCCCAAGCATTACATACTCGCTGTTCGCACTTTTGAGCTGCAGCGCACCGCCTTTCTGACCCTGCACGATGAATCTTGTATCAGTTGCCTTCGTCGGCCCTGTTCCTGACAGGTGTTCAAATGAGTATGACGCTACAACGTCTTTCAGCGGGTATTTGTTCATGTCCTGCTGCACCTGAGACTGGCTTAATGCAGTGCCATAAACGCGGAACTCATCTATCTCGCCCGGGAAATGGCTGAAGCCGCCTGTTACTGGAATAGCGTATTTTGCACCAACGTAAGATTCCACAGCGCGCCTTTCTGAATCAGATAGCAATTTATTGTATATTGCAATTTCAGCTATATGACCTGTCCAGAAATGAGACCAATCATCTCTGGACCCTACATATAGAGTGTTGGGTTTGGTCGGTTCTGTTAGTGCTGCATCTGTTGCTACACTGACTGCATCAACATACAGTCTTATTTCACCGTCATCTCCTGCTGATACGTAATCATCCACTTTTCCGGTAAATATGTGCCAATTAGTATTTACAGAATTATCGGGTGCAAACGCATCTCCTCCTACACCATACGCCCGAACAGCCCATTTGTTACCATTGTTCCAGCGGTAAAGTGCCCAGCCGTCAATGGGATCGTCTGGATCTGTTGACAACATTGCCCTGTCAGGGCCGCTTGCGCTCTTCGCTACTACTATTATCGTCTTGTCCCCTGCAGGGAAGTTTACCGAACTCCAGAGGTGATCATTACCATCAAAGTATATTGCGGGTTTTCCATTGACGTAGTTGTCAACCCAGAGCGGCTCAGCGCCCACATTTGGCGGTGCAACATCATAGGTGCCGGCAGTTGTTTGATCCTCCCATAAAGTTACTCTGTTTACGCCGGTTTTTGTTATACCTGCGTCAGCCCTCAGCCACAACTGCAAACCGCTTACATCATCAGGCTCCAAAATCGGACCTCCTATCGCTACATCATTCCCATTTACCATGTAATGCACATTTGTGTACGCCTGAGGATTTCCGTTTACGTACTGCGTGGCGCCTGCGGTTGCATAATGCTTCCATCCGCTGCCGTCATCTGCCCTGTAAGCGTAAGTTGTTTTTGTGCCTGCAATAGTTGCGCGGACAGCGTCATTCACTCCGTCAAAGCTCAGAGCGTTTCCATAACCTGCCTGGCCTGCCAGTGACGCCGGGCAGCTTCCTGCCCCTGCTGCGCATGTTCCGTCGCCAAGCGTGGCATCCAGGTTCACGCTGCTAAAAAATGTTCCGTCGTAGCTTCCGGCAGAATCTATTATAATGCGGCCATTGGACAGGTCGTCAAAAGCCCAGTGAGCAACTGCGCCTGTCACGCCGCCGCCAACGCCTCCGCTGACTGCCCCGCCAAACTTGGCAACCATTTCCCCAACCATCTGCTGGTCAATGCCTGAACCGGCATAAAAATAAGTTATTTTAACTGCATACTTGTTCTTGCCCTTCCCCCCAACATGGCTGCACCCAACAGGGTCATCAGCATATATTGTCTGCTCCTCCCCGTTTTTTATCTGAATGTTCACATTGGCAGTGCATTCTCCCAGCAGCGCCTCGGAAGTAAATGTCACGCTCTTAACTGTCAAATCCCTGCCGCCAACGTTTTCAAGCGCAATGCCTGCCACGTCTTCCCCTGCTGTGCCGCCGTCGCAATTGAAAGGAAGCGTTACAGCGCACCTTTCAGGAGCAAAATTGCTCGGGCTCAAAAAGCCGAAATAAGCCGAAGCAGAAATCACTATCACCACCACCATTATTGCCCAGCCGTAATTGAGCAGGAATTCCATCGCTGCCTGCGCTTTATTGTGCATATTGTGCAAGTTCGACACCAGCACTTTTAGCGGTTTTTTGCTTTATATTACTTTCTGTTATCGTGCTTATTGTTCAATCCGGGCGGGTACTGTTCGGCGTTTGACAGCAGCGGCAGTGCTGGCAGCGCAGATGCAGCAGCTTAGCGCCGCAGCAGTCGCAGCCGCTACTGCTGCGTATTATCGTTTGCTTAAAGTATTCAGCAGCAGCCGGAAACTTAACAACACGCAGAAGAGTCCACATTGATAAATCATTTGTTTTGGCATTAATAGATTGATGAACAGAATAAAGTCATTACACTGTCAGACTATGACCATCACAACAAGAACAAAATATGAAAGTATTTTAAACAGACGCATGCACTTGAATTGCTATGTATTCAGCTATTGGCAGCGGCTATAGCAGCCATGTGCCATACGGAAGCTTGGAAAACATAGTGATGTATTCCGCAGAGCCGCAGCCGCACATAGCTGGGCAGCCGCGGCTTTACAGCACATGCGCGTATGATTCCTATAAAACAGTGGCGGACGAGCAGCCTACTGCATTCTTAAACCCGCAGCGTCCCGCCACTCCGCTGGTAGGGCAGTCATCCGAGCTAATGGAGCCAATAAGAGAAGCGTTCCAGCTTACAACAGGGCAGCAGCTGCCGGAGGGCATCATAATAACAATAGCTGCACGGGAAGAATTAGTGCAGAAGCACATTGCCTTCCTAAGCAGCTCAGTAGTCGGACTGTCAATTCCGGAAACGCAGGAAGTCTTTGCCGCAGCCGGAAACATGGACGAAGTAATGCTTACAATCGGCCACGAGCTTGGCCACGTAATAAGGAAGCAGGCGAGGACTGCCCAGGAGGAGGAAGCAAAGGCGTTTGCGTTTGAAGCAGCATGGGCAAAAGCCATATTTGAGCACGACATAGCAGGGCTGCGCAACAGCATAAACGCAGCAGCGCTGAGCCCGGCAAAAAACGGACTGCACGACACTGCCTTTAACTTTGTAAAAAACAACGCAGGCATTGAGCCGATGCAGCTGTTTAATTCCATCAGCGACGGCAGCATAACTGCAGCACAGGTAGCAGAAGGGATGCAGCTGCCATTCTATTCAATCCGCAGGCAAAACAGGACAAAGCTGTACGGCGGCTACCTCAACAAAAGCCGCGTGCAGAATTTTCCGCCGCCGCACAGCTTCTTCTGGGCAGACCTTGGCAGGGGAATATACGGGATGTACGTTCCCTCCACCGCGATAACTACACTGAACGAGCAGCTGCTCAGAAAGGACATTGAGCAGCTCCACAAAACAATGGGGCACGAATACAGCCTGCACCATGTCATGGGGCTGCCAGACGGGTATGTTGCTGAGGCGCTGGAAGAAGCGATGTTCTGGACGTCTGATGATGAAGGGCATTCAAAATGATAAAAGCAGTGCTGTTTGATTTGGACAACACGCTTATAGATTTCATGCGCATCAAAAAAGCGTCTGTAAATGCGGCGATAAACGCCATGCTCAAGGCAGGCCTTAAGATGAGCAGGAAAGAAGCGCACAGAAAGCTGTACGAGATGTACTGGCGCATCGGCATTGAGCACCAAAAAATATTCCAGAATTTCCTCACTAAAATGCTCGGAAGGATTGACTACAGGATTCTGGCAGCAGGCATAGTCGCATACAGAAAAGCCCAGTCAGAAGTGCTGAAGCCCTACACCAATGTCGTGCCAACACTGAAAAATCTGAAAAGGCAGGGAATAAAGCTGGCCATAATCTCAGATGCGCCGCGGCTGAAAGCGTGGATTCGGCTGACTGAGATTGAGCTGCAGGACTATTTTGACGTGGTTGTAGCATACGACGACACCAAACAATACAAGCCGCATAAAGCGCCGTTCCTGGCAGCGCTGAAACAGCTCAAAATTGCGCCTGAAAACTGCCTGATGGTTGGCGACAGGCCTGAACGCGACATACAGGGCGCAAAAGAGCTTGGAATGAAAACAGCTTTTGCAAAGTACGGCGCTGCAAAAGACTTAAAAAGCCAGGCAGACTATGAGCTGGGCAGCATAGAAGAGGTGCTTATCGTAGTAAAATGAAACTGCTCATATATCTGCTGCTCACAGCAGCTCTGGCAACTGCGGCAAGCGCAGACCTGTCCCAGTACCCATTTACGTTTCTGGACGAAGGAAACTTCACAGGGCAGATAATTGTGGGGTATTCTGCACCATCCCTTGATGCGGTAGTTGCGACAGAGCTCGCATTATCACTGCAGCAAAAGGCAAACGTGCAGATAACTGCCTACACCGACGAGCTTTTTGACCCGAATCTTGACGCCATCATCATAGGCCAGCCCTGCCTCAACACAGCGCTCGCAGAAATACTTGAGACAAATGCATGCAACATCGGCTTAAGCCCCGGAGAAGGGCTGATAAAGTTTGTTGAGAGGCACGGATTCCAATACATAATAGTGACGGGCGCATCAAAGGAAGACACCAGAAAGGCAGGCCGCTACCTGGCTGAGCATGAACGGGGCCTCATGGGAAGCGAAGCGCGAATAGGCGGCACATTAGACAACCCTGTCATAATAGACGCGCCTCCGCTGGCAATAAAAAAAGTAAAGGTGGAGTGCGAGACCGACAGCGACTGCAGGGATGACCAAAGCTGCGTGGCAACAAACTGCTTAGACCTCAACTGCGTCCCAGGCACAGCAGCAAAATCCCATGAATGCATGGAAAGCAACGAAACAGCCCCTGCAAAAGCGCTCACGCCCCAGGACGTAAAAGCCGTGGTAAAAGACACAGTGCAGGATAAAAAAATCGTGGAGCCGAAGATAGGATTCTTTGAGCGGCTGATAGGAATTATACTTTCTGTTTTTCAATGACTTTCAGCCCGTCCGCAAATACAGGTCGGTGCTATTGAAAAGTTGCGCCCGCTCTGCCATTTTCAAGCCCTGCTTCCAAATTTTCACCCTCCCTTAACTTAATAGGGAGGGTGAAAATCGGGAAGGGCGATGTGCAACGGATAAAATCAGAGGACTTTTCAATGACGCCAGCCGCACAAAGCATTTATAAAAGCATCAACGCTTCTCCGTCCATGATTGTAACATCATTTTACAAATACTGCAAAATTGCAAGCCCTGAAAAGTTTCGGCTGCGGCACCAAAAATATTGCGATGCTCTCGGCATAAAAGGCAAGGTTCTCGTCGGAACAGAGGGCATAAATGCCTCGGTTTCCGGAACTGGGAAGCAGATAGCTGCCTACAAAAAGAAAATTTCAAGCGAATTCAAAAAAATCAGCTTCAAAGACACCGCAGCAGATTCGCATCCGTTCAAGAAAATGATTGTGCGCATACGACCTGAGATAGTCACGTTCGGCAGCAAGGTTGATTTAAGGAATGCTGCCAGGCACATCTCTCCTGGAACGCTTAAGCGCTGGATGGAGAATGAGAACATTGTACTGCTTGATGCCCGCAACGATTACGAAAGCAGGATAGGAAAATTCAGAGGCGCCATTGCCCCTGACATCTCAACATTCAGCGAATTCCCGAAAATACTCAGCAAACTCAACGAATACAGAGGCAAAAAAATAGTCACTTACTGCACAGGCGGCATACGCTGCGAGAAAGCATCAGCCCTTTTGAAAGAAAGAGGGTTTGAAAATGTTTATCAGCTGCAGGGCGGCGTACTGAATTTTATCCAGCAATACCCCGACAGCCATTTTGAAGGAAGATGCTTCGTGTTTGACTCGCGGCTTTCCGTGCCTGCGGGGAAGGGCAACAAGGCAATAACGACCTGCGACGTATGCACAATCAATTGCGATCGCTACATCAACTGCAAAAATGAAAAGTGCGACAAGATGTTTGTCTGCTGCGATGAATGCCAACGAAAACTGAAAGGCGCATGCTCCAAAAAGTGCAGGAACATCATTCCATCCCCGCATGGCAGGTAGCCAAGCCGCGCTTCTCCAGATACTGCTGGTGGTATTCCTCTGCTTCAAAGAATTTTTCAGCTTTCCTTATCTCGGTAACAATTTTTGCTTTGTACTTTTTCTGCTCATCATCCAGCGAGGCAGCGGCTGCTTTCTTTTGCGCAGCATTATGATAAAAGATAGCGCTCCTGTACTGCGAGCCGGCATCAGGGCCCTGCCGGTTAAGCTGCGTAGGGTCAAGGCTGCTCCAGAACACCTTAAGCAGCTCATCATAGCTTACTTTTTTCGGGTCAAAAGCAACTTCAACCGCCTCGGCATGGCCTGTTTTGCCAGAGCACACATCCCTGTAGCCGGGATTCTCATAGCTGCCGCCAGTGTAGCCAACGCGGGTGCTGACTACGCCTTTGACTTTACGGAACGCTGCCTCAACGTGCCAGAAGCAGCCGGCTGCGAAAGTGGCTAACTCCATGGCGTTTTGATTGATTTGGTGCTTAATAAAACTTTATAAATCCCATCCGGCTTCTTTTCCGTAAGGAATTTCCGGATTGGGGCAAAAATGCGGCGAAAGACGCTAATTATTTCTGTTAAGGTAGTTGGCTATTCCATAATCGCAGCAAGCTTACTGTACGCAGCAGGCGCGGTGTGTACTGTTACAAACAGCGAAGCTTTCAAACAAGGGTCTGCAATAAACGCTGAAACATATGGAGCTCCTGCTAATAGAAGAGCCCTGTTGCCGAGCTACTTTTTGCCGCATCCTGCAGCGTCTGTTGACAGGCAGCGTCTTGAAGATGTGGTTTCCGGATACGGTACTGTTACCAATGGCGGCGGGTACAGCCGGATGAATTACGGTGTCAGCGAATCAGCATGTTCTGCACGATATAATCATTTTTTTTGACATAATGCCAAAAAACATGAGCTGTTAGGTTAGCGTTTTGTAAACTCACAAAAAAAAATCAGGGTAGGGTGCGCACGGTTTTGCCACTTAACTTGAAATTACCTGCGCTGTTGAGGTAGAATGAAAATACTACTGCGCATCAAGCATCTCGTTCATCTTCTGAACCATGCTTTGCTTGACTTCCTCAGACATGCCCTCAAGCTTATCCTTGTGGGCTTCAGCAGCGTGAGCAAACATCTGCTCAACAACTTCCTCATTCGTCTCGCCGGAAGCCTCAAACTCGCAGCCATCCTCAGAACCCAAATCAGAACATTTTAAAGTTTTCATTGTATCACCGATGAAGCGGGAGTTAGCGATGATATAAGAAAGTTTCGGCTGCCTCCTTAATTTGAATTCAGCGCCTGCAAAAAAGAATTCATATTAGCATAAAGCATTTATAGCTGACTGTTTATGGTCGCTAAAATGATTGCCGCTCACAAAATCCCATACCGCTCTCGCATTCCTGGAGATCCACTGCGGCCACTTATTCCCGTAGAAATTGACAATGTAGGAACAGTTTTGTGCATTCTTGACTCTGGAGCTGACATGACAACTATGCCAATGGCAATTGGAGAACGAGCTGGCTTGAATGTGAAAAAGTTGGGCATACCAAGAGTATCTGAATGCGCACATGGGCATGAAGGAGAAAGTTATGAAGTTCCTATGAAACTAATCGTTTTTAATGAATCATTCTTTCTGCCTGTTAATCTTGTCAAGGACAGCAAAGAAAGCGACCCTGCCCTGCTTGGCAGAAGAGGATTCTTTGATAAGTTTCAGATAGTTTTCAATGAAGCAGAAAATGAGGTTGTTCTTAAAAGGAACACTAATACATAGCTATTTCGCCGCCGCTTATCCTTAAGAACTCTGGCTTTTTGCCTTTATAATGCTCCCTTGTAGCGTCAATAACTTTACCCACATCCCTGTTATGAGCTACAATCTTTTCATCAATAATGGCAATCCACTGCCCTTTAAAATTGCGCGCATGCGCTTCAGAAACCTTAATAGGGTTTGTCAATTTACCGGACTTCAATGACAAACCAAGCGCCATAGTTTTAAATTACATTTGGCCATTATAAACTTTGCGATTACAACCTTGCAAAAACCACTACATTTAAATAGAACCAGTTGCTTTCTTTTTTAAGGCAGTTTAGTGTCATATATCTTGTGCGTGCTGCCCGTCTTTTACTCCCTGCAATTTAAGGGGTTTTGAGGACGGGCGAAGTGCGGGCAGAATGCATGGCATAAAAAATCCGGGGTGTTTGTCGTGGCTGAAGAGATACCGATTGACGTGAATGTTGGACAGGAATTTTTTGCTGAGCAGGTTAGTGTTTCGCACAGCCCGATAAGGTTTGTTGTTGATTTTGTAAAAAACACGCCGAGGATTGAGGCGTCCACTCACAGCACGCGGCTGTTCACTTCGCACAGCGTTGTGCTTCTTGACCCTTACCTTGCAAAGGAGTTCCTTTCAGTGCTTACTGACAACATCGGCAAGTATGAGCAAAAGTTCGGAAAGATTGAAAAGCCGGCTGCTTTGCTGAAGTTTGAAAAGGAAGCGCATAAGCACGGCAAGAAGCCGGAAAGACAGGACTATTTCGGGTGATAAAAAATGACGCAACAGATACAGCCAATATTTATTTTGCCGGAAGGCGCAACCAGAACAAGCGGAAGGTCAGCCCAGAAGGGCAATATTGCAGCTGCAAAAGCAGTTGCGGACAGCGTCCGCACAACTTTGGGTCCTAAGGGAATGGACAAGATGCTGGTGGACGGCATGGGAGATGTAGTTGTTACGAATGACGGCGTTACGATTCTTGAGGAGATGAACATAGAGCACCCAACTGCAAAGATGATGGTGGAAATAGCAAAAACGCAGGAAGACGAGGTTGGGGATGGGACAACGACAGCTGTTGTTATTGCCGGCGAACTTCTTTCAAAAGCAGAGGATCTTATTGACCAGGAAGTGCATCCCACTGTAGTAGCCCGCGGATACAGGATGGCTGCGCAGAAAGCAGCTGAAATACTTAATGCGATGGCTGAAAATATTAATGAAACCGATGAGGATCTTTTAATGAAAGTTGCAGAGACTGCCATGACAGGCAAAGGCGCTGAAAGCTCGAAGGCGCATCTGGCTGAGCTGTCGGTTAGAGCTGTTAAGGGAGTTATGGAGAAAAACGGCAAAATAGAGATTGACAAGGAAAATGTCAAGATTGAGAAAAAAGTTGGCGGCTCTGTTGACGACTCTGAGTTGGTGCAGGGCATCATAATGGACAAAGAAAAAGTTCATCCGCAGATGCCGAACAGGGTTAAGGACGCAAAGGTTGCGTTGCTGGATGCGGCCGTTGAAATCAAAACCACGGAAATAGACGCAAAAATACAGATTTCCGACCCTGCCCAGATGCAGGGCTTCATAGAAATGGAAGAAAAAATAATCAAGCAGAAAGTGGATAAGATTCTTGCGTCCGGAGCAAATGTGGTATTCTGCCAGAAAGGAATAGATGACCTGGCGCAGCACTTCCTTTCCAAGAAAGGGGTTTATGCTGCAAGAAGAGTCAGCCAGAGCGACATGGAGAAGCTGGCAAGAGCAACTGGCGGCAAAATAGTTACAAAAATTGATGATTTAAGCGCTGAAGACCTCGGCAGCGCAGGCGTGGTGGAAGCCAAGCGCGTAGGAGATGAAGAGATGACTTTTGTCCAGGAATGCAAGAACGCGAAAGCAGTAACCATGCTGATTCGCGGCGGCACTGAGCATGTGGTGGACGAAATCAAGCGCGCTGTAGAAGACAGCATTGGAGACGTATCAGCAGCGCTGACAACAGGCAAGGTAGTTGCAGGCGCAGGAGCAGCAGAAACAGAGCTTGCCCTGAAGCTCAAGAAGTACGCGCAGTCCCTCTCAGGACGGGAGCAGCTGGCAGTCAATGCTTTCGCTGAAGCAATAGAGGTCATACCGAGAACGCTGGCAGAAAACTCAGGGCTTGACCCGATAGACGTGATGGCAGAGCTGAAAGCAGACCACGACAAAGGCAGCAAGTCAGCAGGAATTGATGTCTTTACAGGCAAAACAATAGATGCGTGGAAAGAAGGAATAGTTGAGCCGCTGAAAATAAAAACCCAGGCAATCAGCTCAGCAAGCGAGGTTGCAATAATGGTATTGAGAATTGATGACGTAATCGGCTCAAACAAGCAGGAAAGCCCATCCTCCCGGGGCATGCCTAACGGCATGGGCGGAATGCCTGAGATGTAGAGCAGGATATACGATGGAAGCATATGGCTAATGGCTACAATATGCCAGAGCGTAGTTATAGGGTTGGCGTAATTATTATGGCGGCAAGTGTCGGCATAGAACTTCTCGCAATTGGTGCAGAAAAAGATGATTCAACGGCAATGTTTAAACAAGCTCTGGAACAGCTAAGGAGATTCGCGCGTCCTGATTACTCGCCCATTCCGGATGATATATCTGAGCTGCTGAGCACAGGAAAAACCGTGATAGCGGCTTTTAATGCTCTTCCACCTCCATCGCAGCAGCATATTCTAACAGATGATTATGCCAAGCTTTTTATGGAAAAGGCCTCTGGACTTGAGGCAGAATTGGCGGCAGAATTGCAGCAGCAGCAATGATTATACAAACACCCGAATTGCTTCGCAAAGCACCTGCTGATATCTCACAGCTAGTGCTCAAATCTGAAAGTGAAGGCTAGTCAAAGTGCTCTGACTGTTGCGAAATCCACTGTTATGGGCGTATTCAGGTGCCAATTTATGCTCAAATAAGGGAAGTTAAGCACACAGCAGCAAACTATATTTTGCAAACGATAGCTTTAAATATGGGTATTGCATTACTAAATTCAGAAGGGGAAAACTTCTTTCACAAATCACGCTCCTGCCCAAGGCGTGGGGGTTTCGACACCTCTTTTCCTTCACGCCGCGGGTCAGGTTTTTCCTATGTTTTATTCTAACCTCTTCCGTATGTTTGTTCGCCGAACTTTATTTTTTCCCCCTAAAGTCAAAGGAGGGGAAATAAAGCTCAGAGAGATGAGAAGCCACGCAGCTATCATTATCGAAAACTATTTAAGCGCCCAATAGCAATTACTGATTGAAAAGAGGTACAAATGGGAGTAGATGACGAGCTTCTGAAACGGCTGGGAAAAGGCAAACCAATGCCGTCGTTTGATGAGCGCATGTTTACAGCTCCTTCCCGACCTGCTGCGCCTTCGCAGGATGCGCCTAAATCCAACGGCGATGCTGGCCTGAAGGAACTGCGTTCTGACATCAGAAGATTAACTTCTTCAATAACTGAATTGCTGGCTGTATTCAGCAAAGCGCATGAAGACATTAAAACCGAGCCTACAGCAGAGCTGTACAAAAAAATGGATAAGCTGGTTGAGCAGAACGAAGAAATAGCAAGGGCTTTGCTTCTGCTGCTTGAACTGCACCGCGAGCACCTGCCGCAGATATCCAAACATACACGGTTCACTTCACAGCTGCGCTTAAGGGAACCGCCAGCCCGCCTTTATTCTGAAAGGGTAAGGAAATGACTGCCCAGCACTACCTGAGGCACCTTGTATTAGCGTATAACGAACTTCACCCTGCTGATGAACATTACACGCAGGGCGCTGAGATGCCGCTGCATGGCAAGGAACAGCTCAAAGCAGAAATTCTTACAAAGCTTGCAGACATGGAAGCAAGATGCGATGCTGCAATAATGGCAGGAGAGGATTTAACAAACTTAAAGCGCAGAATGCAGGGAATAAGAAAAATGCTAAATGTCCCGACCCATTAATGTCTTCCTCTGATTGGAAGCTGCGCGTTCAATAGATTCCTCTATCAGCTTCTGCACTTTAGCGTTTAGGTCAGGCAGGAAACTGCCGTCAATATTCTTGACCCTGTAGCCCTTTTTCCTGTTAATCTCCTTCACCGCAGATATTACCTGCGTCTTGACTACCAGATGCATTTGTATCACCCCGATTAATCATGGCAATAAATAAACTTCAGCACCTTTTCCTTCTTTTCCAGCTTGCAAAAGCCGAACCTTGCAAACTGCACTATCTCGCCGACTTCGATATTTTCTGCGTTGCCTTCTGCAAGCCCATGAACTGCAGACGCGTCAGGCATCAAAATTTCCGCCTCTACATTGCCTTTTGCAGGAAGCCAATGAATAATTTTTTTGCCTTTTTCGCGGTAAGCTGCGATGTCCTCTGAGTGGAAACTTAATTTATCGCCTTCCTTTGTGAAGTTAAGGCAGTCCATCAGTCTTACGAGCCCTTCAGTTTTGCTGATGCTGCGCAAATCTTTTTCTGAAATCAAAAATTCGCCGTTAACTGTGAATTCCCTGCCGGCTTTTTTGTCAGAAGGATGGAGCTTCAGCGAAACTTTTTTATGAGGCGCTTTAACAATTTTTATTGGCTGAGGATTCTCAACGAAAAAGTAGCGCTTGGAGGATGCGTCAAGGTACTTGCGGTTGTACGCTGAAATAACATCCCAGTTGAGGTTGGTTGGCGTTGCTGAAAGCCCGAATTCAACCACGAGGTCAGCAAATGTTTCCGGCTGAATGCCGCGGCGCCTGAGCGCTTTCACAGTAACCAGTCTCGGATCATCCCACCCAGCCACTTCCTTCCTCTCAATTAATTCGCGAATCTCGCGGCCCTGAGTCAAAGCGTCTGTAATGTTGAACCTGCCATATTGAATAACTGTCTGCTTCGGCAGATTCAGCAGTTCTTTTATGGTGTCCTGCAACTCAACGCGCATGCCGCCGAACTCTATGCTCCTCAGAATGTGGGTAGTGCGCTGCAAGCCGTCCTCAACAGAGTTGGCAAAGTCATACAAAGGCCATACGGCATATTTGCTGCCATGGCGGTAATGCTTCTCCAATGCGATTCTGAACAGGACAGGATCGCGCATGACATTGTTATCTGATTTCATGTTGGCTTTGAGTCGCAGCACTGCCTCGCCCGGCCTGAAATCCCTTGCAAGCATGCGCTTCCATTCTTTTCTGTTATCGTCAATGCCGGCTTTCCTGCAATCGCATTCCCTGCCTGCATGCCTCAGCTCCCGCATCTTTTCCACAGGGCAGAAGCAAACGTATGCGTTGCTGCCTGCAATCAGTTTATCTGCAAAGCCATACATTTTATCCATGTCGTCGCTGACAAAAAAGGTTTTGTCTGCTTTGATGCCGAGAAATTTGATGTCTTCAAGAATGGCGTCAACGTATTCCTGCCTTGAAAGCTCAGGGTTTGTGTCCTCAAAGCGGACGTAGCATTTCCCTTCATATTTCTTTGCATAAAGATAATTTGCCAGGAAGCTGACAGCATGGCCGATGTGGGCGTATTTTGAAGGCTCAGGGGGAATTCTTGTAACAACCTTTCCTTTCACAGCATCAGGCAATTCTGCCAGGCCTCTTTTTTCTGAGGTTTTCTTTTCCAAAAGTTCAGGAGCTAATTCCTGCAGATTTTTTTTTTGCTGCTCCGGCTTGGTGCTGTTGACTTCTTTAACAGCTTCGCTGGCAATCTTTGCAACGTCCTTAATCCTGCTTTTCAGCTTCGGCTCTTCAGAAAGAATCTTGCCAATCACAGCGCCCACGTTTGCTTTCCCGGCAAACTGCACAGCGTTCTGCAGCGCATACTTCAACGCAGACTTCTTCAGGTCCATAAGCCCTGAAAGCTGCAAATTTGTATATAAATGTTGTTTTATTGTAAATTTTCCAATGGCAACCAGCCCTGCTTCTGCCTGAGCGCTTTATTTTCCCCTCCCTTATCTTCGAGGGAGGGAAAATAAAGCGCTTGCTGAGTATCATCGGAAACTTTACATAACATCTGTTCAGCGAATCTTCTGCCATTTCTCCAGCATTGCAAATGATTCGCAGCATCAAATACTGTAAATAATATATATGCGTTACCTATATTAACCAGCTCTACGCCACTTGCTTTGTGACAGGACTGACAGAAACAGTAAAACAGTCAACGTGGCAGCTGGGTCCGGAAGTGCCGCTGGAAGCTGAATGCCTAAATTGCGGCGATGAGATGCAGAGAATTGGCGTTTATTTGATAGTGGAGGGCGAGCATCGGTCTGCGGAGCTGCCCAGAGTCAGAGGCGACTACTGCATGCCGTGTCTGGATTTGCCAAAAACGGCGCCAGCCATGTACTTCGGCTAATCCGCAACTTTTAAATACATAGTTCCAACTTCTTCAGGTTATGGGCCGGTAGTTAAACCTGGTATAATGCGCCCTTGGCTTGGGTGACCAACGCAGTTAATCCTGCTTGCGCTCATGAGGCTCCGGGTTCAAATACCTGGCTGCGCTCAGCGTCAGGCTGAATGTCCCGGCCGGTCCATAATCTTTTTAAAGCGATTTTAACTGAGCGCGCTTCATGAAAAAGGGAATAATCCTGTCGGTTGCGTCGTCATTTTTTATCGGAACAAACAATGTCATTTCAAAATACCTGCTGCAGCACCTTAACATACTGTCTTTGATTTCGGTGTGGTTCGCATTTGCCGCAATAATCAATTTGCTTGTTGCCGCTTATGCCAACAGGAAAAAGTTTGTGCAGGAGGCAATCAGCAGCAAAAAAGCCGGGTTAATAATAGGGCTGAGCAACATCGCATCTGCAGGAACATTTTTTGCTTCAATACACCTGCTGGGGCCGGCGCCGACAGCGTTTTTCCTGAAACTTGAAGTAATCTTTCTCGTACTTCTTGGCTATCTGTTCTTAAAAGAAAAACTGAACCTCTGGGAAATCGCCGGAATGATTACAGCCATCGCAGGAGGATTTGTTTATGCTTTCTCTTCCGCAGAACTAAGCGCGAATGCGTACGTTGCCGTAATTTCGGCGCTGGCAATAGCAATAAATACGATACTGATACGCCATTACGTTCAAAAGCATTCCATCACCATCCTGCAGGCATACAGGACTCTAATCACTGCCCTTGTTTTTTCCCTCGCGGCAATCTCCACAAAACAGCTTCAAATTCCCGCGGCAAGCTTAATCGCGCTCGCAGCCATCGGCTCCGTGCTAAGCGCAGTCATAGGGGTGGGCCTGCATTATTCATCGCTAAAGCACATAAAGGCAGCTCTCTCAGGCATAATCAGGAATCTGGACCCGGTTGTGGTTACGGCCTACGCATATCTTCTGTTTGGAACCTCTCCCGGGCTGCAGGAATGGATTGGCGGAGCAATAATACTTGCCGGAGTAACGCTGACCGTGGTGTCCATGAGCCGCAATAAACTTTATAAAAGCGCAAAGATGCAGCCATGACATGAAAGACTGCATATTCTGCAAGATAGTGAAAGGAGATGTTGCTGCATACAAGCTGTACGAGGATGACGATATAATATCATTTCTGGACATTTTCCCCATACACCCCGGCCATGCGCTGGTAGTGCCGAAAAAGCACAGCGTAGACATATTTGACACCGACGAGGAAACTATGGGAAAAATGATGAAAGTCGCAAAAAAGCTCTCGCCAAGCGTAATGAAGGGAACAAAGGCAAACGGCATCAACATAGGCATGAACAACAGGGCGGCAGCAGGGCAGGAAGTCCTGCATGCGCATGTCCACATCATACCCCGCTACGATGACGACGGGCTGAAGGCATGGAGCAAAAACCTGTTCAAGGACGACAAGCACAAAAAAGAATTGTATGAGGCTATAAAAAAAGAACTATGATAACTTTTGACGACTTTCTGAAATTGGATGTGCGGGTTGGAAAAATAACTGAGGCCGAAGATTTTCCGGAAGCAAGAAAACCGTCATACAAACTAAAAATTGACTTTGGCAGCGAAATTGGAGTTAAGACTTCTGGTGCGCAAATAACCCAATACTCGAAAGAAGAGCTAAAAGGAAAACTCGTTCTTGCTGTTGTCAATTTCCCACCCAAGCAAATAGCAAACTTCAGGTCAGAAGCGCTGACGCTTGGCGTGCCCGGCAAGAATGGCGAAGTTGTGCTTGTAACGCCTGACAGCGAAGTGGAAATCGGCGGCAGGGTGTTCTGAACCAAAAATGCCGGAAATTCTGCGGAAACTATGAAAATCTTCCGGCATGCCTGCCAACCGGAAAGTTTGCTGAAAAGTTGCAGGATTATCCGGATTCCCCGATTAAAAAGCTTTATAAAACTTCTCCTGTTGTCAGAAGGCAATGGCGGTGTAGCTCAGCTTGGTTAGAGCGCTACAGCTTTGTGGCGAGGCTCATATGTTTGAGCGATGACCGAAAGGGATGACTGACTCAAACTCTAACCGAGACACGTAAAGGTCGGGAGTTCAAATCTCCTCACCGCCATTTCTTTGTCCAAGAACTATTTCGTCAAGCTCGCCGCCCAGCTTTCCGGGCCTGCGGGAATAAGACTGCAGCACAACATCGTCATGAATCGTGTAAGGGTAGCTGCCGCTCATGTACATTAAAGCGCGCAACGACCTGTATGAGCTGTCCATTGCATTTTTGGAGTCGGGCTGAATATTAAAAGTTAACGCCGGGATTGGGCTGCTAAAGTTGACCTATTCTTTTTAGAAAGTCCTTGTATTCTCTTATTATTACATCTACGGTTTCTAAGAATTTGCTTGTCTTTTTATCTTTTGAATTCATTTATTTTTCCTCCTCTAAGCCATTTTTTAATTTCTGAGTCTTTGTAGTAATCTTCTCTTATGCCCTGCAATACGTTAGCTGGCGTTGCTTTATTAACTTTTGGTTTTTCTCCGTTGTAAAGAAGAAAGTTTTCAACAACCGTAAAAGCAGTTCTTCGGTTACCGCTTGCAAAAGGATGTGCCTGAATTATTCCCTTAAATAAAATCACAGATTTTTCGTACAGGTCTCCTCGCTTCTTCTTTGCCAAATCCAGTGCATCCTCTATCTTGCGCAGACTAAGTACTTCGTGTTTATCTGCCTTCTTTATTTTGATCTCTGCAACAACTTTGGCGTTTACAGCCACTATATCTTCAACGGCAGGGTACTTTATCATAATATAACCAAGATATTGGCGCCTTATAAAAGTTTATTAAAACGCCGGGATTGGGACAGACTCACTCTGTTCGTAGCCCCAATCCCGGCTCTGTTCGCTTCGCTCACTACGCCGGGATTGGGATTTGAACCCAAATAGCTTTCGCAACCCGCTCTCGAGGCGGACAGACGCACCGAATCGTCTACTCCCGGCATGCAGAGAATATAATGCGCTGCGATTTAAATGTTTCCAGAACCCGACTGGGCAGCCAGCAGCTCCATGTAGGATGGCTGAACCCTCAGAATGTCCATTGCCGTAATTATGCCAACAACAACGTTGTCGCTAACCACAGGCAGGTGCTTTATCTTTTTGCCGTTAAGCTTTAGCATGGCATCATACAAGCTGGTGTTCGGCTCTACAGTAATAACATCAGTCGTCATAATATCTTTCACCAGAATTTTATTGGAGTCAAGCCCCTTCGCAACAACTTTCCTTGCAAAATCCTTCTCAGTGATTATGCCAACAATGGCGTTGTTCTCCGTAATAATGGCGCTGCTAACCCTTTCAGCAGCCATGACCTCTGCGCACTGCTTTGCTGTTGTGCCCGGAGTTACCTCTACCAAATCCTTGTTCATGAATTCTGAAACTGTATAATATTCCTCAGGTTTCATAGTGAAAAGCGTGATAGGAAGCGTGTATAAAAATTTTTTGGGCTGGGCAAACCATTCTTGCAGCCCGCAAGCCCAGCTTCTCCCGCTGCTTTTTTCCCTACCTCTAAATTTTAATGGAGGGAAAAAAGCAGCAGGCATGCAATGTAAACAAGGCGCGGAAACGTGGAGGCATGGTCAAAATAACAAAAATATAAATAGTAGTAAAACTTTTGGCTTCCCCGGGGTGTGAGGTGGCTATATTCGGAATTTCAGCGTTTGTGTACGTGTTTATTTTCTTAGCAGCTGCTGTGCTGCCGGCAATATTCAAAATTGTCAACCAGTATGAGCGCGGAGTAAAATTTACTCTCGGAAAGTTTTCAGGCATCATGGAGCCCGGATTAAGGATAGTTATCCCTGTGCTTCAGAGCTGGAACAGGATAGATATGCGTGTCCGCACAGTAGACGTGCCGAGCCAGGACTGCGTAAGCAAGGACAATGTTACAATCAAAGTCAACGCGGTGCTTTATTTCAGGGTAGCGGATGCCAGGGATGCAGTCATTGAAGTTGAAAATTTCAACTTTGCAGTTTCCCAGCTCGCGCAGACAACCATGAGAAACATAGTGGGCGAGTTTGAGCTTGATGAAATCCTGCAGAAACGCGAGGAAGTTTCTAAAAAGATTCAGGCAATAGTTGACAGGGACACTGACCCCTGGGGCATCAAGGTGGAGAAGATTGAGCTGAAGGACATTGAGCTGCCTGACACCATGAAAAGGGCAATGGCGCATCAGGCAGAAGCTGAGCGCGACCGAAGAGCCAGGGTTACACTGGCTTTGGGCGAGCAGCAGGCAGCGGAAAAGCTTACAGAAGCCGGCAGGGCAATGGGAAAAGAGCCGGCAGCGATGCAACTAAGACTGTTCCAGACAATGTCTGATATTTCCACAGAGAAGAACAGCACCATCATTGTTCCTGTGCCTGTTGAGCTGCTTGATTTCTTTAAGAAGAAAACAAAATAATTGAAGCTGCCTTCAAGTCCTGCTGCGATAGTGTTAAATTAGGAGGATGGAAGTGCAATAAAGAAACGATGACCGCAGGGTCAGGAAATGTGTTCCTCAAAAAACCCGGTGACCCTGCGGTCATATTCTTTGCCTGCCATTTCCCTGGCGTCAGCGTGGTTTGCGCCTTCAACAATCCACAGCTCTGCGTTTGGATTTGCTTTCTTCAGCTGATGAGCGTTCGCAACAGGGATTTGGTCGTCAACAGCGCCGTGGATTAAAAATACCGGCGTGTTCAGGTTCTGAATGCTTTTCTCAGGCGAAACATCCGCAACATTGATGTTGAGCATTAGTTTGGAAAGAATCTTAGTAGCAGCGATGAAAAGCGGCTTAAAGATTCCGAATTGCCTGTATGATTCTGCAAGCATGTTATCCAATGTTGCAAAGCTGCTGTCCGCAACTACCGCATTGATATTGCTGTTTTTTGCTTCCATGATTGCGACTGCTCCTCCAAGAGAGAAGCCGTAAGCGCCCACAGCATGATTTCTGCCGCGCAAATGCCTGACTGCTGCCTCCAAATCCTTCTGCTCGTGAAAGCCGACTGAAGTGTAGCTGCCGCCGCTTTTGCCCAAGTACCTGAAGTCAAACAAAAGCAGGTTGAACTGCTCCTGAAGAAATAATGAATGCTCAAGAATGTTGCCCTTGTCATAGGGATATCCGTGCAGAACAATAACTGTCTTGTTTGTCTTGCTTTTGGCTGGAATATGCCATGCGTCCAGCTCAATGTTGTCGGAGGTTGTCAGCTTAACGCTCTCATACCCAAGGTTAAAGTCAGCAGGAGTTACGTCGCTTGCTGCTCTTTCAGGTCTGATTCCGGAATAAAAGGTTGAGAAGGAAACTGCAACGATTATTATAACTGCCGCAATTACCGCTATCCAGATTAGCTTTAGATAAGGCATGCTGCCTTGATATGGAAAATTCTATTTAAGCTTTGTTAAAAATATGCCTCGTCTGGGAACTATGCTCTTTTGTTAATAATCAGGGATTTATTTAAGGTATTTGACGTATACCTTGAAGAAATTTTCATAAGTGTTATTGTGTTTCTCTATAAGGAACCTGCTTAACTTCTCTTCATATCCCCTGTCGAAAGCTTCCAAGCAGTTTAGGTAGGATAATCTGTGTGTTTTTCTTATGATTAGCGGCGGGTAGTTGTGGCTTAGCAGCATTATGTTAATTAGCAGCCTTCCCACCCTGCCGTTGCCATCCTCGAATGGGTGTATCTTCTCAAACTTCCCATGGAATGTGGCTGCTCTTTGCAGCGGATGAATGTCTTTTTTTTCATGATACCAGCTTATCAGTGCACCCATTTCTTCCTTTACCTTTTCGGGAGGTGATGTTTTTGCTGTTCGTCCAAGCAGGAAGTTTGGCAGTTTTTTGTAGCCGGCAGCCACGCCTGTGTTCTTGACAAGGATTTTGTGCAGCTCAATTATGCCTTTCTCGCTTACTTTTAGCTTGTTCAAAAAGACAAGCTTCATTGCCTCTCTGGTGTTCAGAGTCTCGTAAATCTCGCGAAGGTCTTTTCCTTCCAGCGTTTTTTTCTCGTGCAAAACAATGATTACGTCTTTTAGAGTCAGCGAGTTGCCCTCTATGGCATTTGATTCGTAAGTGAAGTTGACCGCAAACCGATCGATTACGTCTTGGAGCTGCTTCTCGCTGATTTTTTTTACGAGTTCACGATACTCAAGTTTTCGCTCCTCAAGCGCCCTTATGGTTTCTTTGCTAAATGTGCCTGATTTTCTGTAAAAATCCTCTGCGTATCCTATTAGGGAGCTGCTCGCCTTTTTGTTTAGATAACTTTCAGATTGGCCGATTTCTTCAAGCCCTGAGTCCGGTTTGTACTCCTTTAAGTAAACCGAAAACTTCTTTACTCTGCCATCGGGAAGCCTTACTGATTTCTCAAGATAGTATCTTGCTTTTCCTTTGATGGTTTTTTTGCTTACAAACGCCATAAGAATAGCGTAACCCTACAAATATATAAATTTTTCTATTTTGTAGGGTTACCCGAATCGTCCGGGACTGGCTCACTTGCGTTCGTAATCCCTGGCGAGACTGCGAATGACAATGAGCATGCCTCGTCCGGGATTCGAACCCGGGTCTCGGCCTTGCTTCTTGCAGTTATGCAATCGAAAGGGCCGAATGATTGACCGGACTACACCAACGAGGCATGGCACCTTGAGGTTCAGGTTTGTTTTTAAATGTTATTGATTATTCGTGTTGATTATTCGTGCTGTTAAGCTTTCGGGTGCTGCCAAAACATTTAAGCAGCGCATATTTGGCAGCAGTAGCAGCAGCAACGACTGCTACGGCGCTAAGCTGCTGCATCTTCGCCAACTGCCTCCACCATAAAAAGCCAAAAAGCTGCCACCCATAGAGTGAACAATATGCTTCTGCAAAACTTTAAATAACCTCAGCCACTGATTTTTTGTTAGGGGGAAGATGGATAAGATAACCGTAACGTACGATGCGATTTTTGAGATTCTGATGAGGGAGAAAAGCCGCGAGGACCTTCAGAAGCTCAGCCCTGAGATCCTTAAGGATCTGGTTAATTACATCGCTGAGAAGCGGAAGAGCATTGACACGACTGCAACTGACACTTTTTCGCTTGAGGAAAAAGAGCGCGCTGCAAAGCAGCTGCAGAACATCAAGCGCATGCTCACAGAGCTTTATGAGCGAAGGGAGAAGAAAATCCTTAACATGGGGCTGATAAGGTCAAGGACAGGAGCTGACATCATAGACACCTCTGCTTTGCTTGCTGAGGAGAAGATGCTGTTTGATGCTGTTGTTGCGCAGCTTGACTATTACCGCAGCAATATTCTGTACAGGCTGCTTAATGCTCAGCCAACCCCGCCTGATGAAAAGCCGGCAGAGCTGCCGAAAGATGCGAAGCTGGTCAGGTTTCTGGCAGACGTGCCCAAGTTTGTTGGCAAGGAACTGGAGGTTTACGGCCCTTTTGTGCAGGAGGACATGGCTAACCTGCCGGCAGAGATAGCTGATGTACTGGTAGCGAAGAAGCGAGCGGAAGAAGTCGCATGAACAGGGCTCAATAAGCAGTGAGCAGCTGTGCATTCATCGTTCTCCATTAAAACAACAACTCCGCAGGTATAATCATGAGAACTGACTGAATTAGCAGAAATACTCTACGTGAACTCCAGCTTCTTTATCCTGAATCCTTCCCTCTGCACCTGCGACTTGCCGCATTTGCTGCACTGGAATCTTAAGTCAGTCTTCTTGGCCTGCTTCTTGCCTGTCATCTTCCACCGGGTAACAGCGGGCTTTGAGTATCGTCCAAGGTTTCCTGTCCCCCTTGCACGGCCGCGAAGCCGGGCGCGAATCTTAGAGCCGTAAGAAAGGGAGCTTGGGCTTCTCTTCTTGACAATCGAGACTTTATGGATTGTGTGCGTGTTGCACCGCGGGCAATATTTCTTTCTGGATTTAGGCATTTTCATAAAGTTTGGAGAAAAGGACGGTGTTTAAAAAGATATTGGTTCATCAAAATTGCAACGCTGTTCCTTGCTTCTGCGCTGGCGGCTTCCCCATCGAACCTTTAATGGGGAAAATAAAAAGCGGAGCAAGAGGAGCTAACCTGACTTGCTGCCTGCTGCGCTGCCGATTCATACAACATATGACTTCCTCATATAAAGGGAAAGTTATTTATATTCGGCAGGTTATTTGCTCCACTATGAAGGAACGGGTTACTCTTACTCTGGACACGAATCTGCTTCGGGAGATTGACAGCAAAATAGACGGCCACCGGATTAAAAGCAGAAGCCACGCCATTGAGCTTGCATTGCTGCAAAGCTTCGGCGGGAATGTGCCGAAAGTCGCGGTAATTCTCGCAGGCGGAGTGGGAACGAGGCTGCAGCCGATCACTTACGAAGTGCCCAAGCCGCTTCTGACAGTTCATGACAAAACCCTTCTGGAGCACCTGTTTGACCTGTTCAAAAAATACGGCATTAAGGACGTACTGATTTCCATCGGCTACAAAGGGCACAAAATAAAGGAAACAATCGGCAACGGCAGGAAATTCGGAGTGCATGTAAACTATGTAGAGGAAGCAAAGCCGCTCGGCACAGCAGGCCCGTTAAAGCTCGCGAAGCCATTCCTGACTGACACATTCATTGTTTCAAACGCTGACGAGCTGAAAGAGCTTGATTTGATGGACATGTACATGTTCCACAAGGACAACAAGGCAACAGCTACTATTGCCTTGGCATCGGTCGATGACCCAAGCGCTTATGGAGTTGCGAAACTGCAGGGCAACCGCATACTTGACTTCATTGAAAAGCCAAAGAGGGAAAACGCCCCTTCCAACCTGATTAACTCAGGAATATACATATTTGAGCCGGAAGTAATAGATTATGTTCCTGACGGAATGGCAATGCTTGAAAAAGACGTATTTCCAAAGCTGGCAAGGGAAGGCAAGCTTTACGGATATCCTTTCTCAGGCCAGTGGTTTAACACAGGAACGCTTGAGCATTATGAAAATGCTATCAAAAAATGGCGCGACATAGCGTGATACTATGGGGCTGTTCAAAGCATACGACATGAGGGGAGTTTACGGAGAGGAATTAACAGATGAAATTGCATACAAATTCGGCAGGGCGTTCGTAACATTTCTTAAATGCAAAAACATTTCCGTAGGATATGACATGCGCGAATCCTCTCCAGCGATAGAAAAAGAACTTATTCGCGGCCTCACTGACCAGGGCGCAGACGTTGTGAGAATAGGGCTTTCAACAACACCCATGCTGTACTTTGCGGTTGCAAAGTTCGGATATGATGCGGGAATTAACGTAACCGCATCCCACAACCCGGGAAAATACAACGGCTTCAAGCTCGTAAGAAAAGACGCTGTCCCAATCAGCGGCGACACAGGCATTTACGAAATGCGCGACCTCGTGGAAGCAGGGAAATTCAAGGAGGCGAGGAAAGGAAAAGTTGCTGAGCGCACAGATGTTCTTGACGCTTATGTTGGCAATGCGCTAAACTACCTTGATGCAGGCAAGCTGAAAAAGTTCAAAATAATTGCGGATACAGGAAATGGCATGGCAGGGCTCGTAATACCGGAGCTGCTGAGCAAAATGCCCTGCGAGTTTGAGCACATGTTTCCTGAGTTGGATGGCACGTTTCCAAACCACGAAGCCAACCCGTTAAAAACAGAAACATTAAGATGGCTGCGCGCAGAAGTAAAAAACAAGAAAGCTGACATAGGCGTTGCATTTGACGGCGATGCCGACAGAATAGGATTTGTGGATGAAAAAGGCAGCGTTGTGCCGCCAGACCTGTTCACTGCGCTGATAGCTGTTGAGCTGCTGAAAGAAAACAAAGGCGCAAAAATACTGCATGATTTGCGCAGCAGCAGAGCAGTGGCGGAAACAATAAAAGAAAACGGCGGAGTGGCGATAGAAACAAGAGTCGGGCACTCATTCATAAAAGAGCACATGCGCAGGGAAAAAGCAGTTTTCGCCGGAGAAGTCTCAGGGCATTACTATCTGAAAGACAATTTTTACATTGAATCGCCATACATAGTTATGCTGCTGCTGCTAAAGCTGATGACAGAAACAAACAAAAAACTGTCAGAGCTGATAAAGCCGCTGAAAAAATATTACAATACAGGAGAATTAAACTTTGAAGTAAAAGACAAAGAAAAAGCAATCCGGAAAGTCAAAGAAACATTTGCTGACGCGAAAAAAGTTTATGAGCTGGATGGATTAAGCATTGTTTACGAAGACTGGTGGATGAACCTGCGCCCGTCAAACACTGAACCGCTGCTTCGCCTGAACCTGGAATCAACAAGCAAAGAAAAAATGGAAGAAATGAAAGAAAAAGTCATTAATGCCCTGAATTCTCACTGAAAACAGAAACCCTTAAAAACAAAAATCAAATTCTTATGCTTTATGGGCCCGTAGTTTAACCTGGTCAGAACGCAAGGCTCTTAACCTTGATATTGCGGGTTCAAATCCCGTCGGGCCCGTTTTACGCAACCTCCTGATGCCCATCCAGACTTGCATACAGCAGCATTGACTTCACTTCATATCGCCATTTTTTTTGCAGTATAAGCTGCTGACTCAGCTTTAAAGAATTCTCATCGCTTCAATACGCAAAAATAGCAAAACATTTAAAATGCAGCTTAAGCAGAAATAAAATGATGAATGAAGAAAAGAAAGAACTTTTCTGGGCAGACCAGATAGCAGATAAAATTATTTCCCGGGATAAATTCAGGTATGCTGACAAGAAGATTCCCAAATTTTCTGAATACGTTGTCAAGACCTCTGCTTCCATTTCAGGAGTGCTGCACATAGGAAGATTAAGCGACAGCGTGAGAGGCGCATCAGTTTACCGCGCATTGAATGACGCCGGTGTCAAGGCAAAGCTGATATGGGTTGCTGAAGACATGGACCCGCTGCGGAAGATACCGGAGGGAGTTCCGGAAAGCTACGCAAAGCACATCGGCGAGCCAGTGTCAACGGTGCCGGATCCCGACGGCTGCCACAAATCCTATGCAGAGCACCACACTTCCGAGTACTTCAAGGTGCTGCATGAGTTTGTGTTTGAGGACATGGAAAAATATTCCATGCAGGAAGAATACAGGAAAGGCAGCTTCAGGGAATACATCAAAAAGCTGATGGACAATCTGGAGCTTGTGAAGGAGGTGCAGAACAGGCACCGCACAAATCCCATAAAAAAAGGCTGGCGTCCCTGGACGCCGATATGCGGGAACTGCGGCAAGATAATAACTCCGCAAATAATCATGAGCGAGGACGAAAAAATAAGGTATGTGTGCAGGGACTATGCGTTTGAAACAACCACGGCGGCGGGCTGCGGGCACAAAGGAGAAGCAGAGCCGTTAAAGGATGCGGGCAAGCTTGTGTGGAAAAGCGAGTGGGCAGCGCAGTGGGCAAAATGGAAAATAGTGAGTGAAGGTGCAGGAAAAGAATACCAGGTGCCGAACAGCGCGTTCTGGATAAACGCGGAAATCGTTGAAAAAGTCCTGGATTTTCCTTCGCCTGAGCCGATATTTTATGAGCACATAATGGTTGACGGGGTAAAGATGTCTGCGTCCTTAGGAAATGTGATTTATCCGAGGGACTGGCTGAAGGTAGCGAGCCCGCAGCTGCTGAGGTATTACTACAACAAGCGCCTGATGATGACGAGAAGCTTTTCGTGGAAAGAGCTGCCGCAACTATATGACGAATATGACGGGGCAGCCAAGCTGTATGCTGGCAAAATCAAAAATGAGAATGAGAGGGAGGCAGAGCACCTGAAAAGGCAGTTTGAAATCAGCAACAGAAAAACAGCAGACAAGCCGCTTGAGATGACATTCACGCATGCATCCATGCTGGCGCAGACATTCAAGGAAGAGAAAAGCGCGCTCGCCAGCTTAAGAAAGACAGGGCATTATGACAAAGAAGCTGAAAAGGAGCTGCTTGAGCGCATTGAAAAAGCCGGAAACTGGGTTAAAATGCATGCGCCTGACGAGTACAGGTTTGCGGTAGTGGACAGCGTATCCGAGGAGGTAAAGGGTAAGCTGTCTGCAAAGCAAAAAAAGGCATTGAAGGAGTTTGCAGCGCTGCTCAGGTCAAAAGAGTGGCGCCAGAAGCAACTCATAAGCGAGACTGAAAAGATTTTTGAGGGCAAATTAAAGCCGAAGGAATTCTTTGAAGCAGCATACCTCGTGCTGCTGGGCAGGGAAAAGGGGCCGAGGCTCATTCCGTTTGTGCTGACGCTGGGAGAGCGGGCTGCAGAGCTGTTTGAGAGCGCCTGACATGCTCACAGGCTTCATCTGTTACAGCATAGGTGACGCCGCGCCTGCCACTAACCTTGTCAACATATCCGTGATTAAAAAGAAAGGCAAGAAGAGGCGAGGACAGCAGGATTTCTGGCTTATCTGACATAAAACCATTAATATCATGGGCTGTGAATCTTTTGCCGCAGAACTGTTCCACAAATTCACCGATGTAAGGGCTAAAGTCGCCGTTCGATGTGTTCCATGTTCTTGGCGGCTTGAAAGGCATCTGTTTCTTGGTTTGCTCTATGGCATATCTTATTGCATCCTGCGTAAGGGCAATCTCAACAGAATCGTTAGGCCCTGCATATCCTGGAGCAATCTTGTAAACTATGCCCCTTTTTGAAAGTTCTTCATAATCAAAATGCCGGAGATACCCGGGCCTTTCGCCAATGCTTAAGTACAGTTTCTCAACCCTGTCACAGAGCGCCCTGTTCGAAGTCCACGAAGTTTTAGCCATGAGCAGCCTCTGCTGTTGGCTGGCTGGCGGCTGCAAAGGATTCCAAATCTTCAACCGCCTTTTCACTAACAGCATGATATGTAAACTCATCAGTTCTGATTTTTTTCAGGACGCCGTGCAAGTACAGCGTATTCAGCAGGCCGTTTATGTTGGGAAAGCGAATATTTTTCTCCCTGAAATACTGTTTTAAATCTTTAGTTGTAAATAACTTATTAGCAAAATTCCGGACGAATTCAGGATAATACTGCGTAAAATCTGCCCTGCGTACCCGCCAGGTTTTCAATGGCTGATAAGGCCTGAATTCTGCGCGTTGAAGAACAGCAAAATCAACTGCTTTATCAGAAACACGGCATTCAACTGCATCGTTCTCGCTCATTTGAGTTCCGGGTGCATCTGAAACGAGAATTCCCTGTGCAAATAATTCTTTAACCGCATGGCGCCTGTAAAGTCTGCTTGATAACCCCATCTGCCGAAAATAGTCTATTACCGCCTGTCCAAGCTCTTCGCTGCCATTCCATGACAATTTCTCCTCTAACATACGCTTTGGAGTTCAGGCATGTTTCTTAAATTTTACTCTAATCTCTGCCCGCTCCACAGCATCCAGCTTTCAGGGTCAGGAGCAGATTCGCCGTACAGGAAGTATGGCGGAGCGTTTCTTCCGAAGTATGAGCGCTCAACGTCAAGCCACGAGTCCCTGCGCCCGGCCTGCAGTCCGTAGATTGAGCTTCCAAACAGCTTCCAGCCGCCAAGCATTGCCTTGACGTCTTGATGGGCGGGCTCAACGATGATGTCAACCTCCCCTTTTTCCACTTTGTCCTTCATCAGGTTGATGAATTCCTTGATTGGAGCGTTGCCCTGGCCTGGAACGACGTGCTCGTCCTCCCAGCCGAAATTATCGGAAACGTGCACATGGCCTATGATGTTTTCGCGCTTCCACTCCTCAGCTTTCTGAAGATACCATTTTTTGAAGCGGGTGTCTGTCTGCTCCATTGATTCGCCGGGCTTTGCCTCAAAGTACTTGCGCCACATGTTTGCATGGGAAGTATCCCACGTTGCCTTGATGCGCTCCTCAGCTTCCTTCCATGCAGAGTCTTTGCTCATGCCGCGCTCGCTCTGCAGTTTTTTGGCAAGCTCTTCTCTCGAGTCAATAACAATCTTCTTGATTTCATCAGGGTGGCCGCCGTGAACTTCAGGGAAAAAGTTTTCCACGGCAATGAACAGCGGGCGCTCAAACTTTTCGCCGCCGCGGACATCCCAGCCGCGCCAGCCCTCCTTTGATGGCTTGCGCTCGCGGTCCATGGCGTACATGGCTGCCCGTGCAAGCGTGTCTGCTGTTTTCTTTTCAGCATACTTTTTTACCGGCTGATAGTTTTCAATGTTTTCCTGGGCTTCCTTTGCCCTGGCGTCAGCTGATGCAGACGCTTCGTGGATGTAGCGCATTTCCATCTCTTCCTGTTTCATCTGTTCCTCTATGAGCTCAGATGGCAGCTTGTTCTTTTGAGGCACAAATCGGGCGCCATAGCCCCTGCCGCCCACGCCGGGAATGCTTTCCATGAGCTTCCATTGCTCGTCAACAGGGGTGTTTTTCTCAATTTTTTTGTAAAACTCCAATGCTTTCTTCAGCTTCTCATAATTTTCCTGAGCGTCCTCGTAAAACCTGCCGTAAAACAAAGAGCTGCCCTTGCCCTGCAGGATTTGGTTTTCAAGCTGAATCTTAATCCACATTTCCTCAGGAGTTTTTGGATTCTCCGGGTGGTCGCGGGTCCATTGCTTAGACATCCTTTCAAAATCTTCCCATGTTCTTTTGACGACTTCAAAATCTGTACGCTCGGCATTCCACTTTGGAACGCGCTTGAACAATTGATACGTGTCAGTGGTGGTTTTTGAAATTGGCTTTCCGTCAACATCCACCCAGAAATTCTCAGGGTCTTTTGGATGGTCTTTGTAAACCGGCTCAAACAGCGGCATGTTCTTTCTTACAGGCTGCATCTGGCCTGAGCGCTGGTCTACAAGGTAGCGGACTGCGCGCTCCTCTTCTTCAGGAAACGCCTTGAATTTGTACCCGCTTTTTTCGTCATAGAAGTAGTCGCGGATAGGCCTGGGGTATTCCTGCGCGTGCACGACAACAGCGCCGCCGTTTGTCGTATCAGCGGCAAAGTCAACTGCCCTTTCAATTTCGTGCAGAGTGGATTCCCGGACCTGCTCATCAAATCTGTCCTGCCCGAAGCCGGCAAGACTGCCTGCATTAGGCGTGGCGTGGGTTGTGAGCTGCACCTTATTTACTTTTGCCAGTTCGCGTATGTCAATGCGCTCATCCTTGCCGAACATTTCAGGAGTTGTGTTGCCGCCCTGCATGCTGCCCTTGCCCCTGCCCATGAAGCCAAGCTCAACTTTTGAAGCGCCCTGGAAGACCTTTGCCTTAAGCGCCTGCAGCTGGTCGCCGAACGGCGGGGCAGAGATGCCGATGTTTTCAGGGCTAAGGCCGAGTTCAGGAACTACGTCAGGAGGGATTTCTGAAGGCGGCTGCTCGCCGGGCTGCAGCGGAATGTAATAGCCGCGGTCCATTGCGCTGTAATAGCTTTGGTTGAATATCATCTGTAATCAGTCCTCTTGCGCTCTTCCTCTTCCCGCTGCTTTCTCAGATGGTATGATTCTGCAATCTCGCCTGCTGCTTCCTTTGCAGCATCGTATGAGCGCATTGCCTCCTTGTCCGCTTCAGGGCGTGCGCTGTAAACGTCTTTTTGAACCTTTGAGCTGTAGTCAACTTTTGCTTTTGCATCCTCAAGCGCCTGGCCGTACAAAGGCCTGCTGCCCTGCCCTTTTTCCTTGGCATCTTCCTTGGCATCTTCAGCCATTTCCTCAAGGTTTATCTCCTCCTCAGGCTGCTCTGCACGGGTTTCCGTAGCAAACCTTGCTGTTTTGAAAACTTCTTTTTCCTCGCCTGTAACAAGCTGCGAGAGGTCATGCGCCTTGACCTGCTCAATAGGGGCGTGCCTCTTTACTTCTGCCTCGCCGATTTCGAGCATGGAATCCCTTATAAGCGCTTCAGCTTCCTCTATTTCGCGCTTCCTCTCATCCTCCATCTCCTTCAGGCGCTTAATGCGCTCTTCCGGCTCCAGCTTTCTTATTTCCTCGAGTTCAGACATATAGCAGTTGCCTCTTGTCGCAGGGCTGAATTAACAGCCCTTCAATTTGTGTGCCCAGCGTTTGATTTTCCCTCCCTTAATTTCAGGGAGGGAAAATTAAGCGTGGAGAGCAGGACTGGCGTAGTTGTTTTTACCACGTCATCATTCCGTGCATTTTCTTATAGTTTTTGTACGTCTGGTATATTGAGCGCTTTAAATCTGCTCTGGCTGATTCTATGTTCAGCTCATCCTTAACGTCATCGCCCTTTGCTCCTCCTTTTTTTCTCAGCCTGATCCCGTGGGTGAATGGAGCTACTATTTCCTTAACGCCTGAGAAGACGCCGATGAACGGCTCTGCTGCGCCTTTTACAGCTTCAGCTGCCTGGCTTTTCTTTTTTTCCTCCTCTTTTTTGTCTTCCTCAAACTGCTCGCCGCCTTCCTTCAGATATTCTTTCAGCTCTGAGCCCATGGCGTCCATTGACTCCTTTATTGATTCAGAGACAGTGCCGAGCAAATGCATGTCTTCCGCCTCCTTCATGTTAATGTAGTTGCTTATCTGGTCGTCGCTCCAGACATAGCCGCGGAGCTTCATGTCAAACTTTCCGGTGTGCATCGGGCCGCGCTGGTAGCCTTCCTGAACATAGCTGAGAGCCGGACGGGTGCGGTAGTACATGTGCACCAGAATGCAGGGCTTGTACTTTCTTCCCGTTTCCTTGATTGCAAGCACCTCTATTTCAACAAGCGCACCTTCAAATGCTGTTATTAAATCTGCGACGTCGCTCCTCACAAGCTTCTCAGCCATCCCCAGACGAAGAATGTTCCTTAAGTACGGCTTAACCCAGCCAGTGTAGAGCTTGATGGTGTCATAGTGCTGACGCAGATACTTTATTGTGAATTTCCGCCTTGTGCGCAGCTCCCTGTAAGTGCGCAGCTTCCACATATAATACTGCGTGAGCTTCCTATTCAGAACTTCCTTAACCTTCTCATTGAATCCTTTAAGGCTGTCAACTGCCGCGTCCACTGTATCAACAACCTTGTTTGTTGCTGCGTCAAAATTTTTTTCCGCTTCCTTGTGCAGCCCGATGTCGTTTGCCCTCACCCTGAAGAACAGGTCAGGCAGAACAGTGAAGCCAACTGTCTGGGCAAGCCCGTAAACCGAGGCAGCATTCTTTACGCCGCCTTCAACCTGGTCAACCCAGATTCCTTTCAGCGTTATCTCAGAGCCGGATGCCTCCTCATCTTTCCTTTCCCTGCTGCGGTTGAATGTGTGCTCGTAGTAGCCGAGCCGCTCATCAATTATGCGAAGCTCGCGAACTATCTGGAACAGCGCTTTAAGCATCTCGCTTATGCCGCGAAGAAACTGGGCTGCTTTGTCCTGCTGCGCGCCGAGGCGCTGCTCACTCACCCCGAAAAATGCGCTGCCTTCAGAAGCCGCATTTATGTCTGTAATTTTGTGCAGCTTATTGTAGCTCCAGCCGTATTTCAGCTCATCAATGGTCCAGAAATAAGCTTCCTCAATCGGCAGGTTAATGGCTTCAACCACCAGCCGGTAGAAGTGCAGGGGCTGGGGGAAGCCGGTCTTTTCTGTAACTCCGCTGACCAGCTCTGCCACTTCCTCTTTTTTAAACTTCCACTCGTTCAGTAATGAAGTTTTTTCCTTTCCTTCTGCCATGGTTGATTCCCTTTTTTGTATGCCAATGTATAAGTATTTTTCTATCTCGCGCTCTGCTGAAAATGCGGCATTTAGCTTTCATGATCTGCTCAAACGCTGCCTTTTCATCTCCCCCTAAAATTTAAGGGGAGATGAAAAGGCAGCGGATTTGTGGTTGGAGGTGAGATTTTCAAAATAGCCTATTGCGCGGCAACCTCAAGTTAAATTTACTTTATCACCGCCTGCCTCTCGTAAAGCTCACGCATGTGGCTGAACTTGTTTTGCATTATGGCTGGAGCATTGAGGTTGTCGAGCAAACCGGCAACGTGCTCCCCTCCAAGGAACTGCGGCATTATGACGTAGCTTGCGCCAGCATTGTACAGCTTGAGAGCTGTCTCAATCTTGTTTGCTGTAACGAACGCTGCCGCTCTGCCTTTTGCAGCTTCCTTTATGATAAGCTCATTCTCATGCTGATAGGGCAGCGTGCTCACGACAAGCTGCGCTTCAGGAATGTTAAGCTTTTCGACGAACCCTGCATCGCCGAGGTCGCCGTATACTGCAGGAATCCGCTGCCTTTGCAGTCTGGAAATGACATCCGGATCGTAGTCAACAACAACAAACGATTTCCTGAGCTGCTGCAGCTTTTTGGCGATGCTGTGGCCGATGCTGTTGTAGCCGCAAATTACTGCGTCCACCCCTGATTTTTCCACCGGAGCGTCCCGGGCTGGCTTAAAACGGAATGCCCTGCTAAGCATCCTGTAAAACTGTTCATCATACTTGACAACATAAGTGGTTGAAGTAATGGTTATTGCAGCTACTGCAACAACTATGGCAGCAATGTCTGCTGCGATGTGGCCGAGCGATACGCCAAGAGCAACAAGTATCAGCGAAAATTCGCTTATCTGCCCTATCGGAATGGCTGTCATGATTGAAATCCTTTTGTTGTAGCCGAGCAGCATGCCGAGGGCTGCAACTATTACCGGGTTGCCGATTATAACAAACAGCGAGAAAACAATAACTGCGATGTACGAAGCAGACAGGGACGGCAGCGCAAGCTGCATGCCCAGCGAGACAAAAAATATTGTTGCAAAAAAATCCCTCAGCGGCTTAACCCTGCTGTCAATCTCCAGCTTAAAAGACGATGAGGCAAGGGTAACCCCTGCAATGAACGAGCCAATAGCCATGGAGTAGCCCAAAAACTCTGAGAAGAACGCAAACGCAAAAAGCCACGAGACAGCTGAAAGGAACAGCAGCTCTGTTGATTTTGCTGACGCCCTGAACAGGAGCGGCAGCAGGGTTTTGGCTGCAATGAAAGCGGCTGCAAGAATTATCACGCCCTTCAGCAGACTGGCTCCGATAAGCTGCAGCGAACTGCTGCCTATTGAAGGAAGCAAAGCCAATATCATGATTGCAGCAATGTCCTGCACCAGCAGAATGCCCACTATGATTCTGCCGTACATCGTATCAAGCTGCGCCTTGTCGCTCAGCAGCTTGACCACAATCATCGTGCTGCTCATAGCCAGAGCAACTGCGATGTAAAAAGAAGCGATGTGGCTGAATCCGAACAGCTTCGCGATGCCGAAGCCGGCAATGGAGGTAAACACGGCCTGCCCAACCCCCATAATGGCAGCTTTCGTTCCGGAGTTTCGCAGCTTCGTCACATCAATTTCCAGGCCAACAATGAAAAGCATCAAAGCAATGCCAAGCTCAGAAAGCAGCGCTATTGTTTCAGTGCTCGTAATAAGGCCTGCAGCGGCAGGGCCGATAACAAATCCTGCGAGGAGGTAGCCAAGAACAATCGGCTGCCGGACAAGGTTGGCAATGTAAGCGAGCAAAGTGGCAATTATAATCACTGCGCCAATCTCAAAAACCAGGTTAGCCATTCTCAACCTCTTTTCCAATCAAATCAAGCATGTCTGAGGCAGTGTAGCCGTAGCCGAATCTTTTTGACAATTTTTCGCCGATTTTTCCGTTAACATAAGTTGCAATGCAGGCTGCTGCCCATAAATCCTTTTCCTGCGCCAGAATGCCTGCTGTGATTCCTGCCAGAACATCTCCGGTTCCAGCAACAGTCATGCCTGCATGCCCTGTCCTGTTCAGCTTTGTTTTGTTTTTGGAAAAAATTTTGTCAACCATTCCTTTGACTATTATTACATTATTGCCCATTTCCGCTTTTACATTCTTTTCACTGCAGCCGCTGTTTTTCAGCAGAATTTCAAACTCTTTCTTATGCGGCGTAAGAATGGCGTTTGAAACATCCTGAATCTTTACTGCCTTGATTGCATCTGCGTCAATGACTTTTGGCTTTTTGATTTTTTTAACAACAGATGCTGCGAATTTTTTAGTGGCAGCCCTTGTTCCGAGCCCGTTGCCGATTAATACAACATCAAAATTCTTTGAAAGCTGAAGAATTTTGTCAGCGGCAGCAGCAGTAAAATAGCTGCCCCTGACCTTGACGGTGATAAAGTCAGGGCTCAGGCAGTTAATTGCCCAGGCAACCTTTTCAGGAGCGACTATGGTGACATTGTCCACGCCAGCCCTGAAGGCAGCCATGCCGGCCAGATAAACAGCGCCAACATAGTCAATGCTGCCTCCAACCACCAAAACTTTTCCATTATCTCCCTTATGGGAGTCACTTTTTCTCGGCTTCATTTTTGATAACAAGGTCTCCCTCTTTGTTTAACTCAAACTGCAGGATGTCTCCTTTTCTCCATTTCTTTGCAAGAACAAGCTGCTTGGGCAGCGTAATCTTGAACTGCTCATTGGCGTCAAATTGCAGTCTGACCATTGCTGCTTTAACGCAATTGTTATATATAAATTTATCTATTTTAATATTATTTTAAGTATGACTTAAATTAGGCATAATTAAAAAAGGGTGTGACGGCGAAACAAAAGGTTTATTTAGCGGCACAACAAAATTATGTTATGGATTCAGAAACTGATGCGGATTGGGAAGATTTTGTCGGCATACTTAGCAAAGAATCTGCTGGCAAGCTCAGAAAATCCGTGGAAGAATCCGGGAAAAGCTGGGATGAGCCATCAAAAGAAACACTGCGAAAAGTTTAAATACACCAATCCTCAAAAGACGTGCAATGCACCTATTTACAGGCAAGAAAGGAATCGGCGGAGGCGTAGGCGGACCACGTCAGCCGGTTTCCGGGATTCTCGGGCTGATATTCCTTGCATTAGGGCTGATACCTCTGCTTCACAGCTTAGGAGTTATTGACTTTACCATTCCCCTTGTCCCAACAGGCCTTATCCTGTGGGTGCTCGCAGCAATAGGCGGCTTAGTGCTGCTGTGGGATGCATTAAGCGAGAACATGCCAACAGGCATTGAATCGCAGCTCAAAATGGCCAGCTTAATAGGCGGACTGCTCCTGCTGGCAATCGGAGTGATTCCGATACTCAACAATTTCGGAGTAATCGGCTTAACAATCCCAAACATAGGCGAAACAATCATAAACGGGCTGTTCGTGCTCGTCGGAGTGCTTCTTCTGTACGGAGCTGCGAAGCAGTTCTGATTTGCGATAAATTTATATAACGTGGATGCAGGAGTATGATGTTGAGTAGATATGAGGATATTGTGCTGACTGGTTATAATTGTCAAGGTGCGCATAAATGAACAAGAAGATTATTTCGTTGATTCTATTATCCTTTATGTTTACAGTTGTTTTAAGCAATATTGCGTATGCTCAGCCGACCGGTATCCCTGAATGGTTTAGTGAAGATCAAGACTGGCCGCCGTACGGCACAGGTGAAACAGACCCCATACCGAGATGGTACATAGCAATTGTTTGGCTTGCTCTCGGAACTATAATCTTCGTTACAGCATCAAAGGTGCCTCCTTTTAAGGAAACAGCCCATAAGAATGCAATGATTTTCTTTGCATTTGCCTTTTCAGGCATAGCAGTAGGCGGAACCGCTTTTGTCAACTATGTTGCATCCCTCTTTGGAGTGGGGGCAGTCGGGTTTTGGGTTGTGGGTATTATTGCACTGGTTTCCCTTTTAATCGGCTTACTTCCCGGTTCGCTGGGGCTTGGTGCAAAAGTAGGCGGCGAGGGTTTTAAGCTTGGTGCTGAAGGTGTTGAAGCAGGTAAAGACGCCATACGCAGTATTAAGGGTGAGAAAAGGGATGAGCAAATGCAGCAAAGGTTACTAAGCCAACTTGAGCAAATGGAAACTGCAGGAATAAGAGATGTTAACGCGCTTACAAATTACCTGCACGAAATAAACAGAATCTTAGCAAATCCAACTGCCTTGAAAAATAAAAATCTAAGACAATCATTGTCTGACAAAATATCTGCGCTCAATCCGGCTATTCATGCTTTAAGGTTGGATACTTCAGGCCTTGAGCGGGTTACACGAGCTATGGAAAGCGTTTCCCGGCAAGAAGTTAATTTGCTGAAGAGAGAAATGAGAACTGCGCGAGCAGCTGCAGCCGGTGCGGGCGGACCAGCCCCTACTGATGCGCAAATCAACACTTACCTAAACGACCTCAGGACACAGGTTTTGACTGACTACAGAAGCGAGCGTGACATGGCCAATCTGAAAACCAGACTGGACACAGCCAGCGCTCAGCTGTCAACTGACCTTCATGCTGCTGTCACGCAGCTAAACGCAGGCAACATTGCTGCAGCTCAAACACAATTCGGTAACGCATTGCATCAACTACAGATTATTGGCTCAGAGCTGGCAGAATTAGAGCGAATTGGGGAAGGCATAGAAGCAAGAATACAAGCTGAAACCAGGGGCATAAATGCTCTGGACCACTTAGCTAGGATACATATATGAACGCATCTTCTTATTCTCGCAGCAATTTACAAATATTTAAATACAATGAGAATAAAAATGGCCTTAGTGGTCAACAGTATGTAAGGCGTGCGCAATGACTAATAAAAAAGCTGTGTTGCTGTTTTTCATTCTTTTCTCTCTCATCCTGCCAACCCCTGTCAATGCACAACCTTCAATAGCAGATGCTTTTTTTGAAGATCAGCCGTGGCCGCCATATGGCTCCGGAACACAAGATTTAATTCCGAGATGGTATATAGCATCTGTTTGGCTTGCTTTAGGAACTGTGGTATTTGTAACTGCAGCCAATATTCCTGTTTTTAAGGGCACTAAATACAAAGGCGCAGTTATAATGTTCGCTCTTGCTTTTTCAGCTATCGCTGTTGCCGGAACGACTTTTGTTAATAATATCAGCGCTCTCTTCGGAGCAGGGGTATTAGGTCTTGCTGTAGTTGCCATAGTTGCATTGGTTTTTCTCCTGATCGGCCTCTTAACCCAGGCAATTGGTCTTGGCACAAAAATAGGTGGAGAGGGTGTTAGGCAGGCTGCTGAAGCAGCACAGCAGGCACGAGAAGCTGCTGCCCAACATCCTGCCCAAGCCGAGGCGCGGCTCCAGGATCATCCTGCTGTTCATGGTGGCGGTGTTGGTGCCGGAGGCGCTCCCAGTGCTCCTGGCGCTGCCGGTTATGCTGGTCCCGGTGTTCCTGCCGGTCCTGCTCCTGGTGGATGGGGTGGCAGAACCCCTGTTTTTCCAACCCCTGCTGTTCCTGGCGCTGGCGGTCCTGCTGCAACACAAGCTGTTAATGTTGCTAACAATGCAGCCCAAACTGCTCAAAACGCGTCTGCTGCTTCAGCAGCGGCAACAGAAGCTGCCAGAAACCTAGCTAAGGAAATAAACACGCTTATAGGCGCAATTAGTGAACGCAACGAAGCTCAAGCAGCTGTTAATGCCAACCCTTATGACCGGGCAGCACAGCAGCGCCTTGAAAAATCAGAAGCCTCAGTGGATCGTTTAATAGGCGACGTAAAGCGCGGTGATGAACAGGTTATATTACAAGAAGAACAAGCCAACCGTTATGATGAGCAGCTTGAGCAATATCAACAAGCAGCAGCCGAGTTTATAGAAAAGGGGGAGGAGCTGCTTGGCAGGTTAAGCAGATATGACCGTGGCTTACGTCAAGCCATACGCCAGCTTGGAACGAGAATTGGGAAGATTCACTCAGTAGCGCAAACCATGGAATCCCAAATTCAGGAACAGAGGAAACTCATACAGGAATTAGCGGATTTAGTCAGCCAATTACAACATCAACGCCAACCAGATGCTGCTCTTGTTAAGGCAATTGAGAACATTGCCCACCGGGGCGAAACTGGTGCAGAATCTTTAGCTGGCGAAGTAGGGAGCGCGCTTAAACAACTCGGAGGGATTGCGAAGTTTGAGCGAGAAGCTATTCCTCTTGCAGGAGGTGAGAGTGTTGCTGACAGACGAGCGCTTTCAGATCTCGCAATTGCCTTAAGTCTGCTGGGAGTAGGCCCGGCAGTTATTGGTCAAATTGCTTCGGCGCTTAACCAGAGCAGGGCTATTGTCCCAATCATAGACGGCCAATACAGGATAATCTCTGAAGAAGGCGACAGGCTTGCATTGGTGCGTACTGAAGTTGCTGGTGCTTGGCAGTTGTGGGTGCAGCTGAGGAAGTTAAACCGCTTAATGGTTGCAGCAATCAGAGACGGTAACTTGCCAGAGCAGATGAAACTTTTTGAAGAAATGCGAGCACTTGTTCCAGGATTTGCATCTCAAACAACTGCCCTGGCAACAAACTCCCACGGGCTGGCAGAAGCTACTGTCAGCGCTGAGCTTGACAGCGGCAGGATTCAGGCAATTCTGAGAGCGCTTACAAACGGCCATCGGGCACTGCAAAGAGCACTGCCCGCGGCTAAGCCGCTTGCTGCGCTCCCTGCTGAAACGCAGACAAGAATAGATGAGCGCAAAAGGCAGCAAGAACTGCGCGAACAAAAAATCCGGGAAATAGAAGCTTACGAGGAGCAAATGCGCGCCCGGCGCAAATCTTCTGCGGAAGCGCATGGCCTGGCCAGGTTCGAGCAAGGGCGAGTGCGCTCTTACGAAGGGCGTCCTGGATTGAAAGAAGGATGGCAGGGTGAACTGAGAACAATATATGCAGAGGACAATCGCAGGCGAGCCATAGAAGCGCACGCTGCAGCGAGAGAAGCACGCCTGGCAGAATTTGCGCGTGTGCGAGGGGCGCAAGCTGCTGCACCTGCACCGACAAGCCAACCTGGCAGGGCAAAGGCTGATCCGGAGCAAAGAAGGCTTGAAGCTCAAATAGCTATGTATCGGCAGACAATAGCAAGACTAAATCAACAAATTAAAGGCGCACGTGAACAACTTCCACGCACCAGAGCAGGCGGCAAGCCCAGGAGAGCGCTATACCAAACTTTAAAGAACCTGCGCGCAGAATTGGAAGGCAATCAGAAGAAACTGGGAATAATGGAAAGACAACTTGCACAGCTGAGAACCAGAGCATGATTAAGAAACAGATGAAATAGACTGCCCATCCACCATCCCAATGTTAAGCCCTGCTTAGCAGTTCCAGCCCTCTCCTGTAATCCTCAAGCGTTTCTGTTGACTTTACTCCTGCCTTGGCTGCTTCCTGCATCATCTCAGAGACAGTTACGCCAGCTTTTTCAGCCGCCTTGTCTATTGAGCATTTTCCCTGACGGTATAATTCCATGTGCTTCCTGAGCAGGAATTGCTTTCTGCCAATCAGTATGAGCTCTTTCAGCGCTTTTGTCTTGTCCACGCGCTCTTCACTTGCCGTGTCTTCTATCATTCTCACAATATCCTTTTCAAGTCTTGCTCCCAAAAATTCGGCTTTGCTCATTTTATGCCCTCCTTGGCCTTTTCAATAAGGTATTCCTCAAACCATCCTTCTTCTTTTAGCGTTTCCAACGCCTCGTTCGCTTTCACTTTCGTTATCCTGCGCTTTCTATGAAGGTCAACGACAATTTCTATGCTGCCGAGGAACGGCAAGCCGTTTATCATTGCAGCAGTCCTTCCCTGCCTGTTATCTGTAATCACCGCCCCCTTCATCATTATTGCTGCGGCAACAGCTGAAGCTTCCCCCTTTCCCATGTTAAAATCCTTCATTAGCTTTTCCATCGCTTCCTTGACAGCTTCTGCGAATTTCACCCTTTTTTCCTTGTTCAGCTGCTCAACTAACAGGGCGTCCGCAAACATTTCCTTTTTGCCTTCAGCAATTTCCTCATAAGCCTGTTTTGTAATCTGTATGTCATACGTTCCAAATACCGTTTCCAGCAGCGTAGCTTTTGCCAAAAGTATTGCACTGCAGGCATCAATAACAAACTTCATTAAACAGAATTAAATATTGTTAAATATATAAAGCTTTCGATTTTAGCAGTAAGGTGATAGCGTTTATACATGGAAGGAAGTTCAGTTCTCCACCATCTCAATATTTAGTCCTTTCATTATCGGCGTGCATTCAAAACTCCCTTATGGGAAGGTTTATATATGACCGATACTTACCTGTAATTACAGGTGCTTACTTTGGATATTCATTACAGCAGGCATGCCCGTGAGCAGATGGTTGCTCGCGGTGTTGAAGAGGAGCAGGTTAAGGAGGCAATGCGTGGTGGCGAGAAACATATCCAGAAGCCCGACAGGATAGTTTCGGATTACAAATATTTCAGTGTCGTTTATAAAAAGTTTGGCGATAACTATTTTGTTATAACAGTGAAACCGAGGTGGTAAAACTGAAATGCCCTGTTTGCGATAAAGGAAACCTGAGGAAAGGAAAAATTGCCGAAGCCATGTTTGGCGTCAGTCTTGGCGCATTCCCCGCTTTAATCTGCAGCAAGTGTGGCGAGTCATTTACGGATGAGGAGACTACTCGAAAAATACAGGCGGCTGCCAAGAAAAAAGGTATTTGGGGCCTGGGCATGAAGACAAAGGTAACAAAAGCAGGTAATTCATTGGCCGTCAGAGTGCCAAAAGCCATTGCTGACTTTATGGACCTAAAGCAAGGGCAGGAGGCTTATATTCATCCCGAAAAGGATAAGCTGGTGATAGAGAAGTAACTTCCGCTGAGGTAAGGAAATTTCTCAATGCAGGTAATCTAATCAGCTCTCCATCATCTCAATCTCAATATTTAATCCCTTTGGCAGCGGCATCATCGAAACCTTACCCAATAAAAGCCAGCTTCGGTTCGCTTTTGCGAACCTTTGCAAAGAAAAGGCGAACTCTGCGCCTGAACTTTTCAATGCGGTCAAGAAAATGAGAACATTTAAATAAGGATTGAACTATCTTAATGGCATGACACAAATAGTTCTAAACGTCGTTATAAAGGAAGAGAAGGAAGGCGGTTATTCAGCTGTTTGCACTGACCTTGATGTTGCAAGCCAGGGTGAAACCGTAGAAGAAGCTATATCTAATGTTAAAGAAGCTGTAGAGCTATACTTTGAAAGTGCAGAACAATTAGGGGAGCTTGACACAGTTCTTGACAGGCTTGGTTTGACTAAAGAGGATTTGAAAAAGAAGTCAATAATCGCTAAAGCAATTACAGCAAACGTGCCTATAGTACTTACAGTGTGATTGGCAGATGAAACTGCCAACTGTTTCTGGCAAGGAAATGCTTAATTAGGCAACGCGGCAGCCACGTATCTTTGCATAAGAAATCAGGCGATAAAACATTACTTGCAGTTGTGCCGCTCAAGAAGGAAATAAAGAAAGGAACTCTGCTGAGCATTTTAAAACAAGCTGGTTTGAGTAGAAATGAATTTCTTGAGCTCTTGTAATCAGTTCTCAACCATCTCAATCTCAATGTTCAGCCCTTTGGGCAGAGGAACCCTCATAACCAGGCGCAGAGCGCGTTCGTCAGTTGCCAAATCTATCAGGCGCTTATGCACCCGCATCTCAAACCTGTCCCACGTTGCCTTGCCATCTCCGCAGGGGCATTTTCTTGTAGTGACTTTCAGCCGCTTGGAAGGAAGAGGTATCGGGCCCCGAAGGTCAACGCCTGTCTTTTCTGCAATGTCTTTGATGGAAGTTGCAACCTGATTGATCTTGCCAATATCCGTGCTTACCAGCTTGATGCGCGCTTTTTGCATTTTCTTCCATCATGATGAATTTTTATTCACCATAACCTGTAATTTGACTGCAGCTTCTGCGCGCGAAAAGCAAATACCTGCTTTAATTGCGCAGACATTAAATCAGGCGGCGACAATTATTGCTTCTTGACTATGTCAATGCACATGCCAGCAGCAACCGTGCTGCCTGAATCGCGTATGGCAAAGCGTGCGAGATGGGGGATGTCCTTCTGCAGCTCAATAACCAGGGGCTGCATCGGTTTTATCTTTACAACTGCTACATCCCCGTTTTTGATGAAGTCAGGCTTCTCCTGAAGCGTTTCGCCTGTTGCGGGATTGATTTTCTTAACAATTTCAGTGATAGTGCATGCCACCTGCGCTGTGTGGATGTGGAATACCGGGGTGTAGCCGGCTGTCAAAACACTCGGATGGTTAAGAACCACTATCTGCGCTGTAAATTCAGAAGCTACTGTAGGCGGACTGTTTGTGTGCCCAAGAACGTCGCCTCTGGCAATGTCCTTTTCACCGATGCCTCTTATTGAGAATCCTACGTTATCGCCCGGCTCTGCCTGCTGAAGCTGCTCGTGGTGCATTTCAATTGTCTTAACTTCGCCTGTAACGCCTTTTCCTTCACGCGCAGGCACGATAACAACCTTGTCATTGACTTTCATGATTCCTGTCTCAACCCTTCCAACAGGAACAGCGCCTATGCCCTTAATGTTGTAAACATCCTGCAGCGGAAGCCTTAAAGGAAGGTCAACCGGCTTGTCAGGCGCCTTAAAACTGTTAATTGCCTCAAGCAGCGTAGGGCCCTTGTACCATGGCATCTTGTCGCTTTTCTTAACAAGGTTAACTCCCGGATAAGCGCCTGTTGGAACAAACTGCACTTCATCAAGCTTAAAGCCAACAGCCCTCAATCGCTCGCTCACTTTGCTCTTAACATCATTAAACCTTGCTTCATCATAATTAGCCATGTCCATCTTGTTGACAGAAACAATAATCTGGTTAACTCCCAGTGTTTTTGCAAGGAAGATGTGCTCAGAAGTCTGTCCCTTGGCATCCAATCCGCCCTCTGCCTCGCCCTTGTTTGCAGATACAACCAAAACTGCAGCATCTGCCTGCGAAGCGCCTGTTATCATGTTCTTGATGAAGTCGCGGTGGCCCGGGGCATCAATAATCGTGATTTCAAACTTGTCAGTCTTAAACCTCTTGTGGGAAAGGTCAATTGTAACGCCGCGCTTCTGCTCTTCCTCCAGCGTATCCATAACAAAAGCAAACTCAAAGCCGGACTTGCCCACTTCCTTGGCCCTATCAACCAGCTTCCTCATGTCCTGCTCAGGAATATTGCCTGAGTCATAGAGCATTCTGCCTACAGTAGTGCTCTTTCCGTGGTCAACATGACCGATAAATACAAGGTTTAAGTGGGGCTTTTCTCGTGCCATAGTGGAAAAAAAGAATCAGCTGCCAATATATAAAGGTTGCTGTTTTCCGTGTATAAAAATCGGCGAGGCTTGAATATTAAATCGAGGATTGCTTAGCGGCAGTGTTTGAAGCAGTTTAGCAGCGGTAGCAGTAGCGGCATTAGCAGTGGCTGCTGCCGCTAAACACAGGAAATGAAGTTTCCTGCATAGACTGTCTTGGTTATGAAACAGCTAAAGAAAACAATGCAAAATTCCTCACAGGAGATGAACAGTTTGAAGATTTGCCTGATGTGGAGTTTGTGAAGCGAGGCTTCCGGCTGAATAAATTTTTGCAAACCTTTTACAACCGGGGCGCAGAAGTTCACGAAGTTGACGCACTTACAAGAACTTAACCAACCCCCTCAAAACCTCCTCGGGATTTTTGGCAGTTGTGAAAGCGCTTGCGATTAGCGCTCCTTTTGCGCCGAGCTTAAGCGCCTGCCTCACATCTTCACCGCTTGTTATCCCTGCGCCGCACACTACAGGTATTTTTTTGACTTTGCTTACTGCCTCTATAGAAGAGGTAACAATCTCCGGCTTGGCAGTTGACACAGAAATTCCCGTGCCAATAAGCTCAGGAGGCTCAACCGCCACAAAATCAGGGCTGAATCCCGCAACTTTCGCAGCTTCATTGTTGTCAGCTGCGCACACCATGGTTGTCAGCTTCAGCTTTTTGCACAGCTTAACAGCGGCAGCTAATGAAGGGTAATCCAGCTTGTGCTCAGCGTGGTTAAGAAGGGTGCCGCTTGCTCCGGCGGCCTTAACAGACTCAGGCAGAATGAAGCCGGTGTTTTTGCCGTATTCAATGCTGTCAACGTGCTGCGCCCAGACAGGAATACTTACTTCCTGCGCCACTCTGTAAATGTCAGCGGGCTGCACGCTGATGGCAATCGGAACTTTTTTTTCTTTTGACACCTTTTCGCAAATCTCAGCCAGCTTAACCGCGTTTTTTCCTGTTCCCTGCTCATAGGTTTTGACGTTTATCAGGATGAAAGGGGTTTTCATGCAGATAAAATTAATTTACAAGTTTAATAAACTTTTCTATTATAGCAAATTACAAAAATAAAGAAACATTCACTTTGCAATTTGCTGTTTAGTAAAGCGCACAAAATGTTTGTAAATTGATGCGCTTTACTATTAGACGGTTTCCCTTCTGTTTATTCCCCTTACCTTATCAAAAGCGCTATCAAATGAAAAAATGTCTTTTATTCCTTCTTTTTGAGCAAGGGCGATTAATGAACAATCAGCCAGGGACAGGTCATCGTATCTCTGAAAAAGATCATGGATCTGGGTGCTCATCACTTCGTCAACATATATCAGCTTAATTCTCTCAGATTCGGTCAGCATTCTTAGGGCAGTCAGCGCAGAGTGATGTGATTCTTTTCTTAGCAAAAAATTGACGGTTTCCAGGACAATATAAGCAGTAGTATAGACAAAACCTATTGCGTTTTTTTGCCAAGCCTCAACAACAGCTTCACCCATTTGACTGTATTTGTCACCACTGTGCTTTGCCGCAATCCACATCCCACTATCAACAATAGCTCTTCGAATCATTTTACATTGTTGTATCTATCTCCTCTAAGAAATCCCTCCCAAAATTCTTTTTTGGAGTATTCAAAAATTGCCTCACCAAATCTTCAGTGTTGTCATTCTTTTTCTTCTCAACAACATATCTCAGGAATTTTGTTTTCTGGCTTAGTGCGAATTTGATGCTCCTGTCAATCAGATCTTTTTGACTTATCCTGACATCGTTTCTCAAAAGAGTTGTCTCTATTTCATTCAATAGAATGACATCTTCGGTGTAAATTTTTCTTGACACATCTTTCATCTTGACTACTTCGCTACTACTATCATTAACTACTATTTAAGCTTTTTGGTTTGTCTTTGTTCGCTGCAATGGAGGATAGGAAGGCGATTCAGGAAAGAACTGGGTAATCAGGTTAGTAAGAAGCTGTCCGGATTTTTTTTTTGCACTGAAAACCAAAAAATATTTAGAGTTAAACGCCCAAGGGAGTGTTATGACAAATCCTGGCAAACAATTAGAGTTTTTATTTGCAAATGCAAAAAATATGAAGATAAAGGATAGCTTCACTGCTGAACAAATGGACGAAATGATTGCCAGCGAAATTCTTAAAGACTGATGCCTGATTTTTCGTCTAATGTTCGTTTAGTAAATCTTCGTCCCCAACCCAAACAACAGTTTAATCCAGAAAAACACAAACTTTAAATAGATTGGCTATATCAAATATTAAAAATTTTGAGGGTTAGCGGGAAAAATGGCAGAATTCATAGCAAACATGCGCTCTAAAATCAGCGAATTCTTAGGAGGCGGAGACGAGCCGCAGGAGATGCAGCAGGCAGAGCAGGAATACGTTCAGCTTGACACATCCACTGTAGAAGCGAAAAGCAAGATAACAGTAAGGCCCTATGTAATAGACAATTTCGAGGACATAAAGGGTGTGCTTGATTCGCTCAGGGAAGGCGCCACAATAGCGCTTGTCAACATCAAGCCGCTGAAAGAAAAGGACATAATTGAGCTTAAGCGGGCAATAAACAAGCTGAAAAAGACAACTGACGCCATCTCGGGCGATATAGCCGGCTTTGGCGATGACTACATCGTTGCAACTCCAAGCTTTGCGCGAATACACAGATACAAAGCGCCTGCGGCAACAACTCAGGCAGCCGAACCAGCGCAGCAGCAGGGAATGATGTAGAATTACGGTATCTTTGAATTCAGCATCTCCAGATTTTCTCCCTGAGGAAAAAGCCAGAACCAGGTCAAAGCCCCAGCTCCTCATCAAGCTGCTTAGCAATGGACTTGAGGTTTTCCATAGTCCTGCGGATGTCGCGCCTTAATTCGTCAACAAGAATCTCCAGGTTTTGCACTCTTAATGCGTAACGGTTTCCATCAGCCAAAACAATGCCTGACTCCAAAAGCTTGTTAAGATGATGCACAACAGTGCCCCGGCTGAGCTTCAGATGGAAAGCCAGCTCATCGCTTGTCAATGCCTGCCCGTGCCGGGAGCTTTTAATAAGCTCAACGAACAGCCTGTAAAGAGAACTGTCCTTATCGCGCTCGCTAAACAGGCCTAAGCTCTCGCCAAACCACCTGAGCTCATCATTGACGCTTCTTTGATGAGGGCGAGCTGTTCTTATGATGGTAATGCGCTGTGTTCTGAATATCATTTTTTAACCGCCGAGCAGCAGCCCACTTTTATCCCCTAAGGAACTCAATAAAGGAGAATAGTAAGCTGTGTGCACCTGCAATTAACATGTCAGAAACGCTGATGCGTAAGCTCCTTACTTCAGTTCGGAGTAAGCATTCAGCGTTTCTGAGCATGCTCAAAACCACACGTTGTGGGCTTTAGCCAACAGCGTGTGGTTTTGACAGGTTATCACCGCTTGCCATATATAAATCTTTCCCGACAAAATCATAAACTGTGGTGTGTAGTAACGAAATATTTATATATGAGCTGTGGTTTCTGTTGATTTAAGTTCAACAGAATCAGAGTAAGATGGCTTTGGTGCAGTCAGGAGGTGAACAAAATGGGTTGCGGATGCGGAGACGGAGGCGGCTGCTAAGGCGGCTGCCCTTGTATATGCTGCTTGCGCTGCCAGCCAATGTGTGCCCATACCACCGCGCGGGAGCAGATGCGGCGAGGGAAGTAAAGAGCGATAGGGCAAAATGCGGGATGCAAGCGCATATTATGATAACAGAACTGAGGTGACAAAAATGAACATATGGGACCCTTTTGAGGAAATGAGAAGAATACATGAAGACATTGAGCGGGTATTCAGCGAGTTTTCCGGCCAGAAGATGCTTCCAGGCAAAAAAGAAGGCAGAGAGCTTGCGAGAATTCCTGTAACAGAAATCAGGGAAGCAGGCAGCGATGTCGTAGCTACCTTTGAAATACCTGGCACTTCCAAGGAAAACATAGAGCTGAACGTAACTGACAACAGCATAGAAGTCAAAACCGAGCAGAAGCATGAAAAGGAGGAGAAAGGCAAAGACTTCTACGGCTACCGCTCAGTAAGCAGGAGTTTCTACCGAAAGCTCCCGCTGCCTGCTGATGTCAGGGCTGAGGAGGCAAAGGCAGAATATGCAGAAGGCGTGCTGAAAGTAGTGATGCCCAAGAAGCAGGCAATAACTGAGAAAAGGAAAATAGATATCAGGTAAAAAATGGGACAGCAAAAAAGCAGCGCAAAGGAAGCCAGCAATCACCACTGCGCAGGATGCAGGGAAACTGAATACAGGGACACCCTGCAGCGGCTGCAGGCAGAGTTTGAAAACTTCAAGAAGCGCATAGAAAAGGAAAACGAGGCATTCAGGAAACACGCAGCTGCAGAAGTTGTAAAAAAACTGCTTCCAATCCTGGACAGCTTTGAGCAGGCGCTGAAAAACACTGCTGACAGCGAAAAGTTTGTCAAAGGAACAGAACTGGTTTACGCCCAGCTGTACTCGGCTCTGGAAGATATGGGGCTGAAAAAGATAGATGCATTGGGAAAGCCATGCGACCCGTACAGGCACGAAGTGCTGCTGCAAGAAGATTCGGACAAAGACGGGATAGTGCTGGAGGAACTTCAGGCAGGGTACATGCTCAATGATGATGTGCTGAGATGCAGCAAAGTAAAGGCGGGGCGGGCAAAAGAGAAGTAGCCCGCGCATGCGCCAACCCGCTTCCTTTTTCCCTCACCTTAAATTTAATGGAAAGGAATAAAGGAGCGCAATGGAAATAACGGATAAAAAATAACTGGGAAAAAATACGGCATTAAGGAGCTTTGAAAGAATGAAAATTGAAATAAGCAACGGAGCCGAAAGAACAGAAACCCGGCAGCAGAGCAGGCACGCCTACTTTTTGGCAGCAGAAGCGCTGCTTAAGTATCTGCTGGGAAAGAGCGACAGAATAAGCACTTTGATAATGTGCAGAGGCATGGATACGGAATTAATGACAACCGACTACGAGCTGTACAAAGCATTTGGAAGCATTAAGAGCTACGATGACGTTACAAGAATGAAATTAGTCAAACTCTTTGAAAACGTTGACATCGTTTCCCACCGGAAAGAAAACCGCGAGGAGAAGAGAGTCCTGACCCACGAACAAGTGGAGCAGCTGAGAAAACAAGCATTGGGAGATGATAAGAATGGGTAAAATAATCGGCATAGACTTAGGCACATCGAATTCAGCGGCAGCATTTCTGGAAGCAGGGAAGCCAAAAATAATTCCGAGCGCAGAAGGCGCATCGCAGTACGGAAAAGCATTCCCGTCAGTAGTTGCATTCACCAAAGACAGCCAGCTTCTTGTAGGGGAGCCTGCAAGAAGGCAGGCAATAAGCAACCCCGAGCGCACAATAACAGCTGCAAAGCGCAAAATGGGCACCGCCCATAAGTACAGAATCAACGGCAAAGAATACACGCCGCAGCAGATATCAGCGTTCATACTTCAAAAGATAAAGAAAGACGCAGAGGAATTTCTCGGAGACAAAGTGGAGAAAGCAGTGGTAACAGTGCCAGCTTACTTCAACGACGACCAGAGGCAGGCAACAAAGGATGCAGGCGCAATAGCAGGGCTTGAAATAATACGGCTTGTGAACGAGCCGACTGCAGCAGCATTCGCCTACGGCATGGACAAACAAAACAAAGAGCTTACAGTGCTGGTATTTGACTTCGGAGGCGGCACGCTGGATGTAACGATAATGCAGATGAGCGGCGAAGGGGTGTTTGAAGTCAAATCAACTTCAGGCGACACGCAGCTGGGCGGAACAGACATGGACAAGGCGCTCGTTGATTTTTTATCTGCAGAATTCAAAAAACAGGAAGGCATTGACATTGCCAGAGACGCAGCAGCAATGCAGCGGCTTCTGGAAGCTGCAGAAAAGGCAAAAATAGAGCTGTCAACAACGCTGGAAACAGACATAAACCTGCCGTTCCTGTCAGCAACCCATGAAGGGCCGAAGCACTTCCAGCACAAACTGACAAGAGCAAAGCTTGAGTCGCTCGTCGCCCCAATAATAGAAAGGTGCAGGAAGCCAATGGAGCAGGCAATAGAAGATGCAAATCTTGCGAGAGAAGAAATAGACAAAATAATCCTTGTGGGCGGCCCTACAAGAATGCCTGCAGTGCGGAAGTTTGCAGAAGAAGTGGCAGGCAAAAAAGCTGAGCGCGGCATAGACCCGATGGAATGCGTAGCAATGGGCGCAGCCGTGCAGGCAGGCATACTCGCAGGCGAAGTAAAAGACGTCCTGCTGCTGGACGTAACTCCCCTTTCATTGGGAATAGAAACTCTGGGCGGCGTCAGCACAAAGCTGATGGAAAAAAACACGACAATACCCACAAAGAAAAGCCAGATATTCAGCACAGCAGCAGACAATCAGCCGGCAGTAAGCATAAACGTGCTACAGGGAGAGCGCGCAATGGCAGCAGACAACAAAAGCATAGGGCGGTTTGACCTTATAGGCATACTGCCTGCGCCCCGCGGCGTTCCGCAAATTGAAGTGAGCTTTGACATAGACGCAGACGGCATTGTTCATGTAACAGCCAAGGACCTCGGAACAGGCAAAGAGCAGTCAATAAAAATCACGGCATCGCAGAAGCTGAACGAGCAGGAAATAGAGCGCATGAGGAAAGACGCTGAAACGCACGCTGAGGAAGACAAGCAGCACAAAGAGGAAGCTGAGACCATAAACCAGGCAGATTCGCTGATATATTCCACTGAAAAAAGCCTTGGGGAAATGAAGGGAAAAGTGGATGACAAAAAGCTGGAAGAAGCCAGGAAGGGCATTGAATCGCTTAAAGAGCTGATGAAAGCTGAGAAAAAAGACATTGCTGCCATAAAGGAGCAGCTGGAAAAGGCAAACAAGACATTCCAGGAAATCAGCACCGAGCTTTACCAGAAAGCCGCGCAGCAAGCCCAGCAAGCGCAGCAGCCGGAAAAAACCAAAAGTGATAAAAAGGGCAAAGACAAGGTAGTTGACGCAGACTACAAAGTAAAAGACAAAGGCAAATGATAAAATGCGTAATTTTTGACATGGGAGATGTGCTGGTGAAAAACAACCCAACCAGGGCGTGCGAGAGGCTGGTGAAGGTTTGCCCTTTAAGGCATGAGGAGGTTGCATGGTTTGCTCCCAGAAAGGTCCACGGGCTGCTGGACAAAGGCAGGATTGGCAGCAGGGAATTATACGGCTATGCAGCCAAAAACCTGAAAGCAAAGAACCTCACCTACAAAAAGTTTATGAGGGTGTTTCCTGACATTTTCACTGCCAACAGGCCGGTGCAGATGCTTGCAAGAAAACTCCGCAGGCATTACAGTCTGCTGCTTCTTTCCAACACCAACGCAATACATTTCAACCACATCAGAAAAAAATTCCCGATACTCAGAATTTTCAGGCATTTTGTGCTCTCATACAAAGTAGGCCATGTAAAGCCTGAACGCCAGATATACACTGCAGCTGTCAGGAAATCAGGGTATAAAGCAGGGGAGTGCGTTTTCATTGACAACGAGCAGCGCAACGTTGCAGGGGCAAGGAAAGCAGGGCTCAAGGCAATCCGCTACACCTCAGACAGCAAACTGAAGGCAGACCTGAAAAAGCTCGGGGTAAAGTTTTAAAAAGAAATGAATTCAGCCGCTGCTGCTGTTTTTACCAAAAAACTGCTGCACAGGCAGCTAGCCGGACTTACCAAAAAATGGCCAAAGACTACTACGAAACACTCGGAGTGCCGCGAAGCGCAACCAGGCAGGACATCAAGAAAGCATACTTAAAGCTCGCCAAGAAATGGCACCCTGACCTCAACAAAGAACAGGGCGCATCTGACAGATTCAAGGAAATAAACGAAGCTGCCTCAGTTCTCGGCGATGACAGGAAACGGGAGCAGTACGACCGCTTTGGAAGCACATCTTCCGGCTTCGGCGCAGGAGCAGGCGGATTTGACTTTACAGACTTCGGGAACTTTGCAGACTTCGGGTTTGACTTTGGAGAGGTATTTGACAGATTCTTCAGCCACACCACAGGATTCAGGCAGCGCAGGCAAAGCAGGGGAGCAGACCTGCACTATGAGCTCGAAATAGAGCTGGAAGAGGCAGCTGCAGGAACAACAAAAGGCATCCACATACCGCGGCTTGAAAAATGCAGCCAATGCAAAGGCACAGGCGCAGACAGCCCATCAGACACCACCAGATGCGATAACTGCAACGGCCAGGGAATGGTCAGGCAGGTGCAGCGCATCGCATTCGGCACGTTTGCGACAACCACCACGTGCGGAAAATGCGGGGGAACAGGGCAGTTCATAAAAAAGCGGTGCAGCGCATGCGGAGGAGAAGGCAGGACAGAAAAAAGCAGAACAATAGAAATCAAAATACCTGCGGGCATTGATACAGGAAACAGCCTCCGGATTGCAGGGGAAGGAGAGGCGGGCGAGCGCGGAGCAGCAGCCGGAGACCTTTTTCTGACTGTCCGCGTAAAGCCGCACAAAATCTTTGAAAGGGAAGGCGCAGACCTGCACATACAGCAGCCGCTGCCATTTGCAGCAGCAGCACTCGGAGGGGAAATAGAAGTGCCAACACTTGACGGAACTGCCACGCTGAAAATACCTTCCGGAACCCAGTCAGACACTGTTTTCCGGATGAAAGAAAAAGGGCTGCCATCGCTGGACAGCGGAGCCAGAGGCAGCCAATACGTCAAAGTGGTAATCAGCGTGCCTAAACAGCTCAGCAGCAGGCAAAAATCAGCGCTGAAGGAATTTGCCCGGGAAGAAAGGAAAGGCATACTGAAAAGAATATTCTAAATAAATATAAACAGGCAGCGCTCTCTCACAGCATGCATGCTGCCATAAACCAGTTCAACCTCAAAGCAACGCTTGAATCAGGCCAGATATTCAGGTGGGAAAAAATCGGCAGCTGGCACTACATTGTTGCCGGGGACGCAATTGTTAAAATCAGGCAGGACAAAAACAAAATAATCTACAGCAGCAGCAAAGAATTTGACGTTCCTGCTTTCTTTGACCTCAAAAACAAACATTATGGCAAAATAATGAAAGATATCGGCAAAAACAAAAAGCTGGCAGCAGCTGTAGCAAAATACCGCGGCCTGCGCATAATAAAGCAGCAGCCGTGGGAGTGCACAGCATCATTCATCTGCTCATCGTTCTCAAACATCAGGCGCATCAAAGCAAACCTTAATTCCGTAGCAGAGCAGTATGGGCAGAAAATTGAGTATGACGGGTACAGCAGCCATGCGTTCCCAACTGCCGCAGCCATAGCAGACAATCCCGCCCGATTAGACAGCTGCGGACTGGGCTACAGAAAAAAATACCTTGCGGAAACAGCAAAAAAAGTCAGCAGCGGATTTGACTTCAATGCTTTGCCCCGCAGCTATGGCGAAGCAAAAAAACAGATAATGCAGCTGGACGGCGTAGGCGAAAAGGTAGCCGACTGCATACTGCTGTTCTCTCTTGGCTTTACAGAGCCGTTTCCAGTGGATGTCTGGATACAAAGGGCAGTGGCCAATGCATACTTCAAAAGCAGCAAAATCAGCGCAAAAGCAGCAGCAGAATTCGGGCGCAGAACCTTCGGCAAAAACGCAGGGTATGCGCAGCAGTTCCTTTACCACTTTGAGAGAAACAAATAGCGCTGCCTTAGTGGAAAGGCATGTAGTCCAAAGCTACACCAAACCTGCAATGCACATTCCCCCCTTACTCCGAAAAAAGCGGCAGATGCTGCATAGCTCTGGGACAAAAAGACGGGGGATAAAGAAATACTATAAAAAAGTAATGCAAAAAAATTTACTGGTAAAGCGGTTTCAAAGTTTCACGCACATCTCTTTCAAAACCAGCTCTCGTTGCCTCAGCAACATGCCTCTGACCAGCACCCAGAACAACATTAACAACCTGCTCAAGCGTAGGCCTAACCAACTGCCCTCCATCAGCGCGCTGCGCCTCCGGCGCTACCCCGACGAAACGCCCATCATCATAGATGACCCTGCCGAAGAGGCCATCAAAATTGCTGCCGAGGTACACCAGGCGCCCCTTAGCTTGAGCGTCAAAGCCAGCTTCATTGATTCTGTGATAGCTTCCAATATTGCTCCAACCTTCTCCGCCATCTTCTTTTCTACCAAAGAGCATTTTAGCCAATGCTTCCCTGTTATCAGGAGAACCTACAATCATAAGCACTCGGTCATCCCTCATGAAAGCATCATACATTAATTGACCACTGCCATTGATGTTGGCTTTGTCTTTGTCCAATCGTGTAAAAGCAGTATAAGGAGTTCCTGCTGCAGGCACACGGCCTTTCTTAACGTCATCAAGATGGATTCTTGCAACATCCTGACCGTTGTAATTGCCTTTTCCGACAGCAACCCATTCGTCGTCATCAATCTGCATAAATGTATATTGTCCAGCTTTGGAAAATACTTTTTCCAGTCCTTCTGGAGTTGCAAAAGACCCTGCTGAATGCCATGTTTCATAAGAACGGTCGCCATCACGCTGACCATGATATTCGCCAGTTATTGTGTCTACCCAATCAGGTCTGATTGCCTCACGAACCTCAGGATGATTAGCCATAGCTTGTATTGCCATCGGCATGTCAGCTACTTTTAAGCCATATTCTGTAGCCAATTTATCGGCCTCTTTTCGAGCATTGACATAGCCAGTCTGATCTGTAACTGCTGCGAGTACAGGGGATTTTATTTGCACAATTTGTGACATTTTAAGCGACCTCCATTGTAAAATGTATAACTTTTAATAGGTAAAACTGAGGCGGTATTTAAAAATTTCTGTTTTGAAATCACTGCGAAGTAGGGTTGTCTGTTTTAATAGGGGAGAAAACCTTAATCCTCTTTTAAAGGAAATTTTTCAACAATAACAAATTCTTTGCCATCAGCACGAACAGCAGTCACCTGCACCCTGGAACCGCTCTTCAACCCTATAGCCTTCGCTTCCCTCGTCACCAGCACGCCAATACCATTCCCGTAAGTGTTCAGCTGCTTCACCTCGTTTTTGCATTAACCCTTTTTAGGGCTTTAGCGGAAGCCCGTTCAGGGCGGAGCTAAAGCCAACTCAGTCCCTTGAAGAGGAACGGAGGCTTTAAAGAATTCTCATCGCTTCAAAGCCCAGAAATCAAAACAAATAAATATGAGTGCCTATTATGAGTACACATGGCAAGCATGAACATAGCAATCAAGAAGGAAGCGTACGACTTTCTGAAAACACTGAAAAGCAGGGACCAGAGCTTCTCGGATATTATTCTGAGCTTTAAGAAGGACAGCAGCTCCCTGCTGAAATATTTTGGCGTGTTGAAAAACAGCGATTGGAAGACCAAGGAAAAGCGTATGGCTTCGTTACGGGACTCCTTTGAAGCGAGGCTTAGATGATAGCCCTTGATACAACCGCCATAATTGATTTATTCAGGGGCGATGAGGCTGTTCGTAAGTTCTTTGAGAACAATACAGAACCCATAGCAGCCACTATAATGAACTATGCGGAACTGTTTTTTGGCCTTGACCCTGATGATTCCAGCCACAGCAAAGAAAGCGAGTACTATAAGGGGCTATTTGATGGCATATACCATTTTAATCTGTCTGAGAGTGCATGCGAAAAAGCTTCCTCATTATATTGGGAGCTGCAAAAGAATGGCACGCCTATCGGCCAGTTTGACTGCATAATAGCAGGCATACTTGTTGTCAATGGAGTCAAAAAAATTTTAACCAGAAATGTCAAACACTATTCCAAAATAAAGGAACTGAAAGCGGTGCCATATTAGCTCCTGAAATCGAAAGCTTTAAATAAAAGCGCATATTTACACAGAGCAAGGTTTCTGGAGCTTTTATGATGGACAATGCACAGTTGCAAATCAAGAAGGGCACAACCACTGTCGGAATTGTTTGCAAAGACGGCATAGTGGTAGCTGCCGAGAAGCGCGCCACGATAGGCGGATTTATAGCTGACAAGCGTGCAGAGAAAATAGTGCTCATAACAGACAAGATGGTGCTGACAACAGCAGGCACAGTAAGCGATGCGCAGCTGCTTGTAAAGCTCATTAGAGCTGAGCTCAAGCTGAAGCAGGTGCGCACCGGCCGGGAGGCAACAGTGAAAGAGGCAGCCAACCTGCTGGGCGGAATGATTTACGGCAACATCCGCAAGTTTTCAGTCATACCCGGCATAACGCAGTTTTTGCTTGCAGGCACAGACAATGAAGGAGAATTTTTGTATGACCTGTTCGTTGACGGCTCAGTGATGAAGATCAGCGATTATGTTTCTTCGGGCTCAGGCAGCATAGTAGTGTATGGAATCATGGAAGCAATGTACAAAAAAGAGATAGTAGTAAAGGAAGCAACTGACCTTGCGGTGAAAGCAATAAATGCCGCTATCCAGAGGGACAGCGCCTCAGGCAACGGCATTGTAGTTTTCGCAATAAGGAAGGATGGCATCAAGAAAATACTTGACAAAAACTTTGAATATGCCATCAAAGCGTGAAGGGTTTCTCTGACACGGGAGAATTCTAATGGCTGACATAATAAAAGAAATCATGAAAAATCTGCCCGAAGACAAGATAAGCGTGGCAGCATTTGAAGGAGCAAACATAGTGCTCTACACCAAAGACACCTCTTTTTTCCTGAACAACGAAGGCATGATTAAACAGGCAGTTGATGAAGTAAAGAAGCGCATAGAGCTCAGATGCGATCCAAGCATAACACTGGAACAGGAAAAAGCAGAAAAAATCATCCGCAAGCTCATACCTGAGGAAGCAAAGGTGTCCAACATACTGTTTGACGAGCAGCGCTCACAAGTAATTATTGAAGCTGAAAAGCCCGGGCTGGCAATAGGCAAACAAGGCAGCATACTGCACGACATCAGGAAAGAAACATTCTGGGTGCCCACTGTCAGGCGGACACCCGCGCTGCGCTCAAAAATCATAGAAAACATCCGGGCAGTGCTCTACCAGTACTCTGACTACCGGCGCAAATTCCTGGACAAAATAGGCCACAGAATCTACGACGGCTGGATTCGCGGCAAAAAGAACGAGTGGATAAGGTGCACATACCTTGGAAGCGGCAGGCAGGTAGGAAGAAGCTGTATACTGCTGCAAACGCCGGAATCCCGCGTAATGCTGGACTGCGGAGTGGATGTAGCATCCGCGCAGGAGCCTTACCCTTTCCTTGAATCGCCGGACTTCGACATCAATGAGCTTGACGCAGTCATAATCAGCCACGCCCACCTTGACCACGTCGGATTCCTGCCTTACCTTTTCAAATTCGGCTACCGCGGACCAGTATACATGACCGAGCCAACAAGAGACATAGCTGCACTGCTCCTCCTGGACTTCGTAAAGATAATGAACTCAGAAAACAAATCGCCAATATTTGATGTGGAGGACATAAAGGAAATGGTCAAGCACACAGTAACGCTTGCATACGAAGAAGTGAGCGATGTAACACCAGACGTGCGCATCACACTCTACAACGCAGGCCACGTGCTGGGAAGCGCGATGGTGCACCTGCATGTAGGCAACGGACTCCACAACCTGCTGTACACAGGAGACATGAAATTCGGCAGGACAACCATGCTGGAGCCAGCTGCTACGCAATTCCCCCGCCTGGAAACGCTCATGATAGAAGCAACGTACGGCGGCAAGGAAAACATAGGCACCCCCCGGGAAGAAACAGACGAAGCGCTGGCAGAGCTGATAATTGATGTAGCGAAGAACAATGGGAAAATACTGCTGCCAGTACTCGGAAGCGGAAGGGCGCAGGAAATAATGGTTACAGTCCACAACCTGGTAAAAGCAGGGCGCTTAGAGCCGCTTCCTGTTTACATAGACGGCATGGTGTGGGACATAACGGCCATCCACACAGCATACCCTGAATACCTGAATTCAACTCTCAGGAGGCAAATTTTCCACAAAGACGAAAACCCCTTCCTGTGGGAGATGTTCAAAGAAGTCGGAGGCCCCAAGGAACGGAAGCAGGTGATAGAATCAACAGGGCCATGCATAATAATCGCAACATCCGGAATGCTTGTGGGCGGGCCTTCTGTTGAGTATCTGCGGGCACTGGGCGAGGATTCCAAGAATGCAATGGCGCTGACATGCTACCAGGGCGAAGGCTCGCTGGGAAGGCGCATTCAGCGCGGAGAACGCGAAATAAGCTTCAGCAACGGGCCAAAGCAGGAAATGCTCTATCTGAAATGCGCAATACAGACAATCGAAGGCTTCAGCGCCCACTCAAACAGAAAACAGCTCCTTAATTTTATCTACAAATGCAGTCCCAGGCCGAAGAAAGTCATAGTAAACCACGGCGAAAGCTCAAAATGCCTGGACCTGGCGAGCGCAATACACAAACTCAACCGAATAGAGACTTCTGCACCAAGAAACCTGGAAGCGGTGAGGATAAAATAATAATTTTTTCTGTTCTAATAATTATCGGCCTTATTGACAAGTTCACGCAGCCTCGCTCTGCTGCTGGCTTCCCTCCCTGCTTTTTCCCCCCCTTGAATATTCAGGGGAGGGAAAAAGCAGGAAGAACGGCGGGATAAACGCAGCGGTAAAATGAACTTTTCAATAGCACCTAATTATCGGGTAATTTCAAGTTAAGTGGCAAAACCGTCGCATCCTTCCCTGATTTTTTTCTCCCCCCCTTAAAAAATAAGGGGGGAGAAAAAAATCAGCCAAGCAGGCATCGGCAAGCTCAGGATTGCAGGACACACAACTTGATATTACCTAATTATCGCAACTTTTATAACCTAAGCATTCAATTTTAGGGCATGCAGCAGCTTATACATTTAGTCGTCCTTGCAGCTTTAGCGGTGGGCAGCTACACTGACTTCAAAACGAGGGAAGTTCCTGACTGGCTTAATTACGGCTTAATTGTTTTCGGAGTGGGCGTTAACCTGCTGCTGTCAATAGTTTTCTGGACATGGAGCTACATTGCCTACAGCATTATAGGACTGGCGCTGTTCATTGGCATAGCATGTGCCCTGTATTATTCCGGGCAGTGGGGCGGAGGGGACAGCAAAATGCTCATCGGCCTTGGAGCAGTGTTCGGGCTGCCAATATCTTTTGCGTGGCCTTATGTCAGCATGAATGCCTTTCTGATAGCGTTCTGGTTTAACCTGCTTATGGCAGGGGTTGTTTACGCAATGCTGTGGAGCATATACCTTCTTATAAAAAATTACAGGAAATTCCTGAAGGAAGCAGGAAAAGAAATGGTAAGGAAGAGAAAAATGAGGCGGCTGTCGCTGGCAGCGGCGATAGCAGCGCTGATTGCAGCAATAGCGATAAGCGACTTCCAGCTGAAACTTCTGCTGACAGCAGCAGGGCTGCTCACAATCCTTACAATTTATTACACAATCTACTCCAAAGCAATTGAAAAAGCAGGAATGCACAAGCTCGTAACCCCAGCAGAGCTTACAGAAGGCGACTGGGTGGTGGAAGACGTAAAAGCCGGCAACAAATTAATTGCCAGCCCCAAAGACCTGGGAGTTACGAAAAAGCAGATAAAAATCCTGAAGCAGCTTTACGCGAAGCGAAAGATAAGAAAAGTCCTAATCAAAGTCGGCCTGCCGTTCGTGCCAAGCTTTTTTGCAGCGATGCTGCTGACCATTCAATACGGGAATCTGTTCATGGCGCTGGCCGGGCTGCTGTAGCTGCAGCAATCTATGCAATGCTCTGGAGCATATATCTGATAATAAAAAATTACAGAAAATTCCTGAAGGAAGCAGGCAAAGTTAATGAAGGAGGAAGCCCGCAGAAAAATACCTGCGCCCTAAGGCAACCTGTCCAGCTGCCTCATCATGTAATCGCCTTCGCTGGAATCCAGTGTTTTGTCTTCGTCGTTAATGGTGAGCGGCTTTTTCTCATTCTTCTGAAACCCGCCGATGTTCCTGGTTTGTTCCTTCAGCTGCAGCTCAATTGTTGACAAGTCGTCTTCTGACAAGCGCTTGGGAGCCCAGTTGAAGCCCATGCCGTCGTTTTCTGAGCGGGGAATAATGTTTATGGCAAAATGGGCAATTTTTTGGCCTGCTGCCAGGCCGTTTTCAATTATTATGTTTGTGCCGTGCACCCTTAATGTTTCGAAAATAGACGTGGAAACTGCGTTTGCCACGCTGAAAAGATGCCCGGCAAGAAAATCAGGAACCTGCTCCAGAATGGTCAGGTGGTCCTTGGGCAGCACCAGAACATGCCCGAGGCTGGCCGGCTCAGGGCTCAGAGCAACCACTACCCTGTCGTCCTCGTAAATGTGAGTGCCGCTTTCAGCAATTTCGCAATAATCACACTTTGCCATCTGCCAGCACCCCTGTCAGCGAATCCAAATCAAACGGTCCAGGATTTTCAGCATCGCTGCTGCCTTTTTTCTTTTTCTTCGCAGTTTTTTTCAGTTTATTGGCAGCGGTTTTGGCAGGTTTGTCAGAAGCTTTCGGCTTCCCGGTTTTTGGTTTCCCGTCTTTTTGTTCCTTGGCTGGATTATCCCCAACCACCTCTGCCTCTGCTGCCAATTTTTTGGCAACAACTTTTTTCAGAACACCGGCGACAGCATCCATGTCCTTTTTGTCAAAAGGCCGCGAAGGAACAGCCATCCTGATGTTGTCGCTGTCATTCCTCGGAATTATGTGTATCATGAAATGAGGCGCACGCTGGCCAGCTGCAACTCCGTTTGCGATGAAAATAGTGGTGCCTTTGCACTGCAGCCCCTTAAGCGCAGCCTGCGAAAGCCCCTTAGTAACCATGAAAAGATGCTCAGCAAGCTCCTCAGGCAGCTGCGGCATCACAGAAAAATGCTCCTTCGGCATCAGCAGAATGTGCCCCTTAGCAGCAGGGTTGATGTCAAGCACAGCTATTGACTCTTCGTCAGAATAAACCTCCTTCGCAGGAACCCTGCCTGAAGAAATCTGGCAGAAAACGCAGTTCTGCTTCTGAAAATCAGCGAGCTCCTCAGGACTCATCTGGGAAAGCTCCTCCTCGGTTACCATAGTGTTATCACTTCTTGCTTATTCTATATAAATTTTTGGAGTATGTCTGCAAGCACTGTATTGGGCTATGATGTTCCAGGAATCCAAATTCCTTTGAATATGAAAGTTGAGAAGTAGGATAAATTGCCAGCAGCTTTACGTGAAATGCAAGCATCATCAAAAATATTTCAAGCACACTTTGAATTTAAGCGAGGGGATGTGAGTGGTTGGAGGAAATCGCCAATAAAAATTTCCCTTGAAGAACTCTTTAACAAGCACACCATCCAGCCACCAGATACAACTCAATAGCTTCCTTTATGTTCCTTAATGATTCTTCCTTGATATGTCCTTATCCTGTCCCGAAGAATACACAATATCTTGTAAGGTCGCTTAGTGGGGAAAAACGAATGTTAGCAGCATAAGTTTGGACTCGGCAAAAGCGAAATGTTTATATATGACAATGCATTACAATGCGTTACAATGGAAACGCTGTCAGTCAGGTTTGAGGAAGACTTCATTCACGATATGGAAAAAGTCATGAAGGTGCATAGGTATGCAACTAAGGCGGAGTTTGTACGTGAAGCGGTCAGGGAGAGAATTAAGGATTTAGAGAAAGAAGCAGCGCTGCTGAGATTAGAAAAAGCTTACGGCGCTGGAGCAAAAAGAGGCAGGCAAACTACTGATGAAAAGCTTCATAGAGCTGGGGAAGAAGCTGTGAGAGAAATTGCAAAGAGACTTGGTGTGGAGTCAGAGTAATTCTTCTGGTTTCTTTGCTTCTGTGATGTCTTTGAGTTTATCAAAGTGCGGCGTCGTTGAAAAGTTGCCTTCACCGCTGCTTTTATTCTGCCTGTCCTGATTTTCCCCTCCCTTGCTATTTAAGGGAGGGGAAAATCAGTAAGCAAGCCAGCAAAACAACCTGCGCACATGAACTTTTCAATATCGCCTGAGAAATAGCTGTGCAAACCACCAAAATTATATATCACTGCACATTCACAACGGCAAGGACACCGGTACGTTGGCAGAGCAGCACCGCGGCTCCTTTCGGGGAGTAGGCAGCTTTGCCCGCACCGTCCAAACATCACTGCCGTCAGCTTATTTGAGTTCTCTTCATGCCTGCTTTATTTCTCCCTTAACCTTGCAGTATCTCCGCAACTGGCGTTTTTCCTGCGCAGTTCGGAGAAAACCAAGAGCTGCTGCAGGCAGAGGTGCTGTAAAAAGCAAGTGACGGGAAAGCGGGCATGGTGAAGGCATAGAGGCAGCACACGCAAAACTTTAAATATAGCTGAATACAGTTTCTACTGCAATCATTTGGGGCAAAGAGGTGCAACATGTCTGGGAAAAAGAGGCCTAGTGAGCTACATGTAAGGATGGTTATTGAGTACTCGCGCATGAACCGCGAGAAGTCGCTGCTTGTTCTGGACAAGTCGCTGCTCATGTATTTTTCCTTTTTGTTTGTTGGAGTCGTGGGATTTGTAACTGGCTATTTTGATGAAAACTTCCTGAACGTCATGGTAATTCTGAGCTTTGGCGTGCTCGCAGTCGGCATCATCCCATACCTGGTAACGATGCACAAGGAAGAGAAGCGCATAAAAACGCTTATTAAGAAGTATGGGTTTGGAAAGGAGGAAGCATGAGGGGGCTGGATAAGCGCGGCATCTCACCGCTGATAGCAACTATTCTGCTGATTGCATTTGCAGTTGCCCTGGGAGCTGTCATAATCAACTGGGGCCGCGGGGTAGTGGAGGAAAGAAACGCGCAGCATGAGCAGGAGCTTCGCACCAATTGCGCGACTTTTATCCGGCTCCAGGCAAGCAGCATCAATGGCGATTCACAAATCTGCGCTGGCGGCTCAGGAAGCAGCGGTTATGTTGAGTTCAGTCTCGATAACAAAGGCAATAAAAAGGTGAACGAGCTAAGCCTGCTGCTCGGAGGCAAAAAAAGCGTTTACCAGATTGTCAGCCTTGATAACTCAGCCATAATACCCGGCGGCGCATTGCTGAAAAAAATCCCCTACAACATTGATGAGTATGGAGAGCTGCAGTATGTGCGTTTCGTTCCAAAACTGGATATAGCAGGGGAAAGCACGACGTGCGCAAGCGCAACGCTGCAAATAAACACAGCCCAGATAAGGAGCTGCGAACAGTAAGAGCTTATTCTTTCTTTGTTCCAGAATTAACCGTTTCAACAATCTTTTTCATGTTGTCATCAGATATGCTTATGACATAGCCCTGCAGTATTGCCTTGAGCTCATCAACTGTCCTCGGCTGCATCTCAGCCATCTTGAATATGAACTCGTCCTTCATGCGGGGCACGTTGAGCTTCCTGATGGCGTCTATCAGCGATTTTTCCTTTGCCGCCTGCATAATAGGGACAGAATTAAGGTAGTCTTCCATCTTGGTAACGCGCACACTTGGCTCCTCGCTGCGCTTCTTAATCTTTTCAATCTCCGCCTTAAGCTCATTAAGCGAAACAGGCGTTTGATCAATTATTTTTGGTTCCATACAGCCTCACCAGATGAACAGCGTTCACAACGATAATTTTGTCCTTGTTCCCGTCTCTTATCCTTACGTCGCAGTGGTTTGAACGGACAGCCATTACGCGCCCAGTCTTTCCGTGGAAGCGGCGGTGGTAAAGGCCTTTATGAATGTTTGGAGCTGCTCTCAATGCCACAGCATCCCCTATGCTGAACTGCTGGAAATATCTTGTTAAAGAAAGCTTCCCTTTCATCTTCTTGGGAACGCTAAAAATGCTCCTCGTTTTAGTGCGGCCAGTTCCAATATTCTTAACCATGCAAAAAGACAAAAAGAAGTATTATAAAAAGCTTGCTATCCTGCTCTGATTTTTTTCTCCACCCCTTGAAAAATAAGGGGGGAGAAAAAAATCAGCCAAGCAGGCATCGGCAAGCTCAGGATTGCAGGACACACAACTTGACATTACCCTATCCTGCCGGTATCCGCGCAGGTAACTTGCCCGCCTGCAGCCACGCCCTGTTTCCTCGTGTTATTACTTTGCGCTGCTTTTTTCCACACCATAATACAGTAGCCCTGCATGCGCATGCTCTTGTTTTCTGCCAAAGATGGCAGTTATTGACAAGGGAAGTAGAGCGTTGAAGGAAAAAATAGTCCGGTTGCCGAGACACTGCTTGCGGCTCTCGCATGAAAAGCGCCTATCTTCTTCTCCGTCTCCCGGATTTCCTTTGAATCTTCCGCGATCTAAGCGCTTTCCGGAGTTTCCTGCGCTTCAGCCTTGACCTTCGCTGCCTTCTGCGCAGCTTGCCGGACTTCCTGCGCTCAAGCAATGCACGGTGCTTCTTGACAACCTTGCGCAGTTCGTTAACCCGCTCTGTGATCTTTCTCACTAAAGTTTCCTTAGTCTTAACGCGGGCAATTTCCCTGGCTAATTCCTTGTCGCCAACCTCATCCCTAATCCAAACCTCAAAGTCATTCCTATCGCGATTCACATGATAACGGAAGGTGTCATCATCCACCTCCTCCAGCACCTTAGCCAGCGAGAACAAATTCCTGAGGTTGTCGTTTGTACAGAGCCAGAACGGAATAGAAACCTTGCCTAAAATTCGCCGAGCATCTGAATATTGCACTGGTCTTTTCATCGTCAAAAAATCACTTTCATGACGACGAACCATTCCATATATAAATAACTTTCTTTACAACTAAATGGTGGTTGCATAAGCTTTTAAAGAGCATGCGGGCGGCGCTGCAAATGTCATTGCCCGCGTTCTCCGGCTGACTTTAAGCTTCACTTCTGCAGGCGCTTCCTTTTTTCCATCCCTTAAATTGCGAGGGAGGAAAAAAGGAAGCGCGAAGAAAAGCAGTCGCGATGTGAGCGGCAGTCCTATATACTATATATGCTATCAAATCAGCTATAAAACCTTTATAATAAAGCTTAAATAGGCAGACTGCTCAGATGACAATTTGATGGTTCTGGATTTTGTAAGCGCCGGACTTGAAAGCTATTTGCAGAAGTGTGCAGGCTGCAGCGCCATACTCAACTACGGCACCAACACCAAATTTGACGAAAAGCTCGTGGCGCACATATGCACCAGCTGCGGGCAGGTGCTGAGGTAGAGCTGGTTTCAGCCCACTTTCCTAATCCGTTTTGTCTTACTGAGAGCAAAGTTCCATTATTCTAAATAGCGCCACTCGCCACTGGACATGGGTGCGTAAGGATTATAAATAACTTAATATAAGGAGGTATCATGCCAGAATTTATGAGTGTTATCCCAGTAACCATTAAGGAAATGCAACGAGATTCTACATGGGACTTTGCTACTGCTGATACTAAGGAATTTACTCATTGCTTCCATTCTTATCCTGCCATGATGATTCCACAAGTTGCTAGAAAAATGCTGAAAATTTATGGGAAACAGGATAGCTCACTCATTGACCCTTTTATGGGTAGCGGCTCGGTTCTTGTTGAAGGGATGCTACACGAACCTATCACTAGCGCTTATGGATTAGATATAAATCCTTTGGCTATTTTAATAGCAAAAACTAAAACTACACCAATCAAACCGCAACTTTTGGAAAACACGTTTTCTAAAATTTTGTCTGAATTTGATAAAAAAAAGAACACTGATCTTGGTTTCTATAATCTAACTAACATTAAATACTGGTTTAAAGAGCAAGCTATTAATGACTTATCCAGACTTAAAAGTTCAATTGATGAGGTAGATAACGGCAAGATTAAAAATTTCTTTCTGGTTTGTTTTTCAGAAACAACTCGTAAAGTATCAAATACCCGTCCAGGTGAATTCAAGCTATACCGGATTAATGAAAAGAAGTTAGCCAATTATTTGCCAAATACCCTTGAGGTATTTACCCATGTTGTTAAGCGCAATATCAAAGGTATGCACTCATTTTATAGCGCATTCAACTATTTAGACAAAAAAACTGCCATAAATATTTACAAGGAAGACAGCCGAACAAAGACGTCAATCCCTTCGGAATCTTGTGACATTTTGGTGACTTCACCACCATACGGAGATTCAAGAACCACTGTAGCTTATGGGCAGTACAGCAGATTAAGCTCGCAATTATTGGGATATTCTTATGACGAAATAAGGCGGGTGGACCAGAACGGTTTAGGAGGAAAGCGCTCATATAAAGAAAACAATCTTGATTCGCCGCACCTGCAATCTGCATTGGATAAAATATCTGCGGCTGATGAAATTCGTGCTTTAGATGTGCTTGCTTTTTATGAAGATTTCAATAAGTGCATAACCGAAATAGATCGTATTATGAAACCTAATTCACATCTTTGTTTTGTTGTCGGCAACAGAACTGTCAAAGGAGTAAAAATCCTAACTAACGCCATAATCGCAGAATTGTTTGAGTCTAGAGAAAACTATTCTCATTTGAAAACGATAATCAGAAAAATACCAAATAAGAAAATGCCTAAAATCAATAGTCCAACTAACGTAAAAGGCGTTACAGGGCAAACAATGGATGAAGAATACCTCCTAATTCTTAAAAAGCTTAATTGCTAAGACGGGCTGTGTTGAAAACCTCGCTTCCAGTAACTTTGCCAGTCCGCTGCCTTTTCATCTTCCCCTAATTTTTAAGGGGAGATGAAAAGGCAGCGGTTGAAAATGTAAGAATCGTGGAAGCGATATGTCACATTTTCAACAGAGTCTGATAAGACGGTACTTACTCAACTGAACTTTTATCCTCAGCGCATATATCCACCCTCCCTTAACTTTCGTAGGGAGGAGGAAATAGAGCGCAGTTGTGAGCAAGCGAAGTTGAGCAATGCAGGTACTATAAGAAAACTACATTATCTGTTTTCTATGGCTGAAGCATAATTCCAACTTATCTGGAAGCACTCTAAATGCGGTGCCGTGATCGTGCGTTCTTCCGTTAGAATACTGGCCAATTCTGATATCAACCATTATTGTCCCTTCTTTCAGAAGGTTTAAAAAATTTTCAAAATCAAAGCCATTCAATAGCCAAGTTTCGTTAAACCAAAACATCTCTTGTTTACCGTCCCCGTTTACATCTGCTTTTACGTACATCAGTCTTGGAAGCTTTCGCTCAAAAGATTCTCTTAAAGTATTTTTGTCCCAATAACCAAATGATTTCCCATCTGGCGTCACTAGCTCTATTTTGTTGGTACTAATTTTAATCTTAAATCCTGGTTTGCCTTTCAAATTATTGAAATCAACAGCATTTACTGTTGAATGCAACTTCTTTTTGTTATTGCCTTTTGCAGATGGATAACCAAATTGTTTCAGCAACAAAGAATTAGCCTTTGGCGGCAAGGGAGATTTTGTAAACAGAGTAAGCAAGCTCTTAGTGTGCTTCCTAGTAGACTTAAGCTCAAGCATTAGACCATTTGGGCCAGGCACATTATTTTCCTTTATTTTCAGTTCATCCTCCAAAGTTTTTCCAATACCAGTATTTCCAGCTCTATGCGTCTTAATATATCCCAAATCTTTAAGTCGCTTCAAATCCTGCACAAGCGCAGCATAACCGATCATTTACTTCTAAAAATAAGAGTTCTAAATTTAAAGTTTCTGGTTTTTAATTGTATTTCCGTTTAAATCCATTTCCAAATATTTAGCCAAAATATAGTTAGGGACATAAATATCCTATCCGCATATTTCCAGTGTCCAGTGGTTTGTATAGAATATATAGAGAAAAGTTAATATATATTTGTCCGTATTCGTTGACAACAAAAGAGGTGGGGCTTAAAACTAGCCTAAGATCCTCTTTTGGCTGGTTCTCTACCCCGCCTTTTTTGGAGGTAAAAAATGGAAATGGGTCTAGTGGGATTTGGAGTTATTTCCCTACTTTTGGGTATTGGGGGAACATTAAGAGTTGGCTTTGGAGGTTTGGTTGTTGGTGGAACATTAGGAGGTGTTCTTATCGTTTTAGGCTATATATTATGAGGGAAGGAGATGTTTGACCAAATGTCATACTGTTAGCGCTTTGGCAAATGCTCCCAGCAGGTTGTCATCGTTGTTCTGATACTCATATTCAACATTGCTTCCTATAAGCCAGGGCTTTACCTTGATTACCTTTCCGGCTTCGGCAAAAGCTTCAGGCTTGTCATCAATAGCAATAACGTGGGCAAGGGGCACGTTTGAGTCTTCAGCAACTTTCCTAAGGCTCTTCTTCCCTTCCATAAGATCCTCATGACCGTAAACCCTTGCAAACTCGCTATCCAGACCGAGCAGCTTAAGCTTCTTGTTTGTTATCTCCTTGCTCACAACCGAAAACGCCACCAGCCTGAAGTGCTTTCTGGCTTCTGCCACAAATTCCTGAAGCCTCGGCCGGGGAGCTAAGTAATACTCGTTCACAACTCCCGGAAACGTGACAGTATCGCCTTCAAAATCCAGATAATTCTTTCTGAACCTTTTCAGAAAAAAAAGAGGCTCAAGACTAAGCATAGTTTCGTCAACGTCAACAACCAACACCTTCATCATGCCCCTATCGTTATGCAGAGGTATTTAAAGTTTTGTCCACTCCAAACACCCGATAACTTATACGTAAACATAACAAACTATTTAAACAATTCTTCAGCGCCTATGCGTATGGCTGAGTTTCCACGCGAATACGATTTCAAAAAGATAGAGGAAGAGATGTCTGCTTTCTGGGATGCTGAAAAAATAGCTGAGGAAACGATAAAGCTGGATGAAAGCAGGCCGCTGTTTTCTTTCCTTGAGGGGCCGCCGACTGCCAATGCGCCTCCGGGGCTGCATCACGTGCAGAGCAGGTTTTACAAGGATTTGGTGTGCAGGTTCAACTACATGAAAGGGTTTTCTGTGCCGCGGAAGGGCGGGTGGGACTGCCACGGGCTGCCTGTTGAAGTGCAGGTTGAGAAAAAGCTCGGGCTGAAGACAAAAAAGGATGTTCTGAACTACGGAATAGGAAATTTCAATGAGCTGTGCAGGAAAGACGTTTTTACGTTCATCAAGGATTGGGACAAATTAACAAAGCGGATGGCGTTCTGGATTGACATTGAAAACCCTTATGTTACGCTTACAAATGAATACATTGAAAGCGTATGGTGGAGTCTTAAGGAGCTGTACGGCAAAAAGCTGCTGTACGAGGACCACAAGGTTGTTCCTTACTGCCCGAGATGCGAGACGCCATTAAGCAGCCATGAAGTTGCATTGGGTTATAATGACGTAACAGAGGACACAATAACTACAAAATTCAAGCTTAAAGATGAAGACAGGTATTTGCTTGCCTGGACTACAACGCCGTGGACTACGCCGAGCAACATAGGGCTTGCTGTGGGGAAAGATATTGTTTACGTCGTTGTTGAGAAAGAGGGGGTTCAGTACATTCTTGCAAAGGCTGCCGCTGAACGATACTTTACAGAGCCGGTTATAATTCAGGAGATGGCAGGCGATGAGCTGGTTGGAAAAGAATATGTTCCGCTATTTGACTATTTTGTCGGAAAGCTGGACAAGCCTGCGTGGAGAATAGTGGCAGCAGACTACGTTAACACAGAAGAAGGAACAGGCGTCGTGCACCAGGCGCCAGCATTTGGAGAGGAAGATTATGAAACAATAAAAAAGGAAGGGATGGCTTTCGTGCAGCCAGTGGACCAAAGCGGCAGGTTCACGAAAGAGGTAAGCGATTTTGAAGGAATGTTTGTGAAGGACGCTGACCCTGAAATTATTGCAATGCTTGAGAAAAACAACGCGCTTTTCAGTAAAGAAAAGTACACGCACAGCTATCCGTTCTGCTGGCGATGCGACACGCCGCTGCTGTACTATGCGCTGAAGTCGTGGTTTGTGAAGGTAACTGCAGCCAAGGAACGGCTTATTGAGCTCAATCAGCAGATAAAATGGTATCCTGAGCACATAAGGGACGGCAGGTTTGGCGAATGGCTGCGAAACGTCAAAGACTGGGCACTAAGCAGGAACAAGTTCTGGGGAACGCCGCTGCCAATATGGAAATGCAGCTGCGGGAAAACTACAGCGATTGGCAGCAGGGAAGAGCTTGAGGCAGCGTCTGAACGGGATATAAAGGAGCTTGACCTCCATAAGCCGGCTATTGATGAAATAACCATTGACTGCAGCTGCGGAAAGAAAATGAATCGCGTTCCTTATGTTATTGACACGTGGTATGACTCGGGAGCTGCAGCCTTTGCGCAACTGCATTATCCGTTTGAGAACAAGGCGCTGTTCAGAAAACTTTTTCCGTACTCATTCATCACAGAGTCTATTGACCAGACCCGCGGCTGGTTTTACACGCTGCATGCACTGGGAACGCTGCTGTTTGACACATATGCGTACAAATCAGTCGTTGTCGGAGGCCTGCTTGTTGATGAGAAAGGCGAGAAGATGAGCAAAAGCAAAGGCAACACCCTAAACCCGTTTGATGTTTTTGATAAAATTGGCGTAGATGCTGTGCGGCTGCAGCTGTGCAGCAGCTCTCCGGATAACACAAAGCGCTTTGGGTATGAGCTTGTCAAGGAAAATGTTTTTCCATTCATGACAACGCTTTGGAACGTGTGCGTTTTCGCCAACAACCGTGCGGGCAGCGAAGGCGTAACAAAACTAAGGGCAGAAGACAAATGGCTTATTTCCAGGACGAACACTTTGCTGCAAAAATTCACGCAGGAATTCGAGGCAAACAACTACCACCGCTGCTATGAGGAGCTCAAGTGGTTTGTGGTAGAGGACTTATCAAGGTGGTATATACGGCTTGTCAGAGAGAGAACTGACGATGCAGTGAGCGACACGCTGAGTTATGCGATTGGAATAATTGCAAAGCTGCTGGCCCCGTATGCGCCGTACATGGCCGAATACATCTACCTCAAACTGGTGCGGGATGAGGCGAAGAGCGTGCACCACTGCGCATGGCCGCAGGTGGAGAAAATTGACGCTGACCTGGAGAAAAAAATGAGCACTGCAAGGGCAATAGGCCAAGCCATACTGTCATTAAGGGAAAAAATAAACCGCGGGATAAGATGGCCCATCAAGCAGGCGGTGATAGCCGCCGAGGACCAGCTGGCAGGCGAAGTGATTGCACAGCTGGGACCTCTAATCGTCCATCAGACCAATGTCAAGAAGCTGACTGTGCAGAAAGAATTCACAGAGGCAAAAGTGAAAATCAAGCCGGACTACGCAAAGCTCGGCCCTGTCTACGGAGAGGCAACGCCGAAAATAATCGCGCATTTTACAATGAAAGGCCACGATGCGATACTGAAAAGATTAGCTGAGGACGGACACTACGATATGGGCATAGACGGCAAACAGTACAGGCTTGAACGCGACCACTTTATTTTCACAACAGAGCTTCCTGACAAGTACGACTCTGCGGATTTCGGCATGGGAGCCGTATACATAGACAAGGAGCTGACTCCGGAAATGGAAGCAGAAGGGCTTTCCAGAGAGCTCATCCGGCTGATACAGCAGTCCAGAAAAGAAAAAAGCCTGGAAAAAACAGACGCGGTCAGCATCATCGTGAGAGCTGACCCCGAAACAAAGCAAAAACTGCAGCCCCACTGCCTCCAAATAAAAAGCAGGGTAGGAGCGAAGCAGCTGGAAATAACCGATGCACCGCAGGAAAGCGCAAATCTTGAGTTAGTCAAGGTTCATACGATAAGAAACAGGAAGTTTGAGGTATTTTTCGCAAAAACTACTTTTTTGTGATTGCGTAGACGTAAGTAGCGTAAATTCTGGACGGCTTGAATTTCTGCTTGAACTGCAGCAGCGGCTTTGGGCTTCCGCCAAAGTCAACCTCGCTGTATCCCATTTTTTTCAGTGTTACAAGATCATTCCAGTTGGCATACTCGCCAAGGCATTCTATCCTGCTGTCATAAATGCCAACCGCCGAATAATATGCGCCTAAAGCGTTGGGAACATTCCAGCCGGCGGTGATGCTCGCAACTTTGCCGTCCACCAAAACACTTTTGGCAAGATTGCAGCCTGCAAAATCCAGGTCAATGAATTTATTGTAAAAATCAGTATCAGTATAGTTTGAGTTTTTGCGGTGTACATAGTATCCTGTAACCCTGCGGCGCAGCTTCCATTCCTCCACAACAGCCTTTAGGTCATCCTTCTCCACGCTGCTGCTGTCCACAATTCTAATCCTGTGCGACTTCCTGAACCTGTTGAGAATGTTTCTCATCTTCTTCCACAGCCCGCCCCGGAGCTTATCCCCCTCCCAGCCAGTCATATCGTAAACAGGCCAATACAAAACGCAGTTTGGATCGCTTATTTTGTAAGATGAACTGACAGCATCGTCAACAATTTTTTTCCTGTCCATAGTAAGCTCGGCAACAAACTTGTTCAGCTTTCTTTTCTGCTTCAGAAAATCCAGTGCTTCCCTGACCAGCTGCGCCTGCTGGGCTTCCGGCGCAAGCGGAGCGCCAATCATGCTCCATTTTTTTGCAGCAGCGTTATTTATTGTAAGAAGGCCGTATTTACCTTCCCTAATGTAGATGCACTCATCACCCTTTAGTTCAACGGCATTATGCGCAAGATAGTAGCCGAAATTATGCTCAGGAGCGCTGCCATAGGCTGCAACAGCGCTTTCTATCAGCCTGCGTTCGCTTTCAATGTCTTCAATCAGCTCCATTTTTCACCAGCGAATAACTTTTTTTTATCAGATGCGGCCTGTACGACCTCTTTATGCGCTCAAGGTACTTAACGTCCCAGTCCTCGCCTGCGTTGACGTACTCACAGTCAAACAGCTTCATAAGCTCGCCGTAGATAAATACTGAAAGCCCCTTGATGCGCAGGTTTGTCTTCTCAAAAAAATCCGTGCAGATTATGCTGCTTGTTCGCTCTGCAAAGCTGTAGCCCTGCACCTTGCCGTCAACCAGCACAACCACGCCTTTAAGGCCAAGCGTGTTTGCAAGCTCCAGCGCTCTTTCATTGGCGGCAACCTCTGCATCAAGCTTCTCCACGTCAGCATCCTCAATTGTTTCGAGTTTCTGCTCTTTCCAGCGGTGAAGCAAATCAAGGCAGCCTGCCCTGTGCCTGCCAGCGTTGTACTGCTCAACAGCGCAGGAATAGTTTTTCATAAAATAATTTTTAAGATTCCTCTTGCTCTTATAACTGTCTCCTTTAAGCTCAATGATGTCTGTCCTTTTGTATATGTAGTCCTGGTTCTGCTCCTGCAGCTTAAAGCCGCTGAGGTTTGCGTATGCGTCCTTAAGCTCCTCAGGAATGTACATCATGGCAGGATTTTCCGGAATCCCGCGCTCTGCGTTGTAATCCTCGCACATGCTGAAGCACCTGCCCAGAGTGTCAGCGAGCTTTTTTCCGGGAACAACGGGCCCCCAGATGCAGCGTTTGCCCTCAAAAGTCAGGAACAGGCACAGATTGCCGTTTATCAAAGCCCATTCCATTTCGCCATAACAGCCATCCCACAGATAAAGCCACGCAAAGCTGTGCTCCGCCAAAGGAAACTGAAGCGAGCCATAAGCTTTGTCAAAAATTTTTTTGTCAGCTGGAGCGAGCTTTTGCATTTGACTGAGTATTTGCATCTTTTTTGCCTTCAAAAAGCTTTTTTTGCGAAATGAGTTTTTATATTTTGCTATTTTTTGTAATGAAGCGATGAGAATTCTTTAAAGCTGCAGTTACCAAGGAACTGCTGCTGGCATCCGGCTACAACATAAATTGAATCATTTGCAGTAGAATTCCCCAATCAGCTTGTAGACGAGCTTTGCAGCGGTGAAGTCAGGCGCATGCATTCCGGGTATGGGCATGAATTCCATGACATCAAAGCCAACAACTTTTTTTGCGGAAAGCTTTCTGAGAAATTTCAGCAGCGTAAACCAGTCAAAGCCGCCGGGCTGCGGAGTGCCGACAGCAGGCATGATGCCTGGATCCAGAGCATCGAGGTCAATTGTTAAGTAAACTATGTCAGAAAGCTTTGAAATTGCCTCGTCCATCCATCTGTCATCCTGCTTTGCGAGCGTTTCGTGCGCCCAGAATACCGGAATTTTTTCCTTTTCAATGAACTCTGCCTGGTCATCAGCAAGACTTCTTATGCCTGCAAGCACAACAGGGCACATCTCGTAGCAGCGGCGGGCCACGCAGCCGTGATCCCATTTGCTCCCCCCATTCAGGTCTGCCATGTCAGCATGGGCATCAACATGCAGCACGCTTAAGCCGGGATACTTTTCCTTAAAAGCGCGCACAGCGCCGGAAGTGAGCGAGTGCTCGCCGCCCAGCATTACAAACTTTTTGCCGTCTTCAAGAATTTTTTTCGTTGATTCATAAACGCGATCTATCGTCTGCCTGGCGTCATCCATAATTTCCAGCTCGTCAAGCGTGCAAATGCCGACTTCAGAAAAATTCTTCTTTGATTCCTCGTCAAAGAACTCCACGACCCTTGACGCTTCAATGATTGCACGAGGCCCGTCCCTTGTTCCAGGCTTATATGAAGTTGTGCCGTCATAAGGCACAGGGAAAATCACAACTCCTGCCCTATCATAGTCCGCGAGTTCGTGCGGCAAGCCACCAAAGTTGAAGGGAGCATAAAAATGCGGGTTTTTGACTGCCATAAGAAAACAAATGTGCGCTCATTTATAAATTTTAATGCGCAGCAAGCCTTGAATATCTGACTCTTTCCCTGAATGCAATCTCAGCAGATTTCTCCGTGCTTCTTGGATAATGCTTTATGAATTCCCTTCCCCTGTTGATGAAATTCTTCTCCACTTTTACAGCGCCAAGCATCTTTGTCAGCAAATCAACTGCGTACTTTATGTCGAAATCCTTGCAGGAAAATATGTCAAAAGTTGCGTAACCGTCCTCCGGGAAGGTGTGGATTGCCATGTGGCTCTCAACCAAAATGACAAAGCCGGTAACTCCGCCGCGGTCGAACGAATCTATGCCCTGGGCTGGAACCGAGGTAACCTGCGGGTCAGAGAACTTACTCATGCCAAGCTTTTCAGGCATTTCATTAAGGACTCTTGTAACAAAGTGAGAATCTGCCAGCTTATTTCTGTCGCATCCATACAGGTCCATGGTCAGGTGCGGTCCAAACATTTTATCATCATTTTGTTATAATTTTTCTACTATTAAGAATCAGTTCCCTCATCTCTTTTTGATTCATAAATTTTGTAAACATTGCAGTTGCAACAGTCATATTGCTGATGCCATTTATGAAGTATCTTATATTTAAACTTAACTGTTTTTCATATTACTTTCAGAAGAATTCGTTTACAGAAAGGACAAGCAGCGGGAAAATAATCTGGGCGTCTCCGTAAACTGTGACTGCTTTGCCCCTGACTTTTCCCCATGATTTTGCTTCAGAAGTCGTAGCGCCTGACAGCGAGCCGTGATACGGCGATGAGCTGTTAATGTATACTGCATAGTCAAGGCCGTTCAAAATGTTTGAAATAATAAGGTGATGCTTTGCTATTCCGCCGCCGAGAACAATGCCCAAAGTTTTTTCTGCTGCCATGCCCAACTCAAGCAATCTCGAGAAATCTTTTACGGCATCTATTTTAAAGTCAGGATTTTTTTGCTGAAAAAAAGCAAGCTGCATGCCGAAAGCGCCGTCAGTTATGCCCGGACAAAAAATCGGGACGCTGTTTTTGCTTGCCCAGTGCAGCAGCGAGCCCTCGCTTCCAATTCTTTTGCCAATTTCAGAAATCAATTCCGAAACTGCAATATCTTTTTTAACAGCGTAAATTTCGCCGATAGCCTTTTCTGAAAACTTTTCAAGGAATTCGTAGCGGTCATTGGGAACAAGTATGTTGCCCATCCTGTTAATGCCCCGGCTGCCCAATTCCTCGTCGTCAGACTCAAAACTGCCCTGCAGGTATGGCAGCTTGCTTCTGTTAATGTCCTCGTCAATGGTTCCGGAAGTCGTAATAATCGCGTCTACCTTCTTCCTCTTTACCAGGTCAACAAAAACGCCGCGCAGGCCTGATGCTGCCATGTTGGAAGTGAAACTCAGAAATGTGAAAGCGTTGTTCTTCTTTGCCTCGGAAAGAATTTCAGCTGCCTCTCCCATGTTCTGCGCCTGGAAACCTGAGTCCCTGAACTGCGCCACAAGGTCGGCAGCTTTCATGCCATTGGTTAATCGAATGTCCTTTATTTCTCTCATAAAGCATGCCGCAACTGCCTATGGAATAAAAAGTTTGTGAGAAAATGGCAATCTCAGGCAAACTGTTTTTTTCAGCTGCCTGCCCTCACCTTTTATTCCCTCCAACTTTTAAGGGAGGGAATAAAAGACGAGAGACAGAACAAGCAAAAGCTGTCATCACAGGAAAAAATCAGCAGGGCTGGCGCAAACCGGAAAGTTTACTTTATGCAAACATATTTATACCAGATTATTAAAAGTTTTAATAATGAAAGTAGTCGCTGAACAGCCGCTGGCTGAAATAATTCTGAGAAAATACGAGCTGCCTGACCATATTAAAGAACGGGAGCTTGTGAAAAAGCTTTGCCTTTCCCTTGGCCTGCTGCAGCCGGGAGATTCGAGGGATGTTGTTGTTGATGTGCTGCACGTGCTGCTGAAAAACAGGAAAAGGCGAAAGCTGCTTACAGTGTCTGAGATAGAGAAAAAAGTTGTGCAGAACCGGAAGCTGCACAAAGTAGCTATGCTTGGAATAGCGTCTTCCAATATACGGCGGCAAATCAAGCGCCTGAGGAACATGCTGATTGTTGAGAAAATCAGGACCGGCTACCGAATCAGCGAGTTCATGCCGATGCAGCAGCTCTTTGCAGAAAAAATACAGGGATTAATGCTGCCCAACATTGTGCAGCGAATAAACGGATATCTGCAAAGGGCTGATGATGTTTTCTCGGTGAAGAAGAACTGAAGATTTCGTTTCTCTGCCTCGCAATGTTTTTTATCGCCAGCTTCCTTTTTTCCTCCCTTCGCAAAGGTGAGAGAGGGAAAAGGGAAGCTGGTTTGTTGCTGTGAGAGAGGGCTGCAAAGTTTTGTCGTCTACAAAACAAAAAGCTTTAAATACAGGATAATTACATGAAGAGAAGTCACGACGAGAAAAGCGTCTTGATGATAAAAAAGATAAGGGGGATGCAAAAATGGCTGAAAAAGTAGCAAAGGTTGGAATAAAGAAGGAAGACGGATACCTGTATTTCGTTGACAAAAAAGGCAACGTAGGCAGAGCAAAGATGGTTCGCGGTGGAAGAAAGAAAGGGAAACAGAAACAACAGGTAGTTGCCAAGGTTGGCGTAAAGAAAGCCAAGGGATACCTTTACTTCATTGACAAGAAAGGGGATATTTCCAGGGCAAAGATGGTGCGCGGGAGATAAGTCCCGCTTTTTTTTTATTTCTTCAGCGATTTAATCGCAGCCGCAGGATTAGGGCTGCCATAAATGTAGGAGCCTGCCACCAGAATATCAGCGCCTGCTGAAACGGCAAGCTTCGCAGTTTCCTTGTTTATGCCGCCGTCAACCTGAATTTCTGCGTTTAGATTTTTTGAATCAATCATTGAACGCAGCTCGCGAATTTTCGGCAACACTGACTCAATAAACTTCTGGCCGCCGAAGCCGGGGTTGACGGTCATGAGCAGAATCATATCCACATTTTCAATGATGCTTTCTGCGCTGGAAATTTCGGTGGACGGATTAATGGCGATTGCAGCTTTTTTTCCGCTGCTGCCAACCTGCTTAATAGCCGCGTATAAATTCCGGGCTGCTTCAACATGAATTGTAATTGAATCTGCGCCTGCAGCAGAGAACTCATCAATGTATTTTTCCGGCTGCTCTATCATCAGGTGGACGTCAAGCTGAAGCTTTGTCACTCTGCGGATGGCCGCCACTGCAGCAGGGCCAAAAGTTATGTTTGGAACAAAATGGCCGTCCATGACGTCAATGTGCAGCAAATCAGCGTGCTTCTCAACCTTTTTTATGTCGCGCTCAAGATTTGCGAAATCTGCAGACAGAATGGAAGGCGCAATTTTTACCATTCTGCAAATTTCATCACGTCGGTATTTAAAGTTATTGCTTTCAACCCAGTATCTCCGAAACTGCCTTAGTTCCATCCACTGCGCTCTATTTCCTCCTCCCTCGAAATTTTAAGGGAGGAGGAAATAGAGCGCCGCAGCACGAACCGCCCCGGATGCAATCGGAGATGCTGTTCAAATATCATGGCGATGAAACACGGGAAAGCTGACGTTGCCCAAATCAGCAAAATTTATAAATAAGCCGTGGTAGCTAACGAAGCATGTCTGAAGCTAAGCACATCGCAATCATTCTCGACGGTAACCGGAGATTTGCCAAACGGCTGATGGCAAAGCCATGGAAGGGGCACGAGTTCGGAAGGGAGAAAGTCGGGAAGCTGCTGGAGTGGTGCATGGAACTGGGGATAAGGGAAGTTACGCTGTACGCGTTCTCTGTCGATAATTTCAACAGGCCGAAGAAGGAATTTGATTATCTCATGAAGCTATTCAGGGAAGCGTTTGAGAGCGTTAAGGACGATGCAAGAATTCACGAGAAGAAAGTTCGCATCAATTTCCTCGGCAGGATTGGCATGTTTCCTGAAGACGTTGCGAAAGCAATGCGGGTTTTAATGGAGGCGACTAAAACTTATGATGAGTATGTAGTTAATTTCTGCATGGCCTACGGCGGCCGAGAAGAAATCGTGGATGCGGCTGCTAAGATGATAGCTGATTTGGAGAAAGGCGCGATAAAAGCTGAGGACATAAATGAGGAAAAGTTCAAGTCATACCTGTATTCTCCGCGGGAGCCAGACCTTATTATACGCACAGGCGGAGAGAAAAGACTCAGCGGATTTCTGTTATATGCTTCCTCGTATGCAGAGCTGATATTTCTTGACAAAATGTGGCCTGAATTTGAGAAAGGTGATCTTGTGGCCTGCTTGGAAGACTTCAGGCAGCGCGAAAGAAGATTCGGGCGTTAATGCTTCCTCGCAACCATGAACCTTCCCAGCTCGCTTAATGTCTTTTTTGCGGCAGTATCGGGAAGCAGAGGCTCTAATCTGCTCCATGAGCGCTCTACAATTTTCGCAGCCACAGCTTCAGAGTAATCCAACGCTTTGTGTTTCCTTATTATTTCAATAGCCGCATTTATTTCGTCTTTTTCCTTGGTGTGCTTTTTCAGAATGCCAATCAGCATGCGCCTGTCCTGCGGATTAGCCAGCGATAAAGTTCTCAGCAGAGGGAAACTTATTTTTGCCTCAGTGATGTCTTCTCCATAATCTTTGCCCAAGCTGCTTTGCAGGTTTAGAATATCGTCCTGAATCTGGAAGGCAATGCCTATGGATTCTGCAAAGCTGCCTAACGCAGCTGCCTGCTGTTCTGAGCCGCCGCCAAGGATTGCCCCCATCTTGGCAGACAGCCTGGCAAGCGTGCCAGTTTTATTGGCGCACATCGCAAAGTACTGCTGCTCTGTAATTCTTTTGAGATGGCTGTGCCAGTGGATGTCTGTTCCCTGGCCGAGGTGCAGTTTCAGCAGTTCCTGAGAAATAAGCTCATGAATCTTCAACTTTTGTGCTGCATTGAGACTGCGAAGGACTGTCAGCGGCAAAAAATACAGCATGCTGCCAAGATTCACTGCCACGTCAGTGCCATAGCGCACGTGAATTGCCGGCTGGCCGCGCCTGGTCAAAGAGCTGTCCTCAATGTCATCAGCGATAAGACTGCCGGTATGTATCAGCTCAGGGATGACAGCAAATTTTCTTATTCCATCAGGATTGCCGCCAACTGCGCTGCAGGAAAGGAACATGAGCAGCGGCCTCCATCTTTTGCCGCCCCTGCCAAGCAGGTCCCAAACAGGATTTGAAAGAGACGCATTGACTGCCCTGACATCCCAGCTTCCGGCGCCGAAAACCCCGCTGAGCCATTTATGATTTATCCTCTCCGGCAGAAATTCCCTAAGCGCAGAATCTACGGTTTTGGTGTTAGCTTCCAGGATTCTTTCAATGCCCATACGGAATGGAAGCGCAAATTGCTATAAAAATTTATGCAAACTTTAATAAACCAATAGCCCGTAAACTGGCGCATGAAAGAGATTGTAAGGCTGACTTCAGATATGATAAGGTTCGAGACAACAGCGGACAAGCCAGAGGAGATAAGAAAATGCGCAGATTACATAATGGCTTACCTGCGCGGGCACGGAATAGTTGTGAAAAAGTTTGAGAAAAACAAAAAGATTTCCATAGCTGCAACCTACAGGCGCACGAGGAGCCCGAAAATATTCCTGAACGCGCATTTCGACGTTGTGCCTGCCAGCAGACGCCTCTTTTCGCCAAAAGTGAAATCAGGAAAGCTTTATGGCAGGGGAAGCGAAGACTGCAAAGTGCAGGTTGCGGTGCTTATGAAGATAATGAAGGACATGGCCGCTCTGAAGCCCGACATCGGAATAATGCTGACATCTGACGAGGAAGTGCACGGCCATGACGGAGTGCGTTATCTGCTTTCTGAGAATGGCTATTCGGCAGAATTCGCAATAGTTGCAGACGGCGGAGATAATTTTGACATCGTAACAAAGCACAAAGGCGTGCTGCAGGTAAAGCTTTCTGCGAAAGGCAGGTCTGCGCACGCTTCCCGATACTGGGAAGGAGGGGAGAACGCAATTGAAAAGCTGATAGCTGCCTACTCCAAGGTGCAGAAAATTTTCCCGAAACTCACAAAGCCGGAATGGAAAACAACTGCAAACCTCTCAAAAATAAGCGGAGGGGATGCATTGAACAAAGTGCCTGACTACGCTGAGCTGTATCTGGACATCCGCAGGACAGAAAAAGACGCCCCACAGGATATCATGAAAAAGCTGCAAAGCATAGAAGGAATACAGGTTGAAAAAGTAGCTGACGCAGACATGCTGATAACAAACGAAAATAATCCCTACATCAGGCAGCTCCAGAAGTCAGCAGAAAAAATACTGAAACGCAAGGTCCGCACGTACCATGAGCACGGAGCAACTGATGCAAGATACTTCTGTGAAACCGGAATACCTGCGGTTCTGTTCAAGACAATAGGATTCGGGGCGCATTCGGAAAATGAGCACGTTGTAATATCAAGCATTGAGCCTTACTACAATATTCTGGCGGATTTTATACGGGCAACGGCAAAATAAAGCTTTTTGCCATTCCCTGCGGCGCGCTACCTGATTTTGTACTCGGCATCAATTATAGCGGAAGACACAAGTAATTATACAAAATAGTTGTGTCTTCCTGATATAGCGACTGACAAACATGTACAAAAACTAATGTCAGTCGCTATATTTTGGAAGGATTTCTGCCTGTTTTTCTTTTTAATTTTCCGGCGAGAAGAGCGATAACGCCAATGGTTGCCCCCACTGCCAGCAGCGCAAATATGAGCACAGGCATAAATATTATGAGGAGGAGGCTTATTGGCAATAACAGCATTGCTGCTATCCTGCTATTCGCTACAAAACGCAATTTGGGCATCAGAATGCACAAAACATACTGCTTTTAATATGTTTTACCTTTTATACCTGTACATGTACTGGTTTGCCCGGCCAGTGGGCCTGTACAATACCTGCTTGGACTTGCGCAGCTTGGACAGGTTGTTTATTACAGAGCCTGTAGAAACCTTCAGGTTCTTGGCTATCTCCTTGGAGGTAAACCACTTAACCCTGAACTTTTTCAAAAAATCGCTGACTTCCTGTTGTCCCATTTTTTCTTCCCCTAAAGAATGTCTGGACACTGGAGACTAGTATTTAAACCTAACGATTTAGGGGGTGCCGAAAAATGCCACTATCAGTATCGCAACCCCCAGAAATATGCCATAAATAATCAATGTTGCAACAGTCTGATAGCCCAGACATGCAAATGCCCTTTTAAGAAAACTATCGGAATTCAGCCATCCTTTGTAGCTGTGCGTGTCTGCTTTCGGCTTTTTCTCAGGCATGGGCTGGAAAATATGTTCTTATTTATAAACCTTTTTGCTGCAAAGGAGTTTGTCGACTAATTCACCTTGCTGCCTCTTGCGCTGCTTTTTCTCCCCCTTAACTTTCGAAGGAGGGCAGATAAGCAGCGCGGCAGTGAACAGGTGCGCAACACCAAATCGACAAACTCGCTGCAAAGGATGGCTGAAGATGAAATGGCTCAAGCCGGGAAGGAACAATAGGGAAGAAAGGATAAATTTTGTTGAATACCGGGCACACTATGTCAGAACACATCCCTGCAAGGAATGGAGCCGCCAGCAGAAAGTTCTCATCAACAGCATCATACAAAGCGCAAGGAGCGTCAGGCTCACACCAAGGCAGTATCTTGGGATAAAGGGCGAGGTTTGCAGGCGGCAGGCTGCTCAGGTGGTAAGCTTGGCGAGAATTTCCGTAAGATACCTTGGGCTGATGTAATAGCCGGCTTTGACAAGCTGGCTTATTAACGTGACAGCCTCTTTTTTTGTTATAATTTTCCTTCCAACAGCCCTAATAAGCACGCTTGTTGTTCTGAGAAAATTTATGCCTAACGCTTTGGCAGCCCTGATTGCTGCTGCATCGTCAATCAAAAGATCGTCATTACTTTCTTTCGCAAGGCTGAGTGAGGAATTCTCGCCTTTACCAAGCCCCAACTCAACAATTTGCTTAGGGTTGGCAACCATTATCCATCCTTCGTTAATGGCATCGCTTATTGAAGAATGTCCTGGTTTTCCTTCAACCAAAACCTCATCCTTAACCACTTCTGTTACTGTAACACTGCCAAACAGCGCTTTTAGCAGCCTCAGCCGGCCAATTTTTGCAAGGCAGATGAGCGGAGTGGAATTGGCTATCATTTTAGCAGCTTGAGGTCATTTTCAAGGTCTTCTTCAGAATAGCCTGTCCAGTCCAGGTTTCTTTCCTTAACGAGCTCAAGCATTTCCCACAGAGAAACACCGCATTCTTCTGCTGCCTTCCCAATCGACTTCTTATGCGCAGCAACGTCCTCAAGCGCAGCTTTTATCTTCAATTCATGTATGGAACTGACCAGTAAACGACGCACAACTTCGCTCCTGTCAGTCTGCCATCTATTCTCCACTTCGGCCAAGTCCTTCAGGACTGATTTGTCCAGCCTAACTGATATTGTCGCTGCCATTGTATTCAATATAATATATTGTACACATATTTAAGCTTATCGCTTTTAATGCTCTTTTGCCATAATCCGGTATCATTGAAATGTCAGAAACGCTGATGCGCAATCTCCTTCTTCAGCTGCTGCAGGAACGCGTCTGCTTTCACTGCGCCGAGAATCTTGTTGTCGCGGGTTCTGACAGTTACGGTGCCTGCTTTTTGCTCCCTTTCTCCAGCAACGAGAATGTAGTTTACCTTGGCTATCTCTGCTTCCCTTACCTTGTAGGGTATGGACTCTGCCCTTGTGTCGGTTTCTGCCCTGATGCCATTGTCCTTGTAGCTGGCCGCAATTTTTTCCGCGTAGCTGTTGAATCTGTCGGAAACTGAAAGGATTCTGACCTGCACAGGACTCAGCCAAAGCGGGAACTTGCCGCCGTAATGCTCAATCAGCAGGCCTATGAAGCGCTCAAAGCTGCCAATCAGTGCGCGGTGGAGCATTACAGCAGTGTGCTTCCTCCCGTCTTTGCCTTCATACTCTGCACCCATCCTGGAAGGCATCTGGAAGTCAAGCTGGATGGTGGCAAGCTGATGCTCCCTGCCCAAAGCATCCTTAACGTCAATGTCTATTTTCGGGCCGTAAAATGCGCCCTCTCCAGGCTTGATTTCGTACTTAATCTTATTCTGCTTCAGAACTTTCTCAAGGGCTGCCTCTGCCTCGTCCCACAGCTTTTTGTCTCCCATTGACTTCTCCGGCTTTGTTGACAGTTTTGCCGTGAACGGAAATTGGAAAGTGTCTGTAAAAATAAATTTGGTGAATTCAATCAGCGCATTGAGCTCAGCCATAATCTGCTCGGGCGTGCAGAAAATGTGGGAATCGTCCTGTGAGAATTTCCTCACTCTCGTGAGGCCGCCAAGGACGCCGCGCAGCTCGTTGCGGTGCAAATAGCAGAAATCAGCGTAGCGAATAGGAAGCTCCTTGTAGCTCCTTGCCCGGGAATTAAAGATAAGCACGTGGCTGGGGCAGTTCATGGGCTTCAAACTAAAATCTGCGTCATCAACCTTCAGCAAAAACATGTTCTCGCGGTAGTGCTGCCAGTGGCCTGACTGCTCCCACAGCTCTTTGTTGAACATTTGCGGAGTAATAACCTCCTGATAGCTGCGTTTCCAGTATTCGCTGCGGATGAAGTCCAGCAGCAAATTGTAGATAACAGTGCCTTTCGGCAGGAAGAATGGGCTGCCGGGGCTCCAGTCGTGGAACATAAAGAGCTCAAGCTGCTTGCCGAGCCGGCGGTGGTCGTTTTTTTCTGCAAGCTCAAGCTGCTTATTGTAGTCGTTCAGCATCTTTCTGTCAGGAAACGCAACGCCGTAAATTCTTTGCAGCTCATCGTTCTTCTGATTGCCGCGCCAGTAAGCAGAGGAAAGCTTAGTCAGCTTTATTGCCTTAATGCTGCCGGTAGAAGGCGCATGCGGACCGCGGCAAAGGTCAACGAATTCGCCCTGCCTGTAAGCTGTTATGCTTTTGCCCTTTGCTTCCTCATCAATGATTTCCAGCTTGTACTTGTTGTCCCTGAACAGCTTTTTCGCTTCAGCAACTGATAATTCCGTCCTCTTTACCTGATGGTTTTCCACAGCAATTTTATGCATCTCACCCTCAATCTTTTTCAGGTCGTCAGGATGAAAGGGGTCGTGGGCTATGTCGTAGTAAAAGCCGCCCTCTATGGCCGGGCCTATTGTCAGGCGCGATTTCGGGTATAAGCGCAATACTGCCTGAGCCAAAAGATGGGCTGCAGAGTGCCAGAAAACCTGCTTTCCCTGGGCGCTGTCAAAAGTGTGCACCTTAAAAGCAGAGTCTTTCGTGAGAGCAGAGGACAAGTCAACAAGAACGCCATCCACTTCAGCAACTACAGCATCTGCAGCCAAGCGCCTGCCAATGGCCTCGGCAACCTTCATCGCAGTGATTCCGGAAGGGAACTGCTTTTTACTGCCGTCAGGCAGTGTTATTATAATTTTTTTTGGCATTGGCGAATCACCGTTTAAGTCAGTATAAATATGTTTTTGTCAAGAACACCTCACCAATGGCTGGGTCGTGTTCTTGAGCATGCTCAGAAACCGCTTCTGGCGATTTCTGACATGTCAGAAAAATGAATGGCTTACGCTGTGGTGGTAGAAGTCTGGATTTGGATGCAATTCATCTTAATCGCAGTAGAAGCTGTTGGGGTTTTTATGCATTGCTATATGCTTTATATGCGAGCTATTTGTGTGCGGCTTCTGCAGGTTCTCTTTTTCTAGAATATCCTCTTTCCCGCATGTCGCCTGATTTAAGGTATGTTACGATATCGGCAATAAGTACACTAGTGTCCTTAGTGTAAGGATGATCAGGGTGCTTCAAGCCAGCTTTGTCGAATTTTGGCTTAAGAAGGTCTGCCAGTTCCATTCTGTCATCTTCTGTGAACAAATCCTGTGTAGCACGTTGTTCAAGGTTTGTGCGGTACATGGTGCGCGAATTATCTGCTAAAGTACGCATCCTGCTCAAAGCCTGCGCTTTGGTTTTCCCCCTAAAGCTTCTAAGATAAGTATCCTCAAGCGGATTCAGTCGTCTTCCGGTCTGAGGGTCAATGTGGTGTTGTGCGAATAACTGACCTTTTAGGCTTCTTATTTCATCTTCCGTAAGTCCCGCTTTCTTTGCTTTCTCAATGCGCTCCTTGAAATCAGTGATTATTCTGCTAAGCGCTTTATCGACATAATGTTCCATAATGCTAGTAGCTTCGTCTTTCGTCAGCTTGGTGCTTGACTTCTTGTCTTTAAAAACCTCCTCGATATGGGCCACTCCTGCATGGTAAGAACCTGTTTTCTCATCGTCCGATTTCCCTGTTGGGTTACCGTTTACGACATGCTCAGCGTGCTGTTCAAAAAGCTCGTCAATTTCGTTTTCAGGATCAGTCTTTTCCTCAAGAGCTTTCATGCGCTCCTCAAGTGGCTCATTAATGTAGCTGCGCATGTACTTAATAACCTCATGCGCACCCTTTTCCCTTGCTGCCTCAATGGTCACTTTCTTTTCCTTAGCCATGCCCTGCTTTTATCCTATCGCATTTATAAACTTTTTTGCTCTGCGCAGGTTGGATGCGTCTCCAGCCGGTTGTGAACAGCGTTCTGCAAAGCTTTATAAACATCTGCTGACCACGTTTTGTTGTTAAAAATGGCCAAAAAGAAGAGCAAGGATTACGCTGCTCCTGAGCCGGGCAAAGCAAATGTTCAGGACGAGTTTTCCAGAATTGCTGCGAACCTGCCGAAGGATGCGCAGGCCAAGCTTAAAGAGATTAAGAAAAGTCTGGACAAGTTCAAGGAGCAGCTTCTGAAGAAGTTTGACAAATACATTATTGGCATTGCATTGCTGCCTCCGAAGCTGAGCGAGCAGCAGCTTGCAGCTTTGCCGCCGGAGATGCAGATGGCAGCAATGCAGCAGCCGCAGCACGTTTCCCTGCAGCCGCAGATGCCTCAGATGCCTGCAGCTCCTGTTTCCGGATTACCTACAACAGCTGCGCCTCTGCAAATGCCGGCTCCAGCAGCTCCGCCAAAAGATGCCATTAATATAGTTGTCCTTGTAGATGACTCAGACAGCAAAAAGATGGCGAAGTTTGAACTGAAGAACAAGCTTACCGCCATAATAATTGAGATTGCGAAGGGCATTGACAAAAAAATAATCCCGCAAACCCTTATCCTGTCCGAGCTGTGGCAGAGCTGCTATGATACAAAATATGATTTGCTGAGAATGATCGCCTACTCAGCGCCGTTCTACGATACAGGAATGATTGCGGCAATAAAAATATCTGAAGTGCACAAGGAAATGGTGCTGAAAAAGTTTGAGAAATACATCGTAAGTTACGTATTGGCAGGCTCGCTGATTCAGGGCAAGGCAACTGCAAAGTCAGACATTGACGTATTTATCGTAGTGGACGATACTGATGTCAAGCGCATGACGCGCGCTGAGCTCAAGGACAAGCTCCGGGCAATAATAATCGGCATGGGCATAGAAGCAGGGGATGCGACAGGCATCAAAAACAAATTAAACGTGCAGGTTTACATTTTAACAGACTTCTGGGACAGCGTAAAGGAGGCAAACCCGATAATATTTACGTTCTTAAGGGACGGCGTTCCACTGTACGACCGCGGAACGTTCATGCCGTGGAAGCAGCTGCTGCAGATGGGAAGAATCAAGCCGAGCAGCGAAGCAATTGATTTGTACATGAGTTCAGGCGACCAGCTGATAAGCAGGGTGAAGTACAAGCTCAAGGAGATTGGCATGGAGGACACATTTTGGGCAATACTGACGCCAACGCAGGCAGCCATAATGCTTTACGGAGTGCCGCCGCCAACTCCGAAAGAAACTCCGGACGTGCTTCGCGATATTTTTGTAAAAAAGGAAAAGCTGCTGGAGGAAGAATACGTCAAAATACTGGAAAGAAACATCCAGCTTCGCAAGGATTTGGAGCACGGCGACAAAAAAGAGCTGACAGGAGCAGAAGCTGATAAGGTGCTGAGCGATTCTGAGAAATACCTGAAGCGGCTCGACAAGCTGTTCAAAGACCTGCAGAAAATAAAGGAGGAGGAAGGCGTTGTGCAGACCTACGACCGAGTAATAACCGTAATCAGGGACGTGCTTCGGCTGGAAGGAATAGAAAAGGTGAGCGACGTTGAGCTTATAACGATATTCGAGGACGAGCTCATCAGCAAGGGCAAAATGCCTGCCAAATTCCTGAGGATGCTGAACGGCATACTGAAGGCAAAGCAGGACTACGATGCAGGAAAGCTGACGAAAGCAGAGGTGCACAAAATAAAAAAAGACTCGGACGAGATAATCCGCTACTTAATAGAGCACATGCAGCGCAAGCGCGGCAAAGAGCTGGAAAAAGCAAAGATTCGCGTAAAGCACGGCAACAGGTTCGGAGAAGTTATGCTGATAGGGAGCGACGTGTTCATTATCCACGATGTGGACCATGAAGAAAAAGAAATATCGAGAGGCAAGCTCTCTGAGTCTGGCGCAATAACTTCTGTAAAGCGCTCCACCCTCGACGAGCTGGAAAAAGTGCTTGCAAACACAGAAATACCTCCCAAAGTTTTCATCAAAGAAAAAATATTTGAAGACCTGAAAGCAATCTTTGGGAAGGATGTAGAGATACTTGTAAACAACTAAATTTCCAAATCGCTATCCTGCACGTATTCTTTCCCAAGCTTAATGGAAACTTCCGCTTTCAGCGTTTCCCTGCCGAGATAAGCTGCGTGGTCAAGTCTTGAAACTGCGCCTGATTTCAGGATTGCCTGGCATAATTGTTTTGCGCCATCTCCTGCCCACTTCTTCAGAATTACGTTGTTCTGCCTGCAGAGGCCGACTTCTATCCTCTTTGTTTCAGGATTTATGCGGATGAGAAAATATCCCTTCGGATCGTAATTAAATTCATCAGCATCATACGCTTTGGCTGCGTCTATTTCCTCCATGCCGCTGCTGAAAGAGACTTCCGGTTTTGGTATTTTTGCCATGAAAATGGGAAATTGAAAGCGTTAATAAAGATTGCTGCTTTGAAGACGCTTGGCCGCTTTTTTTCCCCCCATTAAAAATCATGGGAGGCAATAAAAAGCACAGGTGCGAGAAAAACATTAACCCTTAGAACCATAATCCTTGCTTGATGGGCCTGAAACAGAATAATCCTGCTGCCCCTGCCCTGATGCCGAGTAAGTTTTTGCCGGCGAGCCGTCTGCTTCGTACGCTTTCAGCTGCACGCCTTCCTTAAGGCCTGCAGCTGTTACTGAAAACAGCTGCCCGCAGCTGCAGCCGGCCATAACCGGCTTCTTTTTTTCTGCAGGTTCGTCCATGCTTTGTTGCCGGGGAGAATCGCTGCTGCTGCTATTCTTATTAGCATCCTCATTGGAAAAATTAGCAGTAGCTGCGTTGCTCTGAGTTTTCATCTTCCACTCCTGCTCTTCCTCAATTATTCTGCGCTCAAAATCGCTTTCGCTAATCGGAGCTATGACCACGTCTGTGCCGTCATCATGGTGGTGGCGGGTTTCAATAAGTTTAATGGTATCCTTAAGCTGCTTTTCCCTTATTGCGTCAGAGATTCCGTCTTTCATGTTACAAGTCGCTGCAGTCAGTTTTGAAACCGCAGTTAGGGCAGATGTAAGTGCAGTGCACCCTCTTAATTGTCGTTCCGCACATAATGCATTCCTCAGGGCTCACGCTTAAAACATTTTGCACATATAAAGCCAATATGCGGAGTTTTATTAATTTATCGCTGGACCGCTTAAGCACTCGCCGCACTCCTTATTTTCTCCCTCCCCTGACTTTAGGGGAGAAAATAAAGAGCAATGAAGTGCGTTTTTGGATACGGACAGCGAAAGTTTTATATAAGCTCTTCCCCCTTTTTGCTGCATGGCTGAAGGTGCGAAAGGATTATTTGCGCGGTTCCGAAAGAAGAAAGAGGAAAAGCCCGCTGATAAAAAAGGGCCAATTGAGATTCATGAGCCGCACGCACCTGCTTACAGCGAAAGCATTGGCAAGCTGTTCCCTACAAGAATAAAATACCGCGGGCTTTATGACCTGGATGGCCTGTACAGGCTGATGTCAAACTGGCTGAGGCAGAGGCGCTACCGCGTATATGAAACTCTTTACAAGTCCAAGCCGCCTGAGCTTGAAATAAGGTGGACTGCTGAAAGGGAAAAGTCAGGGTTTGTGATGGAAGTCATTACAATTTACTACCACAGCTACGGGGAATATGATGTTGACGTTGTAATCAACGGCAGGAAGAAGAAGATGACAAACGCTAGGATGATTCTGACCTTGGGCGGTGACATAAAGGCGCCTTACGAAGACATATTCGGAAGGCCCCGGTGGACTGCAAACGCAACTGAGCGAAGACTGCTAAACCTCTTCCGGAACTGGTTTGTCAAAAGGGATTTGGAATCAGTTTACTGGGATACATTGTATTATGAACTGCAGAAATTCCAGGGAGCCATAAAGGATTTCCTCAGAATGGAAGCAAAAGGAAACATTTACGAATCCAAGCCGAGTGAATAAAAATGTCGGAAAGAAGATTGGTTGTGGACCACATGCGCCTGAAGTACGAAGGGCTGTTCAGCGCATTCGAGCTGTACAAACTTATTGATAACTGGCTGAGGGAGAAAGCGTTTGACAGGAGAGAGCTGCGAAACGAGGAGCATGTGCGTCCTGATGGAAAATACGTTGAGCTTGTGCTGATGCCGTGGAAAAAGATAACTGACTACGCACGCCACGTAATACGGCTGGAGATAAGGATGCATAAGCTGAAGGAAGTCGTGGTTGAGAAAGACGGCCAGCGCATGAAAATGAACCAGGGCAGGGTGGACATGATAATAGATGCGTACCTTGATACGGATTATGAGGACCGGTGGGAGCAGAAGCCGTTTTACTTCTTCATGCGCACGCTGTTTGACAAATTCATATACCGGACGTACTCAACCCAGTTTGAAGAATTGCTTGTGGAGAATGTTCATCAGCTGCACACAGCCATCAAGTCGTTTCTGAACCTGTACAAATACGAGTTTGAGCCGATGACATTGCCTGAAATGACTAAGCTGTGATTGTTTTTTCTATTGCATGTCAGTAGGGCAATGCTGTTCTTAACAGCAACGGCTTTGCAAGCAGAGGGGAAGCAAAAAGAAATCTGGAGATATTTAAAATGCTGCACAAGTTGGCGTAAGAATGCGGGCAGCGGAAATCCGATGGTTTCCTGGTCTGCATTTAGTTCGTAAATGCGGGGGACGTGATTCGAACACGCGCAACCACTAAGGTACAGGATTGCTTCTGAAACTTAAGTCCTGCGCTTTTGACCAGACTCAGCCACCCCCGCATAGCGGCATTGCTTCAGGCATTGTTTATAAATTTTTGTGGTGTGTGAAGTCAGCTCCTCAAGTATCTGCCTTTATCCTGCCAACTCAAATTCCAATCCCCCAACTCAATTTCACGCTGCGCTGCTTTTTTTCCCTCCCCTAAAATTTAAGGGGAGGAAAAAAAGCAGCGGGGACCCTTACATTTGCGAAAGTCTAATAAGCCAGTGCAGTAATTGTGTGTGAATGGCAGATATTCTCGGCTGGGGCTCAGGGACTTTGATTGTTATTGCAGTCCGGCTTCTCGTGCCTTTAACAATATTCTGGAAACCGCTTCCTGGCGCAATACTGTCTGTGCTGGCAGACACTTTTGACGTGGTCCTGCTTACACTTATCGGCAGAGGCTTTTTCCCTGACTACACCAAATTTGACAAGGCGCTGGACTGGTACTTCATGCTTTTTATGATGGTGAAGTCGTGGCAGTGGGAGCCGCTGGCAAAATGGACGGCTGCTGCACTGTTTGGCTGGCGAACAGCTGGAGTGGCACTGATTGAAGCAACAGGAACGCGGCAGCTTCTGTTTGTTTTTCCCAACCTTTTTATCCTGTGGTGGTTTTTCAACCAGATAAGGATGCAGTATGCGCCTAATTTTAAGCTTACACCCAAGCGCGTCATTGCTGCGCTGCTGATACTGCTCATTCCAAAACTTGCCCAGGAATATTACCTGCACATTTTCCAAGCACAGCCCTGGACATGGATTCAGGAGCACATTTTAAGAATTAAGTAGCCGAATTTTATCTCCCTCAGCAATGCCGTAATGCTTTGTTAAGTTGCCGTTAATCTCCAGCACATACTTTACAGGAACGCCTGACTGGTATGTTGGGCACGGCTCTGCTGCGCATGGCGCGGCTTGATGAATTTTCCTGATAACAAACTTTTCATCAATAAATATGATGTCCAGCGGAATCAAGGTGTTTTTCATCCAAAAACTTCGTTGGGCAGAGTCGGGGAATACGAAAAGCATACCCCTGTCAGCTGCAAGCGATTCGCGGAACATCAAGCCCTGCCTGAACTCTTCCTGCGTTTTGGGCAGCTCAACTTCAAATTCGTAGCTGTTGATTGATACAATTGCTGTGTTATCAGATGCAGAACTATTACTTGTGCAGCTAACAGTTGTTATAAGCAGTAACAGCAGCAAAAGCCTTGGCATCCCAACACAATTTATGGCAATATTTAAAAACAATTCTAAACCTTTGCATTGAAATGCCTCTGTAGCTCAGTGGTGGAGCGTTACCTTGGTATCCATACAAAAAGGTAGAGGTCGCGGGTCCAATTCCCGCCAGAGGCTTTACATACAAAAACATTATTTACAATATTGTACATTTTTTAGCTGACAACTACTGTAAAATTAATAATTTATTTTTGGCTGTTCTTTTTACAAAGGTTTATAAGTTTCCTGTTCCAGTAATTGCTTATGAAGCTTTTTTTGCTGCTGATGGCTGCACTTGTTGCTGCTGCGTGCCAGGTTCCTCAGCAAACAGCGCCGCCCGGGACTGACACTGCTCCTGCAGCGCAGCCGACTGAGCAGGAGCAGACTGTGCAGCGCGAACAGGATGAGGCTGATGACGTCACTGTGCCTGAGCCTGAAGTTTCCAAGCAGCCAGATTTTCAGTATCCCTTTTTAGGCAGCAGCCCAGTAAGCATAGTAATCTATGGAGATTATGCATCCGGCACTGATACTCAAGTGAATAATTTCCAGGTTGCTGCGCTGGAAAGGGACTATGTTAAAAGCAATAAGGCGAAGATTGTGTTTAAGCCTTATCCGCTGGGAGGGGATGATTCGTGGCGGGCAGCACGCGCATCCTTATGCATGTGGGAGCAGGGCAGCAAGCAGTTCTGGAACTACCACGATGTTCTTCACACCTTTTACCTGCGCCTTGACGAGGAATCGCTGAACAATTATGCAGGAAGGGTTCCAAATGCAGACAAGGAAAAGTTTGCTGAGTGCCTTGCTTCAGAAAAATATAAAGACGTGATAATAGCGACTCGGGCATACGGGGACTCAATCGGCATAGGCAAGACACCAAGCTTTGTTATTGGCGAAGAAACAATAATAGCTGACGTCAACGTGCCTTACAAAACTTTTAAGGATGCTGTGGACAAAGAATTGAAGCCAGACCAAAACCTTTTCACCGGCTCTGTTGTCTTCAACGCTGTATCTGCTACGAGAAGCCTTGTCGGCTGGCTTCTGGGACAGTTCTCATGAATTTTATAATTGGCGCTTTTACCGCTTGCATCCCCCCTTAATGTTCAGGTGTAGATGAAAGGGCAGCGGATTTGCGGCTGGTGTTTTGCTTGGCTTGTTTCCTGATTTTCCCCTCTCTCAATATTTAGGGAAGGTAAAAACAGGGCAGCTTGGAATTAGTTTCGAAGGCAACTTTTCAATTATGCAGTTTATTTTGTGCTGTTTTGAAAATCTTACCTTCAGGCGCCCATGAACTTTTCATCGCTTCATGACCAAAATAAACGATAGATTTAAATAGTGAAATATGCAATACCCCTCCTAATTACAAAAAGAGGTGTTTTATAATGGCTAAAAAGAGGAAAGTTCCTGTTGTAAAGAAGAATGGCCTTGTTCCGCAAAGAGGAGGCGGAGGAATAAATCCGGGCTCATTTGGAAGTTTGGCATTCCTGTTTGGAGCGGTTATAGCAATAATTGCAGGACTTGTCAGCCCAACGTCGCCCAACCCTGTCCTGACATCACTCTTAATATCGCTTGGTATCGTTGTCGGCCTGCTCAACATAACAACGAAAGAAACAAGTCTGTTCATCCTGTCAACAGTGTCGCTGGTCATTGTATCAGCGCTTGGCGGTGCAGTGCTTGGCCAAGTAGCGTTTGTCGGCCAGTACCTTGAGGGAATATTAAGGTCAATACTGACCTTCGTCATCCCGGCAACCATAATAGTTGCATTGAAAACCGTAGCTGCGCTTGCTGAGAACAAATAATTTTTTTTGTTTTATCTTTTTTTTCTTAAATTTTTTTTATAATTTTTTTCTGCTCTGCCTTATTGTTCACTGCGGTGGTGGCGGCAGTTAGCGAAGATGCAGCAGGTTAGCGTCTTTGCACCTGCTATTATCGCTGCTGCGGAATGCCGGATGCCTGAAATTTTTAATAACGCCCGATAACTTAAAAATACGAAAGTCCCGGGTAATGTCAAGTTGTGTGTCCTGCAATCCTGAGCTTGCCGATGCCTGCTTGGCTGATTTTTTTCTCCCCCCTTATTTTTTAAGGGGGGGAGAAAAAAATCAGGGAAGGATGCGACGGTTTTGCCACTTAACTTGAAATTATTCTTGCTGACAGGGCCTGTGATCTAGCGGCTATGATGCTTCCTTGACTTGGAAGATGTCCCCAGTTCGAAACAAAGCGAGAGTCTGGGCGGGCCCATAGAAAAAAAGCAGGTGAGCCAAAATCAAAATCGAGCTGAAGCCGGTATACGTTGTGGTGCTGATTCTGGCAGCTTTAGCCCTGGCCCTGCTCAAACCCTTCATACCTACTATTCTGACTGCCATTGTCATTAGCTACATCAGCTATCCGCTGTACAACTGGCTGAGCAACAAATTGCACAAAAAGACCATATCGGCATTTGTTACGCTGTTCGTGGTGCTTCTCATCATAACAGTGCCAACAATCTTTGCAGTAAATGCGTTGTCAAAGGAAATATTTGCAGGATACCTGGTTGCCAAGCAATACCTTGCAACAGGCGCACAGACAGTCAGCTGCCAGGGCAATTTCATGTGCGGCATAATGAAGTCCATAGGCTTAAGCGACCCTGGGGTAGCCAATTTCATCTCAGACTCGCTTGGCAAAGCGACAGCATTAATCTTTGGAGCCCTGACAAACTACATCCTCGCGCTGCCAAAAACCTTGGCGAACATCTTCATAGCAATATTCCTCACATACTACCTGCTTAAGGACGGAAAGCAGCTTGTGTCATACGCAAAAAGAATAATCCCTCTGAAGTCAACAAGGCAGGAGATGCTGATTAAAAGGCTGAACGACGTCACTTACGCAGTGGTGTACGGCAACGTAATAGTAGCTGTCATCCAGGGCATACTTCTTTCCATAGGATTCTTCATATTCGGAGTGGGTTCGCCGCTAATCTGGGGTGTTGTAACAGCATTCACCTCCCTGATACCATTCCTGGGGGCGTTTGTCGTGTGGCTGCCTGCCTCGCTGTTCCTGATAATAAGCGGCTACAGTTCAGGAGACGGAGTAACCCTGCTGAAAGGAGTGGGGCTCATGCTTTACGGGTTTATCTTCGTAAGCAGCATTGACAATATCCTGAAGCCAAAGATTATTGGAGACAGGGCCAAGCTGCACCCGGCGCTTGTTCTTCTCGGAGTTATCAGCGGGCTGGCAGCATTAGGAATAGTCGGCGTCATAGTAGGGCCTGTTCTGATTGCGCTGGCAGCCACAGTGATACAATTAGTTTCCAGAAACAGGAATTCTAACTCGCATTCACAGTAGCAATTATCTGCTCGTTAACCGATTGCCTGCAAATATCAATAACAGACTTTACCCCAATCAATTCGCAGATTCCAGCATCCTTCTTACTCTTGGCAACGCGCTGGAAACAGGTCCAGCGGTTCTCCCTAATGCCCAGCTCGTTGCACAAATCCGCGTCCTGAGTTGATACAGCCACAGCCAGAAAACAGCGCTCCCTTTTAGTGCTGTCTGATATGTAAACGCAGCTCGCACCGTAATTAATCTTCTTGGCAAGAGTGTCGTAGCATAAGTCAGCGAAGGAGTCCCGCTCAATCTTGCTGCAAATCTCACTCTTATTAGTGGCTTCTGCCACATTTGAGTAGCACACATCCTTCCAGTCAGCGTCATCAATGTTTTCGCATACAGGCAGCTCGGCCCTAAGCCCGGCAATCCTTGCCAGACAATAGCCCTGCGCCTTCTCATCCTTAATGTCCTGGCAGCCAAGCCTGTCATCAGCACTGATGCTGACTTCTGCCCTGCAAGAGCTTTCCAATGCCGAATTTTCCTGGATGAAGCTGCACGGGTCAGAATTATTCAGCGAGACAGCAAGCTCAGCATAGCAGCTATTTCTTTCAGCAGTCTGATTAATTTCGCTGCACGCATCATCAAAGGTTTTCTCCTTAACAATCCCGCCGGTAGTGCATGCAGCAGCAAAAACAGCTACAGCAGCCAGCAGCAGCACCCATCTCATAGCTTCAGAGCGAAAAAATAGGGGTATAAAAATATTGTGTTGGGTTTCCAATGCCTGCAAAGAATTAGCCGTTTGGCGCTCACAGCATCGCCTTAACCATCCTGTTGCCCAAAGCTTTAACCGGCCTGGGCAATGAGAGCTGCCCGGCAAAGGAGTAGATTGATGTGAGCAGCAGAACATACAGATTCCTGAATTTGTCAAATATTGATAAATGGCTGGTCTTGGTAGCGTACGTTATTCCCTCCACAAAACCTATGTTCCTGAACCTGCTGCCGAAGTACAGATGCCTGTTGACGACCTTTTTCGGCCCTCCTTTCTGGCTGTCGTGGAAAGCAATAACGCCGCCATCTATCAGATGCGGCTCCCACAGCTTATAGTCAAGCAGAACCATTTCGTACTCATGAGCGCCGTCAATCCACAAAAAGCCGATTTTTTTGTCCCAGTTCCTGGCTGCGGCTTCAGAGGTTTTCACAATCGGCTTTACCAAACCGTCAACTTTGGCAGCTTTGACATTTTGCTTAAATTCCTCAAAAGTCCACACTTTGCCAAACATCTTCTTGTGCTCGGATGAGCCGGTGTGCGGGTCAATAGCATAAACGGCAGCATGGTTTCCGTCCTTAGAACCGCTGGCAAGCCAGACAGTTGACTTGCCCTTCCAGCTGCCAATTTCAACTATTGCAGCGCTTTGCGGACATTTCCTGGCAGAATTGTAAAGAAATCTGCCCTCAGCAGGCGAAAGCCAGCCGTCAATAGATGCAGCGGTTTTCTGCAGTTCGCCTAATCTGTCCATGAAAACACACCAACGCGGCAATATATAAATTTTTTTGGCAATTCAGCATAATAAGATCGCTTTTGTAATATCTATTCTTTACCTCGCACAATAGCGCTGCTTTTTTCCCTCCCCTTAAAATTTAGGGGAGGGAAAAAAAGCAGCGGTTATCAGCGCAAAGAGGACAGCAGCGTGAATCATTGGCAGGGGAATCAAATACCCAAAAGCTTTATATTTGCATAAAACGCTTATTAAGGCATGGATGATGCTACTAAGAAGTATCTGATAATAGGGGGCATACTGCTGCTTGCAGTTGCTGTGCGGCTGTACGGGCTGACTGCTGAAAGCATATGGTTTGACGAAGCATTTTCCATATACGTTGCGCAGCAGCCGGCTTCCACTATTATGTCGCTGCCTGACACCAATCCGCCGCTGCACATACTTGGAATGTCTTTCCTGGTAAAGCTGTTTGGAGCAACTGCCTTCTGGGCGCGGCTGCCGTCTGTGCTTTTCGGAGCAGGAGCTGTGCTGTTCTCCTACCTTGTATTCAAAAAAATATTTGGAGAGAAAACAGCTGTAATCTCGGCGCTGATAGTCGCATTATCCAGCTACCACATAATCTTTTCGCAGGAAGCAAGGATGTATGCCATGCTTGGATTCATGGCGCTGCTTTCAATGCACGCATACATATCCTATCTCCAGACTCCGACGAGAAAAACAGGCATGTACTATACTGCAGCAACCATCCTTCTTGCGTTTACCCACGTTTACGGGTTGCTCCTTATCCTGACGCAGAACATCTTCTACTACATGATATACCGCAAATACCAGCGCAGCATGAAGCACTGGGCGCTGATGCAAATCATAGTATTCATTTTTTACCTCCAGTGGCTGCCAACCCTGCTGCAGCAGGCAGCCCTTGTGCAAAACAGTTTTTGGCTGTCACACTTCCAGACAGCCAGCGCCATATTTTTGCCGCTGATATTCTCCGGGGAGCTGCTGCTTGGGGCAGTGCTGACAGCGCTTGCAGCGCTCGCAATATGGAAGCTTTTCAGGACGCAAAGAAACCCTGAAGCAGAGCTGCCAAAACTGGTGCTGCTGTGGATGACAGTTCCTGCGATAGTAGCAGTCGCTTACTCAATACTCGCAACCCCTGTGTTTTTGCATAAGTACGTCATGTACAGCTCCTTCCCATTCTACGCATTTGCTGCGCACGCAGCCGGCAAACTGCCCCAGCCAAAGAAGTGGGGCGTTATGGGAATAATAATCGGGCTGTCATTTTTTGCAATACTTTACCAAGCGCAGAACACAGACAACGACAACTGGAGCGCAGCGCTAAGCCACGTGCAGTCAATAGACGACGGCAGCACCGTAATAGTAAACCCTCCGTTCCAGCTCGTGCCGTTCATGTATTATTACGACAAGGAATGCTTCAGCCAGAGCTACCTTTACAACTGCGCGCGGGACAAAAGAATATTCACGTCAAGGGACTGGACTACTGCCACAGACACCCTTAGCCATTCCGAGAAGATAGTTGTTGTTGATGTGACGTTCCCGGGAGCGCAAGAGCCTGATATTGCTGGAAATCTCAGCAAGACGCATGTATTAACATCCGAGCAGCGATTTGAAGCGCTGCCAAGCGGCTCAATGTACTACAGCCTCAAGCTGGCAAACGGCGTGCTTCCTGACGTAATAAAATCAATAAGGGAGCGAAGCACATCCACCATAACCGTAAGGGAGATGTACAGCGTGAACTAATAGTAAAACGCATTAATATTGAAAAGTTCACGCAGCCTCGCTCTGTTGCTGGCTTCCCTTCCTGCTTTTTCCCTCACCTGAATATTTAAGGGAGGGAAAAAGCAGGAAGAACGGCGGGATAAACGCAGCGGTAAAGTGAACTTTTCAATAGCACCTGCGCTTTGCCAAACAGCAATTGAACAGCCCTTTTGCAATTTGCTGTTTACGCATTCTGCGCTGTCCGATTCTGCAATACGCCATGCGGCAGTTCACCGAGAATCTGGAGGTTTTCCATAAATCCTTACAAGTTTGTTCCTTGAAGTGCCGCCTTTGACAATCTCAACATCCGCTTTTCTTACGCTAAAATAATCAGCCAGCAATTCAACAAGCTCCTTATTAGCCCTGCCCTTAACAGCAGGCCTGGTTAAGCGCACTTTCAATCCGCTGCTTTCCGCAGACACGCTACTGTGTTTTGCGTTGGGAACTGCCCGTACCCTGACTTCTGTGAAATCACCGTTCATAACCAACACCAGCACTAACTACAACTATACAAATATTTGCATTTTGAGAAAGACGCCGGGACTGGACTTTTAATTCAAATTGTTTTGTATTGATCCTGGCTCAAGGGAAAGTAGACTGCACTATAGATGTCAACTAATATGTTTCTGGATGGCGGAGTTACTAGGACAGCGATTTTTTCTTCGCGATACATTTGTTCATTCAAATCGGAAAGAAAATACGCCCACGTAAGCCCAACTGCTGCAATCACATGATTCCTGATATTTTCACCATGTGCTAAAATAGCAGTCAAATCTGAAATCTGTATGGAGCTTCGACTATCATCTCGAATAATAGTGACTCCTCGTCCCTCATCTTCTACTTTGTCGATAGGATACGATTCGCCACCCATCGAAAGCATGTACAAATTAGGATTGTTCATATAAAATCGGTTATTGCCGGAGTTTATAAATCTTTCGAATTTTTTATCACTCTGAAGTTATTAATATTGTGGATTCCTCGGTGAGGATTTGCACGAATGTTTTCCATTCCGCGCTCAATGGCTTTGAGCAGCTGTTGGTTGAACCACGGATATATTAGCATATTACGGCTTTTGGCAATGAGAAAAACGCCGGGACAGGACGGCGGACGAGCAGTGCGACGCCTTGCCCTTTTTGACCGCCATCAGAGACCAATGCCCTGCTTCTTTAATATACATTCTCGGAGAACGGATATATAAAGCTTGTCCGAAAGATTTATATAAAACTTGTTGTAATATTACTATGCGTAGTAGGTGATGTAAATGGAAATGTCAATAACAAAAATATCAAGAAATGGGCAAGTGGTTATTCCGGCAGAAGTGAGAAGCGATGCCGGTATTGGGCCAGATGCCAAATTTATTGTTTTCAACGAAGGTGGCAACATCATGCTCAAGCCGTTGCGGAAAGAAATGCTTGCAAAGGACATGAAACTCATAGAAAAAATACATCGTAGCGAGGAAGAGATTAAAGGCGGAAAATTTGTGAAGGCAGACAGCGCGATGAATGAAGAGGAGATTGACGACCTTTTGATGGCCTAACATGGAGATTCTTTTTTCTGAAGAGTTTAGGAAAGAGTTTAAGAAAATAAAGGACAAGGAAACGCGATTGAGAATCATCAAGCAGGTAAAGAAACTTGCAGAAACTCCTGAAGCGGGGAAACCACTCAAGTACGGGCTTAAGCAGCACAGGAGCGTGCGCATTTCTCCATACAGGATAATTTATCGCATAGAAAGCGATAAACTTATCATCAACTGTTTTGACCACCGCAAGGATGTGTACAAATAAGATAGACGTTCTAAAATGTGCCACATTTTGAGCACATAACTTTAAATAGCAATTGACTAATGATCGATTATGGAAATTCGTAAGATAACAAAAACTGATAAAAGAGGAAAACGACTCTTTGTAGAAATTGGGAAAAAAATGAAATCAGAAGCTGACCTTCCAGCCCTGAAAAAGGGAGACCAAGTTTTAGTGATGACCCAAAGAAAGCTTACTCCAACTCAAATGCAAGCACTTGTTGGTAAATATGTAAAATTTTTTGACATTTCTGATGAAGACTCATATGCTTTGAGTTTTGAAGGTATTGTTGCTATCAACAAACCTGATTTTTGGGGTAGGGATGATGATAAATCTGCCAAGTTCAAGTACGCCCTTTTAGAACAAGAATTAGGGCCAATAGATGCATTTGACGACCTAAATTATGTATTTGATTTGCAAGTAATCCCTGGCAGAGAGCGGCATGTAAACAAGGTTTCTTGTTACAAGTGTAAAAAACAATTTTTTGAAGCATATAGATATTGTCCACACTGCGGAAAACATAATCAATTATTTAGGGATGAGATAAAAAATGGCAAAATGGTTTATAAACAAAAAGGGTTATAGGCGTTTTAGCGATTCGGGGAACAGTGTACATCGCTGGGTTGCCGGTAAAAAGCTAGGAAGACCACTTCGAACGGAGGAACGTGTGCATCATATAAACAGAGATAAACTAGACAATAGACCAAGTAATCTGTGGGTATTCAAAAACCAAACGGAACACACCAAAGCTCACAGAAGGGATAAGAAACGATACGGATTTTGGTAATTAAAAAAAGGAGGTGACGCAAATGGGAAAAACGTATTATTGCATACAGTGTAATAGAGAAATAAAACAGAAAGGCAGATGCCTTCCTTGTAATATGGAAGCAAAAAGGAGAAGAGAAGCACAAGAAAGAAAATATTAAATCTCCTTTAACTGATTTTTTTACTATTTATTGGAACCACGTTCTTTTTCATTTTTTGTTCCTCCAGAAGAAGCAGGCCCTTGTATTTAAGCCGGGTTGCCTTTATGTGGCCACAAAGCACGGGCTTGACTTTCAAAGACCACGCCCAAACACGGACGTGACTTTGAAAGGTTACGCCGGGACTGGGACATACTCACTGCGGTTCGTAGCCCCAGTCCCGGCTCTGTTCGCTTCGCTCACTACGCCGGGACTGGGACTTTCATTGACTCTGATGTTGTTCAGCCAGTCTTTTTTGAACCCAGACACCCTTAACGGGAACAGCCTCACTTGATTGTTCCAGGGCTGCGCGATGCCAGATTACGCGATCCCGGCACAGGCATAAGCTGTTTGGCAGTTTATTTAAATGTGATGATTTGGGCGGGGTTGTTGCGAAAACAGCTTTTCATGCCCGCTGCTGTTCACTTTATCCAAACTTCTTTTATTTCTCACAGCGATAATTAGGGGGAGAAGAAAAGAAGCTGAACTAAGCTTTGGCACAATTGACCTATAGGAAATAACCTTAATTTTCGTATGTTTTGAAATGATTGCAAGGTTATTTCCTAATAAGCAAATCACCTATTCGTTAGGAACAAAATTCCGATTATTAAAGTGATTTGCTATAATTACGCAACAACCCCTATTCGTATAATGAAAAAATGTTCCAATAAATTATATTTCAACAAAAACCCCGTCATTTTCTACAATTACCTTGTACGCAGGCACCTTGGCGCCGGGCTGGGTCTGGGATTCGCCAGTTTCCAGGTCATATTCCCATGCGTGCAATGGGCAGGTAACTGTTTCCCCGGCTACAAATCCTTCGCCTAAAGAACCGCCCTGATGGGCGCAGATGTTTGAGATGGCAAAAAACTTTCCTTTAATGTTGAACACCGCTATTTCTTTGCCGGCAGCTTCCACTATCTTTGAGCTGCCTTCTGGAATTTCGTTCACGTTTGCTACTTTGATTTTTTGCGGCATTTTAAATTCGTCTGAAATACCTCTAATTTTCCCACCATGCTCCTCTGCTTCTTAACCACCATCCGATGATTTTTTCCCTACCCTGAAATGTCAGGAGAGGGAAAAAAGCAGCGGGAATAAAAAAGTCCCTTGGAGCGCTTTGTGCTTAGCGAACAAACAGAAACGGAAAGTCTTATAAATATTTTGCCACGCACTATTGCTATGATATGCCTTGGAATTGAGTCAACTGCACATACTTTCGGAGTTGGGATAGCCAATAGCAGCGGCAAAGTGCTGGCTAATGTCCTTAAGCCGGTCGTTACAAAAAAGGGCGGAATAATTCCTGCAGAAGCATCTGACCACCACGTTAAAGTTTGTGATGAAGCTATAAAAGAGGCGCTGGCAGCTGCTAAATTTAAGCTTTCTGATGTTGGCTTAATAGCTTTCGCGCAGGGACCGGGAATAGGGCATTGCTTAAGAGTTGGGGCAATGGCAGCAAGGAGTTTGTCATTGCTGCATAAACTGCCTTTAGTGGGAGTTAATCACTGCATAGCCCATCTTGAAATCGGCAAGCTGCTGACTGCAGCGAAGGAGCCTGTGCTTCTTTACGTTTCCGGAGCAAACACGCAGGTGATAGCGTTTGAAAGCGGAAAATACAGGGTGTTTGGAGAAACACTGGACATCGGAGTGGGAAACATGCTTGACGTATTCGGCAGGGAAATCGGCTTCGGCTTTCCTGCCGGGCCTAAGATAATGGAAACTGCAGCCAAAGGAAAAAAATACGTTGAGATTCCGTACGTCATCAAAGGAATGGATGTCAGCTTTGGCGGAATCCTGACAAACGTTTCAGAGAAAGCAAGAAGCGGCAAATACAGCAAGGCAGATTTGTGCTACAGCCTGCAGGAAACAGTTTTTGCAATGCTTGTGGAAGCAGCTGAGCGCGCAATGGCCCACACTGGCAAAAAAGAGCTGCTATTGGGAGGCGGTGTTGCTTCTAACATAAGGCTGCAGGAAATGTGCAGAATCATGTGCAGGGAAAGAAATGCGAAGATGTTTGTTCCTGAAAGGCAGTTCCTTGTGGATAATGGCGCAATGATAGCATGGCTTGGAATACTGGAACACAAAAAAGGCAAACAGACGAAAATCAAAGACTCGGGAATAAAGCCGTACTGGCGGACGGATGAGGCCTAAGCGGCTGCAGCAGCTTCAATAACCTTTTTTGAGTCACCAACAAATATCAGGCTCGCATTAACTATTTCAATTGCAATCACTTTCCCGTTCTTCGCAATATCAACAACAATGCCATTAGGCAATTCCACACTTTTCCAATAATCAGCGGACTCAAGCTGTATGTTCAATATATCGTGGTTCTTATCGTAAATAGTTTCAACCATTTTAATCTAAGCAAGAGGTTATTGCTTCTATATTATGCTTCCCCTTTCTTCGGTAAACTATACTCACGGACAATAGTTTTCATACAAATAGTTGTCCGTTCGTAATAAGCAAATGACATATCCATGTATAAAGATTTGTGTCATTTGCTATACTTTTAGCAATCTGCCAGTTGCCGGAACTCTTGCTATAGCGTTGAATAGGCCTTCCCATGCTCTGTCTTTCAAAATTTTTGAGTTCTGTAGCGCAAACTCAATAAAATCATCAGTCCTGCCGAAACTTTCTTTTTTTGCTCCAGTAATCACTATGCTCTATCGCCATATTAGCCTACCTGATTATTTTTTCCGCAACAATTTCCTTCTCGCCCCTGTAGTCCTTAACCTCTCCGACAACAGTGACGTCATCCCCGACACCGAACGTCAGCATGCTCTTGTCAAAAACAACAACTTTCGCAGTTCTCATTTCAGCGATTTCAACCAGCGCCATATTTTCAAATTCCTCAACTGCAATTACCTTTCCCCTGATTTTCACGTCTTCCAAATCAGCTCCATTCAATTCAGAAATGCTTATCTCTTCAGCGTCTGCAAACAAAGAAATTACAAACAGCAGGAACAAGCCGATAAAGCTTGCAATAAGCGACAGTTTAACCAGCGAGCGCTCATTCATGCAATTTACTTATGCTTTGAGATTTATAAGCTTAGCCCCAAAAAAGCCGGAAGATATCCGGAACTTCCGAAAATTGTCCGGGCGGTTTAAAAACTTTCTGCCGAAAATTACGGCGAAAACCGGAAGATTTCCGGCTTTTCCGCAAAGTTTCCGGAAAAAACAGGGCAAGGCATATTAATCCTAAAAACAAAAAAGAAGATGTGCCGGCGTTGGATAGTTTGGTAAGCCGCTGAGTTAAGAGCTCAGTGCCTGTAAAGGCTCCGGGGTTCAAATACTTTTCGGTTTTGCCGCTGGGTTGGAATTGTCAGAAATCAAAGATTTCTGAACATGGTCAGGAATCTTCGATTCCAGACATCCCCTCGCCGGCGCGTTACTTAAAATGATGCTGGAAATTTTGGCGGCAGTGGCAATTGGAATCGTATTGGGCATATTTACGGGCTTGATTCCAGGCGTTCATGTTAATTTAGTAGCGGCAGTTATGCTAACTATTTCTCCTTTTCTGCTTCAGCACTTTTCGCCGTTGTCGCTGGCAGCAGCGATTATTGCAATGTCCATCACGCATGTATTCCTTGACTTTGTTCCGTCAATTTTTCTGGGTGCGCCGAGCGATGCTACTGCGCTTGCCGTGCTGCCCGGGCATCGGCTGTTGCTGCAGGGCAGGGGTTATGAAGCTGTGTTTTTGTCTGCGGTTGGCGGGTTTTTTGGAGTGGCTGCAATTGTCGGGCTTCTGCCGCTTATAATTCTGGCTGTGAAGCAAATTTTTGCGTTTGTAAGCCCGCATATCGGATTGATACTGCTGGGCATAGTCTTGTACAATATTGTCCGCGAAAAAGGATTCGCAAACAGGTTTTGGAGTTTTGCCGTAATTGCCCTGGCAGGAATGCTTGGAGTTTTAACACTAAGCATTCCCAACCTGGAGCAGCCGCTTCTTCCGCTGCTGGCAGGGCTGTTCGGGATAAGCACGCTGATGGCAGGCACCATGAGGCATGCTGCAGTGCCGATACAGCTTTTGGAAATAAAAGCAATGAATAAAGCTGCAGTAGCCAAATCAGTTGCAGCAGGAAGCTTTGCAGGCGGGCTGATGGGCATATTTCCTGCATTAGGCCCTGCGCAGGCAAGCATGCTTGCCCGCGATTTAATAGGCAAAGCAGGAAACAGGACGTATCTGGTGACGTTAGGCGCTGTAAGCACCTCATCAATGCTATTCGGGCTTGTAACGCTGTTCACAATCAACAAAGCAAGGAACGGCTCAATAGCAATGATGGCTGAGCTTGTCGCTGTCGGCAAAACAGAATTTATTTTTTTAATAGCAGCAGCAGTAGCAGCAAGCGGAGCAGCATTAATTCTGACAATTGCCATCGGCAAATTCTTTGCAATGAACATACACAGAATCAGCTACGAATACATCTCCTGCGCAATAATCTTTCTGATAGCTGCAATGACATTTTACTTCTCACAGCTGACAGGGCTGATAATACTTGTTACAGGCACAGCCATAGGGCTGCTGGCAATAACAAAAAACGTAGCAAGGCACAACCTGATGAGCTGCCTTATGATGCCGGTGATATTTTATTATCTGTGACTGCTGCGCAGCTTACTGCCTCTGTCCTTTGCTCTCAGCATATGCGGATAGGAAGAAAAAGTGCAAAAGCTGCGCCAGGAAATAAGCGCAGAGTCATCTGGCTTTGGAGACTCTCCAATAATTATTTAAATAACTTCTGAACAGCAATGCCTTATGGAAGGCACAATATCAAACTTCAGAAGAGGGCGCCACACTATTCATACAAGCCAGATGATAGTGCAAGTCAAGGGCGTTGACACCAAAGAAAAAGCAGCTGAACTTCTCGGCAAAGCCGTTGTATGGACGTCTCCGGCCAAAAAAGAGCTGAAGGGAAAAATTATCGCTGCCCATGGCAGCAGCGGCGCGGTAAGAGCAAAGTTTGAAACCGGAATGCCCGGCCAGGCTGTTTCCCAGAAAGTCAGGATTGAATAATTACGCTAATTTAACCCCGCCGCTGGGCAAAGCCCTTATGATTTCGTCAAGCTCTCCACCAATCCTATGCTGAATTTTTTTTGCGGCTGCAGAGGTTTTTTCGCTGCCCTGCCTTATCTCCACAAAATTTTTGCACTGCTTTCTGACAGCAGCGACCGGGCCGCACATAATTGAGCCATCATCAGCCATTCCAACTGCCAGTTTCAATTCAGCAAGCATATCAGCTGTTTTCCCCTTAATTATAAACGAGCCCTTTTCCAGGTATTCTCCGGGCTTAGGGGATCGCGATAACTGTTCAGGCTTAACATAAAAAACGTCTGCATGCGACAATCCAAGCTTCCAAGCCCTTGAAAATGCAGCGGTTGCAATGGCAGCTTCCTCCAGCGTATTCTGACCAACCTTTTTGTTCTCAGCCTTGACAACAAAGAAGGGCGAGCCCTGCATCTGCGCATGAAAAACAATGTCATTATTTTCAGCGTGCTTCTTAACAACAATCTCATTCGTAGCAGCGTCCCGGCCGCCAACGCACAGAAAGCCCTCGCTTGAAACAAACCACCTGAACTTTTCATACCACTTCTTTTCCCTGGCGCTTTTACCGGATTTTTCAACAGCAGCAAGCCCCTTTTTTTGCAACAACAGCTCCAGCTGCTGCTGACTCTTTTCCAGAGCCTTCTCAGCGCCAGCAAGCTTTCTTTTGGCTTTTTTGGCAGCTTCAAAGTAAGATGCAGCGTTTTCATCAATTGTTTTGCGAATGTCTAAACTAATTTCCATAGCTGATAAAACTGCGGAGCGCTTTATAATTTTTTCTGCATGAGGTGGGGAAATTAATCCTGCACCAGCCATTTATTTAATGAACCATTCTGAAACCCCTTTAACGCAATACAACCCAATATACAAACGTTTATAAACATCCCAGCTTTTGCATGCATAAAATGTTAATGGAAGTGGAGAAAATGGAGGAGCGCGAAGTTAAAAGGTCCCGGGAAGAGCATGCAATAGTGCTTGATTTCCTGCCGAACGGCTATCCGTTCCAAAGCAGGCCGGGACAGATGAGCATGCCCATAGTGCAAGCTCTCGGAAAAGAGCACATGATACTGTTGGAACTGGTTCCCAAGAAGGATGTAAAGCTCCAGCCCCACGAGGAAGTCTACATAGGCGAGGGCAAGCGCGAGCAAATCCATCACATAAACGGAAAGCTCGCTCCTGAAAAGCTGACTTCAACAGCAAAAGCCGAGCTGGAATTTGTAGTAATGAACCTTGTCAGGAAAAAGGAGAAAGATTTCATAGACTTCTTTAATAAAGCCCAGCCGTTAAGCACAAGAATGCACAGCATTGAACTGATCCCAGGCATGGGCAAGAAAAGAATGTGGGAAATCCTGGATGAACGGCAAACAAAGCCATTTGAAAGCTTTGCGGACTTCAAAAAGCGCGTAAAGCTGCTGCCTGACATAGAAAAAAGCATCATACGCAGAATAATGCTGGAAATAACCACAGAGCAGAAGCACTACCTTTTTGTGGACAGATAACCTGTTTCTGTATAGCGGCTGCAGAAAAGATTTAAATACCGAATCACGCAATATTACAAAAAATGGTGACGAAATCTTTGAGGCAAATAATTGAAGAATACCGGCTGGTGCCGTATCACGTCGTTTCCGAAGGTGGCGCCGCGACATTACCTTCCCCGAAGCAGCCAGGAATAAGCGAAATATACAGCTACATCAAAAATCTGCCTTTAGAACAGCTTGAAAAAATTGCAGATAATTTTCTCGGCACAGAACACGGAGGCATAATATCCGCTCAAGCTGAAGAAATTTTTACCGTAAAGCACGAATTGGAATTTCTCGGCGTCAATTCGGTAAGTCTGCAGGCGTCAGGATACGACAAACTGGACGCAGGAGAAAGAATTAAAATAGCCAACCACCGGGTACTTCTGTTAGCTGCTTTTTACCTTGGCCTGTATAGTAAATAACTTTAAGAAACCGTCCCGATTCGCTGCTTCTATGCCATCAGAAATTGCGGAGACTGTTAGCGATCCGTTTGCTCGCCTGTTCGCTGAAACGATATCTTTAGGAAACGCCCGTGATAGTCATCTTTTTGGCCTTTTCGCCATTTCGCCGTTCAACCCCCTTATTCTGCGAAGATTATATCCCGAAACTGTCTTTACAGACATAAACGCGCTTCTGGAAGCGTTTAGGGAAGTTCCGCGGGATTATTATTTGCATCCTGAATTCCGCACCCTATCGCTGACAGACATAGTTATACCAATCTGGCACACTGCTGAAGCAGGCAGCATAGCAGAACAGGCGTGGGACGCATTTCAACGGCAGGATTTGGATGCAGCAGCCAAATATTGCGTGCAAATTGGGAAACTTTCTGGCGGCGTGATAAATACTTCACAACCATCCATTATGCAATTTGCCCTCGCACTGGCAAATATAAAACCAGGCTCAATCGTCAGAGAAGTGGGATCAGGATGCGGCTATAACCTGGCTTTAATGGCAAGACTGGCTTATGATGGCCAAGTTGAGGGTATGGAAATAAATCATGCCCTGGCAAAGTATTCACAAGAAAAAATAGCGCTAACCGGATTGAAGAATATAACCGTGCAGTGCGGAGATGCCAAGGAGATTGCTCCAGCTCAGCCTTTAGACGCCATAATTGTAAGTGCAACCACTACCGAAGCAGTGGCGCTTCAAATGACAAACCACCTAAACAACGGAGGGCGGCTGGTGGCTCCTATACAAAACGGCGATTCTCCGGGCAGTGCCAGATATCATGTTTACACGAGAGAAAATGGGCAAACAAGCCTGTTGATAACAACAACTCCTGAGGTTAATTTTGTTACCTTAAGCTGATTGTTACGATACTGAACTCACTTTCTCTCATGGTGCCTAAACTTTTCCGGCTGTTCTGGCGCTGTCAGCTGAAAAACCGCCCTTTTTGCTCTCCCTGCTTTCCAACGCTCTTCCAGACCCTGAAACAAAAAATGAAGCGTTTGGGTATTGAGCAATGGCAGATGCTGCTGCCTGCTGCCCCCTAAACTCTCACTTTTGAAAATCAAGATTTATTGATTACAATATTGTAAATAATTTAATAAAAACGCTTAAAATTTTTAAGCGATATTTATTGTTAATAATTTAAGAAATAATTAAATCTTTTAATAACTTCATTACTGTATATTTTAGTAAATTATTGAAACTTTTAGTAACAATTTTATGAATCTTTCCATCAATTTAAGCTGCAATTTTCACAAATCATCAAGCGGGCTCTTGACTTTTTTCAGCTCTTCCGTCGAGACTCTGGTGTAAATTTGCGTGGTTTGGAGGTTGGCGTGGCCCAGCAGCTCCTGTATTTTGCGGATGTCGGTGCCTGATTCAAGAAGGTGCGTGGCAAAGCTATGGCGCAGCGTGTGCGGGCTTACCTTTTTCCTTATGCCTGCTTTCAGAGCTGCCCTGGCAACTATTTTCTGCACGTTCCTTGCTGTCATCGGCTGCCCTTTTTTGTTCGTCAAAAGCAGCCGGTTTTCACTCATATCAGGCATGTAATCCTTAATAGCTGAAATAAGCCCGTCTGAGAGTATTATCAGCCGGTCCTTGTTGCCCTTGCCTTTCCTCACCCAGCCAATCTTTTCGCTCAATTCAAGGTCATTTAAGCGCAGATTAAGGCATTCTGAGAGCCGAAGCCCGGATGAGTACAAAAGCTTGATAATAAGCCTGGATTTGGCGCTTTTAGCGTGTTCTATGAGCCTCCTGACCTCTACCTTTGTTAATACTGCCGGAAGGCGCTTATCGACTTTTGGGGTCTTCAGGTTGACTATATTTTTCTTAAGCAATCCGTCGTAGAAGAATTTCAATGCAGCTTTCACAAGCGCCACTGATCTGGCAGACAGCTTCCTGTCACCAATAAGGTAGCCCAGATAGTACTTTATGTCTTCCTCGACGACAAACTGGGGCTCTTTTTTGATGAATTGGAGAAACTTTTTGTTGTGCAATACGTATGCCATAACTGTCCTTTCGCTGAAGCCGCGAAGCTTAAGCTCTGAAACAAGCTCATCCATGAAACTTATGCGAACCTTTCACTATTTAATTGTTTTCAAAGAAGAAGAAAGAAGAAGAAAAAGGAAGCAAAAGCTTCCCACAAAATTACTTCATAAACTTGCCCTTAAGCACCCACAAAGCGCTCAAGCCAACCAGCACATATACAACGTTTGCGACTGCCCCGTCGGCAAAACTGCCGAGGGCAATGTCAACAACGTTCAGGTTGGGGCCTATAAAGTTGCCAACGCCAGCCAGACCCCAGTTAAGGGCTCCAATCAGCACCAGCCAGTCAGCAACCTGGTTTATTTGTTCTGTACCTGCCATTAAAATACACCTCTTGCATAGTTTTTATGCGCTTATGGAAGAACTAGTATTTAAAACTAACGGTTTTTTCAGAGGAGAGCGGGAGGCTTTCATAAGCCCTATGTTTCACGTAGCTCCATATACTCGGCAGCAATTTCAGAATGCATGCTTATAGGCACCAATGTTCCTTCATTAAGTCTTTCAGTCACCTCACCCATTGTTAGACAGGTGCATTGTATTCGCTGCTCTACCCGGATCCCCATCTCTATACCACCACCCCGCTTTTTTTTAACCTCAAAGTTAAATGAAGCATACGAAATGTCTTTATATTCGGTTGGTATCGGGACATCTACTATTGTTAAATGATCCTTGTAACCATCCCTTGCTAGTTGTGTGGGTAGCCAAGGATTTCCATCAAGGAGTCTAGCTGCCACTGAATCTGCCTTAGTTACTTTTTTTACCTTCTCTGGCGTAAGCACAGCTCCTTCCAAAGTTTCAATAATAATCCTGCCCCCATCATTAGCAACTATTTTAAATTCGTTGGGAGTGTAACTTCCTTCAACAACTGCAACTGCTGATACTCGGAAAGCATTACGGTCGTACACTTGCGCAAGGAGCGCACCAGGCACTATGCCTGGAGATTCTTTATCCCTGTTTTCCTCAAGGAATTGTTTTATTGCGTTTTCAATTTCCATTTTCTCACACAATTTGAGGTTACTGGGCATTATATAAGCTTTTTGTTTCTTCTGAGTAGTGACCTGCTGGAGTGCACAAAGCTTTTAAAACACCTCCAAACCGCTACTGACTAAATCCTGGTTGTAGATGATGAAAATGCAAAAATTTGAAGAAATAGTGGCGAGCATTGAGAATACTCTGGCAAAGGCCGGTGTGCAGATGCGTCTGGTTAACGGCCCATACATATCAGACAGCGGTCGCGAAGTCAATTTAGTGCATGGCGGCGAGGTGGGTGGCGGATTAATAAAGGTTATCCAGGGCCTTAGCCCGGTAATATCTTATGTGCCCTGGCTAACCTTTCAGGAAATGCAGCTGGACAAAATCTATCCGCTGTCAAGGCTTCCTGAGGATGCCGGACTCCCCAACATATTTACGCCGCGTGAAGAATTTTACCCCGGACTGACTGTAACATTCACCATGCCTGATGGCAGAGAAGCAGATTTTGACGTTTCCCCTGATGGAATAACACAAAGCTGCTCTAACTTCAGCGATAATTATCAGGAAGCCTTACGCCAGATTCTGAAGTTACAACTGTAACTGCGCTTTGCCGATTCTCCTTGCCTATAAGACGGTCAAACAGGGAGTTTATAAGATTAAAATGGTGATGGTGAAATGATACGAGACAAGTGTGATGAGTGTGGCGGCAAGCTGGTTGATAGGCAGGTTGACTTCGGCATGTTCGGCGTTAGCTTGGGCAAGTTCCCTGCTGAGGTGTGCACCAAATGCGGCGAGGAAGTCTTCACAGAGGAAACCTCTGCCAAGATTGACGGAGCAGCTAAGGAAAAGGGCTTGTACGGACTTGCAGCGTCTACTACTGTTGGCAAGTCAGGCGACTCCCTCGATATCCGCATCAGCAAGAAGGTTGCCGAGTTTGTCAACCTCCAGAAAGGCCAGACTGTTATGGTGCATCCTGAAGGCAAGAACAGGATAGTTATCACGTTTTAGCTAGGTCCCCCCGCCCGGAAAGGGGAAAAAGAGGGGTTCCTGGCGGGTTTTGCGGCAGCGATATGTTTTTATAGTAGCTAACCTTTAAACAGGATATGACTGTCACTATAACTATCAACAAGGAAGCAATTGCTGACCTTGTAAAGCTGAAAGACGAGTTTAATTCTGTAGTTGAATCCCTTGAACTTATGGCTGACAAGGAATTTATCGACTCCTACCAAAGGTCAAAGGAGCAGATAAAAAAGAGGGAGTTTGTCGATTGGAATGCCCTATAAGATTCTGCCGACTAAAGAGTTCTCTAAGGACTTTGGTAAGCTTGATGCGCACCTTCAGGATAGAATAAAGAGGAAAATTGAGGAGGTTGCGGAAGACCCGACAAGATACAAGCATCTTCATTACGACCTTGCCGGCAGCTGCCGCCTGTGGATAGGCAAGCTCAGAATCATCTTTTCCTACAACGCAAGCAAACAGGAGCTGTATCTTGAAAAGGTAGTAGTCGGGCACGAGTATTAAGCGAAAGTTGATTTCTACGTGTTCCAGCCGGCTCCGGAAGGGGAAAAGAGGGAATTCACGACGGCAGCGATAGGTTTTTATAGTAGGACGCGTTTAAATACGTGTATGGAAGCACTAACGTTAGAGCGGGTGTATGAGGACGTCAAGGAAATAAAGCAGCAGCTTAAGAGGTTAAACCTAATGCTTGAAGAAGACTTTGAACTAAGCGAGCACGCTAAAAAGGAGCTGGCAGAGTCCAGAAAAATGCCGCGGGCAGAATACGTCAGCCAAAAAGAGATGGAAAAAGAGTTCTTAAGATGACTTACTCTGTTGAGTGGCATCCTAAAGTCAGAAAGTTCCTGCGCAAATTGCCAGAAGAAATGTCAGCCAGGATTGTGCTTAAAGTAAAGGAATCCGCAGGAGACCCTTTCCGCTACCTTGAGCATTATGAAGGCAAAGACCACTACAAGCTCAGGGTTGGCGACTACAGACTGCTGATTGATGTTGATTTTAAAAACAAAGTTCTGCTGGTGCAGGTAGCTGGCCACAGGGGAAACATCTACAAACATCCTCAATAATGGCCTGCTCAGCGGCTCCGAAATGGGAAAAGAGGGCAAAAGAAAGCGGTTTATGGGTTTTATGCGCAAGCGATCAAACGAATTAGTTTATGACTTAGGCAGCTTTGGCGCCTCTCCAGGTTTAGAGAATTGACCTGTGCGCAAGTCGAGTATAACGCCATCGGGTGCTCGAATTATACCTTCGAGTCCTGCTCTTATTATGGCAGCATTGTTGAAGTGGAAACTTACTTCCCCGCCAAGGGCTGATAATCGCTCAACTTCATTACGTATCCAATCTCGGATACCTTCCAGGCTTGTGAAAGGACCAGTTCCTACATACTCGCCCTTTAAAGACGGTGCCTCACTACCTTGAACCCCTACTGAGATAAGGTAAGACTTAGGACCTGTTTGAAAAATCTCTCCTGTGTAGGTTGTACCCCTAATAGGCGGGGTGGGTACTGTTTGTCAGGCATAATCGAAGGTAATTCAAGCATAGCCGAAGGTAATTTACCTACGCTTATAAAGTTATCGCTACAATCAAACTGCGAGGGGCAAAATACGTATAATACTTCTTATAAGAACCTTTTTGGCTGTTTTCTGGAAAAACCTTCGAAAATGGCGGATTTCTTGCCGGGATGCAGGGGCCAGCGGCCAAATATTATCCACAAAACAACCAACAAACCTGCCACGATTACTATTCCCGCTTTAATTGATTTTGGTAGTGACTCTAACGCTGACATAATTCGATAGAAAGTGTCAAAATTACTTAAACCTTTCGCTCAGAAAAATGGCTGGTTTGGGGTTTTTGGATAGTTTGCAGCTGCGCAGCCAAGCAAAAACATCAAATCTGCAGGGCATCACCAGCCTAATTTAGAAGCCGAGGTCGTTGAGTGAAGTACCATGAGGCACTGCCCTTCTCGGAAGGATGCTCATGGGCAGTTTAAGCTGCTCATTTCCTGCAATTCTCTTGAAAATAATGAAACGCAGAGTTTGGTAACCTGCAGCGGCAGAAAACACACCCCTTTTTTCGGGCGTGCTTGTGATAAGATATTCCCGCAAAATGGCGTTTCCTCCTAAAGCGCCATCTACAGCCCTGGTTAAATTGAATACATGTTCTTGTCCTTTATAATCATCATCTTTAGGTTTTCCCAGAAGCTGCCGGGCATATGTGTCAGATCCCTGGGCATGGTGTGCCATAAGCAGGAAAACAGACTCAAGGGTGGCTGTTTTACGGGATAGCACGCCAGTTTTTACCAACCGGTTCAGCAGTTGTTTAACGAACTCCTCAACGCCCGGCTGCTCGTAAATCAGTTCTCCTCTGTGAAGGAATTTCTGCTCGTCTGAAAGCTGTCTGAGCCATTCGTCAAGAGCCATGCAAAGCAGGAACTTCAGTCAATATTTAAGTTTTTTTGTCCTCGGACTGCCGTAGAAAATCTCCTTCGCCAACCCATTCTCGCACGGCTCTCCTGCTTATTGAATGGTGACACAAAATAAGCCGGGAAAAAGAGCATTAATTTTTACTACACAGCCAGCCGGCTGAATTCTTTGCGCGCCTTGACTGTAAGGAGCATGCTTCCGCTCTCCGGCAGCTTCTTATGCCTGAACCTCGGAGGATGGGGCAGCGTTTTCCGACGGAGAATAAAAGTCAGGGCAGCCAAAAAAGGCGGATACACTGCATGAATCAGCAGATTGAAAGTCCTGCCGATGAAGGAGGAGTAGCTTTGCCTCGTGATTTCTGCGGCTGCTGCGCTGCCCCAATAAACTTTTTTATCGGTAAAAAGCATCAATGCAAAGCCGTAATCCTCTCCGAACTGGGCTGCCATCAGTTTCTTAGCTGCTTTCGTGCTGTAGCCGATGCCTTTAAGCCTGCCCCACGTCCCGAAAGCCGTGCAAGCGCTGCACTTGTCGTCGTAAACAACAATTCCTGCCATAAAGCGGCATAAAGCTGCGCCAGATAAAAACTTAACTGAAAAAGCCAGGTGCATGCAGCAGCCGCTGATTTGGACAGGGCCGGACTCATATCATAATATTTAATTATATCTTAAAATATTTAATAAAAATAACTATTATAACTTTTAGTTATTTACTATACTTTTTAGTAATATCAAAGTGCAGATTTTTTACGGTTTTTAATGATTCAATGACCGAAAAATCCCAATTTTTCCAAAAAACATTTTAGGCACCATGCGAGAAAGTGAGACCTTTCCGGTTTTATAAATACAAAACAGAAATATTTAAATATTTACTGTTTCTACATACTATCTATGGCTACAATAACCGTCAACGTGGATGATGAAGTGTATGAGCGCTTCAGAAGGATTGCCGCTAAGGAAAGAAATGGAAAAAAGGGATTTCTTGGCGACGCAATAACTGATAATATGAAAAAATACGTTAGGGAAAAGGAGCAGGACTCTATTAAGAAACGGCTGCTTTATCGAATAAGGAAAGGATACAAGTTAGGCGTTTGGAAAGGCGGGTTCGATCGTGATGCGCTCTATGACAGGCACTAATCTTTGCATGCTTGACTCAAACGTGTTGGTGTATGCCTTTGAGGCTGCAGAGAGTCTTAAGCATCAATCGGCATCGGAACTGCTTGAGAATATTGTGGAAGGAAAAGTTAAGGCGGCGTTGTCAACGCAGATACTCTCGGAATTCTTCGTGAATGTAACTGCAGAGAAAAAACACAGCGTAGTCGCTACGCCGCTTTCAGTTGAGGAGGCAGGGGAAATTATCAGCGAGTTGACATCGCTACCAGAGCTTGAAATATTCGGAATTAAGGTCAATAATGTCCTTGACGCGCTGGAAATTAAAAAATCGTCAAAAGCAAGCTACTGGGACTGCCTCATAGCTTCTGTAATGAAAGAGCACGGCATAACAACCATATACACAGAAGATAAGGCATTTGAGAAGATAGAGGGGATAAAAGTCATAAACCCTTTTGTTAATCAGCCCACATAACTCATCTGCTTCTTTTCCTGAAGGTCCCTTGCCTTCTCGCTCTGCACCATGATTCCCCTGAACTTCTCCTCAAACTGGGCAGCTACCTGAAGCAGCGGCTTGTAATCTATTTTCAGGCCGAGAACAGCATCCAGAGCTTTAATCAACTCGGCCGCTGCCTTGCTGTCAGGCAGATTGGTGTGGGTCTCGGCAAAAATGCAGCTGACAGGGGTTACATCGGCTTTTACGAGCAGAGCAGACGTCTGCCCGATTATGATGCCTTCGCTGAGCTGCTCAATCTTTGCCTTCTTCAGCAGGTTTTGAAGCCTTCTGGAGCGGCTGTAGTACAAAGTTTTGGATGTTTCGGTTTCGGTTGCAGAGCCAATCCCTTCCAAGCTGATAATCTCCTTTGCCTTCAGGTCATTAGCCAAGCCAACGACAGCTTCAGCCAGCTGCCACTCAGCGCCCGGCGTGGCAATGATGGAGTGAATAATCATTAAATTATATTTCCGGTTGTAGTAGATGCTGAAGGGCTCGATAAGCTTTCCCTGATGAACTGCAACAAGCGGAGGAGTTTTATCAAGAATAATCTTGCCGATAAGCTCAGAGTCCAGGTGCTGAATAAGGAACTCAGCAGCAATAGCGCCAACCATGCCTATGCCGGGGAAGCCCTGAATAATCGTAACATTCTTGGGCCTTTTCTGCAGAATTATTTCCATGACTGACTAATTGGAAGGGTGTTATAAATAGTTTGCGGTGGGATTAAGCCTTTTAACTGAACACTCCGCCCAAAAAACGCTGCTTCTATTCCATTTTGCAGCCTTTCTCATTACTTTCCGCTGCTTTTTTACCTCCCCTGAATATTTAGGGTAGCAGCGGGACAGCAAGCAGCAGCACGCACCGCCCCGGCTCAATCGGAGATACTGATTAAAAGCGCATACTAAATAAATTAAAAATAATTAAGAAAAAAAGAAGAACTTACCAGTTCTTCTTAAGCTGCTTTACCATGCCCTTTGCTTCGTCCTTAAGCGCAAATCCGAAGCCCAGGCCAAGTGCTATTGCTGCGCCCAATGCAACGCCTCCAATCAGTATGAGGAATGCGTTTGTGGCAAAGGCGACATTAATGCCTATTTTTTCTATGGCAATGAGGGCAACGAAGATGATTGCAAACCATCTTACTATCCCGCTTGCAATCCTTACGCCCTTTCGCTTGGCGTGAAGCATGCGGTCAGCAACCATGTCAGAAAGTATCAGGCCGACAAGCATGATAATCACTGCTGCAAACAGGCTTGGCAGCCAACCAGCCAATTTGACAAGCTGATCCGACAATATCCCCAGGCGCAGGAAGCTGGCTGCCTGCACTATAAACAGCGCAAACACATACCACTTCAGCATTGCTCCGCCCAAATTTGCAAGATTAATAAATCCTATGGAATGCGAGAGTCCTGCTTTTTTTAGGTGCTCATCAACTTTAATAGCTTCCAAAAACCTGTGGAAAACAAGCCCGAACGCTGCCGCAATTATGTAGCCGACAACAATAACAACGCTTGCTGCAAGAATTCCCGGAATAACCTCAACAAATTTGTTCCACAACTGAGTCAACGGATCCAGCAAAGCCAGACCTGTAGTTTCTAAATATCCAACCGGCATGTAATCACCCCTTTTGTTTAACTATAAACCCCTTTTTACAGCTTAAGAAACCCAATCTATAAAAACTTTTATTACCATTATCAAGTGAAAATGGGCAAAAGGTTTAAATAAGAGCTTGTAATCCTGCCCTGCATGCCAGAACTTCCGCAGGGCGCAGTCATAAAAAGCCTGGACGATTTTGTCAGTCCGGATGCCAAAAAAATGCTGGGAGCATACAAAATCAGATTTGACCAGATTTTAGAAATGCGCATTGCGTATTATGACGTTACCAAAAAGCACGGTAGTATTGCCAAAGCATTGACAGCGGCATCGTGGACAAACAGGCACCAAGCCCTCAGCAGGGCGCTGGCAGCTGAGTCTGCCGTGCACTACGAGCGAGCCAAACGGGAGAGAGATTTCAGGATAGACATAGAAGGACGGAGTCATCATCTGCTAAGTTCTGAAGGCATGAAGCCGGAAACGGGGCATGACTACAAGTCCATGGCAGAACATTTAAGGGAATTGGCTTCCCAGTTGCTCTACTAGGCGCTTGCAGCTGCAATCTTCCTGAGAATAGCTTCCTTGCCTTTCCAGTATAATGCTGCTTTGAGCACGTCTCCAATCTTTTCCACCGGGATAATCCGGATTTTGCTGCGCTTGGCAGGGTCAAGGATTATGTCTTTCAGGTTGGATTTCGGCACTATCACATTTTTTATCCCTGCCTCCAGCGCTGCTTCAACCTTGGAAGAAACGCCGCCAACAGGCAGCACCTCGCCGCGTACAGACAAGCTGCCTGTCATAGCATAGTCCTGCTTAATCGGAACTTTTTTCAGAGCAGAAATTATGGCAGTGGCAACAGCAATGCTTGCTGAATCGCCTTCCACACCCTCATAAGTCTGCAAAAACTGAACGTACAAGTCATGCTTCTTCTTTATATCCTCTCCAAAGTAGCGCTTGATAATGGCAGAAACATTCTTCACTGCCTCCTTTGCAATATCGCCGAGCTTTCCTGTCGCAATAATTTCGCGCTCCTCGCCGCCGGGCGTAACTTCAGCTTCTATAGGCAAAATAATGCCTGAATAGCCGCTGCCTGAGCCCAGCACAGCAAGCCCGTTAACCCGGCCAACCTGCCTGCCCTCTGTAATTATAACCTCATACTCCTTGCGGTGCTCGATAATCTTGTCAGCCATCTGCTGCTCCAGAGTGCGGGCTATGGCGCGGGCATTAAGAACGTGCTTCTTTTCCACCAAACCGGATTTTTCTTCCAAAGCCAGGTCTCCGGCAGCCCTGATTAAGCCGCCCAGGTCGCGGAAAAGCAAAGTTAAGTGGCCTTTTCGGTTACCGCGTTTCTTCGCCTCAGTAATGATAGTCTGCACAGCTTCGTAAGAAAAGTGCGGAATCTTCTTGTCCTTAACTACTTCCTGGGCAACAAAACGCGCAATAAGGTCGCGGTTGGCAGGAGTGTCAGGCATGGTGTCTTTCATATAAACTTCATAACCATAGCCGCGAATCCTGCTGCGCAAAGCAGGATGCATATGAGAAACAGTCTCTGCGTTGCCTGCAGCTACCAACACAAAATTGCAGGGCACAGGCTCTGTCCTCACCATGGCGCCTGCGCTGCGCTCAGACTGCCCGGTAATTGAATATTTGCCTTCCTGCAAAGCAGTAAGAAGCTCCTGCTGAGTGGCCGGCTCAAGCGTAGCGATTTCATCAATAAACAAAACACCAAGGTGGGCTTTGTGAATCATGCCTGCGACAATGCGCTCGTGGGCGGGCGTTCCTAAACCGCCAGAATTCTTGCACAACACACCATTGACTATTACGTTGCCTGATGAGGTAGTTACGTTGTACAATTTACCTTTGTAATGGATGCGCTCCACTTTTGTTATTTTCTGCCGTGCAAGTTTCATTTTTTCCTGTGCCTTCTCAAAAGCTTATTTAATTCAAGCAAGAGGTGTTTCCTCCAATCCCGCTCCAGCTGCGTCTTTATCAGCCATACGACGTTTTCATCCTTTTTTTGTCAATTTTAACTTTTCAAGCTGTTTAACCTTCTCAAGTATTTCGTAATCTCTCTTGGTTGGCATAACATATTTTCTTCGTTGCGTTCTTGTCAGGGGAAAGCTTTTTGTCGCTTTCATGCTGTTGCCTCCACCTTCGGGCCGAAGTGGTTGAGCAGCAAGTATAGCGAATTTGGCGTTAAATTTAGAATGCCCATTGCACGCTCTGCACCGTAACCTTTCTTAAGCAGTTCGTAATATTTATTTTTCTTAAGCATTGCCCATTCTCCCAGCGCCGTGTACAATCTGGCTCTTTTGTATTTGCAATAACCGATTTTTATATTTGCTAAAAACAAAATAACATTATCTATTTTCTTTTCAATTTGCAATCTAAAAACTAAGCCAGATGACTTAGTCCTTCCTTCGTAGATCGACGTCGTACTTACTCTGTTTCTTTTTAGATAATCTGCTAACTCGTTCAAGAATTGAATTCTGTTATCTCTAAGACTCGGCCGACCAGTTATCCCCACTTCCAGAGATGTCAAATAATTTCCGCGCTTATGAATGATGGGGGTGCCCATTTCCCCTCCCAAGAAAGACCCATAAAACTCATCTTCCATATCCTTGCTAAGCTTAACCCAGCCAGGAATCACTAATTCGAGATGCGTTTTATTCCCTTTAGGGGCACCTAAAGCTAAAAAGAATCTTATTAGGTTTCTATTCGTATTCTGATAACACCAGGAATGACCGTATTCCCCACTTTCGATAATTCTTGAGTTTTCATCTTTGTTCAACCTAAAGATCCCTTCTAAATCGCTGCCAAATTCCTTAACCGCCTCTTTTTCAGAACTTGAAAGGAAGATGCCATTTAAATTTTCAAATATTCCCCCGTCACCAAATGTGGCTCCGAGAACTTTCGCAATTAACGGCAATTTAGGATTATCTGTTTTAAAAGGCAACACTCCTCGTTCCTTAAGCCAATTAGCAGTCTGAAGAGGTACTGGCATGTGTTTGCCCGCATGCCACCATCTGGTTTTTCCAATTTTTTGTCCCATTGCTTTGGCAATTCTCTTATAACCCCACGATGGTTGTAGTGATTTAATCTGTTGATATTGGTAGTAGAGCTCGCATTGCTCTTGCTGATGTTTATCATAAGTGTTAATTATGTCTTGCTCATCAATTATAATGTCTTTAGCGTCCGCAACAATTTCTTCATTTTCTTTAATGTTTTGCGCTTCAACGTATTCAATTTTCCCGTTTCTCCAAACAGCTATTTTGTGTTCTGGTGTGACGACAAGTTCTCTGTTTCCATCGATTGAAAGTTTTATCATCGGACCGTCATGAACATACTGGTTTGATGATAAAACTTCAACTGGAGAAACAGAACCATTTGTTTCACCTAAAACAAAGAACTCGTTTTTGTCGAGATGAATCGCTTGGTAGCCGTTAGCCTCTTTTTTGAGTATCTTATCTTTATTTCTCTTGAATAGACTATCTATCTCTTTGTTGATTTCAACATTAACACTACAGCCATCACCAACTTTTGTCACTGCTTGTTGAGGGCAAAAAGTTTGGAACGGGTCATGAAGCACATCGCCTAAAAGTGCGCCGGCATGCGCGCCAGTGGCATCAAGGAAAGGCGCCTGCTTTTTGTGGAAACTGTCCACAATGACTTTCGGCGCTCTGCCTCGGCCCTCCATGCGCCTGCTGAAATTAAGGAACAAAACAAAGCTTGCAAGGAAAACAATGCCGCCGATAAAAAAAGCGAGGAACATCAGGCCGCCAAGCAAGGGACCGCCGATTTTTGAATAATGATTAAACGCCCACCACGGAGTTATCAGGGCAAGGATAAGCAGAACAAACATTATGATGTTCTGGTTTTTGAAAAAACCGCCGGACTCTGCCCGGGCCTGCGCAACCATCCCCCTGCCATCTCCAGCAGGCATAACCCTAATCATCGGCTGGTTCTCGTCATTGGGATTGGAGAAAGCAACAATGTCAGCAAGGTTTTCCTTCGGCAAAAGCTCAGCCAAGCCAAGACCAAGCAAACTTTTTCCAGTGCCGGGCTCGCCAATCAGCAAAACATGCCTTCTCTGCCGGGCGGCTTTCCTGATGATGTTGACAGCGTTTTCCTGACCGATAACCTGCTCAATTATGCTGCTGGAAACCTTAAGCTCCTTTGTTGACCTGAATTTTTCTGGCATAGCTTAGAATAAGGCTTCGTTGTTTAAATATATATCGCTGCTCACGTATTGTTCAATCTGCGTGTTGCGTATTTTTGACTTTTTGCAGCGGCAGCGGAAGCAGCGTGGAGGCAGCAGTGGAAGCAGTAGCCGTTAACGCTGCTGAATCAGGATGCAGCATGCGCACAGCTTACATCGCCAATTGTCCTGCGTATTCTGCTATGCATTCTGCCATCTCTATCGGCGCATTCCCCGCCATTGCGTTAGTCCACCGATGCAAAATCGGTTTGCTGCTGTCAGCCGCAAGCTCTACCTGCCCCTTACCCCTGACAAAATAGACCCGCACAGGACTGGCAGCCAGTACACTGCTCAATTTCACTCCGCCGTTTCCCGCAACCCGTTCATCAATAGCAGCCGCATAACTGATGACGTCGTTGAGTATCTGGCTTATGTCAGAATCCCTTGTCAGTATGCAGGCAGGCGTGCGCTTAAACCGGGATAAAGTCAGGGCAGCTGCTACGAGCGCCTCATCTGTTAAAAGGATGCCGTCAGGGTTCGTCAGAAAATTGTCAGGAATTCCTGCCAGATGCTCATACAAACTCATCCAAGGCGGATGCTCATGTCCAGACGCTCCACCCTGCATACCTCCCTTATTTACATGCTTGCCATACCGAATAGCGCTGTAATCAATTTTTGACTGAGCATAACTGGAAACGAGTGCGCACACAACCTGCATCGGTCTTAAATCGGTTTGAAGTTCCTTCAACTCTGCTTTCTTTGACAGCTTCGCGAGGCGCTCGAATCCTTTCTGAACCGAAACAACAGCAACTTTTCTTTTCAGCATGTATCTGTAATCAAATGGCTCATTACCGCGGTATCCTTCTGGTTCGGGGAACCATATAGACTTAACGCGCCTATTCACAATAGTTTTGCCATTTTTAATTTCCTCTGTCACTTCGGGCAGGGTATATACATCATCGCGTTTCATGTAATCGCAGGCAGCCTTAATTTGTTCGACAGCCTTCTCCAATTCACGCAGGTCCAACTGGCTTACATGGCCCTGAGTTTTGATAAACTCAACCACACTCCCATCCATGAACGCCAGCAACCCGCTTGTATCCACAAAAACAAAATGCTCCCTTTCCATCATCTCGTCAAGAGAAAATACCTTACGAGCCATACTCTAAAAAGAGTCGGGTTTCGGTACTTAATGGTTGCGGTGCTTTTGGGCGGTGAAGGAGGTCTCTTTGTACCGCTGCAGTCAGCACATAGGGAATGGCTTGGCTACGGTGCCTGGCAAGCCTTCACATCTTCTGAGGCGCATCAATCGCAAGCAGATTCAAACCATTCTTCAAAACCTGCTGCACAGCAGCTATCAATGACAGCCGCGCTTTTTTTGTTTCCTTTTCTGCTGTCAAAACAGCGTGCTGATGATAATAGTTGTTGAATGCCTGCGACAAATCAAGAAGGTACCTTGCCACAAGTATGGGCTTATAATTTCTGGCAGCATCCTGCACAACTGACGGGAATTGCGACAATAATCGGATTAGCAGCCGCTCTTCTTTTTCTTTCAGCAAGTCAAAATTTGCAGCAGCAGGAACTTTTTTCCCGTGCCTGGCAAGGATTGAGCAGATGCGTGCATGCGCATACTGAACATAAGGCCCTGTTTCGCCTTCAAAATTAATTGCATGCTCCCAGTCAAACACCAGCTCTTTTTCATTGTCGCGGTAAACCATGCCGAGCTTTAAGGCAGCAAAGGCAATGCTCTTCGCAGTCTGCCCAATCTGCGCTTTGCTCCAGTCTTTATGGCGTTTTTTTACTTCTTTCATTGAAAGCTCCAAAAGCTCGTCTCTTAAATCATCATAATACACCACGCTGCCTGCCCTTGAAGACATCTTGCCATGCGGCAGCATCACAAGCCCGTAGATAAGATGATAGGATTTTTCAGCAAAATCCTTGTGGCCGATGAGCTCAAGAGTCTTGAAAAGCTGCTTAAAGTGAAGCTCCTGCTCTTTGCCGACAACGTGGATGGACTTGTCAAGCCTGTACTGCAGCATCTTCTCCTTGGCGAGAGCAATATCCTTTGACGAATAAAGCGCAGTGCCATCCTTAGTCAGCAGCACGAACACGCCAAGATTGTAGGGCTTCAAATCCATAATGATGGCGCCGTCACTTTCTACGGCAATGCCTGCCTTGACAAGCTGCCTGGAAATTTCCCGTGCAGGAAACTCCATCCCGCTTTCAAAATAAAAATTGTCGTACTTAACACCGAAGTCCCTGTACATCCCATCAAACTGGTCAAGGCAGTCTTTGCGCGTTTTTTTCCACAAAGCATTAAGCTTTTTATCGCCGCTGTAGATTTTCAGCAAAATGCCCCTGGCTTCTGCCTCAAGCTTCTCGCTGCCATCAATTTTTTTGCTGGCAGCAGCATAAACTTTGCCGTAATACCTGAGACGGTTGGCTTCTGGAGCGATGTTAAGGTTCATCAACCCCCACAAACACCTGGCAACGTGCGGACCAATGTCGCCCTGATAGTTTACGCGGATAACTTTGTTTCCGACAAATTCCAGAATGCGGCACAACGCTTCACCTAAACAAACATTGCGGATGTGGCCGATGTGCACTGCTTTGTGGGTGTTGGCGTCGAAGAATTCAACCATGACAGTTTTGCCGCTGCTTTTACTTCTGCCATAATTTTCTTTCTGCCTGCTGACAGCAGCAATAGCGCTGCCTGCACTGGCAGAAGGGCTGACAAAAAAATTAACGTACGGGCCATTGGCTGCGATTTTTGCAATCGCTCCTGCAGCCCTGATTTTTCCGGCAACCTCCCGGGCAATTTCCTGAGGCGGCTTGCGCATGCTTTTGGCAAGAACAAAGCACGGAAAAGCGTAATCGCCAAAGTCCTGCTGAGGAGTCTCAATAAGCCTGGCAATCTCATCAGCGCTGAGCTTAACTGCTTTGCCGAGCAGCCTGACAACTTCATCCCTGAACGCATCGTCCATGAAGCAACGCAAAATATCCGGATTTAATAAATTTGTCATTTTCTTCACAAAAAAAGCAAAATGCCCCAAAAATGCCGGAAATCTTCCGGAAGAACCGGAAACTTTCCGGAGGGCTGCCTTCTTTTTTTCAGAATTTACGGAAAAATTGCAGGAATTTCCGGAATCGCCGAAAAGCTTCCGGAAAAAGCGGGCAAAGACATATTAATTTTGCTTACCTGAAAGACTTTACAAAAATTTGAGGTGGTCAAAAATGAGACAACAAAGTTTGGTTACGCCGATAGTAAGGGGCTCTATATTCTTAGCGTCTGCGGCAATGGTTTTATACACTGCGGTTGCAGTCGGAAACCCCTTCAGCAAAACAGCATCGCCGACAGAGCCGGGATTTGTAAATGCAAAGTACGTGGCGTTTGAAAGCCCTGTCAACGAAAAAGGCAACGCAGAGCTCTACATAAATTACGACAACGGCGAAGCAAAGGCGGTATTCCCTGTAAGGGAAGGGCCATTCGGCCCGCTGGTGGGGGATGCAAACTACCACTGGCGAAGCATGGATTCTGAAACGCGCTCAGCTTTGGTGGAGCGCGACTTCAGCAGCCTGCAGCTTGACGCGCAAAAAAGGATATTCATGGCAGGGCTTGAAAGGATGATTGAAAACTATGACGGAGGTGCTTCAAATGATAGCAACTGAAGAAGCAACTGAAGAGCCGGGGGAGGGGCAGAGCAGAGTAGCTCCGTACTACCAGGCACTGGCAGACCACGAATCCAGAATCCAGCTGCAGAAAGTGCCGGGAAAATATCCGGAAAAGGCAGACAGCCTTATGAAGATGCTGGTGAGGTATCAGGGGCACCTGCAGGAAAGATTTGAAGCAAGAAAAAGCCTTGTGCACGGACTGGTCTATAAAGCCAAGAAAATGATGATGACGACCGCAGACGGAAGCTTTGGAGTTGAAGGGGCATACTACAACGACGACATGGTACAAATCGTGCTCAACCAGGGAGCAATAACAAAGCAGCTTATAGGAAGTGTAAAGCAGGCGAGGACAGACCTGAAGCGCACCTATGCAGAGCTTGAAAGCTACCGCCAAAATGCAGCCAGCAGCCTGGACAGTGAAATGCAGGAGTACAGCCGGCTTGAAGCCACCCTGGAGGAACTTCAGGGAGAGCGGAACAACCTGTGCAGCCAGGAAAAGAAATTAAAAGGGTCAGGCAGCGGGTGGGCAGAAGCCCTGCTGCAGGACGGCAGCATAGACCTTGAAAGAATGGCTGTAGTCAGCGCAATCCAGGGGCTTGACCAGCGCATAGCATACCACACCGAATCTGTTCGGCACATAGGTTACAAGCAACTCGAAGTTATGGGGCTGATACACAAGCATAACGGCGCTGTAACCCATTTAGAGCTGCTGGCAGAGCAGCAGGCAATAACATACTCAGTCCTGGCAGGAGCCCTGGCAGGGGAGGAAAGCATGGAAGTTGCCGGCGAAGCAATAAAAGTCTTGGGTGACACCATCACATCAAGCCAGACATCAACTGTTGAAGCGCAGGTCAAAATAGACCAACTCGGCACAGAAGTAGAATCGAAGGCATCGTACACTGTTGAGCAGGCGCAAAAAGCCGGCAGAACGCCCGGCACACCGTGGGATTCCCAGAACCATTCGGCAAAAGCAAGGCACGAACACGTGCAAAAACTGAGAACCAAACCCATCTCAGAAATCAGGGCGGTGGGAGGCGCTGCAAAATACTTCTCTGGAGGGTCGAAGTAGAACGCGCCTTTCTTGACGGCATTCCCCCGCGAAAGGGCGCAAGCCATGTCAGAAGCCGGTCAGGATTTTTCCGTAAAACACCTAATCCCAAAAACAAAAACCTTCAGCCGCGGATTGGACCAGCTTTCAGGAGCCAGGCCGGATTTCTCAATGGTCTTTTCCAGATAATCGCGGGCAGACATGCCCCTCTGCGCTGCAAACATCGGAAGCTGCGTAGCCCTGAAAGGCCCGTAACTGATGAACAGCCCGTGCTTCTTGGAATCAATCTTCTTAAAATAATCTTCAGGCCGCTTAACCTTCAGCGGCAGCAGCCTGTCAATCAAAACAACCTCAAACCTGACCTTTTTGAATTCATCCTCGGTCAGCTGCGAAAAACGGGAATCCATAAAAGCAGCGCCGCGCGCAGCGCGCTTAATTCCGTCAGCAAGCTGATACGTGCCTGGAAGATAGCCAAAGCTGCCGCGAAGCTCGTTTCGCAGATAAAGGTTGACAAACACGCCGGCATCAAAGGACAACCGCTTCCTGACATCATCGCCAAGCCGCAGATTCCTGTTGGAAAAAGCAGCCTCAACAGCGCTGCGCGCAATGGCAAGAAGTTCTTTACCCAACTGAGCTGTAAAAGCAGCCATAGCTGCAAATTGAACAAATCAGTATAAATTCTTTTTTGTTTATGCATGCTATGCTCAGATATTTTCCTTTTCTATCCTCCTTTAAATTATTGGGAGGAGAAAAGGAAATTATAGCGGAAGACACAAGTATACTCACGGACGGTAATTTCAAGTTAAGTGGCAAAACTGTCGCATCCTTCCCTGATTTTTTTCTCCCCCCCTTAAAAAATAAGGGGGGAGAAAAAAATCAGCCAAGCAGGCATCGGCAAGCTCAGGATTGCAGGACACACAACTTGACATTACCCTCACGGACAATAGTTTTCATGCAAATAGTTGTCCGTTCGTAATAAGCAAATGACATATCCATGTGTAAAGATTTGTGTCATTTGCCATAATTATGCAAAATAGTTGTGTCTTCCTGATATAGCGACTGATGGCATTGTGCAAAACTAATGTCGGTCGCTATAGATTGGCTTACTCTGCCAAAGCTTCTATCTCCCTAATCTTCTTCGGATTCAAACTTACTTCCAGTCCATAACTTGTGGGCTTTGCCAGCAAAATATTCTCGCTGAGCAACTCCTTAACAGCTTTCTTGATTTCTTTAGAATTTCTCAATTCATTGGATAAGCCCTTAGGAAGATTATTTATGTTTGTATGCTTGTGCAGCCACATGCGATGCCTGTAAAGCTTCCTTATGATAAATTTCTTTATAACCAATCTTTCATCCATCATCTCTAAAAAGGAGCACTCATATTAATAATTTTCGTTTTATTAATTAAGCTTCTTAAAATGGAAACATTTAAATATATGTAATCGGTTAATTAATCAGTTAATTAATCAATGACAGATATACGCCTAAAATGGAAGAAAAAAGCGCATTTACAGAATACTTCGGAGATTACCCTCTGATAAGAGTGCTGGACTTTTTGATAGAAGGCAGGGACATGGACTACAGCATGACAGAAATAGCCAAAAACGCCGGTGTAGGGTGGACAGCCTTCTCCGAGTTGTGGCCAAAACTGGCAGAGAAGGAGATTGTAGAGCCAACACGAAAGATTGGAAACGCCAAACTGTACAGACTGAATGCAAAAAATCCTTGGGTCAAGGAACTAATTAAAATGGATTCACTAATGACAAAGCTGGAAACTGAAAAAATCCTCAACAAAAACCAAAAAGCAGCGGTGAAACTCACTTAACCTTCTTAAACTCCTTCTTCAGCTTGGAAGCAGTATCTGCAAGCCTGGCAGCAGCATCAGCCAGCGCTTTCCTCGCCTTGGCATTCCCCTCAGTTTCAACTGTAAACCTGGGAACGCCGGTAAGAGGATGCCTAATCATGTAAGTGGCAACCTTTACGCTTTCATTATTCCACAGCTCATTCTTCAAAGCGTTGCAAAGAGTGTGACTGGCGCCCTTAATATCGGCAACAAACCTGCTGCCCGAATCCTCAATAACTTCCAGTTCCATATCTCGGAGAAGTAAAGAGGTATTATAAAAGCGTTTCTGTTCTTTGATTGAGGACAATAGTTTCGCATATTTATTCTCCTCAATTAAAGTTTGGAAGGCATAGCATTTCCTATGCATTACTTATGTCTTCCATTACTTAATGCCAGTGCGTGTTCCGCTGCCCGCTTTTTGTTCTTTCCAGCTTCGCAACAAAACCATTTCTCTCTGCGCCCTCCCCCTTCGAAAGTTAAGGGGGAGGAAATAGGGCGCAGTTGCAATCAAACAGCAAACTATATGCGGGAGCAGATATGCGGCGTGCGCAGGCAGCGGGAATAGACGCACCTGATGCTGCCACAGTTTAGGGTTCTGTTAACTTAATGTTGATAAACTTTTCAAAAACGAATATTATAATGACTAAACGAAGAGAATCAGTTCTTTTTTAGTCTCTTAATAAAATAATTATACACAATCCCAGTTAGAATAATAACAATTGTAACTCCAATAACCTGAAATATAGTGTAGTTTTGTTGCAGACCTTCTGTTTTTTCACGATCTTCTTGAATTGGTGTTTCTTTTTCCTCTATTGGTTCTTTCTCTCCATCAGCTTTTTCTGGAGCAACATAAGTGCAGTTTTGCATTATCTCGGGGGATTTATATGTTTTAGAACAAGTGCCGATATTGGTGCAATTTCTTGTTTGTTTTCCTGATGGAAGACATATACTCCAATTTGTGCAGTTCCATTTATACGTACAGCCACCACCCATTGGTGCCACTGGTGCTGATTGCTGTTGGTTTGGGTTTTGTTTACCAACTGGCCCAATAATAAAAGCATCATCTTGATCAAAGAAAGTTGTTTCTGCATAAACTAAAGGAAGAAATAATAAAGAAATTACTATAAGAATAATAAATCTCATTTTAAATACACTCTCCTAAAGAACCACCATTGTATTCAATACAACCTCCAACTTCTAAATTTCCTCCAACTTCTAAATTTCCTCCAACTTCTAAATTTCCCGGCATTTCTAGAGTACCATTTATTTTTACATTACCATCTACTTCTAAGTTCCTCCCAATAGTCACATCCCTACTTGCATCAATATCCTGAACAAATAGTTTGGTTATTCTGTTTGCTAAGCTTCCTAAAAAACTGAAAAATCCAGTACTGGCTGTTACATTATTAAAAGCAACATTTGAAGTTGTATTTAATACCTGATCAAAAGGATTTTGGGGCATACAATTAGTTCCGTTGCTCAAACAAAATCTTATCCCATCATCAGAATTTATAGCTTCTGTTATGGAATTGTTTAATGCTCGTTCAACTATGATAGCTTGTTGCTGTGCTGTAAGATTTAATATAATTAAATGTAAATTCGCTTCTGCTTCAATTTCTGCTAAATCTTCGGGTTTTTCTCCATTAAGTAATGCTAATCTTTTAGCTTCGAGTATTTTTCCTTGGGCGATTATAAACTCAGATTGTATCATTGTTTTTGCCTGCTCACCTGCTTGCTGTAATTTTATTATTTTATATTCAATGCTTTCACCAGTAGTAGTAGTAGTATTGATCAATTTTAAGGCAAGCTCTTGTTGTGCTATTAAGGTAGTATTTGCAAATTCTCGGGCATAATTTAATTTAGACTGCCATATTGCTTTGTTAAGGTCTTTAAATCCTGTTCTTACTTTTATAACCTCTGCTTCAAATGAACTAATAGTCATTTCATCAACATCTTTTCTTAAAAAGTTGAATACTGTCAGCCTTCTTCTCGGAAGTTGTTTTTCTCCATCTATGCTTACTTCTAGAAAATAACTTTTAGCAACATCATTACAGGCAGAATTCACTCCCTGTTGCTCTGTGTTCCATTCCCCGAAACTACCAGTTGTCAGCTGAGTTACATTAGAATAGCATGCCCCCCCCAACTTTAGCGTCGTAAACAGTAAAGTTAAAATCAAAAGTGCCTGTTTGAAATTCAGTTCCTTTAAAGTATTGCCCCTGCCATACTACAACATCTGTTTCCGGAATTGATGCAGTGCTTGACTGTGCGGCTGGCTGTTCAGGATTTTCTGATATGGCATAACCAGTAATCTTTGAGTCTTGATTTTTGGAGATTTGAAAAATCCCTGCAGAAAAAATAACAAGCACAGCTATTAAGATTAATGCGTTTTTCAGCGAAAACGGCAACAAAACCTTTGTTTGTTTTCTTTTCTTCATTTCAATCCCTCGAATTTTCTAAGTCTTTGTGTTTCATTAATTTTCTTCTTAATTTGGTCATCTAATTCTTTATCTGAAATGATTTTCTTCTTTTCTAGAATATCAACTAACGCAGAAAACATATTCTCGAGGGTTTCTATATCCTCTTTTAGTTCTTTAATCTCTTTATCAACCATGCTACTTCTCCTCTTCAAAATAGCCTTTTTCAGACAAGTAAGCAATAACAATGTTTCTAACTAATTCTGACTCTTTGTCACCAAGCTTGCCTTTTAACTTTTTCTCGATAATTTTCCATGTTCCATCTGGAAGGCTTAATAGTATTCGTTTCATATTTAATTATTATATAAGTCTTATTTATATACTTTTCGATACTCCTGTATATCTTATATACTATACTAACGAAATATTTATATACTAGATATGATATAAATATATCATAAATGATATATAAGTGATATAAAATGAACTGCAAATATTGCCAATCAACAGAAACCGTGAAATTTGGAAAATCTCAAGGAAAGCAGTGTTACTTTTGTAAAACTTGTAAGCACAAATTTGTTGATAATGATAACTTCGTCAAAATGAGAACCAAATCAAATGTGATAGTTACTTCTCTTGATCTCTATTTTGAAGGACTTTCTACAAGAAAGGTTCAAAGACAGATGGCAAAAATCTTTGAAATAAAAGTAAGCCAAGTTTCTATTTGGAAATGGGTTATGAAATACTCTGCTCTCGCTAAGGAATTTGTAGATACTTTAACTCCACAACTGGCAGGACAGTGGCACATTGATGAAACTATGATAAAGTGTGATGGAGATTATAAGTGGTTTTGGGAGATGATAGATAATGAAACCAAATTTATGGTAGCTACACATCTATCCGGAGAAAGAACGATAAAAGAAGCATTATCAATTCTTAATCAAGCAAAAGAAAGGGCTTCTGAGAGACCAAACAAAATAATGACGGATGGGTTATGGGCTTATGAGAAAGCTTTCAAGAAAACGTTTTACAGCAGATATAAAGCGGATAAAGTGGAATTGGTACGAAGAGTCGGAATAAGAACAAGAGAAACAAATAATGTTGTTGAAAGGCTTCATGGAACACTTAAAGACAGATTAAAACCAATGCGAGGATTAAAAAGTAAAGAAACAGCACAAACCTTTCTTGATGGATGGTTTGTTTTCTATAATTTCTTAAGACCACATCAAAGTCTTAAGGGCGATACCCCAGCTAAAATCTCTGGAGTGAATATTGAAGTTGAGAATTGGAAATTCATGATACAAAAGGCAACTAAGTTGCAAACCGTTAATTCTGTATAAAATGAGGTGAACAAAAATGAAATTTTATGTTGAATCCATCAACATTAAGTTAACAGAACCCAGTTTAGAAAGCATTAAATAACCCTTTATGCAATTTGGCTGCATGGCTGCGCAAGAAACATTTCTTTACGCACTCGTCTTTGTTGTCGGACTGATTATAGGCAGACTGACTATGGCGCTGCAGTATGCGCTCATGAAAGATGCTGCCAGGAAGAAGTCATGAGCTTACGAGTCTGACCAAAATCACATTGATTCTGCGAATGCGGCTTTTGTGGAAGCTGTGCGTCTGCTTGAGGGGGAACACTGCGTGCACCACATTGCTCAGCTCAAAACCCGCCTTGTCTGCCAGTCTGCTGATGAAATCAGCTGAGGCTGCCTTGTGAATTGAATAAACTGTTCTTGCAGTCTCAAACGCCTTCAGCAAAAAAAGCCGGTCAGCATGCTTCTCCTTTGTGCCAAAAGGAGGGTTCTGCACAACAACATCAGCCATTAAATTCACATCCTTTACGTCTGCTTTAAGCATTTCAAAATTTTCAAACTCATACCTGCCGAGATTGGACTTGGCAATTTCCAGTGCAGCCTGGTCCTTATCAACAAAATAAACAAGCTTAGCCCCCAATAGCAGGCACCCTATGCCAAGTATGCCTGGGCCGCAGCCAAAATCAGCGATAACCTTTCCCTGAATGTCCCCATTCATATAAGCGATCCACAGCAGATCAGCGGCCACTTCAGAGTCTGTGGAATACTGCTCTGACATCAAATCAGGATGGTCAAAGCCATTCAGTTTTGAGAGCTGAATAGCGAGCTGGCTTTTGGTAATCATACGCTGCTTAGTTACAGCAACAGTTATTAAAACTTAACTATGGGAAATAACCAAGCACAACACTTATTCCGCAGCACAGAAAACTATATAAACAGCTTCTGCAGGCAGATTAGTGGGTGGTAAGGTGAATAGTTTTTTGAATACACACTTGTCTGAAGTGGATAAGCTTAGGCAGCTTTTCGATACAACAGTTAAAGGCATCCGTGAAGAGTTTGATGACCATCTTGAAAGCATAAACGACAACACAAACGAAGCACAGGCAAACTACGAATACATTGCAGCGGTGGACGACAAGCTGAACAGAGTGGTGCAGCGCCTTGAGCAGCTGGAAGCGTGGATGTCCAGATTGACAGGAATCCCGCTGAAGGAAGAAACTGAGCTGCCACAGATAGAGTTAAGCGACAAAGAAAAAAAGATATTTCTTGTGCTATACACAGCATCGGAAAAACAGCCCATAACGTATGAAGACATAGCGCTTTCATTAAGCGAAAACGATTTCGTAATCAGGGGGTACATAACCAACATGCTCGAAAAAGGAGTTCCTATAAGAAAACACTTCGCAGACAACAAAGTGCAGCTGTCCCTGGACCGGGAATTCAAGGAAAAACAGGCAAAACACAACATCCTATGCATCAATCAAAAAACAGTGCAGGAATTCCTGCAGTAGCCGCACATTGCCTCGCATCTGTTTCTTAATTATTTACGCGCCCCCTTTACCCCTCGAAAGAATCTTCGCATCTGGCAACTTCGCCACTCCCGCCAGTTTCCTACGACGAACATCACTGAGAAACCAAACAGCTACTCAAACCTGCCCTTAACCTTAAACTCGTCAGCAGTCAAAATCTTGTTTATCTTCTCCTGATAAGGCCTTTGAGGCCTGCTGCCAGAAAACAGGCGATAGCCAAGATAAAAAGCTACCAGTCCGGCAGCCAAAAGCAGCAACCTGCTGTCCGCGAATGATTCCAGAAAAGCCATACCGTCCTATAAGCTGCGCTCCTTTAAAAACTTTTTGATGCTTCGGTAATTTCAAGTTAAGTGGCAAAACCGTCGCATCCTTCCACGATTTTTTTCTCCCCCCCTTAAAAAATAAGGGGGGAGAAAAAAATCAGCCAAGCAGGCATCGGCAAGCTCAGGATTGCAGGACACACAACTTGACATTACCTGATGCTTCCAATGCAGAATAGGATAGATTTATAAAATTAATGCGCTGCCTGAACAATATGCCAAGAAAAAAGAAGTCAGATCCCGGCAAAAACAGAAAGCTGGCAGAGTTTCTAAGCGAAATAAACATAGATGACGACAGAAAGGACAAAATCATGGAATTCGTGGAAAAGCTGACGTTTGAGAAAGTGAAGGAAGCCACAAGGAAATCTAAGACTTAATTATGCCGTATCCAATAAGGCGCCATCTTGAGCCCAGCAGTCTCGATATCGTAACCCTTGAATCAGGTTCCGCACAAACCGGAATTCGCAGCGAGCACTTCAGCAGCTTTTTCTTGAGGGAAGTGACAATGCCGACAGTAGCGGCAGAATTAACGTTAAGCATAAGATTTTCATTAGACTTAATCGGCTCAACAACCAGCTCATCCCTTGCTCCAACGACGCGTTCAAGCAAATTAACTTCCAAAGTGAACTCTTCCCATACCGGAGGAAGCTTGCCCGGGCGGCCCGCCACATTGCCAATGAACGCATCTGACTTGACAATTCCCGGGTCCAGAGAAGTCATCACACCCACCGAACCTCCGGGAAACACTTCTGAAACATTCTCATTGCCTGCCCTAAGAGCTGCAATATTAGTGGTAACCTTTTCCCGGGAAACCTTTCCATGCTTCTGAACAGGCCGGCCAGGGCGTATCTCAATCTCATCATCCACATTCAAACTACCCCTCACCAGAGAGCCGCCCAGCACTCCGCCAACCAATTTGCCATACTCGGTGCCAGGCCTGTTGACATCAAATGAGCGTGCAATGAGCAGCAGGGGGTCGCCTTCCAAGCGTTCATGAGAAGGCATATTTTCCTCAATTGCCTCGAGAAGCGCATCAATATTTACCTTGCGCTGCGCCGAAACAGGAATTACAGGCGCAGAAGCATAAGGCGTGCCCTTCAAAAATGATTTAATCTGCTTATAGTTGTCCCGGGCAGCCTTATCACTGACCAAATCTATCTTATTCTGCACAACAATCAGGTTCTTAATTCCAATTATCTGCAACGCAACCAGATGCTCGCGAGTCTGCGGCTGAGGGCAAACCTCATTAGCAGCAATAAGCATCAGCGCACCATCCATAATAGCTGCGCCGGAAAGCATAGTGGCCATCAGGCTCTCATGGCCCGGAGCATCAACAATGCTGATTTTTCTCACAGGAACACCTTTTTTCCCGCATTTAGCGCAGGTTTCATCAACAGTCAAAGCAATGTCCTTGCAGGCGCACCTGTAAATAGTGAAATCAGCATAGCCAAGGCGAATAGTTATCCCCTTGCGGATTTCCTCAGAATGCGTGTCAGTCCACTTGCCGCTCAAAGCCTGCGTCAGCGTAGTCTTGCCATGGTCAACATGCCCAACAATGCCAAGATTAAGCGAGGGCTGCATTACACCTGATTTCTTAGCCATAACTACGAGGACAAAAGCAAGATGTTTATAAAGTTAATTGGTATGTCAATACCTTCGCAAGTATCCTCTATCAGCTCCCACGCAACTGCGCTCTGTTTCCTCATCTAACGTTATTACTTTGCGCTGCTTTTTTCCCTCCCCCTAAAATTTAAGGGGAGGGAAAAAAGCAGCGGGCAGTTATCGAAAAAGGTAATAGAGCGCCGCAGCGCGCACCGCGCCAGCTGCAATCAGAGATTATATAAAGTCAGCCAGTTTTAGACTGATGGAATGGCGGAAACTTAGCTAAAAAAATATGCAGAATTAAATGATTACTTCTTCCCTTCTTTCTTCTCAGGCGTAATTTGCTCTTTATTCTTAGGCTCTGCCTTAAGTTCAGCAGCTTTCGGCTCTGAGGCTCTGGGCTGCTCTTTTTTATCAGCAGGTTTTTCTGCTGCCTTCTCAGCCTTTTTCTCATCAGCTTTACTCTCAGCTGCCTTTGGCTCTTCCTTACCCTGCTTTCCCTCAGCGGACTTCCTGAAAATTTCCTCAGAACCCTGCTTAACAACCTTTAAGTTAATCTGAGCCGTGCGGGGATGGACAGTATTTCCGCAAACAGTCTTGCGCTGCAGAATACCGCTCTTCAGCTTCCTAACCCCGACACCGTTATAAGCGAGAATCTTTTTCCTGCCAACGCCGGGAACATCCTTTCTCATCGGAAAACCGCAATAATCAGAGCCGCCAGTCAGCAAAAACTCGTAGCCGGTAAGATTAATGAGCTCCCCTTTAACGCTATCGCCTATCTTCAATCCAAGAAAGCCCTTTGATGCCTCGTCATCAGCCTCCTTCTGCACGCTGCTGCCGGTCTTCGGGTCTGAAATAACAAGCTTAAACGCCATGGGAAAACTGAAAGTGGCAGGGGGTTTAAAAATCTTATGCTATCGCGGTAATTTCAAGTTAAGTGGCAAAACTGTCGCACACTGCTCTGATTTTTTTCTCCCCCCCTTAAAAAATAAGGGGGGAGAAAAAAATCAGCCAAGCAGGCATCGGCAAGCTCAGGATTGCAGGACACACAACTTGACATTATCTGAATTGAAACAAGAAACGTGGCGATTGCCATCAGCAGCGCAGCTGCATAAATCCTTTTGTTCCACGCAAACACCTTGGCGCCGTCAAGATGCCAGAAAGGAAGCAGGTTAAACACTGCCAGCCAGCTGTTGATTGAAAGGCCGTAATAGGCAATATTGCTTATAAGCTGGTTTCCATATGCATATGCCTGAGTGGCAATCAGCACGGCAAAGAAAAAATATGCCAATACAATATTCACCACCGGCCCTACCACAGAAATTCTGCCGTTCCTTGCCTTATTCACATGGCCGTGTATGAACACTGCGCCAGGCGCAGCAAGGATAAATCCAAAAAACGACATAATTACTGCCAAGACGAGCATCGTATCAAACGCCCTGAACTCGGCTATGCAGCCGTAGCGCTGCGCCAGGAACTTGTGGGCAAGCTCGTGCAGCAAAAAGCCCAGGCCGACAGTGACGGCAGACATTACAGCAGCAGTGAAAAACTGCTCAGAAAAAGAAAAACCGCCGCTAAGCATAATGGCAAATGCTACTGAAATGACCAGCCAAGCCCTCAGCAAATGCTGCTTTTCAACAGAAGAAAATTTCATTTGAGTTCGCAACCTGTTTTTTCAGACAAAACATCAAGCCGGACAACGAGCACTTAATATCCGCCATAACAGCGCCAAAGCAGCGGTAATATTAATATTTTTGGAATATTTTTGGCTCTTGGCATCGCAAAAAAGCAGGAGCAGTTTCAGGGGGGATTAGGCAGTGCTTGCCGGCCGCACATCAGCCCTATGTAAATCTGATGTTGTCAAACAGCACATTGCCTGTGCTTACAGGGCCTGCACTATCCCGGAACTGAAGGCCTTTTATCAGGTTATTGGATGCGTTGAAGTCGCTGAGCGCTATCGTCAGGTGCTGCCATCGGTCTTCTATGAGAATGTAATCACTAATCAGAACAGCACGGCCGGTCGTCGCCCATCCTTGTGTGGCGAGCATAATCCCAACAGACCTTTGAGGGGGCGCTGCGCCGTACACATCCAGTTCCAGCCGGGTGAAATTGCTGATGTTGAAAGATGTTGGACGATACACAAACAGCGTGCACCATTCCCTCAGATTAGCTTCCAGCGAGCCACTGCCTGATGCTTTCTCAGTTGTGTTTGATTCCTTCACCAGGCAGGATGTTCCGGGCGGATTAGGCCATTCGTTATAAGTGAAATCATTAACAAATGCATCTGTGTACGCAGCAAGTTCAGCCCGCAACGGGATGGCTGTTGTAAAGGTTTGCGCAGAACTGGAGGCTTCGTTGCCCGATGCGTCCCGGCTTAGGACTTTGAAGTAATACGTCGTATTCTGCAGGAGACCGACAAGGACGAGCGAGTGCTCTGCCAGCAGATTTGTATCCTCAATTTCAGTTCCCAGGGAGGGCGTTAAGCCATATTGAGCTGCGGACGTTGCACTTTCATCTGTTGTCCAACGAATCTCCGCGGTCGTTGTGGAGGCAGCAACCTGAATGTTGGATATAACAGGAGCAGTTATGTCCGGTTCCAGGATATCAAAGGATATTGTGAAATCATCTGTATTTGCATTTCCGGATTCATCCTGACAACGCACATAGTATGCATGCGCTCCGGCTGACAGGCCGCTGATTGGATGCGAATGGGATGTGTCGTTGCTTAGCAGGAATGCGCCGGGCATGCTGTTGAATGAGGCATTGGCAACAGTGGAATACCGGCACACGCTCGCCTCATGCGTTTGCAGAGTCAGGTTAACATCGGTTGTTCCGGCTGGAAGCTGTCCGGAAGGCCGGGCGTTGACTCTAATGGGCGGGGCGGTATCATTAAGGGCGCGCAGTCTGTATTCGATGTGCAGCCTGGCTGCCAGAGACGGATTATAATCATAGCTTGCCCACTCATGGGACTGGCTTGCAAGCGATGGAGTGCCATCCTCCAATAATACAAGGTCATTTATTCCATTGGCAGCAAGCTCCTGAATGCCAGCTGCCAAAGAGGGCGTTCTAATCCAGCTTCCCGGAGTCTGCCTGCTCCAGTTCCATTGAGTCTGGAATGCTGTCCTTTTGCTCCACCTGTGGGCCGGCGAATTGCCGGAGGAAAACGTCAAAGCGTTGCTGGAATTCTCAAATGCAAGCGTTGTGGGTATGTTGGAATAGCCCCACTCAAGCTGGTTGAACTCAACATAGGCACCTGTTATTACGGAGCCAGGCGGAATATTGAGATTAGCCCATCTCCAGCCGCCCCACACAGGGGTTGAGCTGGGCCTGCCTGCCCGGATATTATTCGTGCTGTCAGCGTAATTGGGCCAGCCCAAAGGATCGTGATAGGCATCATCCGAGCTGTATGCGATTTGAACTTCTGTAGTTTCAACAGGAGCTTCATTGAGGCAAATCGCAGAGCAGCCGTCGCCGTCTGCAAGATTGCCGTCATCACATTGTTCTGCGGACTGGTCCACCAGTGCATTCCCGCATATCCCGGAGAGCGCATACTGGTTGAGCACAACGAGCGTTCGGTTCGGCCGTTCCGCGTATAGCCATACGTGGCCATCGCTGTTTGTGCTGCCTTCTGCGCTGGCGAATTCATAGAAGTCGCTGAGCGCATATACGGGCTGCTCATGCTGGTCATTGTAGAGGGCAGAGGTCCAGTTGTATGCGCTTAACGTGATTTCCTCCCTCCAGTAGTGATTGCCCAGAGCAATGTTGGGAAACATGGCGCACTGGGCATCCAGCACGCCGTCATTGCCGATGAGGTCTGCATTCAGCGATAGGGGAGCGGTGAACGCTGCATCCCCCCACGTCGTAAGAATTGTATGCCTGCTGCCCGCCACTTCTTCGCCATCTACGATGTTTCCTTGCGTGTCTAAAATTATCTTGCAGATACGCTCTCCACCCGACAAAGACATGGATTCTTCAGAATCGGCGGGCTTAACAGTTATCGTCACTGGAACGGCATCGGATAATGTTCCGTCTGTGACATTAAACAGGAGGTTGTATGCCCCTGCATCTCCGGCAGAAGGCGTCCACACAAACAGCCCTGTAGAAGAATTGAACGCAAAGGGTGAAGGCAGCACATCACCAGCGTCAGTGCCGAATGTCAAGGAATCATTATCAGCATCAGAAGCACTCAGCTGAATTACGGCAGTCCTGTTCTGGCCAACAGTAACATTTTGCACAGGCGCAAGAACCGGCGGATTGTTAACAGGAACAGGCGCTTCAGCAACTACAACTATGGCAACAATAACCGAATCAGAAAATTCGCCGTCAGAAACACTGAAGGCAACATGGTAAGTGCCGCCATCGCCAATGTTCGGAGTCCATCTGAACAGGCCTGCTGATTCATTGAACGCAAAGGGCGAAGGCAGCACTTCACCGGCATCCGTGACGAACGTCAGCACATCACCTTCTGCATCTGTTGCGTTAAGCTGTATTGCCAGCGTTTCATTCTCGCTTATTGTCTGGCTGCTTATGTTTTGCAGCGCTGGCGGCGTGTTGACGTTTACTATTGTAATCGTTACCGTTTGCGAGTCATTTAGCAATCCGTCATAGACGCTTATAAGCACTGAGTGCTGTCCTGCATCCTCAAAGCCGGTGTGCCATGTGAATGTGCTGCCTGTCTGGACAAATCTGGAGTCATTGGCAGAGAACACCAACTCGTTGTCATCGTTGCTTACAGCATTTTCATTGTCCGGGTCAGTGGCGTTTGCAATTATTGAAACGGTGGTATTTTCATCCTGGACAATGTCCTGCATAAATTCCAGTTCCGGCGCCCTGTTCAGGTTGAGGACAGTTACGTTGAATTCCTGCGACTCGTTAAATTCGCCGTCGCTGACAGTGGCTGTGAAGAAGTGCGCTCCGGAATCGTCTGCTGTTGTCTGCCAGTTGAATGCACTGCCATTTGCAATGAATCTTGTGTCGTTAATCGTCACGGTCAGATTATTGTCGTCATCAGACGCGTTATTTTCGTTATCTGCATCGCTTACTGCTATTGCAGGGCTGATTCCGGTCAGGCTCATGGCGATAATTTCAGTCTCTATTGCTGTTTGGCTTTCAATGGGCTTCATAAATGGAGGCCTGTTGACATTTCTGATGGCTATGGTGACTTCCTGCGTCTGGCTGCTTTCGCCGTCTGTGGCGGTGATTAATACGGTAATGTTTCCAGAATCGTTATCTGTTGTCTGCCATGTGAAGTCAGTTCCATTCGCAGCAAAGCGCGAATCATTGATTGAGAGGTTAATGCTGTCTCCATCAGGGTCTGTGACATTTGCATGTATGACCGCTATGGCAGACTCATTTGCTTCAATCAGGGCAATGGAAACGCCGAACTCCGGGGGCCGGTTAACATTGTTAACAGCGATGCTGATTGTTTCCTCTGCTGCAAAAGTTCCGTCTGTCACGCTAAAGGTGATGCTGTATGCTCCTGCGTCCTCAAAAGCCGGAGTCCATTCGAAAAGCCCGGTGGTCTCATTAAAGGCAAATGTGCCTGGCAGCACCTCAGCTGCATTCGTTCCAAACGTCAGAGGCGCGCCGTCAGGGTCTGTGGCGTTAAGCTGAATTACGAGAGTTTCATTCTCAAATGCGAATCTGTCCCCAATTCCTCCAAGGACAGGCGGCGCGTTTCCTGAGAATACTGTAACGGCAATGGTGTCTGTTACGCTCAATATTCCGTCGCTTACTATGACGCTCACGTTATACACTCCCGGAGCAATGTTATCAGGCAGGCTGACGTTGCGGAACCCGCTGCCCGCATCGCCTGTCACGTTAAAGTGTTCTGAAATAAAGGTGTAGGTAAGGTTCTGCTCTGCCGCGTCAATGCTTTGCCGGGCGATGACTGTTATGCTGAAGTCATCGTAGTCAAAGAACTCACTGTCAAAGACGCTGACATTTATAATAGAAGAGCCAGTCAGGCTGCCGGAGCTGCAGGCGATAAATTGTCCGGCAATGCTGCAGTTCAGCAGATTATTGGATTGGCTTGCTATGCCATAGAGCAAACCTGCCAGGTCCTGCTCTGCATCGTCAGTGAATAAGGCCAGGTCCAGCGTGATATTGCTGTTGTCAAACATTGATGCGTCAGGCAGCCCTGAAATATTGGGCGGCGTGTTGACATTGAGAAGCGTGAAATTGTAGCTGTCCAGGATGAGTTCGCGGTTCCTGTTTCTGAGCGCGTTGCCCTGCTCGTCTGCAGCCGAGAATTCCACGCTGAAGTTGCCTGAGAGTATCGGCGAGGTGAAGCTGTTCCACTCAAAGATGTCTGTCAGCATTATCTGGTTCGCTGCGCCTGGCAGCACCCTTATGGTGTCGTTCTTCACGAAAACGTCTGAGGGCACTCCCTCTTTCAGGTGAAGTATTTTTTGCTGAAGCAGGATTGTGGTGCTGGCGTACTCGTCGTTCTTCAGCTTGGATTCCGATGGGTTTTCCACAAAAACGTCAAAGAAGCTCAAGCTGCTGTCAAAGCCATCTGACGCCTCTGCAAAGACGCGGGTGGAGCCGATGCCTGAGCCTGCAGCTATTGTCAGAACATCGTTGTTCAGCACTGCATTGGCAACACCGGCATCTTCAACAGATGCTGTGAAAGTGAGCTGGTCTTTTTCCAGGTCCCGCGCGAACAAGCTCATGTTAATGCTGGAAGTTTGCAGCGGCTGCAGGCTTACATCAGCCATGTTGCGAAGCACAGGCGCCGAATTTGGCACTGTGTGGGTAATGGTTGCCTCGCTGGCTTCAAATCCGTCGCTGCAGTTTATGTTTACTGTAACGCTTTCCAGCGGAGTGAGCCCTGCCAGCGTGAATCTTGCCCTGCTTCCATCCGCTTTTATCGGCAGCGGGCCGAATCCTGCATCGTATGCGCATGACAATCTTTGGCTGTTCTCGTCGTGCAGCTCTATCAGCACCTCAAAGCTGTGCTGGCCAAGCAGGTCAAACGCTGCAGCTGATATTATTTCCGGCGGCGTGTTGATGATTACAAGCCGGTCCTTGATTTCTGTTCCTGCAAAGTATCTCAGGTGTTTTGTTTCAGTAAAGGGCAGTGTTGCATTTACAGAAGGTATGCTTGGGCTGCATGTTCCTGCAGCGTCAATGCAGTACTTTGTATCGCCAGATATGGTCACGCTGCTTCCTTTTGGCAATACAGAGCCGTCATAGTCATCGTATATTCCGGAATCCAGGGCATAGCTGACAAGGAATTCTATGTCAAGATTCTCTATATTCTTCTGCTCATTGCCTGTGGAATCCGAAGCGCTGATGTACAGCCTTGTCCTGTTTGTGAGCTGGTCCCTGGCTGGGCCGAACTCAGGAATGTCGCCGGCATCGCATACTGCGAATTCACCGGCTACAGCGCACTCTTTCTCCATCAGGGAATAGCTCCTGTCCTTGTGGAACCTGAAGTTGTTATCCTTTGCAATGCGGACCTTCATTCCCTGCTCGCCTTTAACAACAACCAGAAGCCTGCCATCTGCCTGATTGTCAACAAGGTTGTCATTGCCTGCAAAGCTTACAAGTTCAAGCCGGGGCGCAACAACGTCTGTAGTGTACGTTCCGGATATGCCATTGGCAGCAGCCGGCTCTCCGTGCGTGTCAAACACATAAGCAAACCATTTGTGCTGCTCGCTGTCCTCTGGGCTGGCAAAGCTGCAGCCCGGGTTCAGGAGCCCGGATGCGCTGCAGTGGGTAATGCCGATGCAGCCCCGCGGCGTTGCTCCTTCACTCCCGCATACATAAAGCGTTATCACATCGCGGTCCCTGTCCAAGGCGTTGGCGGCAATGGCAATCTGCGAGCCGCCCCTGATGGTGTCAGCGTCATCCCGCACGCTTTGCAGCTCAGGGGCTGTGTTGGGCTGCAGTTTGGACAGGTTGAGAGCCGCTGCCCCGGTCAGCCGGACCATTTGCCCGTAATGATACACATCCTGGTCTGTTTTTACGTTTAGATATAGAGAGTTAAAGAGGTCAAACGGCAGCTCTGCTGCGTCAATCCTGCCAAGCTCATCTCTTGCAGTGGCTTTTGCAGTGTACCTCCCGCCAGTGAAGTTCCTTGCTTCGCTGGTGCTCGCTATGGCTGTGCTGTTGGCTTCTGCTTCTTCCATGCGAATCCCTGCGCCATCAGGATTCACGACATCCAGTGTAATATTCATCCTGTCACCGTCCTGATTGGATATCCGGGATTCTATGTCGGTGACAAATTCGCCCAAGCCCGTAAGTTCGGGAGCGGCAAGGTATGCTATTTCCGGCGCTGTGCTTATGAAAATATTCCTGCTGATTTCGTTGTTGAATTCCGAGGTTTCAATTATCCTGTCTTCTGTGTCTGCAACAACCCTGAAAGCATTCATTCCAGCCAATTGGCTGGTGTCAAACCTGACTGTGTACCTGTCTTCGCTGAAGGGATGCATTGTGATTGTTTCATCCGCAATGCCTGATGTTTCGCCGGTTTTAAGCTCTTCCGAGTATATGCTCAGCACAAACTCTTTTGCGAACAGCTCTCCTGTGTTGCGTATTGTGAAGTTAATCTCAACCGGATCGCTCTGGTTGACGTAGTAGGCGCACTCCCCTTTGGTTGCATTTGCGCAATCGCAGATTGTTTCATCTTCAAAGCAGTTAAGGCTGCCCTGCCTGTACAGGCTCATGCCCGAGAATGCCGGTGTTACCAATTCAAGGTCAGTGGACCTTACAGGAACAAAGTGTCTCAGCGTGATGTCTGCATCCGGATTAAAGCTGTCAGACCTTAATGCGATGACGTTGTTTTCAGTCTTTGTGAACTCGTTTCCTGTCAGGTCGAACACGCCATTTCTGAAGGCAGCGACGTCCAGACCGTTGATGAACATGTCCGAGCCTCCGCTCACTGAGAAGCGCAGGCCCTGAACTGTGGTATCCACCCACACGTTTTTCCTGAAGTATTTTGCCTTCTCGTTTTCCGGGGAGAGCGCGACAACACCCCACTGCGAGTCATCAAGGAAGCTGTTCATAGCAGTAGCATCATTGAAGTTGCTGCCTCTAAGCCAGTTCTTGTCCGGCAGCAATTCATTCCATACGCCGGATAGCTGCAGCTTGGTCTCTTCGCTTACTGTTGCGGGTATTGTCAAATCAATCTCCAGTTCCTGGCTCTGGAGAGGCGGTATTATCATGTTGAAGTTTCTCAATGTGGTTTCGCTGCCATCAGCAAAGTCCACGGCAAACAGCCGCAGGTCAAAGCTCAGCGTTCTTGATGCAAACTTGTTCTCAACACCAACCCGGGCAGTTATTTCTTCTCCTGGCTGCACGAAGAACGGCTCCCGGCCTGGTATTGCCTCCTGCTCCCTTATTCCGAATACCATGAAGAATGCCTCTTCTTCCGGCTCTATTACCCTCCCGCCTGAGCGCTGTGTGCCAGTGTAGATTCGTGAGTTGGTATCGGGTATCGGGCCTGACGCTGATATCTGGTTGAGCTCGCCGGGCCTTATTCCTGAAGTGATGGATAGCGGGCTCCATCCAGCATAGCCGCGGCCCTGAAATTCGCCATTCAGGTAGAGTATTGTGCTGTCTCCACCGCCAAGAATGACTTCTGCTCTTGTAATGTCTGAGGGCGCGAAGATTCTCTTGCGGTAGAAGCTGCCTGTTCCGGTTGGCAGAGTGTCTCCCCATACGATGTCATTTGTGTCTTCTGCCAGGAAATCCTCAGTTGCTGCCTCATGGTCCCGCGCCCACAGCTTGTCCGGGAATTCAAACACCCTCTCAATCTGCGCCCTCATCATTGAGTTAAGCGGCACGTCGCCGGGTATTATCACTTTATAGGATGTCATGCTCACGGATTCCGGAGACAGAAGCCGCGGGGTTGTGTCTGTCAGCAGGTGAATCTCCTTTCCGGCTGGTGAGATCAGGTCCAGCGTTACAGCATCCACGCTTATCGGGTCATCATCATTGTTTTTGATGGTAAGATGCACTGTCTCCTCGTACTGCCTTCTCATAAGCCCGTCTGCGCCTATCTCCACTTCCTGCAGGTCAAATGCTTTCCTTACAGGCTCAACTATCGCGTCATCCCTGGTGTCATAGCCCACGACCTCGTAGAGTATGACATCATAATCCCTGTGCGGGCCGAACTGGAAGATGTCAAATTCGTTGTCCCGCCCTCTTTCAAGCAGCTCGAAATTAGGGGTGTGGCCTATGGTTACGGTGTTGCACAATGTTGTCCAGCTCGACTTGAGCTTTCCGTTTATCCACGTTGTTATTCCGGATGGCTCCTCCACTAAGAATGCGCTGCATGTTTGCGAGCCGGTCTGTATCTGCTCTGCCTTTACGATTGAGTTTGGAATCCAGATGTGCTTGCGCAGGAAGCTGGTGCGCTCTGGCGGCCCCTTTCTAACGCAATCATCCCCCCGGCATATGTCATAGTTAAAGTCCTGGTGGCCCCAGAAGAAGTCGTCTGCAAATACAGAGGCGTTTGGCGAGCTTGTAAGCGAGTCAGGATTAAGGTCTGCGCTGAATGTCTTTCCGGAGAAGACTCCAAAGCCCTCATCGCTTGGAGTTTTCCATAAGTCAGCGATATTGGAACGCTTCCATTGAGTTGTGCTGCCCTCATCGTCCCAGCTTCTTTTTTCAATAGCCGATACGTAAAGCGATGAGTTCAGAGCAACCCCTTCAGGCACGAATATCTTGTATCTCTTCGTGAGCGTTGAGCCAGCTCCTACGGTAAAGCCGCTGGTGTCTGTAAAGAGGTCAATCGCCCTGGAGTCTGTGAAGGCTTCTATTGTCTCTCCATATGGAATTGTTATTTCAGACAGGTTCAGGGCGCTGTCATTGGCTGTGGCGTTTGGCAGCAGAGACAGGTCCAGCGACACATTTCCTGCTGCAATGCCTTTGTCAAACAGCGTGAATGCCACCCGGTCTATTTTGAAGCTCCTGCGGTTGTTGTTCCTGATTTCCAGCTCTGCGTCTTCTATGTAGCCCGGCTTCCACTCAATTTCAAACTTGTTGGCGAGCAGCACTTCAAGGGGCGGCTTGTCAGGTCTCACCACGTTAAAGTCAGGCCTGAATATCTTCTGATACCTGAATATGTCTCCTGAGCCTCCTGCCAGCACGATTGTATTGAGCTGCCCTGGCGCAAGCCCAAACAACGGGCACATCTGCTGTAGGCAGCTTACCGGCTCTGAAAGGGTGCTATTGGAATATAGCTTGTATGAGCCGTGGATTTCATAGATGGAATCCTCCTCTGCGAACAGCTCATACGTTGAGCCGCCCAGGGAAGCATTGCTTACGTAAGGCAATGATGCCCTTGTCCCGCCTGCCAGACTGTAAGGAGCGCATATGCCTGTCTTGCCCACAAGGTATTCCCCGCCAAGGCGGTCTCTCTTGGTGGCAGTAAGTCCGATATAGGTATTAACCGGAATGTCTGCTGGAAGATTCACGTTAAACTCCACTTCCAGAACAGCGTTCGGGTCCATTAGCTCGGCAAACTGCACGCGCTCAACAACAACGCATGCATCCCGCCTGAATTGCTTCAGGTCTCGCGCCATCGGCCCCCACGTGAACAGGTCAGTTATGCGCGCTCCATTGCTGTCGTTGAACAATGAAACCTCTATCCTGTCCAGGAAAATCTGGTTCTCAGCATAGTTGATAACCTGCACGTTAATCGGCTCAAAGTAGCCCCTCCTCAGGTCAATCCGGCTTACATCGTTTGTTCCTAAGACCAGGTCTGCATCTGCGTCATTGTCCAAATCAGCCAGCGCAGCCCTGTATCCTGTTTTATTGGCAAGTGAGATTGCAGCATTCTGCTTCTGCCATTGCGGCTGTGATGCGTTGCCGATATTTTCATAGAACATTACGCCGTCGTCATTGCTTAATACAAGGTCAAGGTCTGAATCCGAGTCCAGGTCAAATAATTGCACGTGCGCATTTGGCGCGCTGTCAAATATGGAGCTATTGAAGCCCCACTGCCCTGCTGCAGCATCTGCAAACTGCGGATTAGTGCTGTTCCCGGCATTCTCAAGCAGTGTCAGGCTGCTGTCAGCAGCTCCTGCGACTATGTCAAGGTCGGAATCGCCGTCAAGGTCTCCTATCGCTATTGATACCCGCTCCTGAAACTGGCGTCCAGTTAAACCTATGATGTTGGTTTCAACCCAGGCAAACCTGTCAACTATTTCCAGCTCGTTCAGCTCGTTCAAGACTTGTTCCTGCCTTATTTCGCGCTTGTACGCTTTAACAAAGCCATGCGTGCTGCCGACTATCATGTCTGTCAGGTTATCGCTGTTCATGTCCGCAAAGGCAGGCGTGGAGCGGGCTCCTGCATCAATGCCGGACATCCTTACTGTGCCGGCAGGCGTGGATGCCATGTCAACATCCTCCCATTCGGCAATTTCCCTGAATGCTGGTATGGAAGGCAAGCCGGTGTTCTCAAAGCTCCTAAGCTTTCCGTCAAGCGAGCCGACAATAAGGTCAAGGTCTCCGTCATTGTCGTAGTCAACAAATGCCGGAGCTGCATCGTATTCCATGCTGATTTCCTCCAAAGAGGGCAGCCAGCCGCTGTTATAGGAGCTGTTGTTGCTTTCAAATGCTGTCAGGAAGTTTATGTCATATTCTTCGCCGAGGACATTGAACTCCATTGGCTTGGAAATCGGAATTGTTGCAGACAGGTTATTGTTGTTTTCGTCCTCATGATGCACCTCGTCGTCTGAATCTGCGGATATTCTGACTGAAACTGTCTTTTTCTCGAGGTCTGCCGGTATCCTGTACAGGAAGTTCACATTCTGGCTTCCTCCGGCTGTTAAGGAGATTGTTTTCTTTTCAATGAGCTCCCCTTCTGCAAAGAAAGATACATTGAACGCTCCCGAGCGGATGTCGCCTGCGTTTGATATGCTGGCTGAGACAGTTACAATGTCATTCCTGACAGGGAATTTCGGCAGGAATGTTATGCTGCTGGCAACGATTTCCTTCCAGCGGAAGGTAACTTTATTCACGTTGTTGAATTCGCTTCTCTCGTCGTAAGTGCCGGTGAGGACAAGCGTTCTTTGCTGCGCTGCAGGAGCTGCGAGGAGATTCGCAGTGCTTGCATCAATCGCAAATAGCCCGAGTGATTCGTTGACAAATACAGCGCTTTCATTCTGCCCGCCATTCAGCAGCACGTCAACCACGTCTGCCAGGGTTCTTATATCAGAGCCGTCAGAAAGATAGAAGAATGCCTCTGTTCTGCTTAGCGTGGAAGCGCTCACGCCAAATTCGCTTTGCTGCACCACCTCGCGGGAAGCGGCAACAGCAACCTTGTGCGAATCAAGAACCCTGTGCACAAGCCAGCCGTTGCTGACCTGCCGCGTCAGGGCAGGAGAGAGCGTCAGCGATGAGGAAGTTTTGTTGATTATGATGAATGGAGCTGCGTTAAGCACAGAGGGCTGCTCTGCTGAAGGCGCGATAAAGACATTATCCCCTACATCCAAAGCTGCTGTTGAGGATACCGGCACAACTGCGTTACCGGCAAATGTCGCTGTCGCCACTGTAGTTGCAACAGCTGTCCTGTTTTCAGTGGTTACAGCTATGTTATTCCCTTCAAGGCCTATCACGCTGGCTGTGAACGTGAGATTGTCAGTCCTCCTGGCAACAGCAGTGGACTCTGCATCATTCTTTCCGTAGTCAATGTAGCTGTACACGATGTGGTCGCCTTCGCTTATGTTGCTCCAGTCAATCACTATGACGTTGGTTATTGCCGAGTGGTTTCTTATTGATTCGCTGAAGCGCGACAGCACCTGGCTGTCGTTGTTGTCAAGGTACAGGATTACATCAAAGTTATCGGCATTTGTTCCGCCGCCATTCCACTTTAAATACCTGTACTCAATCTCCTGCCCGCTTGGGTTTGAAATGCTGATGCCGATGTTTCCGGTATCCAGTCTGCCGCGGTCGTGGTGATTCAGCTCAACCTTGGAAGGCACAACTATGAAGCTCGTTTCATTGGCAGCGACGCTGGCAATCCTGGCGTTGTTGCTGAGGTTGCTGTCGCCTGAGCCGACATTGGTTACCAAAGCGCTTATGTTGAATCCGCCCTGGCTCCTGAGATTAAAGTCGCCAAGGAGGGTTGTGAAGTTGACGAGCACTGACTCGTTGGGCTCTAAATTGCCTATGCGCCTGCGCTGGTCCCCGCCGAAATCCTCTCCGTCGCAAAGGTTGGCATTGTAGAACTGGCTTTCAGGGCTGCAGTCAAGCGTGAAGGTGTATGGAACTTCTCTGAAGCCGAACACGCTGACGTCAGCGAAATAGCTGCGTGCATTGCCCACATTTCTTACGCGCACGAACAGCATTGCACGCTCTCCCTCAACCAAAGTCGGGTCGTCAAAGAAGATTTCCTCAAGCAGCAGGTCTGATGAAGGCACGGTTATTACTGTGCTGCTGAGCCGGTTGTTGGCGAGGTCAGTTTCAATATCCTCAAGGAACGGATTCACGATTACAGTTACGTTCAATATGCCGCCAACGCTGGATGGCGCTTTTGTGTTTACTGTCAAAGTAATGGCTGCCAGCTCGTTGATATTGAATGCCGTATAGTTGACAGGGCTTAAACTGCCAAACATGACAGGAGCGCCGTCAATCAGAATCATTGCCTTTACACCCTCAACCGCAATGCTGTTGAGATTCCTGATGCGGCTGTCAATCCGCAGATTCTCGCCCGGCACAAGCGGTTCGTCAAACACAAAGGATATTTCCTGAACAGCAAAATCAGGAACCCGTATTTCCTCTTCTATGAAGTCCCGGTCTATCTTTCTGTTTGTTATGTTTATGTTCTTCATACTGGCGGTGATGTCATTAAGGTTTGTAACATCGTCGCTTAAGAGGAAGTTTGTTCTGGGCGTGCTGAAGCCCCCCTCCAGGGTGTAATTGACTTCGCTTATTCCTGCAATCTGCCTGTTCGATTCATTATCAACAAACAGCTTGTATTGATAAGTGAAGGATTCCCGCAGCTTCATCTCCACTTCATTATTGAATATGTCCAGGACATCCTTAATCATGAAGGACTCGTTAAGCAACACGCCGAACGCGCCTGTGCTAAATTTGCTTGAGCATCCATTCGGGCTTCCGCCAAAGCGCGGGAATTCCTGCACGCACACCTGGTTGGGGAAGTTAAGGTAGAAATGATAGGATGCGTTCTCGTTGTCAGCTACTGTGTCAAAGAAGAATATGTCTGCAACGAAGTCAACTTCCGGCCCAAAGTCCGTGCGCTTGGTGATTATGTAATCATCCTCCACGAACGCCACACTGCCTTTCCAGAACTCGGTTATGTGCGCTTCTCTCATATCCCTTGCATACGGGTTTTCAATTTTTGAATCTACTTTTGATATTCTCTTTGTTGGCCCGGGCTTGCTGCCCTCAAAGCCCGGTTTGCTGCCGAATATGTCCACGTTTTGCGGGAAGGCCCTCTTGCGGATGTCAAGGGAGTTCAGCAGAAGGGTTATGTTGCCGTCATCCCCTGCTGCTATTATGTCAATGTCCAAATCCTGGTCCACATCCGCTGACGTCAATTCCAATGCATTGGGAACATTTCCTATGATAAGCGGGTCAACTGTAAGCCCTGTTGCGCGGCTATAATAGAGGTTCACGTTTCCGTCAAAGCCAATTGCCGCGAAATCCAGCCGGTCATTGAAATCCATGTCTGCGGCAGTTATGCCGTGGGCAAACGCGCCTATATCTGCGAACAGGAATCCGTTGTACCTTCCAAGCGCTTCCTCAAAGATTATCTTTTCCAGCTGCCCGAGCCGGTCTCCGACGAAAATGTCTATGCGCCCGTCAAGGTCAAAGTCTCCTGTTGTGATGCCATAGGGCTGGTCGCGCGTAGTTACAGTCTGCAGGAACACGTATGTTTCGTTGCCCACAGGGCCCTCTGAGCCGTTATGGATGTAGATGTCCACGTGCCCCACCTTGTGGCCCACGATTATGTCAAACAGGTTATCATTGTTCACATCTGTAACTGCCAATCCGTAGGCATGCTCTCCAGCATCAAAGAGCGTTATATTGGCGCTGAAAGTGCCGTTTGTATTATTGAGCAGCACTACTTCGCCGCGCTCTGTTCCTACTATTATGTCAGGGAAGCCGTCAAAGTTAAAGTCAGCTGCGGCCATGCCCCACGCTGTCTGGCTGAGGTTTGCGATAAGTATCTGAGTGTAATTCACAGACTTCAAGCGCTCATCCTGAACATTAATTACGCCTGTGTTGTTGTACAGCATCACTGTTCCCTTATCTGTTCCGGCGACAAAATCGGGCCTGGTGTCATTGTTGAAGTCGCCGGATGCAAGGCCGCGAATCCTTTCTCCGGGTATGGGCGGAAGACTGCGCTGCGGGAATATGAGGGTGTCAGGTATCTGCTCAGGCACAAATTCCTTGATGAAAGCAGAGGAGCTGCCAATGTTGTTTGCGGTGTTTGTCTCAGCAGGCAGGTTGTCCGGATTTGCAAAGACCAGCACGCTGCTGTTTCCAGCAAACCCTGCTGTCTGCCACGTTGCTGAGGCGTTTACAGCGCTGTTTGCTGCCACGTTTACGAATTTGAAGTCAAACCTGCTGCCAAGGTCTATCCTGTTTACATAGAAGCTTATCCTGACATTATTCGCAGGTATATCCCGGAGATTTTGTATGGTTGCGATTACCTGCCTTGGCTCTCCTGACAGCACAGCAGCATCAGGCTCAATGAGCACGGATGAGACTATCAGGTCAGGGCCGTCTATGAAGATGGCTCTGTCAGCTTCGTTATTTGAATAGTCTGACTCAAAGACTCCTGATGCGTTTTCTATGCTTATGCTCACTATCTTGTCGCCGGCAAAACCTTTTGTGTCCCACACTATCTGAGCGGTGCTGCTGGCTGTAACATTAATTATATCGCTGCCTGCTGTCTGGTTGCCAACTCTGGCTGTAATCGGAACATTCCTTGCCTCTTTAACGCCCAGGTTTCTTATAATAGCAGATACCTTAACTTTATCCCCTGTAATCGGAGAAGTGGAATTGAATGATATCTCTCCAGCAGCAACAGCCAGGTCCGGACCTTTTTCGAGCATAAATGGCTCCAGCCGGCTGGCAATATTATCCCCGTGGTCTATGGCAAATACAGTGGCGTTGTATGCAGCTGCTGCTGAAGGCCCCCTGAATGTTCCTTTGTAGAGCCCTGAATCCCCGGTTAAGGTTATGTTCCTGCTGACTCCTGAATCCGGGACTGCAGCTATAACATGGCTTACGGCAATGTCATCAGTAACATTTGCGCTTATAGATATAACGTCATTTGTAAAGCTGTTCTCAATCAGCACGCTGTGTATGACCGGCGGATTTGCATCCAGGACAAAAACTTCGTGAGAGGTTGCATCAATGCCGGCAAAGTCAGTGGCAGTGACTGCAAGCGAGGCGTTTTCTGTTATCCGGACTGCTGACCTGAACTCATAGCTGCCGTTTTGCAAGCCAGCTGGCGATATTGCAAGCTCAAATCCGGAGTCATTGATTGCTATTGAAGAAATGTTGCTGAATGTTCCGTCAGCCCTGCCGAAGACTCTCCCGCCAGGACCAATAACGCGGCTGTTAAATTCAAAGTTGTCTATAGTAATGTTGGGAGGCGCATTGTCCACGACAAAGACCTTGCTTATGCTGACTACATTATGCGCTCCATCAGTTGTCTCTATCCTTATTTTTGTTTCCCCGTTAAATCCGTTGGTTGCCCACAGCACCAGTCCGGTCTGAACAGGCTGCAGAAGGGTGGAATCCACCTGCACTGCATCAATTAACAGCCACTGGCCCTGCAGGAAGTAGTTTACAGGGTCGTCGCTAAATCCCGGAGCAAATGGGAAGGGTTTCCAGTAGCGCAGTGAGCTGCTTGTCAGCCCTTCGCCATCATTATCGACAGTGAAGTTTATTGTTTCAGTTGCTGTGAAAACATCGTTTTCCGCCGGCTTCAGAATATTCACTATTGGAGCGTCATCCAGCAGGTCTATGAACTCAAACTGGGCGCTTGAATTGGCTGCATTCCCTGCCATGTCCTGCGCATTCGCAAAGAATTGCAGTGTCCGGCCCTGCTGTTCATCCCAGTCAACATCTGATTTTGTCAGCGTCGCTCTGTGGGTATTTCCGGAGATGTGCGGCATGTTCCTGCCTGCGCCTGCCGAAATATTCCCGGTTCCGTAAAGCAAAGTAACCAATGACCTGTTCACGCCAACCCCAAAGTCAGTAACGTCAACGGAAAATATCACATCTGACGAGTTCTCTGTTACATTAGCCGGCTCCAGTTTAATTTCCGAGAATTCAACAGGTATTGTGTCTTCTTCTATTGAAAGCGTTGCGAGCTTTGCGTTATTTGACAGGTTGTCATCCTGGGCGAACACAACTTTAATTGTTGCATTGTGCGCGCCAAAGCTTAATCCTGCGAGGTTCCAGACGAGAGGGACTTCCTGGGAAGCGTTGGCCTGCAGAGTCCTGAGTGTTTGGGCGATGGGATTATTGTCCTTGTCCCTTGCTTCAACCAGGGCATTTTGAGCTTCAAATGCTCCCAGGTTGCTGACATTTATCCTGATAGTTGCGCCTGTTCCCTGCAATGGGAGCGGGGGGTCAAACATTATGCTTTCTATGGACAAGTCTGTTGTTGTATTGAATTTTCTTGTTGCGCTTTCTCCTGAGTTGCCTGCGTCATCCAGGCAGCGTATTTTCCATGAATTTGCGGCGGCACTGGACAGCGATAAGCTGAACGCGCTGCTGGAATTGCTTGCAATCAACTGCGAGCCGGCAGCAGCTCCGTTGACAATGACGCTGCACGAAAGCACAGCATCCAGATTGTCTGCTGCAGTATATTCAAACGCAACCTCTCTCTTGCTGAATGCAGCGCCATCAGCAGGCGCTATCAGCCCGATGACAGGAGCCTGCCTGTCAACAACAAACGTTTCATTTATGCTGGAGGAGGCAAGCCCTGCCAAATCCCTGCACGCAACAGACCAGTCATGCGGCCCTTCGCCCAGATTAACAGCATGCGTTTTTGCAACTCCGCTGTTTGCAGATGCATTTGAGGCGTTAAGCGCGCCATCAAGATGCATATCGCACGAAAGCAAAGCGCTCAGATTGTCAGAAGCTATGAACTCAAATTGCACTGGCTGGGCATTGATGTGCGTTCCGCCTATTGGAGAAAGCAGAACCACATTTTCAGGAGGCGTGTGGTCTATCGTGAAGATGGCTGAACTGGCGTTTGCTGTCAAGTTGCCGTCTGTGGCGCTGATAAATATCTGGTAGAATCCCTCTGCCAGCAATGAGGTATTCCACAGAAATTCTGCAGCTGCTGTTTCAGTAAGCTGCACTAAAGCACCTGCTGGCGATGCAGGCGATGCGCTTCCTCTTGTGCGGTAGAATACAGTTGAGGTAACAGCATCGCTATCTTCATCAAGCACAGCCCATTCAATGGAGCCCTGCGCATCAAAGGAGCTCTGATTATCCGGCTTTTGGATTGTCAGTTCAGGCGCGTCATTAACCGAGCCGATGAAATCAACCACATCATCTGTTCTGGCTGTGTTGCCCAGCAGGTCAAAGGCAGATATGTAGTATGTGAAGTTAAAGCCCTGAAGATTGTTGAAATCCTCGGCAACCACAGCAGAGAATCTTTGATTGTCGCCGGATGACATTAAATTAACAGTTACATTGCTGCCAATTGAGTACACTAATCTGACATTTGCTGCATCAACTCCAATGCCCCTGTCAAGCACGTCAATTTCAATAGTAACGTTGGGAGTTTCCTCCTCAATATTGGAAGGAATCTGCGCGAGCCCTTCAAACGTTGGAGGGAAGGTGTCCGGAATTACTGTGATTGTTCTGTTTGCGCTGTTGCTGGCCGTGTCTAATTCAGGAATTCCGGCTTCCTCGTCAGCTATGGCTGTGATGCTGTGCATGCCGGTTAAAGAAGCAGTATCCAATCCCACTCCGGCAGCTGATGAATCGTTTTGGGGAATGGATATCCTTCCTGAGCCAATCAGGGCAGCATCAATGTAGAAATTTACGCTGACGTTTTCAGCCGCTATTTCTCCAATGTTATCAACCCGGGCAGTTATGTTTATGCTCTCGCCCTGTATCGGGGTCGTGTTTGATATAATCAGGCCGTCTGCGGCTATTCTCAGCTCTGTTGCCAGGCTAAATGCCCGTGCTTCTGAGAATGCTGTGTTTGTTGCATCCTGGCATACGACCTGCCACGCATGCAAACCGGCTGTAAGGCCTGACACTGCTTCGGCGATAGTTGTGCCATTGGCCACATTAATTCCGGATGCTTCAGCGGAGCTGTCAACTGTCAGGTTGCAGGTGAATGCAGTGTCGTCAACGTCATTTACAGCATAGCTCAGGTTAATGGGAAGCTTGTCTGCGGCGAAATTGTCTTCAGGAGATAACAGGGTGATTGCAGGCATGTCGTCCACTTCCAAAACTGTTATTCGGAATGCATCGCTGCCAGTTGAGTTGCCTGTATCGGCAACAGTTACTGCAATGTCTGTGAATCCGGACTGTTCAGGAGCAGGGTCAGAGCAGTTCACATACCTGTTTTCAGCTATGCTGCAGGAAATTAATGATGGATTGGTGGCATTTACAATACTGAAGTTCAGGGCTGCGTCCTCATCCTCAGCATCAGAGGTAAAGTTCCACAAGTCAATCCAATTGTCAGCAGGATTTTCATCCTCATCAATCTGCAGGTCAGGCAAATTGGCAATAGCAGGCGCGTCATTGATTTCGGCGACAAATATGGTGAAGGTGTCAAAGTCAGAGCTTGTTCCGTCGGATGCGCTTACTGTAATGTTTGCAGTGCCTGATTTATCCGGCGCTGGCGCACCACATCTGAGGAAATTGCCGCTAACTATGCTGCATGAAATCAGCAGCGGATTGGTGTTATTCGCAACTGCGAAGCTCAGCTCAGAAACATTCACTTCCTTATCTGATGAGAAATCGTGCAGGTTTATGGCAAATCCTTCTGCGCTGTCCTCAGCCAGGAACTGGTCAGGCAGCCCGCTGATATTTGGGCGGGTGGGAGTAACGAAAAGCTCAACAGGATTGCTTTGCGTTACGCCGCGCTGCCCGTCATCCGCAGTGAACGTGACGCTCTCCTTGCCTGTAAAGTTAATTGGCTGCGAGAAGCTGACCAGATGAGTTGCGTTGTCTATGACGACGCTGATTAGCGTGTTCCCATTCACAGAGTAGCTCAGGCTGTCATTGTTCGGGTCCCTGAAAAAGTCATCAAGGTCAAATGCGCCGGTTAAGTTGGTGTTTATCTCCCAGACCTGGTCCGGAATCTGCCTGATTAGCGCAGGGAAGTCGTTAACATTGTCTATAGTAATGTTGCACACCTGGCTTACTGCGATGTCTGATATCAAGTCAGAGACTTCTGCCTGCAGGCAGAAGCTCCCATCCAATTGAGACAGAGCCCAGGCAAATGAGCAATTATTCGGAGTTGACGTTGTTGAGTCAGGGTCTGCGCACACCAATGCGTTTGAAAGGTCCACGCCCTGCGCAATAACTACCCTGCCGCTTGTTTGCTCAGCCCTGACTGCGCTTTCAATAATGAGAGGGGTAAACAGCTCAATTTCAAATATGTCGTTTGCAGCGGTTGAATTAATCTGGTCCAGCAGGAAGTAAGCCATTTCCATTGGCCTGAAGCTTATGCCTGCTGCCGTGCCGCCATTGAAGAATGTATCGTTGATAACAGTGAAGTTATTGTTATCCGATGAGCGCCTCGCCCTGTAGTGGTCAACGCCGGGAGCAGCAGTTACATTAATCCTGTATGGACTGTATAGCGATGTCAGGTTATATCTGATAAACTCCTGTGTTCCTGTGCCCCGCCATTTAGTGCCCTTGTCATTGTCATTCGCATTTGCAGCAGGGAACCCCACTGTTTCTGTTGAGAAGCTCAGCAGGGGCTTGTTTGCCAGGACATTCTGCGCTTCTGCAAAGTTTTGCCACCTTGGTTCTGCCCGGTCAAATGCCAGAGCAGATGCTTCGCCATAAACCAGGAATATGTCCTTCCTCGTTTCTCCGGCTTTCAAGTCGGCCTCAAACCAGATTATAGTCTCGTTTGTGCCAAATCCTTTCTCAATAAAGATTGGGACCTGTGTTTCATTAACAACCACCTTCAGCTCAATGCCGTCAGGACGGAGCTTGCCCTGTGAAATCAAAGATGCTGTGTTTATGACTGCTCGGACCGGATATGCAGCAAGGTCAGTGCTGGTTGGGTTTGTTGTCTCCAGTTCCCTGCGGAAGATTTCCCCGCTGTACGACAGGTCAGCAAACAGTATGTCTTCTTCAGAATCCTGGACTACAAACCTGATGTCTGCGCTGCCTACCAGGACATCAAAGGGCTGCGGGAAGGTGATGTTGACTGATGGCTTGGTATTCCGCAGGACAGCAGCATCATAATTATTGCTTGTGAACGAATTGTTGAAGCCTGCTTTTGTGAATGTTCCGTCGCTATAGTCAGTCACTGCTGCTTCGCCAAGCCGCAGGTCCTGGCTCCTGCCATCAATGCTGATGAAGTATGGACCCGGAATTACAGCAGTCAGGTCCCAGACAAAGCTGCCGTCATTGGTCTCGCTGGCAGATATCAGGAATCTTCCGTTGGAAATGCTCGTGTCAACATCATAATAAATATCAACCAGCATATCGTCATTATCTGCATCAGCAATGCTCCACTCAATAAGCAAGTTCATTGAATCAATAATTTCCCCTCCATTGGGAGCGAGCACCTGCACTGTGTGCAAAGTGTTCAAAGTGGTGAAGTTAAGAGCCGCGCTTCCAGTGCACAGCCCTGTCGAATCGCATACTTCTGCTTTGTAATCATAAAGCCGGTTGCCGGTTAAATTGCCTATTGTGATGATGCGCTCTGCAAGGAAATCCGGACTGCCGGCCTGGCTGCCGTAACTGGCATTCAGGCCATAGCTAATCGTAGCGTTCGCATCTTCGCTGGTTGCGATGGACACATTGACTGCATTCGGGCTGATATCCTGGACGCTGATATTCAAAATCAGCGGCAGATTGTTTACGCTGAACTGCTCAGACGAGTTTATTGCAGCATGAATTGAGTCGCTCAGGTTAATGTCTATATAGAAGCCGCCGTTAAGCTCTGACGTCTCCCATACGACTGTGCAGTTCAGCTCCGCGCCTCCGGCAGCATATGTTTTTGCAGTGCTGCATATGTCCTGTGACAAAGGCAGCGAGCCTATCTGATTTTCCTGCGAGCCGCGGGCTGCCGAATAGTATATCTGTGCGAAGATGGCATCATCCTCAAGGTCGCTGACAGCGAAATCAATGCTGATATTGCCTGATAACGATGAATTGCCCCTTACCGAGACAGTCGCTGCGGGAGGAGTGTTTTGAGAGGCGTTCACAGCATACTGATTGCTTGCAAAGAAGAGCTCTATATCTGATTTTTCGAATGAGCTATCAGAATAATCCGTTACAGTAACTTCGCCGTCAATTAAGCTTACTGTCCTGGCGTCCACGCTTACAAAATAGTTTGCCCTGGCAAGCTGCTGTATGTCCCAAACATAGCTGCCGCTGTTGCTCAGATTCATTGCAATCTGGGTGCGGCCGTTGCCTGTCTGGTTGTCAAGATCGTAAAAGAGGTCTATTGCAATCGCGTCATTGTCAATATCAGATGCTTCCCAGGTGATGTTGACGAGCGGGGAATTAATTACCTCTCCTCCGTTGGGGAAGGTGACTGCAAGTGCGGGAAGGCTGTCAAGGGTCGTGAAATTAATCTGAGCGCTTGCAGTGCACAGTCCGGTATTGTCACAGCTTACAGCCCTCGCGTTATAGAGCTTATTGCCGGCAAGCCCGCTCAACTGCAGCGCATGGCTGTTGACAAATGCAGGGCTTGACGCTTCATTGTCAAATACTGGGAAAATGCCATACTGCACTGTTGAATTTGCAGCCTCAAATTCAGTCAGCCATCTTATAATTGCCGAGGTTGATGTGACATTTACGGCAGTTGCATTGGATATTGCGGGATAGTTATTTACTGTAAAGGAATTGTTTGAAGAATCAAACCCTTCCTTAATGGAGTCGGAAACAAAAACATCAATGAACAGCTCTGCATTCAGGTCTGCCGTGTCCCAAAGATACGTGCATGTATTCTCTGTTGCTGTGCTAAAGTCAGAATCAGCGCAATTTGAAAAATCCAGGGACAAATCCTTCACTATCAGGCTTTCAGCCGCGCCCTGCGCTGCTGAGTAATAAATTGCTGCAGCCAGAGCATCGCCTTCCCTGTCAGTTACTTTGAAGACAATCGGGAAAGTGCTGTTTATTGTTTCGCTTCCATCCGGCTGCACAATGACGACCTGAGGGGCAGTGTCCAATGTAACCGCGAAATTGTTGCTTACAAATGAGCTGAGGAATGTTTCATTGAATCCCAGCTTCTCAAAGCTTCCATCAGAGTAATCTGTAACGAGAATGCTCATGTTGTTATTATTGCTGTCCATGCCGTTGAAGAATGCATCAATGCTCACAAAGAATTTGCTTTGAGGCAGCCCGCGCACGCTCCAGAGAAGGCTTCCATCGTCTGCTTCATTGGAGGAAATCAGGTTTCTGCCATTAAGCGCAGAGGTGTCGGCATCATAGTAAACATCCACTGTTGCAGGGAAACTGTCCCGGTCGCCGCTGCTCCACAAAATCTCAATGCTTTCTGTCGTCAGATTCTCGCCGCCATTGGGAAACAACACGGCCAGTTGCGGGAGATTGTCAACCCCGACTGCAGGCGAAACAACGCTGTCGCCAAAATGCGTGTTGGTGATTGAAATGTTGATTGCCAATGTGCTGTTGACTGCAGTTGTGTTCCACAGGTAAGCGCAGGAATTCCCGGTTATCGTTGAGTTGTCAGCATCCTCGCAAAAGTCTGCCAGCGGAATATTTTCATCTATGACAAAAGTAGCATTTCCAATGGAGTAGGTTAAAGTGCCAAACAGCTCATCGCCATTTGAATCTGTAACATTAAACCTGATTGGATAAATTCCTCTTCCCTGCAGCAGGAAGTTTGGCGCGATGCTTACTTCAGGGGCTTCTGTTTTTCTGACAGAGCCAGCGTATTCGCCCGACAGCGTGCTGAGAGCAAAACCATGCTTGAAGAACGGCTTGTCTGAATAATCAGTGGTCTTGTCTATGTCAGCAACCGCGTCCACCCTGACAAAATAGTAATCCTGCTGCAGGCCGAGGGGCAGCAAATCTATCATAAATGAGCCGTCGTTGGGATGTGAGGTGGCCAGCTGAATTGAGCCATCCTCTGTCCTGTTGTTAATGTCAATGAAGATGTTTAGCGTTACAGCGTCTCCGTCAGGGTCTGAGGCAATCCAGGTGACGTTTAAGAATCTGGTTGTGATGTTCTCCCCGCTATTTGGGAAGGTGACTGTAACGTCTGGCGGAGCTGCAGCAACTGCCAGGGAAAAGAGCGCAAACAGGACTGCTGCGATGCCTATCTGCATTATTCCCTTCCCCTTATATTGAGAGCAGCTCATATTCTTTTACGCACACCACGCCTTCCGGAAAATTGAAATCAACACCCCTTGAATTCTCAATAGCGGAATCCGGATTCTTAATCTCAACTATTGACGTTTCCCTGCCAATGATTTGATACCTGACTGGCCTTCCCTGGCTGTCAGCCGCCAGAACTTCCACAGTTGCATCCGTGCCATCTGCATTTATGCTTGTCGGCGGCAAAAAGCCGAGAAGAACCTTATTGGGATTGTCAAATACGATGCATTCGCTGGAGGATGAACGATAGATTGCGCTTTCCTCAGGGGTGTAAAGAAGCCAGCCATCATAATTATGGCCGTTGATGCTAAAGCTTCCTTTCAGCAGCGTATTTCTGCCATCAGTGTAATAGTCAAAGTTGTGCGTCCTGGAGCTGCTTAGCTCTGTTACTTTAACAGAGCTCTCGCTACCGCTTAATGCGCATCCGGATACCAGCATTGCCAGCAGAGGCAATGCAATAATTTTTTTCAGCATTTGCATTGCCTCTATGATATCAGCTTAAGTTCGGCGCTTGGGAAGCTGTAGTTCTTCGTATCAAACCCGTTAATGATGAAAAAGTCCAATGACGGGGTTTCCACGAAAAACTCGTACTTGAGCCACTCGCTGCTGCCTTCAACCGGCAGGTTCAAAAACCCGCATCCGCTGACGCTGCTGTTGATTCTCAGCTCAGTTCCGCCAGCAGCAACAGCGCACAGGTTTCCGAGGTATGCTGCGGTTGCATCGGCGGCATAGCTGAAGTCAGCTGGCACGCTGTCAGTCAGCTCATATTGCCTCTGGGCAGTCAAGGCAGGGAAGATAATGAAGCCCTTGTACCTTGAGTCAGTGGACAGCTGGTGCGCGCTCAGGAACTTATACAGCTTCCCGCTTTCCGTGTTGCTGTTGAAATTGACCTCATTCGGCGCGAATACGCCATTCAGCGCAAGGCTCGAGCCGTAAAACTCGTTCTGCTCCAGCTGTATGTCATACTGTATGCGGTTTTGTGAGAACGGCTCCTGCCTGTTTTCCAGATACCTTCTTGGGAAAAACCCGTCCAGGAAGCCACTATCGCCAGATTGCTCGTTGAACAGCGTTGTTCCGTCATCACCCACCTTAATCCGCATGCTCTTTGGATTTTGCCCATCGTCAAAGGTTTGGAAGACAAAGCGCTCCAAATCAACAGCAAATGCCGGAGACGGCGCGTTCAGCGTCATGAACGTCTTTCCCCTGCTGTTCGGCGAGAAGATTCCGAAAGAGATTGTTCCCGGTGCAGAGTTGGCTACTGCGACTCTTCCGCTGCTGCCGACAAAGGTTATTGGGCAGCTTGCCTGGCCCCTGTCATTGGTTGCATTCGCGCACACAACACCAGAGCCATCGCTGAATGTAACCTGCGCTCCTGCAATTGGATTGGTGAGCCCATCCTTCAGCGTTACAGTCGTTGACCTGAGATACGCGCCTGTATTGGTGAATGCGTTCAGGTGGCCGCTGCCCTGACCTGAATAAAGGTCAAAGTCGCCGTCACCATCATAATCAATGAATGCCGGCTTTGCCCAATCGCTTCCAAGGTCAGTGATTTGCTGCTGGTAGACGAAGTTCGGACTTCCCTGCGTGCCCTCGTTCCTGAAATAATACAGCCGGTTCTGGTCATCTCCGAGGACCAGGTCAATGTCTCCATCCCCATCAGCATCTGCCAATGTTGCCTTGTTGTAAGGCCTGCCTGTCGGGTTTGTGAGCACTGTCCCTTCAACAATCCATGTTGGATTTGCTGCCTTTCTCCTGTCTGTATCCAGGATGCCATAGTTCCTGAGGAAGTAAAAGTCATGCACAGCGCCGCCCTGATTCCTGTCTTCAGTGAAGGCAATGTCAGTTTTTCCGTCATTGTCTATGTCCACTGCCGCCACATTTGCCCATACTCCAAGGTTAGGCAGATAGTTTACGCCGTTATCACCCCTGTAGACAGTGGTAAAGGACGGGTTTTCCCTGTCTCCCACGTTCTTGAAGAACATTGTCCTTCCATCCCCGTAGCCGACAACCATGTCGAGGTCGCCATCGCCGTCAAAATCCCCCAATGACGGGCGGACAAAATCCTGGAAGTCCGGCACAAGGGCGCCCCTGTCCACAAAGGCATGCGCTGCAGGCGAGCCCACGTTTTCCCACCATCGCGGCGCCCCATAGTAGTTGGTGCCAATCCAATCAAGGTCGCCATCATCGTCTATGTCAACAAAGTCCCCGCTGCAATAGCCGGTGCCTGCGTTAACTGAGGTCTCACAGCTGCTGTCAAAGACATCGCTGTCAGCAGGGTAGAAGGTTGGGTTGTTTCCCTCGTCAGCAGATGTTTGCCAGTGGCCTCTGTTGTAGAAAACCTCAACAGTTCCCCCGACATTCCTGCCAAGAATGACATCCAGAAGCCCATCCCCGTTCAGGTCCGCAAGCTCAGGGTGCATATGCGTATCAGAAGTTGGCACATAGCTGAAGCCGCCCGGCCCTGAGTATAGATTAGCATAGCTCGGGCTGGCTGGACTGCCGACGTTCTTGAATACCCTCATCATTGAGGCATCCATGCCCAGGATTAAGTCCACATCTCCATCGCCATCCAGGTCTCCTACGCCCAGCAGCGCAGTAGAGCCTATGTCTCCGATGATATCCCCCTGGTCAGCCCATACTGCAATCTGGGGCGTTCCGTCATTTCGCCAGTATCTCGTCAGCCCGCTGTTAACAGAGACCAGCAGGTCAAGGTCGCCGTCATTGTCAAGGTCCACAAGCTCAGGGCTGCACCTCACACTTCCATCTCCCGGCCGGCAGTTGTTTCCAAGCAGGTTAGGGCTTGCCGACACAAAGCTGAAATGAGTGGAGTTGCCATCATTTCTGAAATATTTGACAAACTGGTCGTTGTCAGTTCCGAGAACTATGTCAAGGTCGCCGTCTGCATCCAGGTCTCCCACTGAGAGGTCTGTGCTTTGGCCCTGGTCTGCTATCGGGTCTGACTGCTGTGCAAACAAAGGATTTGTTGCGTTGCCATCATTCCTGTAGTACCTTACCCGCCCGTCAAAAGCGCCCAGCAGCAGGTCCAGGTCGCCGTCAGCATCCATGTCTGCAAACTTTGGCGCGGCGAATGAGCTTACCCCTCCAACCAGGTCAGATGTGTTCAGCTGGAAGTCGTAGCCCGTGCTTTTGACATCGTTTTTATAGAAGCGGACAACGTTGTCATCGCTCCTCCCAATGAGGACATCCACAGGCCCATCGCCATCCAAGTCAGCAAACATCGGGCTTGTGTGGCTTCCAAAGTCGCCAAACCAATTTCTGACAAAAGTCCATTCCGGCTTTGCTGCATTGCCGTCGTTTCTGTAGTAATTTATGAAGCCGTCTTCCTGGCCCTGCACCATGTCAAGGTCGCCGTCGCCATCAAAGTCAGCAAAGCTTGCACGGAATGATCTTGGCACATTGTCAAACCAGAAAGTGCGCCTGTTGCTGAACTGCAGGGTTCCCGGGCCGTTTCTGTTTTCCAGGATGGCTATCCATCCGCCGTTGTCTCCGCTGCCTGTTGCCAGGTCAAGGTCGCCGTCGCCATCCAGGTCGGCAAATCCTGCTGTTGAATAATCATAGTAGTCATCCAATACGTTTGCTGCCGCAACAAAATTGAATGAAGCAGCGCTTCCGGTGTTGTTAAAGAGCAGGATGACTCCATCGCTCCTTCCGACAGCCAAATCAAAATCCCCATCCAGGTCGTAGTCAACAAATTCCGGCTGCGCATTGCTGCCTACATCGCCAACCAAATTGCTGCCTGACAACACCCAGCTTGGCGATTGCGCGTTTCCCTGATTCTCAAAATAGGAGATGAAGCCGGCTGCATTGCCAACTGCAAGGTCAAGGTCTCCGTCACCATCCAAATCTGCCAGCGCAGGAGCTGAATTGTCTCCCATGTCTGAGGTGAAGAAGCCCGGCACAAATGTCCAGAAAGCGTTTAGGGCTGTGCCGTCATTTCTATAGTAATCTGATTGCCCATCGCTCCTGCCTATCAGCAGGTCCAAATCGCCATCGTTATCAATGTCTGCCAGTGTTGGGTCAGAAAAAGAGCCAACATCAAACAGCACTGTGCCCAAATCCCAGAAGTCCGGATTTGCCGCGCCAAAGATGTCAGCGTTTGCGCCGCCTTTATTTTCATAAAAGATTACGTTGCCGTCTTCTGCACCGACAAATGCGTCATAGTCCCCGTCATTGTCAATGTCCGCGAGATATACTGTTGAATGCCTGCCCACATCCGCTATCTGGTAATGCCTGAAGTCCAGACCGGTTTCGCTTACATCGTTCTTCAGCTTTGTTATGACAGCATTGTCCCTGCCATAATATAAGTCAATGTCGCCGTCATTGTTGTAGTCAAACGCTGCCGGAGTCATATAGTTGCCAACGCCAAGCGTGCGGTATCTTCGCGTAAAAACCGGGTTTGTTTTATCTCCTGTGTTCTCAAAGTAATCAGAGTAACCTCCGATGTAGCCGACAAACGCGTCAAAATCCCCGTCGCTGTCCATGTCTGCAAAGACAGGGCTTGAATAATCTCCAAAGTCGCCCAGGAAGTTGCTGTTTACCAATGCCCATGCCGGGCTTGTATCATTGCCGTCATTCCTCCAGTATTCAAGGCGCCCGTCTGGCAATCCTATAAACAGGTCATAGTCGCCGTCAGCATCCAGGTCTGCAACTGCCGGATTAGAGTAGCTGCCCCTGTCTCCTATAACATCGCCATTAGTGTGAGACCAGCTTGGCTCGCCTGCCTTGCTGGCAGCATCTATCGCCAATGGCTGCTGGGCTGCGTAAGCCGGCGCAACAGACATCAGCAGCACTGCCACGAATATTGCGAGGAACCGGAGAACATAGCTGCCGCTAAGCGACGCACGGAGAATGGAGGAAAATGATGATTTTTTACCTGCGCTTGACCTGCTTTTATGAACTGCTTTGCTCTTGGCTGCTGATTTTGGCTGCTGCCCATGCATCCTCCGGCTCAATGCCTTTACACACTCATATGTCCTGTTTTTTTCTTTCGGTTTCATTTTTCCCTCCATTTTGATTTCTCATCTGTTCTTTCATTTCTCAGGTGCAGCCCGGATCCAAATCCGGATCGCATGCAGTGACGTTTATTTCAAGTGATGTTTCATTTGTTGAGACAAATATTGAGTTTGTTATGCCCGTAATTATTGGCGGCCTGTTGTCTGCTGAAATAACCAGGTTCAGAACCATCTTATCACCGGCCAGACCATCGCTGACGCTGACATTAATCAGGTGAGACCCGAAATCGCCAATGCCCGGAGTGAAATTGATAAGGCCTGTGGAGGATATATTGAAAATCAGGGTGTCTGCACTGAAGCTCAGGTTATCCCCATCAGGGTCTGTGGCTGTCAGCTGCAATGTGAAGAGTGCTCCGGCTGCTGCAAATTGGGGGCTGACAAAGCCAATGCTTGGAGCATCATTGGCTGGCCTGACAAACAGGATTGCAGCACTATCTGAGGAAAGGTTGCCATCGGACACTGTAAACAGGATGGAGTGCGCTCCAACATCACCCTGACGGGGAGTGAATCCCACTGCTCCTGTGAAGAGGTTAATGTTAAACAGGCTTGTATTATCCGTGAAGCGGATTACGTCGCCATCCGGGTCAGATGCGCTGAGTGTGAAGCTGAAGAAGGCGTCCTCAACTGCGTTCAGCTCGCCTGCCGGGCTGATGACAGCAGGCCTGTTGACGTTAACTATGGTGAGGACAAAGTCCTGCGAGACATTGTCAAATCCGTCGCTTACAATTATTCTTAATCTGTATCTGCCTGCATCATTGAAGGTTGTTTGCAAGGCCATGCTGCTATTGGAAACAACAAAGCGCTCTGCAATCGGCCTGGGGAAGCCAATGGAGAGCACATCCCTGATGCCAAAGCTTAAGGCATCGCTTTCAGGGTCAGTGGCATTGAGATTGAGCATAAGCGTACGGTTTTCATCAATGAATATGTCCGGAACCGGCTGCAATACCGGCGGCAGGAAAGTTCTGTTTGCAACGCTAATGTTATGACTGAAGCCCAGAATGTTCCCTTTGATGTCGCTGCATTGTATGAATTTAGTCAGCGCAGTTCCATTTTGCAGCCCCTGCATTAAAGCGCTGTGGGATGTGCTGTTGGTCTGGTTGAACAAAGATTTGTCCTCAAACCTGCCGACACTATCGCCGATTCTGCACACAGATGGCTCGTCTGTCTGCATATCAAGGGAAACATTGACAGTTCCAATCGGCAATGTTGTTCCGGAAACCGGCGTTATGCCTGTAATAGCCGGAGGAGTAATGTCAATGTCAAACCAGGCAATTGCCCGGCTCATAACCCTGTCGCGCTCCACAGGGTCTTCAATGTCTTCAAATCCAAAAGCGAAGTACAATACCCTGCTGATATTGTCATCTGCCCGGATAGCTGCGCCCCCATCGCCTATATAATTGAAAACTGTTCTGCCAAATTCATCTGCCAAAATCTGTTCTCCGCTCTCAGCTACATCCAGCAACAGGCCCCGGCTGACAGGATCACCGGGAACTCCAATTATGTTCTGCAATCCAGCCGCAGCTCTGATGAAAGTGGCATGAAGCGACTGCCCGTAGAAGCTTTTATCTCCAATATCTCTTCCTATTTTGCTGCCGGACAATAGCAGGAATCCGCCGCTATCAAGATATTCCTGCAGCAACACTCTTTCTGCAGCGTTCAGGGTTGCTTCATCATCGCCGGTGAACCAGACAACCAGGCGGATGTCCTGCAGCAGCTCTCTGGTAACGGGCTGGCCCTCAGTATCTCTTACCAGCACGTCAAGCCCTGCATTTGTCAATGCTGCCTGATACGCATTAAGCGCAGGGGAATCAAGCTCGTCATCTACCAGCAGGGCCACTATTTTATCTGATATGAAAATGCTGTGGCTCTTCGCATTATCCGAAAGGAAAGTTTCTCCGGGCACCGGAACAGCCCTTACTGTAAGGTTGTGCTGCCCCGGCGCCGGAGAGTAATCGAATTTGGATAATTGATTTGCTCCTGCATCCAGCGGGATGGCCCTGCTGTCCAGCACATTTCCGTCCTCAAGGAATTCAACAGTGACATTTTCCGTGCCATTCCCTGTATTGCGGATTTCAAAGAGGATGTCAACCCTGCCGGCAGGACGCGCAACGAAAGGAGCTGTTACCCTGCTCATCACGATATTATCTGCCGGCCTCTCGAAAGCAGCCGCGGCTTCTCCCAAATTCCCTGCCCTGTCCCTTGCAAAAATTTGCAGGACATGCCTGCCATGTGAGATGTTGAGCGTGAAACCGCCGATTGGCGCATTTTGCTCTGCAGAGGAATCCAGCATAAATGTTGCGCTGGCAATTTCATCCACGGCAAAGGAAACGGCTATCGTGGCATCTGTTGTAACCTGGCCGTCCAATGGAGAGAGCAGTGCAACAGCAGGCCTGGTGGCATCCAGGGTGAGCCGTCCATAGGACGCGGTTACTCTGTTGCTTGTGTTGTCAGCCGCTTCAACAATAAATGCGTATATGCCGTCTTCAGCCGGTCCTGCAACAACTGCCTCAAACAATCCGGACGTGGAGTTAAAGGCCAGGTTAAACCTGCTTTCCAGGAATTCAGCGTTCACATTTTCTATTTTCTGGTCGTCAGTGGCGTTGACACGAATGGTGATTATGTCATTGGCGGCAGTGGTCACTTTCGGGATTACAACTATGCTGTGTATTGCCGGGACACGGTCAGATGCAGCAATTGCGAACAATCCAAACCGGCTTATGCCAGAAAATTCGTTCAGCAACGGGAAATGCGCTGCCTGAATTCTGTTTATGCCTGGATTGCCTAATGAATATACTCCCAATGAATTCTTAGAGAGGTCTCCAAGCAAAGTATCGCTGTACCTTATGGACACATCAAGGTTCTCAATCTTTTCATCCACATTGTTTGAAGAGCTTACTTCTATGGTTTCGCCTGTTGTCAGGAACCCCGGACCATTGAGCGCGCCGTTTGTCTGCCGGGCAATCAGTATGCTGCCATTCGCTATTGTTTCAGCGGCTCTGCCTTGTATTCTTACTCCAATCTCATCCATAAGGTCAATGTTGATTTCCTGGCCTGCTGCAGCATCCAGGGCTACAGACACATTGTTGATTCCTCCTGATATCTGGAATGACACTAAAGGAGCGATAATTGATTCAAAGTCAGCATCGCCGTCAAAGTCAAACTGCAGCGCAAAGCCGTCTGAACTGAGCCGGTCAAGCACAAGCACAGAGCCCGCAATAATATCCAGTGCTGGATAAGCAAGGACGAATTTCTCGCTTGCCGTGCTCTTCCTTATTTTCAGAGTTACAGTTCCTTTGTCAAATGCTTCTACAAGAACCTTATAGCGGCCCGGGGCTTGCAGCAGGTCTATTGTTGTTTCCCTGGTTTGGTTATTGAATCCAAATTGCGAAAGGGGTATGCTTGCCTCAATGCCTCCATCCGGAAGCATGCCGACGTGGTTGCCAACGCTGTCAAACAGGTGCAGGTTGACAGGCGAGCCTGCAAATACGCTGTATTCCGGAGAGAAGATGCTGCTGCCATCGCCGGGCATGGCATTTGCCAGCGCATCCCCGCCTATGGCAAAGGCAGTTGTTTTCATGACATCTATGGTGGACACTTCCTTAATCAGCTTCTGGGTTCCGTTTATGAGCGATTCGTAGAACCTTCCTGTTATTATAAAAGGAACTTTTCTTTCTTTAGCTCCCTCTATGGCCTCTTTTTCCTCGGGAGCAAAATAGCCCAGGTCTGTGTCAGCAACAAGAAGTATTGAGCCTGCAACCTCTGAAGTGAGGTCTTTTATTTCCTGGGGAACCCCCACCGAGGGGTCTAAATTGCCATTTTCGAAAAGCTGATATTCCCCTCCTGCCATGACATAGATGGCTTCTATTTTAAGGAACATGTTGCTCGCTGCGTCAAGACTCATGGCTTCCAGCTCCCCTGCCCTTTTGAGCTTTTGCTCCATTGTTATTGAAGCGTCTTCAAGCTCATGATATGCTATTTTGCCGTTGGTCTTCAGCTCAAAGCTCTCCGAGGAATTGCTTGCGTCTTTCATCACATCATCTGGTTTTGCATCCGCAAATCCGTGATCTGATGTTATCAGGAATATTGTCTGGTTAAGGGCGTTCAGCTCTGCAAGCTTTCCGATAATCTGCCCCAGCTGCGCATCTGCTGCTGTAAAGTCCATGTCTTCCGGGTCTGTGCCCAGGCCGTGGTCGTGGCTCAGCAGGTAGACTGACATAAAATCAGGTGCGTCGTTGAAATCAAACTCATCCCTCTCGGATAATGTGTCCAGATAGTCTATGAAAGCGGCAAAATCAGTGGTGGAGCCCCCTTCAAAATCCGCGCCGGGGTTGACTATTTTGCTTGGCCCTGCCGGCATTATTCCCTTGTCTATCAGTGAAAATGACGCGCTGTGCAGCTTGTTTTCAGCCAGATGGTCGTATAATGTCAGTATGCCTTTGCTGCTTAAATGAGCGTTTATATCATCTGGCGTTTGCACGAAGTCATAATCCTGGCTGAATGTTTTGAAGCGGTCTCCCGGCACTTTATGCTCTTTTGGCTTCAAGCCAGTCATAATTGATGTGTAAGTCGAGAAGGTTGTTTCAGGGAAGGTATTCAGCGCCTCTCCTTCCAGCTTCTTGAACTGGTCAAGCAGCTCTTCTGTTTTCGGCAAATTTCCGTCATCAAGCTGCTTCCTGAATGTTTCAGCATCAAGGCCATCCAGCACAATCAGAAATGTTATGTGTGGCATGCTCTTCTTGAACCTGAACTGCCTTTCGTTATCCGCTGCTTCTGTCCAGCCGGCAAACATCTCTTCAAGGAAAGTGCCTGCATAGCGGTTTATTTCCAGGGTATTGTGGTTTATGAGAGGGTCGTCCTCGTATTCATTTGCTTTTATAAGGTTAAGGGGCTCTGCAAAATCAACTGCGGTATAAGTTGACTCGTTGCTTTTTACGAGGAACAGCGTATTCCTGCTGCCAGGCCCGCTGTCCCTGTACAGGACAGCAGGCTCCTGAAGCGAATTTACCACGATATCAGGCCGCGACTGGACAACCATGTCATTCATGACTGCAACATCCTCTTCCACTATCTGGAGTATGGAGAGCGCATTTTCGTCATCCCTTGAAGCGTCAACAATATCCGCATCAACCTTTGCATAGTGTATCTTGCCATCTCCCTGCCACACAATGTGCGCCTGCGTGAGCAGGTCAACGTCAATGGCAGGATAATAGCTGGAGTGGACAGCCACTTCCTTGTCAGAAACCTTTGCCGGCTGCGTCCACTTGAGTATTCTGGAAACTGCACGGCCTGATGAGTTGTCAATCACTGCGTCCAGCTTTGAGTAAAACAGCTTTGAATCTGATGAGCCCGGGCTGTTCTTGTCCTCCTTCCTGAAGTATGCCACATGGACATCACCCTCCTTATCAACAGCAAGGTCGCCGTTTCCAATAAATCCGGTCAGCCCGTGGCGCTCGTCAACAGCCATCCAGCGCCAGTTTCCTCTCCTTGGAGATGCTGTTGCTATATCGCGGGTTACCTTTGCTTCTTCCTGCGCAGCAAATGTGAAGCGCCTCATCGTAGAACTTTCCTCTCCGGTAATTGGGTCTGTGTGGTCCCATCCGAACGGCCAGGGTGTCGTGCCATCCTGCCTTCCCCCTCCATGTGCATATGTTGCAACCTGCAGACTGTCTCCGAAGTATACTGCCGGAACTCCAGCTATCTCTGGAATGTGGAATATGGGCACAAGCGGATGCACCGGGATAATCGGCTCCAGGCGCATAAACAGGCTCGGATAGATGGCTGAAAAGTAGAATGTATCCGGGTACATCAGGAAAACCCTGGAACTGATAATGGGCAGGTCTGTTGCCGGGTCTATTTCAATCCTGGGCTGCGTCAGTTCAGGCTCCCAGAAGTCATCCCAGTAGTAGAACAGCACGTTGGCGGGGTATCCTGTCCCGGGAATTGGGCTGCCTCCTGCATCAACATCAGCATCAAAATTGCGCTGGAGATTTCCTGAGGTGCTGTTGAGAGCGAGGAACAGCAGCCAGTCAAAGCCGCCTATGGTATGTATTTCAGTTATTACAAACGGGTTGCCCTCGCTGTCCACTGTTATGTCCGGGTTCAGGAATTGTCCGCGCCGCGTTGATTCCCGCAAAACAGTCCACTCAACAGGATTGTCAGTGCTCCACTCAAACAGGTCAGAATGCTCTTTGTCCACGATAAACCTCCTGTCGGGCTTTGCATAGCCGTACAGCAAACGCTCTGTCACCCCCCTCTGGACTCCCACGGCATGGAGCGTGTTTTCTGAATCAATTGCAAACCGCACGCTGTCTATCACTCCAAAGACTCCAAAGCCATCCGGGTCACTGACATCTATGCTGCTGTTGTATTTTCCGTTTTTGTCAATGTCCAGGACTATCTCATAGTCGCCTTCCTTGTCTGAAACCCAGACTGAGACAACTTCATTGACAATCTCGCCTTTCTTGAAGTTCACGTTCTCAACAGCTCCTGATATGTCGTTTAGCTGCGCGTCTTCCACCAGCTCGCCAAACCTGATTGCATAAAGAGGAATGATTGTGTCAGCGTCAACTGAGATTCCTGTTACCTTGGCATGCACAATATCGAGCTTGTCAAACTCGTCCAGCTTTACACCGCTGACTGATGAGGAATCTGCAAATGCGCACACATTTCCGGTGTCAGGATTCTTGCATGTTACCTGCAAACCGGGCCTGAGATGGTAGTCCACAACATCTATGCCCGGCTTGTATTTTTGGTCGCCATCCACGTCAATGACGATGTGGTAAAAGCCCTGGCTTACAGACAAGTCAGGCAGCTTGTTTTCAGTGTTCCAGACAAGCTCCTGGATGATTTCGCCTTTTTGGGAAGCAGTTGCAGCTGTCGGGCCGGAGTCTGTCACATCTTTGCCGCTCAGGTCAACCTCTGCATCAAATGCCACGGCAGGGTCGTGCGGTATTACATAGATGGTCACGCTCCTGTTTGGAAGGCCGACTGCCGAGGCGTATACTTCCTCTCCTACGGAGAAATTATAGTCGTACTCGCCAGCCTCATTGACAGAGTCTGCGCCGACAACAGATGAAACAACGAGCGAGAAATGCTGGGGATTGCCTGCAATGCTGCTTGCTTTTATGGTTATGTTGTAGAACCCGTCTCCGGCGTTTTGAAGCCTGACACGCTCAACATTGTTCACGCCATCCTTTCCTGCGTTAACGCTCTCCTTTTCCGAGAAGCCGTTTGCCTTGAATATGTTTCCGTTGTATTTATCGCCGTTTGGAGCGATGACAGTCAGGTCTATGTCATTCACCAGGTTGTGGCTTGGCGGATTGGTGGGCTGGTCAGTCCACACCAAGGTTACGGCTGCGCTGTGAGTTCTGGAAAAACGTATGGGAACGCTGTTAAGCTTATCATAGTTTATTTCGTCGCCGTTTGAATTCAGCTTGTTGGGGTCTTCGTTGTCCTTGAACAGCATTGTTGTATGCCTGCCTGATGGAAACATGGTGTTCGGCATGTTCAGCATGCCCCAGCCCTGGTTGTTGTCTGGAGCGTTCGTTGCTGTTCCATGGGCTGCAGTGCCCTGTCCTCCAATGTCCACTGCACCCTGGATGAGCAATGCCTTCATGAGGGATGCGGAAGCAGTCTTATAGTCATGCATCTCATCAAGGTATTCAAGAAGCAATGCGAGCGCGCCTGAAACATGGGGAGTGGCCATGCTTGTGCCGCTTAAGTACATGTAAAGAGGGGCATGCGCTGCACTGCCCGGCATGTTGGTATTTGACGGGATTGGCCTTCTGTTGGCGATGGACCACGGCGCGCCGCCCGGACTGTTCGCGTTGAGCCAGGCAATTACTGCTGCATGGTCTTCCACCCTTATGAGCTGATTTGTGAACCCAACAGCAGTGCTGTTGCGGATGTCAACAGCTTCGTAATTTGAGCCGTAGCCAAAAGCCGGGCTGCCAGTCAGGCCCCTGCCTACGCAGTCATCATGGTCGGTCCTGTTGTCACCGTTGTTGTCTGATAAATCGCCTGCGTCTGTCTCGCATACACTTGACCTGGTGGAAACGATAAGCCCTCCTGGCGCGACAATGTCAGGCTTAATCCTCACTGTGTTTGCGGTTGTCGGGTTCGCGTTCGGGCCGCGACTGCTGAAGGATGCTATGTCCTCGGTATCATCGCCGCTTGCAGCGATAGGTCCTGCGCCAAACCCGCTCATGTATGAAGTCGCGCCCAGCGATGTGTTGGATGGGATGAAAAACCTTCCGGCAAGAGGTCCTGCTCCCGGAGCAGCAGGAAATGCCCTTGATGTTTCAGTTGCGCCAACCGCTATCACGTTTTTTGCAATGCTCTCCGGCTGGATTGAGTTCTGGCCTGTTCCTCCGCAAGGGTTCTGCTCCTCGTTTCCTGCTGCGAACACAAGCGCTATGGCAGGATTGTTGTATGAAACCAAGTCCCAGGTTCTGGCTTCAGGCCTGTAAGCGAATGTGCAGTTCACTCCGCCCCAGCTGTTGGAGTGTATCTTAATGCCCTTGTTGGCAGCATATGTTGTTGCAGCAGGATAAGTTGCTGTGCCCTTTCTCTGCTGCATCATGAAGGTTGCCTTTGGAGCTGCGCCGCTGTACAGCCCGCCTGAGCCAGAGCCATCGCCGACTGCTGAGCCGGCAACATGCGTTCCATGCCCGTCAAAGTCCCTGGCAGAGCCCGCTCCTCCGGTCTGCCTAATCTCAAGTATGCGCCCATTGAAGTCAGGGTGCATTGCCGGGTTCTTTGTGCTGCAGTCTGACAGGCTGGTGCAGCCGGTTGCGTTGTCAAGCCCGGAATCCAGGATGCTTATGTTCCAGTTCTCTCCCCGGAAAACAACTCCGAAAGCGCCGCTGTGCATTTGCGCCACTTTTGTTGTCGCCCTGCTGATATCGTTCTTGTCAATCGGCTCTATTATTTTGTAGATAAGAACCACCTCAGCTTCCCTGGATACTGCGATTATGTCAGACTCCTTTATGTCCGCTGACAGCATATTCTCAAATTGGAACATGTTCGTTGCGTTAAGACTTATCAAGGTTGCATTTATTGCACTGAGCTGGCTCTCTTCAAAAACTTCAATCATGAAAGATGTGATTTTATCGGTTAAAGCGTTTGCAACCTTGCTCCGGTATATGCCTGCCTCAAGCTTGAAGGCAGGATGGTATATGTCAGCCCACCTGACATTTGAGTTATTCCCTATAGTCGCATGAGCTGTGCCGCTCCTCACCAGGAACGCATTCTGCGCCACAGGCCCTATAATGCTTGCGTTAATCTCCGCCATAGTGGCGTGCCGAAGGTTTACATCGTGCAGCTGCACTACAAAATATCCTGTCGCTGCTGCAATGAGTTCCGGGTCAATTGCAATGCTCTCTGTAACCGGGTCAAAGACAAAGGCATTGAGAAATATGTTAATGTCGCAGGCATCTCCCCTGCCGTCTTTGTCTGAATCGGACTGGCTTGGGTTTGCGTCAAACCTGCAGTTGTCCACAAGGTCTATTATGCCGTCGCTGTCTGCGTCATAATAAGGATTTTCTGCAAGAAACGGAACAAAATTAACGCTGCCACTGATTGTGGCGTTTATTGCCCCGGAATCCGTTGAATTCCAGAAATTTAAAGCAGCATCAACCGCCTCAGCGCCAGTATTTTCAAGGTTTAGCGGCTGGTTTGCAAACGCATTGGCTCTTGCTGTCACGTTGGCGGAATTTCCGGAAAGCATGCCCAGCTGACTGGACATGATGCTGTTGCCGCTTATGGAAACATTTGAAGAGTTTACTGCTTCAATTGCTGTAGCGAAATTGCTTATAATGCAGTGCTGCACTGCAACGCGCTCAGCGTTAATTATTCTTATCCCTGTTCCGCTGCCATCGCCAGCTATGCTCTGGAAGCTGCACTCCAAAGTTACATTGGAGGCGTTGATGCTGAGGCAGTCGCCAGATGCTGCAATCCCATTCAAAAGGAAGAAGCTGCCTGAATCAACAATGGTCCCGCAGGCGTCTATGGTTTGCGCAAAAGCGGATGCAGCGAACACAAGCGTGGCTAGAATGACTGCTACACCCACCAGAGCAACGAATCCGCGCTTTTTTATTTTACAACACCTTCTTAGGTCAAACCGGACATGTAATCCATTACAAGCTCTGCCTGCCTGTCCTGCAATAATTTGAAGTGCACTTTCTGCTTCAACACCGCAAGCATTTCTTCGTCATCAAAAAAGTCCCTGAACTCCTCTTCATTCGCTTCTATGAACTCATCAACTTCTCTGTCAGAAACCTCAACCGACTCCAAGTCCACGTTCTTCTGCAGGAGCTCTGCTATCATCAGCTGCGACTTAACACTTTCCTTGTACCGGGAATAGGCTATGCCGCTGGCTTCCAAAGCGTAAGCAAGCTCCTCTTCGCTCATTTGATATGCGTCCAGGCTTTTTTGAATGAAGGATTCTGCCGCCTCATCGCTCACCTGGATGCCCTGGCTGGCTGCCTCTTCCAGAAGAATATTTGCCACTTCGCTGGCGCCTGGCTGCCCTTCAAAAGCGGATGTTTCAGGACGGCTTACAAGCGGGCTTTCAGCAAGCAGGTCGCGGGCGCTGCCTTCAACAAAACTCACCTGCATGGCTGTTTCGCCATTGCCGGGCATGCTGAATAAATAGAAAACAGCAACAATTGCAATTGCTACGAGGAATAATACGCCAACTTTTCTGTAATTAACTTTTTTGCGCTTAGAAGGGGTTTGGACTGGCTCTATGGCTTCATTTATAAGATTATCTGCCTCACCATTCTTTTCCAAAGTAACACCCCCTCTCAGCAGGATACGGCAATTCTTTATAAAGATTATCATCGCTTCAGCACTCACGTTTCCGAAAGTTTTATAAAAGGCAAAATCAGAAATTTGCTGCGAGGTGATGCTGATGGCCAAAGCAAAAAAAGGAGCCAACAAGAAAGAAAAGAAGAAGAACGTGTGCGAGTTCTGCTGATACCCCATGTTCTGAAATGATTGTAAGGTTATTTCCCAATAAGCAAATCACTTATTCGTTAGGAACAAAGTTCCGATTATTAAAGTGATTTGCTATAACTTACCCGAAAATTTAAATACCCCAACAAAACACGCAGTGCTATGGCTGCTGTGGTGTACTGGCTAGCATGTGGGCCTGTGGAATTCCGCAGAACGCCTTAGGACCGGGTTCGATACAATGTTCCATAAGAAATTGCGAATTTCCCGGCAGCGGCCTAGTTCTTTGCAAACCGAAAGGTTTATATACAATTGACTACATTTGTAAACATTATGGATGGCTCTGTAGCGGTGAGAATTGAGAAACGCAAATTAGCTGAGATTAAGGCAATCTCAGATGAGGAAAAGCGCAAAAACTCGGAAACATTCCGGGAAATTATAGACTTGGGGCTGAAAGAAAAGAAGTTAGCCATAGCGCTTGAAAAATACGAGGGAGGCGTTGTCAGCACTGGCCGAGCTGCCGAGATAGCAAGCATTCCGTTAAGCAAATTTCTCGATATTTTGAGAGAGCGAAACGTTCCATTTAAGTATACAGTTAAAGAGCTGCAGGAAGACTTTGAGGGCTTTTTATGATTTCCAATGCAGGACCTCTGATAAACTTCGCCAGGATAAATGAGCTAGACCTGCTTATACGCACGGTTGGACATCTGACTATCGGGCAAAAGGTATTTGCGGAAGTGACTATCCACGAAACGCAGGAAACAGCGCTGATAAAGGAACAGATAGAATCAGGCAATATCACCGTCAGCAAAATTGGTGCGCAGGGGTTGGAGGAGCAAATTAAAAAAATGTTCAAAGAGCTGGGCAAAGGAGAAACAGAAGCTATAAGTTTAGCCCTAAACCTAAAGGAAAAAAAAGTATTGCTTGACGATTTAAGGGCAAGAGAAGCAGCACGATTCAGCAACCTAAAACCTGTTGGCTCACTGCGAGTCCTGTTAATGGCATTTGAAAAAAACCTTGTCAGCGAGAAGAAATTAAAATCTATTTTCACGCAAATGCTGCAAAACAAGCTGTGGATAAGCGGTGAAGTGGCTATGAAATTCCTGGAACTCTTTGAAAAAATGAAACAATCTTATAGCAAATCTCGGTAATTTTTGAACTTTTGCGAGATTTGCTAAATAGCAAATTGCATGTAAAATGTTCAAATACCTTTGCAATTTGCTATTAGGAAATTCTTTATTCCCGGCAGCGGCCCTTTTTTTCCCAAAGTAAAGTTTTATAAAGTGGCATAAATCCCTGTCCGCTGATAAGCATGAGCAAGAAAAACAAGAACAAGAAGAAGAAAGTAAATCCCAAAACTGAAAGGTATGCCAAGTTCAGGAAGGAAAAGCCCGCAATCATGACTTTTACAGCTCCAGACCTCACTCCTGAGCAGCAGAAGCAGCGGCAGGAGGATGAGCGGCTTATTGATTCCTTTTTGAGGCACAACAGGAATCCTCCAACAAAGGAAGTGAGCGAGAGAAGGATGAAGAGCAAGAGATAGGCGGTTCTTATAGTAAATCTCATTAATTTATGAATAAAGAGTGAGATTTACTAAACAGCAAATCGCAATTTAAAAGTTCAAGTATTTATGCGATTTGCTGTTATTTAAAATCCCTTACAGAATCCTCAAGAAACTCATACCTTCTGGGAATGGCTCGGCAGCGGCCCTTTAATAACTCTCCACCCTCAACCCTGTTACTCTGGTAAAGTGTTTGGTGTTTCTTGTTAATACAGTTTCGTTTTCAAGCAATGCCGCACCCGCAATCATGGAGTCAACTGCGTCTATTTCTTGCCCATTTTTAATTAATGAGCCGTGTATTTCTCCGGCCTTCTCAGCAGATTCCCGTGTCATTTTTATTGTGTCGAACGCTGCTATAGTCTTAATAACTTTAACCAGTTCTGCCTCAGATTTGCCCGATAACGCAATACCAGTCCACAACTCAAATATTGTAGGAGCAGAAACCCTATAAATTTCATCATCGGCAAACATTTTCTGCTGTTTCAACATAGCTGCCTCATCTTTATTCATTACATCAATGATAAAATCTGTGTCCAGAATCATTGTAACCTAAGCGCTGTTTTTTTAACCCGTTCATTCATCCGCTTCCTAGTGGCTTTGATATGCCTCCGCATATTCTCAGCCTCCTCTGGCTTTAAAATCCCGACCAACTTGGACAACGGATCTTTCTTAACAGACTTAATAATAACGTCAGTGAAACTTTCCTTGTCGTCTTTGGCGTTTTTCAACAATGTGTAAGCTTCATCCGTTATCGAAATAGTTTTCGTGCCCATGCATACACAGATATACACAGATTATTTAAGCTTTTCTATTTTGTTAAGCCAGCTTTCCAAGCATGCACCGCGCCCTGCTACCTTTTAACCGCCGAACCCCTTCTGTGCGCTGCTTTTGTCAGAAGCATCTGCTTCTGAGCATGCTCAGAAACCGGAGGTTTCTGACATTTCCCTCCCTCTATGAACAGTCTCCGCAGCTATGCTATTTCCTCTGCGCTTCATTTTCACCTCCCTTAATTTTTGAGGGAGGCGGAAATGAAGCGCGATGGCAAGTTAAGATGAAGCATGCGGTTTGTGGAGATACTGATAAATTTCAGGGAACCCTAATCTTTGCCGGAGCAAAGAAAACGCAGGAGAGCAGTCAGAATGAAATAATCTGCAACAACATCTTACTCAGCAGCTTTGGTCACTGCGCGACTAATCTCCTCCTGCAAGAATATAAAGCACTACTCGCCATTAATCAGGTCATAGTACTGCTCGCCAGTCATCAGGGTGTAGTTGCCTGCATCCGCAGCGGCCTTCACGGCGTCAAGGAAATGAATTAGCGGGGTGTAATTGCCTCCGGTAAAGTCGTTGTGGTGGTACTGAACGAGGGTATAGTTCTGCTCGGCAAGCTTGGCATCAATCAGAGGGAACAGATAGTCAGGGTCCCAGCTGCTGAAAGTGTAGCGATAAATTTCGCCATCCTCCAGTATCATCGGGTTGTACAAGCTTTCAATATTCGGGTTAGGAAGGCCGTCCATGCCAATCTTCAGCCCTGAGTCAAGTATGGCCTGCGGAAGCTCCGGACCGGCCCAGTCAAACGCAGGGACAAAGGCCTCTGTATACAGCCCTACCAGATTGAAAACATCCAGCCCCTTCTGAATATCCTCAACCATCTGCGACAAATTCCAGCCGCTGTATGACTGGTGGTTAAAAGTATGAAGAGCTATTGCAACAGAATCGTTGTTCTGCGCATCCCACCTTCTCAGATGCTCGGTAAGCCCGTTATAGTTGCCAAGCCCGCTCTCCAAGCCCTGCGCAATTACCGCAACAGTAATGGGAACGCCCTTGGTTATGTGCAGCTCAGTAAGTTCTATCGCTATGTCATTAAGGTAGCCGTTTGAAAAATCGTCCACCTGCATGATAACAACGTTTGTTGGAGTGCTGAGGTAATGGCCGATGCAGGCAACGCTGGCAACGCAATTCGTGCAGGAACCGCTCCTCTCAATGCAGCTGTTCGAGCAAGAAGCTACGTATCCGTCCTCGCAGACAACCTGATTATCTGCGCACACAACATTCTCGCACAGGTTGGGCTGTTCAGGCAGCTTTACAAACCTTATGTTATCCAACAATACGCTGCCGTAGTTGTTGGCATTAGTGGAATCGCGGAAGCGGAAACCGGCAATCATGGCTCCAGGCGCGACCATAAAGTCTGCAAGAGGAATTCTGACATGGCTCCACGAGTCAGTAACGGTAGTGTAGTCATTAATCTGGACAGACGTCCCAACAACATTCCACCCGTTAGGCACAAGGTAGAGATTGAAACTATTCTGCGACGGAGGGTATCCGAAGATGTCAAACTCAACGTGAGTGTAGTTACTTATATTGAACGTCTGCGAGCGCCAAAGGAAGAGGGTGCAGTAATCGTTCAGGTTTGTTTCCATGGAAACAGCACCGGAAGCAGCTTCAGCAGTATACGCCAAGGTAATCAGGCAGTCATGCCCTCCGGAATCCCATTCGTTATACTTGAAGCTGTTCAAAAACGAATCCTCATAAATGCTGAGCTCGGCGAGCACTTCAGGCTGCGGCAGAGTTGCGAAGGTGCCGGGCGTGGCAGGCGCAGACGCCTGATTGCTGCTGCCATCATTGCTAATCACCCTGTAATAATAGGTTGTATCAGGAGATAATCCGGACAATTCAACTGAGTGCGAAACCACTAAGGCAGGATCAAGCGCAGTAAAGCTGCCCAGAGAAGATGTAAGCCCGTACTCAACCTGAGAAGTTGAAGACTCATTCGTTGACCAGGAAATCTCAGCACTCTCAATTCCTGGAGTGACGCTGAGCGAAGAGATGGACGGCGGCGTAGTATCAATGCCTATGCTGAAGTTTATTCCGAAGTCATCCTGATTAGTATTGTTTGAAAGGTCAATGCACCTTGCATAAAGGTTAACAGACTGGCCGTCAGTCAAGCTGCTGTAGCTGCCGGAATGCGAAAGCCCGTCAGCAGTTCCGAGCAAAGAAGCCATCTGATAATAGCCTGTGCCTGCTGCCTCTGAATACCTGCAGGAAGCAACTTCATCAGTTGCAAGCCCAATATTAACTGCTGCTGTTCCCGGCGGGAAAGTCCCTGAAGGAAAACCATTTGCCCTAAGCGGAGGAACAAGGTCAGGCTCGGCAACGCTGAAGCTCACAATGAAATCATTTGAGTTTGCGTTTCCTGCGGCATCCTCACAGCGCGAATAGAAAATATAATCAGAGCCGTTGCTTAATCCTGTCAGCAAAGTTGAATGCGACGTGCTGCCGGTAGCTCCATAAACATTAGGCATAAGGTCGAATGCGGTGCCTGAAACATCTGAATATTTGCAGTCAGCAGCTTCATCAGTGTCAATGCTCATCGTAACCTGCGTTGTGCCGGCAAGAAGCGAGCCGGATGGCTGTCCGTTGCTTATTACAGGAGCAGTCAAATCCGGCGCCTCAATAGTGAAAGAAATAACGAAATCGTCATTGTTCGCGTTGCCCTCGGAATCTGAGCAGCGAACATACTTGCTTACAGCGCCTGCGCCCAGGCCAGTCAGAAGCTCTGAATGAGAAAGCTGCCCGGTCGTGCCAAACAAGCCAGACATGGCTGCATAATTAGTTCCGGCAGCGTCAGAATACCTGCACGTAGCGTTCTCATCAGTATTGAGACTTATGGTGACGTCGGTAGTGTAAGGAGGGAAAGACCCTGAAGGCTGGCCGTTGCTCCTGACAGGCGGCGTAAAGTCAGCTCCGCCCTGCGAAAACTTGTAGTTGTCAAACAAAACATAGCCCTTGCCGCTTGAAGACGCAAGGTCCCTGAACTGAAGCCCAGCAATCATCGTGCCAGGCGCAACCCCGAATACAGACAGCGGGATAGCAACGTGCTGCCACGAATCCGTAACAGTAACGTAATTACCTATGCTGACTGTGTTTCCAACTGATGACCAGGCATTATCAGCAATTCTTATCCCGAAAGTGCCGAGCGGCGGAGAAATTCCGTAAATGTCAAACTCAACGTGAGAATAATTATTAATGTTGAACTTCGGACTCCTGTACAGGAAAAGCGTGCACCACTGATTAAGGTTGGAAGCAAGCGAAGCTGTGCCTGACGCTGCCTGAGCTGTGTAGGAGCTGCTGACCATGCACTTTGTTCCGGAAGGATTCTGCCATTCGTTAAAAGTAAAGCCGTTCACGAAAGAATCCTGATAGCCAACAAGCTCCTGGGCAAAAGCGGTGTAAGACAAAGCCACGATGGCCAAAAAACTCAGATAGAAAAACTTGTTCATGAAATAATTGGTCTTAGCAGCACTTTAAATTGATTTATGTATTGCAGCAGTTAAATCTGTAATAACCTGCGCGATACAAAACAGAAGCTTGGTTCATTGACAAACCATTCCAGGCGCATGCTCTCCCTGAAGTCAGCGGGCATAAAAAGCCGAATTTTTTTCAGCGCCTTCATATCTGCGAGAACCACACAGCCTGACTGCTAAGACTTCTCAACAAACCTTATGTTGTCAAACAGAATGTTGCCGCCGATGCTGCTGCCGTCCCTTAAATAAAGGCCCTTGATGTTTCCTGACGCTGCAAACGCACTCAAAGGAATGCTTACATGCTGCCAGCTCCCGCCAAGCGCAACGTAGCTGCTTATCTGCACTGAGCTGCCGGTGGTGCTCCACGGCTGCGTAGCAAGCGATATGCTGAAACCCGGCAGGCTCGGCGCAACAGCGTAAATGTCAAACTCAACGTGAGTGTAGTCTGCAACGTTAAAGGCAGCGTTCCGGTACAGGAACAAGGTGCAATAGTTGTTAAGGTTGGTTGCAAGCGAAGCTGTTCCTGAAGCTGATGTAGCAGTATATGACTGTGCAACAAGGCAGGGAGTTCCTGCAGGATTCTGCCATTCGTTGTAAGTAAAGCCGTTGACAAAAGAATCCTCGTAAGCATCCAGCTGCTTAAGAACGCTTGGCTGAACCGCAGTGGTAAACGCCAGCGGGATTGCAGGAGCAGAAGCGCTGTTGCCGCTGCCATCCTGGCTGATAACCTTGTAGTAATAAGTCGTGTTGGGAGTGAGATTTACAAGCGTTACTGAATGAGATGCAACCAAACTGGCATCAACCGAAGTAAACGTTCCGAGCGCATCTGTAAGCCCGTACTCAACCTGCGAAGATGAAGGCTCATCAGTGTTCCACGATACATCTGCAGCAGTAGCGTCAGAAACTGCGCTGATGCTGCTGGCCACAGGCGGCTCTGCATCAGGAGCATCTATGCTGAATGAAATAAGAAAATCATCAGTGTTATTATTTCCGGACGCATCCTCACACCGCACGTTAAACGTATTATTGCTTCCGTCATTAAGGCCGGTTACCTGTGTGGAATGCGCAGTTGCTCCTGTGACATTGAAAACATTGGCCATGAGGCCAAATTCAACACCCGGAGCGCCATACCTGCAAACCGCGCTTTCATCGGTATTCAAGCTCATGCTCGCCTGAGCAGTGCCTGCAGGCAGCGTGCCGGATGGCTGGCCGTTGCTGCGAACGGGAGGAGTCGTGTCTGGGCCGAGGATGACGTACTCGACGTGGAGCCTGGCGGCCAGCGCCGGGTTGCCGTCATAGCTGGCCCACGCGTGGGAGTGCCCTGCGACAGGCCGTTCAGCTGTGTTGAGTGCGAGAGGTTGCCTGTTGCTGAGAAAGTGTTTGCCATTAAGCCATAATCTGTGCTGCCAATGTTATCGTACTTGCATGTTGCAATCTCATTCGTATTGGCGCTCACTGTTACCTCAGAAGTCCCTGCCGGGAAGCTGCCTGCCGGCTGGCCGTTGCTGATGACCGGAGGCATGCCTGTGGAAATGTATTCTATATGCAGCCTGGCTGCCAGAGACGGATTATAATCATAGCTTGCCCACTCATGGGACTGGCTGGGCAGTGATGGAGTGCCATCTTCCAGCAGCACCAAATCATTTATTCCGTTCGCAGCAAGCTCCTGAATTCCTGCAGCCAAAGAGGGCGTTCTAATCCAGCTTCCCGGCGTCTGCCTGCTCCAGTTCCATTGAGTCTGGAATGCTGTCCTTTTGCTCCACCTGTGTGCCGGCGAATTACCGGAGGAAAACGTCACAGCATTGCTGGAGTTCTCGAATGCCAGCGTTGTGGGTATGCTGGAATAACCCCACTCAAGCTGGTTGAACTCAACATAGGCATCTGTTATTACGGAGCCAGGCGGAATATTAAGGCCGGTCCACCTCCAGCCGCCCCACACAGGGGTTGAGCTGGGCCTGCCAGCCCTGATATTATTAGTATTGTCAGCATAGTTGGGCCAGCCGCCCGGAGAATGGTAGGCATCGTCCTTGCTTGCAGACACCTGAAGGTCTATTGCTATCGGGTTTGGAGAAAGGACTGCGAAGCTAATCAAGCTGTCAGCATTAACATTGCCTGCAAGGTCCCTGCACTTAACATAATATGCGTAAGCAGCACCGTCAATTAAGCCGGTAATCAGCGTTGAGTGGGACGTGCTGCCTGTTGATGAAAACAGGCTCATCAAATTAAAGCCTGTGCCTGCAGAAGCCGCATGCCTGCATTCCGATACCTCATCTGTTGTTGCGGCAAGTGTTGCCTGAGTTGTCCCGGAAGGCAGATTGCCTGAAGGGGCAGTGCTCAGGACAGCCGGAGGAACGCCGTCAGGAACAGAGCCGTTATAAACCCTGAGCAGGGTTGAATTAACTGCTACGCCCGGCTCAGACAAAAGCGCAGCTGTAAAGTAATATTCAGGAGGGTCGTCAGCTCCCGAATTATCCGGATGGTATTCTGCAGTCCATGAAGAAACTGCTGAACTGCCGAAATCGGCATCAGAGGGCTGCACAGATATTGGCTCTGCAACTGAGCTGCCCTCACCGGCATCGTCCTCAGCAACATGGAAACTGACAGTTTCGCCGCCGCAGTTATTGCCTTCTGCAGTCAGCGCAACAACACCGCCTGCAGAAAGCGCAGCCGAGCTCCAGTAAGCAGAAGTCAGCAGGCAGCCCTCAACCGTATTAAAAGAAAAATTACCCTGAGCAGCGATGCCATTCAAGTCCTGAGCAGCAACTTCAACAGTGATTAAGCTGCTCCTCGGCAGATTAGACGGCGGATCATAACTCACAAGATAATCTGCGGGCGTGCCCTCCACAGCAGGCGTAACAGGGTTTCCATTAACACTCATCTCAATGGTTGAAGAATCAACGCCAACGCCAAAATCGGAAATGCGGACGCTTATATTTGAATCTGCGGCAACATCAGCAGAGTCCTTAGCAGGGCTGTGCGTGCTGACCAGCGGAGGATAAACGTCAACCAGCATATCAGGAACCATGTCATTAACCACCTGCTGGAACAGCAGAATGTCTGCAGCAGAGGGAACATCAGAAGCAGGAGGGGTATTGCGGGGCGGCGCTGTATTCCCGACAACATCAAGCCCGGAAAGCAGGCGCACAAAGCCCAAGCTTGTAATATAGCCGCCGGCATTGTTCTGATGGCCTGAACCGCCGTAAAACGTGCCTGAATAACCCCTTGAATAAGCTTCCTGCCAGATATCAGCTTCAGGCATTATCCTTATTCCGCCCACTGCCTGCGCCATCTGGGCGTACTGCGCATCTATAGCATCCTGCGCAGGCCAGTTTGACTCTGCCCAGCCATTGGCATGATGCGTGGAAAACATAATAGGCTCAGCGCCCATTGCCACAGCAGCATCCACAAACTTTTGGGCGTAAACAGTTTCATTCTCATAAGTAATACCCTCTCCCCACCAGAAAGGCTCAAATATAACATGCGAATAGCCGCCGGCCGCCAGCTTTTCCTGCACGCTGGCCTTATCCCACATAGTTTTAAGGTTAGAATAGCCGGTAAAGTCTCCTGTGCTTACCCAGTCAAGGCCTGCTGCAACAGCAATATCCTGCGACATGAGATGGTTATTGGTCTGCCCAATGAACGAGTTGCCGATAAACAGAGGCCGATAGGTTCCGGTTGGAAGAGGCGAACCAGAAGAGGCGACTGCAAAACTTACAAGATAGTCCTGCGTGTTGGCATTGCCCGACAGGTCCTGGCATTTAACATACCTGATGTACTGCTGGCCCGGAGTCAGGTTAGTGAGCGTTGCCTGGTGCAGCAGCCCTCCGGTAACATCAAATGTGTCAGACATCAAAGCATAACTTACGCCTGAAGAGGAATCATACTTGCAAACAGCATCCTTGTCAGTCGTTACGTTCATAGGAGCTTCAGCAGTGGTGTTTGGCAGCACGCCTGCAGGCGAGCCGTTTGAAATAACAGGCGCTGCAGGACTTGCCACCTTAGTGAACTTTATATTGTCAAAAAGCACGTTGCCATACGTGCCTCCACTCCCCCTGAAGCTAATGCCGGCAATGCTGGTTCCGGCTGCAACCCCAAAGTCAGACAGGGGAATTGACACGTGCTGCCAATACCCTGCAACAGCAGCATAATCGCCAATCGCCTTCCCGCTGCCTAAAAACGACCAGCCGTTCGGCACCAAACTCAGGGTAAAGGCCTGGCCAGCCGGCTGGAAACCAAAAACATCAAACTCAACATACGAATAATCATCAATTTTGAAAGCTGAAGACCTGTAAACAAAAAGCGTGCACCACGCATTTAAATTGGAAGCAAGGGAAGCAGTGCCGGAAGCAGATTCGGCAGAATAACTCTGCGAGACAAGGCAGGGAGTCCCTGCGGGATTCTGCCATTCGTTAAAAGTAAAGCCGTTAATCAGGGAATCGTCATAAGCAACCAAGTCCTGAGCGAAAACACTGTAAGACAAAACCACGATGGAAAGCAAACACAGGTAAAAAAATTTGTTCATAGCAGAAGTAACCCAAGACTGTTTAAATTTGTTTGCATTTTAGGGTAATTTCAAGTTAAGTGGCAAAACCGTCGCATCCTTCCATGATTTTTTTCTCCCCCCCCCTTAAAAAATAAGGGGGGAGAAAAAAATCAGCCAAGCAGGCATCGGCAAGCTCAGGATTGCAGGACACACAACTTGACATTACCGCATTTTAGACTCTGTCTGTTCTACGGGACTTCTGAATAGCGAAAGTCCCTTAGTTCCGGCAGAGTCGTATTCATGCGATTTGCTATAACAGAGGATAAAAACATTCAAAACTATCGGCCTCTGCTACAGAACGCGGCATTCATGTGTCAAGAACACCCCGGGCTAAAGCCCGGGGCGTGTTCTTGAGCATGCTCAGAAACGCTGGCAGCTTACCACCTGCTGAAGCAAATGGTTTGCGCTCCAGCGTTTCTGACATATCAAACCCGCATGGCCTGTCGTAAAACAAATAGAAAAGTATTTATATTAATTATACTTTATGTTTAAACATGATTGAAACTGAACTTAAAGAATGGGGGAACTCCATAGGCGTGTTATTGCCTATTGAAAAAGTCAGGGAGCTTGGACTTAAAAAAGGTGATAAAGTGAAGCTGGATATAATTGGGAAAAAGAGAGTAGATGCGTTTGGCGTATGCAGAGGAGCTAAACCATTTAAGGAAGAGAAGGAGAACCACAGCGAATTCTGGTAAAAATGCTTTACCTCATTGACAGCTATGCCTGGATTGAATACTTTATTGGCTCATCAAAAGGGGAAATGTTGAGAAGACTTTTGCTCGATAACAAAAATAGCTTCTTGACTTTAGAATGTTGTCTTGCAGAAATAAAAGGCTGGTCGCTCAGAAATGGCCAAGATTTTGACGAATTGTTCAAAATAATCAAAGCGAATTCCAACATAACACGAGTTGAAGAGGATGATTGGATTGCGGCTGCAGAATTACGTTTCGAAGAAAGAAAGACAAAAAAAGATTTTGGGCTTATAGATGCTGTTATCTTAGCAAAGCAAAAAGTGTTAAACTGCAAAATAATCAGCGGGGATGAGCATTTCAAAAACAAAAAGAACGTGGTTTTTATGGGTGTGGGACAGAAATAGCTGAGATTAGCTTTTCAGAACAATAACAAACGCTTTTCTTCCAAAACATGCTTCTTCTGAGAGTGGCATTTCAGAAGATAAACGCAGAATGGGCTGGAGAGTAGTGCAACGGAGGAATGACCGTATTGAAGTTGTTCAGCAGTTAACTACCTTGCAGCATAACTTGTTCTGGCTACGCTAAAAGAATTCTGTCCCACACCCGACAGAACAGCAAAGTTTAAATAGTTTAACTTGTTAAACTAGTTAAAAAGTAGCGGGCGATTATATGAGCACAAAGGCGATCAAAGATGTGGATGAGCATACTTGGAACAGATTCAAAGCAGGCGCCGCGAGCAAAGGAATGGATATGGCAGAATATTTTGGGCTTCTTGTTGGAGAATCCGAGAAATACGATGGAAGAAAGTGGTGGAAGGACCTGCTTGACTTTGTAGAAAAAAACCGCATTGAATTTACCGACACGGATATAAAGCGGATGAAGGCATTTAGAAAGCGGTTTAAGATGAGGAAATTTTAATGATTTACATTCTGGATACCAGTGTGCTTATTGGAATGGAAAAGCAGAATAAGGAGTTAATCAATAAGATAACCCACCTAATTGGAAAGGACGATACCCTTTATTTGACAACATTGAGTTATTCAGAGTTCTACTATGGCTGTTTGAATAAAGGCGAGGATAATCAGAGGAAAGCTCTTGTTTTCTTAGATAAATTTAAGCTCTTGACTTTAAGCAAAGAAAGTGCAAAAAGGAATGCGGAACTCAGTTACGAATACGAAAAGAAAGGCGCCAGGATAGCCGAATTCGATCTGCTAACCGCAGCAATAGCAATTGAAAACAATGCTGTTCTGGTAACTGCTGACACTGATTTTGAAAGAATCGCTCAGTTGAAGAAGAAAGTTATTGCCGTTTAACATATTAAGTTAGCGTGCTGTTAAGTTTTCGGGTGCTGCCAAAACATTTAAGCAGATGCAGTTTAGCGGCAGCACAACAGCAATCATTAAATATACAAAAATTGAGGAATGCAATAAACTTAAGTGCGCTTCACCGCCCGCATATTGTTCCCTCCCTTAAATTGCGAGGGAGGGACTAACAGGCGAGCCGTGCAACTGAGAAAGAACGCAAAAGCGAAACTACAGAGGACGCACAATGAAAACAGCCAGAGGAACAAGGGACGTGTACGGAGAAGATGCAATCGTACGGCAGCAAATAGTGAAAACTCTGCGGGAAGTTTTTGAGCTGTACGGCTACAACCCGCTGGAAACGCCATCGCTTGAAATGTATGAAACACTGGCTTCAAAATATGCAGGAGGCGAAGAAATACTGAAAGAAGTCTTTAAGCTGCGCGACCAGGGGAACAGGGAGCTTGCCTTAAGGTATGACCTGACAGTCCCATTGGCAAGGTTTGTTGCTGCCAATCCCAACTTAAAGATGCCGTACAAGAGGTATGCAATCGGAAGCGTTTTCCGGGATGGCCCGCTGAAGCTTGGAAGATACCGCGAATTCACGCAGTGCGACGCGGACGTGGTTGGAAGCGCAAGCATGGCTTCAGACGCTGAAATGATAAGCATAGCGCTGGACGCGTTTGAACGGCTGGGCCCTGATGTCAAAGTGAAAGTCAACAACCGCAAAATACTTGACGCAATACTGGAAAATGCAGGCGTAGAAAAAGGGAAAGCAGAGGCAGCAATACTAAGCATAGACAAACTGGAAAAATTCGGAAAAGAAGCAGTGGAAAAAGAGCTTGCTGCAAAGGGAATAAATGCTGCAGCGATAAAAAAGCTGATGCAAAGCATTTCAGTCAAAGGCAGCAACAAAGAAAAAATTGAGAAACTAAAAAAAATAGCAGATAGCAGCAGCGTGGAAGAAATTGAATCCGTGCTTAAATTTGCCGCAAGCAAAAAAGTTGAATTTGACATTGCATTAGCGCGCGGCTTGGCTTATTATACGGGCACAGTGTTTGAAGTCTTCCTGAAAAATTCGGAGATAAAATCATCGGTGGCAGCAGGCGGAAGGTATGACAAAATGATTGGGCAGTTTGCCCAAAACAAAAGAGAGTATCCGACAGTGGGAATCTCCTTCGGGCTTGACGTAATCGCTGACGCCATGAAATCAGCAAAAAAAGAAGCAGGCAGCAGCGTAACCAAAGCATACATCATAGCAATAGGGCAGGAAAAAAAAGCAGCGGAAATAGTTGCAAAGCTGCGCAGCCAAAACATTAATACAGACGCTGACTACAGCGGAAAAGTGGGCAAAGCAATAGAGTATGCTGACAGCAGCGGAATACCATTCGCAGTATTTGTTGGAAAAAAAGAAGTTGCCGCAGGCAAAATAAAAGTAAGGGACATGAAAAGCGGGAAGGAAAAAATGGTAAAAATAAGTGCTGTCAAGGACTATTTTAAGAACGGTTGAAATGGTTACAGTTCAGAGAACATCTGATTCTGATACAGTTGTAGTGTTGGCATCATACAAGATACCGGAGCACTGGCGCACGGGCTGGAAGACTATTGTAAACAACGGACAGCAATGTATGTTGCCGAGGCAGTAATCAGAAGGCACGATGGACAAAACTACATGCTTATAGCGGCTGCTGCAAAATCCGTGCAAGAAATGCGGCATGGTTTTGCAGAAAAAAAGATTCAATTCGGGCTGGCAGGAGCCGCAAACAGAGGCAACGAAGAATGCATTGTTGACTCGTTTGGGCTGGGGATAGACGCAAGAATCGGGCTTGAAAGAATAACGGGCAGAAACCAGGATTTCATGACAATCGCGTCAGCACTTCACATCCGGAATCAGTAACCAGAACAGTGTGCTCAGCCTGGCTGACAAGGCCGCGGGCTTTCTCCACCAAAGGCGGGAAGCCCTTAACAGCGCCAGTGAGCTGAAGCTGGCGCAGGGCAAGCTCAACCTTAAACTGCGGGAAATCAGCGATAAGCCACCGCTTGGCAAAAGGCAAGCCCTCATAAGATTCAATCAACTCAAGAATTTTCCGCGCAGCAGCATCACGAACCGGTTTATGAGCGAGAAGCATAAAAACTTCAGCGCTTTCGCCTTCGTTAACAATGCCTTCGCCAGTGGTGGCAAACGGCTCTATGGCTATAATCTGGCCGGAAGAAAGCACGGTGGAATCATTATTGTTAAAATTCGGGACAGTGGGCCTGGTGTGAAGCTCAAACCTGTCAATGCCGTGGCCTGAAAGGTTGCGGATGGGAGAAAAGCCCAAAGAAGTTATTTCGCCCTGAATAACCTCGCCGATTTCCGATAGCTTAATGCCTGGCTTCACTATTTTAATAGCGGCATTCAACGCATTGCGGGAAGCCTTAACCAGTTCAGAATTATTACCGGACAAATCAACAGTGGCAGCATTATCGCCGGGAATGCCGTCCACGTGAGCGCCGCAGTCAAGCTTGGCAACCTGACTGTCAAAAATTGTTTTGTCGCCGTGCGGGCAGCAGTAATGGGCAGCGATGCTGTCCAGAGAGATTTGGGCAGGAAAAGCAGGCTTACCGCCCAGCTCAACAATTTTCCGGTCAACAGCGTTGCAAACGTCAATAACAGAAGCGCCCTTTTTTATCAGACTGATGCCATGCTGCAATGCCTGCGCAGAAATGCTGCACGCCTTCCTCCATTTCTCAACATCTTCAGCCATAGCAGCAATGAAAAGATAATTGTTTATAAAATTGTTGGTAAAAAGGTGCTATTGAAAAGTTCACTTTACCGCTGCGTTTATCCCGCTGTTCTTCCTGCTTTTTCCCTCCCTTAATATTCAGGGAAAAATCAGGAAGGGAAGCCAGCAACAGAGCGAGGCTGCGTGAACTTTTCAATAAGGCCGGTAAAAAAGGGCGTAGGGCTACCCAACTTTATAGACTGGAAAAGGCGCTCTGGCAGGGGTTTTAACGCGCTGACCCAAAGCCTTTCCAAAATAGTGCGGCATCAGCACGTACGTGCCCGGCTGCGCTTCATCAGCAATCATGCGCACAACCCGCGGCATAAGTTCTGCAGTAAAAAAGCCATAAACTATCCCTGCATCTTTAATGCTGACACCAAGCTTCTTGTACGCGCTGGGGTCGAAAATGTCACCCTGAACGAATTTAACAGGCACATCAGAATCAATAAGTCCACGAGCCACTGCCTTTTTATGATTCGCATCAGCCAACTCCACTAACTCACTATGCAGTTCAATACCAAAAGAAGGGTAACCTGCAGCACCAGTCATCAGAGCAAAATTTCCTATTCCGCAACCCAAGTCCAAAACACGCTTTTCCCGGCCTAAGCCTGCACTGGCAATGCCTTCCGCAGCAGCACGCAGGAAGGGCAGACCCATGCGTTCATAATCATTGGGCTCAACCTTGATTACACCCTCTGCCATCAATTCCTCAATCGTCCTACCCCCCTGATTGGTTGGCGTGCCCCCTACACTCCTTATTACACCCCGTGCTATCAATTCATTTACGTAAGGGTCTGATTCCTTGATAATTTCAGCAATCCCTTTAAAGCGAGCAGTATGCTGGCTTATTGCAGGCGGTTGTAATCTGCTGAGAACAGTATATACAATGCGTTCACGCAGTTCCCTGTCAGAAGGATGCTTCAATGCCTCATGCAGAAGGTCCGGCATCATCATTTTCTTATCACCATAGTCATAACGTCAGTTACGAAGAATTAATAAGCTTTTTCATCTCAGTATAGCCGCACCTGCCGCAGCTAATCCTTTCTTTGTGCTTAGCCATGAAACAGCCGGGCCCGCATTTGGGGCATTGTGGATTCTTCCGGACTGCCTTATCTTTGGCATCGTAAAGCTTCGGCTTTCTGGGCTTCTTTGCCATTATTCATCCCTGCCTGCTTTTGGCTGAGCTGAGCTATCTGCGCCTTTTGGCTTGCCCTGCGGGCGCTGTCCGGCCTCATCCTTTGCTTCAGGATGCTTTTTGCCTGGCTTTGCAGCTTCTTTTTGCCCTTCAGCGGAGTCTTTTGCTTCAGCAGCCTTTTCGTCCTTGCCTTTATGCCTGTTAATGACGGCTTTCAATTCAAATTTCTCAAGGTCTTCCTTTGTTTTGTATACGTGCGCTGCTATGGCTGCAGACTTTGAGCCGAAACGGGTGCTGATAGCGGTAATGGAAACAACTGAGAAATCAGCATTCAGGGCTTCGGCAACTTTCTTTCTCACCTCAGCCCGGCTTGGCGTAGCAGCGTCAAAGCTTATTAAGCCGCGGAATGCGGAGCGCGAGAGCAAAGGCTCTTCCACTTTATCGGATATTTTGATTTCCAACATGCTCACCTGACCTTCAGGGCGTAGTCGCCGTCAGCAGCAATGGAAAGCTTTTTTGCAATAGACGACTTTGATGCACTGATAAAAATAACCCTGCCATTCCAGCTGGCGCCGAAGTCAGAGTTCTTGCAGATAGGGCAAGCCCCTGACTCCACTAAAATCCTGCATTGCCTGCACGCTTTTCTCATCCCAGCTCACTTCCTGGATTTCCTCACTCTTGCATCCTTTTTGGAATCCCTTTTGTAATCCCTTTTTGAATCCTTTCTGACAGCAGCCTTAGGCTCCTCGTACAGCCACTCAAGCTTGCCAAGCCCCGGCTGGCGCATGGTAAGCCCGAGCTTGGGATTTGCTATGTCCTTGTAGCTGACAGCAATAATCCTTGCCCTGCACACATCGCCAACCTTGACTGAACGGCCTGACGCCTTGCCTATAAGCACTTTATCCTTGCTGAAACTGACAAAATCGTCCATTGCCTGAGAAACATGAATCATGCCGTCAATCGCGCCCAAGCTGAGAAACGCGCCGAAATCAGCAATATCGCGGATTTTTCCGTTGACGACTTCCTGCAATTCCGGCTTAAGCGCCAGAAGCTCAAAAGCGCACTTGTAAAAAGCAGCGCCGTCTCCCGGAATAATAACGCCCTCCTGAACGTCCAGCAGGCTGGAGACGCTGATTACAACCCCCAAATCCTTTGAAATAAAGCCCTCAAACTGCTTCTCAAGAGTCTGAAGAATAGCTGCGTCCCTTGGCAGTTTGAATGCTGCCGGAGGGACTCTTACATGGTCTTCGACTTTAACCCGATAAAACATTTTACTCAAAAAACTCCAAATACTGCTTTTTCCGCAGCACGATTACGCCGCACCTTCCCTTCAGCTTCCGCTTCAAATGAATGTCCTGCGTGGCAACAGCACTATTTCTGTCAACAATATCCAGAATGGCCTCATCAGCACTTTTAAATACTTTTCTATTATCAGCGATTTTAACCCTGTACTTTTTCAGCAGCTGAAGCGCCACTTTGGCAGCAGACTTATCCTTTCCTTTAGCGGTGCCACTGCCAATAATATTTTTCAGTTCAGCCACAGTTTCAGCAACAGCAAACAGCTCATAACTGTCAAAAATCCTGCCAATCTCAGCGAAAATGTCCACCTTAAACTGGGCAGGAATCATCAAAAAATTGGTGTCCAAAAATATTTTGGTTTTCATAGCCATAAGAGCGCATGCAGCTGTTATAAATAGGTTTGCGCGAAAGCGTGCTGCTAAGTTTTCGGGTGCTGCTAAAACATTTGAGCAGTGTATATTGAGCAGCAGTAGCAGCGGTAACAGCTGTAACGGCGCTAAGCTGCTGCATCTTCGCCAACTGCCTCCACTACAAAAAGCCAAAAAGCTGCCACCCGCAGAGTGAACCGCACGGACACAACGAAATAATTTTAAATAAGCTGCCCGCAT
>JACPMZ010000011.1 GCA_016185705.1 Candidatus Woesearchaeota archaeon
AATGTCAAGTTGTGTGTCCTGCAATCCTGAGCTTGCCGATGCCTGCTTGGCTGATTTTTTTCTCCCCCCTTATTTTTTAAGGGGGGGAGAAAAAAATCAGAGCAGTGTGCGACAGTTTTGCCACTTAACTTGAAATTACCCGCAAATAATTAACTTTATAAACCTCTCTGTTTTTCCTTTGCGTATTCCCGTATTGACTACTTCGGTAGGAGGGCAGCATGGACAATTCAAAGGTTGTTGAAACACTGAAGCAGGTTCGCAACAGGCAGCGCAATTTTTCTCAGGCAGTTGATTTGGTTGTAAATTTGAAGGACTTGGATTTTAAGAAGCCTGAGCATCAGGTTGATTTCTTCATTACTTTCCAGAACAATCCCGGCAAGCCGGCTAAGGTTGCTGCTTTGGTTGCGCAGGAGCTCGCTGCTGAAGCCAAGGATGTCTGCGACACTGTTGTTTTAATGGATGACTTTGACCGGTATGCTAAGGACAAGAAGGCTTTGAAGAAGCTTGCAAGGGAGCATGCTTATTTTATCGGGCAGGCAAACATTATGCCCAGGGTGGCCACTGTTTTCGGGCGCATACTTGGCCCAAGGGGCAAGATGCCTAATCCCAAGGCCGGCTGCATAGTTCCTCCCAAATCCGGCCTGAAGCCGCTTTACAATAAGCTGCAAAAAACCGTTCATGTTACGGCAAAGACTGCTCCTGTTGTCCAGTGCAGATTGGGCAACGAAAAAATGTCTGACGAAGAGCTCTCCCAGAATTTTAAGGCGGTGTACGACCAGCTTGTTGCTTCCCTTCCAAACGGCGAGGCCAATGTGAAGGGCGTTTACCTTAAGCTGACTATGGGCAGGCCGGTGAGGGTAAAATGACTTACCAGGCCAAAGCAGCGCAGTACAAGAAGGACACTGTCGCGTTATTATCCGGGCAGCTAAAGGAATACCCTGTTGTTGGCTTGGTTAATGTTGAGAACCTGCCTGCCAGGCAGCTTCAGGTTTTAAGGTCCAAGCTGAGGAAGGATGCATTGATTACAATGAGCAAGAAGGTTTTGATAAAGAGGGCTATGGATTCTGTTGAGGACAAGAAGGATTTTGAAAAGCTCTCTGAATACGTTACAGGCATGCCTGCCTTAATTCTTACGCAAAAAGACCCTTTCAGGATTTCCACATTGATCAGGGCATCAAAATCCAAAGCTCCTGCCAAGCCCGGCCAGATTGCGCCTTACGATTTGGTTATTCCTGCCGGTCCTACCCAGTTCACTCCCGGCCCAATTATCAGCGAGCTTGGCGCGTTTGGCTTGAAGACTGGTGTTGAGGGCGGCAAAGTCGCAATAAAATCGCCTGCCACCATTGTCAGGAAAGGCGAAGTCATTAGCGCAAAGGCCTGCGACTTATTGGCAAAGTTCAGCATTGAGCCGATGGAAATCGGGCTTGACCTTGTTGCAGCTTACGAAAACGGCCTTGTTTTCGGAAAGGAAGTGTTGTCAATAGACTCTGCGGAATATGTTAACATGGTGAAAGCTGCTGCAGCAGAATCGTTGGGATTGGCAATTGAAATCGGCTACCCAACCGCTGAAAATATTGAGCGTCTTATATCTGTCGCCTACAACACCTGCAAAAATTTTGCTTTGCAGCAAAACATTTTGTCAGACATTGTAATTGAAAGATACATAGGTCAGGCGGAGAGGGCAGCAAATGCAATTGCAAAAGCCGCAAACATCCCTGAGGCAGCCGCCAAAACTGAAGAAGCAGTAAGCAAACCGCAGCAGGCTGCTGAAATAGCTGAAGAACAACTCCGGAAATCACGGCCTGCAGCCCCGCAGCCAGCAGCTCCGGAAACTCAGGCAGAATCCGGGAAGGCAGAGCCGGAGGTTAAGCCGCAGAAGCAGGAAGGGCAGCCATCTGCCGCACAGATTAATCCAGAAAAGCCGGATGGAAAACAGGAAGCTGAAAAAGATGCATTAGCCCGGGCAGAGCAGCTTAGCGCGGATTTTAGGAAAGAAATAGCTGCTGAGAAGGAAAGGCGGGACAAACTTGACCAAAATCAGGCGGAAGTCTTGGCAAATGAGCTGAAGAAGAAAGGCACGCTCAGGCAATAAGTTTTATATAGGAGCGGTTTTTCACAAATAACAATAAAAAATTTGGAATCCAGGCAATTAAGGAGCGGCTGGAAGATATTTGGGCATCATACTTCAACATAAAAGCTGATCAAGGAGGAAAAACAAAATGGAATACGTTTATGCTGCAATGCTTTTGCATAAGGCCGGACAGAAGGTGGAGGAAGGTTCTTTGACCAAAGTTTTGGATGCTGCTGGCGTGAAGGCAGATCCGGCTCGTGCCAAAGCTCTGGTTGCTGCGCTTGAAGGAGTAAATATCGACGAAGCGATTAAGAGCGCTGCTCAGATGCAGGTTGCTGCTGCTCCTGCCGCTGCTGCTCCTGCGGACGACTCTGCAAAGAAAGCAGAGGAAGCCAGGCAGAAGGAGGAAGACTCCAAGAAAGGCGAACAGCAGGCAGCCGCAGGTCTTTCAGCTCTGTTTGGCTGAGTCGTGCTGTTTTTCGGGTCTTTTTGTTTTAGCGTTTCGAAGCAGCAGTAGCAGTTGCCGTTGCGGCGAAAAACAAGGCGCTCTGCTGCTGCAATTTACCATATAACGCTGAAATCCCGCAGATAAAAGCGCAAATCCTAAACCTTTAATAATCCGAACTTCTTTATTTTTATCTATGTCTGATAAGGCAGAGCTGCTTAGGTATGCTGGCAAATTGCGTTCTGAAATATCTAAGCTTAGGCATGAAATCGGCAGTGTCAGTTTCAGCAGGCGTTCCCTGTACACTAAGCTGGATGAGCTGAAGAAGCCGTTTTACTCTCTCATTGACAAAATCAGGGAGCTCAGAAGCAAAAGGGATGAGCACACTTCTGCTGTCAGGGCTTTGAAAGGCGAGCGCGAAGCTGCTTCCTCCGAGGCAAAGGCAGCAGTTACCGATTTGCACAAGTTTGCAGAGGAAAAGGACAAAATGTCCAGGAAGCTTGGCGTCAGGAAGTCTGCTTCCTCCCTTGCAGAGGAAATTAACAGGCTTGAATTTAGGATTGAGACAGGCGCCATTCCTTTTGAGGAGGAAAAGCGGCTTACAAAGATTATTAAGGAAAAGAAAGCTGAGCTTAAGAAGGCAGAGCAGCTGTCAGATGTTGTCAGGCATCTCAAATCTTCTTCCCATAAGCTCCTGATTTCCAAGTCAGAATCCGACCAGGCTCATCAGCAGCTGCGCCTGCACGCTTCTGTCAGCCAGAAGCTGCATAGCGAGATGCTTGCTCACGCTAAAAAAGCTGATGAACTGAAGCAGCAGATTAAGCCGGTTGAGGCAGAGCTTACTGCCCTGAAGCAGAAAAATTCTGAGCTGAAAAAGCAGCTTGACCAAAAAGCTGCAGAGTTAAACTCGCTGCAGGCAGAGCTTGACCGCATTAACGCAGAGGAAGAGCGCCTCCGGAAGCTTGAGGAGCAAAAGCAGCTTGAGGCAAAGGAGCAGGAGCTTACTGAGAAAATCAGGTCAGGCAAGAAGCTGACGATGGACGACCTGATTAAGCTGCAGAAGTCCTGAATTATGATTTTCCTCAGCGGCATGTTTCATGTCTGCCCGTTTCCATTATTCAGAATTACTTGATTTGGTGAACTCTGCACAATGTCTGATGCTCCTAATCCAATTAAAGAACGTGCCAATTCCGGATAACGTTTTCTTGGAACGATTGCTTCCACTGCTGCAAAGCGCTGGCCATTCAAGCCCTCACCCCACGAAACTGTCTGCATTTTCCCATCCGAGTGACTTTGCCCGATGTATTTTATGACCCCGTCATAATAATCTGAACGGACATTGAACTTTATCAAATACCTGTTGCGTGCGAAGTCAGCGCCTTGTACCATGGCGAAAATTTCCTCTGCCTTTTTCCGCTTCCACCCATCACATGAAGAGTTCAGGTACAGTCCAATATGAGATTGCATAATAGTGTGTATCTCATGAGCTCCCAGACTCTTAATAGTCCGTCCGGTTCGCACAGTGTCTACTACAGCTACATCCTCCTTATCCTTATCCAAAAAGTGCTCTGTGCCCCCATGTGAATATATGACCTGCACGGCAGGGTTTTCTCCGGTGTTAACGCTATGCATGCGTATAACTGGTTGCCTATTGCCGTAAAGCCGCCGGTAAGTGTCATCCTGCCTGATCTCTTTAGCGGTAGGGACTTCATACTCGGTGAACACCTTGAGGGCTCTGCCTTTATTGTCCATGAGCATATCGTCCAAGTTATTATGGCCAGAGCCGTTAAGCGCTATTAGTGAGAGCCGCGTCACGCCATATTCAAATTCGCCAATTAGCGTGAAGGAACTCCCGCTGGATGTCCCGTTCTCCATGCAGTCACGGCCAGCGAATAACACATCAACATATTCCTCTGCCAGCTGAAGTGGAGAGTTTTTTGCTTTTACAAGCCTTGGTTCAATACCATCATCGTTGTCAAAGCGCAGCAATTTCTTATCCTCTCCTCCCGGCTCGTAACCGCGAATAGTATAACCAGCATCACGCAACAGGTCGTGCAGGCACACTCGGCTCCTGTTGTTTAGGCTGCCTATCGGCAAGCCAAGTTTAATCATCCCCATAACAGCAGCAAACTTTATATATTATATTAACTTTAAGTAAAAAATATTACAAAAAATTGAGAAAATGTTATGCCCACTGTCGCCCATCTTGCAAAAAAGCTTCTGAGCGAGCGCATGCTCCTTGATGAGTATGTGCGGGAGGGGATAATCAATTACGTGGCGCTTGCTGAGCAGTTGAAGCCCCGCATAGACGAGGAACTTAGCCGGGATACAAAGCCGGCAACGATAGCCATGGCGCTTCGCAGAATTACTCAGGAATTGCACCGCAGGCATGACACCATGCCAAGCTTTAGGGGTGCGGAGCTGATGATGAAGGGTGGTTTATGTGATATCGCGGCCTACAAATCCTCCAGCCTTTTCCCAAAGCTCAAAAAGATTAATGACATGGCTGATTTTAACAGGCGGGAAACGCTGAATATGGTGCACGGCGATTTTGATGTATCTATTATTATTGATGAGAAATTCAGGGAGAGAACTCTGGCTGTTCTTGAGGGTGAAAAAATACTTGCTGTTGAAGAAGGTCTCGTGGCTATTACTGTGCGGTTTGGCAAGGAGAAACTTCACACGCCTGGTGTTACGTACTCTCTGCTTCGGCAGCTTGTTCTTCTTAATATTAACCTCATTGAGATTGTCTCATCGCTTATTGAGATAACTTTTATCATCAGCAAGAAGGATGCCGTAAAGGGCTACAATGCGCTTCAGGGATTTCTTGATACGCACTGAATGTGATTGCCTGTAATGCTGCATCAAACACTGCTGCTAAGCAACCCTGATTTAATATTCAAGCCCCGCTTGCTGTAACTTGCAAATAAAAAATACATTTATATACTACTTATAATCCCGTTTCCCCACCTGTGATTTATGAGGGCTAAGGCCTGAATGAGGTATTTTCTGCCTCTTAAGTGTCACGGTGCGTTCGGTTTGGCATAAACTAAGAATAAACGGAGTGGTTGGCATGGCTGATGACTTAAGTGAGAAGGCGTTGCAGGCAGTTGAGCACGCCAGAAGTACTGGTAAGATTAAGAAAGGAACTAATGAGGTTACGAAGAGCATTGAGCGCGGCACTGCAAAGCTTGTGGTTATAGCTAAGGATGTGAGCCCTCCTGAGATTTTGATGCATCTTCCGCTGCTGTCTAAGGAGAAGAATATTCCTTTGGTTGAGGTTGCCAGGAAGGAGGAGCTTGGCGCAGCCGCCGGGCTTGCTGTGGGCACTTCCGCGGTTTGTATCGTTCAGGAAGGCGATGCCAAAAACCTGATTAAGGAAATTGTGGAGGCTTCGAAATAATGGCGTTTAAGAAGATGTTTGCCAAAGGGCAGCCTGAACAAAAGCAGGAGAAAGGTGAGGTTATCTTTACTTCTGCTGTTCCTGCGCGCGTTGAGGAGATTCTTGGGCGCACTGGGACAAGGGGCGAAGCTATCCTGGTGAGGTGCAAGATTCTTGAGGGCCGCGACCAGACCAAAGTTTTGCGGAGGAACGTTAAGGGACCTGTTGACATTGGCGATATTTTGATGCTCAGGGAAACTGAGATTGAGGCTCGTGCTTTGACTGAGAGGCGCAAATGAAATGCGGTTTTTGCGGCTATGACATTCCGCTCGGGACTGGAAAGATTTTTGTAAGGAATACGGGCAGGGCTGTCAATTTTTGCTCAAACAAGTGTGAGAAAAACATGCTTAAGCTTGGCCGCCTTCCGCGCAAGCTGAAATGGACTGTTGCTTCCCGCACATGGAGGGAAAAGAGGAGGTCGAAAAAATGATTGAGAGAACTTTGGTTGTTATAAAGCCGGATGGGGTTGAGCGCAGCTTGTCAGGAAAAATTTTGACAAGGTTTGAGGACGCTGGTCTGAAAATCGTTGGTTTGAAGATGGTTTGGGTTGACAGGAAGATGGCTCTGCGCCATTACACTGAGGATTTGGCTAAGCGCCGCGGTGAGCACGTCAGAAGGGTAATGGTGGATTACATTTCTACAGGGCCTGTTGTTGCTGCGGTGATTGAGGGCGTAAATGCAGTGGAGGTTGTGCGCAAAATCACTGGCGATACTGAGCCGAGGGCTGCTGCTCCCGGCACAATCAGGGGCGACTTCACCCATGTAAGCTTTAAGTACGCTGACAGCAGGAAAGCGCCTGTCAAAAATGTTATCCACGCATCATCTGATGCAGCTGATGCCAAGCGCGAGATTGCGCTCTGGTTTAGCGGAAAGGAGCTCTATCAGTATAAATCTGTGCATGACGCGCATTTGCAGTGATGTCTATGAATGTTGTCTTGCTGGGGCCGCCGGGTGTTGGGAAGGGAACAGCTGCTGCAAGGCTCGCTGAGCGTTTCCATCTGCCCCACATATCCACCGGGGATGTTTTCAGAAAGCACATTGCCGAGAAGACTGCTCTTGGCGTAAAGGCCAGGGATTATGTTGATTCAGGCATTTTGGTTCCGGATGATTTGGTTACTGACATGGTCAGGCCCGAGCTGGTGAAGGCAGGGAGCGGATTCATTCTTGACGGCTATCCCCGCACCCTTGCTCAGGCGAAGGCGCTGAAGGATTTTGCCAGGATTGATTTTGTCCTGAACCTGTCAGCTCCCATTAAGACCGTTGTTGAGCGCATTAAGGGCAGGGGTGCAGGAAGGGCTGACGATAATCCTGAAATAATCATGCAGCGAATAAGGGAGTATGAGGAAAAGACCAGTCCGCTTATTGACCTTTACCGGAATGAGGGCATGCTTTTCGATATTGATTCAACTCAGGATGTTGAGGGTGTTGTGCAGCAGTGCATAGCTGTTCTGGAGGAAAAAAATGGCTGAGAAGATGGTAGACAGGGTTATGCGCGCTATGAGGAATCCTGTCCAAATCAGGAATATGTGCACGTCTGCCCATATTGATCACGGCAAGACCACTTTTTCAGATTCCCTGATTGCCGGAGCAGGCATGATGTCTGAGGAGCTTGCTGGCAGGGCTTTGCAGCTTGATTTCCATGCTGATGAGCAGGCTCGCGGCATAACTATTGACGCAGCAAATGTTTCCATGGTGCACACCTATGATGGCGGCGAATACCTGATTAATCTTATTGACACGCCCGGCCACATTGATTTTGGCGGAGATGTTACAAGGGCTATGCGCGCCATTGACGGCACTGTTTTGCTGGTGGATTCTGTTGAGGGTGTTATGCCTCAGACTGAAACTGTTCTGCGGCAGGCTTTGAGGGAGCGCGTCAGGCCTGTATTGTTCATTAACAAAGTTGACCGGCTCATCAAGGAGCTTAAGCTTTCTCCTGAGCAGATGCAGGAGCGCCTGCTGAAAGTAATAATGCACGTCAACCGGCTTATTGGCATGATTGCTGAGCCGGAGTACAAGCAGAAGTGGCAGGTTGATGTGAACGCAGGCAGCGTTGCGTTTGGGAGCGCTTTTCACAAGTGGGCATTGTCCTTTCCGTTCATGAAAGCGTCAAAAATTACGTTCAGTGATGTGATTGAGGCATATAAATCAGGCGATGAGGAGCAGATTAAGCAGCTTTCCAAGAAAGCGCCGCTTCACCGCATAATTCTCAACATGGTTATCAGGCACCTTCCCAACCCGGTTGAGGCGCAGGCCTATAGGGTTCCAAAGATATGGCACGGCGACCTTGACAGCGAAGTGGGCAAGTCGCTGGTGTCTGCTTATCCGAATGGGCCTGTTGCGTTTGTATGCACCAAAATTGTTTATGACAAGCATGCAGGCGAGGTTGCTGCCGGCCGCCTGTTCTCAGGAACTTTGCGGAGCGGCGAGAATGTTTACCTGATTATGGGCAAGAAGGAGATGCGCGTGCAGCAGATATCAATTTACAACGGTGCCAAGCGTGAGGCCGTTGACAGCGTTCCTGCCGGTAATATTGTCGGAATTGTCGGGATGAAAGGCATTTTTTCCGGCGAAACTGTTTCCAGCAGCCCTGACATGGAGCCGTTTGAGGAGATAAAGCACATATTTGAGCCTGTTGTCACCAAGGCCATTGAAGCAAAAAATCCGAGTGATTTGCCCAAGCTTGTTGAAGTTTTGCGCCAGGTCAACAAGGAGGACCCTACTATTGTCATACAGATTAATGAGGAGACTGGCGAGCACCTGATGTCTGGCATGGGCGAGCTTCACCTGGAAATTATTGAGAACAGGATTAAGACAGAAAAAAATGTTGAAGTGCAGACCTCTCCGCCTATCGTTGTTTACCGCGAAACGATTACCAAGCCCAGCCAGGAAGTTGAGGGCAAATCGCCGAATAAGCACAACAAGTTTTATTTCAAGGTTGCTCCGATAGAAAGCGCATATTACGACTTGCTGAAAAAAGGCGATATTCCTTCCGTTAGGTTCAAGAAGAAGGAAACAGAATACTGGCAGAAGCTCGAAGCAGCCGGCATGGAAAGCAAGGTTTCCAGAAAAGTCCGCGCAGTATTTGAAGGCAACATGCTTTTTGACATGACCCGCGGCATTGTCCACATCGGCGAAGTAATTGATATGGTTCTGGATGCCTTCCAGGACGTTATGACTTACGGCCCCATTGCCCGGGAGCCGTGCACTAAAGTGGCAGTTTACCTGATGGACACCAAGCTTCATGAGGATGCAATTCACCGCGGCCCTGCGCAGGTGCTGCCTGCTGTGAGGGATTCGTTAAGGGGGGCTATGCTTCAGGCAGGCCCTGTAATTTTTGAGCCTGTTCAGGTGCTGCAGTTTGAAGTTCCGGCCGGCCACATGGGCAATCTGTCCAAGCTCATCCAGAACCGCCGCGGCCAGCTTTTGGACATGCAGCAGGAAGAGACCCATGCAACAGTCAAAGCCAAGCTCCCAGTAGGCGAGATGTTCGGGCTGACAAGCGATTTGCGCTCAGCAACAGAGGGCAGAGGCCATTTTTATGTTGTCGACCAGATGTTTGAAAAGCTGCCGGTGGAAATGCAGCCCAAGCTGGCCGGGCAGATAAGGCAGCGCAAGGGATTGAAGCTTGTTGACGGAGTTGCGATGTCAGCGTAAGGTTTATATAGCAGGCGCAGTGGTTTTTTAACGATTGCTGCTGATAAAATGCAGGCGTAAGCCACTTACCTTTCCCGGCGCTTCTTTTTTCCCTCCCTTTAAAATTTAGGGGAGGGAAAAAAGAAGCGCAGAAAAATTAGACGAGAAGGGTGAGAAAAGGTGATGCATTACTACAAAATGAACGAAATCAAAACTTTTGGCAAATGGAGCACGGCAGACATTAAAGTCAGGGATCCGGGGCTGGTGGATTTTATTGCTTTGAAGCCTGTTTTTGTTCCCAGGACTGGCGCGCGCTACGCCCAGCAGAGATTTTACAAGTCAAAGATTTCTATTGTTGAGCGTCTTATCAACAAGCTCATGGTTTGCGGCCATAAGGGCAAAAAGCATAGGATTACGTCCTATCCGATGTCCGGCAAGGCGCTGCAGAGCTACGCAATAGTGCAAAATGCTCTTTCCTTAATTGAGTCAAAGACAAAAAACAACCCTGTTGAAGTTCTGGTCAGGGCTGTTGAGAATGCTGCGCCGCGCGAGGAGATTGTAAGCATTGAGTACGGCGGTGCGCGCTATCCGAAAGCAGTTGAGTGCGCGCCTCAGCGCAGGATAGACGTCGCCCTGCGCTATATGGTGCAGGGAGCTTACGGCAAATCCTTCAATTCCAAGCGTAATATTATTGAAACCCTGGCTGAGGAAATCATCAACGCTTCCAAATCAAGCGCCGGTTCCAACGCTATTTCAAGAAAGCTTGAGATTGAAAGGCAGGCGGATACGAGCAGGTAAAAACAGGCATGCATTTGGAGGGCGTTATGCGCCATTTTTCATTTGACGGTTTTAAAGGCGCGGTAACAAAGGTACGATAAATCTGGGCTGGGAATCTGTCGGAACAAAACTAAAAAATTACCTTCTTTTTATTAAGTCTCCAACTTTGTCAACAACCTTGTCAAAAACTTTATTTTCAATCTTTGCAAACGGCCTGATTACAAGTTCTTTCTCAATCTGCAGGATTTTATCAGCTCTTACCCTGCTTTTAATTGGCAAATTTCCACTTGTCAAATCTTTGTTGCCTATCTGAACGCTATATTCGCTTTCCTTCAATTTTGAAGTAACAGCACAAACCACAATGTCCGGATTAGAGTTGTTGTAGCTGTTGTTTGAAACCACTAAAGCAGGCCTGACCTTGCTTTGCCTAAGGTTAGAAAAAGGCAGCTTTACCCAGACTAAATCCTGCTGGTTCATGCTTTGCCCTCTTTGTAGGCCTTGTCCCAAATATCATCCTCTTTGCTCCACGCTCTTTTCAGGGATTCTCTTGAGAGAGATCTCCAGAACTTGTCTTCTTCCTGGATGCTTTCCAATACATCAGACTCCTTTTTTAGCAGCAGTTCTTTGCTCCTCTCTATCAGGACCAGTGTTGAGCCTTTTGAAATTTCAAAATCCTTCCTTACTTCTTCAGGTATCACAATCTGTCCGCGTTCATTCACAATTACAGTTCTTATTCTTTTGTTCATATCATTCATAGTAATATGATTGGTATGAATTAATATAAAAAGTTTTTGCTTTTTTAAACCCATTTTTTAGTGCGCTGGCGGGGTATGTTCCAATGCTTTCATGATTTGCTTTACAGAATCAGTTTTTTCATATGAGGGGTGGATATGGCTATCAATTGTCGAAATTGCATTACCAAGTAATCGGTCTATTGTAACCTGATAATCTGGTTGTGGCAGAGGAGGAGCTTACGAAAAGAAGGAAGGATGAATTTTAGGTTAAACGTACGGCGTCTCTCCTGTGTATTTTATTCCGAATACGTATATTTTGTTCCACAGGAGCCCTTTTTCCTTTTTTACCTTTACCGCGAACCCTGCTTTTCTGAAGAGCCTTTCTATTGATTCGCCATCTGAGAGCCATTCCACGTTCGGCAGCATGTGGAAGTAGTCTGTGTTTTCAACGAAGATTAGCTTTCCGCCTGCAGGCATTATCGCATAAAGCTCTTTGAGCACTTTGCTTATGTCCTGCACATAGCCAATCAGCCCTACTGATACCACTGCGTCTGCATATCCCACCGAGGGATGTATCCTGTAAAGCTGCTGCGGGTCGTGGATTACCTGGACTTTCCCGTAGTTCCACTCGTCTGACTGCCATTCTTTTGCCTCTATTCTTTTCTGCGTTATTTTTGTGTAGTTTTTTGAGAAGTGCACCGCATAAACCCTGCCGCGTGAGCCGACTTCTTCAATGAGCTTTAGGGTGAGTGTTCCCACTCCGCAGCCGTACTCCAGTATTGTCCTGCCTTTGATATCGTCGAGGAAATGTATTATTTTTTTTCTGGTTGAGCCGCCGCTGCCTGTTATTTTTTGCATAATGAAAGTTGCGTATGCAAACACGTCGCTGAATCCGGTTATGGCTTTCGGGTCGTAATAGAATTCCACCAGCAGGAAAAGGGGTATGCTTAATGCTATGAGGCTCAGGCTTGTCTGCAAGCTTAGCCCTGCTCCCGCTGATGTCATGAGCCAGGCCGCTATTATTATGATAAAAAATATGATTGCAATGAACGGCCCTGTGTTGATGAACGGCACTTTGAATTCCCTTGCTTTGTCAGGCATTTTCTTTCTCAGCACAAACACTGCGAGAAGCATTGATATGTAAAGCACAGCTGCCATTGGAATCAGTAATTCCAGCAGCGCAATGTAATTGGCAAACCCCAGGATTAATAGCAGTATCAGCGTCACTGTCTGGAATATTATGGCATTGGCTGGTGTTTTGAATCTGCTGCTCAGGTTTTGAAACCTTGCCAGGAACAGTTTGTCCCTCGCAAGCGCAAGCAGCAGTCTTGGCGTTGAAAAGACTGTTGCAGCCGCTGTGCCTATCAATGCGAGAAATATGCCTGCCTGCACTATTATTTTTCCTGTTTCACCGTAAAGTATGTTTGCAATGTGGCTGAGCGGCGACGCGTAGAGCTGCAGTTCCTGCCACGGGATAATGCCTAATGTCACTGTTATCAGGAGCAGTCCTAATATTCCGATTATCAGCGATGCGTGCATCAGCGCTTTTGGTATCACCTTTGTCGGGTTGCGTGTTTCTTCTGCTAAATACGTTGCCGCTTCCCAGCCAAAGTATGCTTCAGCCATAAAAAACAGCGTGATGAATATTGAGCTGAAGTGGTGTGTGAAGAAAGGCTGGAAGTATGCAGGATTGATTATTGTGACTCCTTTTGCAATTATTAGAACCGGTATTCCTATCATTATCGCGCCCAGCAGAAGAAGCAGGTATGAGCTTGCCTGCACCCCAAGGTATGCCACCATATTCAGCGCTATTATCAGCCCGACGCTTAAGAGAAAGCTTTGCAGAAAGCTCAGCCCGATGTTCAGGGAGTTTACTGCAGCTATTATCACGACCACTGTTGATATGCTGCCAAACAGCCACGCTGCCCATGCTATTATGAACGAGAAAAACCTGCCGTAGGCCTGCTTGCTGAATTCGTACGCCCCCCCTGCTTTCGGAAAAGTTGCGCAAAGCTCTCCGAAGCACGCTGCGATGTACAGTGCTATTATGCTCAGTATTATCCACGCCGCTATCAGGAGATTGCCGGAGTATTGCGCTACTATCGGCGTTCCGAAGTAAAGCGTTGTTCCCATTATGGCTCCGATGGACAGCGCCAGAATTGTCCAGTAGCCATAACCTCTTTTCAGTTCGTCAGGCATATCACTCACATAGTAATCCTTTTTGTTAATTCAGCCAGCACTATCCGCTTTTTTTGGCTGGATAATGAGAATAATTTCCTCTTGACCATTGCCTCAGATATAGTAAAAATATAATTTAATTTTATTACGCTGTCCTTTACAGCACCCTCTGCTTTGGTGATTGCAATTCCTTTCATATTTGCGTTGCTTGTTATGCCTGCTACAACGACGTTGCTAAACTCCTCGAATAATACCAGCGCTGGCCTTGTTTTTACATCAAAAGTGTCCACGAATTGCATCTGGGTTAGGATAACGTCGCCAAACTTATACATGCTCCCACGCCTCATCCTCTTTGTTGTCCCACAGCTCCTTCATTTTTGGCTGCTGAATTTTGTGCAGGAACTCATCATACTGGTTGTTTTCTTTTATCCTTGCAAAAATTTTGCACATGCGGCTAAGCAGCTCATTGTATGACTGCCTCGGATACTCCTTTGCCTGCTTAAGCTCCTTAATGACGCTTTTCTGCAGCTGTATTGTTGATACGCTTGTCATATAATCACCTATATGCTTATTATATATTAACTATATAATAACTATATATAAAGCTTTTGGTTTGTTCTGATTTTCCGGGTTCTGGCAAAGGCTTATAAAAGCTGCTGCGTTAGCTTTGTCTATGAAGCTCCACTTTGTTGAGGCGCATGCCAACATCCGCATTAAGCTGCCGAAAAAAGTTCTGGGCAGTTTGCCTGAAAATATCGCTGTTGCAACTGATGTTCAGTTCATCAGCAGTTTGAAGTCAATCCAAAATCAGCTGGAAAAGGCAGGCAAAAAGGTTTCTGTTTTGAAGGGCGCGCATGCGAAGCATCTTTCGCAGGTTCTCGGCTGCAGCCACATCAAGCTTGATTATCCCGGTTTCACTCAGGCGTTTCTGTACGTTGGCGATGGCTTGTTCCACCCCAAAGCGCTGCTGCTTGGCTCTGAGAAGGATGTTTTCATCTATAACCCTTTTTCCAAGGAGTTCAGAAAGCTGCCGCATTCTGAAGTTGCCGAAATTAAAAAGCATGAGAAAGTTTCGCTGACTAAATTTTTGCATGCAGGGAATGTTGCCGTTCTTTTGGCTGTCAAGCCCGGCCAGCTGAGTGTGCAGGCTCATCTTAACCAGATTTATTCGCTTGAGAAGAAGTTTCCTGGCAAAAAGTTCTATTACTTTGCGTTTGACACCCTGGATTTTTCCCAGCTGGAGAATTTTCCTTTTGTTGATGTGTTCGTCAACACTGCATGCACGCGCCTTATTGACGACTATGGCAAGTTCCCGAAGCCGATGGTCAACATTGATGCTGTTATGAAGCTACAGTCTTAACCTGCTTTTCACAATTCCCATGTCGATTTTGAGCCCGCCAACATCGTTTTTGAGCCCGCTAACATCGTTCTTAAGAACGTCTGCGTCCATTCTTAAATGCCCTATGTCTTTATCCATGTGCCCTATTTTCCTCTCAACACCTCGCAGACTACCGTTCATTTCCATAAACATGCGATAGAATGCGCCTGCCCCGAATATTGCGCCAACATACGGCAGGACTTGCTGCCATACAGGCGTATTTATTATGCCAAGCAGCTTCAGAACTACCCACAGTATTATCAGCCCCAGCCCTGTCCAAAATAAGATGATATTGATTAAATCAGGGTATTTTTCTTTTTCGCTCATAAAATGTTTAATGTGCAAGCTCCTTAATAAACCTTTGCCCGTTTTTTCCGGAAGCTTTTCGGAGATTCCGGAAATTCCTGCAACTTTCTCGGAAAATTTTACAATTGCTTTAAAAACTGTCTGGAGGTTTTCCGGAAAGTCCGCAAGAATTCCGTCAAAATTGGGATAATGGAAAAATTATAAAGCTGTAAAAAAGTTTACGTCTAAGTCAAAGAAATAGTTCCTTTGCTGAACATGTTTGCTCCTATGCTTCTTCCCAAAACAGCTGCCTGCTGCGATAAAAAGCTCGCAAGACTGAGTGGCTTTTTTGTTTTGTACTCCACTAACCTTACTTCTTCAACGCCTGTAAGCTTCTTGATTGCTTCGCTCGCTGTTGCGATGTTGCCGAGCTCGTCCACCAGTCCCAGTTTTAGCGCCTGCTCGCCGCTGTATATTCGTCCTGTCGCAATTTCATCTGCCACTGCAAAGTCCAGATTTCTGTCTTTTCTTACGCTTTCTGCAAAGTAGCTGCCTGTTGCCTTCACCATTTCCTGCAGCAGCAGCTCTTCTTTCTCGGTAAGTTTTCTGAACGGGCTTCCTGTGTCCTTGTATTCTCCTGATACCAGGCGTTCATATCCCACGCCGTATTTCTGCATCAGCCCTGAAAATTCCAGGTATGTAGCAGTTGCGCCCACGCTTCCTGTTATTGACAGCGGGCTTGCAATTATCGCGTCTGATGAGCTTGCTGCCCAGTATGCTCCTGATGTTCCTATGTCCCGTATCAAGGCAACGACTGGCTTGTTTGCCTGCTGTATGGCTGTTGCTACTTCCTCGCTTGCGACTGCGCTTCCTCCGGGAGAGTTGATGTCAAGCAGTATTGCCTTTATCCTGCTGTTTTGCTCGGCTTTTTTTATGTTTGCAACAATTATCTCTGATGATACTGTTTCTGTTCCAAAGAATGATTCGCCCTGGTTCGTTATTACGCCGTTAATCCTGATGTGCGCAGTATTGCCGCCGAAAGAAGTTCCTGCAAACGCAGATATAGTTGTGATGAGCATTAAGAAAAGAATGCCGGCTGCTGCCAATCCGAGTATCCACCACTTTGCGCTGCTCTTGTCCTTTGCCATTATTTTGCACATAAAAAGGGAGTTTAAATATTCTTTGGTTGTGTAAAGTCGGCAGGATAAATCGCGTCACAATAGGCGCATGCGCCCCTCACCCGGCTTCGCCGGCAAACAGCAAACTTTATATACGCTCGCCGAAGTTTAATCGGGTATGGGGCTGAAGAAAGCGCAGGAGGAGCAGCAGCAGGCTTATGAGGCTGAGATCAGGCATACTAAATTGCCGCGAGGCAGGCAGGTTTTTGGTGTTGTTGACCAGCGTGTTGGCGGCACCAGAATGAAAGTGCGCTGTTTGGATAATAAGCTGCGCCTGTGCAGGATTCCCGGCAGGTTTAAGCGAAGGCTGTGGGTGAGGGAAGGAGATACTGTCTTGGTTGAGCCGTGGGAGCTTGGCGGCGATGCGAAGGGCGATGTTCTTTACAAGTACACCCGCGCCCAGTATCAGTGGCTTAAGATGAAGGGCTATCTTAAGGATGTTCGTGAGTTTGAGGAGTTTTGAGTTGCTGTTTTTTTCGCTCAATTGCGGCGTTTCTTTTTCTGTTTTTTTGCTGGGTTTTGCAGTGCGGCAAAGCAGTGCGGATGATGGCGGTTGCGGACTGAGTTAAGCAAAATCTTTATATGTGCAGAGTTTCTGTATTGCTCTGAGGTGATTGAAAATGTGCGGCACTTGCGGATGTACTCCTGCTGAAGGCGATGATTCCGGCGGCTAATCGTCTCCGGCAGCGGATGAATGATTACTACTTTAAAATAAAAAAATTTATATAGTTTTGCTTGTTTTGTGTTGTCATGTCTGAGCGTCCATTTTTGGCTTTGCTTGTTGTCATCACTGCTTTTGGTGCTGTTTGGCTTGCATTGGTCAGGCCGATTGCTCTCACTGAAGTTGTTCTTGCCGGCTTGCTGGGCCTTCTTGGCGTTGCTGCGCTTGTTCATTTTAGAAGTGCCAGGTCCGGAGTTTTGATGCCGCTGTACTTTGTGGCTGCCTTGGTGTATGCGGTTTATGTTTATTTGAATACCGCGCTTGGTTATATACTTGCGTCCATTGTAGTTCTGAGTGTTGTTGGGCTGATTTTGGGCTTTGGTTCCAGGGCTGTGAGCAGGGCTGCTGTTCCGAAAACTGCACAGGCTGGAAGGGTTGCCTCCATGCCATCGCCGAAAAGGGCTGTCAGGAAAAAATCTTCCGGGAAGAGCGCTGCCAAAAGGAAGAAATAGCGATGGTTTTAGTCATCTGGCTTGCCGGATTTCTCTGATTTTTTGCCTGCGTGGCGGATGAATTTGTCCTGCAAATACGCTGTTATTATCAATGCTGCTCCGACAGTGAGCGCTGCATCAGCGATGTTGAAGGTTGCTATGTATGGCGTTGCGATGTAGTCAATCACTGCTCCGTGCAGGATTCTGTCTGTTAAATTGCTTGCTGCTCCGCCGAGTATCAGTGCTGCTGCCGCTTGCTCTGTTTTATTTGCGATTTTTTTATGGTAAATTATAATCAAGGCAGCTACTGCTGCACTGGCTGCTGCGAATAATAAATTGCTGCCTTGCAGGAGTCCGAACGCTATTCCGGTGTTGTGCACTGCTTTTATGCTAAGGTAGTTTGGTATTAATTTTATCTCGCTGCTTGCGAAGAATTTGATTAGCTGGTCTGTTAATATGATTGCTGCTGCTGTTGTGTAGAACTTTTTGGAGGTTACCATCCCCTTTTGTTCTCTTCGCCGTATGCTATCCGCTCAAGGTTTGCCAGCCGCTGGTTGATGCTGTCCAAAGATGCTCTGATGGCATCCAGCTTTGCTGATACTAATTCCAAGTCGCGGTTCGGGCCGAAGCTTGGCTGGGAGAACTGCTGCGGATACATCGGTCTGGCGCCTTCAAATGTGTCTATTCTCGGCTCGCTCTGCGGTCTCGGCATTTCCGGAGCCCTGAGTCCGAACTCCGCTCCGGGCAAATCGCTTTTCGGCATTGCCAGCTCGTCATTCAATCCAAGTTCATCTTTGTGCCAGAATTTGAGTTTTCCGAGCATGCTCATTTTAGTATAGGTTCTGCGCCTTCTTTAATAAGCTTTCTTTTTTCTCAGGGACTTCTTTGACGACCTCTTTGGATTTGTCTGCTGCTTTTCCCAGCAGCTTGCTGATGGTCTTCATTGGAATCCATTTAAGCGCTGTAAATGTGGCTGTTTCCTCAAATACCTGAATGTTGCCTTTTTTGTACTGCGTTGCGAAGAACAGAGGATCGCCAAGGGTTTCCTTTACGATTATGGAGAATTCCTGCGCCCGCTCATCTGGTGTTCCTGATTCAAGCAGCTCTTCGTCAATGCCGAGCTGCTTTATCCTGCTTTCCTGCGTTATTGATTGGTTAAACAGCACCACTTTGAAGTATTCGTCGCTGAATTCTCCGCTTTTTAGCCCCTCAATCGCGCTGTTCACCTGTTCCTCGTCAGCTGTTGTGGTTTTGCTGCCCTCAACTATTATGCCTGTTACTATTTTGTCTTCGTCAATCAGCATCATCAGGTTTTTTTCTGTGTTGAGACGCTGCTGTATATCCTCGTAATCGCCGACAACCATGAATGCAAACGCGCCAAGCAGCACTGTTCCAATTGCCAGCGCCAGGACAAGCACTTTCAGCAGGCTTTTGACAATTCTGTATACCACTATTACAGCGAGCAGTGCCATTACGCCTGCCGCGATTAAAAAATAGTCAACCATGCCCATAAATTGCGGCATTGGTTATTTAAATGTTGCGTTGGCCAGCTCCTTAAGTATCCGCCCCGACCGTATTTGATGATGCCCCTTTCCCCTTACACCTCAACCTCCGCTGCTTTTTTCCCTCCCCTGAATATTTAAGGGAGGGAAAAAAGCAGCGCAATAAAAATAGGGCATTGCATGCTTGGAAACCGGACTTAACGCTATTTCCCAAATAATATTCTGAATATGCTTGCGCATTCATGCCCTTTTGCTTTCTTCAGGAATCCGCAGCTTAATTTTGTGCATTGGTTGTTCTCTGATGTTTCGTCCTGTCCGCATTCCGCGCATACATGGTTTACAGCTGCCTGGTGCTGTTCGCATTCAAGTTCTGCGCATGTTCCATTAAAGATGTATTCGTCATTTCCGCATGCCAGCTGCCGGCATTCGTGCTCTGCTGCTGCTTCGTTGTATGCGCAGTTCAGCGATGCGCATTTGTTGTCAGCGCACTCTTCGCTTTCTGCGCAGTCATTGTTCCCGCAGCATTCGTAATCTGCGCAGGCGTGGTTTGCCGTGTACTGGCACGCTCCGCAGCTTAACGGAATGCATAAGTTGTCCTCGCATGCCTCGTTGGGAGCGCATTCGCTGTTAGAAGCGCACGTTGGAAGGTCTGTGCATTCCACTGAGTCGTAAAAATTGTACTTCTGGTTGTCGCACTGCTGGTATTGAACTGTGAACCTTTCGATGTCCTTGGTTGTGTTCCACATCAGGGTGAAGCGGTTGCTTCCAACACGCTTTGCCCTGCTCATTGCAATCTGCCTGAACTCCGGGCTGAGTATTTGCGGGCCGTGCGTAAGCTCCTTGCCGTCTGATGTTTTGATTTCGTAGTCCAGAAGAAACGGCTTTTCAAACCTGAATTCGTTCTGCTTGTCATATCGCAGGCTGTATGCCGTGAACCTTCCGTAGAAGGTGTCATTGCGCTTGTAGCACGCATTTATTGAAATGTTTATCAGCTTGCAGCTGAAAACAAAGGCAGGGCAGTTGAGCGAGTAGCTGCTTTTCCCTACCCGTACGCTCTGTCTGGAAGCTTTCGGGGAAATGAACACTGCTTCCTCTGACCTGAATGTTTTCCGATTGTTTTCATCTCTCCACTCCCCTTCAACTTCAGCCCAGTTTGTGCCAATCCTTGCATATACGCCTTCTTTTTCGTCAAGGTTTCTGATAACGAACTCTCCTGTGTCGCGGCAGCTGGTTTCCACAGCCGCTATTCCCAGCTGGGAGCCCGCGTCAGGCAGAAATGCCACCAGCGCGGTTATTGCAACGATAATAATCGCTGCGGCCTCTTTTTTTATCATGCTCTGTGCTTTGGTTTCTCATCTTAAATACCTTTGCATGCTGCGGCGATTTCAATTTAAGTGGGAAAGTATCAGCGGCGGGAATAGTTGCAATAGTTTTGTATTCGTAGCAGTAGCCGCTACTGCCACAGCTAATTATCGTAACACACATTACTTGACATTACCCAATTTCCGATACATTTAAATACTCAGCCCACCAGTTTAGTATACTGGTATGGTAAAGGATGTAAGCGAGTACGGCTTCGTAATAGTTGCTCTTGCAGCCACTTTGGTTACTGCTTTCGTTGTTCACGGCATTCTTGCCTCTGCTCAGGGCGATGACGTTGGTGTGCTTGAAGGCGCTGAGGAAATTCTGGTAGAGGAGCGTGCAGGCATTACGCCTGACAGCCCTTTGTATGTTTTTGACAAAATTGTTGATAATGTGCAGCTTGCTAGTTCACGCGGCGAGGATAAGGCCAGAAAGGCGTTGGAGATTAAGGAGGAGCGGCTGGCTGAGGCTTCTGTCATGGTTGATGGTTCTAAGTCTGGCAAAGCCGGGGAGGCGTTGCTGCTTGCTGCTGGCGCTGCAAAGATTGCGCAGGCAGAGATTGCCCCTGACCTGGAGAATGAGGCTAATGAGAATGTCAGGCGTGCCGCCCGCTTATTGACTGATATTAAGGATAAGCTGCCCGGCGAGGGCTGGGAGGATGTTGAAGCTTCCCTTAATGCGCAGCTTGATGAGGAGGAGAAGACCAGGATTGCTGTTATTGTTGCCAAATCCCGGCTCAGCTACTGCGATGCTCTGGCTAAGCAGGATTTTGCTCTGCTTAAAAGCGATGAGCGGTGCGACATTGGGAAAAGCCCTGAGTGGCTCCGTTCAAAGGTTGAGGGCCCAATGAGCGAGCGCGAGGAGAATGCCCGCCGCTTAATATTTGACGTCGTAAGTAGCTGCGTTGTTGACCCGAAGCAGTGCGACTGCAGCAAGATTCCTGTCGGAAAGCACGCTGCCAGCTGCGAGGTTAACAGGGCGCTCGCTATAAGGTGCGAGTATGAAGCAGATAATGATGCGTGCAGGCAGCTTGATGGCGCCGAAGACGAGTTTCTGGATATTCTGGACGAAGGCCGCAAATCATCAATAAGGGAGCTGCTTCGCGAGAAAGAGGAGGAATTCTTTGACAGGTTTAAGCCGCCTGAGTGCGCTGAAGCTGAGACTTTTGAGGAATGCTTTGATATCATGAAGGGAATTTACGGGCTGCCTCCGTTCTGCGAGGGGCTTAGCGACGCTGAGTGCCAGGAGAAAATAAGAACAATGGGTCCTGAGGAGATGGAAGCCCAGATGCCTCCTGAGTGCAGGGATGCAGGCGTTGCATCTCCGAAGGAGTGCGGCAGGCTTATGATGGACAAGTACGGCAAGCCGCCTGAGTGCGCTGATTTGGATGTTGATGAGTGCATTGATTTGATGATGAAGAACGGCCCCCAGCATGTCGGCGGCCGTGGCATGCCTCCTGAGTGCGTGGCAGCAGGCGTTGCCTCTCCGCGTGAATGCTTTGACATCATGACAGCCAAGTTTGGAGTTCCTCCTTTCTGCGAGGGCTTGAGCGATGATGAGTGCTTTGAGGAAGCTATGAAGCACGGCCCTTCCCAAGGTCCTGGTCCTGAGGGGCCGGGTGCTGAGGGTTTCAGCCCGCCACAATGCCGCGAGGCAGGAGTTTCCGGCAAGGAGTGTGCTGCCCGCATGCTTGAATTGTTTGGAAAACCTCCTGAGTGCGATGAGCTGAGCACAGAGGAATGCATTGAAAAGGTCATGCGTGCCCCTCCTGATGTTTCCCGGGCATGCATCGGCTTAAGCCCGCAGGAGTGCCGTGATAAAATTCAGAGCGAGTTTGGAGCTCCGGGCTGCGAGGGATTGGGGCATGAGGACTGCATTGATGAGCAGCAGCGCCGCGGCGTGCCTGGAGGATTGCCTGTAGAATGCGCTGGCCTCGGGCATGACGAATGTCAGCGCATTATGATGGAAAGGTTTGGCCCGCCTGAATGCAAGGGCCTGTCCAGAGAACAATGTGAAGATGTTATGGCTGAGAAGCGCGGCAATGATATAAGAGGATTTGATGTTGATTGTGAAGGCATTTCGCGCAGCGAGTGCGAGTCCAGGATGTTTTCCCGCTTCGCCCCGCCTGAATGCGAAGGCCTTCCTCCGGATGAATGCAGGAGAATTATGTCTGAATCCCGCGGCCCTTCAGGTGAGCCGGGCCGTGGCGGTTTCATTCCCCATGATGAAGAAATTCGGGGCGGCATGCCCGGTGTTCCTGAATGCGAGGGGCTTTCAAAGGAGGAATGCATGGAACTGATGAGGGATCGCTTTGCGCCTGTTGGCGGCATGCCTGATGAACAGCATGGTGCTGGACGCGATTTCAATGGCGGCGTTCCTCCTGGCCGCGTTCCAGGAGATATTCGCATTCCTGAAGGTGCTCCCGGAGAGTTCCGTGACTACCCGCAGCGTGTTCCGGAGGACTTCCGTGACCCCGGCAGCTTTGTGCCTGAAGGCAGGGAGCAGCCTGAAGAATTCCATGACAGTTCTGGAGAGTTTGCTGAAGAGCCAGACAGCCACGGCGGCGAATTCGGGGATGCTGAAAAAGCTTTGGAGGACATAACAGGGGGCTTAATAGCTGTTATTGAGTGGCTTAAGAAATAGCTATTTGGATTCTATCAGCGTTGCGTTTATCGTGCCGTCCTGCCCTGGCCGCGATGTTACCTTTACTTTTCCCAGCTCTGTATCAAGCACCGCGCCTTTTGTAATGATATTCGCCCTTGCATAGTGCCTGTTTGACGGGTTTTGTGATACGGTTTTTATTGGTGTTTTGGTGAACTTCTTGGATTTTGGATCATAGACATTTGCGATGTTGCTGACAAGAACGCGTATTTTGTGATGCGCTGAGCGAACTCTGTCAGCTCTCAGCTTGACATCTCCCAGCTTGGTCAGGGTGGGCCTGCTTCCTCTCTCATAAAGCTTTTTTTTCCTGTGAAGCTGCCTCATGCCTCCGGAAACCTTTCTGCGGTCTTTTGACTGCGCTATCATGCAGTTTGGCAGGAAGCAGGGATTTATAATTGTTTTGGCTGTGTGAAGTACACTTTCCAGTGTCCGCAAAATCAGGCGCTCTGGCAGAAGCAGGGCTGGTTGCCATTGGAAAGTTTACTTTGCAATTCCATTAACTTTATAAACTTCAGCAGACCATTATCTGCTATCGGGGATGGACTAATGGAAGCAAGGCCTTTGGATGCATTGAACGCTGCTCGCAACAAGCGCGTTATTGTTGAATCAAAAAACAGCAGGCAGTACATTGGAGTGCTGAAGGCGTTTGACATTCACGTTAATGTTGTTCTTGATAACGCTGAAGAGCGCAGCAATGGAGAGGTTGTACGGAAGCTCGGCACTGTTTTTCTCAGGGGCGATACGATTGTTTTAATCAGCCCTGAGTAAAATTTTTATATGCGCTGCAGCGTGGCTGGTCAGAATGGTTAAGGGAACTCATTCAATGGGCAAGAAGTCCGGCAAGAAGAACATGATTTATTGCCGCCGCTGCGGCAAGCGGACTCTTAACACTTCCAACAGGGCGTGCAGCAGCTGCGGTTTCGGCAGGACAAAAAGGATGCGTTCCTACAGCTGGATGAAGGCGCGGAAATAATTTAATGATACTCCTCAAAATTCCTGTAAAACTGGCTTTGCTTCGGGCCGCTGTCTCCCTGGTATTTGCTGCCGAGCTTTTTGCTGCCGTACGGCACGTCAACTTCTGTGGTGAGCCGCATGAATGATATCTGGCCTATTTTCATGCCCGGGAAAAGCTTTATTGGAAGCGGGGAGACGTTGCTTAGCTCCAGCGTCAGGGTTCCTTCGTACCCTGCGTCTATGTAGCCCGCGGTTGAGTGTATCAGCAGCCCGAGTCTGCCAAGCGAGCTTTTGCCCTCTATGCGCCCGGCTATGTCTGGCGGCATCCTTATTCTTTCCACTGTGCTGCCAAGAACGAATTCGCTCGGGTGCAGTATAAACGGGTCTCCATCGCTTACAATGACTTCGTTCATTAAGTCTTTTTGCTTTTCCCGCACGTCTATCACAGCATGCTGCACTTTGTTGAACAGCAGGAATTTGCTGTCAAGGTGCACGTCAACGCTGTTTGGCTGCACGCATTCAGGATGGTATGGCTTCAGGATTATTGTGCCTTTGGCTATCTCTTCCCTTATGCTTCTATCGCTCAGAATCATACCTTTCCAGCGTAGTTTCGATTTTTTTATAAAATTTGCTGTAGCTGTTGCCAGTGTGCCATATTTTTGCGTCCGCCTTCCGCATAACTGCTGCGAGCTGCTGCCCGAACCCGCGTCCGTGCAGTTCCCTGCGTTCATGCTCTGCAAATTCTTTCAGCGTTTTGTGGTCGCGCCTGCTCATGCGCTTCTTTGCCCGTTCAAACCTTGTTTTCACTGGCGCATCAACTGCTATCAGAACAAAATTTTTCATCCTTCGCAGCTCTTCAACCTCACCAAGGTTTCTTATTGAGTCAACCACTGCATTTTTGCCTTTGATTTTTCGCTTCACAATCCTTGCAAGGTAGCCGCGTCCATGTTTCTTCCGGTAATAATTGCCTGCTTCAATGAGGTTTCCGCGGGTGTGCTCAATTTTGCGCCTGCTCATGAGCTTTCTCAGCTCGTCAGAAAGCGAATAGTATTTGTACCCTTTTTTTACAAGGTATTTTGCCGCGGTGCTTTTGCCGGATGCGTATGTGCCTGTTAATCCTATAATCATGGCTGTCTGCTGTTTTGCTTTTTTAAATAGTTTGTGAATTGCAGCCAGACTGTAAGCCGCGCTGCTTCGCTCACCGTGGCTTTTTCTTTTACCCCCATAGTTTTAAGGGAGGGGTAAAGGGAAAAGCAGCGCGAAAGGGTGAGTGGCTGTTTTATTAAAACAAAACTATTTAAACCACGGCATCCTTTGTGCTTTTATGGCGCGGCAGTGGAGCATTTTTTTGAACAGCGTGTTTTTCGTGCTGGGTTTCAGCTTAGTTTTTTCCTTGGTCGGCGTGCTGCTGCAGAGTGTTTTGCTTCGCAGCTCTTTTGCGGTTCAGCAGTGGCTTGGCTATGCGGGCGGCGCTGTGATTATTGTGTTCGGCATTTATCTGCTTGGGCTGATTAAGATTCCTTTTTTGGAGCGGGAGCATAAGTTAAAAGTAAGCAGGCAGTTCAGATTCAGCTATATTACGTCGTTTGTTTTCGGCGCGGCTTTTGCTGTTGGCTGGACTCCCTGCGTTGGCGCTGTTCTTGGCGGGATTCTGACGCTGGCTGTTGTTCATCCTGCGTCTGCTTTTGGCCTGCTGCTTTCCTACTCTGTTGGTCTTGGAGTGCCTTTTCTTTTGGTTGGGGTCTTCACCCAGAGGGCCTCTGGACTTATCACGAAGTTTGGTCCTAAGCTGAAGTACGTCAATTACGTGTTCGGCGTTTTTCTGATTCTGCTTGGCATTCTTGTGTTCACCAATAATCTGAGCAGGGTTGCTTCCTTTTCTTTTTTGACAGACTGGCTGCTTGCCATTGATGCAGTTACAGGAGGTTCCAGCTCGCTTAATTACGGCATTGCTTTTGTCGCAGGTCTTGGCTCGTTCCTCAGCCCGTGCGTCATGCCGCTTATTCCCGGATTTTTGACTTACCTTGCTTCAACGGCTATAAATGGCAAAGAATAAACTTGTTGCACTGATAATTGTAGTTGTCATAGTTGCAGGGCTGATTTATTATCTTGAAAGCCGGAAAGTCAGGCCTGCTGATTCTGATGATGCCGGGCTGATAATTAGCAGCGATAATGGCAGCGGCGCTTCAGCTACCTCCAATGTTTTTTTGCCGCAGCAGAAATATGTTCCGCAGAAAGATGCTGTAAAATCAGCGCTTTATCCGGCTGCTCCTGAACTGGCAGGGATTTCCGGCTACATCAATGCCCAACCTTTCACTCTTGAGCAGCTTCGCGGAAAGGTTGTTTTGCTGGATTTCTGGACTTATTCGTGCATTAACTGCATCCGGACGCAGCCCTACCTTAATGCATGGCATAAAGCATATGCAGACGATGGCCTGGTCATTGTTGGCGTGCATACCCCTGAGTTTGAGTTTGAAAAGGATTATGGCAATGTTCAGAAAGCAGTTGGAAGTGCCGGCCTCAAGTATCCGGTAGTTCAGGACAACAATTATGCCACATGGACTGCTTACAGAAACAGGTGGTGGCCGAGAAAATTCCTTATTGACATTGACGGCTATATTCGCTACGACCACATCGGCGAGGGCGCTTACGACGAAACCGAAGATAAGATTAAGGAGCTGCTTATGGAGCGCGCAGAAACGCTTAAGGCGCAGTTTGACATGGGCAAAAGCAGCGAGCTTGCAGGTTTTGTTGACGCTGACTTCCTCAGCAGCGGCCCTGAGACTCCTGAGATATATTTTGGCTACAAATTCACCCGCGGAAATTTTGGGAGCAAAGAATCATTTGCGCCAGAGCAGCTTAATGCTTATGCCCAGCCAGAGGATGTGATTCCTAACAAAGCGTATCTGGTTGGCAGATGGCTTAACAAAGCAGACTATTCGGAATTAGCTGAAGCAACAGGAACAGTTTTGCTGAATTTCACAGCAACGAAAGTCAACATTGTTGCCAGTTCTGACCCTGCTTCCAATTTAACGCTGAAGCTGGACGGCCGGAGAATAGCTCCAAACTACATTGGCGAAACAGAAGTTGGCGAAGAACGATTGTACAACATTGTTTCATTGGTCTTCAAGGAAACTCATCTCCTGGAAATAGAAGTTTCTCAGCCCGGCTTCAGGATTTACACTTTTACGTTTGGGTGATGCGGCTTCCCGGTTTCACCCTTCCCGTCAGGTCAAGGAAGGCCAAATTGGAAAACAGGAAGTGCAGCAGGCATTGGCAATGCGGCATTGCAATAGTCAAAAACCAAAACATTTATATATAAACTTAACTTTATACATATAAACTAAAATGGACATATATAAACTTAACTTTACAGTCCTTGAACTTGAGATGTTTTCTTTTTTAAGCGTCAAAGCCGGGGAGAAGCTCAGCCAAAGGGAAATAGCTCATGCCCTTAATGTTTCCCCTACGGCCATCGCCAATGCAGTAAAAAATCTGGCTGTAAAGAACCTCATAAAAGCTGAAAGGACAAAAACAATTAATTTTATCTCATTTAACAGGGATAATCCAAAAGCAATAGAGCTGAAAAGGGTTGAAAACCTCAGGCAAATATACATCTCGGGCTTTTCTGACTTTCTTGAGGAAAAGCTTGCAGGTGCAACCATCATCCTGTTCGGCTCTTATGCGAGAGGAGAGGACACAAAAGCATCAGACATAGACATTGCAGTTATCGGAAGGGCAGATAAACTGCTTGACCTTAACGCATTTGAAAAAGCACTGAGCAGGCAAATAAATGTAAATTTCTACAATTCATGGAAAGACATGCATAAGCATCTGAGGAGCAATGTCTTAAGCGGCATAACACTTCATGGCGGCGTTGAATTATGAAGATTGTAAAACTGTTTGAAGAGTTCATTAATGAAGGCATTGTCAGAAAAATGTCTCCGGACAAGCAGAGGGCGGAAAGCCTTTTGCTTGAATCCAAAAAAAATTAAGCTTATTGCAGAAAACAATAAAAAACATGGGCGTGGATGACGAGAATGCAAATGATTATGTTGAGTACTGCTACAACATTATAATGTTCCTTGTAAGAGCAAAAATGCTGCAGCAGGGATATGCAAGCTCAGGACAGGGAGCTCATGAGGCAGAGGTTGCTTTTGCAAGGAATATGGGTTTTGGCGAATCTGAACTTCAGCTTTTAGACCAGTTGAGATATTTTAGGAACGGAATCCTTTACTATGGCAAGCGGTTTGACGAGGGCTATGCAAAAAAGATTGTGGAATTTACTGAGAAGGTATGCAGCAAGCAAAAAATATGACTGAATGCGCGGTTAGCAGTAGACCATCAATGCTCGCCATCTCCGCCTCTCAGAAGTCTTTTGGCAACGAGAGCCCTTTTGTCTCTGACACTTTATTTGTGACAAAGTAAAGCGCGTATTTTTCTCCAATCTGTGCAGGAGCAGCCCAAAAAAAACAGGAAAACCTGCGGAAAGCCCGCATGATAATGCTCTTCGGGGTTGTATGAGCTTGTCAATAAAAAGCAGCTACTGGAAGCAAAGGCAGCTCGCAGGCAGGACTGTGCGGATTCATTAAGAAACAATCAGCTTGGCAAAATCAATCTTCTTGTTCGTCTGGAAGGCATCTGTCAGCTCCCGTATCTTCTCAGCGTCTCCGCCTACTACGAATATTTCCAGGCATTTGTCGTTGTCCAGCTGGTTGTGGATGTGCGTCTTTATTATGCGCTGGTGCCTGTGCCTTATTTCCGATGCCTGCTCTGTGTGCAGGTCGTCATGCATTACGAGCAGCACGCCGTCTATCAGCCCTCGCAGCTTGCTCTTGTCTTTTGTTTCTGCCATTAGCGAGCGCAGCCCGGCTCTGAGCACTTCGCTTCTTCCTGCGTATCCTTCTTCTTTAAGCGCATCTATTTCTTTCAGAATTTTTTCGCTGAGGGATATACTTATTACTGCCATGGGAACAGGTTTTAATAACTTCTTTATAAATCTTGCCATAAAATTTAATAATAAAATAGGAATATTTTAATATAAGCTGTTTCACTTTCAGGGCATGAGCTTATGGCTTTACACGTTGGCAAGCGTTTCCTTAGTCAGCTTGATTTCTTTTATTGGCGTTCTGACGCTTAGCTTTAGGGACGAGCAAATAAGGAAGATTCTGCTTTACCTTGTCAGCTTTTCTGCTGGCGCTTTGTTCGGCGATGCTTTTATCCATTTGCTTCCTGAGATTGTTGAGGAAACCGGTTTTGGATTAAGCATATCTGTCTATCTGATGGCAGGCATCATAACGTTTTTTGTGCTGGAGAAGATTATTGACTGGCACCACTATCATGGCTCAGAACGCCACCATCTCCATCCTTTTGCCGTAACCAATCTTGTTGGCGACGGCTTTCACAACTTTATTGACGGCCTGATTATAGGCGCAGCTTATCTGGTAAGCATTCCGGTTGGCATCGCTACTACTCTTGCTGTTATTTTCCACGAGATTCCGCAGGAGATTGGCGACTTTGGAGTGCTGCTGCACGGCGGCTTTACTAAGGCAAAGGCGCTCTTCTTCAATTTCATTACTGCCCTGATGGCTGTTGTCGGCGCAGTGATTGCTTTAACTATCGGCGCCTATGTTGAAGGCATTACAGCAATCCTTATTCCGTTTGCTGCTGGCGGCTTCATTTACGTTGCCGGCTCTGACCTCATTCCTGAGCTGCACAAAGTCCGCCGCATTCGCCAGTCTGCGATGCAGCTTGTTGCAATCCTGCTGGGAATACTTGTGATGATGGCTTTGGTATTGCTGGAATAAACGCTGCCTGATTACTGAACATCAACCCACCAAAAACAATAAATACATTGCCTCCAGCGCAGATTCAATGCCAGATGAGTTCACATCAGAGGAGAAAAAGATTCTTTCCCCCTATTTCACCAACCTCGACAGGCCAGTGTACGCCTTTACAGGCCGCGTTCCCGAGGAGGTCGTTGCAGTGCTTTTTTCAAAATACAGCAGGAGTAAATTGAGCCTGAGAAAAAATTTTCTTGCGCTTGTCAGGGATCCGGATTCCGGCTTTCAGGAACTGCTTGATGCATCCGGAAGCGGCGGAGAGGGGGGCTTTGCAGCTGCGCTGGAGAAAGCTCGCGACTTCTTCCACCGCATTCTTGTCGGCTACGGCGATGATTCTGTCGGCGAGCTTGGCATTGCGCACATTGCTGTTGAGGACTGCTCAAACATTGCGACTAAGCGTCTGGAGGATGCCCGCCTTGCTTCGCCTCTTGAGAAATCCACAAGGTACGTTATTTATGATAAAAACATGTTTTATCGCCCTGCAGCCATTATGGCTTCCGAATTTGCTGATGAGTACGTCAGGGTTAATGAGCTGCTTCTCAATGCTTACGATGAGCAGATTGAGCCGGTGATTGCTTACGTCAAGAGCCAGTGGCCTGTTGATGGGTTTGAGGTGTTTGACGGCAAAAAGTTTTCTGAGCTGGCTGATGAGTCTGCCAGGCAGCGCGCATTGAAAGCTTACGAGCCTGCTGTTCGTGCAAAGGCCCTGGACATTCTGCGCTATTGCATGCCTGCATCCACCTTAACTAATGTCGGCATTACTGCCAATGGCCGCGGCTTTGAGTACCTTATCAGCAAGCTGATGTCTGATGAGCTGCAGGAAGTAAGGAACATAGGCCAGCAGATGCATGCTGAGCTGTCAAAAGTCATTCCAAGCCTGGTAAAGCGCGCCATGCCGAATCAGTTCATGGCAGAAACAAGAAAGGGAATGCGGCAGCTTGCTTCAACAATTTTTGCCAATGAATCGCCGCAGAATATGGCTGCAGTGACGCTGATTGACTACGACAGGGATGCTGAAAGCAAGGTGGTCAGCGCTGCTCTGTACGGCTTTTCAAATTTAAGCATGCAGCAGGTCAGAAGCAAAGTGCAGTCAATGTCTGCTGAGGAAAAAAGAAAAGTTCTCGAAGAATATATGGGCAGGCGCACAAACAGGCGTGAGAAGCCGATGCGCGCTGCCGAAACTGCTTACTACACTTTTGACATTCTTTCTGACTACGGCGCTTACCGCGATTTGCAGCGCCACAGAATGCTCACCCAGATTGCGCAGCCGCTTACTGTTGCTCATGGCTATGATACGCCGCGTGAGCTTGCTGAGCTTGGCTTTGAGGAAAAGTTTCACAGCTGCATGCGCGCTGCTGCTGATTTGTTCTACAAAATGTATCCAAAGTTTCCAAATGAAGCACAGTACATTGTTCCTTTTGCCTACAAAATCCGCTATGTTTTCTGCCTTAATCTGCGGGAAGCTTTCCACCTTATAGAATTGCGAAGCATGCCGCAGGGGCATCCAAGCTATCGCTCAATTGTGCAGCGAATGTTTTATAAAATCAAAAGCGTGCATCCTGCATTCGCTGAGTACATGCATTATGTCCATCTTGACGAGCGCGATGCCCTGGGCAGATTGAAGGGCGAGCTGAGAACGCAGGAGAAGCTTGCAAAGCTCGGCGGGAAGGAGATAAACGTATAGCACGTTCCTCCCATTAATATAGGAACGCCCAAATAGTGTAAACGCTTATCTATGTGGGGAGTATATTCGATTGTCGGCAGAATTATTTATCAGGGGGTCGGCTCGGGGATTATGAGTTAACTGCATTATAGCGGAAGACACAAGTAATTATACAAAATAGTTGTGTCTTCCTGATATAGCGACTGACGGCATTGTGCAAAACTAATGTCAGTCGCTATAGATTAAAAAATTTTATGGTAAAATATTTAAAGAAGAGTCCCTTAATGGTAGCTATGGAGACTATAACTATCTCAAAAACAGAATACGAAACCCTAAAAAAGAAAGCCGAATTAGATGAAGGCTTACTAATAAAATTAGTCAGAGGTTTAGAAGATATTAAAGAAGGAAGAATAAAACCATGGAAAAGCAAGTTCACAAATTAAGCTTCTTTCTGATTTCCTCTTTATAATAAGGCATCAACAATTTTATTTTATCGATTGCTTTCTGCTGGTCTTTTTTCCCGCTTATTGCAACAACAAATACAACAACATACTCCTCATAAATCAAATAGTAAACACGATAATTTTTTGCTTTTTTTTCTCTGAAAAATTTATAGCCCAACGGTTTGCCGGCGTAGGGATTTTCCTGTAACTGCCTGAGTTCATTGTCAATCATTATTTGAATAGAAGTATCAAGTTTTTCAAAACTTTTATCAAATTCTTCTGTCGTGAATATTTTATACATAAACTGGAACACCATCCAATAATATATAAATCTTGTTCCTTCCCGCCCTCGCTTCTTTTCCGTGATGTATCAATTCGCTCTTTTGATAGGCGGCGATTAGGATTGCCGTCTTATACAAACCTTTTTAACTTGAAAGGCACGCATATTTCTTATGAAGTCAAAGTTTGTCATTGTTGACGGCCTTGATGGCTCAGGCAAGGGCACGATTGTTGATGGCTTGGTTGAGTGGGCTGAGCGCAAGGCGTTGAAGGTGCTTGACGTCCGCAGTTACTGCCGTGAAAATAACAATTTTCCTTCTGCTGACGAGATAAGCGCTGCTGACGTTGTTGTTTCCTGTGAGCCGTCTTACTGTTATGTTGGCAAGGCTATCAGGGAGGAGCTTGTTCGTTCTTCCGATGCTCAGTACAGCGCCTGGACGCTTGCTCAGGCTTTTTCCCTTGACCGCGAAATGCTTTACAGGCGCGTTATTATTCCTGCTGTGAAAGCTGGAAAATTTGTTGTTCAGGAACGGGGCGTTGCCAGTTCGCTTGTTTATCAGCCGGTTCAGGAGCATATACAGATTAGCGAGCTGATGAAACTGCCCGGCAATAAACTGGCTATTCAGAACGCTCCTTCCCTGCTGCTTATTGCCAGGGTTAGCGCTGAGACTGTTGTTAAGCGGCTCGGGCTGCGGCAGAAGAATGACAATTCTATTTTTGACAACATTGCTTTCCAGCGCAAGCTTGAGGACAGATACGCTTCCGAATGGCTTAGGCAGTTGTTTGAGCAGCACGGCTCAAAAGTGGAGTACATTGACACCAACGAGCCGAAATCAGAGGAAGACACCAGGCGGGAAGCTATTGCAGTCATTGAGAAGTTTGTGGGTGAAAGCTGATGGAATTCGCCGCAGCCGCGCTTATTGCCCGCATTCAGCCATGAATTGGCAGTTCCAAAGCCATGCCCATTTTGCTGGACAGGATTGTTGGAGAGAAGCAATCCGGGCGTGGTTTCTTATTTTCTCAGATTGACATCCTGCGGATTCTGCATAAAGTCAGTCACGTTGGACATTGTGTGCGATATTTCTTTGCCGCTTTCTGCTGACAGTCTGATGTTTATTACTTTGAATGTGTTTGTGATGAATGTTATGTTCCACGCTGCTTCTTCGCTGAGATTTTGAAGCACAAGTATTGTGCGCTGCGCCTGCTCGTTTTTGTAGTGCTTATTGAGGGTGGCTGTTGCCAGTTCCACTGCTTCGTCATCCCTTATCTGCACTTCAAATATTTTCAGTTTTGGCAGCAGGCTTTCAGGGCTGAACGGCTCTTCTGTTCCGTGCCGGCTGTGCTCTGTAAAGGTCGTTATTTTGTGTGCTGGCGGGTTGTAGTAGCTTATGCGCCATTCTTTTTGCTGGCTTTCGCTGAACATGGCAAATGCGCTGGTTAAGTACGCTTCAGGATTTACTTCTTTCCACCGCAGAAAAGGGGCAGCAGATTCTATTTGTCTTATTGTTTCAGTTGCATCCATTAATATTTGCTTATCCAGCCGGATTATAAAAAGTTTTGTGGCAGGATGGAGCCGCGCGGATTAGTTCGCATTACTTTTTCTTCTGCGACCTTCTTTTCTTTTCTTCCAGAATAATGGCTGCTATGACTACTACCGCTGTGAGAGCAGCGTATATTGCCCATTTGGGCATTGTTGGCTGGCCTGCTTGCTGCTCGTCAGCTGCTGTTTGCCGTTCCCGGATTGCTTCTCCTGTTATTTCTTTGGGCGCTGTTTCTTGAACCGCTGCTTTTTGCTTCGCCGCCACAACAAAGTAACTTAGGCCTGGGGAAGCAGCTTGGTAGTATGCGTTTTCTGCATCGCTGCTTAAGTGGGTGGTTGCCAGCTCATCCCACTTTGATGTGTAGCGGTAAAGGGATATGTCTGCTGCCTGGAAATTGTTTTCTGTCAGCCAGCTTAGAGGAACTCTGAATTCAATCGTGGACGACAGCACTTTGTCGTTGTCTATTTTGTCATGCTCTATTTGCAGGTGCTGGAATACCTTTACGCCTGTTGGTGCTGGCACGTCGTCCGGCAGTTTTTTGATGTTGCCTACTGTTACTTCTGCATTTTTTATTTCTTCTGAAACAGCAAAGCTTACCAATGACACCACTATTTCCTCTGAGTCTAAGCTCAGCAGTTTGCGGTCTTCTGCGGCTATTAAGTCCCATACCCGTGTTACCTTGCTTATGTAGTTGGAGGCATTCTTCGCAGCGCCGCCGCCTCCCCCTCCGCCTCCGCCGCCTCCTGAGGAGGTGCTGCTGGATGAGCTGCTGCTGCTTGAGCTTCTGGGCTCGTACACTGAGAATCCAAGCCCCTGCGCCACTGCTATGCTGCATTCTGCTGATGTTGAGTCGTAGGTGCAGGTTACAAGGTTTGAATCGTCAACCCTGTAGCAGTTGCTTACGTTGTCGTCGTCGCAGTGCCAGAGCTGGTTCTGCTGCGATGAGGTCGGGATTTTTATCTTGATGTTCTTGCATCCCAGTTCCTGCGATATTTCGTTCCATTTGTCTGTGTTCATTCCGCATGCCTTGCTCGTGGAGTTGTACACAAATGCGCCTGACATGTTTACGTTGAATGCCTTTGTTACTGTGCAGTTTTCAAATGTGATTCCGCAGCTGTTGGCTGTGTCGTTCAGCATTATGTCTATATTCGCGGTTTGGGACTGGTTCAGCTGCTTTCCGTAAGTGAAGCTTTCATTCGTTATGTTAAGGACCGGTATGCTCATGGTTATGGCTGCATCCAGAACTGGCTTGAATATGTATGTCTTGAAAGCTGTTGCTGTTGTGAAGTTTGTGCATTTGCTCACCAGGCAGTTTCCGCACAGGTCGCACATCTGGTATTTGAAGAAGTATGTGGTGTTTTTGTCAAGCGAGTACTTTAGGTTATTTGAGTCAAGGTCTGCGTCGTGCCACAGCTTGTGGTCGTTGTCTGTGAGCGTGTCAAGCAGCCCGATGTCTTTGACTGTTTCGTTCAGTTCAGTGCATTTTGAGCTGAGGTTGTAAAACAGCAGCGTGCCGTTTGCCGGCTCGTTTGAGTCAAATGATATGTGTGCTGAGTCAAGCAGCGCGTCTACGCTCTGCCACTTTACTGTGGGCGCACTTTTGTCTGCGGTATCGCATGTCAGCGCAAACCCGCATCCTATGTACGGGTCGTATTTGCAGCTGAAGTCATTGCAGTCAGTTAATCCGTTGCCGTCGTTGTCTTTGCCGTCGTTGCACTGCACGCCTGTCTCAAACGGCACATATCCCAGTTTGATGTATTTCTGGCAGTCAGGGTCGTTCTCTGCATTCAGTCCGTCTCCGTCAAAGTCCTGTCCTGTTGCTGCGCAGTTCTCAAACTTAAAGTCTATGCTTCCTGGCGTGTAGTATTCAGGCCCTGCCGCGTCTATTGTTGTGTTGCTGCCGTTGTGGGTTGCAACGTAAATCCTTACAGGCACTTTTGGGCTGCCGATGTCTGTTTTCTTGATAAGCATTATGTCTATTCCGCCTATTCCGCCTTCGCTTACGCTGCACGCATCCTGCATTGTCTGCAGCTGTGCGCTAAACGCTGTCCAGTTTCCTGATATGCATTTGTATGCTGTGGTTGTGTCAAATGTTGCGTTGTAGTGCTCATAAATTGTTGCGTTGCTTGCGTTGTTGTTTGCCGAGCGTATGAATTTGTATTCAAAGCCCTTGATTGAGGCGTCGTTATCTGCCAGGCAGCCGTTCGTGGTGTTTTCGTCAGTGTCAAGGTAGCGGTAGTATTTTCCCGATGCATTGTACCTTCCGGGCGTTCCTATGAATGATTTGTAGCAGCCCGTGAAGTTTGTCATGTTCTTGACTCCTATGCCTATGTCAACTGATTCAGGCGAGTCGTGTATGCCGAATCCGACTATGTCCAGCCACTGGTATTCCACGTCATCAGATGGGTCTATTCCCAGTATGACTGGCGGGGAATCTATGTTTATTCCGGCTGAGTTCTGCTGCTCAAACGCTGAGTCGCACCACCCTGTTGTCGGGAAGTCTGCGTCCTTGCCTGGCGCCGGGTGGTAGTAGCAGATGCTTGTGCTTGCAAGCGGCGTGCCTGATGGGCCTTGCTGGTTGTTGCAGTTTGTCTGGTCGTTGTCGTGCTGTATGCAGAGGTAAGGGTCAACGCTTGCCAGCCCTGCGCCTGCAAGCGCTCCTGCTCCGCCGAATCCGCATGACGGGCTCTGGGCGCATGCAGGGTCTGCGCAGTCATACAGCCCGTTTCCGTCCTCATCTCCCGGGAAAAAGCATATTTCCACGCCGGATGCTGATGTGTTGCTGCAGTAGTAGTAGCTGCTGTCCCACGTGCATCCTCCAACGCTTACGTTTGCCGCGCTTGCCAGGCATTCTGTTTCTGTGCTGCAGCCCATGCAGTTGACATCGCAGTTTTTTTGCAGTGCAAGCGCTGCCGGGTCGCACCATCCGTCTGTTCTTGAGTCAAAGCTTCCGTTTCCGTCCAAATCGTATAGCTGCGGGTCTGATGTCCATGTGCATGTTGCCGCGCTGCCTGCGCAGCTTGCATTGTTTATGCATCCGTAGCAGTTCTGCGAGCAGTCTGCGTATCCGAACGACACTGCTCCTGACGGCTCGCACCAGCCCAGTCCGTTGATTGCGTTGCTGTCTTCATAGAATTGGCAGTAGCCGACTGAGGAGTTTTGGCAAGCAACTTTTGCAGCATCAATAGCGCTGGCTCCTGTTCCCCAGCTTGTGCCGTCTGGTTTGTATTCGCATGCCCAGCAGCTGTCTGCGCATTCTTCCTTGCTCGTGTCCCCGAACGATGGCTCGCACCAGCTGGCTGTTGTTGTTTGTGTCTGGCCGTACTGGTTCTCATAAGAGTATGTTTCTGTGTGCCATTTTCCGCCTGTGGCTTCGCAGCTTGTTTTTGTGGAGCAGTCAAATATGCTCCCAAATCCTGTTCCTGAGCCGCCGAACACTGAGTTGAATACGACTTTGCACGCGCTTCCTGTCCACTCGCATGGCATGAATGCGGAAGTTGAAAGATTGGTGCAGTCGTTTTCTGTTGGCGCTGCATCGCAGGTTGTGAATGCCGGCGGCGGCACTTCTGCTGCTGTCTTGCTGTTGTTTGCGAGGCATGCTGTCCCGTTCCATGAGCACAATGGCGATGTGTGCGGCTGGTTATCGCACAGCGTCTGGTTGTTCATCACGCTGCAGTTGAGCCCGACGTCGTATGAGAATCCTGAGGTGGGGTCGCATGTGCCTGAATTTGCGTTGTAATTGCAGACTGTTATGTTGCCGCAGGCAAGCCCGTTGCTTTCAAATTTGTAGCACTGAACATAGTTGCCTCCGCTGAATTCGCCTCCGCCTTCTGCTCCGCCGCTTCCCCCGCTTACTTCATTGCACAGCTCAAGCCAGTAGTCCCAGTAGCAGTGTGCGCCTGCTGAGGAAGCGTCGTAGCATGCGCTTTCGTTCTGGTGCTGCGCGCATCCTGTTGTCGGAGTTGCAGCAAGTATGTTTGAGCCGTTGGGGTTGTAGCGGTAGCTGATGTACAGATGTGTGTCATTCACAGAGTCAATTTTGAATGCGGCAAAGGTTTCGTTTATGGTTTTTACAGCCACGCCGTCGCCCACGCTGAATATCGGGAATGTGCTGTCAACATAGAATGCCTCTCCAAACGTGGTTGAGCCGCCTGACGCAGGCACTTTGTAGGTTTTGTTCAGGTCGATGTTTGGGCCAAGCCCCTCAAGTTTGCCTGTGGTTGTGTTGAAGAAGCCGTTTGAGGATGAGCTTGAAAAATCCAGCTGAATGCCTGACCTGTTGTCCCATTGGATGTCTCCTTGAGTATCGCTTGTTGTTCCGGTTGAGAAATTGAAATACTGCTGCCCGAGGATTGCTATGCCGTCGCCTGTTATTACGTGTGCGTGCGGCAGCTGCGCCAGGGCAGAGGCAGCAAATGCCAGAATAATCAATCCGGAAATTAATGCAAACTTGACGCTTCCCAATTAAACACCCCTTTTCCTGCACTAACCCTATTCACTGCTGTGCAATTATTTAACTGGAAGTATAAATATCTTTCTGTTCACCCGCCCTTTTTTGCGCAAGCAATAAAAACGCAGGCAAATTCCATGCTCTGATGAGGGCTGAAAAGGAGATTGTGGAGCTGTGGCTTAACAGGAAAGGTTTCTTTACGATTAAGGATGTAAATGCCGGAAGCCGCGTCATTGATTTTCTTGCCATTAAGCAGGATGCGAATCCGAAGATTGCCCATGTTGAGGTTGCCTGCTTTGTTTCCGGGGATGCAAAACCATCTGATCTGGTTAAGAAGTTTGACAGCAGCGCTGTCGTAAGGAAGATAAGGCAGACCATCAGGGAGCACACCGGGCATGAGAGCGATTATGAGAAGTTCCTGATTACAACTTCACAAATTAAGCTGCAGGGCGTGAATGTTATCGGATTTGACCAGGTGCTTTTTGAGTTCGTGAACATGCTCGACAGGCAGTATTACAGCAACAGTGTTACGAGAACGCTGCAGCTTGTCAAGTTTGTTCTGATGTCAAACCCATCCTACATAGCAAGACTGCTCGGCAGGGAGACTGATTACAAGGCCTTTACTGCTTCCGGCCGCGAACAGTTTATCAGGGCGTTGTTTGAGCAGGATGTTGCGAAGAAGATTTTCAGCAAAAAAATCAATGAGCCGGTGATGATTGAGCTGCTGAAAAGCTCCACCTTAAAAAATCCTGAAAATCTTGCTGCTGCGCTTGACCAGGTTCTTACGAAGCGGACAGCCACGAAGTTTCTGAACACTTTGATGAAGCAGAAAGGGATTAAGTCTGCTATCAAACCGCAAATAAAGGACAAGACGCTGCAGCAGTTTGTTGAGGTTTAGCTGCCATACTTGTCACGGAGCATGCTGCCAAGCATATTTTCAATGCCTTCCCAGTCCGGGTTTATGCTGTCCTCAGCTTTATAAGCATCTGCAATCTCCGAAACTACACCATGTATGTCCAGCTTCTGTCTGTCAATATCAACCTCAACCGCAAAAGCCTTGGCGCAGTGGATTTGCTGCTCCAGTCCCCCTACCGCGCGGCTGTTCTCTGAATGAAAGGAGATGACGCGGGTTGATATTATCATTCTGCGGGGATTGCTTTCAGACTCAAACAAACCAAAAATGAAGTAATTCTTTTCCAGCTTAGGCGTTATATCCGCTTTCAGATATGGCTCTACCCCTATGATTGGATTAAGCATGCCGTGCTTATACTCCATCAATAATAACGGACTGCTGTTTTGCACTTGGCTGTTATGCGGGCAGCTTATTTAAAATTGTTTCGTTGTGTCCGTGCGGTTCACTCTGCGGGTGGCAGCTTTTTGGCTTTTTGTAGTGGAGGCAGTTGGCGAAGATGCAGCAGCTTAGCGCCGTTACAGCTGTTACCGCTGCTACTGCTGCTGAATATGCGCTGCTTAAATGTTTTAGCAGCACCCGAAAACTTAACAACACGCTTTCGCGCGGTAATGTCAAGTTGTGTGTCCTGCAATCCTGAGCTTGCCGATGCCTGCTTGGCTGATTTTTTTCTCCCCCCTTATTTTTTAAGGGGGGGAGAAAAAAATCAGGGAAGGATGCGACGGTTTTGCCACTTAACTTGAAATTGACACCAATTTTTTGATGATTCCCACCCAGTTTAAGGTGGACATATTTGCTGAGATAGCAAGGATTTTTGACAGTTATGAGCTGTTTGCTGTTGCTGAAACCGCGGCTGAGTTGGAAAATATTATTGGCAGTGGCACCGCTAAAGGAAAGGATAAGTCTGCTGCCAAAGTGGCGCTTCAGCTGCTGAAAAAGTACAGGGTTAAAATGGTTGATAATAGAAAAGTATTTAAAAGTGCTGATGAGGCCATTCTGGATATTGTTGACAGAAATAGTGCTGTTGCCACGCAGGACATTCATTTGAAGCGGAA
>JACPMZ010000012.1 GCA_016185705.1 Candidatus Woesearchaeota archaeon
CCCATCAAAGCAACTACTTCGCCTGGGTTTACGGTCAGGTTTACTCCTTTGAGTATTTCTGCTTCATTTGCGGTTACGTGCAAATTCTTTATTTCAAGCTTCATTTTTGTTCTTACTTGCGTTTTGCTGATTGCTGTTTATATCATCTGCGCGGTTGCGTGCAGGTAGCAAAGTGTCAATCATCAGTGCGTGATATTTGCTTGGTTTGCTTTGCTCCTTCGTAAATCAGCATGCCTTTCTGCACTGCTTTCAGCGCAAGCAACCCGCATTTTATCCTTAGGTTGCTTACTTTGATTGGTAGCATGCTGAGCATTTCTTCGTTGCTGATTTTCTTTGCTTCTGCAAGCTTTTTTCCTTTCAGGTGCTCAGTTAAAATTGATGCTGCTGCCTGGCTTATTGCGCATCCTTTGCCTGCAAATTTTATCTCGCTGATGGCGTCATTCTTTACTTTTGCAAATATTTCGATTTCATCCCCGCATACAGGGTTGAAGTCGCGGTAATTAATGTCTGCATTTCCTATTTTTCCGTGGTTTTGCGGGCGCCTGTAGTGGTCAAGCAGCTCTTCCCTGTACATGTCTTCTGCCAAATCCATTTTAATCGTTCATTATTTTTCTTGCTTTTTCCAGGGCCTTGGCAAACAAGTCAATTTCTTCTTTGGTGTTGTAAAGGTAGAAGCTTGCTCTTACGCTTCCCTGAATGCCGAGCAATTTCATTAGCGGCATGGCGCAGTGGTGGCCGCCGCGAACTGCTATGCCTTCGCTGTCCAGTATTGATGATACGTCGTGCGGATGGACGTTTTTCAGGTTGAATGATATGACGCTGCCTTTCTTTTCTGGAGAAGGCCCGTATATTTCTATGCCTTCCATGCTTTGCAGCTTTTCTGTTGCGTACTTTGTCAGTTCATAATCGTGCTGCCTTATTTTGTCCATGCCAATGGATTTCAGGTAGTCTATTGCTGCTGCCAGCCCGGCTGCGCCTGCCATGTTTGGAGTGCCTGCTTCAAATTTCCACGGCAGCTCGTTCCACGACGCAGTCTCAAATGTAACTTCCTTTATCATGTCTCCGCCAAACATCATCGGCTCCATTTGCCCAAGAATGTCTTTCTTTCCATACAATACTCCGATTCCTGTCGGCCCGAGCATTTTGTGCGCTGAGAACGCCAGGAAGTCGCAGTCCAGCTCCTTTACATCCACAGGCATGTGCGGGACTGACTGGGCTGCATCCACCAATACTGTTGCGCCCTTTTCGTGCGCTATTCTACATATTTTTTTGATGGGGTTTATTGTTCCCAGAACGTTGGAAACGTGCGTTACCGCCACTATTTTTGTTTTGTCTGTTATTGTTTTTCGCAGCTGCTGCAGTTTCAATTCCCCCTTTTCATCTATTTCTATGTATTTTATTCTTGCGCCTGTTTTTTTTGCAGCCTGCTGCCACGGCACTATGTTGCTGTGGTGCTCCATCTGGGTTAATACTATTTCATCTCCCGGCTTTAATTTGCTCAGGAAGCTGTTTGCAACTATGTTTATTGATTCTGTCGTGTTTTTTGTGAAAATGATTTCTTCAAACTCTGCGTTTATGAACTCTGCTGCTTTTTCATGCGCTTTGTCGTATGCTTCAGTGGCTTCTGCGCTTAGCTGGTGCACTGCCCTGTGGACGTTTGAGTTGTATTCCTCGTAGTATTTTTTTATGGCTTCTATAACCTGCCGGGGCTTCTGCGTTGTTGCGGCGTTGTCAAAATACACCAGATCTTTTCCGTGCACTTTCCTTTTTAGTATCGGAAAGTCATTCCTGTTCATTTTGCATCCTCTCGGCAACCGCTGCCTGCACTTCTTCTCTTAGCTCCTGCACGGGTATTTTGCTTGCATACTGCTCAAAGAACCCCTCCACGAACACTTTTTTCGCTTCCTTTTCGCTTATGCCGCGGCTCATCAGGTAGAATATTTTGTCGTAGTCAATCTGGCCTACGGCTGCCTGGTGCGTTGCTGCCACTTCGTTGTTGTCAATTTCCAGCTTTGGGGTTGGCACTGCTTTTGCGTCTTCGCTTAGCAGCAGGATTTTGGATTTTTGGTGTGCAGCAGCATTGTACGCTTTTTCCTCAATTTTGGCGAATCCCTGCTGGACTGCCTTTGATTTGTCTTTCAGCGCTCCGCTTGTGTGCATTTCAGAAGACGTGTTTCTGCCAATGTGCGTGCATTTGCTGTAAAGGTCGTATTGCTGCTGTTTGTTTCCGAAGAATACGCTGAACATTGATGTTTTGCTTCCGTCTCCTTTTAGCTCAGAGTAAACCTCTGCTTTTGTTGCTGAGCTGCCTGTTGTTATGTCCAGCCATTCCACGTTTGCGTTTTCTTCCAGCACTGCTTTTTTGTAGGAGAAGTTTTTGCATTCAGGCAGTTTCTGCACCGCTGCATACATGATTTCTGAGTTTGCTTTCGCTATTATTTCAACAACTCCGCTTCTGTAACTGGTTGTTCCTGATATTTCTTCAATTATCGTTGCCTTGCTGCCTTCCTCTGCGATTACAAGTATGTGGGAGAAGTCAGTGTGCGCAGCTTTCAGTTTGATGTGTATTGTGCTGCTGTCAGCATTTTTCGGCAGCTGAACTAAAATGCCGCTGTTCAGGAAAGCTGTATGCATGGCAATCATTCTGCTGCTGATTTCATACGTTGTTCCGATGCTGTCCGCGATTATTTTCCGCTGCTGCTCGTCTGCTTCTGCAAAATTGGTTGCAATTGCTTTCCCGCTGCTTATTATTTCAAAATCGTTTTGGCTGAACAGCTGCAGTTCATCAGCATCAATTTCAAAGCTGGTTATTATGCCGAGCCCGTGTTTGAACATTGCTGGAGGCATTTGCTCAAGCTTTTCCATTGCATTGAGTCTTTTGTTTAGCAAAACGCCCGTCTCTCCGAGCTTTTTGGAGTGCATCTCCACGTCGTGCTTTGTTGCCCCCATTTTCTCCTCAGAAGCTTATCCTACTGCGCCTACCATTTCAAGCTGTATGAGCTTGTTAAGCTCAACCGCATACTCTAATGGCAATTCCTTTATTACTGGTTCAATAAATCCGGATACTATCATCTGCATTGCTTCCTCTTCCTTGAGGCCGCGGCTCATCAGGTAGAATATTTTTTCTGCGCTTAGCTTGCCTACTTTTGCTTCGTGCGCTATCTGCACGCTTTCCTCTCCGATGTCCATGTTCGGGATGGTGTTTGATACAGATTCCCTGTCCAGTATTAGTGCGTCGCATACTGCAGCAACCTTGGAATTTTTGGCGCCTTTGGCAACTTTAACTAATCCACGGTAAGTGCATATGCCTCCGTCCTTGCTGATGCTTTTCATCTTTATTGTGGAGGATGTGTTTGGCGCTAAGTGATACACCTTGCTTCCTGTGTCCTGGTTCTGCCCTCGGCCGGCATACGCTATGCCTAAGCTGTCTGACCTTGCGCCTGCGCCTTTCAGGATGCTGCAGGGGTAAAGCATGGTAGTGCAGCTGTTATGGACAAGTACTCCATTAGCTATGAAATTGTGCGCATCTTCCACCTCTATGTCGTAAACAGGCTCTTTTCCCGCAGGCTTTATTGAACGAACCTTGGCAAAGCCAAACTCATCATTTGTTTTTGAGGAAAAGTTAAGCCCATCGCTGCTTGAATAGCTTACGTAAGATTTGACTTTTGCCAGTTTTTCCTTTTTCAATGTGTCTTTTAGATTTAGATTTTTTATGTTTTTTCCATTCATAAGTATTCTGTAGGAATTCGAAGCATGCGATTCGTATCCTAGGATGGTCACGTCCCTCTCTTTTCCATGATCGAAGATTGTGGAAGTTCCTATCCCGCAGGATATTGCCAGCAGCTGGAGGTCTTCCAAAAGGTTCTTGTTGCAGCTAGTTACATAAGCCCCGTTACCAATATGTCCGTCAGAATCAACTAAACCGGCTATCAGAGAAAGTCGTTGGCTTAAAGGCAATCCAAATACCCAGGCAGGGATTCTTTTTTCTTTGGCAGTCCCGCCAAAACCTGCTCTTTTTATCAACTCTCCAATAACATAGGAATTTATTGATATGGCGTAATCTCTCTCATAGTTTATGTCGCATCCAAAGACGGTTTTGGCGGTTTCTTTGACAACTCCTCTCATTTCGCTCCATTTTGGTATTGCAAATGTTATTTTCGCGCTGTTATTGTGCGTCCAAAGGTTTCCGTCGCCAAGATAGAAACCCATCAACCACATAAAATCTTCATTAGGCTGTTCAGGAATCGTTACCTGCTTGTACTTATAAGAACTGCTCATAAGGTAAGTAGCTCCGTACTGGTTGCTGTTTTGTATTGTTCTTGTGCTGACGTCTATTGTTGGCAGTTTGTAATCAGCTCCTTCAATTGGTATGCTTTTTGGAATAGCTATTAAGTCACCTTTTTTAAGGATTTTAAGAGGTTTCCAATTGTAAACAAATGCGCCTTTTCGCCTGTTCTCCGCAACTTCTTTCCTGTTTATTACAAGGAAGGGGTGTTCTGCTGTTGCTTTGACAGTTCTCCCAGCCACACTAAGCGCGTACAACTCTTTAATGCCAGTGCAAACCTTTGCTAATACTTTCCTCTTTACAAGCTTTCTCGTTTTTGTATCTAGAGAATATGCAAACTCGCTTCCATTTATATCTCCCATTTTCTTGATGCCTTTATCCGTATAAATTGTAGCATCTTCTGGAAGGCAGCCCATGTTTCCGTTTATCCATTCCATCACGCCGTTCTTTTCAACTATGGCACGTTTTGTGTTGAGGTTGAACGTTGAGGTGCTCCAGTTTTCAACGCTTGAGTATCTTGCCCTCGCGCCTTCCCCGACGTAAATCTCAACGCCGCCTGCGTGCAGCGCCTTTTCCTCCCCGAACTGGGGTGCTGAGCAACCTTCAATGTAGTTTACTTCACTTCCCGGCTCTGCGATTATGAGCGTATGCTCAAACTGGCCGCCTAATTTTGCATTCATTCTGAAGTATGCTTGCAGTGGCATGCTTACCTTTACGCCTTTTGGAATGTAGATGAACGTTCCTCCGCTCCATACTGCTGCATGCAGCATGATGAATTTGTGGTCGCTTATCGGTATGCATTTTGTCATGAAATACTTCTTAACAAGTTCAGGATATTTTTGCACTGCAACGTCCATGTCCTCAAAGATTACTCCTTTTGATTCAAATTCTTCCTTCAATTTATGATAAACAACATTGGAGTCCCACTGCGCTCCTGCTCCGCCCAGCGCTTTCTGCTCTGCTTCAGGTATTCCGAGCGCGTCAAAGGTTTTTTTCATTTCCGGAGGGACTTCTTCCCAGCTTTTTGTTTGCTTTGCGTTTGGCTTTCTGTAGAAGTATATCCTGCTCATGTCCAGCTTGCTCAAGTCAGGTCCCCAGCTTGGCATCGGAGTTTTGTTGAACAGCTCCAATGCTTTCAGCCGTTTCTGCAGCATCCATTCCGGCTCGTTTTTGTCTTTTGAAATAAATCTGACTAGTTCTTCGTCCAGCTTTCCTGCTTCTGCTACGAAAGCGTCCTTGCTTTCAACAGCAGAGTCCATTGCCTGCCTGATTCTCTGTATTTGTATTTGTCTCATTTTAGGAAGCACACATCACAGCTTTTTGGAATGTTTGCGATTGACCTGTGGATTTCGCACAAGGTTTTTCCTTCTTTTATCAGTCCGAGAAGTTTTTGCGTTTCTGCTATAAGCGTTACCTTGTCCTTTACTCTGGCGGCAGCAGCAGTTGCTGCGCTTTTCAGCTGTTCGTTCAGTTTTACCTCTGTTGCCCGTTTGTCATTGAGATACTGGCTGATTGTGCTTTCCTTGACGCACAGCAGTTCAGCTATTTCCTTTTGCTTTTTTCCGGCAGCTTTCATCGCAAAGGCAAGCTCCCTTCTTATGGTTGGTATGACGTAGAATACTTCAACTTCCTGCGGCATGATTAGCTGCGTTTTCATAAGAAATTCACTATGGTGAACTTCTATTTAAAGTTTTGGGCTGGTTCTTTCAGCAATCACCAGCACCCTATTTCCTACTCCCTGCGAAGGTTAAGAGATGAGGAAATAGGGCGCGGTTGTGAGCTAGGAAGGGAGCAAATGAACATCCGCGGAAAGAATCAACAGCGTAGTCAAATACAACTGCTTTTTTACTTGTCCAGAATAAATATTCCTCTCCTCATGGCAACAAACGCATACGCCCACAAAAGCGGAAGCCACAGCGGCATTACTCCGAACAGGCTGTTTCTGGCAAAAGTCTCAACACCTGTTGAAATGAAGAAATATTCTGAAAAAAGCATTATTATGAATCCAGCTGCGAAAAACAGGCCATCTTTTCTCTCGTATTTTACTGCAAAAGCTGCTGCAATTATAAGCAAATACGCTGCTGTAAGCGCATAATCGTTTGCGATTGCCGGTATCAGCGCAACCATGGCAATTACCGGAACTGAACTCAGGAAAATCTGCAGAATTTTGTCTTTAATCAGCATTTATTTGCCTTGAACATAATAATCTTTCGCTGCATAGAATGTATTTTCAAATTCCGTGCTGTCATCGCATCCCGAACAATATCTGCTTCAAAAATGTGTCCTGCTCAAATTTCGTGGCTTTCTTCCGCATAAACTCGGCAACTTCTTCCATGCTGCTTTCCTCCATGCCAACCGGCGTATTTTCCATTTTCACCACCTCGTTGTTATTTATCATACTTTATCATATAATGTGTGATGATATATTTAAATATTTAGAGTGTGGGGCATATATGTTGCAGCAGCTATGCAAAACCTTTATAATTATGCTGGCAATCTTTCTGCTTTATGGACGGCTGCCTTGAGACCGGCTCTGATAAGCTTAATGAGTTCTTAGCCGGTGGCTACGAGCAATCTGTGATTACTACGATTTTCGGCCCTTCCGGCGCCGGGAAGACCACTGCCTGCCTGCTTTCGGTTATCGCTGCTGCTAAGAACGGCAAGATTTTGTTTATTGACACTGAAGGCGGCTTTTCCACTGAACGTTTGAAGCAGCTTTCGCCGGATTACAAAGCTGTTCTTGACAAGATTGTTTTTTTTAAGCCCACTAATTTTGCCGAGCAGAGAAGATGCATTGACTCTTTGCAGGATAAGCTGCCTAAGGGCATTGGGCTGATTGTGTGCGATACGATTTCTTCGCTTTACCGCTTGGAGCGCGGCGACAATAACCAGGCAGTTAATGCTGAGCTTGGCAGGCAGATGGGCAAGCTTCTGGAAATTGCAAGGAAAAACTCAATTCCGATTATCCTCACGAATCAGGTGTACGCTGATTTTGATGATAGCACAAAGGTCAGAATGGTTGGCGGCGATATTATTACATACAACAGCAAGTGCCTGATTGAGTTGTCTGTTCTGCATAAGAACAAAAGGAAAGCTACGCTAAAGAAGCACCGCAGCCTGCCTGAGCAGGAGATAGAATTTGAGATTAGGCAGGAAGGGATTGTTTAGCAAGCGCTTCTTCCAGTGCGGCTGTTATTTCTTCAAGCGCCAGGTGCGGTGGAAGCTCTTCCTCGTTGCGTGAACGGATTTCTTGAATTGTTCTCGCTAAATTCTCGGCAGTAAAACATTGGCTTTCCCGCTCTGAAGGCAGTTCCGCACCTTCAGGCAGGTCGCTGAAGCGCGAATAGCTCCTGTCAGGGAATAGCCACAGCTCATCCCGGTATTCTCTGCCCATATAAACAAACGTGTTTCGGTAGAAGCAGAAAGGGTTCCCGCCTGCTGCTCTCCCCACAGCTCTTTCCTTTAATGCTTCAAACAGTTCATCACGATGCATTGTTTTTCTCAGCTCAGCTATTCATACTCCATCACATTCCTCAGTATTCCTTTCATTGAGCCGACTGTGTGCTGGAAGTATTCTATGATGCGCACGATGGGCACTTCCGGGTATTTCCTTAGTATTGCGTCGCACTCTTTCAGCAGCGCTCTTGTTGTTGTCTCTGCCTTGAAGGCTGCCTGCCTGTTTTTTTCGTAGTGTATTTTCATTACCTGAATGTAGTTTTCCTGAACAGACAACAGTAGTTTTAGTATGTCGCTCCTCGCTTTGCCGTCCAGCTTGTTTTCCTTGGCTGTTCTTATTATTCTTTTTATTTGGTCTGCAAAACGCTCTAAGTAGGTGATTATCTGTTTGGCAAGCATGACGTTCCAATAGTTTGTGTTGAACAGTTTCAGCAGTCTTGGATTGTCGGTTGCTGCTTTTGCTGTTCTGAAGCCCAGTAAGCTCAGCCGGTTTACTTCTGTGTCCCTGTTTATTACGCTGTCTGCATTTTTTACGTCAAGCTCTCTGGCATCTGTCAGCATAGACCTGATTATTATGTCAATTCTTCTTACGATGTTGTCAAGCGAGACTTCCTGTATGTCAAGGAGGTCTTTGGCTACTATTTTTGTTGCAGTTTCCTCCACGATTTCCATTCCCACTAAGCTGCGGAATATGCTTTTTGTAGCTTCATGGTCCTTTACGCCAACTACGGTTATGATGTCGTAATTGTTCACGTAAAGCGAGATGATTTCTGTTTTGAATTCCTCAGGCGTCTTGCCCTCGGGATTGATTGTTACTTCGTTTATTTTGCGCCTCTCGCTCGAATCCTTTGCGCTCAGAATCAGTTCATTTGGCTTCTGCTCTACGAGCAATACATCCCCTTTCTTCAGCCTGTTTTTTTCTACCCACGCCTTGGGCACAGAAACAATGAATGAACTGTTTCCAAACGCCATTAGTTTTCTGAATTCCATATTGCCCCTCTATATTTTATCCCAAATTATATGGTATATAGGGTATATCCCCAACACATATATAAAGGTTATTGTGATGGGATGGATGGAGGCGATGCCAATGGCTGAAGAGTGGGCGGATATTATCGGGGATATGCTTGAAGACGACGAGATTTCAGCTGCTGAGGAGGGCTTTATGAGGGGATTTGAGGAATAGCAGACTTTTCCTCACGCCTGTGCTGTTTTCTCATCGCATAAGAAAAGATGCGCAGAATTCCAGGGCAGTTCACTCTTCTGTAAAATCCTCAACTTTTTCCTTGAAGTCAGAATCTGTCTTTATTAAGCCGCGCGCTTTCATGTATTCTTTTGTTACAATCCAGAACAGCAGTCCCAGGCTTTTCTTGCCCTTATTGTTGCAGGGCAGCACAAAGTCAATGTTGTTTGCCTGGTTGTTCGTATCGCACAGCGCAATTACCGGTATGCCCACCCTGACTGCATCAGCTATTGCATTCCTGTCAGGCCACGCATCTGTCGCAAAAAGTATCTTTACTTCTGTGTAGTTGTCAAGTGAAGGATTTGTAAGAATTCCGGGAAGGTATCTGCCTGCAAACACCTTGATTCCGGTGAGTTTGCTCATTGCCCTGAGCGCTTTCCAGCCGTTTTCTCTCCTGCTTACCACCAGTATGTCCTGCGGCTCGTACTTTGCCAGTAAATTAACAGCCAGTTTGATGCGTTCATCTATCTTCTTCAGGTTAAGCACGCTAAGCCCGTCAGGCCGGGTTTTGTATATGAATGCGCCCATATACTTGGTTCGGAATTTTGTCCCTATGTGTATGCCTGCTTTGAGATACTGGTCCTGGGCTACAAGTAACTGTTCTTCTTCCATTTTTGAACCGATTCAAGAAGTCTTGAACCGCAACTTATTATCGCCCGCTGCGACGACACACAATCGGTGTCTGGGCAATGCTCTTAGGAGTTTTTGGGTGGTTTATAAATTTTACTTAAACGCCGCCAGCTCATCATGCACCGGACCTTCTGCGGTTAATGTGCTTCTCATCAGCTTAAACCCGCTGATTTCAAATTTTATCTTTTTTATTTTAATTTTCCGCAGCTGTTGCAGGAAATTTTTTTTGTCAGCAGCATATTTAACTCTCGCCAGCGTTAAATGCGCCTTGAACTGTTTTTCCTTTGGAAAATCCTGTTGCAGTGCCTCATCTATCTCCTTCTGCAGCTCAGCAATTTCATTTTCAGGCGTTACTCCAACCCACAGCACTCTTACACGGCTTTCGTTCGGGAAAACGCCGAAGCTGTCAAGTTCCACTGCAAATTTTTTTACCCCGCAGATTCTCAGCTTGTTTTTTACAATATCAGCCTTTTCAGGAGTTATTTCTCCAAGAAATTTTAGCGTCAGGTGATGGCTTTTGTTAAAAGAAGCTTTTACGCTGCCGGTACCATTTATTTCAAGCTGCAGCCTGTTCAGCTCTTCCCTTACTTCTTCCGGCAGCTCAATTGCTATGAAGCAGCGCATACGGTGTTCTTATAGCTGCCGCTATTTATAATTTTTAAGAATTCTAAAAAAAGTGTGTGAAGAGAATTATTACTTCTCTTCATCTCCGAAGTCTTCGCTGTCCTCGGAACTGCCTTCTGATTCGGAGCTTTCTTCTGCAGGCGCTCCTTCAGCAGCCGGCTGTTCGCTTGAGCCAACCACTTCAGCAAAGCCTACTTTTCGGAGAACCTTCGTGATTCTGATTCTCACGTTATCTCCTTTTTGTACTCCTGGCACGAAAAGCACGAAACCTTCCTTCTTTGCAATTCCGTCTCCCTTTGCGCCAACTGCCTCTATGGTTACTTCAAATTCGTCTCCAACGTTCACTGGAACGTTGTCTCTGCTCTGATATCCTCCCCTGTCTCCATACATTTTCTTTACCCTCCATATTTTATTTTTTATTTACAATCTTAGAAAGTGTACCTTCCATAAGACCGTATTGCATTTTGGTAGATTTCTTCAGTATTTAAATGTTTGCGTGACTCGGTAATGTCAAGTTGTGTGTCCTGCAATCCTGAGCTTGCCGATGCCTGCTTGGCTGATTTTTTTCCCCCCCTTAAAAAATAAGGGGGGGAGAAAAAAATCAGAGCAGTGTGCGACGGTTTTGCAACTTAACTTGACTTCACCGCGTGACTCGCAGTATCTCCGATTGCAGCTGTGGCACTGCGTGCTGCGGCGCTCTATTTCCTCCTCCCTTCGAAATTTAAGGGAGGATGAAATAGAGCGCAGTGGATGGAACTAAGGCAGTTTCGGAGATACTGGACTCAGCACTTTGCAGCGGGAAAACGAGCTGGGCGATTTCGGAGCGGTTAAAAATTATACTTCCCTATCATATTCTTGAATATTATTTTCAAAACATCCATTCCGTAAGTGATAGGATTCAGATAGCTTTTTTCGTAGCCGTAGTGGGTTGGTATGGGGATTTCCCTTATTTTCAGCTTTTTCTTGCTTGCCATCAGTATCATTTCGCCGTCAAAGTGGAACGTGTCGCTCAGCTTCAGCAGCGGGATTGAATTAAGCGCTTTTTTTGAGTATGCTATGTATCCTGTGTGGTATTCTGAGATGTTCAGGCCGTAAGCCATGTTTTCTATGATTGTCAGGAATCTGTTGCCCAGGTATCTGTGCAGGGGCATTCCGCCCTGCAGCGCTTTTCCGCCCAGTATGCGGGATCCTAATACCATGTCTGCTTCTCCGGAAATTATCGGGATTATGATTGTTGGCAGCAGCTCAGGCGGATATTGCCCGTCAGAGTGCAGCAGAATCGCGATGTCAGCGTTTGCTTTAATTGCTTCCGTGAATCCTGTTTTTTGCGCTCCGCCGTAGCCCCGGTTTTGCTCGTGCACGAGCTTTTTTATTTTGTATTTCCTGCTGAGCTGCGCAATCTTGTTGGCAGTGTCGTCTTTGCTGCCGTCATCCACTACTATGAATTCAGATATTTGCTTGAGAAACGGCTTGGGGATTCGTTCAAAAACGCCTGTTACTGTTTTTCCTGCATTGTATGCAGGCATGACTATGATTATTTTTTCTCCCATCCGCTTTTGAATTTTCTGCGTATTTATAATAATTACGATAACCTTTATAATAACTCAGCAGTTCCGCAGATTAATGGGGTTTTCAGAGCACAAATACCTTGCAGTTGTGTTAGTTGCTGCGCTGGCATTCTATTTTCTCTTTGTCCACGGCCGGCTTTATGGCGAGATTAACGGCAGCTTTATCAGTTACGGAACTGTTTGGAAAGGCTCGTTTATTCCTTTCTGGACGCCGCTGCTTTCTGGCGGGCATCCGCTGTATTCGCAGCCTGAGATTCCGCTGTTTGGGATTTTGAATTTTTTGATGCTGATTGTTCCTGACATTGTTTTGGCGTTTTCTTTGTCTGTGCTTGCCCATCTTGTCATAGCCGGGGTTGGCGCTGCGCTGCTCGCCAAAGAATTCTCAGGCAGCAGACATGCTGCGGTTGTTTCAGGGATTGCTTACATGTTCATCGGCACCTTTGCTTACGCCACTTTTTCAGGCATCCTGCCGCATCTTTATCCGCTTGCGTTCTTTCCGTGGATAATGTTGTTTGCTTTCAAAGCAACCAAAGCCAATCTGCTGAGAAATTCCTTGATTGCCGCTGCTTTTTCCGCTTTCCAGTTAATCAGCGGAGGCACGATTTATTTTCTGTGGTCGTTTCTGGGGATAGGCGTTTTTCTTGGCATGTATTTTTTATTTTCCCTGCTGCGATTGCAGAGAAAAGAGATGGCTAAGATTGCGGCAATTGGCGTTGTTTTAATCATTTTCACTCTTGGTTTTTCTGCTGTCAAATTAATGCCTTCTATGGATTTCAATAAGCTGTCCAACCGCGCAGACAGCGTTGGCTACGAGGAATACATTTGGCGCTTCACCCATATTACTGCTTCCCAGATTCCTTCCAAAATGTTTGGGGCTGGCGTTTCTTCCATGAGGGTTGGCGTTGTTGTGACGCTGCTTGCAGCTGCTTCGCTGTTAACGTGGCGCAGGAAGTATGTTTTGGCGCTGGGGGTTATGGCTGCGGTATCGCTTCTTGTGGAGATTGAAACTCCGCTGACAAAGCTTATTCACCATTTGCCCGGCTTTGACAAGACCCGCCAGATTTATCATGCGCTTGCTCCTTTTTCGCTGGGCATTGCTGTTTTGGCTGGCGTCGGCTCTGCAAATATTGTAAGGAAATTTAAGACTCAGAATATCGTAACCGCAGTGGTAATCCTGCTCATTCTCGCAGAATTGTTTGCCATCGGCTATGATATTACTAAGCAGCCGTTTGAGAAAAATTACGGGCAGCAGATTGAGGATAATCAGCTGCTGCAGCACATCAGCAGGGATGAGGATTATTTTAGGATGCACGTTTACGGCGAGGATTTTGTCGGCCTTTCCCTGGCTAAGTATGCTGTGCCGCTGGACATTCGGCTGCTTGACTGGACTACAAGCAACATATGGTTTAATGACTACGTTCAGTTCACTGCAATCGCCGGGCAGCAGAATTCTGCAAAGATGTGGGGCATGGCTAATGTTAAGTATGTTGCTTCCCGTGAAAACATCAGTGTTCCGGGACTGGCTTTTGTTAAAAAGTTTGAGGAGTGCAGTTTGTGCGATTTGAAGGGTTCTTATCTTTACCAGAACGAGCTGTTCCTGCCTGAAGCTTACGTTGTGAGAAACGCGACTTTGGTCATTGGAGATGAGGCAGGCAGCTTTGGCAATACTTATGCCGTGATTCTTGACCCTTTTTTTGATTCTTCAAGGAACGCTGTTGTAAATCTGCCGGAAGTTCCGGATGATGTAAATGATTACGACATGGTTCTTTTAACCTCAGGTGCGCTCAGCCAGGAAGACGTTCAGATGTTGTTTAGTTTTGCTTCTGCCGGAAAAATTATTCAGCCAAACATTGCAAACGGCTCTAATCAGGTTGACCTTGCTCTTATGAGGCAGTTCTTTGGCAGCGCTGAAACTGTTTCTGAAGCCCGCATTGTGGAGTATCAGCCAACCAGAGTTGAGGTTGAAGCCGCTGCTTCAGGCCTGCTTGTTCTGAGCGAGAAATTCTACAAGTTCAGGGAGTGGGAAGTTAAGGTAAATGGCGAAAAAGCTGAGAAGTTGAAGGCCAACCTTATTTCCACAGGATTGTTAGTTGAGAAAGGGGATATAGTAACATTTGAATACGTTCCTAAGGCGTTTTACCGGGGGCTTGCGGTTACAGCGCTGTCAATAATTGCGGCAGCCGCGTTAATCTTTCACCGCTTCTTTTTTTCTCTCATAAAATTAAGGGGAGGGAAAAAAAGAGGCGGCATTGACAAGGTCGGAGGTCAGCTTTAAAATGAAAATTTTTGTTACAGGCGCTGCGGGCTCTATCGGAAAGAATCTTGCTAAATCCTCCGGCGGGAAGCGGCTGGACTTTCGTGATGCGCTGGAGAAAACTGTTGAGTAGTGCAGCATTAAGCGGCTGTTATTATTCTGTCCAGCTTTTTCCCAAGCATTTCCCACGTCAGCCCTTTTTCTATAAGCGTTTTGCGGTGGTTTACATCCGGATGTTTTATCGCTTTGAGTATTGTTTTTTTCAGCGCTTCCCTGTTGCTCGGCGGGCATACAAATTCTTTTGGCAGAAGCTTTTTCATCTCGCCGACGTCTGTGCAGACTATTTTTTTGTTGCACGCCATGAAGTCCATTAGCTTGTAGGGTGTGTACATTGCTTCTGTGAAGGGCGTTACTTTGTATGGTATTACCATTACATCCAGCGCATTTATTATGTATGGCAGTTCCTCGTATGGAATGGGCTTATGCGTTATTATGTTTTTGCCTCTGACATCCGAGAAATTTCCCATTAGAAACAGCTTGACTCCTTTCATCTCACCGAACAGTTCAATGAAGTCCTCAACCCCTCTCTTGTCTTTTCCTCCCATGTATGAGATTATTGTTCCTTTGGGCAGCCCGAATTTTTTCCTGCACATTTCTTTGTTCAACGGCCTGAACAGCTTGATATTAACTCCGTTGCCGAGCACATGAACGTTTTCTCTTTTTATTCTGGATGCAAGGATGCTGCTGACTGCCGTTACTGCTTTCGCTTTTCTGAGGGCTTTTCTGTGCAGAAATCTTACTCCAAATTTCTTTATGCTTTCGTACGCTTCATAATTGTCCCGCAAATCATACACAAGCTTTTTTGACGTAATCACTGATAGAATATATCCTGCTGCCCCAAGTATCGGGTCTCCCATCGCGAGAATGATGTCTGCTTTTGCTGCCAGCCGCGCTGTATCAAGCAGGAAAAGCGGCAGTCTCAGGATGCTGAATGGCAGCACTCTTGCGTCAATGCCATGCATTATTAAATTTAGCCGTTCTTTTTTGTGGTAGTCAGCAGCTATCAGCGTTACTTTGTGCCCGTTTTTCACCAGCTCTTCTGACAGCCGTATTTCCCTGCCAAAATCATCCAGTACATAGTCCTTTCCTGACGAAAAGCGCTTGGTTAATGCCAGTATGTTCATGCTTTGGCAAATTCAGGGTGATTTTTAAAGTTACTTGATGTGCTCCTCTGCGCTCTTTTTGGGGCATATGTAGAAGACCGGGGATAACTCCAAAATGAGTCACAAAAGTGCTTCACAGGAGTAAATAATTAATAAAAAACCCCAACAATTAAAAACCCGCATTATTTCTTTGTTGTAATGTCCACGGCAAGAAACTCAGTTTATGTCATAGCAGCTCAGGTTTCATTGCTTTTCTCCGGCGCTGTTATTAACTTTTTTCTTGGCAGGCATCTTGGCCCTGAGCTGTACGGCCAGTTTGGGCTGGTGTACGCAGTAGCCACTATAATTAATCTGCTGCTCACTCCCGGCTTGCTGCAGTCTGTTTCAAAGTTTGTTGCTGAGTCTCCTTCAGACGCTGCTTCTGTCGCCAAAAGCATGCTGAAAAAGCAGTTGCTTGCAGGAATGGTTTTGGGATTTGCTTATTTCATTGTTGCAGTTCCTTTGGCTGCTGCGCTTAAGGACAGTTCCCTTGCAGTCCTGCTTATGGTTCAGTCTCCTTTGGTTTTGATTTATGCTTTAAGCAGCGTTTATGCCGGCTATCTTGCCGGGCTTGGCCGCTTTGGCAGGAATGCTGCTGAGCTGCTGATTTATTCTTCAAGCCGCTTGGCTTTTACTGTAATATTGGCTTACTTTTTTTCGCTTACAGGCGCTGTTATTGCTCTGCCTTTAGCTGCTTTTGTTGGCTTGATTTATTTTTATTTTGCCGCCAGATTTTCCAGCTCCAGCCCAGCCAGCACAAGGCGCATTTATGCGTTTGCTGTTCCGACTACTGCGTTTATCGGCTTAGTTGCCTTGTTCATTAACGCTGATTTGTTTCTTGTCAAGGTGCTGCTGCAGGATAACGTGCTTGTTGGCTATTACACTGCTGCAGGCGTCATTGCGAGGATTCCTTATTTTGTTCTTTCTGCTTTGGGAGTGGTTATGCTTCCTATTGTTTCTGGAAAACTTTCTTCAGGGCAGTCCACAAATAAGTTTGTGCAGGATGCGTTCAGGTATGTTCTGATTGTTTTGCTGCCTTCAGCAGCAGTCATGGTTGCTACCGCCAAGCCATTGGTTATGCTGCTTTACCGCTCTGAGTATGCTGCCGCAGCTATTCCGCTGGCAATCCTGGCTGTTGGCGCAGCTGCTTTGACTTTGAGCTACTTGTTTGGCATTGTAATAAATGCTGCCGGCCGCCCGGCACTGAGCGCTGCGGTTGCAGCAGGCGTGCTTGCTTTGGGCATCGCCCTTAACACGGCTTTGATTCCGAAGTACGGCTTGGCTGGGGCTGCGTTTGCAACAGCGCTTTCCTCTTTTGTCGGGCTGGCTGTTACTTACGCAGCTGTTTATGCAAAGGTTGGCAATCCGGTTAATTATGCGAGCTTTGTGCGGGTGGTTTTGGCTTCCATCATAGTTTTTGCAATCGCCGTTCAGTTTGAGCTGCAGAACAAGTTTTTGCTTCCCTTATTGTATTTGGGATTGGGAATAGTTTACATGGCAGCTTTATTTGTGCTTGGTGAGCTTAAAAAAGAGGATTTCAGAAGGATTGCTGGCCTTGCTCCCGGCCGGTTTTTCTGAACAATCCTGCAAATCTGTCCGCTACCAGATTCCACGTGAATCTTTCTTTGACAAAAGCAAATGCGTTTTCTGTCAGCTTTTTGTTCAGCTTCTTGTCGCTCAGCACCCTTACAATAGCATCTGCTAATTCATCCGGGGCTTTCTCAGGCACCAGCAGCCCGGTTTTTTCGTGCATTATGATGTCCGGTATTCCGCCGACGTTGCTGCCTATGACTGGAGTTCCAGAAGCTATTGCTTCCAAAAATACTACGCCGAGCCCTTCTGTGTCCCCTTCTTTTGTCACAATGCTCGGCAGCACGAACACGTCTGCTGTCGGATACCAGTTCTCCAATTCTTTGTGGGTTACTTTGCCTGCAAACAAAACATTATTTTCAAGCTTCAGCTCTTTTGTCAGCTGCTCAAGCCCAGGCCTTTCCGGGCCGTCTCCGATTAATACAAGCTTTGCTTTCGGCAGCTTTTTAAGAATTTTCGGCATTGCAGCTATCAGATACTTAAAGCCCTTTTTCTCAGCCATCCTGCCTACTGTGAAAATAAATTCCCCGCTAACCCCGTATTTTTCCCTGATTCCCTTTTTCCTTTTGTCTGGAGAAAACGCAGCAAGGTCAACCCCCATTGGTATTATCTCTACAGGAACTTTGGCTACTTCAAGCACTGCCTGTTTGGTTGCGTTGCTGTTTACAGTTGTGTAGGCTGCATTTTTCAGCGCAATTTTCCCGAACCATTTCAGGAATTTGTTTTTCAGCGGGAACACGTCTCCTGCGTGCGCTGTTACAATGTAGGGCGTTCCTGTCAGTTTCTTGATGATTGCTGCCACAAACCCCTGCGGAACAATCCAGTGGGCGTGCATGGCGTCTATTTTTGCTTTCCTGACAATTCTCAGCGCGTAAAAAAATTCTGATATTATGAGCAGCGGCATCAGAAACTTTGCATACCAGTATTTTTTCATGTTCGGCAGCATCCCGCCGTCGTAGCACAGCTTCTCGTACTTTGCAAAGAAGTATGGAAAGCGCCTTATCTTCACGCTGCCCATGATTTCTCTTGAAGCAGCGCCTTTATGGTGCGGCGTTAATGCTATTACGTCAAATCCCCGCTTTGCAAGAAGCCCGCTTAACTCGTACACAAAGCTCGGCTCTGTATCGCCTTCCCAGCGGGGAAATGTGGTTCCTGTTACAAGGATGTTTTTGACCGTCATTTAAGCTTCTTCCACCATTCAGCATTGTCCTTATACCACTGAATCGTTTTATTCAATCCGATTTCAAAATTATGCTTCGGCTTCCATCCCAGTTCAGAAATTTTTTTGGTGTCAAGCGAGTATCTGCGGTCATGCCCGGGCCTGTCTGCTACCGGCTTAATCAGGCTTTCCGGCTTTTCAAGAAAACGCAATATCATTTTTGCCATTTCAATGTTTGCTGTTTCATTTCCGCTGCCGATGTTGTAAATCTGCCCTGCTGCTCCTTTTTCCATTGCCAGGGCAATCGCTTCGCAGTTGTCTTCCACGTAAAGCCAGTCCCTTACGTTCATTCCATCTCCGTACAATGGAACGGGTTTGTTTTCAATTGCATTGGTGATAAAAAGCGGAATTACCTTTTCCGGGTGCTGGTACGGCCCGTAGTTGTTGCTGCTCCTGCAGATAATCACCGGCAATTTATATGTCGCAAAATAAGACAGAGCAAGCAGGTCTGCGCCTGCCTTGGATGCTGAGTAAGGGCTTGAGGGCTCAAGCAAGTCAGTTTCCCTGAACGAGCCGCTTTCAGTGCTGCCGTACACCTCGTCTGTGCTGATGTGCACAACTTTTTTTTTGTGTTTTCTTGCTGCTTCTAATATTACATAGGTTCCATAGAAGTTGGTTTTCACAAACGGCGCAGCATCTGAAATTGAGCGGTCAACAAAGCTTTCTGCTGCAAAATTTACTGCAATGTCTGCGTCTTTCATTAATTCGTTCACAATTTTCTCGTCGCAAATGTCGCCTTTGACAAACCTGTATCTTTCATTGCTTTCCACGCCTTTCAGGTTGTCAGGGTTGCCTGCATAAGTCAGTTTGTCAAGGTTTATTATTTCAACATCAGGATTCCGCAGCATGTGCCTGACAAAACTGCTGCCTATGAATCCGCAGCCTCCGGTTACCAGTATTTTCATAAGAAAAAGGAACAGCAGAGTTTATTTAAAGTTAATTATGGGGTGGCAGTTGGTGAAACAGGAAATAGAGCGGGCTGCGGAACATGCTAAACCAGCTGGGTGTCAGACCATTTCCCTCCAATACTCAAGAACATCTTTGAGCGTCTGCTCAAATTCTATTTCCGGCTTCCATCCTGTCGCTTTTAAGAATTTTTCGTTGCTTCCGTACAGTTTCGGCACGTCTATTTTTCTCAGTCTTCTTTTGTCCACCGCGATTTTTATTTCCGCAGTGGAGAAAGAAATCAGTTTGTCCAGCATTTTTCCGATGCTGTATGCCTGTCCGCTGCAGATGTTGTAAATTCCCGGCGGGCATTTTTCAACTGCAAGCGCATATGCCCTTACTATGTCTCTTACGTCGCTGAAGTCCCTTTCCACGTCAAGATTGCCTACTTTTATTTCGCTGCGCTTTCCTTTTTCTATTTCTGCTATCTGCTTGGCAAAGCTTGGCCATACAAATTCAGGGCTTTGCCCTGGCCCTGTGTGGTTGAAGCTTCTGCTGATTACAATTTTCAAATCATATTTGCTGCACAGCTTTTCCTGCGCGACTTTTGTTTCTGCGTAAGGGCTTGCCGGCCTTAGCTCAGCGTTTTCAGTTACCGGCAGCTCATCCGGTGTTCCGTATACCTGCAGCGAGGAAACAACCAGAACTACTGGGCTTATTCTGGCTGCCACAACAGCATTTAATAAATTTCTTGTTCCTTCAACGCCAACCCTTCTTGTGTCTGCAGCGGTCTGGAAGCTTTTGCTTACAGAAGAAAGCGCTGCTAAGTGGAATATTGCGTCAGGCTTGATTTTTTCTACTATCGCCGCTACTTTTTCTGCATCTAAAATGTCGCAAACTTCAGCTTCGCAACCTTTTATTTCTGCGCCGCTTCTGTCGATGCCATAAACTTCGTAATTTTTTTCCAGCAGATGCGCAGCAAGGTATTTTCCTGCAAATCCGCTGATGCCTGTTACGAATGCTTTCATTTTTTGGCTACTCTGTTTCTACTATATCGTTCTCATCAGCTTTCTGCGCTTATTTTTCTCCCTCCTTTAATTTTAAGGGAGGGAGAAAAATAAGCAGCGGAACAAGCGCGTAAACAAAGAATTTACCCTATCCTATTTATTGTTTTGCTTCAGCCGTTCAATGTCTGCATCCACCATCATTGCTATAAGCTCTCGGAATTTTACTTTTGGCTTCCAGCCCAGTATGCGCTTTGCTTTGGATGCGTCCGCTACCAGGACATCAACGTCTGCCGGCCTCATTAGCTTGGAATCTTGCTTTACATAATCCTTCCAGTTTAGTCCTGCGTGGCTGAATGCTGCTTCCACAAGTTCCTGCACGCTGTGCGCTTCGCCTGTTCCTATGACAAAGTCTTCCGGCTTTTCCTGCTGCAGCATCATCCACATGGCTTCAACATAGTCGCCAGCAAATCCCCAGTCACGTTTTGCGTCCATGTTTCCGAGAAGCAGTTCTTTCTGCAGTCCAAGCTTTATCCTCGCTACTGCATCTGTTACTTTTCTGGTTACGAACTCCATGCCCCTTCTTGGCGATTCGTGGTTGAACAGTATTCCGGAAACCGCAAACAGATGGTAGCTTTCCCGGTAATTTACAGTAATAAAATGCCCGTATGCTTTTGCAACCCCGTATGGGCTTCGCGGATAAAACGGAGTATTTTCGCTCTGCGGCGTTTCCCTTACTTTTCCATAAACTTCACTTGACGACGCCTGGTAGAACCTTATTCTGGGATTAACCTGCCTTATTGCCTCAAGCAGTCTCGTTACCCCCAGCGCAGTAAATTCTCCTGTCAGCACCGGCTGGTTCCATGATGTCGGCACGAAGCTCTGCGCAGCTAAGTTATAGACTTCATCCGGGTTTGCTGTTTTCACAGCTTCAATTAATGAATATTGGTCCAGCAAGTCGCCCTGCAGGAGCTCAATTTTGCCCTTTAAGTGGCTGATGCGGTCATGCTTTTCCAGGCTTGAGCGCCGTACAAGCCCGTAAACTTTGTATCCTTTGCTCAGAAGAAACTCTGACAAATACGAGCCGTCCTGCCCGGTAACGCCTGTTATAAGCGCTGTTTTTCCCATGGAAAGCGCAAACATCAGGCATTATTTAAAGGTTGTTTAACCAACTCATACTCGCCCATATGCCCGCTGCTTTTTTCCCTCCCTCTAAACTTTTAAGGGAGGGAAAAAAGCAGCGGATTGAGAGATAAGCGCGACTGCAAAATATATTTAAAACAATACAATAAACTGATTTGCATGTCCAAAATAACACAAATGTGGGAAAAAATCTGCAACTTTCCACGAAGAAAAGTAAGTCCTAAAAAATTAGCCAAAGAGTTAGATGATTTGGAGAATGAAGATTGACTTCTCTAATTACATGCCCCGGCATAGCATCCCTTTGCGCACTTGACTGCCCTGACATCCGGCCCTTTTCCGGAACAGTAGAATTCCAGCAAATCATCTCCAACGCAGGTGTCTGCTGCAAAGCCATTGGAATAAATGCTTGACTCTGTAAACCCAGCTATGTTCGGATTGCCGCCATCTGCATCGTTGCAGTCAACTCCTGCAACAGCATACCCCGTAGCTCCTCCAGCTTCATAGTAGGTGTCAAAAGCATGGATGCCTGCTATCAGCATCATGGCTATCACTCCGAACTTCAGCGAATTTTCAACCATTTTTGCTGTTGTGGGTTATTGTATATATAAAAGTAATGTTTGGCTTCTGAAGAATTTATCCGCCTGTTATCAGCCTAACAGAACCTTCCTCATCCACGCATACGCCGTTTAAGCATACATAGTGCTGGCATTGGTAATGCTTATTGCATAGTTTGCCGCCTGCCACACGTTCTTTCCATGTGTCATCAATGTCGCAGTACTTGTCACCATAAATATCTCCTTTCCTGTAATCAGAACAGCTATCTTCTGAAGGCGCAGTATAAGTTTCAAGTATGGAAATTTCTTTCTCAAGAAAATTGTTTTCTTCGTTTGCTTCACTGATATAATTTAATGAGTCCAGCTGGACTGTTACGGTGTATTTGCCTCCGCTTCTGAACTCGCACGCGGGTTTTTTCTCTTCAAAGTATGCTCCTCCTCCGAACGACGCTGCTGCAGTTGGGAACCTGTTGTTAGGGCCTATCATCGGCTGATGTGTGTTTTCGCAGTAAAAATCGCCGCCATTTGATACTCTGGCGATTATGTACCATGCTGCCCTTCTGTCTCTTAACTCATCTACGTCTCCGCCTGCATTCTGAACATTTGCTATTATTGATTTCAGCTTATCCCCCAATCTTATTTCTTCGGCAGTAAACCTGCCCTCGCGGTTGTACAGGCGGAAGCTTACACCATCACCGCTAAATGTTAAGTCGGGTTGGGCATCACTATCAGCAATTGCTGCACTGCCGCATGCTTCATCTGCATATACCCAGATGCTTGCGCTGCCTTCAACACCTGACGGAACAGTATCTTCATATTTGGTAAATTCTTGCCCTCCAGCAACTCCGGATTCAACTCCCACCAGAACTTTGCTGATTGGGCACCCAAATTCTTCTGACAATTGCTCCATTGTTTTTCCTTCAACTTGGCTTACACTTGTTAATTGATTCCACCCTATTTTGTATTGTGCAGTCTGATACCCTGTAACATAACTGGACTGATCGGCTGCAAGGTCCAAAACAAACAACCCTCCAATTAAAATTCCCAGAACAATCAAAACGCTGACAACGTTGTCATGGCCGCCTTCCATATGCTCTTTTTTTACTCCACACTATTTAAAACTTACTATATTTTGGCGATTTCAATTTAAGTGGGAAAGTATCAGCGGCGGGAATAGTTGCAATAGTTTTGTATTCGTAGCAGTAGCCGCTACTGCCACAGCTAATTATCGCAACACACATTACTTGACATTACCCTATAGAAACGTTTAAATACTACTAATCCAATTTTTGCTACTATGGATAAAAAGGCGCAGGCGCTTTCTTTGAACACTATTGTTGTAGCTATTGTTGTCCTTATTGTTTTGGTTGTTTTGATTATGGTGTTTACCGGTTATTTTGGCACTCGCTTTACGCCTGAAGTTACGAGTTGTGCGAATGCTGGCGGGACTTGTGAGGACGCCTGCGGTACGGATGCATTTGGTGAGCCTTTGAGGAAGCTCAGTGCCTCCTGCACAGGTCTGTATGAAGGCAAGGTTTGCTGCGCCAAAGGCTTGGGTGGAAGCGCTCCCAGCGATGACGGAAACCTTTTCGTAGCAGAACCGCCCGAGTGCAGCTCAGACGACTGTTATGATGAATGCCCGTCAGGTACATCGCCGGTTCCTAACATTGTGTGTGCAAATTCTGCAAAAACATGCTGTGCATAATTCCCTGCCGGTTTTAGCAAATTTTAAATACCCGCGTTGCAATTGTGACTGGTATGTTCAAGAAAGCCCAGGGCTTGCCGTTAAGCACCATGGTCATTGCAGCCGTTGTGCTGATTGTTCTGATAATCTTGGTAGGCATCTTCACAGGGTATTTTGGCAAGTTTGTTCCGGGGCTTGAGGCGGCGACTGAGAGAACTTGCCTTGGAGCGGGTATTAGCAGTGATAAAGCTGAATGCGACCCTGAAACTGAGCGGCAGATTTTTGGAAACTTTGGGAGCAGCGTTCCTCCGGGAAATGTTTGCTGCAAGTCATTGATTTGCGGTGATTTGGGCGGTGCATGCGTTGTTCCCGGGTCAGGCAAATGCGCTATTGAGGAAATCAAGGATGGCACTGCTTACTGCCAAAGGAGTGTGAGTGCCGATACCTTATGCTGCGGTTGATTTCTCTGACTTTTAAGGCGGGAAAAAATAACCTTAAATAGTAAACCCCGCATCCCCTCTGCAATGCCCAGCACAGACGCAGCCAGAAAAAATGCTTTGGAGTTAATCCGCGATTTGTTCTCTCAGGCAGCTGAAGCTGAAAGCCCGGCAGATGCCAGCCGCTTTGTGCAGAAAGCCAGAAGGGCTGCCCAGCGCCAGCGCATGCGGCTTCCGAAGGAGTACAGCAAACGCTTTTGCAGGCACTGCGGCGCTTACTGGAAGCAGGGCTCGTCAGTAAGGGTTCGGTTGCAGAAGCAGAAAGTGGTCTATTACTGCCTTGGCTGCAGGCATTACACAAGGCATCCGTATGTGAGGGAGAAGAAGGGCAAGCCATTTTAACCTAAATTATTAATCTGGGTTAAGTATAATTAACTTACTTTATGAAGTTTTCCTGGTGTGGCCATGAATTCATGCTCAGCTCAGCGCCATTGGACACTGGACATGCCATGACAGGATATTTAAGGGAGTTCTTTGAATATGGTGGTTAATTAAGCGCGGCTGCTTGCTGCCCCTGAACCGCTTATTTTCCCCTTTAACTTTTAGGGGAGGAAATTAATCGGTTGTTGAGTGTAGAGGGGAAATAAAGCCAAACAGGAAGCTGCTCCGACGGCAAAATTCCCAAACCGAAACATTTATAAAGAGTTACACTACCCGAAAGTAACAAAAAAAGAGATAAATCAAGAGGTTAAAATGGAAGAAGATTTGCTGGATTCAATCCAGAGCGACGAGCAGGACGAGGAAATACTTGAGCAGATTGAAGTCAGGAAGAAGGCTGCTAAGCGCAGTTTTTCCTCTGTTGTTAACAAGCGTAAGCTCAGCCGGTATGAGCTTGATGAAGTCATGAGCGAGGATGCGGTTGTTTGATTCTGTGGTTTGTGCGGTGGGCGATAGACTTAAATAATAACCCGAATTCAAATTCTTATTATGCAATACGATTTGGAGCTTGACAATGTTGTGAAGAAAATCAGGGCTGAGGGCGCCAAGCTTGTGTGCATTCAGCTTCCTGACGGGCTTAAGCCCAAGGCAGCGGTTATTCAGGATGCTATTGAAAAAAACACGGCAGCCAGGGTTGTTATCTGGGCTGGTTCCTGTTACGGCGCTTGCGATGTGCCGCTGCAGGTTCAGCGCCTGGGCGTTGATTTGCTGATTCAGTGGGGGCATTCGGAGTGGAGGTAGCATGGCGTGGCTTCTGTTCGCGGTTTTGGCTAATTTTCTGCTCGGTGTAGAGAGCATTCTTGACCAGATTCTGAGAAAAAAGCATATAAGGCATGACGCATCCATCACTGTTATTTGGATTTTTTTCTATTTCATCCTTTGGCTTGCTGTGGTGCCTTTCATTGACATTTCCATTCCTGCAGCTCCGCAGCTTTTGGCTGTTCTTGCAAGCGGCTTTATCATTGTGTTTGTTGCGCTGCCTTACTTCTGGTCAATTTCCAGCGAGGAAATCTCAAGGATTATGCCTGTGTGGCAGTTTTCGTCAGTGTATGTGCTGCTGATGGCTTTTTTCTTTCTTGGAGAAACTTTGAGCAGGGCTGATTTGTATGCTTTTGCATTGCTGTTCGCTGCAGGAATGACTCTTGCATTTGAGAAGGCAGGGGCGCGCTTCGTTTTGAACAGGCGGGTGTTGGGTGTCTTTGCAGCTTCTGCTGCCTGGGCTGTCTCGCTTGTTCTGATGAAGTTCTTCTACCTGACTGAGCCTTTCTGGAACGGGTTCTTCTGGAGCATGGCAGGCCAGTTGATTGGGGTTGCTGTGCTTGTGCTGCTTCCCGGAAATGCTGCGCATCTGGTGGCAGGCTTGAAATCAGTCAGGCGCAGCACGGCACTTATTTTCTTTGCAGCAACTCTGGCAGCTCTTTTGGCGGAATTGGCATACCTTTTTGCCATCAAGTCAGGCCCTGTTTCGCTTGTGTCTGCTGTTGGCAGCACGGGGATGGTTTTTCTGTTCCTGATAGCTGTTCTGCTGTCAAAGTTTGTGCCAAATGTGCTTAAGGAGAGGCTGGACAGGAAAACTTTATTAACAAAAGGCATCGCTATTGTGCTCATGGTTGCCGGACTGGTTTTGCTTGGAGGCGGCTTGTGAAAATCGTCATCGCCGCAGACCACGGCGGCTTTGAATTGAAGAATAAAATCGCTGCTTTTCTTGAGGCACAGGGCTATGACGTTGATGACCAAGGCCCTTCCACTCTTGACCCTGACGATGATTATCCTGATTTTGGAAAAAAAGTTGCCGAGGTTGTTGGAAGGGAGGGCAGCAGCATCGGCCAGCAAAAAGTTATGGGCATACTGATTTGCAGGTCTGCAGCAGGCATTGTTATAGCTGCCAACAAGTTTAAGGGTGTCCGTGCTGTCGCTGCTTACGACGAGAAGGGCGCAAGGCACAGCCGTGAGCATAATGACGCCAATGTTCTTGGTCTCAGCGGGGACTGGACTTCCGAGTCAGATGCCAGGAAAATTGTTTCAGTTTGGCTGAAAACTGGTTACAGCAACGAGGAGCGCCACACCCGCAGGCTGAAAAAGATTGCCGGCATGGAGCGATGACGCTTCTTGCTTATTCACTGGCAGCGCTGATAGCTTTTTCTGGAGTTATAGCAGGGATTGTTCTCGCTTTTCGCACTAAAGAGGAAATGAGTGCAGGCAGAAAGTATTTTCCCTGGCTGCAGAAAATTTTGTTCATGGCTGCTGTTGCTGTTCTTCTGAATCATTTTAATCTCGGGATGGCTGTCAGGGCAGTGGTTTACGGAGTCGTTATTGTTGCCGTTTTGAAAAAGCAGGTGCTGAACTTTTATCCGCTTCTTGCAGCCATGTTTTTCCTGCTTGGCCAGTCAGCTGAAAGCCTTTTCATGATTTCAGCTATTGTCTTTATTTACGGTTTCCCCACCGGCAGCTTGTTTGTAATCAGCTCCGGCAGGATTAAGCTGTTTGCGGCTGTTAAGGCAGCGGTTTTTAGGCATGGAAGCTTTCTGGCAATTGCCCTTGTTTTGCAGCTGCTGTACTCTGTGTTTGTGCTGAAAACTTTTATCTGAACAGCTTCAGCAGGAATTTCCGGATTTTTTGGAGGAAATTAAGCTCTTCAACTGTTATCGCAAACTGCTCCTGTTCAGTGTACTTTCTTCCTTTCTCGTCGTAAAATGTGGCTGTAATCGTCATTGCGTTTTCCCCCTCTTTCAATTCCAGTGCGCTGAGCTCTGCTGTCAGTTTCCTGCCGTTGTCCAGCGCATCTATGTGAAACTTTGCTGCTGCCGGCCTGACAGACACTTCGGCGTTTATCGGCAGGGTTTCTGAGGTTTTTTTGACCAGGAATGATACCTCAAATGCCTCGTTGAATTTCACGCTTTCAGGATGCATTATGTCCTGAATGCTTAGCGATGGCTTGTCAAGCACGTATATTTCAACTGTTTCTGTTTTTGCCACTGTGTCGCTGTCCACGCTCACTTTTATCCTGTTTGTTCCCGGTGACGTGAAGTTTGCAGTAAAGTCAAACTGTTTGCTCCTCGTAAGCCCCAGCGTAAATCGTTCGCACTCCCCATTGTGGCAGAAGCGCAGGTTGTTCAGCGCAACGTTCCCTGTGTTTTTTGCTGTGCAGCTTACCTCTGCATTTTCGTATATGTATATTTTTTCCTGGGCAGTGCAGCTTATGCCCACGTTCCTGCTGTACGCTTTTTCCTCTTCCTGCTCTATTCGCAGCGCGTTTACCTCATCCAGGCTGAATGCAGGCGCTGCAGAGTTGGATTTGAATTCTGTACTGGTTTCTGCAAGGTGCGCAATCACTGTCAGTGGAAATGTGTAAACATAGTCTTCGTTCAGCTCTCCACTTACCCTGAACACAAAGTATTCCAGCTTTGTTTCTCCGGGTTTCAGAAGTATGTCGCGTTTGTTTGGCCCGATTAATTCCAGTTCCTGGGTGTTTGCATGCACCAATTCCGCAACAGTGTAGTAATTTCTGAAGTTGGTTACTTCAACTTCCTCAATGTTGTATGAGCCGAATCCTACGCTGTCTTTCAGTATTTTGCTTCTAAGGGCAATTTCGCCCTGTATGCTTCCGGACGCGTCCTTCAGCGTGATTCTTGGCGTAAGCTGGCTCGTAACTACGTCAATGTTGCGGCCTTTCCACTGGTAGCCTGTTGTGGTTTCAGCCACATCCGCTGTTGAAATCATCTGTATGTGCCCCGGGTCTACAAATCCGAACTCTCCGTAGGTTACGTCAAACGGCACCCATCCATAGCCCGGAAAGTAAACCTCTGCCCATCCGTGGAACCCCCATCTCTGCTGGAACAGCTCAGAGTCTGTGTACGATATTCCTGATACAAATCTTGCCGGTATGCCCAGTGCCCTGTTAAGGGCAATGAACAGGTTGGTGAATTCGTCGCATACGCCCTGCCTCGTCTGCAGCACCCAGCTTGCATTTTTTGTTACGTCTGCCGTCAGGGTGCTGAGGTTGTAGTTGATGTTGGTGTTGCTCCACTCTGCCAGCTTGAAAACAACAACAAACAAATCATCCTCTCCTGCTGCCAGCGAAGATGCAAGCAGCTCAATGCCCTGGTTGTCTGAGTCTATGTTCTCGGTCGGCAGCGTGTATTGCGCTATGTCTGAAGGCAGCTCAGCGATTGGAAACGCAACTTTATGCGTTACCGGAACCAGCGACCTTGTGGTTACAACATCAGCCACTGCGCTGTAGCTCAGCTTTCCCGGCTTCGGCTTATCCCAGATGAACAGCAGGCTTTTGTCCGTAACAACTGCCGTGGGCTGCAGCTGGGTAAACTGAACCTGCTGCAGCGCTGTTTCTTTTGGAAAAAGCGTGAGGTTTACGTGCACGTACTCTGCGCTGAAATCAGATGACTTGGCAACCAGGTCAAATCTGGAAGATAAGTCCACTTCTATCAGCAGTTCCTCGCTGCCAAAAATCGTCTGCCTGTTTTCTTCAAGCGCTGACGCTGAGAACTGAAAAAGGAGCAGGGCTGCTGTTAGTGCTATTAGCCGCTTCATTGTGGCTGATAAATTATCTTCATATATAAATAATGCTTGAGTATTAAAATAATAGCGGAGACTGGAGAATCCCAGTAAATGCGAAAACATTTACTGTTTTGAACCAGTGACCTATGGGTCTCTCAACCAGAAGTGATTATGAGCCTTCCGAAACCAAGGTCTTGGTTGCATCGGGCACTCCTAGCTGCCCTACTCCGCTATTACCAAGAAAGAACTTAGGAGTGCTTTATAAATCTTTATGCCAAAACTTTAAAAACAGCTTGGCTTTCAGCTTTTTGCTATGGAAAAAGGTTACGCTGTAGAGGGTGATGTGATAGTGTTAAACCGCGAGTTAACCGAGCTTGATAGATTCGTTAAAGAATTTCTTGAAGTGCTTAAAAAGCATTCTGACTACCTGATTGTAAGCGGTTTTGTGAGCATTTCTACCGGCAGGCCTAGGGGAACGGAAGACGTTGACATCCTCGTTCCTGTCACGGAGGAAAATAAATTTAAAGCTTTGTTTGAGGATTTGATGCAAAACAGCTTCTGGTGCTATCAGGGCGACAGCTGGCAGGAAGCATACGCTTATGTAGCGGATATGTCAAACATAAGGTTTGCAAAAGTTGACAACACATTTCCAAACATTGAATTTATTCCAATTAATGAGTCGAGAAAGGCCAAATTTTTTGAGTTTTCCCACCCGCAAAAAATGAGGGTTGAGGACTTTGATTTTAAAGTCCCCAAAATCGAATTTGAAATATTGTATAAAGAACTGATTTTAGGCAGCGGTAAGGATATTCATGACGCCAGGCACTTGAGGTATGTTTTCTCAGACCTGATTAAAGAAGAAAATTTTAAAAAGTTTGAGCCCATAGTAAAACTGGAGTTAAAATGAAGCAAATAAGCGACTTGGATTATGTAACTCTGTATGCTGAAAAACTTAAGCATAACAACCGCTTATTTGCCCAGCAAAAAGTGTTGATAGAGTCACAAATGAGGGCCAGCTCTTCATTCTTCGCGAGCATGTTTGGCAGCAAGAATTATAAAGAAAACGCAAGAAAATATTTGAGAAGCGTAGGACTTCTGTAGATTTTCGGCCTTATTGAAATGTCAGAAACGCTGATGCGTAATCTACCCACTTCAGTGAGTAGTAAGCATACAGCGTTTCTGAGCATGCTCAAAAGCACGCCACGGGCTAAAGCCCGTGGCGTGCTTTTGACAAGTTCGCGCAGCCTCGCTCTGTTGCTGGCTTCCCTTCCTGCTTTTTCCCTCCCTTAAATATTCAGGGGAGGGAAAAAGCAGGAAGAACAGCGGGATAAACGCAGCGGTAAAGTGAACTTTTCAATAGCACCAGATTTTCTAAAACTTTAAAAACACATTCCCTTAGTGTTGCTTTATGCTCATTTGCGGCATTGACGAGGCTGGAAGAGGCCCGATAATCGGAAACATGGTCATGGCAGGCGTATTGGTGGACGAAGAGGGCGCTGAGAGCCTGAAAAGCGTTGGCGTCAGGGATTCCAAGCTGCTTTCCCAGAAAAAACGGGTTCAGCTGTTCAGCAAAATCACTGCCATTGCCAAAAAATACAAAATAATTTCAATAGCCCCTGAAGAAATTGACGCAGCAGTGCAGTCAGACACCCTTAACCTGAACTGGCTTGAAGCGCATGTTTCTGCAAAGATTATCAATGAATTAAAGCCGGACAAGGTGATTATTGACAGCCCAAGCAACAACGTTGTGGCATACAAGCGCTACTTGATGAAGCTCCTTGACCGCAGGGATATTGACGCAGCAGTTGAGCATAAAGCTGATTTAAACCATGTTGAGTGCGCTGCCGCTTCCATTCTTGCAAAGGTTGTCAGGGAGCAGGAAATAGAAACCATTAAAAAAAGGGTTGGCGACTTTGGCTCCGGCTACCTTACAGACCCTAAAACCCTGAAGTTTTTGGAGGAAAATTACGAGAAGCACCAGGAGCTTTTCAGGAAAAGCTGGAAGCCGTACAAGAGGCAGGCAGCAGGCAGGGGCCAGGCAAAACTGGGCAGTTACGGAGGCGATAATTATGGAAAAGGATGATGAGGGCGTTGACAAATCTGAATCAGAAAAAGACCCTGAGCAGGAGGAAGACATTTACGAAGCTGACGAGCGCGACCAGATGGAGGAGGATGCTGAAATCTCGCCGAGGGAGGGCGGCTTCGTTGAGGGCTTTGAGAAGGACGAGGCAAAGTCCATGAGGAAAAAGAAGGGAAAGCGCAGATAATTTTCCATGTTGCAGCTATTTATAGTTACTTCTATGTTTATAGTTACTTCTAAGTAGTGCTTTTAGAAAGTTATTTAAACTGCCGATTGTTTCTTTTTTGTATGGGTAAGAACGGAGATAACGGCGGTCTTGAACAGGTGGTAGATACACTGCGTGGTAAGCTAAGAGACGCTAATAGAACTATTGATGAGCAGACTGCGATGCTTAACGAGTTAAGGTCAGACGCTGTTTCCCGCTCGCAGTATGAAGCTGATGTTACACGGCTTCAGGCACAGCATGATATTGAAATTGCTCGCTTGCAAGGGCAGATTGCGGCTTATGAACATATGGCTTCAGGGCTTTCTGCCACGACTGATTTTTACACGCAATTGCTTGGCTATTTTAATGCTGTTTCCGCAGCAGTTCCCGAAGCGCTGAGGCTCTTTGCAAATCTTCTTAAAGCACACGCTCAAGCTGCGCCTCCTGCAGAAGCATCACCAGAAGGTATCTCAGAAACTGTTGCTGCGGCTGCTCAGACTCCCCCTTCCAGGGAAACTTTGGAGGAATCTGAAGCCGCACCGCATGTTAAGGAAGCATTTGTGCCTCCCCCAGCTGAGCCGGAACTGGAGGAATCTGTTACGGAAGTGCCGCGGGAACCTGAGCCCAGCGTGTATGAGGCTGAAAAGCATCTTGTGCTGTCCAGTGATCCATATGTCATAAAAAGACGTTATTTGGAGCTGGCGCTGGTTAAGGCAGCAGGCCCTGATGGCATGACTTCCAGGAAATTCTACGATGCAGTCAATTCGCTCTTGAAAAGCAACCTCAGTGAGTCGGTATTAAAAGCTGATGCGAGGGCTCTTGAAGAAGCAGGACTCGTCTCTCGCACGTTTAGGGCTAGACGCTCAACAGTAACAGCCACTGCGGAATCGGGAAATTATGAGTTTCATGCTGGCGAAGCGTTCCAATCCACAAAAATGTCAGAACGACCTGAAAGATACCTGCTGGAAGAGAAAATTGTTACGTTGTTTGGCTCTGCTATAGTTCCGAGGGTCAGGGAAATAGTGCAGGTTGTGTTTGGCCACAAGTTATCCAAAGAAATTATTCGCCGGGACCTTGAAGGTATGGTTACTGAAGGCAGACTGGCTGTACGCCAAGAAAAGGTTAGGGGAGTGGAGAAGTTTTATTCTCCTGCCGGGAAGAGTGTTTCTCCGCAACTTTCTTCACCAGTTGAAGAAAGGAAAATTTTGCAAGCCGAAGAGCAGAAATTCAGATACGGAACTCTCCCTCCTGAAGTAAGAGCAACTTTTGAGACTGCCCTTGCTGACTATGGCAGCGCTGGCAACGTTCCTGACCTGGCTGAGAAGCTCGGGCTTGCCGTTAGAGACATGATTGACAATGTTCGGTTGGCAATAAGTTGGGGCCCTAATACCAATCCTTTGTTCAGGGGCGGCATGAAGGATGCTTATGATGAGAGCAGTCCTGCCTTTACTCCTGACCCTAACTATGATGCAGGTAAGGGGCGCCCATTAAACAGTAAAGAATTTAGTGCTTTCTATACTCTCGCAGCTGCGGAGCTGGAAAAGCGGCGCAAAGACTTGCTTGAAAACACAGGGAGGGGCATTGGAGATGCAAGTACGCTCCATCATTATCTAAATGGAATGTTTTACAACGAAGTTCTTTTGGATGCAATTGAGACCGCCAATCCTGATAATGCAGGGTTGCGTGCTGCTGCTCTCAGAAGGGCTTGAGTATCCGCGAATGTGCCGTTTAGCTGCTTGCCTGTTTTAAATTTAACTTTCAGTTAAATTTAAAACTGGCAACATTATTGTTTGGTTATGCCTTTTGAGCGTTTGCTTGGTGCGTTGGCTTTTGCCAGTCTGGTTCCGTTTATTATATTGTATCTCCGCCGCCCCAGGCCTTCTGACCAGACGATTCCTTCGCTGATGTTTTTTGTTTCTGAGCGCGGCAGCACCAGGTTCCATTCTTTTCTGCGGCATCTTCTCAGGAATCTGTTGTTCCTGCTTCAGCTGCTTATCCTGTCCATGCTCGCTTTTTCTGTCATGGGATTCTTTCTGGAAGTGCCTGCTCATAAAAGCGGCAATGTTGTAATAGTTTTGGATGTTTCTGCGAGCATGCAGACTGTGCAGGACGGCGTTTCGCGTTTTGACCGCGCTTTGGATAAGGCGGATGAGTTTCTTCGCGGCAGGGTGAGCATTGTTTTTGCTTCCAATGTGCCAAGGGTTGTTTTGGAAGGAGGAAGCCCTGATGCTGCGCGCAAAATCCTTGCAGCTGCTGAGCCGCTTGATACTACTACTAATCTTGGCGATGCCATTCTTGTTGCGAGGGATTTGCTTTCGGGAAAGGGCGAAATCGTTGTTCTGAGCGATTTTATCGCGACTGAGGGCTTGGATCCTTTGGTTGCCAAGCGCGCTGTTTCAAAGGACGCTGTCGTTGCTTTTCACGATTTCGGCGGGCATGCGAGCAATGTTGGCATTGTTTCAATGGATGTTTCAAAGTCTTCTGCGCAGCTGGCTGTCAAGAATTTTAATGATGCTCCTGAAAAAGTTGTGATTCAGACGATTTCCAACGGCGCTGTGCAGGACGAGGCTGCCATTGAGATTCCAGCCGGTTCGCTTGAGGATTTCACTCTTGAGGCTTCTCCCGGAATGACTGAGGTTAAGCTTGTGGTTGATGATGACTTTGCTGCTGACAACTCTGCTTTTGTGAGCATTCCCCGCGCTGCCCAGACGGCAGCTCTGCTCATTACCAACGCTGAGGACTCAAATGTTGAGGCTGCCCTTAAGGCAGCTCCTGACATAACGCTGACTGTTGCAAGGCCTCCTGTTGTGCGCAGCTTTGATTACGATGTCATTGTTTTGCACGAATTCAGCTCTGAGCTGATGCTTCCCGGCTATTACCGCGAGGTGGAGCGCGCTGCCAGTAACGGCAGCTCTGTTATTGTAACAGCGCAGCAGGATTTGAAGGGCGTTGGCTTTTTGCCTGTTGAGATTCTCGGAGTGGGGAATGTGTCCAGGAATGTTGTCAACATTACGAATTATTTTACTGACGGCATTGATTTTGGCGTTAATGAGATGTTTCTTGCGTCAAAGCTCAAAAGCGGCTCTGTGGTTGTAACAGCCCAGGATTATCCTGTTCTTGTGCTTTCCCAGCTGGGTTCGGGAACAGTTGTTTATTACGGCATTCTGGATAAGTACAGCAGCTTCAAGAGCTCTCCCGGCTATCCTCAGTTCTGGAGCCGGCTTGTCCGCTTCCTTCAGAAAACCGAGGATTTGGGCAGCTTTAATGTTCCTGCAGGCAGAATTGATGTTGTTCCGAAGCAGGAAGTTTCCACTCCTGCCGGAAAGCTTAAGACAGACCGCATCCTGTATGACAGGGCAGGATTTTATTCTGTCGGCGGCAGGACTGTCGCAGCCAATCTTCTCAGCGTGAGGGAGTCGGATGTGCGTTCAGAGGCTGTTTTCTCTCCTGAGAAGGCGCCTTTGCTGGAGGGCGCTGGGCTTAGGGAAACCCGCAGTTTTGATGTTTTGCTGGCTGTCCTCGCTGCTGTTCTGATAGGTTTGGAGCTGCTTTACATTAAGTTCCGGGGTGATTTGTGATGGTGCAGTTCCAGCATCCTTATCTGCTGCTGCTTGTCTTCCCTGTTCTTCTTGCGCTGGTGTTTGTCATCCGCAGGGATTTTGCTCATTTGAAGGGCATTCAGCAGCGCAGCTCTTTCAGGGCTAAGGTCAGGCAGCGCACTTTTCTGCTGGTTTCGCGCTCCCTGATTTTTTCGCTTCTTATTGTTGCCATTGCTTCCCCGTTTACTTTGCAGACCTTTGTTAAGTCTGGCGACCCCACCCTGAAAATACTTATAGACAACTCATCCTCCATGGCTGTGTTTGACACCTCAGGCATTCCTGAGCTTGAAGCTGCCCTTAAGAAGAGGATTCCTGTTGTTACGCGCACATTTTCATCTGAAGACATTTCAGCTGTCGGCGATGCGCTTATTACTGCGATGGACGGGGATGACAATGTGCTTCTTGTAAGCGACGGGAATTCAAATTACGGCCGTTCCCTTGGCGATATGCTTGTTTTGGCTTCCAGCCTTAATTCCACTGTCAATGCGCTGCAGCTTTCTTCTGTGCGCGATGACACCGCAGTAAGCGTCTCAGGGCCCCGCATAACCACCAATGCTGAGGAGAATGAGTTTAATGTTGTGGCGCATCAGGTCGGCAAAACTGCTGATTACCGCCTTATTGTTTCAATTGACGGGGAGGAAGTTCTTAATAATGTGTATTCAGGCAGCAACATTGCTTCTGTCTCGAAAAAGTTTGCTGAGGGCTATCATGTTATTAAGGCGCAGGTTGTTGTCAGCGATTATTTCCCCCAGAACAATGTTTACTTCAAGAGCGTGAAGGTTGAGCCCAGTCCGAGGATTTTGCATGTCCGCAGGCAAGCCACTCCCATCAGCAGCATCTTAAGCTCCCTGTACCATGCAGATGCTTCTGATGCTGTTCCTGCTGACTTGTCTGCGTATTCTGCTTTGGTTATTGACAACATTCCTGCTCCGGAGATTGACGCAGCTCAGCTGAGCAGCTATGTTGTTGACGGCAACGGGCTTGTTGTGTTTGGCGGCAAGAATTCGTATGACCGCGGCGGCTATAAGGATTCGCTGCTTGAGGGCATGCTTCCTGTCAGGGTCGGCAAGGGCTCGGAAGGAAAGCGGACTGACGTGAATATTGCGCTGGTTATTGACATTTCCGGCTCTACCGGCGCAGGATTCAGCAGGGGCTCAGGCTCAAGTGTTGAGGAGGTTGAGAAGGCATTGGCTATCGGCATTATTGATGAGCTGCGCAAGGATGACAAGGTTGCAGTGGTTGCCTTTAATACCGAGCCTTACATTGTTGCTGAGCTGGTGCCTTTGCTTGGCAATGAAAATTACATCAAGAACAGGATTGAGCGCCTGGTTTACAAGGGCGGTACAAGAATTGATGAAGGGCTGAAGGCAGCAGCTAAAATTCTTGGCCCTCTGGAGGGCAGCCGCAACATCATTGTTTTCTCTGACGGCAGGTCTGCCAGCCAGTCTGAGGATGTGCGCTGGGCTCAGATTGCTTCCAACGCCGGAATCAAGGTGTATGCAGTTGGCGTTGGCGAGGGCACTAACAGCGCCCACATGCAGGACATTGCGAAAGCAGGCTCTGGCTATTATTTTGAGCCTGATGAGACCCAGCGGCTGGCTGTTTTGTTTGGAGAGTCTGAGGACGTTCCAGGCACAGGCAATTATCCTTTGGAGATTGTTAATTCCCACCATTTTGTTACCTCTGGCTTAAAGCTTTCTGCCAGCGTGAACGGCTTCAATCAGGTTGTTCCGAAGCCCAATGCTGATTTGCTTGTTGCCACGCAGGGCAATAACCCTGTAATCACTGCTTCACGCCTTGGTCTTGGCAGGGTTGTTGCTGTTTCCACAGATTCAGGCTCAGGATGGGCTCCGGAACTTGTCAGCGCAAAAAGTTCTGTGCTTTTGAGCCGCTCAATCAACTGGGCTGTCGGCGATTTGAGCAGGAACAAGGAGTTTGACGTTGACGCCAGGGACGTTTTTTTGGGCGACAGGATGGAGGTTAACGTCATTTCAGGAAGCGCGCCTTCCCATGATGAGCTGAAGTTTGCCAAGATTGGCAAGCGCCTGTATTCTGCCTCTTTTGTTCCTGAGCAAAGCGGCTTGTACAGGTTTTTCGATGCCACGGCAGCTGTCAATTATGAGAGGGAATACCTTGCTTTGGGCGTTAATCCTGAGCTTGAGGAGGCACTGGGCCATACCGGCGGAAGCTTTTTTACTGAGGATGACGTTGATGCAATCGTTGAAAAGGTCAAGGCAGATTCCAGGCGCATTATCACGACCCCTGCCTCGTATTCGTGGCTTTTCATGCTTTTTGCCCTGATCATCTTCCTTGCGGAAATTGCGGTTCGCCGCCTTCAGGAAGAAAAAAATAAATAAGGAGCCAGCCACAGGTGGTTAAAATGAGCTATATGCGAAAGAATATCAACATGGTGCTTATGGTTCTGGTGCTCACAGTGCTCCTCTCGCTCGTTGCCCTGACTGTCTTCTACCAGTCAAATTACCGCGACCTCTCCCAGACGTATGCTGCGACTTCCGAGGAGCTTGGCAAGATAAGCCAGAACTTCACAACCAAGCTCAGCGAGCTTAACCGCACCACCACCCAGCTTACGATTAAGAGCACTGACAAGGAAAAGCTTGAGACGCTCTACACCGATGTTGAAGCCGAGCGGAACAAGCTCAGGGTTGAGCTTGACGCCACAAAGGAGCAGCTTTCGTCCACTGCTGTTTTGCTTGAGCAGACTGAGTCTGAGCTTTCAGACGCGAAGTACCAGCTGATTAAGAACGCTGAGGAAATCGCTGATTTGGACAGCGCTGTCACCAGCCAGAAGAAGAAGATTAACGGGCTGAATGATGAGATTTGCAGTCTTAAAAAGCAGATTGATGCGAATCACCAGTGCTAAATCAGCTTTCCAGGCAAACGCTATTCCATTTGCAGCGCAGATGGATTAAAGGGCAGGCAAGTGCATGATGATGCAGAACTTAAGGAGCAAAAAATGAAGAGTTTCGTGAATGCCATTGCAGAAGTGCGCAATACGCTTAACCGCCTTATTTTTTTTGACACCGCAATAAATGCCATTCTCTTTTTTGTGCTGGCTCTTTTCGTGCTGTCGCTCTTCGGCCTTCATTTTATTTTTCCGGCCGCTGCTAGCTTGGCGTATTTTGGCTGGATGCTGAGGAAGCGGCTTAAGGTCAGCAAGGTTCGCGTTGTTGAGCAGAAGTACCAGCAGCTTAACGAGAAGCTGAGGACTGCTGCCGAGAACCAGTCTGAGGACAACCCTGTTGTTAAGGAGCTGCATGATGAGGTGCTGCACGACCTAAAGGGCGTTGAGGAGGCAGCTTTTGTTGACCAGCGCAAAATATATGTCAAGTCAATAGCCATTGTTTTCCTTTCCTTTCTCGTGCTTTTCCTGTCCCCCCACACAGTGGGTTTGCTTGATTTCGCCGCAGACGCTCCGGAAGAGCCCGAGCTGGGCGACTCTCCTTTGTCCACTGACAGCGGCGCTTCAAGGTTGAAGTTTGCTGGCAAGGAGGAAACCGGCCTGCTGAAAGCAGGAGGAGAGATTTTTGGCACGCCTGCAGTCGCAATGCTTGGCGATGAGGAGTTGAAGATTAAAATCAGGCCAGCAGGTTCAGAGCTTAATATACGCGAAATCCAGGAAGCTGATTTGCCTGATTTCTATGAGTCTTATCCTGCAGATGTGCAGGCAGTTGCTGCAGCAAGCTTTGAGGAGGAAATCCCGAAGGAGGACCTTGAGCTTGTCAGGAATTACTTTAATGAGCTGGCAAAGTAGCTGTCTCATATCCGGCGTTTTCAGCTTGTTTTCTGGCACATTCAAATTGTGCCGGGAAGCAGCTTTTTAATGTTGAATGCACAAAGTGGGTTATTTCGCTGCGGCCATTTCCAAACATTGCTTCCCTGAGCACATCCAATGCTGCTGTTCCTTCTGCCAGAGGATTGCTGCTCGTCATGTCGTCTATGCTGGAAAATCCGTTTCCCTTAGCCGCTTCCGCAGCGCGTGCCCATGCATTCTGGCCGTTCTGGAATGATTGCCCGTTCAGTGGGTAGTCGCTTTGGTAAGCAATCCACACTGCTGTGGCGTTTTCTTTTATTTTGGCAACAACTGCAATTGCTGCGTAACTGTTTTCTCCTAACTTGTAGACAATTGTAACGCACCCTTCAGTCGCCCTCATTCTTTTCAGCCAGTCATCTTTGTCGGAAACAGCATGCAGCAGGCTGCCGAGAAGCTTCTCACCTTCCTGGCCCGGTCTTCTTTTCTTGCTGTATAGGCGGAATAGCTCAGTTAAAATTTCTTTTTGGCTGACCACGTTGATATGCAACGGCTATAGCTGATTTTTAAATATTTCTGTGTGTTGCTTCCAAAAGGCGCAAAAGCAAACATTTATATTTCTGTAGTCCAGAATTCTTTTAGGATGTTAGCTTACAAGAAGGTTTTTTCCGACCTTTTTTCTGAGGTTCGGAAGGTTGTTGTCGGCCAGGATGAGGTTGTTGAGCAGATAATGGTTTCCATTCTTGGCGGGGGGAATGCGCTGCTTGAGGGCTACCCGGGGCTTGCCAAGACGCTTACTGTTCGCACTCTCGCAAGGGTTATGGATTTGCGTTTCAGCAGGATTCAGCACACCCCTGACCTTATGCCTTCTGACATTACAGGAACGTACGTTATTGAGGACCACGGCGGCCAGCGCGAGTTCAAGTTCCACCCCGGCCCTATCTTTGCCAATATTGTGCTTGCTGATGAGATTAACCGCGCAACTCCGAAGACGCAGTCTGCTTTGCTTGAGGCAATGCAGGAGAAGCAGGTTACAGTGGGAAATACCACTTACAAGCTTGACAGGCCTTTTTTTGTCCTTGCAACGCAAAACCCAATTGAGCAGGAAGGCGTTTATCCGCTGCCTGAAGCCCAGTCTGACCGCTTCCTTCTTAAGATTCGGGCAACATACCCGAGTTATGATGATGAGCTGGAGGTAGTGAACAAGTATGCTTACGCTGATTCTGAAAAGCACCTCAGCGTGGTTATGACGAAGAAGCATCTTCTCTCGCTGCAGGAGCTTACCAGGCAGGTTCCGATTGCCACTGACCTGAAGCAGGAAGTTGTAAAAATGGTTACGTCCACCAGGAACAAGAAGGATATTATTGAGTATGGCGCCAGTCCGCGCGCATCCATCGGCCTTGTTGTTGCTGCGAAGGCAAGGGCGTTGGTTAACGGCCGGAACCACGTCAGCACAGAGGACATAGTGGCAATGGCTTACCCTGTGCTGCGCCACCGCATTATTCTTAATTTTGAGGCGGAGAGGAAGGGCATGACTACTGATGACGCTGTTAAGCTGCTTGTTGAAAAAATGAAAAAATGATTACCGCGGATTTCCTGACTGAGCTGGACAAGTTTCATCTGATTCTGAACAAGCGCGTTACTTCAAAGTATTTTGGCAGCCGCTCTTCCCTGGCTAAGGGCCGCGGAGCTGCAATCAAGGATTACCGCATCTATTCTGAGGGCGATGATTTCAGGGCTATTGACTGGAAGATTTATGCCCGCACCGACCACCTTTACATTCGCCAGTATGAGGAGGAGCGCAACATGACTGTGCACGTTCTCATTGATGACAGCGCGAGCATGAATTACGGCAGCCCCAAGAAGTTTGAGTATGCTGCCATGCTTGGTGTCGGGATAGCTTACCTTGCCCTTAAGGACCATGAGCGCTTCAGGTTTGCGACTTTTTCAGATGAGCTTGATGTTTTCCAGAGCAGGAAGGGGCTGAAGCACATTGCAGAAATGATTGACCACATGAACATGGTTAAGGTAAGGGGAAAATCCAAGTTCATGGAAGCAATGGCCAAGTACAAAAAAATACTTGGCACCAAATCGCTGATTGTCATTATTTCTGATTTTCTTATGGCTCCTGAGGAAATCAAGGAAGGGCTGCTGCGTCTTGGCAGGCACGACCTTAAGCTGATTCAGGTGCTTGATTCAAGCGAGCGGAAGCTGGAGATAGCAGGGGATGTCAAGCTGCATGATGCGGAAACAGACGAGGTTCTTCGCACTTACGTAAGCCCGCGGCTTATCTCGCAGTATGAGTTCAAGCTGAATGACCATATTGCCAGTCTTAACAAGACCTGCCTTGACTTCCGCGCAGAATTCTTCCCTACCACAACCGCTACGCCGCTGTTTGACGTTTTTTATCAGATGTTTTCTTAGCCCATTGGACATGCCACTGCGTGTTGTTAAGTTTTCAGGTGCTGCTGAAACGTTTAAGCAGCGCATATTTGGCGGCAGCAGCAGCGGCTGTAACGGCGCTAAGCTGCTGCATCTGCGCTGCTGACAGTGCCGCTATTGTCAAAAGCCAAAAAGCTGCCAGCCGCAGATTGAACAATACGCTGCTCCGGCGCTTTTTTTAATATTGCAAACGCATCAGGTTCCTTCATCATAGCTTTCCAGGTATTTTTTTTGCTCAGATGTTAAGCTGTCGTGCTCAATGCCCATGGCTTCAAGCTGCAGCCGCGCAACTTCGTCATCTTTCTCAGGGGGCAGGACGTGGACTCCGGGCTTTAGTTTTCCTTTGTTCCTGGCGAGGTGTTCGCATGCAAATGCCTGGTTGCAGAATGACATTGCCATTATTGCGGAAGGATGGCCTTCTGCTGCTGCAAGATTTATCAGCCTTGCTTCTCCAAGCACAAATATTTTTTTTCCGTTTAAGATGAATTCGTCCATGAACGGCCGTATTTTTCTCCGGCTCCCGGCAGTTTTTTTAAGTTCGTTGATGTTTATTTCAGCGTCAAAGTGCCCTGAGTTTGCGAGGATTGCGCCGTCTTTCATCAGCTTCATGTGCTCAACATCAATCACGTTCTTGTTTCCGGTTACTGTTACAAATATGTCTCCTGTTTCTGCTGCTTTTTTTATCGGCATTACCCTGTATCCGTCCATGGCTGCCTGAAGTGCCCGGAACGCATCCACTTCTGTTACAGTCACGTTTGCGTCCATGCCCTGCGCCCTTTTTGCCAGCCCTTTGCCGCATTCCCCGTAGCCGCAGACTACAAAATTTTTGCCTGCTATCAGCGTATTGGTGGCTCTCAAAATTCCGTCAATTGTTGACTGCCCTGTCCCCTTGTAATTGTCCATTAAGTGCTTTGTTTTTGAGTCATTGACTGCGATTACAGGATACTTTAATGCGCCGGCTTTCTGCATTGCCCTGAGTCTCAGAACTCCTGTGCTTGTTTCCTCAGCTCCGCCTATAATGTCTTTTATCAGCTCTGCGTGCTTGCTGTGTATCTCCGTAACCAAATCGCAGCCGTCGTCAATGGTTATCTGCGGCCTGAATTCAATCACTTTGGTTAGGAACTTGTAGTAGTCCTGCTTTGATTCGCCTTTGTAGGCAAAAACTTTTATTCCTGACTTTGCCAGTGCAGCAGCCACGTCATCCTGGGTGCTCAGCGGGTTGCATGACGCTATGGCAACTTCTGCGCCGCCTGCCATCAGTGTTTTTACCAATGCTGCTGTTTCCTTCGTCACATGAAGCGCAAGTCCTATCCTTATCCCGTCCAGCGGCTTTTCTTTCTCAAACCTTTCCCTTACCTTCAGCAAAGCTCCCATCTGGCTTTCTGCATATTCTATGTTCAGGAGCCCCTGCTGCGCTAATTTTAGGTCTTTTACCGAATAATTTTCTGTTTCGTCCATGGCAAAGAAAAACAGGGGCTGTTTTATAAAATTTGTGGAAGTGTTAAGTCCGCTTTCCAGGTATATGCTGCGCCCTGCTCCATTTTAACCGCTGAACTGCTTCCCTGCGCTGCTTTTTTCCCTCCCCTGAATATTTAAGGGAGGGAAAAAGCAGGAAGAACAGCGGGATAAACGCAGCGGTAAAGTGAACTTGTCAAAAGCACAACACCATCAAAAGCTTTATAAATATCGGTGTTTAAAATAGCTTATGCCAAAGAGGAAAAGGGGGGTTGATTTTGGGAAGTTGAGTCCTGAGCTTAAGCTGCTGGGTTCTGTTATTCTTATAATCGGCGTTTTGCTTGCCTACGACTATTTGAGGAGCCCTGACGGCACTTCAGCATTGGTTGCTAATACTGCCGGCAATGTTGTTGCTGATGTGCAGAATGCTGCCGGTGAAGTCAGGGATGTTGTTAAGGAAAAGCCTGCTGAGCAGCCGCAGCCGGTTGTGCATGGCGACGTGAAAATATTGAGTCCTGCCAAGGGCTCAGCCCAGTCAGGCGATTTTGTTGTCAAGGTGCAGGTTCCGAGCGGCAGCGGAATGTGCTATTATCAGATTAAGGATTCCGGCTCCACTACCTTTGACCGCCGCACCAAGGCGTGCGGCTCTGACATTGCTGTGAAGGAGGTTTACTGCCAGACCAAAGGAGTTAATACGTGCTATGTTTATTATTCTGCATCGTCTGCAGGCGATGATGTTCTTTATGGCTTTGACGAGGCGTATTATAGCATACAATAAGCTGTGAATCTTTCATTCAGCTTCGGATTCTTTTACCAGCTTTTCCTGCAGCAATGACTGCCATGAAAGAAAATATCAGCGCAATTCCGGCCAGCTCAACCGCTGTCCCCAATGGCGCGTAGTATCCGCTTCTAAGGTGCGCAATTAGCGTAACAATTTCTTTGGCTGTTATAAAGGTGAATCCCAGCGTCAGGAGCAGCCATGCGTTGGTGGCTTTTTTGGTGTCCAGAAAGCTTTTGAATGAGAATGCTGCAGCAGTTAAGAAGCCAAGTATGCTCACAGTCGCCAACACTTCTTCTATTGCCATTTTTTGCCGCTCGCAGTTGCTGGGTACAGCATCCTTGTCTTTAATGCGTATGCTGTAAACGCAAATAATAGCGCGCTTAATGCAGTAGCTCCTTGGGCTATTAAGGCGATGCCATCAAATGGGTAGGCCAGTAAAAGCAGCCGCAGCGTAATGCTTATTCCAAGCAGGCCTGCTGCGGTCATGAAAAAGTTCCAGTGAATTGCCGCAGATTTTTTAATCAGGGAGTAGTTTAAATACATCATTCCCAGCAATAAGAAAACCGATGGGATTAACGCGGGACCTTTGACTATTATTGTGTCAAGGACCATTTTTATCTCACTGTGTTTTTGCCTTTTATATTTTTTATTGTTTTTTTCGCTTTTTTGGGCTTAACCCTTTTAGCTTCAAAATGCTGTTCAAGCGCCCGTAAGTGCTTTCTGGCCGCTTTCCAGCTCAGTTCCTTGGGCCTTCTTGTTCTGCTTTCAGCTTGCATGATTTTTCTGTGGTGGTAGACTTCGTAAATGGACAAGCTGATGGCAGCGGAAAATATGGCTGTCAATGCCGCTATTATGATGAAAAACAGGATTGATACTGCAAAAAATCCTTTGTCATCTTTGGAGGCTGTGGTAATTTCAAAAACATCGCTTCCTATGCCTGATGTTCCGTCAAATTTTGCTTCAACAACGAATATGTATTGCCCCGGCTCTGCATCAAGGGGAAGTTTCAGGCTTCTTATGGTGCTTGTCTGCGTTTCAACTGCGACAGTTGTTGAGCCCTGCTTTATGTGTATGCCTTTGAGATCTTTTATGGTGTATGTTATGGTTACGTCAACTTTTCCGGCACTCTGCAGATTGAACAGCTTTATTTCTGCCAGCACTTCATCTCCCGGAAATACTTTGGAATATCCCTCCGGAATGTTTACTTCAACGTCAAACAGCGGCGTTTCGCTTTCGTATTCCAGAACTACAATAATCCTTTTTTCTATCCCGCTTCCTCTTATGATTATGTTGCCGCCGTAAGCATCGGGCTTCAGGCCTGAGCCAATCAGAAGGATGTCAAAGCTTTTTTGCTCGCCTGGCTCAAGCTCTAATTCAAACTGGCTTGAAGCGCCGGTTCTTAGTATGAAGTGCTGTATTTCTCTTAAGTCAGCTGTTAAAGTGAGCTTTTCGCCGCCGGTATTTTTGACAGTAATGCTCTTTTTTAATACGCTGTTCCCCCTCAGCTCTTCAACGATTAGTGTATCGCTGAGCATGAAATCAGGGCCGGATTTCCCGCCAATGATGCTGCTGATTGCGCTGCCTCCGCCTCCTCCGCCTCCTCCTCCGCCTCCCCCTCCGCCTGATGACGATGAAGGGCATGATGCTGATTCTGCCGGCTTGCTGTTCTCTGTTCCGCAGCTGTTTGAGTCTGTGCATGTTCGTGTTCCGCAGCTGCTTCCGGCGTTGCTCCATGCTGTGCAGCTCCAGCTTTCAGTGCATGATGAAGTGTTTGTTCCTACAAGGGAAAAATCTATTTCCGAGGTGTTGAATCCGTAGAAGGTAGCGGTGTTGTTGGCTACCTGAAGGTTGTATTCGGCTGTTTTGTCTTCAAAAACTCCGTCCAGCAGGAAATAGAGCGTCCAGCTGTCATAGGTGTCATTTACCTCCACTGTGACTGAGACGTTGGTGAAGTGTTCTAATGAAGATAATGTGAAGTTTTTTTCAAAGTGGCTGAGGTTTATGCGTGATATGTTTTCAAAGGATAAGGAAGGCGGCTTAAGGTCAAACATTATTGTTGCAGCGCCTGCTGACAGGTTGGCTTCCCATGTGAAGAATTCTCCGTCAAATGTTATGGTTTTCAGCTGCCCGCTTTCGTTTACTGTTATGTTTGACGGAAGCATGAAGCCAAATGTGTTTCTCCTTATTGTAATGTTTTTAAAGCTGCTTCCAAAATAGGACAGCGGCATTTCCATTGTTATGTTCGGAACGTTTCCGGCTGCAAAATCAAATTTTGGAAGATCTGTGTAAATTTTTTGGGTGTGGTTGAACTGCACGCTTGTTATTCCCACTCCGAGCCCGAATTGCTGCGCTGCTGCGTATGAAACTAAGAGCAGGAGCATGCCTGCAATCAGGCTTGCCTTATTTTTTGCGTTTTCTCTCATTTCGTTTATACCACGCATACCCTGCCACTGTTATAAGCAGCGCCATCCACAGAAATCCTTTTTCCCTAAGGTATGTTCCGAAGTAGAACTTGTCCGGGTTTTTTGTTATCTCAACATTGAATTTTCTGTTCAGAGTCAGCCCTACCGGCAAACTTCCGGCTTTACCGCCCCTTACGCTGTAGGATACTTCATACACATCTCCTAATTCAGCGTCTTCCGGAGGGGTGATTTTGAAGGCGATTGGAAAGTCGGTAACACCTGCAGGCACTATGTAGGATTCTTTTTCATCAATTATCTCTGCTATTCCGGCAGCGCTGACGATTGCCTGCGCGTCGCTGTCTTCTATGTTCTGCAGCGTTATTGTGTATGTTGCTGTCTGGCCTTCAGGAATCTTCAGCGTGTTTTCTTCAAGGTAGGGTGAGCCGACTGCTATGGCGTGCGCATTTGCAGCCAGAGCCAAGATAACTATGGCTGCTACGATTAACCTCATGAGCATTACATTCCCTGCGCTGTTTTTAAACTTTACTCAAACGCTCGGTTACTCAGGCTGATGCCATTTTTTACAATAGGCAGCTCAGAAAGCGTTGCTTACTCTGCCAGTATTATCCATCTGTGGTCTGGCGATGTGGATGAGTTGTAGGTTACGTCGCTTGTCAGCCCTTTGCCTGCTGGTATGTCCACGTAGATGTACATTGTTTTGTTTGCCTGTCCTATGTCTGTTGCTGTCTGCCCTGGCGCTGCCGGCAGGCTTATTGACAGTCCTTCATTGCTGGTGAATTCGTAGTTGTCTGAGATGTTTATCCAGGTGTTGTTGCTCAGCCCTACTCCGAAGCCGCTGCCGGTTGATGCTGA
>JACPMZ010000013.1 GCA_016185705.1 Candidatus Woesearchaeota archaeon
ATATAGCAACGCTTAAATATGACTTCCCAGCGCCTTATGATTTATGAAAAATCAAATAAAAGGAAGCAGCAGTTCAAGTATTTCTGCCATTATTATTTAACAGGCCCCTGAATGCGGCCACTGCATTGCTCTAAAAAAACTTTTTGGAGGTTAAAATGGAAACCCAAACACTAAAAACGCTTGGAAGGGAATTGGAGGGCATGGAAATAGAAGAGGCATTGCGCCTTATTAGGCAGCAGGGTGCGGATATAGTGCACATGGGCGAAGCAGATGCTCTGACTTCATTGGTAGAAGCTGTTAACGGCACAGCCGATGTGGCAGTGTCTGGAAGCCTCAGGACTTATGAGATGCCTCCTGACTACAAGGGCTGGGTAATAGCCAGAGTTCCGCATGACATGAAACCGTTGGAAGCGGATATAAGGCTAACCGGCCTGCCTACTAATCGCGTTGTGCTTTATGTACCGTCAGCGCCAATTTTTGTGCGGAGACAGCGTGATGATGCTTATGAGTTATTAGAGCGGGCGTCACAAATAGTGCACGGCATAATCCTGGATTTTGGATGGCAAAACGGCTCATTGAGCGAAAGAGTCTTGCATGTAGCCCCACGAATACTGGATAGCCACACACTATTTGGAGTCAGGAGGCAACGCGCTGAGACAGTTGAGCTAATGCCTGTTGCTTGATATCAAACAACCTGAAAATCAACGCAAACCCTGTAAGCCCTCGGAGCAAGCTGGCCGCATTTAACTGTCTTTATTATTCTTATTTTCTTTTTCTGCTTAACTGCAGCAGCCCTGACTTTTTCAACTGAAGCAAAAGGTATCTTTGCCTGCGGCTGGAAATCATAGAAATGGACTGCGCCGTTGTGCTTTGTGTGCTTCAATGCAATGCCCAGATAATGCCCGGCGCCTTTAGGCAGAGGCATGACGATTCTGCTGAAACTGCCAAGCTGCGGCAAAATCTTTTTAACATCGCCGCAGTACAGCTTTACTTTAGCATCCACTTTGTTCAGCTTAACGTTTTCAGCAGCATACTTATGGGCTGCCCTGTTCACTTCAATTCCGAAAACCTTTTCAGCGTTTGTGTGCTTCGCAATCTCAATCACGTAAGGCGCAGCGCCTGAGAACATGACAAGGACTTCCTCGCCGCTCTTCACCTGCTGATATATCCGCTTCCGCTCTGAAGCCTGCCGCGGCGAATAATAAACCTTGGCTACGTCAAGCTTTAATTGAACGCCATTCTCTGTTGCAACAGTTTCTGTATTTCTGCTGCCTGCGAGCCACTGCAGCTTTTGCAGCCGCAGCTTGCCTTTTCTGCCGCCAACTTCCACATAAACTGCTTTAATATTTTTGTGCGCCTGAAGGACAGCATTTGCTATGATTTTTTGCTTTTTTTTCAGTTCACGCGGAATCTCAAGCAAAGCAACACTGCCAACAATGTCAAAAGCGTTCCTTACCAGACCAAGCTGGCTCTTTGCCAGTTTGCTTTTAAGATGCGCTTTCAGGTCAGGCAAAGTCGCTCAGCCCCTTTTGCTTTGTGCTTTCCTCTGCTTCAACAAGCCCGGAGAGCGCGTTCTCAACCCGCTCCTGCGAAAAGCCGTGCCGGTCAACTAAAAGCTTCATTGTTTTTTCCCTGCTGACTTTGCCGAACTCAATGCTGTAATTATCAGTGGTTGGCATGTTTTCAATCAGCTTAAACACCTCATTCCAGCTGACGTTAAAATGCTCATCCCAGTCAGCTGCTTTGAATATCAGCGCCGGCTTTTTATGCTCCTTAACCAGCTTCAGCCCGTTTTTAGGCCCGATTCCGGGAATGCCGCCGCTGTTGTAGTCTGTGCCAACGAGCATGGCAAGCGATATAAGCTGCTCCTGGCTAATGCCGAGGCGCTTAAGATTTTCTTTCAATGAAAAAAGTTCAGGATTTACGTTCCTGTAGCTTATTTTGCCCGCAACCTTTTTCCTGCCTGTAATTGACAAATTTCTTATTAAAAGCGGAGACTGGAAAAGAAGGCAGTCAGCGTCCTGGCTGGCAACCGCGTAACAATCGCCTTTTTTTGCCATGTAGGCGGCCTGCGCCTCGCCTTCTGAAGGCGCGTCAACGTATGGAACGCCTAACGCTTCCAGAAGCTTTTTAGCTTCTTCAAGCATTTCAGGAGTCAGGCGGGAGGTTCTTGCTGCGTATTTGCGCATCGCCTCCAAATCGCCTCTTTCTTCGGCCTCCTCAAGCCTTTTTTCAGCGTCAATTTTTGCAGCGGCACGCTTTTTCGTCTCTGCTTTTTTCAGATCAGGAACGGTGCCGTCAAAGGAATAAACAAGCTTAAGCCCCTGCCTAAGCAAATTTGCAGTGCGGGAAAGCAGTCCAATCAAGTGCGAAGTTACGTTTCCTTCTGCATCGGTAAACAATGAGCCATCGCGCTGCCTTATCGTTGAAAGGAACTGGTAAAGGTGATTGGGAGCGTCAACAGCAACAGTTTTGTTTTTTAAATCCGAAATTTCAATATCCTTTTTAAACAGAAGCTCTGTTATCTGAACGCCCATTTTATTATATCCGCTTGAAATTTATCTTTTCAAACTCCCTGCCAAGCATCGCAGAAGCTTTTTTGCTGAGCTGCCCAGTAGCTAAAAAGAGGACAGGAAGGTTTTTAGCCTGCCCCCTGACATAAGCGGTGCTCAAATCAGCGTCATTGCATATCTTCTTTTCCTTTACCATGCAATAATACTTAACTCTGCCAACAGCGCTGGGCACTGATATAAGGAACTCAGCGGACTTTTTCTTTGTCTCCAAGCGGTCAACAACCTCAATCCTGCTTTTGCTGAAAAAGTTCATAACAGTCTTCATCAGGTCAGCAGAGGCAGCAACCGCTGTTTTTTTAACAGCAACCGGCTGCTTTGCCTCAACAGGAATGGTTTTCTGCACTTTTTCAGTCTCAATTGTTTTCTGAACCTCAGACAGCTTCCCGTCAGGCTCAAGGATGTCCTTAATCAATGGCTCTGCATCCTCATTGCTCAGGAGATACCATTTCCAGAACAACTCAACATCATATCCCTGCTGTACATTCAGGGGATGGGCAAAGTCCTTAATCTGCCTCAGGGCAACGCGCACCACGGGCTCCAAATCCCGGTCCCTGAGCACAAGTTTTAACTTAAGAAAGTCATAAGCCTTCTGCTCCTTATCATGCAAATACTTCGTGTAGTTCTGCAGCTTATCCTCCTGGCCAGGAGCATAGTAAAGCGGAGTGCCCCCAACCTTCAGGCTGCTCAGCTTCAGACTCTTATTGGAAACAAGCTCTGAAAGGAGAGCAGAAGCCAGCAAGCTGTTGGTGCCTATTTCAACTGAAATCTGCACGGGAATGACAGGGCCTTTTTGCTTCACAAGCTCCAGAACTTTTGACGCCGCCAGGTTTCCATCAGCCATGACTGATGAAAGCAGGGATTATCTATTATATATTTTGCTGTTGGGCGCTGCAACCAAGAAGGAACCTTTTTACAAACGCTATTAACGCATTTGCCAGCAAAACTGTACCGTTCACCATGTGAATGCGTCTGATATGTACTTGAGAAATATCAAGCCGAGAACAACGTGCCTGTATTCGGCGGCATCCATGTTGCTTCTTAGCTTATCTGCTGCCTGCTAAAGCTTTTGTTCAAATCCGAGATTAGCGCCGTTATTTGACATTTGCAGTACCTTCATCTTTTTCTATTGCTTTTATACTATTTTTATAAGAATCTATTAAGTCTTGAGTAAACCAAGAAGGGCAGTATTTACTGGGTTTTGATCTAAATAACCTCACTGCACTCTCATTATGCTTCTGTCCTTTTTTTCCAGGCGTACTTAACCAGCTCTTATGTGCTTCCCTTACACTTTTAGATACTATTTCTGAAGGAACAATGAAATAGTCCCATGGCTTTTTATTTTCCTTTAGTGCTACAAACGCATAATATGTTTCGGTAGACTTATCAATTTCATCTTTAGGTGATAACCTAAATACGTGATTGTCATACCACGCTGTTTTTACTTGTATCTTTATTGTCTTACCATCTGGTCTTATTGCAATAATATCATAAGCTTCAGCTCTTCCTAATGTCATAGTAGTGATATATCCTCTCGATGAAAGTACCGATGCGATAAAGTATTCACCAGCGTTTCCTATGTTATTATTGTCAGGCTTAGACATTGCCCTGACAACATCATCTATGCTGTTTAAAGCCTTTCCTATGTTATTATTGTCAGGCTTAGACTTGCTCATTCTCCCCCCTCCAGAACATAATATGCCCCCCTATATCCTGAGTTTCTCCCCCTTCAATAATTGAGATTATTTGATTTACTTCCATTAGTTATAAGAAGTAAATTAGAAGTATTTCAATGTATTTCTATGATATGTATCAAACGACGGATTAGAAGTAAATTATAACTAATTATAAGTAAATAGAAGTAATGTTGCCACTCTGGAAGTCTATTGTCTGAAAAACCGGAGTAAGACCCCTAAAAAAGTTTCTTGGAAAAAATCATAGGATCTCCCCCGTAATTTGACTGATAGAACTGAAGAAAAAGCGATTTGTGACAGTTGGCTCCGCCTGTCCGCAACAGCCTATTTGAATAGTCGAGAATAAACATCCCTCAATTAAACGGTACGCCGCAAAACTATCATTTATCGCTTGGGCAGAGTGGCTCAGGGCCGCATCCACCTGATTTCCCAGTAAGAAACATCATTTTCGTCATCCACAACCCCTACCAGAAGCCGCTTTTTCGTAGAATGCGCAACCCTGTTCTTGGCAGCAAACTCATACCAGGTCAGATGCTCGGACTCATGCACCGGATAAACTATCCAGCGCGCGTGGTCTTCGCCCGGCTTTACGCCGCGGTCATAAATCCTGAAGTCAGCGCCAAACTTTAAGGCAGTCTTTATGATGTAGCCGCGGTCCCTGATGTCCTTGTAAACAGCGTACCTCACCCAGAAGTTAGGGCTGAGATTCTTTGCTTTCTTTTGCAGGGCTTCAGCGGAAATTTCCTTGCTTCTGCGGTCAACCACAACAAGCTTTTCCTTCTCCATCAAGTACATGGCTTCAATAAAAGACAGCTGCACCCTGTTGTCAGCGGTAAGAGTTCCGTACCTGCTCTTATCGTAAAGCTCCTTGGCAGCGTCAGAGGACTCAGTAATTATCTGATTGCTGCTGAACTGAGCTGTAATTTTTTCCTGCATAAGCCGAAAGTGCTGGAAGTCAGTATTTAAGCTTTGTTACTTCGCGCTGTGAAAAATTTGTGGAAAACCTATAAAACTGCTATCGCTGCCTTTTCATCTCACCTTAAAAGTCAGGGGGAGATGAAAAGGCAGCGAGCTTAAGAAGCGGTTGGAGGTGAGATTTTCTGCACCGCTTTGCAACCGCATAAATTTAAGAATAGGTTCTGGTTCTCCAGAGCTTAAGGGGCTGTAGTGCAACTTGGCCAACACTCAGCGTTCGGGTTTGCAAGAAAAACGCTGCAGTCTGGGTTCGAACAAGCAGCTGCGATGCGCATCGAAAGTCCCAGCAGCCCCACTACCCCGCAAACCAGCGCCAGAAAACCTGACAACCAAAATTAAAATCAGCATGCTGAGATAAACCGTCATGCCGACAGCACTATCTTGCCGAATGACTTCCGTGAGAGCAGCCTTTTCTGCGCTTCAGCAGCACCGCTCAAGGGATAAATGCTGTCAATCACCGGGCGGAGCTTCCTTTCTGCTGCGAGACGGATAACCTCAAGAAAATCCGGCATAGTGCCTGTAATGGTTCCGAGAATCTCGCGCTGATGCACATAGACATCGCGAATGTTAAATGCTGCCTGGCTGCCTGATGTTATGCCGCACACAACAAGCCTGCCGTTCTTTGCCAGCGAAGCCAAACTCTTGCTGAAGGTAGCGCTGCCAATCGGGTCAATGACAACGTCCACACCCCTGCCGCCGGTTATATCCATTACCTCCTCAACTAAATCTTTTTTGGAGTAGTCTATAGTATAGTCAGCCCCCAGGGCATAGCATTTCTTCAGCTTCTCTTCAGCAGAGGCAGCAGCAATGACATTTGCGCCTGCAATCATCGCCATCTGTATTGATGCGACTCCAATTCCCCCGCCCGCGCCCAGAACAAGCACTGTCTCATCCCTCTGCACCTTTGCCTTCCGCATAATCATGTGGAATGCAGTCAGGAAAGCAACAGGAATTGAGGCAGCTTCCTGAAAGCTCATGTTGGGAGGCATCTGCACAAGGTTCTTGGCAGGAACAGCAACATACTCAGCGTAGGAGCCGTTCACATCCCTTCCAAGGTAGCGGTAGCTCAGGCAGACGTTGTGGTTGCCTGAAACACAGTTCCTGCAGTGGAAGCAGGCAAGCACAGGATAGGCAACAACACCTTTTCCTATAATGCCCTCATCGCTTCCAGCGCCTGAAATGCGCTCAACAACCCCTGCAACGTCTGCTCCAGGAATGTGCGGCAGCTGAATGCTGAACAGCCTGCCTTCCTCAACCAGCAGGTCAACGTGGTTGATGGAAGCAGCTTTCACCCTGACAAGCGCCTCGCCAGGCCTTATCTGCGGAACAGGAACAGTCTCGTAGCTAAGCACCTCAGGCCCGCCAAACTCGTGAAAGCGAACGGCCTTCATGGTGTCCTGAATCTTCCCCCTGGTCAACTCAAGCTCAGCCATAATGAAAAAGTAATTTAAGATAAGTTATAAAACTTTTGGCAATGTTAAGTGCATCTGTTAACTGAACACTCTGCCAAAAATGCGCTGCTTCTGTTCCATTTTGCAACCTTTCTTATTACTTTCCGCTGCTTTTTTCCCTCCCCTAAAAATTAAGGAGAGGGAAAAAAGCAGCGGGCATTCAGCGAAGAATATAAGCGGCGGTGTTCACCTGGAAACAGGGCTTAACACAGCCGCAACGCTTAAATACGCTTCCCAACCACGTTATCATCATGGAAATAACTTTTTTGGGCACTTCAAGCATGGTGCCGACAAAGGAACGGAACCATTCGTCTTTATTTGTCAGCTACAAGAACCAGGGAATTCTTGTTGACTGCGGCGAAGGCACGCAGAGGCAGATGAAGACAGCAGGAATCAACCTGGTAAAGATAACCAAGATACTGATAAGCCACTGGCACGGCGACCACGTTCTGGGACTGGCAGGGCTGCTGCAGACCATAAGCAGCGGAAGCAACACTTACTCCGGCGTAATGGAAATATACCTGCCTGCGGGAAGCAAAAAGCTGTTTGAAAAGCTGAAAGAAGCCCTGCAGTTTGAGCCGACGTTTGAGTACAAAATAATAGAGGTAAAGCCGGGCATTGTTTTCCAGAACAAGGATTTCCGCATAGAAGCAGCGGAGCTTGACCACTCAGTAATATCCTTCGGCTACAGCATCGTTGAACATGAGCAGCGCCACATCAAAACAGATGTTGTAAAGAAACTTGGCATTCCCCATGGACCGCTGCTTGGAGAGCTTCAGGACGGCCACAGCATCAAATGGGAGGGCAAGACAGTAGAGCCGGATGAGGCAACTGACCTGACAAAAGGAAAGAAATTAACAATCATTGCCGATACATCAATCTGCAAAAGCTGCATTGATTTAGCAGAAGACGCAGACCTATTAGTATGCGAATCAACCTATGCAAGCAACATGGAAGAAAAAGCAAGCGAATACAAGCATTTAACAGCAGGGCAGGCCGGATTAATAGCAAACAAGGCAAACGTAAAAAAGCTTATACTGACCCATTTCTCGCAGCGATACAAAAACACCCAGCAAATAGAAGAGGATGCGCGGACAGTGTTTGACAATGCAACAGCTGCCAAGGATTTTATGAAAGTCAGGGTTTAGATGATTGCTGCTGATTTTCATTGCTGTCCCCAAATGGTGTTTGGTGGATAAGCGTTAGTTAAAAATTTATACTACGCAAACATAATCTGGCCATGAGCCGCAAATCAAAGGGAATAAACGCTGAGCGCGAGCTGATTCACCTGTTCTGGAGCAAGGGCTTTGCCACTGTGCGGATTGCCGGAAGCGGCTCTTCAAGGTATCCGAGCCCTGACGTATTAGCGAGCAACGGCTCAAGACGGCTGGCCATTGAGTGCAAGGCAAGCAGGAATTCCAGCAAGTACCTGACAGCAAAGGAAGTAGCAGAGCTTCAGCAGTTTGCTTCAATATTCGGAGCAGAAGCATGGATTGGAATGAGGTTTGATGACATGAAATGGTATTTTCTTTCATTAGAAGACCTGAAGCAGTCAGGAAGCAGCTTCTCTGCATCGGTTGAGCTGGTTAAAAGAAAAGGCCTGATGTTTGAAGAGCTGATAGAAGCTTAACGCCTCTTTTTCCTTCTGCTGAAAGCGCGCTCAATCTTTCTCTCCTCTGCCTCAATCTTAATCTCCTCAGCAGCTATGCGCCTTGTAATCGCAAGAAGGTTTTCGTCAATCCTGGCAACACGCCGCTCCATCAAAACAAGAATTCTTAATGAATAGACAATTGCAGCCAGCGTTCCTATAATAACAGCCAGCACCACAACCTGAATGTTCTCAGCAGCCATGACCAGTAACCCGCATATCGCCTATAAAAACCTTTTGTTTTTGCATGTTGTTTTCGGGTCTTTTTGTTTTTACACTAGTTTCGCAGCA
>JACPMZ010000014.1 GCA_016185705.1 Candidatus Woesearchaeota archaeon
CATATACCTTGTAAAAAATCCTGACTCAAGCGGATATATCCTGAACGCATGAACAATAAGAATGACCAGAAGCAGCGCCAGCAGCCCAAGGTACAGGGCAATAGCCGCCCTGCCCGCCCTTTTTGCCATGCGTTTGAACTGCTGCCGTATGTATTTAAACCTTTTGCTGTTGTCAGTATCTCCGATTGCATCCGGGGCGGTTCGTGCTGCTGCGCTCTATTTCCTCCTCCCTTCGAAATTTAAGGGAGGAGGAAATAGGGCGCAGTGGATGGAACTAAGGCAGTTTCGGAGATACTGGTTGTAAAGTAAACCATAACAGGCAGGAAAACTTTAAAAACATCCCGTTTGCGCTTTACGCTGATGGACTTCCAGTCTTTTCTGAATGGCAGCGGTGTTGATGCCAGCGAAAAATCTGCTGTGAATGCGCCGCATTTCTACAGGGTTCCTGGCAATTATTATTCCTTGAAAGAGTTTGCTCCTGCAGAGTCGCTTGACTTTGTTTTCAGCGAAAACTTAATCAATGCAACAAAATATTACAAAATCCTTTTGAAAGAATGGTTTCTGGCATTGAAAGTTGGCAGTTATTTAGTCATCCGCTTCAGTTCAAACAGTATTCTCAGCGCTGAAAAGCTCCGGAAAGAAGTAAAGCTGCTGTTCAGGGGCAATGCCGAGATAATTCAATCAGACTCCGCAACTTTTATTGTTAAAAAAACCAATTCAGTCTTAATCCCTAATGATTCCATTGACAAGTGGACCTTCGGCATAATTACCAACGGCAAGCGCAACGGGGACATGGAAAACCTCATTGCTTCCGTCAGGAAGCAGAACATTCCCAACTACGAAATTATTGTGTGCGGCACTTATTTTGAGCGCAACGAGCCGTTTTTCCGCTACATCCCTTTTTCCGAGCAGGATGACCGCGGGTGGATTACTAAGAAGAAAAACATTATTTGCGAAGCTGCTAAGTATGAAAACATAATGGTTTTGCACGACCGCTTATCCCTTAACGACGGCTGGTTTGAGGGCATGCAGCGGTACGGCAACAATTTTGAAGTGCTGTCATGCGTTCAGCATGCAGCAGGCAATGTCAGGGCAGCTGACTGGGTTACGTCATGCTGCTCGCAGCTTCCTGGCATAATTGCGTTGCTGGATTACCGCGACTGGGACAGCTGGATATACCCCAACGGCGGCTTAATCATGCTCAAAAAATCTGTCTGGAAAAACGTTAAGTGGAACGAATCCTTGTTCTGGAACCAGTGCGAGGACGTTGAGCTTGGCCATCGCTTTACTGCCCGCGGCTATGTTTTCCGTTTTAACCCGTATGCCAGCTGCTTCACCGAGCACTGGCGCCATGGCGCAATACCTGCCGTCAGTTTTAACCAGAAAAAGTTCGGCGGGCTACAGGCCACTTTGAAGGAACGGCTGGCATGCGCTTGGGTAAGGTTGAAGGACCGCTTGCATGGCAGTGTTGAGCCTGAAGCTGACGCCAAATCAAAAAATTTTTAATCATCCGCACCACCTCGAAATCCATGTACATTCTCATCCTGAACCTGGGGCTGAAGAGTGTCCGCTCGGTTGTTTTTGATGAGGCAGGCAGGGCGATTGCCAAGCACTGGCTGCCTGTCAAAACTTTCATTGACGGCCAGGTAGTTGAGCAGGATGCTGATGAGTGGTTCGACCAGGCAAAATTGGTTATCGCTGCTTTGGATTCTGAAATCAGGAAGCAGATTACGCACATCTCAGTTACGTCCTCTTCTTCCTGCCTTGTTATGCTTGACAGCAATGGCGCTGTTGCGCATAATGTTATCATGGTGAGCGACAAGCGCAGCATCCAGCAGGCGCGCACTCTGCGGAAGGACTTTGCTTATCTGTTCGCAAACCAGAATCATCTGGCTGAGCCAAACTACATGTTTCCGAAGATTATGTGGCTGAAGGAAAACAAGCCCGGTGTTTTCGCTAAAATAGCTAAGTTCATGGCTTCTGATGACTTTCTTATTTACAGGCTGACTGGCCAGTTTGTTACAGATTACCTCAATGCGGAAAAATTTTACTTTGACAATGAAACGAAGTCATATCCCCGGCAGCTTCTGAAGCATTTGAATCTTACGGAGGATGTGCTGCCGAGGGTAGTCGGCATAGGCACTGCTGCAGGCCCTGTCAGGGAAGAGCTGAAGCAGGAGCTTGGATTGGGGGATGTTGAAGTGATAGTATCTACTTACGATGCCATATGCGCTTTTTGGGGCGCTGGCGCAGTGGAGGAAGGAGAGGTTTCCCATGTCTGCGGCACGTGCAGCAGCTTCCGCGTCTATTCAGCGATTAAAACTCCGCCTGGCAGCGGCATTCTGGCTCAGCCTTTCAGCAATCCGAAAATGCACATTGTCGGCGGCTCCAACAACATTGAAGGCGGCATAATAGAGTGGGCCAAGGACTGCTTCTACGGCGACAGCTATCCGATTCGTGACAACCTCATTTATGAGATAATGGAGAACGAGGCCAGGGCAAGCTCCCTTGGAGCGCGCGGCCTTATCTTTTTGCCTTATCTGCTCGGTGAGCGGGTTCCTGTCGCTGACCCGCATGTCCGCGGCATGTTCTTCGGCCTTGAGCGCATCCATAACCGCAAGGACATTATGCGAAGCATTTTTGAGGCAGCCGGCTTCAACACCCTTCATATGCTGCGCGCAGTTGAGGCAAAAGGTGTGAAAGTCAATCGTATCAGAATCTCAGGCGGACTGGCGCGCATTGACTACATATGCAAGCTGAAAGCTGACATTTCAGGCAAGGAAGTCGCTGTTCTGGAGGAGTTTGAAACCACATCTCTCGGAGCTTTCATGATTGCTGCGGTCGCAGCCGGCATATTTCCTGACCTGAAGTCTGCTGCTGCTGTTGCCAAAATAAAAAAAATCATTCAGCCGGACATGGAAGCTCACCAAAAATATTTGAAGCTTTATGATTTGTTTACCCATCTTTACAGGCAGACGGCAGATATTTTTCAGAGGCGCACGCAAACAATGTCTGAATTAAAGGAGTCGTATTCAGCTGTTACAAACCTATAGGTGATGCAAATGAACGTAGTTATTCCGATGGCAGGACGCGGCTCAAGGTTTAAGGAAGCAGGTTATGCTCTGCCCAAGCCGCTGATACAGATAAGGGGCAAGCCCATGGTGAAGTGGGCTACAGACTCAATTCCGTACGCTGATGAAAGCTTTATCTTTATTGTTCTGAAAGAGCACGTTGACAATTTCCAGCTTGACCGGAAGCTGAAAGAAATTTACTCAGACAAAATACGGATAATTGTTACAGATGGCATTACAGAAGGTGCTGCCTGCACTGTGCTTTTGGCGGAAAAGCTTATCAATAACGACGATGAGCTGATTGTCTACAACGCTGACCAGTATTTCATGGCAGATATTGAATCTGCTTTGGAAAATTTGCCGGAAGAAGTATCTGGCTTAATCCCTGTATTTTCAGCGACCAACCCAAGATGGAGCTTTGCCAAAGCTGACCCTGAAGGGTATGTCGTGCAGGTGGCTGAAAAAGTGCCTATTTCGTCAAACGCCACTGTTGGCTTGTATTATTTCCGCCACGGAAAGGATTTTGTGTGGGCAGCAAAGGAAATGATTCGCAAGGACATCCGCAGAAACAACGAGTTTTACGTCTGCCCTGTTTTCAATGAATTGATTGCAAGAGGGGATAAAATTCAAATACTTGCTGTTGATTCCATGTGGGGATTGGGCACTCCGGAAGACGTGGAGTACTTCAACAAATACTATAAGGAAAAATGAACATCGTTATTCCGGCAGCAGGTCTTGGCTCAAGGTTTACCAAAGCAGGCATTGATACTCCTAAGCCGCTTATAGAAATCAGGGGCAAGCCCATGGTGAAGTGGGCTGTGGAATCGCTGCCGTTTTCAAAAAATTCTGACTTAATCTTCATTATCCGCAAAGAGCATGTTGACCGCTTTCAGCTTGACGCTAAACTGAAAGAAATTTTCTCGCCTGAAATAAGGGTTATAGTGATTGATTATGTTACCGAAGGCGCTGCCTGCACTGTGCTATTGGCAAAAGAGTTTATCAACAATGACGAACCGTTGATAGTCAGCGACTGCGACCACTTTTTCAGGAACGACGAATATAACAATCTTGTTGCAAGCATCCCCGAAGGAGTTGCAGGAGCGATTCCTGTTTTCAAGGCTGAAGGCGAAAAGTGGAGCTTCACGAAGTTTGACGGTTCCCATACAGTTTCGCAGGTTGCTGAGAAAGTCAGAATTTCAGACTACGCAAACATCGGCGGCTATTTCTTCAGCAGGGGCAGCGACTTTGTTTCTGCTGCCGAGGAAATGATTGCAAAAGGCATGAAGATAAAGAACGAGTACTACGTTGCTCCGGTGTACGAGCGCCTCCTTGTCCGAGGCAAAACCATTAAGGCAGCAATCTGCAACGAAGTCTGGGGCTTGGGCACGCCTGAGGACGTCAAGAACTTTGAGGAGAATTTTAAGGCTGCAAAAGTATAGTTCTTCCGAGTGAAAATAATTTGGCTTAACAGGATGGTATCTGCTAATGGCAAAATTCACGACTCTTTGATTTCTGTTGTAAGAAGACATTATGCCGGGTATCAGGGCCACAAATAGAAAATAATATATGTCATAGCTAATCTTCTGCTCAAATGCAAATCCTCGCTCACCGCGGATTGATTGCTTTTCCTGAAAACAGCCCTGAAGCTTTGAAGAGTGCTTTGCAGGGCGGTTTCGGCATTGAGCTTGACGTTCATAGAACGCAGGACAGGCATGTTGTGGTTACTCATGACAGGAATCTTAGCCGCTTGTACGGCGTTAATTTAGACGTTACTGAGCAAACCCTCCAAAAGATTGCTGAATTAGGTTTAGTGAAAAATCATCCAATCGCTGCTCTGAAAGAGGTTTTGGAATTATTTAAACAGCACGCAAAGCCCGAAACATTATTGGCTGTTCAAATTAAGGATTCAACTGAGGAAAAAATCGCTGAGCTTGTTGTTCAGGCTTTTGAGTCTTTCAGCAGGGCAAATCCCGGCTTCAATATTTACAGCCGCGCACTTGTTTTTGATCCGACAAAGGAAGTTGCCCGGCAGCTCAGGCAGCTTCAGCCAAAGCTGAAAATTGCGATGTCAGTTGGCGAGGATGAATTGTTCACGCAGCATGAATGCCGGTCAAAGTATCCGAGCGTTTACGCGATGGCAGACCTCGCAGACTTTCCTCATTACGATTTTGTCTGGGCTGATGAGTGGCAGGGCAGCTTGCTTTCAGCAGGATTTGTTAAAAAGTGCCATGACCTCGGCAAAAAAGTGTTTGTCGTTTCTCCTGAGCTGCATGTTTCCACCAGTCCTGCGCATCCGCTGGCAAACGATATGAAAGCAAAGAAGCAGCTGTGGAAAAATCTCAAAGAGTGGAGCGCTGACGGCATCTGCACCGACCATCCGAATGAGTGTAAAGAAGCAATTTCATAGAATTCTCGGCGTTTAATGTCCATTTTACAGCCATTTTCCTTTTTCTCCCCCCTAAAAGTTAAGGGAGGGAGAAAAAGGAAACGTAGCGCAGACCGAGAGGCAAAGTGTTACCTGAACTTAACTACTTCTGCTTTAGCGTCCCCATTCAATTTAACATTGTATATTTCATCAGCGGTTATCCAGAAATCTGCAGCGTCTTTTTCAGGGATGTTTTCAAAAATTCTGCGTGCCACTCTTATTATTCCGATATGGCACACCACAACTGCTGTGCCGCCTTCTTTTTTTATTTCTTCAAATGCCAGCTTAGCTCTTTTCTCTGCGCTGCCGTAGCTTTCGCCTTCATGCCCTTCAGAGTTTTTGCCGGGGTGGATGTAGTTGTATTTGTCATTCTGCCTTTCTTTCCATTCTTGGCTGCCTTCCACTTCGCTTTTTGCTTTTCCTTCCCAGCTGCCGTAGCATATTTCCCTGAGCCGTTCATCAGTCTTGACTGGTATGCCTGCAGTATCTGAAATTATATCTGCAGTTTGCTTTGCCCTTGCCAGCGGGCTGGAGTATATTGCAGTTACTCCGCGGCTTTTCAAATAATTGCCAGCGTCTTTCGCATACTTTACGCCTTCATCTGTAAGCGGATTCACGCTTGAGCAGCCTTCAAACCTGTTCTCGTCGGCAAAAATTGTCTTTCCATGCCGCACCATTATTATTTCCATCTGAGCAGCTCCTCGTATATTTTCATGTAGCCGTCAATGTTTTCCTTTGGCAAAAATTTCTTCAGGGGCGATTTATCATATTTTTTGCGGTATATCTTCTCAACCGCCGCAGCTATTTCTTGGCTGTTTTTTGGTGCAACCAGCAGATGCTTTCCTGAAACTACCTCAGGCAGAGAAGTTGTATTAGTCGCAATGACAGGCACTCCCAGCGCGCATGCCTCTGCTGCCGTATACCCGAATCCTTCTGATAAACTGGGAACTACTACGCAGTCTGCTGCTTTTATGTGCTGCGGCAGCTCATTGTACGGAACAGGCTCAAGAAACAGCGCTTTGTCCGCAATGCTTAACCTGCTGACAAGCGCCTTGAGTTTTCTCAGTTTGGAAAAGTATTGCCTGTCCCTGCTTAATATGAACACAAATTTCAGGCTGGGAATACTGATTTTGGGGATTGCTTTGACTGCGTACTCTATCCCCTTGCTTGGCCCCGGCCTTCCGTAAGTCAGGCAAACAAATTTTTTTTGCAGCCCGTATTTTTTTCTTACGCTGCCGCCGTTGTTCTTTTTTGGATTAAAATGATTGTAGTCAACTGAGTTGTATACTGCTGCTGTTTTCTCAGCCCTTTTTCCTATCCCGAGCAGCTGCTGCTTTGTTGAATTTGACACCCCGACGTATTTGTCAAACGGCAGCAGGTAAATCAGCTTTTCAAGGAATTCGTGCGCCGCTGCCTGCATGAAATTCATGTCTGTGTACTCTTTCCATTTTCCTATCCATGCCTCATGCACTGTTATTGCGCATTTTTTCCCGGCAATCTTTGATGCAATCCACGCCGGCAAAGCTCCGTTGAACGTGGTGGTGTGAATTATGTCTGCTTTTTTTGCTTCCCTTAAAGCAGAGGGTATTGCTAAAAAGCTGAACAAATACCTGCTCTGCATGCAGCTTATGCGCTTTATCCTGACGCCATTCAGGACTTCATTTTTTTTGGCGCCTTTCAGAAGGTGCGTTATTACGGTAACTTCGTGCTTTTTTGCCAGCCCTTCAGCAAGGTTCCTGAAAACAGTCTCAACCCCGCCGATGTGCGGATAATAGTTTTCCAGCACAAAAAGTATTTTCATTGTAGACAGGCAAGCGATGAATAATTTTTAAGGTTTGTGTTTTGTGGATGCCCCAGCTTCATCATCGCAATGGAGAAAAAATTCAAAAGAGATTGGCTGGGTTTTGGCAGGTGTCAATTCCTCTTCTTCCCGTTCCTTTCCAGCGCCATGTTTCTGACTAAGGTTTCCATGCGCTTGTCTGTGTGCCTTGTTACCCTGTATGTGTAGAACGTCGCTGCTATCAGGAACATGAAGCCCAGTATAATCAGCAGGTCCAGTTTTCTTCCTAAATTCAGGCTTTTTACAATCGGGTCAAGTATCTCAGGAAAGACTGATATCGCCGCAAAAAAAAGCGCAAACACCGCCCAGAAGCTCCATTCGGTCAGCGTGAATTCCTTTTTTTTGTAGTACAGGAACGACATGTACAGCATGAGAGCGCTGAATGCGAGCCCGAATACCTGGATTCCAAGTGCCATTTTGTTTGTGCAACTGCTGTTGTTTTTTTAAAGTTAATTATTTGCTCATTGTTTTTCGACAGGGCTTCCTGCATCAGACCCGCTCATTCCCCCCCTAAAATTTAAGGGCAGGGAATTAATAAGCGGGTTTTGGCAAGGAGGAAGTATGCTACCTGCTGATCTTCCACCAGATCATGTTCATGGCTATCTGAATTCCGTGGAACACTGTTGTGCCTTTGTACGCATCCGTATAGATGGTTTCTATGGGCAGCTGCCTGAACCGCAGCTTGTTTTTGCCTGTTTTGGCTGCGATTTCTGATTCTATGTTGTAGTCGCTTGATATCAGGTGCAGCTTTCGGTAGGCATCAGCAGTCATTATTTTCATGCCGCATTGTGTGTCTGTTATTTTTATCCTGAACAGTTTGCTTAGCATCGCGTTAAGCACAAAGTTTCCGAACTTCTTAATCGCAGGCATGCTGGCGCTTCTCAGGTTTCTGTAGGTGAACACTACATCCGCTCCGTCAAGCTCTTTTTCAAGCCGGGGAATGTCTTCTGCCGAGTGCTGGCCGTCGCTGTCAATGAAAAGGATTGCTTCTGCGCCGTTTTTTAATGCAAATTCGCTTCCTGTGCGCATCGCAGCTCCTTTGCCGAGGTTGATGATGTGCCTTAGCACAGTAACGCCTGCTTTTTTTGCTTCCTCATATGTTCTGTCCTGCGAGCCGTCGTCCACTGCAACTATGTTTTTTGAGTGTTTTTTTACGGATTTGACTACCGCAGCTATGTTTTTTTCTTCGTTGAATGCAGGAATAACTGCAAATGTTTTCATTTGTTATGCTACCTGCGCTTGTGTTTTTATTTTATGTTCGTAATTTTGATTTTGAAGTAAATTGTCCGGTTGTACAGCGGATGCCCCGGCTCTGTGTATCCTTTTTCAGGCGGCACTTCTATTATTTTCTCTTCTTCCAGCTTTGCGCCGATAAGCCCTTCTTCAAATCCCGCGATGACTGCGCCCTGCCCAAGTCTGAACGTGAACGGCCTGTAGGAAAAGCTTTCGTTAAACGCTGTTTCAGAGGTAACGTTTTCTTCCTGTATTGACGTGTCAAACACTGTGCCGTCATCAAAGTAGCCGATGTAGTTCAGCGTTACTTCGTCTCCTGAAGCAGCAGCAGTCTTGACTTCAACTGGTTTCAGTTCATCCACAATGTTCGTCTGCTTTCCTTCCCAGTCCACTTCCCATACCCATACGTTTGTTCCTGTGAATCCGTATTGCTGTGTAAGAAGCTTGAAGTGCTTGAGCCCGTGCCCTTTCAGGTAGTACAGCCGCGAGAATATGCCGTCAACAATGTCAGGGCTTCCGGCTATTCTTACAAAGCCGCTTCCTGACGGCGCAAGCACAATTCCGAGATTCTGGGGGATGGTGTTGTTCGTGTACTCTTTTCTTACAATTCCTTCTGCTGTCAGGTAGCTGAAGGATAGCGGGTGCAAATTGCCCTCAGGAGTTGGATACCACGCATCATAGCTGTTTGTGTCTATCCTCAGCCCGTCTCCGCATGTTATAATCTCTCCGGCATTGCATCCTTCCACTCCTGCAAACCCGTTCCAGGGCCCTATCCATGCGTCTGCTGCCCCGTCGTCATCTCCAATTGATTGCACCTGCTCATAAATGCCAATTGCTTCCTGCTCGCTTATCCCGAATTTGTCCTTCATGTACTGCACTGCCTCTCCTTCTGTGCTGTCCATTGTTGCCTTGAATATGTCTGCTTTTGTGAAGTTCCATGATCCGAAGTGGCCCCATACGCCTGATTTTCCCACCATGTCTTCTGATGCTATAACGAATGCCTGCGGCGGACTGCAATGGGTTCTTTCAAGAATATCATCTGCCTGCTCGTCTGTCAGTCCCTCATTAAGCAGCTGCTGCCTTGCCTCTTCCCTGCCCATGAGTATTATTTTTTTCACCAGCAGTATTCCCCTCACGTCATTCGGGTCATCCTCCACGATTTTTGACAGGTTTTCCTGTGCTGTTACTGCGCCGCAGTCAAGCATCCTGAGTATGCCTATTGCCTCCGTTTCATCGTGTGTGCTCAGCATGCGGCCTACCCAGTGCGCCTGCATTGTCAGCTGTGTTGTGCCATCGAAAGTAACAGGCCTGTCAGCAAGCGCTTTGAAATGGTGCCCGAAGTCCCACCACGAGGTTATTACAGCGTTTTCTTCAGAATTGTCTCTGATTGCGGTTAGGGAGCTATACCATGCGTCATTGACCAACGGAATATCGTTTTGGACTACTGTTTTTGATTCCTTTACAATATCTCCGTTGAACGTCAGTCCGGGAAACACCAGTATGAGGAAGGGAAATATTGCTGCCATAAATACTATCTTGGGCACTTTGAATTCTCTGGCTGCAAAGCTGCTTATCCACCCTGAAGCCAGCCCGAATGCCACTCCGAATGCTATGCTGAATGCCGGCACCACCAGCAGCACGAATCTTATTCCTTTTGTTACTGAGTACAGCGTGGCAATGAGCCACGTACTTAGTATTGCTACATAAAATATGTCCTTCATTATTTTTTCTGTGTCGCTTTTTTTTCTGAATGCTGCATAAGCTGCACGGGCTATGAGGAGCATTATGCCGAGCAGGGCTATGTAGAACAGCGAGTTTCCAAGCTGCTGTATTGCAGTCTGCACTGTTCCTTCATTCAGCTCTGCCACTGTTCTAAGCACATTTGGTGCTGCGCTCGCAACGACAGGCTCTTTTATGCTTCTGAAGCCCAGAGATGCAAACGGCGTTAGCGCAAATCGCGAAATGCTTGAAAAAAGCCCAAAGAAAACAATTCCTGCAATGTAGTATGCTGCTATTGCGGTTGCAGCCCTCCTGATTGCTTTGTCCTGCAGCGCTTTTAAGTTTCCTGCCAGAGCAATCTTGTACAGTGCAAAAAGGCCCAGTGTGCCAAGCGATGCTGCCAGCAGAAAGTCAAGTATCCACCACCAGCCGCCCCATGTAAGGCTGTAAAGGAGGGTTGCAAACGCGCTTGACGCTGCAAGTATGATTCTCAGCCAGGTTTTTTGTGCTGAGAATGCCTCTATGAACAGCCACAGTATAAGTACAGAAAAGAATATCGCTATCGCATCTGAGTCTGCATGCCCGAACTGTGTCCTGCTGAGGAGGGATGCGTGCACGCTAACCATGGTTGCCGCAAAAAAAGCTGCTATGTTTCCGGCAATTCTCTTCGCAATCATGAACACTACGATTGTTGTCAGCGCTGAAATGAATACCGGAAAGAACATCACAGCCCTGGCCAGCTCTAAATCATTGTTGAATATTTTTCCGGCTTTGTAAAACCATGCTATCAGTTTTGGGTAGAACGTGTCTTCAGGCGATATGCCGCGGCCTTGCGGAGCAAGCTGGTAGCTGTCCCACACATATCCGTTGACTATTTTGTCTTCCTGGCTGCCTGTTTCAACAATGTTCCTTGCGTACCGCCACCAGTAGTAGGGGTCAATGTCCGGCATGTAGCCCCTCCCCTGCTCGTCCTGGAAAAACGCCTTTAATTGCGCAGATGTCACTTCCACCTGCTGCTCAATGTTGGCTGTCTGCCCTGCAAACTGCCCTGTCCTGAAAGTGTAGAGTCCGGATTCGTGCGCTTTTTGCAGCTCCTCAGCTATGCGTGTTTCCCTGTTCTTTTCAGGCAGGTTGGGATACTGCTGGCTTACAAAAGTTGAAATGTCGTTCCTTATTGTAACGTCTATGCTGTTCCTGGCCCATCCTTCCGTGAATGCGAGGTCTCCTGCCTGCATCCTTATGCTGAATCCAAGCCAGACGCTGACAATTATCCCGATTGCCAAAAAAAGCGTAACGTAGTGTTTCTGCAGAAACTTCATTGCAGCTTTGACATCAACCGCATCCTCGCCGCTGCTGCTTTTCCCGCCTTTGAACACGCCTTTTAAGCCGGTTACTGCTTTGCCTGCAATTTCGCTGCTCTTAACGCCTTTATTCTGGCTGAATATTCCCTTGATTTTTCCAAAGTCTATCTGTATGCTGTCGTCCTTGTCAGCATCATTGGTTTTTGCAGCATCTGCAGTTTTTTCGCTGCCGCTTTCTCTGTTGTCGCTTCCAATTTTTTTGGTTTCATTATCGCTTCCGGTATTTTTGGTTTCAGATGGGGAGGCAGCTGCCTTCTGTCTCCTGAACAGATTTGTGATTTTGCTCAGGTCAATCTCAATGTCATCGTCCTTTTTGTCTTCAACAGCCTTGATTTTGTCTCCGTAATCCTTATCCGGTTCAGCCATTATTTTGAGGACATGCAGATTATTTATAAAGTTATTGGAGAATCAAAACAACAGCTTTCCCGACATCAGCAATAATCTCGGCTCCTGCACCAGCAGTTTGAATGCAAACTTCCTCGGCTCATCCCTGTCAAAGGATTCCAGAATTTTTTTGTTTTTGTAGCTGCCGAATATTTTTATTAGTTTGTTGTAGTCCTTGTCTGAAAACCTGTTCATTATTTTCCTCATAATAAGCGAGAGCCACAAATCCCTTCCCATTTTTGCCTTCCATAATTTCTCGTAATCTTTGCCGGTTGCCGCTGCCTCGGCTACAGCTGTTGCAGCAATAAGGCTCTGGTTTATGCCGCCGAGCGTAGGCGCTTTGACCATTGCTGCTGCATCCCCTGCCAGTAAAACTTTTCCTTTCTGCGTCTGCAATTTCGGGTTGTACAATGGTATGGGCCCTGCCTGGTGCCCGATTATCCTTTCTTTGTAATCCTTTCCGACTGCTGCTGTCATGAACTCGTCAAAGTAGATGTTTGCGTGCTTTTCAGCTGCAATTCCCGCCCTTACAACGTTTTTGCTTTCCGGAACAGTCCACGCTATGCCTTTCTCAGACGGGTAAAACCTTATTGCATTGTCATTCTCCATCTTCGCAGTAACCTGCAATCCAATGTAGAATTTGCGCTCGCCGAAAATTCCGGCTGCTTTCGCAACTTCGCTCCTCGGCCCGTCTGCTCCCAAGAGCCAGTCGCTTTCCACTTTGACTTCGCTGCCCAAATTTTTGTTTCTTATGGTTGCTGTAACTTTCCCATTCTGCTGAAGCGAAATGAAGCGGTGATTAACATAGTACCTGGCGCCTGCCCCCTTGGCCATGGAGGCAATGTGCTGGTCCATCGCTGCTCTGTTGACAACGATGTCGTTTTTCAGCTTAACCTCAACCTCGCTTTTGTCAGGGGCAATGATGTGCGCTTTCTCAATGCGAGTGGCAACTATCTCATCAGGCAACCTGAACTGCCGCGAAAAGACATCCTCGGTAATCACGCCTGTGCATGCCCACGGTATTCCTATTACTGGCTGCTCCTCATACACAGAAACGTCATGCCCCTGCTTGGCAAGCAGGTATGCGCTGTAATTGCCTGCAGGCCCTGCTCCGATGACAGTTATTTTCATACTGCTTGGAAAACAGCGGGCTGTTTATATTGGTTTTGGATGGCCAAAAAGTTCACTGATTTTATCCGTTGCATATCACCCTTCACAATTTTCACCCTCCCTGTCAGGTTAAGAGAGAGTGAAAATCGGGAAGGTCTGAAATTGGCAGAGCGCAGCTTCCAATGGCGCCTGACTAAAGAAATTATTATGACGCGCCACTTTACCTATTTTTTAATGGTAACAAAAAGAAAAATTTTATATATGGCACTATATTCCCGCATGGTTTATGCTTATGCCTGGTGGTGTCTAATGACAAATGATGATAAAATTCAAGCCATAGCAGCTCGCTTGGAGGCTAAGCGGGCTCGTCTTATTTTTGCTTCAATACCCAACTTGCTTCTGAATACGGAAGAGCATACAGCTTATAGTTTTGCCTCTCCTGCCGCTGACGGTGCGTATGATGCTGTAAGCGATAAGGAAAGGGAGATTAGAGCTGCAGCCGGCACAGCAGAAGAAGCGCAAAGGAAAGCAGAACTGCAGCCGCTGCTTGAAACGTTGGCAACAGCGCAGCAGGACTTCAATGATGCGCATGATAACTTTTCTGAATCCCTTGGGCTTTACAAGGACCTCGCATCATCAGTTCCGTCATTTGTTCAGGATTATATTACAGAAAGGGATGTGCAGGAATTGGAAGGTCTCGAAGCAAAGATTAGCGCCCTTAGTGAAAGACATGCCTATCTTAAAGCGCAGCGGTCAGGTATTGAGAATGCCTACAAGGATCAAATTAAAGACTTAGAAAGCAGAATGAGTAAGGCACCGGACAATGAATTTTATCTGGTTCAGCTTAGTAAAGATGCAGCAGATCTGAATAATGAGAAGGACTCTGCAACTGGCAAGTTTGATTCAGAAATGGCGGTAATTGACTCAGAGCTTGTGATTGTTGAATCTGCCTATAAATCCCGAATGGCAGGTGTTCTGAAGGCGGAAAGTGATTATGTCAGATTGCTGGAGGACCTTACGCCTTTGCGTGACAAATTGGGCCTGCTGAATTTGCGTATGACAGCTGAGCAGGCTGAATCGCTGGGGCAGCACATGAGGCAACACAGGGCTGAATTGACACCGGCCCCTGATACGCAGCAGCAAGACGGTTCACCTAATCAGCAACCGCGCGTAAATCCAAGAAACATGCTGCCTGGTGTCTACGACAGAATCCGGCAGTTCTATGACAGGCACAGCGCTTCCATAAAGCTTGCTGCAGCTGTACTTGCAGTTGGGGGCATCGCAACTCTTGCGGTTTATGCGGCTAGGCCGAGAGAGCGGGAGCTGTCTGAAGCTCAGCTAAGGCAGATTGCAGAAATGGTTACTCCTGTTCCAGGTCCTCAAGGTGCTCAGGGCTCACGAGGTTATGTAGGTCCTGTAGGTTCTGTAGGCCCTCAGGGTCCTGCCGGTAATCCCGGTAATGTTTATCAGCTTACTCCTAGAGATATAGAACGTATTGCAATTGAAGCTGCTGGCCATGTTACTCCTGTTGCCGGTCTCCAAGGTCCTCAAGGCGTTGCTGGTGCGCAAGGTCCTGTTGGTCCTCAAGGCGTTGCTGGTGCGCAAGGTCCTGTTGGTCCTCAAGGCGCTGCTGGCAAGACTCCTGATTTGGGCGATTATGTTACCCGCGCTCAAGCAGATGCAATCGCTAAGGAAGCTGTTGATGATTACATTGCCGAGCACGGCCTGCCAAGCAGGACTCCGGTTGCTACTGCAACTCTTGTTCCTGAAACAAGATACATTTTAAGTTATGGGGACGCTGAGGTAATGTATGCTGCCGACCGAGCAGGATTCAGCGAGGCGATTGGCTTGGCTCAGTCTACATTGGACAAACTCTTTGATAAAGACCAGGCATTGGAATTGGTCAGCATAGTTGGCGATGCCACCAGCCCAGTAGTTACAGTCAATCTTGTGAGAGCTGGTAGTGAAGACCATGTAACTCGCCAAACTGGTGAGGGCTTCAGGACTTATGTGGCTGCGCATGGTGGCCCATCCGAAAATTAAGAACTTGAGGTTCTCTCGGGGTCCAACAAAAATGAGCAACACTATGAAATTCCAAACACTTTTGGCGGCGCTTGTAATTCTAGTCGCATTTTCAGTTAACACCTCAGCCCAATCCGACTGCACAGTGGAGGATGCAGATGTATTTTTTTCAGAATGCAAAAATGTGGACTGTTCCATTGAGGATGCTGATGTATTTTATGGGGATTTGTGCCCGATAGATTGTTCAAAACCTGGTGCTGATGCTTTTTACAATGCGTGCATAAATGTTGATTGTTCAAATCCGGATGCTGATGTATTTTATGGTGATTTGTGCCCGATAGATTGTTCAAAACCTGGTGCTGATGCTTTTTACAATGCGTGCATAAATGTGGACTGTTCCATTGAGGATGCTGATGTATTTTATGGTGATTTGTGCCCTGCTAAGCCCACAGCACCTCCGGAAGTAACCCCGCCAGGCCTCCCAAACCTTGCCTTCGTCACCAGGTCAGTTCAGGTTAGCGGCGACATGAACAGTAACAATTTAATCAATTTCGATGTATCAGTTACCAACACAGGAAGTGTTCCTGTTGGCAAATCCTTCAGGGTTGAATGGCAGCTTGATGGTGTTCCTGTTGCTGCCCCTGAAATTGATGGGTTGAGGGTGGGTGAGGAAAAGTTTGTTTATTCCAATGCTGTGGAAAAAAAGCTTGGAACCCACAAGATTGAGGTTATGCTTGACTCAGGCAATTTTGTTGCAGAGAGCAATGAAAACGACAATTCCCTGACTTTTAGGTTCGAAGTGGTGAACAAGTTCGGGCAGCTGAGAGTGGTGAATTATCCGTTTGTCAATAAATTGCCTGTAGTGGGCAGTGTCAGCGGCTTTATTGCTGATGCAGAGCCAAATCAGAAGATTGCAATAAGCGTTGATGCATCTGATGAGGACACAGGCATTTCAAGTATTAAGCTTTATCTTTTATCAGCAGGCAGTGAAACTTTGTTGCATTCAGTAGGCTGCGGTGACAAGGACAAGTGCAGCGCAGTGCTGAACGGCGTGGCTCCTGCAGCCCCAAATACTGAGTTTGAGTTCAGAATTGACGTGCTTGACACTCACAGCGGAATTGCAAAAGCCAGCACAGGCATGGGCAGGACCAGGGAAGAGCGCAAGACTCAGTACAGGTGCAGCGGCAGTCAGATACAGAAGTGCGAAGTAAGGGGAGATGCTGCATGCACTGACTTCCGAACAGTTGATACTTGCTCCTCAGACCAGCTCTGCACTGAGAATGATGATAGCGCAGCAGTTCCTCAATGTGTTGACAGGCAGGTTGCAGCGCCTCCGGTAACTCCCCCGCCTACAGCTTGCGTTTGGGCTCCTAAGCAGTCTGAAGTTTGCGCAGGCGTTTCTTTCACCCAGAGCTGCGGCAATGTCAGGATTACTGCGGTTGGCACAGCTCCTGCTGGCAGCAGCTTCTGCCCTGCAGCCCCAATTCCGCCTGGAGCAAATATTGCTCCGCAAATCACATCTTTTACGATTCCAGCCACTGCTGATGCCGGCTCAACTGTCACAGCAACGGTTACAGCCACTGACGCTGATGGGGTCAGCACAATTGGCACAGTTCAGATTCTGCAGGACTCAACTGTTATCGGCAGCGGTTCATGCGGCGACATCCCTGCAGGGCTCGCATGCATAAAAAGTTTCTTCCTGAGTGTTCCCGGCACATTCAGCACTGTTTACACTTTCATAGCAAAGGTTATTGACTCTGATGGAGCAGTTGCTGCTGCAACCGCTTCCGGAATTACAAATCCTGCGCCTGCTGAGCAGGAACCTGAGCCGGAACCTGAGCCAGCAGAAGTTTTGGATAAAATTGACGTTAAGGTGAAGCCGGATGCGTTGTTTGTTTCCACTGTTGTTCCGGAGACAAGCTGCATTTCTCCGGGCGGCGAAACTTACCTTTACGCTTCTGTGCAGAACCGCGGCAACAGCAGATTGAAGGACGTGAAGATTGCTGCCACAGTGCAGGAGCTGGGCATTCGCGCAGTTTCAGGCCCTTTCAGTCTGAGTGCAGGCAAGTCTGCTGCGAGATTCCTTTACTTTTCTGTTCCCCCGGATGCAGAGGAAGGGCTCTATTATATAAGAGTCCACACCAGCTCTCAGAAGGATTCTGATGTCAAGCACAGGATGTTTGAAGTGAACAGCCGCTGCTGAATTGTATCTATTTTAAAATAGCAACAAATAATAACCTTTATATAATCAAGCCCCTGCCCGCATTCATTATGGGAAAGATTCTGGCTTTTGCGCTTTTTGTTATGCTCCTGCTGTCCTTTTCATCCTCAGCTTTGGCTGAGAAGCAGCACAAAAACATTCTTCTCAACAGGATAGTGATTCTTGATGACAATCCGCTTGCAGCTTCAGTGTCTGTCAAAAACATTAATGAGCGCAGCGCAGACAGGCTTTTTGACTTTGACGGCGGAAAAGTCATTGTCTCTGTTCCTGAGCTTGCTCTGAGGTCTTCAGGGAGAATTGAAGTTGGCGAGGACAAGCGCAGCTCCAGGAAGGTTTTGCTTGATTTTCCCGAAGGCATTAAAGGCGATTATTACCTTAGAATAGTTGTCATCAATGACGACGTCAGGCGCGTTCGCCATAGATTAATTACAATATAATAGCTACTATACGTTACCACTATAATATACTAAATGATAGAAAACTTTATATATGAGGGCGTTTTAACGCATCAGAATTCAATAACAAATATTTCAACTTGGGGTGGTTACAAAATGAGAGCTTTGATGTTTGGTTTGATATTTGCTGTTTTGATGGCAGTTTCTGCCATTGCAGCTCCTTTGCCGGTGACTGTGGATTCTGTTAAGATTGATTCTGAAACGCTTGATGCAGGATTAACTACTGTCAGGCAGCTTGAGCGCGGCGAGGATTTTACAGTTAGTGTTAAGCTTTCAGCCACCGCAAATGCCAAGGACGTTCAGATAAACGCTTTCGTTTCCGGCTTTGAGCACAGCAGGTCCCAGCCTATCTCAGATTCGGTAAGGCCTTTTGACCTGGCTGCTGGCGAAAACGTTGTTAAGAAACTCAAATTATCATTGCCTGAAAGGGCTGATGAGGACCGCTACCTGATTAGGGTTGTTGTTTCAGACAGAAGCAGCGATTCGGTTGTGCGTGAGTACGGCATAAAGATTGAGCCTTCCGATGCTCAGGTTGTTATAAGCGATTTTGAAATAAGTCCTGAGGATGAGGTTCAGGCCGGCAGCGCTGTTTTGGCTACTGTTCGCGTTAAGAACCTCGGTGATTCCAGGGAAAATGATTTGAAGGTAAAGGTTAGCATTCCTGACTTAGGTGTTTCAGCCAATGCAGACTTCATTGATGAGCTTGATGAGGACGAGTCTGCAACCTCGGAAGAGTTTTTCCTGAGGATTAACAGGTGCACAAAGCCCGGCATTTACGAAGTGCTTGCTGAGGTTGAATTTGATGAGGGCGATGAAAAGGTTACTGCTGCAAAGGTATTGACAGTTACAGAAGGCATATGCGAAGCTGTTGCAGAGCCAGGCCGTGCTGAGGTTACAGGCAAGACAACAATTGCTTACAGTACAGAAGCTCAGTCACTGGTTGCCGGCGGCTCATCTGCCTCATACCCGATTACTATAACAAACTCAGGCACATCTGCAAGGGCATTTGTGCTTTCAGTTGACTCAGGCGCCGAGTGGGCTGACTTCAGGTTAAGCCCAGGCAACCTGGTTACAGTTAAGCCGGGAACAACCCAGACAGTTTATGTGGTTGCTTCTGCCAAGCAGGGCGTTGCTGCCGGAGAAAGGGTTTTCACTGTTAGCGTGAAGAACTCGGCTGGCGAAGTTCTGCAGACTCTTGCCCTGAAGGCTGACGTTGCCGCAGGCGCAGGCGTAGCAGGCGTTTCTGCAAACCTGAGAAATGCTCTTACAGCCGGGCTGGTTGTTGTTTTGGCAGTCTTGGTTGTTGTTGGCTTGGTTCTTGCCTTCCGCCGAAAGGGCGGCGAGGAGGAGAGCCAGACTTACTACTAAGCTTTTTTTTTTATCTTAACTTTTTTTCTTTGTATTTTTTTGGTATTGGCTTTGTTTTCTTTGCAGCCGGTATTCCCCGCATAAAAGTATTTAAAAATATGCAAAGCACAGCACCATAACCTTTAAATAAAAGAATCTATTTTTGAGTAGTAAATAGGGGGTTTTAATGGCAGATATTGTCTTAATCGCTATCATTGGCCTGTTGCTTCTCATTCCTGTTGAGATACTGTTCCTCTTGGTCATTGCTGCCTCGCGCAGGCAGGAGCCCTCTAAAATCACTATAGCTGAGCAAACGCCGCCTGAGAGGTATGGCTGGGAGGATTACCTTAAGCTGCCGGCTGAGAAAAAGCGCGCTCCCGGCAGGGCTGCTGCGCTGGTTGTTTTGATAGTGTTTGCAGCATTGGCTTTGCTGCCGCTTGCATTCTTCACTAAGCTTGCTTTGCCGGCTGATGTGTTCAACATAACTGATAAAAACATTTCTGACAGCATTCAGCCCGGGCTAAATGTTTCCGGGCAGCAGCTGAACGCGTCTGTGCTGCCGTCATTGAACATTACGCTGCCTGCTCTTAACCTCTCAGTTGTTCCGCGGCTGGCTTCTTTGAAGCAAAAGGCGGTTGGGTATAAGGATTATTCCCTGGCTGTTGTGGCTGCAGTCATTGTCATTGCCATGCTCCTGGCAGCTTTTATGTATTTTGTGCGCAGGCGCAGGCATGCTGTAATTGCCAAGGCAGGGAAGACTGCTGACAAGCTGATAAGGAAAGAATATGGCGAAAAGGCTGAGCTGATGAAGAAGCCAGCTAAAGAAAAGGCCGCCGATAATCAGGTTCGCGGAGAAATGCCCATAGCCAAAAGCAGCGCGCTTTCCCGCCTCAGGCACTACTTTGCACCGCTGGCTACTTTGATTGTTCTCGTGTTATTGGCTGCGCTGATATACATTTTCCGCGAAAAAATTACCGCAGAGCTTGCAGGAATCGCAGCCGGGTATCTTGCTAAGATTAAAAGCTTCGGCCTTCGCTACCGCTGGTATGTGGTTGGCGGCGTGGCAGCTGCTGCTGCAGTCATAGCAGCGCTTCAGCGTTTTAAGAAGAAATAACTGCAGTCCATAACTGGTAAGCTTTCCAATGGCAGCCCTGCTCTGTTCCTGAGCGCATAAAAATGAAAACATTGACTGTTGGCAAATGCCCGCTGTGTTCCGGTTCTGACAGGGCTGCAATCAGGGTGTCCCGCGTCCAAAATTTTGAGAGCGCTGTCGTGGAATGCGCTGGCTGCAAGCTAAGGTATCTTGACCGGGTTTATCCTCCTGAAAAGCTGTATGCTGAGCACTCTGCTGCTGATAAGGATTTGATTGAAACAATGAGGCCCGAGGACCGTGATTATGCCCGTTATCTCAGGGAGCTGGAGAAGGGCAGGATGCTTGAAGTCGGCTTTGGCTCCGGCAGGCTTTTGCGGCAGGCCAGGCAGCTTGGCTTTGATGTTGCTGGCAACGAGATATCGGATTCTGAGGCAGCAAGGCAGCTCAGGAAAGAGGGCTTTAAAATCACCATCGGTGATGTCAGGCAGACTAAGTTCAGGGGCAGGTTTGATATTATTTTCCTGTCCCATGTCATAGAGCATCTTCATGATATCGGTTCTTATCTGAATGCATTTCACGCCCTGCTCGCAGACAAAGGCAGGCTTGTCCTGCTCACCCCCAATTACAAAAACGCATTCAGGTTCTTGTTGAGATTCCAGAACGACCCCTACCGCAGGTTCATAAGGCGCAGCGGCGTAACATACGTTTATCCGAGGCAGCACGATTCGGAAAGCAGGCAGTGGTTCAGTACGCTGGAGTTCGGCCACACTTTTCAGTTTGAAAAGCGCACTTTGCAGATGCTTGTTGAAAAATCCGGATTTAAGCTTGCAAAGCATGGCCGCGGCCGCGGCCCGGATTTGGGGAAAGGAACCGGGAGCGGATTCAGGGGCAGGGTGCAGAAACTCCTGTTTAACCGGTACTCGGATAAGCTGCTTGAACTGGCAGATAATTATGCGTTGCAGCCGTTTAACCTGCAGTATGAGCTGTTCATGATATTTGAAAAGACTTAAAAAGCTTCCCAGGACTCCTGTTGCTATGTCTCAATTAACCTGTTCAGCCGAGCGCTACCTTCGCAGCACTGGCTTTGTTGGCAGCGCTGTTTTCTCTGCTTATAAAAGGGCAAGGTTCCTCTGCGACCTTTTGCGGTTTGAGCTGTCATGGATTCTGAAAGGTAGTGCAATAAGCAATGTTAATTCTTTTGAGCGCTGGATTTATTCGCAGAACGGCGAGGACGGAATAATTGAAGCCATATTCAGGCAGATAAAAGCTGCAAACAGATTCTTCGTTGAGTTTGGAGTAGAGGACGGCAGCCAGTGCAACACCCGGCTTCTGAAAGAAAAGGGCTGGCGCGGCCTGATGATGGACGCTGCTAATAACCCTGAGGAACGCGGAATTAAAAAGGAATTTATTACTGCTGAAAACATAAACAACCTGTTCAAAAAATACAGGGTTCCAGCGGAATTTGATTTGCTCGGCATTGACCTTGACGGCAATGATTACTGGGTGTGGAAGGCAGTAAAGGGATATTCTCCAAGGGTTGTGGTTATAGAATACAACGCCGGCTTTAAGTTAAATGAAAGCAAAACAATCAAATACGATTCAAAATACGTTTGGGATGGCAGCCATTATTTTGGCGCCAGTCTGCTGGCACTCGCCAGGTTGGGAAAGGAAAAGGGCTATGCATTGGTTGGCTGCGACAGCAACGGCGTGAACGCATTTTTTGTAAGAGATGATTTGCTGGCAGGCAATTTCAGGCCGCAGCCGCTGCATAAGCTTTACAGGCCTTTCCGCCACGGAAAAATCATCAATGGCGTAAGGATTGCGCAGCCGCTGAGCAACAAGGAGTTTGTTGAGGTTTGAAGCACTGCTCATCTCCGTTTTCAACTCGCTTCCAGCGCCTATTTTTTCCCTCCCCTTAAATTTTAGGGGAGGGAAAAATTAGGCGGCGCAAAATAACAGGAGCACGGCAGCATAAGCGTGTGATATGCAGTAAAAATGTCCATCAAAAACTTGCAGCGGAACTGGGAAGGGTTTGCCAGGAAGGACCCGCTCTGGGCTATTTGTTCTGAGCCGGGCAAAATGCAGAACCGCTGGAATAAGGAGGAATTCTTTCTGACTGGCAGGAAGGAAATTGACGCTGTCATGAGCAATCTCGCTGCCCTTAAGCTGCGGGTTGGCAAAGGCGCTGCGCTTGACTTTGGCTGCGGCGTTGGCAGGCTGACGCAGGCGCTTTCCGGTTACTTCAGGTCGTGCTGCGGCGTGGACATATCTCCGACCATGGTTAAGCTCGCAAATGAATTCAACAAATATCCGAAAAAGTGCAGCTACCGCCTGAATGCTTCCGGCGAACTTTCAATATTTGAAGACAGCTGTTTTTCCTTTATTTATTCCAGCATTGTTTTCCAGCACATGCATCCCTCGCTTACCGCAGGATATCTTAAGGAATTTTTGCGCATTGCCAGTCCCGGCGCTGTCATGGTGTTCCAGGTTCCTGAAAGGAAAAAGGGCAGTTCCTTTACTTTGCATCCGCGCACCCTTGCCGGCAAATTTCTTGCTGCTGTCGGCTTTGGCTTGAGGATGGAGATGCATTACGTCTCTGAAGAAAAAGTTCGGAAGATGCTTGAGCCTGCTGAGATTGTTGATGTTAAGCTGATTGATGCAGCAAATTTCCGTTTTCTGGAAAAGGAGCCGGGCGCAGGCTACGTTATTAAGCAGTATTACGCCAGGGTTTCATAAACCTCAATTATTTTTTCGGCGCTTTTTTCCCAGCTGTACTTTTTCGCGTTTACCAGCCCTTTCTTTTTCATTGACGCTGCTGTTTTTTTGCTGTCAATGATTTCTTTCATTGCCGCTGCATATCCCTGCACGTCATTAACCTGAACCAATCTTGCAGCGCCTCCTGTTACTTCAGGCAGCGCGCCCGCGTTTGAGCATACTACAGGGCATCCGCATCTCATCGCCTCCAGCGCCGGTATCCCGAATCCTTCATACAATGACGGCAGAATGAAAGCATCTGCTGCGTTGTAAAACTTTGGCAAATCTTCCAGCGGAACGTAGCCGGGCATGATTGTTTCTTTTTGCAGCTGTAATTTACTAATTGCAGAAACTATTTTTTCATATCCGTACCCCTTCTTCCCAACCAGCACAAATTTGTGCGGGTAGCCTTTTTTCTTCAGCAAGGCAAACGCTTCCAGCGCTGCCGGCACGTTTTTCTTTGCTTCCAGAGTGCTGACGAACAGGATAAACGGCCCGGTTATTCCGTATTTCCGCAGCGATTCTTTGCATTTTGCTTTGTCCATAGCTTTAAACATTGGGCCAACTGCATCATAAGCCACTTCTATTTTTTCAGCTTTGACGCCCAAGCGCTTAATAATGTCGTTTTTGGTGTGCTCGCTCACCGCAAGTATTTTGTCAGCGTTCCTGACAATCCTCGGCAGCAGGTGCTTGAACGCAAACCTGACCTGCCACTCAAAGCTTTCAGGATGCGCCAGCGGTATTATGTCATGCACTGTCTCAACTGCTTTTCCCTTTATCAGCTTCTTGAACGCAAATGGGCCTATGCTGCTGGTATGGTGAACAACATCCAAATCATACCTGCGCAGCTTCATTGGCATGGTTATGAAGTTGCGGATTGCAGACAGGGGAAAAGCGGCTGAAGGCAGAATAATCTCTTTGGCTTCCCTGTAAATGTCCAGCTCCCCTTTTTTGCGGTGAATCAGGAAGTACTCGTTTTTCCTGTCAGTTTTCAGAATGTGCTTCACTATGTTATATGTGTATGTGCCCAGCCCTGCAAGCTGCGAGTCTGTTTCGTCCGTTATTATGCCTATGCGCATGTGCCTGGCAATTCTCTGCGCGTTTAAAATTGTTTTGTCAATGTCATGTATGTTTTCCAATGAACCCGTCAGCGCTTTATTTTTCCCTCCCTTAACTTCAGGGGAGGGGAAAATAAAGCGCTAGGGCAGGCAGGCATCGGAATGTACTTTACAGTTAGGGTTGTGTTGCAGAAGCTGAACAGGCGAATCAAGGAATGCAACGACGTAGTGTTAATATAGCAAATCGCATAAATACTTGAACTTTTAAATTGCGATTTGCTATTTAGTAAATCTCACGCTTTATTCATAAATTAATGAGATTTACTATTATATACGTTTATGGTTATCAAATTTGTCTACTTTAAGCAAGCAAAATACTAAAATGGGCATTTTATATTGCTTAAGTTATCAAAAATAGTAACTTTAATGATACAAAAGTTGTTTTAAGATATGCTGTAAAGTCAAGACACATATTTGATTGTATTAGGTAATCATTTACGATTACTTTGTTAAAACAAAAGTTTTAAATACTTGTGGTGGAATAGTGAATGATATGCAAGCAATAACGTTCCTAAGGGAAGTGGAGCGTCTGCAGAAGCCTGTGGTGCTGCTGAGCGACGTGGCTCGCATCATAGGGAAAGGCAGGAGTTATGCGAAAGTGTACGTTCACCGGCTTGTGAGAAGAAAGCTGCTGCATGAGGTTGAGCGCGGCAAATACGCCATTTCAGACGACCCTCTTGAAATCGGCTCAAACCTTATTTTTCCATCATATGTTTCGTTCCTTAGCGCTTACAGCGTTTATAATATGACAACGCAGATACCGCAGGCAGTGCAGGTTGTATCTCCGCGTTCAAAAAAAGCTGTTTCAGCTGCAGGCACAAAGATAATATTTGTGAAGTTTAAGAAAGAGAATATCTTTGGCTACGGAAAGCAGAAGCTGAAGCAGAAGTATGTTTTCATTGCAGAGCCTGAGAAGGCTGTTGTGGATTCCCTTTACCTTCCTGAGCAGTGTCCTTTGAGCGAAAGCTACCGGGCACTGGGCGAAAAGCTTGATGTGGAAAAGCTGCGCAGCTATGCCTTGTGCATGGGCTCGGGCACAGTTGTAAAGCGCCTGGGATACCTTCTGGAGCTGCATGGCACAGACATCCACCCGCTGCTAAAGGGAAGCATTACAAAAAAATATGATGCGCTCAACCCGCTGCTGCCGAAATCAAAAGAGCGTTCCAGGAAATGGCGGCTGGGCATAAATGAGGTGCTGGAATGATAGGGCGAAAGGAATTGGCGGAGTACGGGAAGGCAGCTGGCTTTGACCTTGGCCAGGCAGAAAAGGACTATCTTCAGCACCTGTTCCTTATCTTCCTCACTGAACAGACTCAGCAGCAGCTCGTCTTCAAGGGCGGGACAGCGCTCCAGAAAGCATACGGCCTGAACCGCTACAGCATAGACCTTGACTTCACTGCTGCAGAAAAGGCAGAGTTCGGGGCAGTTATGGAAAAAATTGCTGCAGCCATCACTAGGTTCGGCTACCCTGCAGAAGTTAAGGAAAGGAAAACGCTTGGCAGGACATTCCTTCTAAAAATAAAAGGGCCCCTCTACAATGAAGGCAAACCAGCCAGCATATGCACGCTGAGGATAGAAATAAGCTTCCGGGAAAATGTGCTGCTTGCCCCTGAGCTCAGGGAAATAGTTCCTGTCTATCCTGACTTAAGGCCTTACTCTGTCCACGTCATGAGCGCGCGGGAAATCCTTGCTGAAAAGGTTCGCGCTGTAATGGGCAGGAATGAGCCAAGAGACGCCTTTGACCTCTATTTCTTGCTCAGGAAACAAACACCTGTCGATATACGCTTCATTAACAGTAAGCTTGCATACTATGGCGAGAGCTATGATGAAAAAAAATTTGCCGATCAGCTGAACAAATTCCGGCAGAGCTGGGAAAGTGAGCTTAAAACCTATACAAAAAACATCCCTCCATTTGCATCGGTATTGGAAACTATCATCCGGGGTCTTAAGGCTCATGCAGCAAAATAATGAACTCGCCATAACCGGCACACAGGTTTCCTGCCGCTTCATTTTCCATCGCAGGCTGTGGCTGTTCTCCCGCCGCAATCAGGATTCTGATTTTCAGTTGCAGAAGCTGGACAGGCGAATCAGGGAATGCAGCGCTACTGAAGTATGCTGTAAATTATGCCAAAGATGAACATGAGGATTATTAAGCTGCTTACTGCCCTGATGTTTGCTATGCTGTACTCCGGTTTTCTGTTGCCAAGCTGCTTTGCTTTGGCATGCATCAGCACTATCATTATGCCCTGAAGCCCTCCGGCTATTGCGCCTGCTATCCCTATGACAAGAATAAATTCCTTGACTCCAAGCAAAAATGCTGCTATGGGTATTCCGCATGCCAGCAGCCAGGCATGCTTGCTGTTGAGCTTATAGTCGTAAGAGTACATTTCCTTCATGGCCAGCCCTATTGTGAGGAATGATGTTGACATTGCAAAGATGGCAAACAGGTTTCCGGCTATCAGCACGTTTCTTCCGAGCGCTTCTCCGAGCTTGACTGTTGCTATCTGGCTGGTTTCGCTTCCTGTTACTCCTACTACTGCTATGGCAAACAGCGTGTAGATTATGAGCGGCGCCAGTCCGCCAAGAATTATGGCTTTTTTCAGCCACTTTTTTTTCTTTCCCAGCTCCTCGCTCATTTCGGGTATGGCTATTGCTCCTGCGAACGCAAACAGCACAACGCCGAAAGGCAAAGCTATTTTGCTCAGGTCAATTGCGGCAAGTTTTTCCGGCTGAAAACTTTCTGAAATTAGCGCAATTGCGCTGATTGACACTACCAGAACTATTACAGCTGATGTCAGCACTGATTCTGACTCTGCAACTGCCTTTAATCCGAGGTAAACTATCGCAGCAGCTGGTATGAAAAACAGCATGCTTCCGGTAAGTGAGCTTATCGGCAGTATGCTGGACAGGGCTACGCCCACCCCTATTATATAGGCGGTTAATGCGCCGTAATTCAGGAGAATCATGGACAAAGCCATAAGTCTTTTGCCGTTGCGGCCAAGGTATTGCCCGGCATACCCGGTTAATTGGTGTTTTTCTTTCGTGCGCAGAACAATCTCCCCCACGTACAGGTTCAGCAGAATGACAGCCAGCCCTATTATGATAATGTGGCCCACTCCAATGGCAGCGCCTGACTTCGCTACCACATACGGCAGCCCAAGAACGCCGGCCCCGATAGTGGTGCCAACAAGCATTGCCGCAGCAATCAGCACCTTTTTGTCCATGCACCTGCTTCTGGAGTGCTGAGTATATTAAATTTGCTCTGCTGCAGTACCTGCGCTCGATATCCTCTGAGTTCTATTTCCTCCGCAGCATTGCTTTGCGCTGCTTTTTTCCCTCCCCCTTAAATTTTAGGGTGCGTGAACAGCAGCAGGGTTCTTTAGTGGAATAGGAAATAGGGTGAAGTTACGAGGGCAGATTGGCTGCTTGCGGGATGCCCCCATCAAAATCTTTATATAGACTTCTGGAGTTTTTAAGGGCTGCGGGGACGTAGTACAACTTGGCTAGTATAGGGGCCTCCAGCAATTGGAGGGAAGAGCTGAAAGCTATGACTGAGGAAAGCCCTAGATCTGAGTTCAAATCTCAGCGTCCCCATTTCTATCATCAATTATTGTCCTGATTTGGTCTCTGATTTTCTTTTTCCCCTCCCTTAAAGTTATGGAGGGAGAAAAAGAAAAGCGCAGCAGGCCGCAATGCATCTGTTGGCATCAAAAGGTATTTATAGTGCTGAGTCTGTTACTGGCTGATGGCTTCAAATACTATCATGTATGTTGCGCTTGCCGGCATTGTCATTGGCTTTGTCATTGCCACTTTTTTCGTTCATAAGGAGATTGTTGAGCCGCTCACCGGAGAATTCTGCGATGCCAACAATCCCTGCCGGGGCGGTGAGACCTGCTACAAGTTCCCGACTGAGGCGCAGGCAATCTGCTTAGGCGTGGACCCCTGCCAGAAATGCGCGTCAAAGCAGTGCACAGTCAGCGAGGCAATTCAGGGCGATTTTTATCCGAAGATTGTTATTTGCAGGATTGCTTAAGTCCTTGGCATTCTCCCGCGCTTCTTTTTTCATCCCTTGGCATCGCTAAAGGAGTGCGCAGCAGCAAGCTGGCAGCGAATAGCTTTTTATAACTGCTCCTTGCACTATTATTATATGGAGTTCGTTGATTCCCGCACTATTAAAATGGACAAGCTCGTTAACGATTTGGACAGGGCTGTCATTGAATTCGTGCGTGTGCTGGAAAAGCATTGCGATTACGTTATCATCAGCGGATATGTTGCCGTTCTTCTTGGCAGGTCAAGGAGCACTGAAGATGTTGACATATTTCTTAAACACATGGGCAATTACGCTTTTAAAAAGCTTTTTTTGGATCTGGCTGCCAACGGGTTTGAATGTATGCAGACTGGCTCTCCCGAAGAAGCGTATTCCGGGTATCTGATGAGAAGAATTCCAATCAGGTTTTTTAAGGACAGCCCTGTGCCGAATTTTGAAATTAAGTTCGCTGTCAAGCCGCTTGATTTGGCATCTTTCAGCGATGTATTGACTGTTTATCTTGGCGAGCACAAAATTCTCATATCCCCCCTTGAGCTGCAGATAGCTTATAAGAGGCTTGTTTTGAAGTCAGATAAGGATATTGAAGATGCAACGCACCTTGAGGAGGCCTGCAGCAAAATTATAGACAGCAAAAAGCTTAAAAAGTACGAAGATTTAATCCTTCATTATGAAAAAGACTGATTTGGAAATCAACCGCGAACAGCGCTTGGAATTTGTAAAGTTTTGGGCTGACTATATTAAAACACATCCCGACAGGGACTGGTCTGCCCAGCAAGCACTTCTGATAAATTCCCAGATTAGCAGCAGCAGGCAGCTTATGACTACAGAAATGTTTCTAAAAATGAAGGAACGCAAGTAATAATCATCTGATTTTCGTTATCGTAATGCTTCTTCCGTTCATTACGGTTTTCTCCTTTACAGCAAGAAATTCTATCCTGTGCCCTACTTTTGTCCGCGATTCCCTTACAGTGCCTGAAGGAACCTCTATTGCGTATAATGCGTTTTTTCTCGACGCAAACCTTTCAAACGGCCTGAAATTTTCCTTGATGTCAACCACTTCCCTGTTTCTGCTGACAAACAGCACGTCTATCGGGTAAAAGACAAACATCATGTGCAGGCTTATCCGCTTCTCAGCCCTGAATTTGATTATCAGGGCTGAATTTGAAGGCTTGGAGAACATCAGCCCGATGCTCCTGGAAAGCAGGGAATAAGCTGCTTTTGATTTTGCAGCTATGACCTTGTTTGTTGTTGCATTAATTATGGGCATAATCTATCACAGAAAATGTTTTTTTGATGCTTATGATTCCCTCCTTAATAAACTTTTAGATTGTTTTCCTTCTATCTCCGCGCTTTATTTTCCCTCCCTTATCTCCGGGGAGGGTAAAATAAAGCGCTCGGGCGGAGCATGCGGACGTTGGAAAGTTTACTTTGCACATTTCTCACAACTATTTCTTAGTTGTTACAATGATTTAAATAGTAATTATATTTCGGGATTATTTCAAGTGGTTACGGGGATGGTTTGCAGAAACATTTAATGGTGCATAGAAACATTTAAATACCAGCAAACTCAAGAACCACTGCATATATGCAGTTATAGCGTTGTGTTTGTCAGCGTTTCCCCCAAAAGGGCAAGAGGTGTTCATAATAATGTTGCATCAAAAGAGGAGTGAGCTTTTACGATTGTTTGCAATTGCTGCCTTACTTGCTGTGAGTGTAGGCGTAATTCTCGTCTATTCAGCGCAGGTTGACACCAGCGGGAAGCAGGGTTCTCCCATATTTGTCAATTCAAGCATTAACACTTCTGTTAACTTCACCATAACAGTTTCTGCAGGAAGCAACACTGTAAGGTATATAGGCATTAACAAGCCCGCCAGTTATTCTGACATAAACTGTGCAGACCGTCTGCCTGTTGACAGCGCAGGCAACGCTTTTACCTGCACCGAGGTCAGTGACACGCTTGTGAAGTACACGAGCAATGACGGCGTGACAGCAGGCAACAGCGTTGATGTAAAAATCAATGCCACCGCAGGAGCTGGTTCAGGCAACGTCAGCTTCACAATCAACACTTTTGAGGACGCTTCCGGAACAGCTGCGCAGAACAACACCATAGTCAATGTTACTGTTGACGATGAAGCTCCTGTTGTAAAATCAATAAATGTAACGTCAGGCACGCTTGTCCTCACGAATGACACCATTGCAAACGGCACCGGCCGCACATTTGTTGCGAAAAACGCGCTTGTGATTAACGCAACTGTCACGAGCAACCTCGCTCCTGTTCGTTCTGTAGCAGGCGGCGTAAAGCTCTTCTATAACGTAAGCAATACCACTGTAAGTTGGGATAATCAGTCCCTCGCTCTGCACCCGACCGGCACAGCATCTTCTATTAGCATGAGCAACAAAACAGTTATTGACGAGTCAAACGGGCTCTTTAATGCAACTATTCCTGTTTCAGACATTAGCAACGGCAGCGTTGTATTCTTCACAATATATGCGAGCGATACAATCGGCAATGAAAACGTAACAAACAGCTCAAGCTATGAGGGCGTTCCGATATACACCTTCAACCTTACGGTTGACGATGCTGCTCCGACAGCTTCTGCTCCGACTGTGGGGTTGCTTAACAATATTATTGACGATATTTTTGATGCTTCGCAGGATAATATAACAACTTCCTCGCAGGTTCACAACTTCAGCATTGACGTGATAGACCACGGCGGCTCCGGAATTCATGCAGTATGGATAAATGTTTCAGGAACCCACACCCTGATGAGTCTGGTGAATGGAAACAGGTATAATGCCAGCGGCAGCGTAGACGAGCTGGGCGGAGAAGCAGGCGATGCCAACCTGACAATTTACTTCATTACCAATGACAGCGTTGGAAACCAGGACAATGCCCTTTCGTTGAGTCTCCTTGTTGACGATAACAACTTTACCTTCACGGTAACTACAACCAACCTCACCAACAATTATACTGTCCGCAACACCACCATGGTTAACATCACTGCTGACATCTTCGCTAATCTTAATATCAGCGGAGGCAACGCAACCATTCACGGTCCCAACAACAGAAAGTTAAATATGACTTTGCTTGAAACAACCACAAGCTGGGGAACAGTTGGCAACACAACCGGCTTCCAGAACATTTACAGAAGCAGATGGTACTCTTCAGGACAGCTGCCCCTGCCGAATGTTGATAACAGCACCTCATCAAACACCTCTCTGGCTGAACTTGGCTGCGAGCTGCAGGGCATAGGAGACCAGGCAGGCGATGACGGCGATACCTGCTCTATTCAGATTACGTGGAGCGACATATTCGGCAGGACAAACTCGTCAAACATTACTATCACAGTGGACAATGTTGCCCCTATTGTAGTAAACACCACTGTCATGAACATCACTGACCTTACGCCAGGCAGTTTTGTTACGCGCTCAACAGCTTTCCTCAACTTTTCAGTGAATGCCTACAACAATATAGAGAATGTATCGCTTCACAACAGCACCCGGCAGGCAGAGTTCCTCAATGTATCCCTGATGAATGCCGGCGGCGCTACCAACTTCAGCGTTCAGGTGCAGCCGAGAGTTCACTGCCTTGGTGAAGGTGTCTGCGATATCAACATTACAGCTACTGACCAGGCATTGCAGCAGAATGTTTCTGTTGCAAAGCTCACTCTTATAGTTGACGACACGCCTCCTGGCATTTCTGATGCGGCAAACTTCCTATTTGGCATAAGAATCGGCAACAGGTCTGCTGCCAACATCAACAGCAGCACGCCTGGCGACGGCATTGCCAGGAACATTACCGGCTATGAGGACGCTGTTTTCAGGGGCTTAACGCTTATTGATGGCGGCGCGGTTGTGCATACAGCAGCAATACTCAACCTTACCATTAACGCTACAGACACTACTTCCAACATTACATTGCTGTATGCTGGCAATTCGTCAAGCACAAACTTCACGAGGATAGCAGAGACAGCTACTGAAGGCAATTTCTGGAGGGCCCAGAACAGCTCTTACGAGCTTTGCGGCCTTGCCTCAACCGATACTGTGGAAGTTGAATGCATACTCACCTTTACTGCGAAGGACAATGTATCGCTTGTCAATGCATCCACCACGCTTACTTTGCGGCTTGACAGCCTTCCTCCGAGGGTTGCGAACTTGACTACAGACCTCTCGCTAAAGCACCGCGTAGGCGGCATCAGCAACTACATCAACTTTTCAGTAAACATTACTGACGCCAACCTGGCAGCGTTCAACGTGTCCATAGCCAACAGCAGCTCAATGCAGATGAACAGGTCCCAGAACCTTAATTCCAACGCAACGTCTGTAACTTACTGGGTCGTTACTACTTTGAATGACCTTGGCTGCTCGGAGAATTCCAACTGCACTGTAAGGGTAGTTGCCAACGATTCAATCAATAACGTCAATGATTCAGTTGCAATAGTGCTTCTTTCCGATGCTTCAGGAATGGCTATCAGCAACCGCACCTTTGGAGCTGTGTTCAACACAGCCAGCCCGCTTATAACTGTTAACACAAGCGCTTCAGCCCAGTGCAGGTATTCCAGCAGCGGTGTTACCAATTACTCGCAGATGGCCACTCAGTTTGACTCTGAAGGAACAAGGCACAACTCGTTCACAGTATCCAACCTGCTTGACGATGACAACTATGAGTATGATGTGTCCTGCGTTGACCTTGACGGCGAAAACGCGGTGAGCAGCACTGCCAAGTGGGATGTGGACACGACTTCATTGTGGAACATAACGATAGGCGCAACCGGCTCAAACGGCGTTAAGTACGACTACTTCACCTCTGCCAACAAGTTTTACACGTTCACGCTGCCGAACACGAACGTGCTGACATCAACATCGCACAACAACGCAGCAGACACCTATAATGTTACAAATGTGCTTGAGTCTGTCATATCAGCTAACTCAGCAGGCGCTAACAATAACCTGAGCGTGCTGTTCGCTTACGACAGAAGTGCGAACACTTGGACATCCTACATTCCGGGCAGGGCCAGCAACGACTTCACGAATTTCACTGCCGACACAAATGACTACTACGTAAACCTGACTGTTGCAAATGAAAGGATAGAGATCGGCTAAAGCAAAAACTTTTTATTTCGCATATCTTGGGGGATATTCATGGTTTCAGCAAGCGTGATTAGCAAAAAAAGCAGCATTATTCCTTTCCTGTTTCTGTTTGCTTTGCTCTTTGCAGCCGCGGTTCACGCTCAGGGTGCAGCAACGTGGAGCGGCAATGTTACCATAGGCACCAATACTTCTACAGACGGCGCTGTTGTGGGCGCTTATATCAATAATGTCGCCCAGCCGAATATAACCAAAACAACCGGGGCCCAGGGCTTTGCCTCCAGCGGCTACGCTATTACTCCTGCCTGCACTGGCGGGCAGACCGTTTTCCTGAAGGTTTGGGGCATTAACGCCACAACTGCCAATTTCAGTTGTGTTCCGGGTTCTTTTGACACTTTCAACCTCTCAGTATCTCTGGTGGCAAACGACGGCGCATGCACTTACAGTTCAGCATGCTCCACAGCAGGCAACAAATGCTGCTCAGGCACCACTGAAATCAATGACGGCACAACCACAGGCGCAACATGCAAGTCTACATGCGCTGCAGCTGCTGCAAGCACTGACACAGCGCAGGGCGGTGGCGGTGGGGGCGGTGGCGGTGGCGGCGGCGCTGCTCAGGTGAGCGAGAGCGCTGACGTGGGCACTGTTTCAGGTTCAGCTACTACGTCAATCTCCTATACCAAAACAGCTGACATAGCTGTTCAGAACATTGAATTGACAACAACTTCCACAGCTTCAATCAAGAACGGCAAGGTTACTGTGGCAGAAACTACGCCGGGCAGCGATGTTTCTGCTAAGATTGCTCAGGGCAGCACAAAGGTTTACAAGTACCTGTCTTTGACAAAGGTTAACATCAAGCCAGAGGACATTGACAAGGCAACGATTAAGTTTGAGGTTACTGTTCAGTGGCTTAAGGACAATAAGGTTGACCCTGCCACTGTCAAGCTCAACAGGTATATCAGCGACCAGTGGATTGCATTGCCTACCAAGAAAGTTTCTTCTGATGCTGATAAGTATGTTTATGAGGCGGAAACTGCCGGCTTTTCCACCTTTGCCATTTCAGGCGAGCAGCTTCCTGAAAAGCTGGATGCTTTCCAGCTTATTGACGTTATCCGGGACTTTTACGCAGGCACGTCTTCATACTCAGCGTTTGAAATCATTGATTTGGTAAGGAACTTTTACAGTTAGGAGGAAAAAATGAGAAAATTACCGCTTTTGGTGCTGCTGATGCTTGTATTGTCCACGTCTGTTTATGCTGCCTCCGTCAGCAGAAGCATGGAGCCAAGAGTTGGCGCAGGAGACAAATTCACAGTTACTCTTACGGCAGCCGGCGTTCCTGTAGGCGAGCTGTTCACTATTGAAGACGATGTTCCTGACGGCTGGCTCGTAAGCAACTGGCAGGTCTCAGGCGCTGAAGGAGGAAGGGAAGCTGTCAAGTACAGGTTTGTTGCTGCAGACAACAGGGCTGGCTGGAGCTTTACTGCTTCTGCATCCACAGTTGCAGTTACTTACGATGTCAGGGTTCCGGCCGATGCTGCCAGGCAAAGCTACAATTTTGACGCTGTTTACTTTGATTCCTCAGGCCAGGGCAGAAGCCAGGCATCTGTTGCTGTTCGCGATATAACCTGCGGAGACAGCATATGCGAGGGAAGCGAAAATTCAGATACCTGCCTGCAGGACTGCCCGGTTGCCCCTCCACCAGCCCCGGTTCGTGGAGCTGGAGCTGAAGGCAGGGCAGCTGGTTTAGGCGCAGGCACGATTGTGCTTATAGTGGTTGTCATAGCGCTTGCTGCCGGCTACTTCATCTACACCAGCATGAAGAAGAAGCAGGTAAAAGGCAAGTAACTGTTCTCTGGGCGTTTCAGCTCTGCATTCCATTCAGCAGGCAGGTTCATTAAGCCACCCCTGTCAATTCCCTGCATAAGCGTCAAAAACCTCCCCCTTTTCTCCCTCCAGCTTTTTGGGAGGGAAAAAAAAAAGCATCGGCGATTGCTAAAGATGCAGGGGGAACTGTGTTTATCCCAAAGCAAAATAATTTAAACACGTCCTCCATACAAGTCTGCATGAAAAGGGTGTTCCTTGTTTTTCTATTGGTTCTGCTGCTGGCTGTTTCAGCTGCTCCAAAAACTGATGAGAAGCAGACTGTAATAATCTATTTCAATGATGCTCCGCAGCTTATATCTGCGCAGCATGTTTCCGCTGCAACAGCGTCTACTGCGCAGCAGTTGGCTTATGCTGGTGCTGTTGACATTAAGCGCAGCTTTCTGACCATGAACGGAATGGTTGCAGAGGTGGATTCAAAAACACTGAAGCTGCTGAAATCAAATCCTAACATAGAATTGTACGAAGACGCCCTGGTGCGCACTTTTCTCTCAGATACGAAGGACATAGTGAATGCATCGCGCGCATGGGCTCTGGCGCATAACGAAACCAATCTCACAGGCAACACAGAGACTGTGTGCGTAATAGACTCAGGCGTGAATGAGACCCATGACGACCTTTCAGTAATTGATGAGTACTGTTTCTGCAATCTTGCCAACCTCGATGCCTCAAAATGCTGTCCAGGCGGCAATGCTGAGGAAGCTGACGGTTCTGACGACTACGGCCACGGCACCCATGTTGCAGGCATTGTGGCATCATCCAACCTGACTTTTCGCGGAGTAGCGCCTGATGCGCACATAATTTCAGTTAAGGTAACTAATTCTTCAGGAACAGGCACAAGGGCAGATATTGTTTCTGCGATTGACTGGTGCGTTAACATCTCCTCAGCGCATAATGTTTCTGTAATAACTATGAGTCTTGGCGAGGGCCTGTACTCAGGTTACTGCGATTCCGAGAGCGGCGTATCTTCGTATGCACGCCCGATAAACAACGCCACTGAGCTTAACATTACAGTGGTGGCTGCTACAGCCAACTCAGCTGAGACTACAAAAATTTCTGCCCCTGCCTGCATCCAGAACGTGACCGCTGTTGGCTCTTCCACAAAAGCAGACGCTGTCTCCAGTTTCAGCAACCGCAACAGCATAACTGATTTGTTTGCTCCAGGCAGCAGCATTCGCTCGTTAAGGTGGTCTCCTGACACCTGCCTGGCAGGGTGCAGCTGCAATGACGCAAACACAATGACATGCTCCGGCACTTCAATGTCCGCTCCGCATGCTGCAGGCGCAGCTGCCCTGCTGCATCAGTTCATGAAAGTTTCCAAGAACATTACTGCCAATTCTACTTTGATAATTGACCACCTCAACAGAACAGGCGTTGACATTGACGATTCAGGCGGCAGCGGCTTTACGTTTAAGCGCATCAGCATTTACGATGCAATCATAGAGCTTGACAATGACCTTCCGAACATCACTTTTGTCGCTCCCACTCCGGATAATGGCTCCACCACTGCAGACAACAGCAGCATCTTCATAAATATCACAAGCTCGGAAGTGCTTGCAGTTGCTTCCCTTGAGTGGAGCAACGGCTCAACTGCCAACTACTCCATGGACGGCTCAGGCCAGCACTGGTCTGTTAATTTCTCAACCCCTGTTTTCGGCAACGTTACATACAGGATATTCGCAAATGACACCGCAGGCAACATAGCTGTTACTGACGTTCGCTCGCTGAACATTGAGGTGCTTGGGCCGAATGCATCTGTTGTAATCCCTGCTGCCGGCACCAACATCTCAGGCAGCTTGCTAATTAATGCTTCTGTCAACAGCTCAAACACCGTAGCAGACGTTAACCTGACTGTTTTCAGCAGCACTGGCAATGCTTCAGGGTTCATCCAGATGTCCAGAAACTCAGGCAGCAGCGCTCAGGGATACTACAACGCAACGCTTGACACCTCCGCTTTTGTAGACGGAAGCTACAATTTAAGCGTTAACGCAACCGACGCAGGCGGAAACATTACAATCTCCTCCAACGTGTCAGTGGTTTTTGACAACACCCCTCCTAACGCATCAATTGACATTCCGCTCAACGGCTCCGCGGTAACTGATTTGTTCCTCATAAATGGCTCAGCCAACGACACCACTGCAGGCATTCTTAACGTTAGCTTCAGAATAATTAATTCAATTGCAGATTCCGGCTGGCTTTATGCAGACTTAAGCTCCGGCTCAACTGCTGAAGGGTACTGGAACGCTTCTTTCAACGCATCAACGCTGCCCATCGGAACTTACAACATTACTCTGAACGCAACCGACTTTGCTTACAACCAGAACCTTTCAAACGCTTCATTCATAGAAATCAACGGCACGTTTGAGGGCGTTAATTCCTGCGCTTCTTTGACTGTTTCCAACGCAACTTACAGGCTGTTGCAGAATGTTTCAGCAGCCGCTACTTGCTTAACAGTTGCTGCGCATAACATAACATTGGATTGCGATGCTTATCAGGTGGAATACGGCTCCTCGGCTTCCGGCTTTGGAATTGACGTAAGCGCAGTAAACGACACAAAAATACAAAATTGCATTGTAGCCAAGTCAGGATTTTCCGGCTCTGACAACTACGGAATTTACGTTGCCAAGGACGCTAACGGCACGATTGTAAGCAACAACACGATTGCTACAAACGGCAGCTCCAGAAATTTCGGCATTTTTCTCAACAGCAGCCATTACAGCAATGTTACAGGCAATAACATTACTGTCAGGGGCAGCGCTGACTCCAACTTTGCCATTTACCTGAAGGATTCGCTTTACGCTAATCTTTCATCCAACCTGATTTTCACTTATGCAAACCTTTCCTCTGCAATTCAGATTCAGAACAGCAACTCATCAGCCATAGCTGGAAACACCATTACAGTTACTGGGAATGATAGCTATGCGGTCAGCATAGTCAACATAGACAGCGTTCCCTCCAATAACACAATTTATAACAATATCTTTAATACTACTGCTGCAGCAGTCAACATTACTTCTCCGCTTCAGGCCAACAACTTCAGCATTGCCTTAACTGCTGCAGCAAACATTGTTGGCAAATCAAAAATTGGAGGCAACTATTATGATAACTCCACTGTTGGCGGCCAGGCAGCTTATTCTCTGTCATGCGCTGATTCTGACGAGGACAGCATTTGCGACTCTGCATTGAATCATGCCGGCAACAGCACTGACTTTTATCCGCTTACGCTGACAACTCCTTCATCAGGCGGGGGCTCTCCAACAACTGCTGCGTCTTCAGGAGGCGGTGGAGGAGGAGGCGGCGGCGGCAGCCAAACAGCAGCTGACAGCAGCTTTTCGCAGGCGCGCTAATGGGACGTCGTGGAAGCAGGCGTTCCAGCTACTTTCTCTGTCACCAGGCCGGAAATTCCTGTTACAGAGATTGACTTTACGCTGAAGGAAGGCGCTGCGAATGTTGAGGTCAGGATAGCCAAGCTGTCTGAGAAGCCGGCTGAGGCATCGCAGCAGTATGAAGGAAAAATTCACAGCTACCTTTCAGTTGCCAAAACAAACCTTGATGACTCCATCGTAGCTGCTGTCCGCATAGCCTTCAGGGTTGAAAAGGAGTGGTTCGCTGACAATGATGTTCTGCCTTCCAGCATTGTGCTGCTCCGCTATGTCAACGGCTGGAACGAATTGAACACTGCCGTTTCCTCATCAGACGGGCAGTATTTCCATTACACAGCTGATTCGCCGGGATTAAGCATTTACGCCATAGCTGCCCGGAAGCTCGCTGAGCCGGCAGAATTTAATCTTACGGCTGATAAGCCGCAGGAATTGAATGAGACAGGCAAAACTGGAGTGAAGCCCTCAGAAGATGCTGAAACTCCATTGAAGCTTATTTATCAGGTTATCGGAATAACCGCTCTTGCAGCTGTAATAATGCTGATTGCTGCGCTTTTCTTATTCAGGAAAAGGCAGCGGTGAAGCGCTCAGGCCGAGTTGAAATGTCAGAAACGCTGATGCGCAATCTCCTTACTTCAGTGCGGAGTAAGCATACAGCGTTTCTGAGTCTCAGAAACCTTCGGTTTCTGATGATGCTCAGAAGCTGCGGCTTCTGACACATGCTCAAGAACTGCACGCTGTGGACTTTAGTCCGCAGTTCTTGACAATCTGGCATTTCGCTTTCATGCTTTGCCTCAACCGCTTGCTTTTCATCCCCCTAAATATTAAGGGGGAGATGAAAAGCAAGCGGATTTGTGGTTGGAGGTGAGA
>JACPMZ010000002.1 GCA_016185705.1 Candidatus Woesearchaeota archaeon
AAAAATAGTGGTCCTGCAAAGTGATTTGTCTGAGTATTGTGGGCGATTAGTAGCAGCCGACTGAACACGTCGCTTTTGGCTTCGTGCGTACATCGCTGCCCTATCAAACTCATGTTTTATGAGAGCCCAGCTCTCTATTTTTGAGGGGGGTTTCGGACTTAGATGCATTCAGCCCTTATCCCCATGCAGCGTAGCTGCCCGGCGATGCCTTGTAAGACAACCGGTAGACCAGAGGCTGCGGCACTCTGTTCCTCTCGTACTAAGAGTCCCTTCCTCTCAGAGAGCTTTCGCACTTCCAGTAGGTATATGCTGAACTGTCTCGCGACGTTCTGAACCAAGCTCACGAGGCCCTTTAACCGGTGAACACCCGTACCCTTGGCTCCTGCTGCAGAGCCGGGATGAGCCGAGCCGACATCGGAGTTCCAAACCTCAGGGTCGATACGGACTCTTGCCTGAGACAAGTCTGTTATCCCCGGGGTAGCTTTTCTGTTAGCTCAAGTCTCCATCGAGAAGAACTTGAGGTTCGCTAAGCCCTACTTTCGTACCACGATCTTATGCTTATAAAGATCATATTAAGCCAGCTTTTGCCTTTGCGCTCTATTCCGCAGTTCTGACGCGGATGAGCTGACCTTTGGGCCGCCTTGATGCGTTTTCAAGGCGGTGCCGCCCCAGCCAAACGGCCCATCTAATGTTGTTCTTCTCTTGCGAGAAGTTAGCAACAAGCCCGCGAAAAAGCAGTGTTTCACTTTCGCCTCCACCTCCCCCGAGAGAGAGGCTTCGAAGGCTCCTGCCTACGCTACGTATTTGCAAACTTGTCACAGCATTAGACTGCCGAAAAGCTCCACGGGGTCTTATCTCCCCACTGGAAGTCTGTGGCCTATTCGCCACAAATAGCGTGTTCGCTGGGTGCCACGCAGGGACAGTAGAAACCTCATTATTCCATTCATGCAAGCCACCAATTAAGCGGCAAGGTATTACGCTCAAAATTTGTTACTATCTTTTTTCAAAGACGGGCAGGCATTTCTGCTGCCTCCTTACATCGCTGTAAGGTTCGGACTTTATCTTCATCCATTTCTGGATGTTTGGCGTAAAGTCTCTGAGGATTCTAAATACGCAGGTTTTACTTTTTGGTTCATTGTGCTTGCCATTCTAGCTATTTTGTCAAGACCTTCCTTTGTCAGATGTTCTTTGTTTCCCATCATAGAGATAATTTTACAAAATTTTTCGAAATTCGCACGCTTTGTTGTTTGAAGAGGATATTTAAGAAAAAATTTTATTATCTTCTTCAACTCTTCCATTCCACGAACAAACTTGCCAACCGATTTTCATTTTCGGCATTTTATTTATAGCTACATGGAAGCAGCCTTCGCCATCCACAAAACCCGTTATCCATTGCGCATTTAGCCTTTCCTGCTGATTTTCCGCAACCATTGCATTATCACTTAGCTTAAGGTATAAATAAACCTTACCAAGTAGCATGGTATTCTCGGATTTTCCAGCATATAGCCAAATTTTACTAAGGCAACGTAATGCTACCTTAAGAGGGTTATAGTTACCCCCGCCATTAAGCGGCGCTTCCTCCGGTTGAACCCGAAGTTCACGTACCGCCATCGGGCAGGAATCAGGATCTATACACAATCTTTCGATCTAGCAGACCCTGTTAAACAGTTAGGCTTCCCTTGTTATTGCAACCTGCCAGTCACCTCTGAGAGGTGAGGGCAGGCATCCCTTATTGCGAACGTACGGGACTAATTTGCCGAGTTCCCTTGCGTGGATTATCCCAACACGTCTTGGGTTTCTTGCCCAGGTACACCAGTGTCGGTTTTAGGTACGGACATGGAGAATCCTTACAAGTCTTTTTTCATGGGCCCTAGGAATCAGCCAAACTCCCCATAGGAGGAGCTATTCGCGCATTCATCTGCTTCTCTTCATTACGATCCGCAGATTTCTGCACTTAAATTCCCTTGCGGGAACTTGACCTATCCCCAGGCGTTAAGAACTTGTCTTGCCTCGCGGCGACGTATCCCCATGGCATCTGAATGTTAACAGATTTCCCTTTCGAACTGCTCCAGTTAGGGCAGCACTTAGGACCGGCTAACTCTCGCCTGATAAACATCTTCGAGAAACCCTGGACCTTAAGACGGAGATGATTCACACATCTCTTTACTACTACTACCGGCGGGATTTTCATTCCTGAGTTGTCCACACTCCCTTACGGGGGTGCTTCTGCCAACGCAGGACGCCTCCTTACCAACTGCAAGTAAATTGCAGCTCTGAAGTCTCGGTAGCTAGTTTGAGCCCCGTCCATTTTAAGGGCCATTGACCTCGGAGGGTGAGCTGTTACGCACTCCTTGGAGGGTGGCTGCTTCTAAGCCAACCTTCCCTCTGTTTTGGGCCAACGACGCCTTTTGATACACTTAACTAGCATTTTGGGACCTTAACTCCAGTCACGGCTGTTCCCGTTGCGGACACAGAGCTTACCCCTGCGCCCTCACTCCCAGCGTCTACGACTTTACGAAGTTCGGAGTTTGACAAGCAAGCGACTCCTTTCGGAGCCTAACCCACTAATCAGTATCTCTACCTTCGTAAACGTCTCAGCTGAGGCTGTACTTAGATACATTTCAGGAGGAACCAGCTATCACTAGTCTCGATTGGTTTTTCGCCCCTACTCCCAAGTCACATCAGCGAATAGGATCAACACGACTTTAGACCTCCACCCCGCTTTCGCGAGGCTTCGTCTTGCTCGGGAGTAGATCGACTAGATTCGGGTCTGGCCCCAACGACTCCGCGCACTTTTTATACGCAGCGCCTTGCAGAACAAGTCTGTTACGCGCATTCGCTTTCGCTTCGGCTCCTCTTCGCTTGAAGATTAGCCTCGCCGTTGAAGCAAACTCCCCGCCCCGTTTTTCAAAACGGATGTTACGACACTGTTCAACTCTAAGAAAATTCCTTCCTTACGAAAGTTCATCTCAAAAAGTCACATTCCTTTCGCGCCGTAACTGACCATAGCCAGTTGGTTTCAGGATCTTTTCACCTCTTGCCAGAGATGCTTGTAAGCATTCCCTCACAGTACTATTGCGCTATCGGTCTTGAGACATGTTTAGGGTTAGCTCTCGATAGAGCCATCTTCCCACTCCATATTCGTGGAGCGGTACTCTGGAAGCAGCTACAACTTATTTTTTTACGAGTAC
>JACPMZ010000003.1 GCA_016185705.1 Candidatus Woesearchaeota archaeon
TTTTTCACCACCGGCGCAATACAAAATTTCGCTTGGCAACTTTTGAACTCTCAATCCCGCCAAGCTTCTTTTATTCCCCGCATTTTTTAGGTAATCTCAGGTTAAGTGGCAAAACCGTCGCATCCTTCCCTGATTTTTTTCTCCCCCCCTTAAAAAATAAGGGGGGAGAAAAAAATCAGCCAAGCAGGCATCGGCAAGCTCAGGAGCGCAGGACACCCAACCTGAAATTACCCATCTTTTAAGCAGTATCTCTGCATGCGCACAATCTTTTTTTCTGCAAAGCTGCTGCGAAAGGCGATTAGCCATTTTTCAACCTTAAAATAAACAACGAAATTGCTAAAGATGACTCTGCCGATAAAGTTATGATAATGGGCAAATCGGAAATTCCAACACCAAACGCCACCCATAGCGGTGCCCAGTCATATATGAATTAATGTCAGCCTTCCCGCATGCACGTCAGCCAGATTGACTTCTCAGCGGAAACGCCGCCGCCACAGGAGAGGAAAACGCTCTCTATGGTAGGCAGAGAGCGCCAGGAATTGGTATAGCCAGGCGTTCCCTCAGTCACTCCCCTTTCTCCCGGACGGAGGCTTTCCATCCTGTTCCCAATCCTGCACTGCCCACCGTAATTAACTATGGATCCGTCCGTGCACGACGCATACATCTGGTGGCCGAAGTTGCATTTAACTGAGATGCCAGCATCCTGCCGGGTTACATCGCCGTCACCATTGCAGTCGCCCCTTGAAGTCCTAAACTCATAAGTGGGCGAAGCAGGCTGGGCTGAGCCAACGAACGTGACAACCTTTGCCGCAGGGTCAAAGCACACTGTGCTTGAGGAAGAGCCGCCTATAAGCTTTATCTGCTGCTCATCAACTATCTCAAACAACGGCTGCTTTTCAGGAGAAGATGGGTTTTTAAGTTGGGGCTCGGCGGATGTCAAAGAGCCGGCAAGTTCACCCTTTGAAACAGAAGGATTCTTGTCAGCAGAATCGCCAGCTGAAGGCCCGCTCTTTTCAGCCGCCTCAAGGGGCTGCTCTTTGGCGTAAAAGCTTTCCTTCTCGGCAGAAGGCTGCTGAGCTGCCTTGGAAGGCGCAACAGCCTTCGCACTGCCTGTGAACCAGTCAGTGACTGAAAATGCAGCGAAAGCCTGCGAAGACATAAGTACAAGAGCAAGGACGAGCAGGAGCGCAAGGACTTGCCGTGCCATTTTCAAGCTTCTGGCTCACAGGATATTTAAAGCTTTTCATATTCTCGACCTTATTGAAAAGTTCACGCAGCCTCGCTCTGTTGCTGGCTTCCCTTCCTGCTTTTTCCCTCCCCTGAATATTTAAGGGAGGGAAAAAGCAGGAAGAACAGCGGGATAAACGCAGCGGTAAAATGAACTTTTCAATAGGTCCATATTTTCATATAAACAGCATCTCCGGACAGATGCTGTTTCTATCCAAGAACTATGCTGCCGAAGACTCCGCCCAGAATTTTGTTGGCGAAATAGAAAAGAGATGCGCTTATGATTATGAAGGCGGGTATGTACCTCAGGCCGTTTCTTATGCCGCCTTTCTTGATGGTGGAAACAGTCATGGCAGCCAGCAGAGCAGTAACGAACAGGTTAAGGTATGCGAACGTCAGGAAATCCTGGTGGCTGATGCCAACACCCACTGATATCAGCGCCAGCTGCGAAGAGCCTGCGCTGGAAACCTGGATGTTGCTGGTAATGCCTGTGATAACTGTAAGCAGCTGGTTTGAAAGGGCAAACATTATCGGCGCGACAATAACTGCAGAGACGCTGATGAAAATCGCATAAGCACTGACGCCTGCCTCCATCTCTTTCCTCAGTATCCTGTTGTCCTGGATGCCGACAGATATGTTGTGCAGCAAATCGCCAATCTCCCCGCCTGCCCGCAAGCCCTCAATGATGAGACTTATGGTGTTTTTAAGCACAGCCGAATCATACTTCTCCCCAAAATTGCGCAGCGCAAACTCAAGGTCAGCTCCGCTCATCGTTTCCTTGGCTACATGCTCCATCTCCTTTGCGAGCACCCCGAACCGCGGGCGCACGGCATACCACAAAGCCCTGTCAATCGGCATGCCCGCACGGATGTTTGCGGAAGCAAGCAGAAGGAAGTCCGGAAGCACGTCCTCAATGCGAACGCGGCGCCTGTAGCTCAGCAAATCAAAACTCATATACATGGCCAGCCATAACGCAAAGAACACAAGCAGGAAAACTGCCAGCCACGCTGTAACCAGAAAAAGCAGCATGAACAGGAAATTATCTATCTGGAAGAAAGAGTGATACCTCTGTATGAGAAAAAAGGCAACTATGAGGTTAATGGCTATGCTGGTACGGAATATCCATTTTGACATCACATCCGGCTTTAAGTCCAGCCCAGCCTTGACAAGGGTCTGCCTGAGAAGGCGGCGGCGCGCTGCCAGCCGCTTTTTAAGCCGCTCGCGCCTTATGGATTCTGTCCTGGAAAGCCGGCGCTTCTTCAGCAGCCTGTCCCTGAATTCACTCCAGGCCTTCAGCTTCTCAGCATGCTCGTCCTTCATTGCAACCCCACAGCAGGCCTCTGGCTCCTGATGAACAGCAAAAATAAAACCTGAACCAAGCCAACAAAGCCAGCAACCAAAAGCAGGATGGTCAGATTAATGCTGATGGCCAGGAATCCTGAAAACACGATAAACATAATAATCCCGATGGAAGGGAAGATAACAGCCACCACCATGTAAAACATAACCATGGGGTTAAGCTTCTTGCCATACTCCCTCACCTGAATTATCTGGTCAGCTGCAATCTGGTCAATATTGACCTTCAGGGCCGGAGCCAAATCCGCGCCGGTCTTAAGAGAATTGTAAAGCTGCCACAAAAGCTTCCTGAAATTCGCAGAGGGAGTAAGGTCAATGGACTGGTTGATGGCATCTTCCACCGGCGTGCCTATGTCCACGCGGTTGGTTATTTCCCTGAAATTCCTGCCGATTATGGGATAAGAGTGCGCAACGCTCTTCATTGCATCATAAACCGGAACGCCGGACTGCAGCTCAATAACAAGGAATTTTCCGGCAAAAACAACCTCGCGGTCAAACTCGCGCTGCTTCCTCCTTATAATCACATCAGGGCGCTTGATAAAGTTGAAAAACAATACAAGCAGCAGCACCGGGAAAAGGGCAGCAGAAAACCACTTCAATGTCTGCAACCTAATCAGGACCAGACTCATTCCCACTATTACAAAGGTTGTAACGTAGAAAGCAATAAAAAATGACTTGCGCACAAATTTTTCAGGCTTTTCCAGAATTCCTGCCTGCACCAGCTTATCTTCAAGCCCTGGAAAAAATCTTGCAATTATTTTAAATATGGGGGGCACCATTCTCAGATAAAGTCAGGTTTCCTCAGCTTCCTGACAGTCTGCATGAATGAATCATGATTTGTATAATACTCTGCCATTGCCTGGCCAACTGTGTCAACAAAGTCAATCTTTTTCTTAACGAGCCATTTGAGCACGAGCTCTTTCTCAGCCTGGTCGCGGCGAATCTCTGCAGGAGCCATGCCTGTATAGGTTTCAATTGAGGAGATGAAAGACTTTGAGGAATTCGCCTTCACCAGCCTGTCTTTTTTCAGGTCTGCCTGGACAAGTATATTGGCAGTGGAATCAGGCAGTATCTCGGCTATCTGGAAAGTCCTTCTTACGCCTGTGCGGCGGTTGCGGTGCTGCACCACAATGAGCGAGATGGCAGGAAGCATGCTCTTCGGAACCTCAATGGGCGGGCTCGTAACCCTTGTAATTGCCTCAGCTACGTTGTTCGCGTGCAAGCTTGCGTATACGCTGTGGCCTGTATGGATGGCCTCAAACAAAACCTCAGCTTCCCTTTTGCGGCGAATCTCGCCAACAAGAATGCGGTCAGGCCTCATCCTCAGGGAATTGACCAGCAGGTCAAGCATGCTTATCTCACCCTTGCCTTCAACATTCGGAAGCCGCGTAATCATCGGAACCCAGTGCAGGAACTTTGGCAGCTGCAGCTCGTGCGTATCCTCAATGGATATTATCCGCTGATTGGGAGGGAAAAAGTTTGAGATGACATTCAGCATGGAAGTCTTTCCGGAAGCAGTCCCGCCGGTTATAAGCATGGACAGCTCATACTGGACAGCAGTCCATATGAGCGCGGCAGCATAAGGGTCAATGCTCTTCCGCACAAGAAGGTCAGTAATGGTCCACGGCTTGGCAGAGAACTTCCTGAAAGTAATTGTGTTTCCCCGAAGGGAAATAGGGGCGAGCGTGGCATTAACCCTGTCGCCTGTCCCCATGTTCGCATCCATCAAAGGAGTGAGAATGGAAATCTGCCTGCCAATTTTCCTGCCGACAGTGGAAGCATAATGCTTAACCTGGTCCTCGCTGGCAAGAACGATGTTGGTCTTCAGCCAGCCGTAAGTCCTGTGATAAAGCCATACGGGCTCGCCTGCAGAGTTGACTGCAATCTCCTCAACGTTCACGTCATTCATCAGGATTTCCAGGTCTCCCAGCCCGAGACTGCGCTGGACCAGGTATGCCTCAAGAATTTCAACCGTATTCCTGTCAGCGTCGGGAAAGTACTTCTTGATGAGAATTCCAATGGCTTCCCTGAACTTGTCCTCAATTCCCGTATTCTTGCTGGTGTTCAAAATATCAAGTATGCCGAGGCTTATCTCGTTTATCAGCTCCTGCCTGATGTGCTCAAGAACGATTTCAGTGTTCCTGCTTATCTGGGGAATGTTTACTTCGTAAGTCGGAACGTAATCGCCCTTTTTGGAATAAATCCTTATGTGAACGATAACCTTATTGCTCTGGAACTTATATTCCTCCTTAACCGACACAGGCACCTTCGGCTTTGCCATAAGATTGCCGGGATAACTGCGCTTTGTAATTGCGGAATTCACTGAAAAAATTTTTGCAGGTTTAACCCTCAGATTGCGAAATTTCATATTGCCTCTTTTTACAGCTACATCTTCTTGAAAATGTTCAGGAGCCTGCCGACCTGCCTGCCGTAATCTTCTTTCTTCCCCGACAGAACAGCAAACTTGTCCTCAAACTCCCTGATGTAATCGCGCGCTTTGCTGGACTTTGGAGTAACATGCACAATCATGGCTTCATCGCTCAAATCCTTAAGCTCTTTCCTGAGTACGGACATATCAGCATCAATCTTGCTTATCAGATTATCAGCAGCAAGCTTCTTCCAGAACAGTCTGCGGAACCTTGCGACAGTCTTCTTTATCTCAGGGCTGCTCAGCCGCTCAGTCCTTTTTGTAACCGCCTCAATCCTGCCAAGAAGCCTGCGCTTAAGCTCATCCACCTTCTGCTCATGGCTTTTGCTTTCCGCAGCCAGCTCAGCAAGCTTCTGCCTCTGCTGCCCAATCTCATCCCTTGCCCTGCTGATTAAAGACCTCAGGTCGCCAACATGGCTAACGGTCTGGTCAATAAGTTCCCTGCTGTGCCTTATCTTTTTGTCGTAAACATCAGCCCTGTCAAGTATTGCGGACAGCCTTTTCTCAAGCTGCGCCTCGCTCCTCATGAGCAGCCTGGCAAAATTCTCCTCCTTGAGAAGCTCCTGCGCCTTCCTGTCAATAAGCTTCAGGCAGCGGTTGATTGCGCGCCTGTTCCTTGCAATCTCACTTTCCACATGGCTCCTGTGCTCGCTGAACTCGCGTTCCTGCCTGCCTATCTGGCTGTCAGCAGCCTTCTTCATCTCGTCGTAAACGCTCAGAAGATAAAGCTCCTTCTTGGCGCTGCTGGTCTTGGAGTCAACCTCCCGGGCGAGCTCCTGAAATTCGCTTTTGAGCTTTCCAATCCCCTGCTTTTCCCTGTCAAGATACTGAAGAACCATGTCAATCCTGCGGACAAAACCTTCCCTGCGGCTGTCAAAATTTTTTGAGCGCTCGCTTGACTCCTGCTTTGTCATCTCCCTGTAAACAAGGTAGGTCTTCCCCAGCTTATACTCCAAGCCTATTACTTCCTTGTCCTCGAGAAAATCAGCCCACTCCTCAACAAGAATTTTTGGCAGCGAGAGCTCCAGAGCAGCATCTTCAAGAGTAATGCGCTTTTTCCTCATGACAAGCTGCACGAGCCTGTCAACTCCTGTTGTAACAGCTTTCCCCATGTATATGCTCCCCAGCCCTAACGCAGTTTCCGGCTATAAAAATGTTTCTGAGACTGGATAATGGCAAGTTAAGTGGGAAACCTGTATATAGCCTTTTTCTCAGAAATATGTTCGGATGGCAACCAAAATGGCAAGGTAGCCTGATTGCCATCCGGAGGTACAAAATGTTACAGACTGACTTAAGTAGCTTTAGCTATAAAAAGGGTTCGCTTGTACCCTTTTGTAAGAAGTGCGAAGCACAACACACATTCAGCAATAAATTTATGGAAAATCTATACATGAACGGTAGTTGTCTATTCTGCACTTAGAAATCCTTTTTATTGTTTTGTGCCATCCATTAAGAAAGCCGTATTTCTTTAAGGCCTTTATGCCATAATCGGAGCAAGAAGGATAAAATCTACAACTTGTTCCTTTTTTGTTTAATTGTGGTGAGATGCGTTTTTGATGGATATTTTTAATTAGCCAAATACAAGTTTTAACTAAAAGATTATCATCGTTTTTCATGATAAACATCGGTCTTTGTTATGTTGGTCGTTCCACATGCAGGGCATTTTTTAAATTTATCAAGTTCCTGTTCCCATTTGCCTTGTTGCTGCTTAGAGTATACCTGAATAGGCAAGCAACAGGTCATCTGACCATAAGCGCTCCAACACTTTTGACTTTTTGCTCTTTTCTCTTCTTTTTCTAAGTAATGCCAAACTTTACCGCATTCATTACAGTCACATTTTATTTCCTTTATGTGCTTCTTAGAATTAAATTGTTCTGCGGTTATACTTTTTTTCTTTTTCATTCTTTATCACCTTAACCAAACTGCTTAAATAAATCATCCATCTGTTTTTGATAATCCTGCATGTATTCTTCCATCTGCTTATCTACTTCAGCCTGTTCTGTCATGCAACAAACCTGTCCAGACGGACAATCTTTCTGGCCAACATCAGAATAAGCTGCACAACTTGAAGAGCATTTAAGTGGAGAATTGCATTTGCTCATAATTTCGTCCATCTTTTTTTCTCCCTCAGCCATTGCATCACCCCATACCTTAGCTTGTTCAGCTTTTAAAGTTGTATCAGTATTAATGCTCCTAACATTATCGATAGCTATTACAACTTTAGATACAGATGTCCAGTCACCACTAATTTCAAGCTTTAAATCCGTGCTATCTTTTGGCAATTCAAACACTATAGCCCCCTCAAGCGGCAATCCTGGTTGTAATTGCTCACCAAAATTGATTCCATCGCTTATGTAGAAAGTGTCGTCACTAACTCTGTCAAATCGCCTATCTTGCGAATCTATGAGTTTAAAGCGTGGAGTAAAAATCTGTTGAGTTTCCTTACCAGCATTTGTGATCTTTAAATACACTTTAATAAATTTGCCGATGGTTGTCTTTTCGAATAGACTCGTACCCATCTTTGTAAAAGACTCTGATTTAGTTACCTTGTAAACAAGGTCGTCAACCGCAACATCTTCACCCATAGAATGAATAATAGGTTCAGGATCTTTACACTCGTAATTGACAGTGCATTTTTGTTGTGAGTTGCAGTCAGCATCAGAAAGACATTGAATACCGCATTTGCCATTCGTTAATCCAACTTCAATCTTATCCTTACAACCATCAGCATTTACTTCACATTTAACAAATTTCCATCCATTACAGCCATCTTCGCTACATTCGTCAGTACAAGCGATTTGCTTGTTCGTTTCGGTCTCTACTTGCTGTGGCTGTTGAGAAATTTTTGGCTGTTGCTGAGCTTGTTGCTCAGAAACAACAGCTCCAGTAATTGCATCACTTTCGGATTTTGAGCAGCCAGCAATTAATAGAATGGCTACTATTGTTAAGATTGTGATTAAAGTTCTCATGTAACCCCCTTCCCATAAACCACCCATAAGTTATTTAAATATCTTACGATTTATAGGGCTTCTTGGACATCCTCACTCACCTCGTCATAACTGCTGTGCTAGCAGCAGTTACTTTTAATGCAGTCTCGTCGTTGTTTAGCAGCGGGTTTTTCAAACTTTTTTGCACTAACAACCGGTCAATGTTGTAGGTGAGAAACCTGCAAAGAAGCTCAATTTTCTGCATGTCAATGCAGCGCGTTCACCAAGTTCACTTAGCAATGTCCTCTGCCTGATACTTTTCAAGATGCTCAGCGTCCAGCCTGAACCAGTCCTCAAAAGTCCCGTTAATCACGTAGATTTCAGGGTTTTCATTGCCGAAATAAACGTAGTCAACGCTGCTGCGCTCGTACACAGGCAAGCCCTGCTCCTGAAGGTCAGGAAGCACCACTATGCTCTCAATGCCAAATTCTGAATCATTAAGGTTTCCTTCCAGCCGCATCAGATAGCTTGGGCCGGATGAGTTTGCATAGTACAGCGCGTTTATGTGCCCTATCAGATTTTCAGTATTAGCCCCGGAGACATAATTGCCTTCGTAAGGAGTTATGTTGATTGTTCTCAGAACCTTTCCCTGAGTGTAAATAGTGTATACAGGGTCCTTCAGGCCTGCAAGCTCAGCGCTGCTTTCTATGAAAACATTCCTTCTGAATGACGCTGTGGAGGAGGTGTCTGTAACATTATATGAAACATTTGAGTAGAAGTCTATCTGCCACGGGCTGCTCTGGTTGATGTCTAGGATGAAGCTGAAATTAACCAGAATTCCCACTGTGAGCGCCTGCGCCCGGATTCTGCCTGTCCATTCGGTAAGCGTGCTCTGGTCCATTATTCCGGCAGTTTTCCCTTCAATAGTTCCGTTAAGCATTGCCTCAATTAAGCTGCCCTCAGTATCGTCGAGAAATTCATTTTTCTCAGATATGTGCTGGTTGGCAGCGATGAGCGAGCGAAAGCCGGCTATAAACAGGCCGCGGGCAATGTCCTCATCAAGGTTGTTGACAAAGGAATTCAGCGTGGCAGTCTTCACCCTTACAATCTTGTCAGCCTGGTCTGCATGCGGCGCTGCCTCAAACAGCAAATCGGCGAATACCAAAGAAAGAAGCAGCAAAGCCGAGAGCGTGAAGAAAACGCCTTTCTTATGCATTACTGCCATACCCTCACCTCAACAACTGTCGGCCCCCACAAGGAGGGCACGTTCTGAATGGTGTTTGTGCTTACGTCAAGGTTGCCGGGCTCAAACTTAACGTCAAGAAGCCCGTCGCTGTCAAAATCAAGGGCTGTGAGCAGCCGGAAAACAGCATCGTCAACCGCGTCATCAGCCGGATATGCGGCAGATGAAAAGCTGCATTCCTCAGAGCCGGAGTAGCTGTCAGGAACTGAAATAGCTGCCTGCGTCAGGTCTTCAAACTCAACGCTCCACATGCACCCGTCTGCTTTGCTGAAAACGCCTGCTTCAGGAACAGAATTCGGGACAAGGAGCGTGTAAATAATTACGTTGTCCTCTGAACCGCCAGTGCTGTTGGAAGGGCTGATTCCGGTGCTTACATGCACCAGATTATCGCCCTGAGCAAACAGCCCGGAATCTGCATAGACGACAAACGGATCGCCAACCGCAAGATAGTCATTTGTTATAGCTGACAGGGAAAAAGCAGCAGCATTGCTTATGGTTAAGTTATCTGTCCACGTATCTGCCGAGTAGCTGGTAACCCTGGCCTCGCTCAGCGTCAGGTCGGGAAGCGTTAAAGCTATGTCTGAGAGGATGTTGCCGAAGCGCGGCGACTCCAGAGCAGCAGGAATAACCCCGAATTCAGCCGGAATATAGGGCGTGTAGTTGTACTCAATGTACGAGTCTCCGAACAGGATGCCTTCTGCTGAAGCATTGCCGGTTACATTAATCAGCTGCTTCTCGAAACTTACGCTCTTGATTTTGCTGGCTATTTCCTCATAGGTTGCAATAAGCTCATCAACGTCAGTGGCATTGTAAAATGCGCCGCCGTTGCATACCATGTCCTGCAGCGTTTCCTGGTCAGCATCGCTGCCAAAAGCAACCGTGCTGACAGAAATGTTGAAATCGCTGCATGAGTCCTGCGCTGCCTTTACTGCATCTGCCTTGGCATTGCCAGTGCCGACGCCAGTGCATTTGTCAGTCGCTTCGCCATCGCTCATCAAAACCATTGACATTGCCCTGCTGTCGCCAGCCCCTGCCAGCATCTCCCTTGCCCTTACCACGCCGCAGCATATGCACGTTCCCCAGTATGCATCCATGTAAGTGTCTGCATGGGTTTGCAGCTGGGTAATGTTCTGCGTCAGATTTTGCGTGCTGACAATGCCGTCAGGGAAAGGGGCAAACCTGTCAGTCCAGCTGCCGCCTTCCGGTATTACATAAGGCCAAGAGTTGCTGTAGCCGACTATTCCCATCCTGTTGCCGCTGCCCAGAAGAATTGATGTAAATGCATTGGTGGCATTAACTGCGATGTCAATCTTTCTGCTGTCATTGCTCTGGCAGAAAGCATGCCAGCGCGCTGAGCATACTGCGCCAAAATCAGGGAGAAAATAGCTTTCAGTTGACAAGTTGCAGTAAGCGCCAACCTCTGGCTTGTAATTTGCAGAAGTGCCGCAGTACCTTTCCGGGCCAAGCGCAGAGGTTTCGCACGGGCTGCCAGCGCACCACTCCATGCTCCCTGACAAATCGTTAACCAGTATAACGTCTTCAGTGCCTTCGCCGCCTCCGGTGGATATGTTGTCACCGCCGGCAGAAGCGCCGAATCTGAGAGGAACTGTTCTTCTGCCCATGTCATCGTATTCCAGCTGGAGCCGCAGGTCGCTGTCAGGCAAATTTATTATCTGCTCGCCAGGCATTTCCAGCGTCCAGAGCGTTGTGTTTCCTACTGTGAAGAATGTGCTTGCATTCGCATCAAAATGAAGCCTCACAAACATTGACTCAAGCTGCCCGGGTATAAAAAAAGAGTCATAAAGGTTTACAGAACCCCTGATGCCGGGGAAATAGTAGCGCTGGCTTTCGGTCCCGCTGAAAAAGGATACCGGCCCGGCAGAAGTGAAGTACGCTGCTTTCAGGAAACCGCCGCCAACAAATCCCGCAGAATTAGAGAATGAAAGGTTAATTAGGTTGGCGCCCGGCTTAAAATGCGCAACATAAGAGCTGTTCAACTCCCACTTATCTGCGCGCCTGTAGCCGCCGCCAGCGCTGGCCTTCACGTAATCACCGGCAAAATTATCATTTATGTAAAGCGTGAAGTTATCGCTGGCATCAAGCTCAAGGTATGCAGAAGTAACATTGGCAGACAAAGGCAGGTCCATGCGCACAGACAAGTTCCCCTGACCCACGAAGCCGCCAAAATAATAATATGAATTGTCCTTTCTGGCAGTGAAGCTGGTAAGCTGGGCGCCGGAAACAAAGCCCTCAACCGGGCTGCCCTTCTGGATTCCTGAAATCAGCTGCTTGGAAGACACAAGGTTTGAAGGAGCAGTAACATTGCTGCCGTAAACCAGCTCATTGCCAAAAAACACCCCGACAGAAAACTGCTCTGGCACCACTCCGGCAGTCAGATTAAGGAGCTGAGCCGCCAATTCCGGACTGCCTTCAGCCCAGAACTGGGCGGCCTGCGCAAGCACGGTTTTATTGGCATCAGAAATCTGGCCGGAAGCAATCAGCTGATTAACGTAGCTGCTGTTCAGCTCGCTCAGCCTTACTATAGACAGGATATTAATCGCATCCTGAGAATAAAACTCAATGCTTGTTGTCTGAGGCTCCTGAACGTAGTTTGAGGAGGCAACAAGCAGACCAATAAGCAGCAGGGTTGCTGCAAGGATGGCGTCAATGCTGTAGTAATACCCCTTGCTCATATCCACACCTGCACGCTGATTTTTGCTATGTCTGCCTCATGGATAACCAGCCGTTCAATGCTCACAAGATGCTCCTTCGGGGAGATGGTGAAGTTCTCGCATACCTGAGCTGTAATGTTTTCCACGACAATCCCGGCATTATTCAAGGCGCAGCCATTGAAATTAAGGACATTATTGTGCCTGTCTTTTACGAATACAATAAACTTTGCGCTGGTTCCAAACAAATCCTGCGCCAGGGCAGGAGACATGTTCATCAGGGAAGAAACCTTGCTGGAATTCAGGCGGTGCTGCCCGTCTGTAAGCCCGATTTCGTTGACGTTATCAGCGCTCCACCCGTCAGGATTGCCTGCTGACAGCACTGACGAGGCAATTGCAGCTGCATCGCCCACAACCAGGCCAAACACATCATCCCTCTCCCCAATGTTGCTGTTAAGCATGAGGAACAGGACCACGGCAACCGCAAAAATAGCTGTTCCAATGATTATGTCAGCATAAAAAATCTGCGCCTTAGCCATTTATGACTACACTCCCGTTAAGATTTGTAATGCGGTTCATGCCCTGATTAAGCGTGCCCAAAACCGGCTGGACAGGCAAGGCGAATGAACCATCATCAGCAGACACCACTATGAAGCTGCCTTCAAGACTTATTGAATAGTTTTTGCTGCCTGCAGCCAAAGGCAGCTCAAAAGCCCTTTCATAGCCCTGCTCCATTGACGATGCAATGTCAATTTCGTTCTTCACAGTAGATGCAATTCCCCGAAGCTCTGAATTGGTCTGGCCTGAATTGATTTCCTTCATCCTGTCAGATGCGAACAGGGCAAATGCAGCCGCAATAATGATTACAACAACCAGCATAGACAGGAACTCAAACGATGCTTGCGATTTCATTTGTCATGACACCCTGCTGCCTGCAGCAGTTGGGATTTTTATTTTCAGCTGTAAACTTCAGATACAATGACAGAGCTGTTGGCTGCCTGAATCCGAAGCTTGTGCGTGCCGCTCTTGGAGCTGACGCTGCCTGTAATGTTCATTGAAACCTTTTCAGAGATTGAAGTGATGCTGCTGCCAGACTTGACCTGAATAACGATGTTGGAGCCGTTCAGATAAACTGCCTGAACGCCCTCAGGCATGTACACGCTCAGCGTCTTGGTAGTGGGCTCGCCGTAGGCATAAACAGATTCAGCATTGCCTGCAATCTTCCGCGCAATCTGGGAAATCTGGGCCATGTTCACCTGGGTAACTGCGCTCTGCGACTCACTCACGAAATATACGATGAACGGAATGAGAATGACAAAAATCAGCGCCACTACCAAAAAGAATTCCATGCTTGCCTGCGCACCTCTTTCCATGGCTCTTACTGCCTGAGAATTGTATATAAATCTATTCACAAGCTTTAAAACCGGCGCACAATTTCAATGTTCAATGAATGATTCTTTATCGGGAAAGCAGCTGCAAAAAAGGCGTGAAAGAACAATAAAGAGCCTGCTATTGTTGATTGCAATAGCTGCCTTAGCCCTCTTTCTCAGAAACATTCTGATATATGCGCTTATAACCTTAGCCACCGGAATAATAGTCTATGCCATAAACAAAGTGAAATCGCCGTATGACTTTTCGCCTGTATTTATCGGAAGCTTAATCGTGATGCATCACTACGGCATCTGGCACGTACTGCTGTTTTTGCTGCTGGCAAGCATTATACCAAGCATGCTGGCAGGAAGCATGATAGACATTGTAAGCGTGCTTGCCCTCACCTCTATTGCATTAATCAGCATGCTAAGCGCAGCAACAGGCGCATCAACTCCGAGTTTATTTGCAATGATAGGGCTTTATGCTGCGACCGTATTCATAATCAACGCAGCCCTCAGCAGTCCCGGAAAGGCAGCAGCAACCTCTGCAGTTTCCATTGCCGTAAACACAGCATATTTTCTCCTTCTGGGAAGGGTGGCGTTATAGCGGCTGCAAACTATATATTAAAAGCTGAAAAACTTTATCAATAACGTATTAACTATGCATATAAAGTATGATTAAGTGTGAGGTATTATATGGAAATTGAACCGCAGAATAATAATGGAGTTATGCATGCTGAGCTGCCATACGCCAGCTTGGAACCGCTTGGACAAACTACTGCCCTGAAACCGCAGAATGGCAGGGGCTTTATGCATGCTGAATTGCCTTATGTCAGGGTAAATGGCGATGGCGATGCTTTTTTTTACAGAAGAACAATTGATGCAAAGTTTAGCCAACTTATGGGCGACGTAGAAGTTCGATTCAGCCCATCAGCTGGTCTGGAAACCATGCTGCGGGCCAAGCAGGAAATATTAGCGACATTAGGAACGCTTGTTTTTGAAGGAGAGCCGGAATATGTTTGGATTGATATAAGCAGCGGGGAACGGCGGATTGGAGAATATTCCATACAAGCACAGGGCGGAGCCATTACACGTTTCGGGCTTCCGAGCGGGCGTTATGTTACTTATCAACAAATAAACGACAATTCCGTTTGTCTTAATACCCGCATTGAAGGCAGACCTGTAAATGTTGTGCTTCATGGCGAAAAAATGTCGCATCCTGCATGGGATTTTCAATAAGCCCCAAAGCAATATTATGTGGAGCTGCATAACGCCCAGAAGACGCAACAGAAATCAGCCTTCACGGTGATTTAAGCCGACTTGGTCGTCCACGTCGCCTGCAATTTTCTTGATGAATTCCAGCGCATTTAAGACCTCTCTTTCCACTTCGTTTATAGTAGCGAGGAGACTGTGCATGCGCAACTCATAGCCAGAGTCTATCTTTACAATCAGCCCGGCTTTCATCAGCCTTTTAAGGTGGTATATGACAGAGCCGACAGTTGGCTTGACAACCCTGGCAAGCTCTTCGCTGGTGAGGCTGCTGCCGTTTTTAGAAGCTTTAATAACTGCTTTCAAAATCCTATAAGCAGTTTTATCCTGGTCCCTTGGAGTGATAAAACCAAGGCTGTTGCACACCCATTCTACGTCGCTGTCCAGCTGCTTCTCAGTCGGCTCCTTAAGCTTGCGTATGGTGTACTGCTGCAAAACCTTGGTCATCCAGTAAATTGCAGGGAGGGCAGGACTATTTAAATCTTACTAAATATTCAACCTTAAATTAAATAATATGTATAACGTAATATAATAAACTTTAAATAGTTACATGCACTATTAATATAGCATGATTAACATATCACGATTAGAGGAGCTGCAGCGAAGGATTACGGCTATGGAGTGGGACATGGAGCAAGGGCAATTCAACAAGCGCAAGTCATCATACTACCAGCAACTGCTGGCAGAGAGGCAAAGCCTGCTGCAGGCGCCGCTTGACCACGGCTGGGAGGAGGACGAGAATGATGAAGGCGATGAAGATGATAATTGGCAGGACAATTTTGGGAGAAGCCAAACCATAGGCATTAATCAGGGGCTGCTGCGCAATGCACCTGCCGGAACTGTCAAACAGTGGACAAAATGAAGAAAAAGCATTTAGAGCGAAGGATGCGAAAAAGAAAAATCTGCTCCTAAATCCTTCACATCGCAAATGGGTAAGAAAACCGGGAGTAGGCCTGCAAATTAACCTTTGCAGGTCTTATTTTCAATCAGCAGACATACTCTTTACCGAATGAAAAACTTCCTGGCTGCCATCCTGCTTCTCAATGCTCAGTACCTGCGCAAATAGCTAATCTGCCTTCACAACCGCGCTCTATTTCTCCCCCTTAATTTTTGAATGGGGAGAAATAGAGCGCGGAGGGAAAAAGTCCAGTTGCGCAGGTACTGATGGCAGGAGGCGCAAATCAAATCTCAGTGATTTTGCAAGCACCATGTAATACTGCATCGGCTGTGACTAGAGAACTTGCAATGCGATAGCCAATAGCGCGTTGCCCTGCAACTGGCTGACTTTGCCAAGCACAGCTACCTTTCGTAAACCGCAGCATTGCCTGTGAAAGCTGATGCTTGCGAAACATCCGGAAAAAATTCTGCTTTTAGCCTGCGGTCATCAATAAGCTGGAACAAGGCAACACCGCGAATTTCACCGTCATTTAACGATTCTATGTTTTCAGCGTAATGGCTTTCGTTCCATTCCTCACCGCCAACAAAGTAACCGAATTCGGTAAGCGTGTAATGGATAATGCCTGAAGATGGGCCAACATCAGCAGGGTCAGGGCTGTTTTCCATTACTCCAAAGACCGTTGACTGGCTGCGGAAATCACCGATTCCAATTCTTATCTGCGAAGGGTCAATTGAGTCATAAACAATGCTGAGGTGCGTGCTCCAATAACGCTCAGGATCTGAGCCGCGGTATTTGCCAGAACCTTCCTTAAACCAGTTGCCTATTAATCTGCTGTCAATGTCGTAATCAATTTTGCCGCCAAGAGGAGCAGCAGCCCTGACGTTCTTTGCCAGAAGCCGGCTGCGAAGCGGCTCATCATAGTAATCAAAGGTATCAACTGTATGAATCTTCCACGGCTCTCCTTCATAAGATTCCGGACTGGCAAATCCCTGCAGAGTAACATCGCCATCAACAACTGAAAAATCAAACTTGCCGACTCCGACAGTGCCAATAACATCGCCCTCACCGACTTTTATTCTCGGCCATGCATGCTCGCGCTCAGCAGTAGCAGGGTCAAAGTCAACTTCTGCAAGAATTTTCTCTGACAGCCGGTCTATGTGAATGAAGATGGTGTAGAACGTGCAGGAATGCTCAATAACAACCCGGTAATCCTCGCCTTTTTCAATGTCAACAATAAAGCCGTCAGCAGGCGCGTAAATCTCAAAGCGGCCCAGATTAGTCGTATCCTCTGAACGGCCGTCAGACTCAACCGTATCCCAGTACTGGTGGTCGGTTGGCGTTACATGGTATGCGGAAAGCCCGCCCATTGGCCTGATTTTTTCCAAATTTTCCAAAGCAATGGGAGCGCTTCCCAGCTTAAAAGAGCCCTCACCTTCACAACCGCGGGGGCTCAGAAGGCCGGTTTTGACAGACTCCTGCGATGCCTTGTTAGCTGAAGCAGCAGGAGCAAGCTGCTGACCAATTTCTTCCACAAACATTGCCCCATCAGCGCTGCACTGGCGCGGATAGCTTTCCATAACAGGATTTCCTGCGTTAACACATTCTTCAAAGCTGTTAATGGCATGCTCAATATCCCCTTCGCCTGCTGGAGGCTGAGCAAACTGCGCTGCAGAACATCCGGCAGCAAACACGGCAATCAAGACAATCAGCAGCTTCACAATTGAGCATCCTGATTAGATGATATTTAAATGTTCGCAAAAATTGGTAATTTCAAGTTAAGTGGCAAAACCGTCGCATCCTTCCCTGATTTTTTTCTCCCCCCTTAAAAAATAAGGGGGGGAGAAAAAAATCAGCCAAGCAGGCATCGGCAAGCTCAGGATTGCAGGACACACAACTTGACATTACCGCAAAAATTGGGCTGTAAAGCCAGCGACACCTGATTAGGCTCAAAACTAATCGGGCACTGCACACTTCAAAAGCTATTTTCTTAATTAAATCCAATAGCTTGCGCAATTTTAGGAAGAGTCCGCCTGAACCAGAAATATCCGGCAGTTCCTGCCACAACATTTCCCATAGCAATGGCAATCCACACGCCAAGGATTGAAGATTGGAATGCGTGAATCATAATCAGACTGACTGGCGCAGCAACTGCCGCTATGCGCAGCATGGAAATCCAGAAGCCGGGCCAAGACCTTCCAATGCCCTGGAAGGCAAATGCTTCAATGAACGTAATGCCCATAAAGCCGTATGTAAACGGAATTGACCACAGATAAAGCCGGGTGTACTGCGTAACTATCGGATCTGCTGTGAATAATGCTATCAAAGGCAAAGCAAAAATGGCTGCTGCAATGCCTATGACAGCTGAAGAGCCAAACCCGATTTTGAATGAGTGCATGAACGCCTGCCTTGCTCGCGCAAAATTCTTAGCGCCAATGTTCTGTCCGAGCATTGCCATGCCGCCAAAGCCGTAGCCAATCGCAGGAAGAAACGCAAAAAATTCAACGCGGAAGGCAAGCGAAGCGCTGATAGCGCCTGATTCGCCGAACGCTGAGGCAGCGATAGCAAGCAGAACTGCCGTGCCCAAAGGACCAAGCGCGTTTGTCAGAGCAGCAGGGAAGCCAATGGACAGCACCTTTTTTACAGAAGCCAGCTTAATGCCGAGCTTTCCCGGCTGAAGCTGAACCATCATGGACGGCCGCGAAAGCACATAGATGCCTGCAGCTATGAAAACAAACTGCGAAATAAGAGTTGCAATAGCCGCTCCCTGAATGCCCATTGCAGGAAACTGCTTCCAGCCGAAAATGAACAGCGGGTCAATAACAGTGTTAAGAATCGTTGACAGAGCCAGCAATTTCGTAAGCGTAAAGTTGTCGCCCTGCGCGTTGAAAGCAAAAATTATAGTCATCAAAACAAAGAGCAATATGAGTCCAAAGGAAGTTACTGTATAATACTGCATTGCCAGCGGAAAAATTGCGCCGGTAGCGCCAGCTGCCTTCAACAAAGGACTGCCGAACAGGATTGCGATAACAGTAAATACAATGCCTGCAATTCCGGCAAGCACAAAAGACTGCGCAAGGATGCGCTTTGCCTCCTCCATGTTTTTTGCGCCAATGCTCATAGCCATCAAAACACCAGAGCCGGCAGTCATGCCCATGCTCAAAGCAACCATGACAAACAGAACAACCTGCGAAATGCTGACAGCAGCAATTGCCTCAGCAGATAATTTGCTGACCCAGAAAGCATCCACAGTGCTGTACAAAGCGTAGAAGAAAACCGAAAGCATCAGCGGCCAGGCAAGCGACCACATCTGCCTCGGAATATTGCCTTCACTAAGGTTTTGTCCGTGCATCCCGCACAGAACCAGACATTTGTTTATAAATGTATGCCAGCTGTAAGGCAAACTTTCCAATGGCAACCAGCCCTGCCAGAGCGCTTTATTTTCCCCGCATTCAATGGAGAGAAAATAAAGCGCTGAAGGCTTTGGCTCAACGGAAACTTTGCATAACACCGGTTTCTGCGCTTAACCGGCTATGGTACCATCTTATAGCCGCCAAATTCCAGAATCGTCAATACTGCATTAATACAATTCCTGCTGCAGCAAACGATTATTTCCATGAACATTTTTCTCATGCATATAAACCATTTCTGCGTAATTACCACAGTAGAAGCAAACGCCGTCAAGCTTTTCCTCACTGTCTTTTTTCTGTTCTAACATTTTTTTCACCTATTAATTTCCGAACCTGTTCGGTATTATCCATCTGCGCTTTTCTGACAACATTGTCAATTTCATACACAATGCCAAGAAAATCGCAATCCCCCCAAAAGAGGGAGGATTTTACTCCTCACTTTACTTTAACTTATTAACTCTTCGCCTCGCCTTCCGGCTTACGCTCTTTACCGCCTTCTGATGGCGCATTTGTCTCTTCGCTCATTCTGTTCACTTCCCGGCTAATTTATCCACCTGCGGCAGAACATAAAACATGCTGCCATAACATTTCTTAGCATCCTGTTAATCCTTTCCACACAAAGCAGAGAACATTAGCAGATTTACCTGCAAATGAAAAAGCTGCCTGCCTATATAAACTTATGTATTTTGTAAGGCAAACTTTCCAGTTTCCTCCAATCCTGGCCTGTTCAAGCGCTTTATTTTCCACTACCTTAACCTTAAGGGGGAAAATAAAGCGCAGAAAGTTGAGAAGCCACTGGAGCTTCACATAACCTGTTTTGGATGCTACTCTGCAAGGTATTAAATAGTAACAGTACTTTCTGCTGTTAAAGTGGCAGATTACAATGTTGTGCTGTTCTGTAAAGGATGCAAAAAGCGCTTAGTGGTGGCTTCCAAGGATAAAAGGAGACTGTTCTGCAACAGCTGCCAGAAGAAATCAGATGCGTACAGGAAAGAAATGGATAAGGAATAAAGCGGCGGAAATTTTGGGTGAGAGTTTCTCATCGATCAAAATGCAGCGGCAGGCAAATTTTTTTGATAACTTTTGCAGTGAGCGGCCGCTCAGTACAAAAAATCCAGCTCATCCGAGCGCACCGTAATTTCGGTTTTCACTTTTTCAGGTTTTTCTTCCGGCTTTTCCTGCGCCTTTTGCTGCGGGTTCATTTCCAAAACCTTCTTCAGGTTAATGTTGCCGCAGCGCAGGCAGTTTGCATAAGCGCCCCATTTTCCCTCCTTTATGTCAACATAGCTTCCGCAGGCGCATTTCAAGCCGGAAAGCTGCATTTTCCTGTGGGCGATGCATACAGGGATGCCCTGCGCGCTCTTTACCACGCCCTGCTTCCCGCAGAACGGGCAGGAGTCAACTCGCGACGCGCCGTAGCGCTTTCTTAAGTACATGGAATTCACATCTCTTCAAGCCTTCTGACGCGCTCCCCAATCGGCGGGTGGGTCATGAACAAGCCGTTTAAGAAGCCTTTCGACTTTCTAAACGGGGTTGAAATGAACAAATGAGCTGTTGCCTGATTCGCCTTGTCAACAAGCGGGTCAGGGTCATTCGCTATCTTTTTCAACGCTCCCGCAAGGCCAGCAGGGTAGCGCGTCAGAACAGCTCCGCCAGCGTCTGCCATAAACTCCCGCTTCCTGCTGACCGCAAGCTTAATCATCTCGCCAATTACAGGGGATAATATTGCCAGCAAAAGCCCTGCCAAAATGAGGATGATGGCAACCTGACTGCTGCTCTTCCTGCCTCTGTGCCCGCCCCACAAGAAGCTGCGCAAAAGAAACTGGCTCATCAGAGTGACAACGCCAACCAGAACAACAGTAAGCATCATGAAACGAATGTCAAGGTTCTTTATGTGCGACATCTCATGGGCAATGACGCCCTCAAGCTCCTGCCGGTTCATCGCCTTAAGCAATCCGGAAGTGACAGTTACCGAAGCGTGCTTCGGATCGCGCCCTGTAGCGAAAGCATTAAGCGCAGAGTCGTCTATAACGTAAGCTTTAGGGGCTGGAATTCCTGCAGCTATTGACAGCCCCTCAATCGCATGATAAAGATGCGGCAGCTCCTTCTTTGTTACCGGCTTTGCGCCAGACATTCCGAGAATCATCGAATCGCCAGCCCCCAACATTATAAGCGAATAAACCACTGCAGCAATAAGCGCCAGAGCCACGCCGAAATACATGCTGCCGTAAAAAAGGCCAAACGCCGCTCCAAGAGCGCTGATTACAACAGCAAAGAGAAGTATAAGCAACCAGGACTTCAGCTTATTCGCCCTAACCTCGTCAAAAGCTATTCGCATCAGCGCACCAAATCAGAACTTAACCTTGACGTTCTTTCTCTCTTCTGCAGAAGCCTCAAACAAGCCTTCCTTTCCGAATTTAAGCTGCCTTGCAAAGATGCTGTTCGGGAATGTTTCTATCTTCGTATTGAACGCCATGACAATGTCGTTGTAATGCTGCCTTGCATAGGAAATCTTGTTTTCAGTGCCTGCAATCTCCTCCTGAAGCTGAATAAAGTTCTCATTCGCCCGCAAAGTCGGGTAGTTTTCGGATACTGCAAAAATTGACTTAAGTGTTTCACTCATCATGTTAGAAGCCTTTGCTTTCCCTTCCATGGTCTTCGCTGACATGATTGAAGTGCGGGCCTTAGTCACGCTCTCCAGAAGAGTCTTCTCATGCTTCATGTAACCCTTCACAGACTCAACAAGGTTCGGAATGAGGTCATTGCGCCTCTTCAGCTGGACATCAATCTGCGCAAAGCTGTTTTTCACCTGATTGCGCAGCCTGATAAGACTGTTATAAAGAAAAATGACAAACAGCACAACGAAAACAACTACGCCGCCCGCAATAATAAACGCGCTTACCATGCATTACCTTTTTTTGAGAAGCATAGTTCAATATATAAATGTTTTTTTTTCCAGCTGCCTGCACTCAAGCATATCTGCCTCAGCATATAAGTTTGCTGCTTAAATTGCGGTTTGCTATTTAGTAAATCCCGCTCTTTATTCATAAATTAATGAGATTTACTATTACATCAAGCGCTCTCCCTGAACTTCCCTTCCATCATTATTTCTTTAAGCGGACGCCTGCCGCCCGGCGATTCTGCCGGCTGAGCTTCAATATCCCTGCTGCCCCTTTTTCCAATTGCTATCATGGCTTCAACTTCATAGCCGTCAGGTATCTCAAGCTGCTTCCTTGCCTTGCCATAGTCAAACCCTTCCATGCCATGCACCACCAAATCCCTGCTTACGGCTTCTATAGCGAGGTTTTCCCACGCTGCTCCGGAATCAAAACTATGTGTCTTTGACGGAGTTCCATTAACCTCAAATGTTTTTCTGGAAATTACAACAACCAGCACAGCAGCATTCCTGGCCCACTTCTTATTGCCCTCTACCAGCAGGTTAAGGAATGTATCCCAGTGCTCTGTGTTGCGCCTTGCATAAAGAAATCTCCACGGCTGGGCATTGTATGAGGATGGCGCCCATTTTGCCGCTTCAAACAGCGGCATCAGCTCATTCTCAGCAATCTCCCCGCCACTCATCGCCCTTGGAGACCATCTGCCCAGTATAACCGGATTAATTTTGTGCTCCGGCTTTCTCGCGCTTAAAGCCATTTCCTGCAGTTTCATTTTTCACCTTTCCATTGTAGTTAAGGCTGCGCCACAGAGTTCTTTCGCAGAGTCCTGCGCTTCAGACGCTCAACCTCTGCTCAGCCCTTCTTTATTTTCTCTATCTGCTCAGACACGCCCTCTGATTCCCTGTCAAGAGATTCCTTGTACTCTGCCAGTCTCTCTATCTTCTCCTCTTTCGTGAGGAAGCTTCTGCCCGGTTCGCATGCGCACATCTTGGTACCTCCACCAATATCGGTTATCCGATAAGAAAACAGAGGTAATATTTATATTTATCGGTTATACGATATCGCATATCCGAAAAAACTATAAATGAGCTTACAGCATGGACGTGCTATGAGAAGATGCTGCGACATGAAAGGGTTCCTGAGCTTCCAGGTTTTGAGGCTTATAGGCAACAAGCCAATGTCTGGCGAGGAACTGCGATGCGAGCTGGAGAAAAGAAGGGGCAGCAAACCCAGCCCCGGCACCATCTATCCGGTGCTGAAATCATTAGCTGAGAATGGATGGATAAAAACCAGGGATTCCGGGAAGGAAAAGAAATATCAACTGACTTTAGCGGGCCGCAAGGAGCTGAATGACGCGACAGGAAGATTCATCTCCATATTCTGCGACATGGGGGAAGATTTTAAGAGGGCAAAATAAACATGCGCAACGGATTTTCTTAAAAACAGGTATTGCAACTGAACCCATAATGGCGACAATGACGCTATTTGCCCTATTGTTCATATGATTTACTTCAAATTTTTTTGTCCTGGTCGTAAGCTCTGCTGATAATGCGGCATTTCGCTTTCATGCTTCACCCACTGCCTTTTCATCTCCCCCCGAATTTTAAGGGGAGATGAAAAGGCAGCGGATTTGTGGTTGGAGATGAGATTTTCAACATAGTTTCCTGGTTGTCAAAAAGTTTAAAAACAGCAGTCAATAAAACCATCTAAAAAAGAGGTGTTTTTATGGGTTGCAAGAAGTGTGGCGGCAAGACAGGGGGCTACAAGTGCGACATATGCGGTGCACTTGCTTCGCATCATATCGAAGACCATTCCTGCGGAGGTTCCCACTGCATGCCTATGTGCTCTGCCTGCAATCAAGCGGAAGTAAAGTGCAAATGCTGAAAAATTTGCTGAAAATTTTGTAAATTTCTTTAAAATGGTGGATGCGCTGCTGGTTTATGCACAGCGGCTGGAAAGCATCTGCCTTTTTAGGCTCTTCTGATCTCCTCCTATAATTTTTTGTAAATTCTTTTCCTGTGATCAATTTCAAAGACAAGAATGTGCAGCTGCTTATGAACAATTTCTGCTATAACCCTGTAGTCACCTACTCTTAGCTTATGAAGGTCTTCTCCCACTAATCGCTCAAAATGCTGTTCCGGGCGTATTCTTGCACGTTCCAAAGCAAAAACTATTCTTCCTGCGACTGCCTGAGGCAATTTCCTAAGCTGTTTTCGTGCCTTTGTTGACAGTATTACTTCATACATTTACAATCCCAGCTCCTTCTTGACTACCGAGAGCGGGATGCCTTTACCTTCAGCTATTTCCTTGCGAGCAATTGCTATATCTCTTTTAGTCTGCTCAGAAAGCTCCATAGTGTCTTCCAACAAGTCCCAGAGTATTTCTTCATAAGTATCTTTATCAGAGAAGCGCCTTTTTGCCAAAGCATCTTTCAAATCTTCACTGACCTGAATTGTGGTTACCATAGCGAATCTATTGTATTACTATAGTTTATAAGCTTTTCGTCCGGGAAAGAGGCGTCTATCATGAAAGAAAGCGCCGCGGGGGAAACTAGGTGACTACATTTTCTTCTTTTTGTAGCCACCCAGTTCCTTTTTCAGGCTTTTGCATTCCTTGAGAACTAAGTCAAGCGTTGGTCGTATACTCCTCCTTTTTTGGTATTCCTGCAATGCATTATAGTATTCCCTCCTGTTTTTTAGGCTTATATTAATCGGAGGCAGTTTGTGTTTAAGCAGTATGTTGTTGAGTAGCAATCTTCCAACCCTTCCGTTACCGTCCTGAAATGGGTGTATGGTTTCAAATTGGTTGTGCACAACTGCAGCCAACAGCAGCGGAGAATATTTTTTCCTGTGTTTTTCATACCACGCTTCAAGCTCTTCAAGCAAGCCGCGTATTCTGTTGGCCGGAGCACCAGCATGAACAATATCACCTAACGCATTTCTAATTACGACTTCTATACCTCTCGGTCTAAGCTTGCCTGCAAATGATTTTGAGTTCTTAAAGACTATCTTATGCAATTTTTTGATTAACTGGACAGAAATATGCTCTTTTGATTTCCTAATGCAAGCAATCGCCTCTGCAACCCCATAAGTTTCCGAAATGTCTCTTTTATTCGCATCGTGAGGCCATTTATCCTCTTCCAGTATTTCTTTAACTTCTCTCTGTGCAAGCTCTGAGCCTTCAATGGCATTGGTATTATAAGTAAACAATTCAGTAAATGTTCGCCAATCAGCATCTGAAAGATGGATTACGCTAAGGTTTGCCCTGTCCTCCATGTCTTTCAGAAGTTCAATCTCGTTACTGCTTAATTCATGGCTCAGCGGATCTTTAATAATCCTGTAGCTCTCAATTTGCTGCCGTATAATCACCCCAGCCCTACCTTTAAGCCTTTCCAACTCTTTTTCAGAAAGATTGACCCCCAAGTAGCGCCTTATCTTCCTGACTTTCTTACCTTCCCTGAAAGAATGGGCCAAATAGTACTTCTGCTTCTTCCCCATCCTTCGGATTTCCACGTTCATATAATCATAATAGGGTGACTACATATTTAAACTTTTCTATAAATAGGTGGGTACAACTGCAGGAAGTTCCAGAAGGCTTTACCATTACATTTGGAAGAATAAAACGCTGCGGGGAGATTTGAACTCCCGTGCCCTTTTAGCTATTTTTGGCAAACTTCAGCTTTTGCGTTCCCATATAGGAACTGCCGGTTCCCAATAAGGTTACTTTATCAGCGCCCTCATCGCCTCAACAAATTCTTTCGCATCTTTTAGTGAGTCTTTAGCTGCAGTCTCTTTCACAGCCTGAGCTACTTCGTAGTTCACGTTTCCTCTGCGGGTCCTGGCTGTTTCAAGCTTTTCTATCATCCGAATGGCCTCGTCTTTCGCTTCTTTTGCATCTTCAAGCATGAAAAAAAGCTTTCTTGCCATCAGTCCCTGGTATGCATAGTAATGGTACATGCCATTCAGAACCGCTTCATGCACGTTGTCTTCAGATGCATACACCGAGATTTTTGCCAGAACTCCCCGTGCAGAATGGAACATGGAATAGTAAGCAATCACAACAACCCAGTTGAAGAATGCAGACTGCAATAGTTTGTCCTTTTCCTTTGAGCCTGCGTCAAAGTTTGTATTTGCAACTTGAAGGTCCCGCTCGCCTTTCTGCAAGAACAGGGTGCTGAGCGAAGAGACTGTAGGGTGCTTCTCAACAATCTCCTTGATCCTCTTATGCTGCTCAATCAGCTCCCTTATTCTGTATTCATCTCTTACCATAAGCATCCTTTACCATTTGATAATACAATTCAGCTCCATAAAGCAAAACATGAGCTTTTAAAGATTCTTTCCCAACATTTACTTCCTCCTTACTGAGCAGCATGTTTTCGTAATCTTTTTGCACAGTTACGAAAGCATTTATTTTTTTGGTATACACTGCTTGCAGATGCCTTATTTCCTTGCTTATATTGGCATGGTGCCTTGACTCTGCAATTATAAGTGCATCAATGTCTGATTTTTCGTGAAAAGTTCCTTTAGCATAACTGCCAAATATGAGAAGGGTAAAGAATGGTGTGTGAAGCTTTACCTGCCCTATCAACCTCTGGCTAATTTCATTAACAACTGGCGCTTTTTTGAATAGTTCATACTTTTTAACATTCTCTATGAAGGAAATGCAGTCAATAGTTCTGGATTCGTTTAAATTCAGGGAGCACAGCTTTGAAGCCCCAACTTCTTCTGTTGCGATAATGCTCTGCTCTGCAAGCTCTTTAATGCTCTCCCGTATGTTCTTATAGCTCTTACCCTTGCCAATTCTATTGGCCAGTTCCAGCTGCGTGAATTTCTTGTTGAGGTTGGCTATGAGAAAACCAAGTATTTCGATGTGGCTTCTCTTTTGGACCAGTGTTTCCTTTCGCTTCATTTTCCATTAGGTCATTAATTACCTGATATTAGGGTATTATTAACCCATATATAAATTTTTTGGAAAAGATATGAGCATAGAAAGAATACGCCGCGGGGGAGATTTGAACTCCCGTGCCCTTTCGGGCAGTGAATCATTGCATGCCATTGTAGGTTTCTTAAAAGCGCATGGCTTTTAGCAATCCACCGCAATGGCCAGGCTATGCGACCGCGGCATAAGGAATGAGTGGGTGCAGTGGTTTTAAATGCTTTTCTAAAGTGCCATGCAGCAGCAACGGAGAAAAAGGACTCTGCTACACAACCGACAGCACCGCAATCCCAGCCACAACCATGACAGCGCCTATGACCACGTTTTTTGTTATTGTTTCGTGCTTCCTGAGGAAAATGTAGGACAGAAGTATTGTAAACAGCGCCTGCGAGCTTATGATGGGGAAAATGACTGAGACAAGCCCCTGCTCGGTTGCGAGATACCAGCCTGAGAAGCCGGTAACGATGAATATGCCTGCCGCAGCAAACAGCTTAACGTCATTGATTCTGAAAGCAAGCGCATTCCACTTCCTGAAAGAGGTTATGATGGCAGACTGCAGCAGAATGCCTGCTGTAAGCGAAATTGCCAGGCCGCTGAAGGGAGCGCTGTCTGCCTGCAGGGCAAGCTTTGTAAGAATGGCGGCTGCGCCAACAAGCACTGAAGCAAGGCATGCAACAAGCACGTACTTAAGCCGGAACAGCTTATTGCCCTGCCTAAATGCCAAAACTGCAACGCCTGCAACCACAAGAAGCGTGCCTACTGCCACGAGATAAGTGTATGGTTCGCTGAGGAACAAAACAGCTATTGCCGTTGAAACAAGCGAAGACGCAGCCAGTATAGGCGCAGTAATGGAAACCCCAATCCTGCTGAAAGCAAAAAAAATCAGCAGGGGCGCAATGCCCGGGTCTAACAAGCCGCGGAGGGCAAAATAAACGAATCCTTCAGCGTTCGGCATCTCAAACCTGCCGAGAAGAACTATAAGCCAAAGAATTGCTGTTGCAGCAGCAAACGCAACAAAAGCATTGAACGCAGAGCTTTTGCGGAGAAGCGCCTTCCTCAGCACAACGTTGCTGATCGCAAACGAAACGGCTGAGGCGAGGGCAAAGATTCCGGCTGGCATGGCAATGGCAAAAAGCGTCCGTATTATAATGTTTGCATTCCTTGATTCGCCTATTCAGCTTCCGTAAGAGCGCCTTTTACAGAAACCCTTCGCATACCGGCCGCTTTTGAAAATTCCTTATCGTCTGAGACAAGGCAATCAGCTTTGCGGAGCACTGCAGTTGCAACATGTATGGCATCGCGCGGAGCGAGCTTATACTGCTTTACCACATCAAACGCTTCCGCCACTACCTGACTGTCAACTTCACAAAGAGTGAGATTTGGCATCGCCAGAAAGTTCTCCGTGAATAGCACAGCAGCGTCAAAACCCTTAAGCCTGTCCAATTTGTAAAAAATTTCGTCAAAAGCAAGCAAGGTGGTAACTGCGTCAATTTTGCCTTTTACAACCATGTCAAGAAAAGTCCTGCAATCCTTCCCAATTGCCTCTGTAGAAACGCAGGCAAAAACGAATACATTACTGTCGAGATAGGCGCGCATATTTTTCCTCTATATCGGCATAGTCCAGCCTCTTAAGGGAGCCTGCACTCACTTTACTTTTAACTCCGGATTTTGCAATATCCTCGGCAATCTTGACTATGTCAAAAGAAGACTTCCTTATTACAATATTCTTTCCGGCATAGTCAAGAATCACTTCCTCCCCCGGCTTCAACCCGATGTCATCCCTGAACATCTTCGGTATTACAACCTGCCCTTTTGGGCCAATCCTCATTTTCGCCAGCATTTTAAACCTCCAGCAATACTATTAGTAATACTTAAGTATGACTTATATTTATACTTTATGCTTTGATTTGCATACTGTTCATTCGCCTATTCAGCTTCTGCAACAGGCACACTCTTAAACGTTACGGACGCATGTCCAATGACTTTTTCCCAGACGTAGAGCAAATTTTCCGATGTTCACGAACTCTGCCCTGCTCACGAGCTTGATTTCTCCCTCCTCAAACTTTTTGGGCAAGGAGAAAAGAAGCGCTGACAGCGCATTCTGAATTAATCGGCAAACTTACTGCATCCACAAAATATATATAAAAAGAAGCCGCAAATTCAGTTAAGAACATGACGCAAATCAACAAGCTTGTCATGCAGGGCTTCAAGAGCTTTGCAAAGCGCACTGAGATGCCTTTTCCAGGCAACTTTACTCTCGTAATAGGGCCTAACGGCGCGGGAAAAAGCAACGTCCTTGACAGCCTGTGCTTCGTTCTTGGAAGACTGTCAAGCAAGGATTTGCGCACAGAAAAGCTTGCTCATTTGATTTACAACGGCGGCAAGACAAAGCAGCCGGCAGCAAAGGGAGAAGTCAGCATCTTCTTTGACAACAAGGGAAAAACTTTTCCAACAGAGGAATCTGCCGTAAAGCTGAGCAGGATCGTGAAGCCGAACGGGCAGAGCGTTTACAAAATCAATGATAAAGCAAGCAGGCGCCAGGAAATAGTAGACCTTATGGCTCTTGCAAAGATAAATCCCGACGGATACAACATTGTTTTGCAGGGCGACATTAACCATTTCGTTGAGATGTCATCTGAGGAAAGAAGGCAGACCGTTGAAGACATTGCCGGCATCGGCGTTTATGAAGAAAAGAAAAAGAAAGCATTAGGAGAATTGGAAAGGGTTGAAGCAAGAGTCAGGGAAGCCGAGATATTACTGGCTGAAAGGAAAACCCACCTCAGGGAGCTAAAAAAAGACAGGGACCAGGCAATGCAGTACCGCGATTTAAGCAACAAAATAAAGCAGGACAAGGCAACCTACATACACCTTCAAATAAATTCAAAAAGCGGCAGGAAAAGCGGCCTTGACAAAGACATTGCCGCTCACAAGGAGGAAATTGAAAAAATCAAATCAGCCATAGAAAAACTCAAGCTGTCTGCAGGGGAAAAGAAGAGGGAGGTAGAGGAAATAACAGCTGAAGTTGAAGAAAAAGGCGAAGCAGAGCAGATAGCAATGCACCGCGCAATTGAGCAGACCAGAGTGGATATAGCCACTTCAAACAACCGCATAAGCATGATTAATTCTGAGATTGAAAAGGCATCAGCAAGGCGCGAGCAGCTTGCAGCAGATTCCGAGAGGCTTGAAAAAAAGATTGGAGATATAACTGAAGAATCCCTTGATTTGGAGAAAAACAAAGCTGCCATAGCGGAAGAAAAAATGCGGCTTGACAAAGAAGCCAAAAAGCTGCGCGGCAGCGATTACGGAGATGTGGCGCAGGTTGAAGAGAAACTCGTAAAGCTGGACAAGGAAGCAGAAAAGCTCCAGCAGGAAATACAAAGCATAGTTGAGCGCAAACAGCAGCTCATACGCGAAAAGGACAAAATAGAGTTTCAGATTTCAAGCACTGAGGCGAGCATCAAAAAAATAGAAGAGCTGCAGAAATCGCACAAAGCAGAGCTTAATTCCCTGGAAAACAGGCGCAAAGAATTCAAAAAAACCACGCTTGAACTGAATAAGCTGCTGGGTGAAGACTCCACCATCTCTGCGCAGATTGGGGCTATCAAAAAACGGCTTTACCAGGCCAACGAAGAGCAGACAAAGCTGCGGATGCAGTACCTTGCATCACGGGAAAGGGCATTTGGCAGCAATGCTGTAAAGCAGATTCTTGAGCAGGAGCAGATAAAAGGAATACACGGAACAGTGGCGCAGCTCGGCACAGTGCCGGACAAATATGCAGCAGCGCTGGAAGCAGCAGCAGGCGCAAGGATAAACAGCATAGTAGTGGACACAGACGCAGTAGCGGCACGATGCATAAAATATCTGAAAGCAAAGAAGGCAGGCAGGGCAACGTTCCTGCCGCTGAACAAAATGAAGCAGGACAGCGGACAGCCAAGCGTCAAAGAAAGCGGAGTGCACGGGGCAGCAGTGGAACTCGTCAAATTCGATCCAAGATACAAGAATGTGTTCAGCTACGTGTTTGGCAATACGCTCGTTGTAGACAGCGTAGAAACTGCAAGGAACATAGGCATCGGCAAGTACAGAATGGCAACGCTGGACGGAGATTTAACCGAGCTGTCAGGCGCAATGCGCGGCGGCTACAGGCAAAAGACAGCAAACCCGTTTGAAAGCCTGGGCAAGTCAGTTGAATCAGCAGACAGAAACATAGCAGAGCTGGAAAACTCGCTAAGCGTGCATGAACGCACCAAAAACGAGAATGAAGAACGCATTTCAAGACTGCGGGAACTGAAAGCAGCGCTTGAAGGAGAAATAATCAAAGCTGAAAAAAGCCTGCACCTTGACTCAACAGAAGCAGACGCAGGGCAAAAAAACAAGGCACAACTTGCTTCCGAACTGAAAGGCGTTGAAAGCGAGCTTGAGGCGCTTGACCCGAAAATAGCCGGGTACAACAAAAAAATAGCTGAGCTAAAAACAGAAAAGCTGAAAATGCGCGAGCAGATAAGCGGCCTGGGAAACCCTGCAGTGGTTGCCGAGCTTTCTGCACTGGACCAGAAAATAAGCGAGCTAAACGACCAGATAATCAGCATGAACGGGCAGCTCAACGCAAACAAAGCCCAGTCAGAAGAAGTGCTATCGCAGGAAAAAATCAGAATATCGCAGATAATAAAGCAAATAACACGGGAAGCAGACGAATTCAGGCAGGAAAAAGAGCGCCTGCTGAAAAGCGCGAATTCAAAGAAAATGCAGCTTGCGGAAATGGAATCCAAAGCATCAAAGTTCCAGGCAAAAAACAAGTCGCTGTTTGAAAAACGAACAAAGATAATTGAGGCAATTCAGCAGGACGAAGAAAAAACAATCAGGAAAGAAGAGCAAATCAACACAATAGAAGTAAAGATAAACAACATAACCATCAAGGCATCTGAAATAGCAGGGGAGCTTGCAGGGCTGCAGGAAGAATTTTCGCCTTATTCTGACATTAAGCTCCTTGAGAATGCTGGCGAAGAACAGCTGAAAGCAGACATATCAAAGTTTGAGCGAATGGTTGCGCAGATGGGAAACGTGAACCTGAAAGCGCTGGAGATATACGAGGACGTGGAAAAGCAGTACACTGAGCTGCTCGGAAAGAAGGAAACGCTTGCCAGGGAAAAGGATGAAGTAACCGCAATGATGAACGAAATAGAGTCAAAGAAAAAAGACCTGTTCATGAACACGTTCAACACCCTCAATGACAACTTCAAAAGCACATTTACGCAGCTGTCAACCAAAGGCAGCGAAGCGTACTTAATGCTTGAAAACCCTGACAATCCGTTTCAGGCAGGCGTCAGGGTCAGGGTAAGGATAGCAGGAGACAAATTCATGGACATCCGAAGTCTGTCAGGAGGAGAAAAAACCATGACCGCGCTTGCATTCATATTTTCCATACAGGAATACGAGCCGGCAAGCTTCTACATATTTGACGAAGTGGATGCATCGCTTGACAAAAAGAACTCGGAAAAATTTGCGCAGCTCATCAAAAAATACTCGGAAAAAGCGCAGTACATAGTAATAAGCCACAACGACAATGTCATAGCAGAAGCCAGCACGCTTTACGGAGTGTCAATGGACGAGCACGGAATGAGCAACGTTGTCAGCCTGAAGGTTTGAATATGCTACGCTTCCACAGCAGCGCTCCCAGCATACAGACGCATGCAATCAGAGAAAACATCTTTCTCAAGAATTGCTTTCACAGGCGGCTGCGAAGACAGAAAATCAACGCCCCGCTTGTGGAGATGCCCAACCCTCGCCCCGGATATGCCAAGGTCAGCCCCCACTTTTCTGTAAGGCGAAAGTTTGCCCTCATACATCCTGACCAATAAGCCGATAGCTCTGGCACGACCAGCAAACTGTGCGCCGATACCTGCAGAGCTCAGCTCATAATAAGCAGATTTCAGCCCTTCGTCTAAGGGGGGGCGGAGCATTTCATGCACACACTGCAGCACAGAATCCACAACATTCATGCTGCTGCTGCGAAATGCATCCCAATCCTGCCCGGCTGCATGCTGAACTGCAAATCCGGCAAGACGCTCCTCCAGTTTAACAAGAGACCCTTTCCGGAAGTTAAGAGGATGCATGCCCTCCATAGCCAAATACAAATTAATAGGATAGGCCATTAAAGCATCCCGGCGCTCCCTCAAATCTTCCGCAATTTTTTGGCGCAAAATTTCTCCAGCAGTTGTGCAACCATTATTCCAAAGCTCAAGAGCAACCTCATACTTGATGCGTGACCGGGGATCCTGCCCTGAAATAATGAGATCAGCTATTTCCGTCCTGCGCTTTGCATGCATTGAACCCCTAAAGGTTGGACTGTTCCGGTACCATTTTTCAAACTGCCCCTGTTTTTCGCTGCCGAGAACCTGACCAATACCTGCAGACAGCGCCCTGACTGCTCCCACATGCCCTCTTTTTTCAATGGCGATTTCAAGGATGCTCAACTCCTCATCTGGCAGCATTTTATGCGGTTCCCTGCAAACAACACCAGAATTTCGCAACCACACATCGCTACGCACCAATTGATTTCTGGAATACCCCCACTGTACAGCTAACCAATCAAAAGTTATGCGCTCCTCCACCAGAATTCCTTCCCTAACAAGATTTGACACTAATCTTTGCACGAACCGAACAGAATACGTGCCCCCAAGCTGCCTGCGAACATCAGACACCTGAAACACTTCATTATTTTGAAAAGCCTGCAGAACCTTCCGTTTCTCTGGAGTGAGGTTGCTGAAAGCCATAACAGCCCCTTTGTCCAGCACCCGAAATTTTCTTCTCAGCATATGGAAATGGTAAGCACACAGGACATTTAAATGTAACTGGCATCAGATTACAAGCCTGTCCCCATCCTTAGGAATATGAATTTTTGAGTGTCCCAGCTGCTTTGCCAGATCTGCAAGCCCATGCTTCTGCTTAATGTCTCCATGCGTGAAGATTAAAGTTTTGGGCTTCACCATCTCAATGAGTTCGCGCAGCTCGTCCTGCGCTGCATGACCTGACTGATGGACATCCACCAGTATGTGCACGCCCATGCGCTTCAGCTCCCGCTCCAAGCGCTGCCGGTTGGCAATGTTTGTAGGAGTGGGGATGGTCCTACATGAGAAAATAACATAGTCTTTGGCATCCAGGAAATTTTTTGAAATAATCCTTGAGAGGACGCTTTTTGGCTCGCCCTGATGGCCTGTGCATACCAAAAGAAAGCGGTGCTTGCCTGCCCTGCCAATGTCATGCAGCTTCCTTTCAACCTTGCTTCCGTATCTGACAATATCCGCCTTTCCTGAAATGTCAACTATGCCGCATTTCTCAGCAGCAGAAATGTACTTCGCCATGCTCCTGCCAAGGTAAACGACTTTCCTGCGGTGCTTCTGGCCGATTTCAAGAGCGCTTTTCAGGCGGGCTATATGGGAAGAAAAAGTGGTGATAATAATTGCGTTCTTTCCTGTGTCAGCGGACTCCACAGCTTCCTTCAGCATTTCCTTAGCAACTGCTTCTGAGGGTGTCCGGCCCGGCTTGGCGCCGTAAGTAGACTCCATAATCAATGCGGCAACGCTGTTCAGCGACTGAAGACGCTTGATGTTTGGCGGCTTTCCCAATGTAGGGGTAAGGTCAAACTTGAAATCGCTTGCATACAAAACTATGCCTTCAGGCGTATGAACCGCAATCATGGAAGAATGAGGAGTTGAATGGGTGGTATGGATAAATTCAACGCTAATGTTTTTTGAAACTTTTTTTATGCCATTGGGCTGGATTACAGATATTTTATTTTTGAATTCAATATTGCGGTCCTTAATCATGCCCCGGATAACTTCTGCTGTGAAAGGGGTGCATAAGACAGGAGCGCGGTACTTCCCGGCCAGATAAGCAAGGGCGCCGCAATGATCAAGATGAGCGTGGCCAGGAACTATGGCCTTAATAAAATCAGCCCAGTCATCTATCGCAGAGGTATCCGGAATTGCCCCAACCTTGACAAGATTGGCTGCATTTACCTTAGCAAGATCCTCCTCATCCTCTGTGAATTTTATGTATTTTTCCGGCTGGATGCCCATGTCAATAACAACGGCTTCGTTCTCAAAGCGAATGGCAGTCATGTTCTTGCCGAACTCAGAATAACCAGAAACAGTGCAGATTTCAATAGGCATGCTGCAATAGCTGAAGCAGGTGGTTTATATAGGTTGTCTTTTTAGTGCGGTGTTGCACAATTAGTCTTTTGTTTTAGCTACTACAGTGAAAGTGTAAGTTTTTGCTCTAAACTTCTTGAGTAGTGTCATGAGTTTTTTTGCTTGTTCTTCTGCCACCATAAGAACACCGTCAGTTACTGGCACGTATATCATTCCATTGTGCGTGAAACCTTTACCTGCATCCAAAGCTGCTTTGATGTTTGCGCCAATCGCTTGCTAATTTGCTTGCATCGCGGCGCGGAGCGCCTTTGGCGCTACCACGACAAACTGGGCGTCGGAATTGAGTTCTTCGCTGCCACTGAGCCCGCAACTGCCGTATCCGCCAAGGAACAAAACACGGCCTTGCGGTGTGTCTCTGTCAAACTTTTTGTTATTAAATGGGTTGCTAATAAAGATTCTGCCAGGGACGTCACCCCTTTGTAGTCTTGCTAGTTCTATTAACCTTTGTCCTTCGTCCACTCCTGCCGCGTATGCGATTACCTGTGAGTCCGCGACTTTCCCTTGCCCATCAACTAATCTATCAATGCTGTTGTACCCTGAAAATGTCATTCTTGCCTGCTTAAGTGTTCTTACTATTGCAAATCTTGTGAAGTCTCTTAAGTGGCTTCGGTGTTCTCCTGCTTTAACTTGTTCAAAAGAATAGATTGGCACTGTTCTGCCATCAGGCATTCCTCCCTGGAGCAGGTCTGCAAACACGTCTTTTTTAAACAGCTGTCTGAGGTTTGCTGCGTAATCTGCTGTTAAGCCACCCATGTCGCTCTCATCCATATAACCTTCTTCGTTCTCAAGTTCTTCTTCAAGATCTTCTATAGAAACGAAGTCAAAGATGTCCGGCGTTAAGATTCCGTTTCCGTCAACACCGCCGTGCAGGGTAACAACGTAATGACCTCTTACTTGTCTGAATTCTCCTGGTCCTGAGTGGTCTTCAGAATTTGCAATGTACCAATTTTTGTTCGGAAGGCTTCTTGCAAGCAGCCACATCGGTGCAACTAAGCCGCCGTCTTTGCTGTGCTCAATGGCTTTTCTTAAGGATTCGGGTATGTTGTAAACGTAGAACGGCACTCCGATGAGTTCTGTTGTTTGCACAACTCTGTCTAAAACTACTACTCTGTCTAAAACTACTGCTGCGTTTTCTCTCTTTACTTTCTTTACCATGCAGTTGCTAATAGCTTTCGCTTAATAAGCTTTTTGATTTATGTGCGGTGTTGCACAAATAATGGCGGTAGTTTTTTCTATAACCAACAGCAGCTGCGCTTTAGCATACTGACGCATGCTCTCATACGCACCAGAACCTCTTTTTAGGAGCTCAAACTTTTTTTGTATTTAGCAAAATGCTTGAATTCCGATTTTTTTGGAAACCTTACAGAATCGGGCTTTACCACAAACAATTTAAACGCTGCAAGGGTATTCCTGCTCATGCTATCAATAGAGGAACTGGCAGCTTTCTGCAAGAGAAAAGGGTTTGTTTACCCCAACTCTGAGATTTACGGCGGAATGTCAGGATTTTTTGACTACGGCCCTCTGGGAGTTGAGCTGAAGAACAAGATTAAGGCCGAGTGGTGGAAAGCGCACGTTTCCCGGAGGCAGGACGTTGCAGGCATGGACGGCAGCATCATCGCCAATCCAAAAATATGGGAAGCGTCGGGCCATGTGGAAAACTTTACTGACTTAATGCTAAGCTGCCTGAAATGCGGGCATAAAGAACGCGCAGACCACATGGTTGAAGACAAGCTGAAAATCCAGACAGAAGGGCTTTCTGCTGATGACTTGAACAGGCTGATAAAAAAGCACAAAATCAAATGCAGCAGGTGCGGCAGCGATGTGAAAGCGCCGCAGCAGTTCAACCTGATGTTTGAGACAAACGTAGGGCCTTCTGAAGACAAAAACATTGCTTACCTGCGCCCTGAAACCGCACAATTAATATTTGCAAACTTCAGACTCGTGCAGGAAAATGCAAGGATGAAGCTGCCGTTCGGGATAGCGCAAATCGGAAAAGCGTTCCGCAACGAAATATCTCCAAGAGATTTCCTGTTCAGGTGCAGGGAGTTTGAGATAATGGAGCTTGAATACTTTGTGCACCCGTACAAAGTAAATGAATGCGATTCAGTTAAAGAGTATGAAATGCATGAGTTCAGCGTGCTGACAAGCGAAATGCAGCATAAAAAGGAGAAGGCAAGAAAGATAACTGTCAAAAGCATGCTTTCCAGGAAGCTGATACTGCCGTGGCACGCCTACTGGCTGGCGTTTGAGCACAAATGGCTTACTGGTCTGGGCGTAAAAGCTGAAAATCTGAGGATAAGGCAGCACGTGGAGAATGAGAAAAGCCACTACGCAACCGATACATGGGATTTGGAGTATGCGTTTCCTTTCGGATGGAAAGAGCTTGAAGGCATAGCCAACAGGGGCGATTATGATTTGCAGCAGCACATCAAAAAATCAGGCAAGGATTTAAGCGTTTTTGATGAAGAGCAGAAAACCAAAGTGGTGCCGCATGCAGTGGCAGAGCCGTCATTGGGAGTTGACAGGATGTTCCTTGTGTTCCTGCTTGAAGCGTATGAGTACGACAGGAAAAGGGAGAACGTGGTTCTGAAGCTGCACCCAAAACTTGCGCCCATAGATGCTGCAGTGTTCCCGCTGGTGTCAAACAAAGACAATGTTGTGAAGCTCGCAAAGAAAGTTTATGAGCAGCTAAAGGAGGAGTTTAACTGCTTCTTTGACAAAGCAGGCAGCGTGGGACGCAGATATGCCAGAATGGATGAAATAGGAACTCCATACTGCATAACAGTTGATTTTGACTCCCTGAAGAAAAATGATGTTACCATAAGGGACAGAAACACAACCAGCCAAGTCAGGGTTAAAATAAAAGACCTCAATGCCGAGCTTAGAAAAAGACTATCCGGCAGCTAAGAATTCTTCATAATAAGTTCCGTTGTAATAGCTGTAAATCACCGAGTGGTTGTTCTGCAGCAAAGCAACTGCCAGGCTTTGGTTGCCAACAAAAGCGTGCCTCAACAGCCTGCCGTACCTGTCGCGGTCAGCGCCTTCCTGCTCAAGCATAACTGCTTTTCCTTCAAACTGGCGCAGGAAATCAGCGGCTTCGTGATAGCCCTCCTGGCTTTTTTCAGGAGCATCAATTCCAATCAAGCGGACGTACTCGCCGCCGCTGACAATAAATGTGTCGCCGTCCACGACCTGATAAATACTTACTTCATCTGTCAGATTAAACTCAGGCTCAAAATAGTAGGCGCAGGACGAAACCAGCATCAGCAGCGGCAAAATGCAAGCAAATCTCATGATAAAACAGTAACTTCAGCTCTAATATACTTTTCGGTGCTCGCTAAAAGGCTTTTCCCAAAATCACGCTTAATTTTTTCTATGGCTTTTTATTCTCTCCCTCCCTAAATTTTAAGGGAGGGTGAAAGATGGGAAAGTGATGTGCAAGGGAAAAATAGCAGGCATCTTGCACATAAAAAAGACTTAAATATACCGATGACTTTACCACACCATGCCAAAAGTAGTAAAAGAGCCGCTGGCAACGATTTATGAGCGGCTAAGAAAGCGGAAAAAGCTGATAATCGCAACAGCGGCAATTGCAGTTGCCCTTCTGGCATTTGGAATAAGCCTGAAAGACTTAATCTTATTGCCTGCGCTGTTTTTTGCGGCAGCATTCTCCCAGTATTACAGAAAGGAAATAAGAATCCCGCCTTCGTTTGAACTGGTTTCAATAACAACCGTTGTTGTCGGCATGACGCACGGCCCCTTAGCAGGCGCGGTATTCGGCGGAGTGGCCGGACTGGCAGCAGAAATACTCAGCGGCGCGATGGATGCTTTCTCGCTGAGCTACATCCCAGGCAGAATAATAATGGGAGCCATAGCAGGATTCTTCCCTGCAGCAAGCGCGCTGCAGCTCGGAATGATTTTAGTGCTGGTTTACAATGCCATCGCGCAATCGCTTTACCTGCTGCAGGGCGACCCTGAAGCGAAGATAAAAACAGCAGCCTTCGTGTTCTTCAACGTTGGCATCAACTTTATCCTGTTCTCATTGCTGGGCGAGTTTCTGGTTGGGCTGCTGCGTTAAATTTAATAATGCGCACAAATCGCAGAAGTCCTATGCGGGGCAGCGGAAATCACAGATTTCCTGGTCCCGCACTCACTACGTTCATGCGGGGGTAGCGAAGCCTGGCTAAACGCGCAAGCTTCAGGCAGCGAGCAGCGAGCTGCTGAGGTTTCCTGCTCGCAGGAAACAGCTTGTCCCTTAGTGGGTTCGGGGGTTCAAATCCTCCCTCCCGCATTAAATGATTCAACTGACAGAGGCGGAAGCCAGCTGCCTGCAAATTCCCTATTCCAAATTTTTTTTGAACAAAGCGGGTAAGCCAGAAATCCGATGTGTTGAAAAGCAAGCTTAAGTCAAGCGCCATTCAGCTATCAAGTGCGCAAAACAATATCAATATTTGCGCTCATTTTAAAAGCCACTCAACCTCCCCCTCGTCAAGATTAAATTCTGCTGCCAGTTTACTGCCGTAGCTGCTTCTTATCATATTTTTATAGTAATGCATCTCCTGTATGACTTTTTTGGCTGACGTGTGGGTGCTTTCAGCTATTTTCTCTGCAATGTTTTTTCTTTTGTTGTAACGCATGTTTGCCATCCAGATTTTAAGCAAGCGCGAGGTCTGCTTGTAATTAGCTGCGGCTTCTTGTTTGGAGTCCTTGGCAGCCGCCACTCCAGCGGTCAGAAGCATCTTTATGTAAACCAGCAATCTCCAGTACTGGGAACGCGAAATCCGGCCGTTCATGACGTCTGCCCTTGACACAGATTCATAAGCTTTGGCAAGAAACTTTGGATTTTTGTACTCAGCAGGAATGTTCTCGTCAACCCACAAAAACCATTCGTTTGGCTGTTCATCAATATCATCAAAAGCATTCACAGCTATGCTGAAGTCAGTTGTTTTGAGTATCTTGGTAATGGCAGCTACCATGCCTGCAGCCCTGTTCCTGTCAGAAAGCTCATCAACGTCCTTCTGCGAAAGCTTCTGCGAATTGTGGGAAAGTATCTGCAAATCATTAATTGCAGCCCTTAAATCCCCGCCGCTCCTGTTAGCCAATGATTTTAATGCGTCAGCGTCCGCTTCAATTTTTTCCTTTGTGCAGATGCTGCTCAGAGCTTTGAAAACAGCATCGTAAGGAAGCTGCGCAAATTCAACCATTTCAGCAGATTTTCTTAAAGCTGCAAATTTTTTGTCCCAAGGATCATTGGCAGTCATAACCATGGGAAATGACGATTTTGCGATAAGCTTTGAAAGCGCAGCAATTCCGCCGCGGTCTTTCTGGCCTGAGATTCCGTCAAGCTCATCAACAAGAATGATTTTTCCCCTGCCGAAAAGACTCATCTGCGCAGAAGCATTGCCGACAATGCCCTTTATCGAATCTGCGTTGCGGAAATCAGAGGCATTCAGCTCCAGCACTTCATAACCAAGCTCATTAGCCAGTGCATAAACGCTGCACGTCTTTCCGCAGCCAGTTAAACCATATAACAAAGCAGACTTTTTCCTCGCAGTTTTATAGTTTTCAATAAATCTCCTGAGCCGCTGAACAGAAACCTGCTGGCCGACAATTTCGGATGAGGTTTTAGGGATGTACTTTCGCGTCCAGGAAACTTCATAGCCCATGCTGAGAAAAGGGTATGCGGACAATTTTTAATGGTTGCGGTGTTTGCCCAAATGGCGAGAATCCGGTATTCCCCGGTTGAATTCATCTCAGATGGTTTTCCTACCAGCAGCAGAATTTTTTCCCTCTTTTTGAAGGATTGAAAACATTTTTTCCAAAAACTCTTCTCCCGATTGATCGCTCAACTTCATTATGGCGGCGCATCACTATTGCTTTTCCTCCCCAATATTCACCTTATTCACCAGCCCCTTAAACGCCTCCCACTTTTCAGCAGGTATTCTCGTGCCCTGCTTCGTAAAGCCCGTGTATTTTTCGCTCGTGAGAAATTCTCTGATGGTTACGCCTTTCTGCCCGCCGTAATCATCAACTTTTACGACTATTTCTGTTGTGTCATTCTTTTTAACCCTTCCAACTTCCTCTTCCATCGCAAACACCTTTTCCAAGTTTTTCTTCCTGTCCCATCCAGAATAGTATTGAAGACGCTTCTCCTGCGGAACGTGAAACGCAGGATTTTTCTTCTTCTGCGCTTCTTCCTGCCGCATGCTCTCCAGCGCGTCCTGCAACTTGTTTTGTACAGCCATTCAAAATATCACGGTTAAGAATAGCTATGCCTTCTGCCCATAAATATGTTGGCAATTCTTAGTCTGCATTGCCTGCAGCCGCCTTTAAGATGGATTGAAGTTTTTCTTCTCCTCGTCCTTCTTCTTAACCCTGTCCTTCAGCTTCCCAAACAGCTTTTTCTGCCTGTGCTTCAGAACCTTGCCGAAGTCCTGCGCTCCTGCCTGCACGTACTTTGGAAAGCCCTCACCCCAGCGATAAGTGCCTATGGCAGTTGCAGTAGCAATACGGCCTCCTCCCTTGACGCCTTCAGGATTCATGGCAGTGCCGTAGCTTTCAACTCCTATAAGACTTTCAACCCTGTACCTTAAAGGAACTGCCGGCTTTTCATCAGAATAGCCAATCGTTATAACGCCCTGAGGCCTGATGTCCTCCTGCTGGCCGAAAATCCTTGAAACGGCTTCCTCGTCAAACGCGCTGACAAAGCACGTTGCCAGCCCAAGGTCATGCGCTGCAAGCATAATGTTCATGGCAGCCATGGCGCAGTCCTGAATGGAATAAAGGCGGGTTCCGCGAATGCCGTAATACTGCTCTTCCTTCTGAAGCTTTGCAAAAATGACGATATGCACCGGAGCCTGCTCCATCCAGTACTGCTGTAAGCAAGCTTCTGCAATGTCCTTGCGCCTGCCGCCGCGGACAACAACAAAGCGCCAAATCTGGAGATTGCCTGCATTGGGAGCCATCATGCCTGCCTCAACGCAGGCAATAATCTTGTCCCACTCAACAGGAACATCCAGATAGGAGCGGACACTCCTGCGCTCCTTGATAGCACGTATAACAGGCGTATCATCATCAGCATGGCGCGCAACGCCGCCCCTGACCAAGTGCTCGGGCATGGGCTGAATTAAGGCGTGGGGGTTAATAAAGTTAACTGTCAACCAAGAATAAACCAAAAACTATTTAAACAAATGGACATATGTCTATTATTCTGGACAATTGTTGATTAAAATGGACAAACTGCTGGAGTATTTTATTGAAGAGCCCGAAAAGGAGTTTCATGTAAGGCAGCTTGCCAAACTGACACGAAAATCACCGACTACAATATCCAAATACCTGGCAAAATTCAAAAAGGACGAGTTGCTCAATTCCAGAAGGAAGCTTAACCATCTGCTGTACAGAGCACATACTGAAAGCATTGCATTCAGGGACTTAAAGCTGTCGCATAACATCAAACAACTTCGGCAAAGCGGTTTGCTATTGTACTTAATAGAAGAATTCAACAGTCCTGAAGCCATTATATTATTCGGCTCCTACCGCAAAGCCGAAGACACAGCCCAAAGCGACATTGACATAATGATTGTAAGTCCTTCTCAGAAACAGCTTCAGCTGTTAAAATATGAAAAATTACTTAATCGCAAAATCCAGTTGTTTGTATATGCAAAAGCTGAGATAGAGCGAATGAAAATTAAAAACAAGGAGCTACTCAACAACTTGGTAAACGGAATTGTACTGCGGGGCTTTTGGGAGCTATTCAAATGAAATTTGAGGACTTTATTCAGCATGGAAAGGTAAGGAAAGCATCTCCAGATGTGGCTTTGGCCAAATCCCTTGTTTCAACTGCCGCAGTTGATTTAAAGTTTCTAAGCGCGTTGCAGGTTAACAGCACCTCAGCCAGAAAGGTAATGACAAACTATTATGATGTATTGAGAAGCATTTTAGAGGCCATTTTGGCAGTGGAGGGCTACAAGGTTTACTCCCATGAAGCTTTTACATATTTCCTAAAGGACAAAGGAGAAAGCTTTATCGCAGAAAAGTTTGACAGATTCAGAAGGATAAGAAACAGCATAAATTATTATGGCAAGGACATATCTGCAATTGAAGTCAAGGAAAATGCAGGAGAGATTGTTGAAATGATACAAATACTCAAGGAAAAGCATCTGAGTGGTGTGAAATGAAGTATTCTGAGTTAACAGAAATCTACGAAAAGCTTGGCAAAACGAGCAAGCGCCTGGCAAAAACAGAGCTGCTGTCAGAGTTCCTCAAAAAAGTGCATGGCGATGAAACAGAAGAAGTGGTTTTGCTGCTGCAGGGCAGGGTGTTCCCTGCGTGGGATGAGCGGGAAATAGGAGTTGCTTCGCAATTAATGGCAAAGGCGATTGCAATAGCTTCCGGAATTGAATTAGCCGCTGTTCAAAAGGAATGGAAAAAAACAGGAGACTTGGGGGATGCTTCTGAAAACCTGCTGAAGCACAAAAGGCAGCACACGCTTGCACACAGCGATTTGACGGTTAAGAAAGTGTTTGACAACCTCAGAAAGCTTGCCGCGGAAAGCGGCAGCGGCAGCGTTGACAGGAAGCTTCAATTAATTGCAGAGCTGTTGACATCAGCAGGAGGCAGCGAAGCAAAATACATAACAAGAACCATTCTGGGAGAGCTGAGAGTCGGAATAGGAGAGGGGGCGCTGCGCGATGCCATAGTGTGGGCAAATTTCATGAAAGTAAAAGATGCAACTGTTGCGAAGGCAGCAAAGCGCGGGCTTAGCGGATTAAGCTCTGTGAGAATGGTGCCGGGCAAGCCAGTCAAGGTAATGCTTGCGCTTAAAGCAGAAACAGCGGCTGAAGCTTTGGAAACCTGCGGGAGGCCGGCTGCGGCAGAGTTCAAGTACGACGGGTTCCGGCTTGAGATAACAAAAGATGAAAACGGAAACATTGGCCTGTACACCAGACGGCTTGAGAATGTTCTTGAGCAGTTTCCTGATGTGGCTGAATATGTGAGGAAGCATGTGAAAGGCAAATCCTTCATTCTGGACGCTGAAGCAGTCGGCTACGACAGAAAAACCGGGAAATACCTGCCGTTCCAGAAAATCTCCCAGCGCATAAAAAGAAAGTATGACATCCAAAAAACAGCAGAGGAGCTGCCTGTGGAAGTTAATGTTTTTGACGTGCTTGCATACAACGGCAAGAACCTTATCAATGAGCCGTTTAAAAAAAGGCGCGAGCTGCTGCACAAAATAATTCAAAGCGCAAAGAGGAAGATAAGGCCGGCTGAATCAATTGTAACTGACAAGGAAGAGGAGATTGAAAAATTCTTTGAAGAGGCAAGGGCAGCAGGAAACGAAGGACTGATGGTTAAGAACCTTGATGCCCCGTACAAGCCGGGAGCAAGAGTAGGGCATATGCTGAAGTTCAAGAAAACAGCGGAAAACCTCGACCTTGCCATAATCGGGGCAGAGTGGGGGGAGGGAAAGCGGAGCAGCTGGCTGAGCAGCTACGACCTGGCGTGCAGGAAAGGCAGCGAACTGCTGGAGATTGGAAAAGCAAGCACAGGGCTTAAAGAGAAGAAAGAGGAAGGACTAAGCTTTGAAGAAATGACCAAGCTGCTCAAGCCGCTGATAACAGAAGAGCATGGGCGGCATGTCAAAGTGAAACCAAAGGTAGTGATAGAAGTCGGCTACGAAGAAATCCAGAAAAGCCCAAGCTACAGCAGCGGATATGCATTAAGGTTTCCGAGGGTTGTCCGCAACCGGACTGATGAAAAGGGGGTACATGACATAAACACGCTCCAGGAAGTTGAAAGGCTCTACAGGCAGCAGAAAAAAAGCAGCTGAAAAAGGAGCTAAGCGCTGCAACATTTGACGAAACCATCAACAAGCTGGCTCTCAACCTTAAAAGGCCGAAAAAAACCATGTTTGGAGCTGTCAAAGGAGTAAAAGCCAGGTTTGTGAGGGAAGAAATTGACCGTTTTAGTTGACAGCTGGGCGTGGATAGAATATTTCAGGGGAACCCGCTTCGGCGAGAAGGCAAGGGGCTACATTGAAGGAGAGGAAAAAGTCATTGTAAGCGCCATCAATGTTGCCGAGGTTCGCCTTTTTTTGCTAAGGCATAAGCGGGCTGAAGAAGCCAGGTTGATCAGATTCCTCCTTAATACATCTTTTCCTGTCCCGGTAAGTACTGAGATTGCCGTGCAGGCAGCAGGAGCGAAGCATGAGAAAAAATTCGGAATGGCAGACGCCATTATTCTGGCAACTGCAAAGATGCACGATGCAAAGATAGTTACAGGCGACGATGATTTTAAGGGGCAAGAAGCGGCGGTTTACATTGGCGAATGATTCCCAGCCAGAATAAGCAAAGCTTTTATTTGATGCAGCATTCTGATGAGGCGTATGGTAAAAGATTTCCATCATTTCAAGGGCGGTGGGCTTTCGGGGTTGAAGAAGCTGAAGCGCAAAGCCGCTGAGGAAAATAAAAAAATTACTGCAGACTGGAAGAAAAAGCTGACTCCTGAGCAGTACCGCGTGCTTCGCGAAAAAGGAACTGAGGATGCTTTCAGCGGAAAATATGATGATTTTTTTGAAAGCGGGCAATACAAATGCGCTGCATGCGGAGAAATTCTGTTTGATTCCAAGACAAAGTATGATTCAGGATGCGGCTGGCCGGCATTCTTTGAGGCAAACAAGGACAGCATTGTCACAAAAGAGGACAATAGCTGTGGAATGAAGCGGATAGAAGTCATGTGCAGGAAATGCGGCGGGCATCTTGGGCATGTGTTTGACGACGGGCCAAAGCCGACTGGGAAGAGGTATTGCATCAATTCTGCTGCGCTGGAGTTTTGGAAAGGGTAGCCTACCAGTGCTTCCTTAAGTTATTCAGGCCTTCCAGATAGTCCTCGTAGCTTATCTTGCTCCTCACTCCGAATTCTGTCAGCACATCCATCATCTCACTTATAGACAAGCCCGCAAGCGCTGACGCCTTGCCAAGAGACGCATGCCCTTTCTTATAACTATCAATGGCATACATTACTCTGCCCTTGTCAACCAAGTGCCTTATGGCTTTTGACACTTCTTCCTTGTTGTCTTTTGCCAGCTTTTTTACAAACTCGTAATCTCGCTTATCAATTCTTACGCTTAAAGTCTTTTGCATTTTCATCACTCCTTACCCTGTTTTTCGCATTTTCCATTATATCCTGTTTGTATCTTCCATACCTTGCCAGTTCGCTTAGCTTTGATAATGCCTCTTTTTTTGTCAAGAGATTTTTTTCATTTGCCCTCACTATAAAATCAACTGCTGTCGTAAACTGGATATTTAACACCTTACACGCATTAATGGCATTTTTGTCGTCAGTTGCTAAGAGACTGTTCTTCTCATAATTAGCCACTGCAACAGACTCAGCCTCTCCTCGGTCTAATTTGAAGTCTTCCATCAGCTTTGCTGCCAGTTCTTCAGGCGCCGCCACTGCCTCAATTTTACCCTCCATTATGCGTTTCTGTATTAACAACCCGTCAAATGTTTTCTTAGCAGCAGTTTCCCTTTCAGCTTCTTTCGGAAGAACTGCTTTGCCTTTATAGTCGCCCAAAAACAGGTCTAACGCTTCCACCTTAGCTAGCAATATTAATGTGGACGAATCGAATACAATCATGATTGCAATTTATTACATACGTAATATATAAATTCTTTGGTTTTCTAACTCATAATCTCTGCTGCGCTGGAGTTTTTTAAGAAATAGCTAAAATTGGGCCTTGAAAGCCTCAACAAACCTGTCAAAATCCTCCGCTTTCACCGCAGCGCCGCATGCATACTCGTGGCCGCCGCCGTAGCCGCTTATATTCTTTAAAGCCGACTGAAGCTTTGGCAGGATTATGTTTTTTCCGCTGCCGCGGAGACTCATTCTGACCTCGCCTTCCCTGATTCTGCCTACAATAATGATTTTGTCAGGATACAAATGCAACAGCTCGTTGGAAACCTCGCTTGAAAAGCTTTGAGTTCCTTTGTATGTGTGTATAAGAAATCTGTCTTCGGCAACAGCAGCTTTTGCCTTGTCATAGACTTCCTTGTATTCCTTGTTTATTTTTTCATATTTGCTGTAAAGGTATTTTCCTGCAGGAGTCTTCTGCTCAAGGATTTCGTAAGGGTCGTTTATTCTGGTCAGGATTTTTATGCACTTCACGGCATCAGGGGTTGGACCTTTCTGAACGAAGGAAAAAATCTTCACCAAAATTCCCAGCCTGGTGTCGTAGAGCGCATCATCGGGCTTTTTTACATTCCCCCACAAGTCAGGATACGCTTTCGCAAATTCGTCTGCAAACTCAGGAACCATCCAGTCGCCAACAATGCCTGTCATTGCTATCCACAAATTTGCTTTGTCTCCGTTCACTTTGTAGCAGAGGTATGAGGCAGGGTAGTTGTCATCAATTTTGCTGCTTCTTGGATTGAAATATTTCACGTTTTTCAATTTTATCGGCTGGTGGTGGTCAATCCAGATAACCGGCTTTTTGACCGCATCCACAAATGACTGCTCGACCATGGCTATGTCAGCAATGAAAACCTTGTCAAACCTCGGCTGAGAAGCTGTCTGAGTAAAGCGCTCATCAACCTTTGGAACTGCCTTGACCATCATCCCGCTGCCGCGCTGCACGAGTTTGTAAAGAAGCAGGAATGAAGTGAGCCCGTCAGGGTCGTCATGAAACAAAAACAAAGGGTTTTCGCTTTCCTGCAGTTCCTTCCGGATTTCTCCGTATTGTTCTTGCGTGAGCATCTTAAACTGCAGCTTGCCCGAGTTTAAAAACTTGTTGCTAAACATATTTTAGTATAGCTATTGGTAACATTTATATAGTGGTAATTCATACAGTATACCAGTGGGGTGGGATAGTTGGTAATATTATTTGACCAGTATCACTTGCCAGAGGACGTGTACGAAACCATATTTGCGACAAACCAGCAGCGGATAGTTGCAAAAGTCCTGATAAATTCCATGAAGCAGAAAGGCGGCGAGATGAACAAGACAGAGATGAGCTTCTTCGCAACCAAGCTGCATGACGGCGAGCTCGTTACTGAGATTGACACGCCGGAATACAAGGGCAAGAAAGTAAAGCTTTCATACAACAAGCGCCAGTTCTACGACCGCATCCTGACGCCGATGAAAACAATGGGAATGATAGACTACGACATGTACAAGAAAACGTATAAGGTGAGTGACGCTTTCTACAGAGAAATCCTCAAAATCGGGCTGATGTGGCAGCAGGAAGTAAGGAGTCCTGTGAGCGAGTATAAGGTGAAGAAGAATTAGCCAACATTTCCCGCATAGACCGATTTTGCCTGCGCTGCAGAATTTGCCTTTATTATTGCCCGGCCATCGCTGAACAATGTCATGCCATTGAAATGGATGCAGCTTCCAAAATTCCTGACGCTAACCCTGCTTTTTTCCAAATTTTTCAGCAGCAACTGCAAATCAATTTTTTTGCCTTTTACCTGATAAGTGCCTGTGCCGCAAAGCCTGACAACCCCTGCTCCTTTTTTACCTGCCAGATACTCGTAGCTGCCGCTGCATGCAGGGCAGTTTTTGTTCTTTCTGACTTTCAGCTTCAGCAATTTGGAAGAAATGCGAACCATATCTGTTTCATGCGGCTGGCTGCTGAGGATTTTCAGCGCTCCATCAGCCTGCAGCCCGGCAGTGGCAGCAACTGCGCTGTAAGCAACACCTGCTGTATCACAAGTTTCCAAGCCTGAGTGATTGCTGAAAATGCAGCGGAAGCACGCTTTGCCCGGCAAAACACTGTAAACTGTTCCAGTATTTCTTACAACAGCAGCATAAATCCACGGAATATTGTTCTTTCTGCAGTAATCGTTTATCAGAAATCGTGCGTCAAAGTTGTCAGTGCAGTCAAGAACAAGGTCTGCATTCAGCAAATCGGCATTGTTACGGTCAAGGTCCGCAACCACTGCTTTTTTGATGGACTGCAGATGCTTTTTGGCAGCTGCAGCTTTCGGCATTCCAACATCCTCCCTGGTGTATAAGCGCTGGCGGCTGAGATTGCCCTCCTCCACAAAATCCCGGTCTATGACTGTTATTTCCCTTATGCTGCCTGACAAATGCTGCAAAACGGCTGTTCCGATTGCTCCGGCGCCAACCACCACTACACTTTTATCAATCATGCAGAAAAGGCAATTCAGGAAGCTTTATTAATTGTTTGGTGTCTCCTTATGGCGGTGCAAAGTTAAAAATCCTTAGTTCAGGCCATGACTTTGCTGCTGCTTTTTTCCATCCCTTAAAATTTAAAGGGATGGAAAAAAGCAGCGGTGAAAATGGCATGAGCAAGAAGAAAGCACTACAGAATGGCAAAAATAATGTTCAGCAACATTTCAGGCAGCTATCTGTTCAGCGAAAGCTATGAACTGCTGACTAAAACAATGTTCAGGGATGCTATTGCTGCCAACAGCAAGCTTGAGAACAATGAATGGCTTGATGAGGAGAAAAAGCTGATTAACAGCAGCGATAAAATACTTTTCCTGGGCTTTAAGAGAGAGAAGCCGGGCAACGTAACCCTGACGAATGACATCAAAAAGCTGGAAGCAATCGGCAAAAAAATGCAGCAGGATGCAAGAAAAGCCATTATTGCCGTCGCCAAACAAAAAGTAAGAAACGCGGTAACTGAAGATGAGCTGATAATACAGGCAGCAAGCTCTGTGCAGGAGCTTGACAAATCCACAGCTATGCTGACAAAGCGGCTGCGCGAATGGTACGGGCTGCAGAACCCTGAGGATGCCTTCACCATAAGCGACAGCGAAAGATTCATTGAAGCAGTGAAGGAAGGAAAAAAAGGAGAGATGGGCGTGCAGCTTGGAGAAGATGACAAAAGGGAAATGAATGAGCTGGCAAACAGCGCAACGCAGCTGCTTCAGCTGCGAAAACACCACGAGCAATACCTGGGAAAGCGGATGGAAAGCGTTTGCCCAAATCTGCTTGCAGTTGCAGGAGCTGCCGTAGGAGCAAAGATTCTTGCTGCAGCTGGCTCGCTGAGACGGCTGGCGACGATGCCTGCAACCACTCTCCAGCTTTTAGGAGCAGAAAAGTCGATGTTCAAATACCTGCGGAAAAAATCAAAGAAAATGCCGCGTTTCGGAATACTGCACGAGCACAAACTCATCGCTGCTGCCAAAGAAAAGGAAAAAGGAAAAATGGCGCGGCTGCTGGCAGACAAAATAGCCATAGCAGCGCGAGTTGACTACTTCAAGGGAAAATTTGTTGGAGACAAGCTGCTAAGGGAGATTGAGGAAAAATCAAAATGAGGCAAATACTTCCGGGAGTATACGAAGAGAACAAACGATTCCTTGCCGAGGCAACTGAAAAGATTTTCAGCGAAGAATTGGTTAAAGTTAACGGCAGGCAATACAGGGAATGGCAGCCGACAAGGAGCAAGCTGGCAGCAGCAATAGCAAAGGGGATTCAGGTTCACATTGGCAGCGAAAGCAAAATGCTGTACCTTGGAGCTGCGCACGGCTACACTATTTCATTTCTGCCGTGCAAAAAAATTTTCGCAGTGGAATTTGCTGCGAGAGTTGCCCGCGAATTGGTAATGCTTGCTGACCAGCGTGAAAACATACTGCCCATAATTGAAGACGCAAACCAGCCCAACAAATACTACCACATGATGGAAGCAGTTGACATAGTTTTCCAGGACATAGCGCAGCGAAACCAAGCTGAAATACTGGCTAAGAACTGCGATTTGTTCCTGAAAAAGGGCGGGATAGCCATGCTTGCAGTGAAATCACGAAGCATTGACGTTACCGAAAAGCCGTCAAAAATATTTGCTGACGTGAAAAGGCAGCTTGAAGAGCGCTTTAAGATTCTTGACTACCGCAACCTTGAGCCAATGCAGAAAGACCACGCTTTTTTCGTGTGCCTTAAACGCTGATATTGTATATACCTTAAATTTAAAAAGCGGATTAGATTCGCTATTAGCTACAACGGGGTCGCTTCTCCGGTTCATCCCTAAACATCCGGAGAGAGAACTTACAGATGTGGTTGAAGAGCAGCAGTCCCAGAGGCTATCCTTTCTGCATTTAGCTGCACTCCATATGAAGGCTGTTTTAGGCAACCCCCTTGGATGCCATTATATAAACTCGCAAACAGAGGAAACAACATATTTTGACGATGTGGTTGAAAGACAGAGATTTCTGGAAAAACATTACCCGGATTAATGAATCTGGCATAAGCGATAACTTTTAAAACCTTATTCTTCAATTTTTCCGAATATTCCACTGGACATTCCGGAAGATTTTCGGATTTTTTCAGTCGAGAAAAACACCATTGGACACTGGACATGTGTAGATAGGGTATATAAAGGAGTAATTCTTAATGCTCGGAGGACACGCAAAACCCCTAAATTATGCTTTTTGGTCAAAGACGCGAAAAGCAATTACGGAGTTTTGCTAAGAAGTCCTCCTCGCCAACTACGAGATTTCTTTCAACAAGTGAAAGAAACTAAAACTTGCCTAGCAAGTTTTAGTCCTGAAAACTTACACTTTTGTAAGTTTTCAGAAATCTCAACGTTAGATTGGGGTTTTTGGAGGTGAAGAAAATGAAAGATGAAGCAACAATTAACTGGTACGATTTAAAAGATAGCCAAGTTTTGTATTTAGAATACTGTACAATGAAGGATTTAATTGATAAAGGAATTAAGAAAGCTGGTTCTTTGAGCAAATTAGGTTTAGAGCTTAATTCCATGCAATTTTATAATATATTGAGAAATAATGAAGGACTATCTGTTAAGAACTTGAAAAAACTTTTGGAATTTTTGAAAATAGAGTACGATTTTATAAATGGAGAGATAACGGAAATAAGAAAAGGAAAAAAGTGTTCTATTAGAAACCCCAAATACCCTATTGGTTTGCATAACCCTAAAATGGGTTCTTTATTGGGACATTTGATGTCGGACGGTTGCTTGTATTATGATAAATCTAGGGAAAATCTAATTAGAACTAAATATTGTGGTGATGAGCAAGAATTAATTGATAAGTTTATGAATGATTTAAAGGATGTTTTCGGAGAAGTTCATTTTAATCGCGAATTTGAAAGAAACTGCATACAAATAAGAATAGGAAACGGAATTGTTGGTGAAGTTTTCAGGAGAGCAGGGGCAACAATAGGTAAAAAGTATAAATTAAATAACGGTTTACCTTGGATTGTAAAAAAAGGGGGTAAAGAACTCAAAAGGTCTTATTTATCTGCCATATTTGATGATGAGGGTTCAGTTGGAAATAACCCTTTCCCATATGTTATCTTATCAAGGAACATTCACTGGACGTTTAGTGACACAGAAAAGCGTATATTATCCAGACACATTGCGCCATTAATGAAAACCAATTTTTTCCCAACAGGTCATTTTACAAAGCGAATTTCAATCGGAATGTTAAAGAATGTTTTAGTAGAAACTAATGCGAAAGAGCTATTAACCAGAATATTGGAAGCGAAGCCTAAGCTGCTTGTTGAGGAATCACAATTACTGGAAAAAACTTTTAACATAACGAACTACACTTATGTGATTTCTTTCCAATTAACGTCTGGGAATAGTTATAGCCTGCAGTCCTCGCTTGTGATAAGAAATAAAAAAGATGTCATAAAATTTTATAATGAGATAGGTTTTTCATTAACAAAAAAGCAAAAGAAATTAAAAGAGGCTCTAACCAGTAAAAGGTGGTTAGATTATGGTGCTTAAACTATATGATACCTTAAAGAGAAAAAAGGAAGCCCTGAAGCTTAAGGGAAAATCACTGGGGATATATACTTGCGGGCCAAACAAAATCTCTGAATAGAGTTTTTGGGCATGCCGTTTACGATTATCCTCACATCGGCAATTACAGGGCTTACATAGTCAGCGACATCCTCAAGCGGTATCTGCGCTACCGCGGATTCAAGGTAAAGCAGGTTATGAACATAACAGACGTGGACGACAAAACAATCAAGGGAGCGCAGAAGCAGAAAATACAGCTAAAGGACTTCACCAAAAAATATGAAGATGCTTTCTTTGAAGACCTGAAGACGCTGAACATCCTGCCTGCCGACAAATTTCCAAGGGCTACCGAGCACGTTCCTGAAATGATTGAATTGACCAAAAAACTGATAAAAAAGGGGCTTGCATACAAAGCAGATGACGGCAGCGTGTATTACAGCGTGGGCAGGTTTAAAGACTACGGCAAGCTTGCCGGACTTGACATTAAGAAGCTTAAAACAGGAGCATCCGGCAGAGTATCAGCGGACGAATACTCAAAAGAGAATGTGCAGGACTTTGCGCTGTGGAAAGCATACACTCCTGACGATGGAAAGGTTTTTTGGAATACAGAGCTGGGCCGCGGAAGGCCGGGCTGGCACATCGAATGCAGCGCCATGTCAATGAAATACCTTGGAGAGACGTTTGACATCCACTGCGGAGGAATTGATCTGGTGTTCCCGCACCATCAGAATGAAATTGCGCAGAGCGAAGGCGCAACAGGCAAAAGATTTGTCAGGCACTGGGTGCATAACGAATGGCTGCTTGTCGAAGGCCAGAAAATGTCAAAATCGCTTGGAAACTTCTACACTTTAAGAGATGTGCTGAAAAAGGGTTATGACAGCAAGGCAGTTCGCTATTTGCTGCTTTCAACGCATTACCGGCAGCAGCTCAACTTTACGTTTGCAGGATTGGATGCTGCGAAGAACGCTGTTGAGCGGCTGCAGGAAGCCATACGGAACCTGAAAAACGCCAAGACTGCCAAGGATGACGAAGAAATAACCCTGATGATAACAAAAGCGAGAAAGCAGTTTGACGATGCAATGGATGACGACCTCAACATCAGCGAAGCACTGGCAGTGGTGTTTGAATTCACAAAAGCCATCAACAAAGCTCTGGAAGCAGGCGTAAGCAAAAGCGATGCAGACGACGCCATCGCTTTGCTTGAGGATTTTGATGAAATTCTTGGCGTAATGGACTTTACCGAGGATGTTGCATTAACAACTGAGCAGCGCCGCATGATAAATGAGAGGGAGCAGCTTAGAAAACTCGGCAGGTACAATGAAGCTGACAAAATAAGGGCGCGATTAAGCAGGATTGGCATACAGCTGGACGACACTTCTGAAGGAGTCAGAGTCAAAAAGCTTAAATAGGCAAGCATGCAGCAGATGAGAGGGCAAAAATGAGGCACGTACGGCATTCTCTGTTCGCATTCATGGTGTTGGTGCTGCTCATAGCAGGCGTCATCGGCTTCAACAGCTCAGAAAACATTACTGGAATGGACGCGTTCCACGCAACAGTTGCAGCATTAACGTTCTCGAGCGACAGCACAGGATACACAGACCAGGGCCGGCTGCTGAACAGCGCGCTTGCATTGGCATCAGCAGCAGTCATAGTATGGGCGTTTGTCAACTTCCACGTGAGAAGCGCTGACGCAGACAGCCAGGCATCAGAATACTTCAAATTCATACCAAAAGGCGAAGGGCTAATCATGAAGGAAATACTGATAGCGAAGAAAAGCCACATGGCAGGCAAGAAAAAACTGGAAGTGCTTCAAAAAACAGGCACTGTAGTCATGGGCGTAAAAAAAGCAGACAGCTTCCAGCTAAACGTACCTTTTACCCAGGCAGTGACTGCGAATTCAAGAATACTTGCAATGGGGACTGCCTCCCAGATAAAAGAGCTGGAGAGAGAGGCGAAGGGATAGTTACAGCTTTACTTCCAATTTATCGCCATAGCATATTTTCCTGATTTTATGCGCTCCAATAAGGTCTTTTTCCATCACTTTAAGCCCTTTTGGCACTGTGATTTCAGCAACCTCTGATTTCAGCGACAGCCCGCGGTCTTTCTTTGCCTTCCAGATTGCGCTGTCAATGTCGATTATCTGCTGCGTGTCCAATTTTGCACTTATCTGCCTGGGCTTTGGGAAGCTCTCAGAGTGGATGTCTTTTCCTGCCAGTTCCCAGAAGATTTTGGCTGTAACCATGGGCGTAATCGGAGCCAACAGTTTCAGCAGCGTGTAGAGGCATTCGTACAGAGTATGTTTGGCAGCATTCTGCTCGTCTTTAGTGAAAAAGCTGCCCTCGTTGTAAGCCCTGTTCTTGACAAGCTCAAGATAATGGCTGGCAAAAGTTTCCCAGATGAAGTGCTTAATCATTGCTGCAGGAGTGTGGAAATCGTACTGCTCGTAGCTTTCATTCGCGAGCCTGACCAATTTATTCAGTTCGCTTAAAATCCACCTGTCCAGCTCTGTTGGCGTTCCAGCAGTTTGGTCAAACATTGAAATGAATCTTGCAGCGTTCCACAGCTTCATAATGGTCTTGGAAGCGCCTTCAATGCGCTCAAAACTGCATCTAAAATCAGAGGTGGTAATGTTGCCTTCTATTGCGCACCATAAGCGGAACGGCTCAGCTCCAAACTTATCAAGGATTTCACTCGGAGCAATGACATTGCCGATGCTCTTGCTCATCTTCTTGCCGCGGTCATCAACAACATAATAATTAATCCAGACGTCTTTGAAAATCAGTTTTCCGGTTATCAGATAATTTTTCAGCAAAGTGTAGTAAAGCCACGTCCTGATAATTTCACGGCCCTGAGGCCTTAAGGTGCATGGGATGTGCGCCCTGAAAAATTTATCATCGCGGCCATACATCAGGATGTGCAGCGGAGTGTTTGAGCTGTCAAACCACGTATCCAGAACGCGCTTGTCGCCCTCAAACTCTGAAGAGCCGCACTTGCATTTTTTCGCAGGGCAGGGCTGCTTCCACGGCTGATAGTATCTGCCTTTTTCAGGAACAATAACTGCTTTGCACTTTTTGCAGTGCCACAGCGGAACTTCAGTAGCGTAAAACCTGTTTCGCGAAACAGGCCAGTCAATGCTAATCGTCTTAATCCAGTCAATCAGGATCTGCCTGCTTGCAGGAGCAAAAAAATTCAGTTTCTCAGCAAGGCCAAGCATCCTGTCCTTAACGTCTACCTGCTTAAGATAAAGCTCAGCAAGCATAATGTACTCAATAACGTGCTTGCTTCTTTCGCAAATAGGAGTGCGGTGCATGATTTGGTGCTGCTTCTTGAGAACGCCTGCCTTCTTCAGCTCATCAATAATCTTATCGCGGGCTTCAGCAGATTTCATGCCCTTAAGCGGGCCGGCAATGTCCAGCATCCTGCCATCCCTGCCAATAGCCATGACTGGCTCCATGTTCACTTCTCTCAGGAAGCGTATGGCATTCTGGTCGCCGGCAGACTTGGACATAAAAACAAGCCCTGTTCCGAACTTGGGGTCAGCCATCGGATGAGCTTTGACTGGTATTTCAAGCCCAAAAAAAGGGACTTTGGCAGATTTGCCCTCCAGTTTTTTGTAGCGCTTATCCTCGGGATGGAAAATAACCATGCCTGCAGTGCACAGCAGCTCAGGACGGGTGGTTGCTATGGCAACTTTTTCCTTCCCAACAGTAAAATCAACCTCGTTCAGCATAGTCGGGCGCTCCTCATAATCAACTTCAGAATCAGCAATCGTAGTCCTGCATCCGGGGCAGTAGCTGGTCAGCTGCGTTCCTTCATAAATAAGGCCTTTATTATAAAGGTCAATAAACGTGCCCTGCGTCATGGCGCGGTATTCTTCAGAATCAGTAAGGTAAACATCGCCAATATTGCTGCCCTGCTTCCATGAATTGAAGCTGATGCCCAGCCTGGCAAATGCGTCAGTAGAGATTGAAGATGACTCTCCAAGCAATTTTTCGCAGTAGCCAAGAAACTCTTCCCTTGGCATGCCAAGCGCAGAAATCCCGAATTTCTTCTCAGCAGCCATCTCAATAGGCAGCCCGTTCCTGTCCAATCCGAGCGGAAACAAAACATTATGCCCGGTCATCCTCTTAAAGCGGGCAAACATGTCCATGAGAGTGTAAGTAGCTGCATGGCCAATATGAATCGGAGTGTTAACGTACGGAGGCGGAGTGTCAATGGAATAGAATGGCTTTTTGCTTTTAGCGTCAAACTTATACGGCTCAGCATTTTTCCAGTAAGAAGAAATATGCGATTCCATCTCCTTGGTGAAGCGGCTGCCCTTGAGCTTGGGTTCCATGGAAAGAAGCGGTCTGAATGGTTATTTAAATGTTTACTCACTGCGTTTTTTGTACTCGTTTATCGCCCTTACTGCCTGCTCTACCAAGTCCTTTGTAATGAAAAGGGACGATACGCTATGGAGTTCCCTGATTTTTTTTACAGCAGCTTCCTTGCCGATAATTTTTTGCCTGAAAGCCCTGAGAACTATGCCAATAGTTCCATGCACTTCTATGCTGTGCGCAGCTGCCACTGTCCTTGCATCCAAGTCGTCTGTTAAAAAATAATCAGGTTTTTCCTGAAGGCACAAAGCGATTGACTGAGCTTCTCCAAGATCAAGAGAAAACTTGTTAACAAAAATATTGGCTGCATCCTTGTACTCTCTCCGGAGCGGTTGCATTTTTATATTTTTCAAATCTATCTGCACTTTATTTCTGTAAAGTTCTATCCTGACTTCGTCTGAAATAAAAACTTCGCTCACTACCAGCAATGCATTAACCAAGCTGACCTCTGCAAGGTGGATTAATGGGCCGGTGTTGCATACAGCTCTACTTACCATGCAGACCCCACAAAATGTCCTCTTTTATGGCTGACTCCAACCGGTCTGACTTGCTTTTTCTGATAAGCAATCTAACTGCGTCCCTTATCAGTTCTGATTTGTTTGCATACCACCCTTCACGAATCAATTCATCTGCCTCTAATATGAGTTTTTCTGTTAATTTTGCCGGAACTGTTTCCATGCCAATCACCTCAAAAGTATTACTATGGTGATACTATTTAAAACTTTACTTTTTACCGTTGCAGCGAGATAAAAAAACCAATACCCAACCAGTATACAAAAACGTAACATTTATATACTAGTCTTACTATTAGATTTACTATCATTGTGGCTCCCTAAGAACACCTGTTTCTTCCCCCAACCCCAATCGGGAGCCTTTATTTTTTTAATAAATTCAAAAACTGCTTGGCAGAAGCAGTATTTACAACGTCCTTTGAAGCAAGCCAGGCCCTTCGCGCAACTGCTGTGCCAAGCTGCATGTACTCTAAGCCGGCAGTGCTGTGCGCATCCGTGCTTATGACGAATCTGCAGCCCTGCTGTTTTGCTGCCATTACGTTAATGTCGTTAAGGTCTGTGCGCTCAGGATGCGAATTGATTTCAAGATAAACATGATTGTCGGCAGCTGCCCTGAACACTTTCTTTAAGTCTGCATCATACGGTTCGCGCCTGCCAATCAGCCTGCCTGTGGGATGGCCTAAGATGTCCAAATGAGGATTTTGCAAAGCAGTTATTATGCGGGAGGTCATTTGTTCGCCTGAAGATTTAAAGCGGGAATGAACTGAACCAATCACGACGTCCATTTTTTTCAGCAATGAATCAGGATAATCAAGGCCGCCATCAGGAAGAATGTCAACTTCTGAGCCGGCAAGCACCTTTATCCCCTTAATTTTTTTGCCAACAGCTTTTATCCGATTAATATGCGAAAGCATTTTTTCCTCGCTTAATCCGTGAGCAATCCTCGTGCTTTTTGAGTGGTCGGTAATGGCAATGTATCCGTAGCCAAGCTTTTTGGCAGCTGAAACCATGTCCTCAACTGAATCCGCGCCGTCAGAAAATCTGGTGTGGGTGTGCAAATCCCCAAGAATGGAATTGTAAGGAATTATTTTAGGAATCCTCAATGAAAGCTCGCCGCGGTTTTCCCTGAGCTCCGGCTCCATATAGCCGATGCCGAGCTTCCTGTAAATCTCTGCTTCTGTTTTTCCGGCAATCCGCTTTTTGCCCCTGAACAAGCCGTATTCATTCAGCTTGAGGCGCTTCCTGGCTGCAATTTCCCTTAAAGCGATATTATGCTCCTTGCTGCCTGTAAAATACTGCAATGCAGCTCCAAAACTGGAAGCATCAACAACCCTCAGGTCAACCTGCAGGCCGCTTTTCAGAAGGACGCTGGATTTAGTCATTCCTTTTGCAAGAACCCTTGAAACATCAGGCATGCTGACAAAGTAATTCATGACCTTGCCGGGATTGGAAGAAGCAGCCAGAATGTCAATATCCCCGATAGTTTCCTTCCGCCTTCTAAGCGAGCCGGCAATGCTTACATTATCTGCAGCTCCCTTAAGCATGGCTTCTATTTCCAAAGCCTGCGGCAAAGCATAGCCGAGAAGCATCCGCTCCCGGCCGCGCCTGAAAATTCCAATGCCTTTCAGAATATCCTCTTCGCTGGTTTTTCCAAAACCTGCCAGAGCGCTGATTTTATGCTTTTTAGCAGCATCTTCAAGCTGGCTCAGGTTTGAAATTTTTAATCTGCCATGCAGCAGCCTGATGCGCTTCGGACCCAAGCCGGGAACCTCCATAAGCTCAGAGATGTGCTTTGGAAACTGCTTCTTAAGCTTCTCGTAATAACCCAGTTTTCCTGTAGTCAGAAGCTCCCCGATTTTCTCAGAAATAGAAGCGCCAACCCCGGCAAATTTTTTCTGCAAAGCAGCGCGGCCGCTGGCCTTATAAACAGCATTTACATCCTCAGAGGATTCCTCAACAGAACGCGCAGCCTTCCTGTATGCGTTCGGCTTAAACTGGATTCCCTGCATCTCAAGCATATCAGCGATTTCATACAGAACATCAGCGACTTCCGAGTTTTTCACAGCAGCATATTAGCATCTGCTGTATTTAAAATTTTGGGATGGCAGCGAGAAAACTGACTTCCAGGCAACGCCATAACTGCTTAACAACTCCAGCACCATCAATCCGGCTCACGGAAAAAATCAGGGAGAAAAAGAAAAAAAAAACAAAAAAATTCAGGTGTCAATATGCTTACTGGTCTTCTGGAGAGCTTTCGCCTCCGTCTCCGCCGCCAACATCGCCTGAGTCGCCGGAGTCTCCTGAATTGTCTCCTCCTTCATCATCGTATTTCATATTGCCCACCTCCTTCCTGTAGTGGTAAGATTAACCTAAAAAGCCGATTCTTGGCTGAACTATAAAAAGTTTTCTGTTATCCTGCAATTATTTTTTAAAAAAACTTTTAAAGCAGCCATAGAATTTTTTTTAATCAGCTTCATCGGCAACAGGCGATGCTTGCCTGGTTTTTCGCCGGGCGTTTACAGCAACGGCCTTCAGATGTCCTATTACCTGCCTGTATGATTCGATAACACCTGTCTCTATGTAAGGAAGATTATTTTTCCTGCAATACCTGACAATAAATGGCTTGCACTTCCTCAGGTTGTTCCTGGGCATAGTCGGAAAAAGGTGGTGCTCTATCTGGTAATTGAGGCATCCGTAAAAAAAGTCAATGTGCCTGCTGCCTTTGAGGTTGCGGGTGGTGCAGACCTGCTTTTCCACCCAGCCAAGCTTTTCTCCATGGCGCACAATCCTCATTCCCTTATGATTGGAAGCGCTGACTGTGCCAAAGTAAGCGCCTGACAACAGCCGCAATGCCAGAATGTACAGGACAGCTTTCCACCATGCAAAAAACAAAAAGAAAGGCACCCAGACAACAAATATGTGCGCTGCCATGAGAAAAGAGTCAGCCCATTTCTGAAAAGAGTTTTTCATAAAAACATTGTGCGCAATACCGCGGATGTGGAAAAACATGACGTAAAGGCTTACGATAGGCAGATAAAGCAAATGCTGCCTTTCGTAAATGAACCTGAGCAGGCCCTTCTTGCCGGTTATAACCTCTTCTGACTGGGCAAAAGCCGTGAAATCAGGGTCATCATCCTCATGGTTGGGGTTGGCGTGGTGCTCGTTATGGCGCGAAGCCCAGTAATTGTAGCCAATGCCTCCGATAAAGCCAAAGGAAAGCAGCCCCAAAGCGTCATTCCAAAGCGCGCTCTTAAAAGCTGCCTGGTGGCCGCCGTCATGGCCGAGGAACGCAAACTGCAGCGTCGCAATGACCAGTCCAATGATAAGAAGCAATTCCATCCAAACATTTGAAACCGTAAAAAGCAAGTACAAAAATGCAAAAAACATAACCAGCGAGGAAACAATCTTGAAGGCATAATACCCGTACTGCCTGTCAAGAAGCCCGGAATCCATTACCTCTTTTCTTAGCGCAGCGTAATCCATCCGAAGAAACTGTGAAAGCAATCACTTAAATATTTGACGGTTTTGAGCTGATTCTGACTTTAAAAATTATAAGGTAATTTCAAGTTAAGTGGCAAAACCATCGCACACTGCTCTGATTTTTTTCTCCCCCCCTTAAAAAATAAGGGGGGAGAAAAAAATCAGCCAGGCAGGCATCGGCAAGCTCAGGATTGCAGGACACACAACTTGACATTACCAAATTATAAAAACCTATAAATACACACTTAAGTGCTGTGGATGCATGAACGACAAGGAAATCAAGGAGCAGCTGAGGAAAAAAGCGAGCAATGATCCGGACAGGTATTATGCCACTTCTGTGCTGAAAGAGGAGGGATTTAAGCGTGAAAGCTGCCAGAAATGCGGGCGGTTTTTCTGGAGAGTAACAGACAGCAAAGTTTGCGGCGACCCTGCGTGCAGCGGCGGCTTCAGGTTCATAGACGAAAGCCCTGCGAAGGAAAAGCTGGATTACGTTGAAACATGGAAAAAGTTTTCGCTTTTCTTTAAAAAACTGGGCTACACCCCGATAAAAAGATACCCCACTGCTGCCCGCTGGAGGGACGACACTGATTTTGTGCAGGCGAGCATATATGATTTCCAGCCATATGTTGTTTCAGGAGAGGTAGAGCCGCCTGCCAATCCTCTTGTAGTTCCCCAATTTTGTCTGAGGTTCAATGACATAGATAATGTTGGCATTACCGGAGCGCATTATACCGGTTTCGTGATGATAGGGCAGCATGCGTTCGTTCCCAAGGACAAGTTTGACCAGCCAAAATATTTTGGAGATATTCATGCGTGGCTGAGCAAAGGGCTTGGGCTGCCGAATGAGGAAATAACATACCACGAGGATGCATGGGCCGGAGGCGGAAACTCAGGACCGTGCATGGAGTATTTCAGCCGAGGGCTTGAACTGGGGAATCAGGTGTACATGCTTTATGGAGCATCCGGCAATGGATATAAGGAACTGCCCCTGAAAGTCCTGGACATGGGCATGGGGCAGGAAAGAAACGCATGGTTTACAGGGCAAAAAGCGACGAGCTATGAAACCACTTTCCCGACGGTTGTAAAAAAGCTGAATGAGCTTACAGGCATAAAAGTTGACAAAAACCTGCTGCAGAGATTTTTGCCGTACAGCAGCTACCTTAACATTGACGAAGCTGATGACATAGATAAAAACTGGGATTTTGTCAGCAAAAAAGCAAAGGTAAGCAGCAATGAACTGAAGAAGCAAATACTGCCTTTGGCTGCGCTGTATTCAGTTGCAGAGCATTCCAGGTCATTGCTGCTGGCAATATCAGACGGAATGCTGCCAAGCAATGTTTCAGGAGGATATAATCTGAGAGTTATTTTAAGGCGAGCGCTGGGATTCATAGATGAGTATGGCTGGAAAATTGACCTGGCAAAACTGTGCGAGGAGCACGCAAAGTACCTGAAGCCGCAGTATCCTGAACTGGCAGAAAATCTGAGAGAAGTCGCGGAGATTCTTGAGGCTGAGAAACGGAAGTATAATGAAAGCAAAACCAGAGCCAAGCAAATTGTTTCCAAACTGATGGAGCAGGGGAAAATAACCGATGACAGCATGATTGAGCTGTACGACAGCCAGGGAATTAATCCAAAGCAAATAGCTGAAGAAGCTGCCAAAGAAGGCAAAAAGGTTGCGGTGCCTGAAAACTTTTACGCAAAAATTGCCGAAAGGCACGAGCAGAAACTTCAGAAATCAGCAACCAGGCGGGACGAGCAGCTGGACCTGGAAGATGTCCCTGCTACTGCAGCTTTGTACTATGACGATTACAAAAAAACAAAATTTGAAGCTACGGCAGTCAAGATAATTGACAACAAAGTTGTGCTTGACGAAACTTATTTCTTCCCCACTTCAGGCGGGCAGATTAATGACACTGGGAAGATTAACGGGCAAAAGGTAGCTGATGTGTTCAGGGCCGGGAAGCACATAGTGCATGTTCTGGAAGGCAGGCCAAAGTTTAAAGTTGGAGATAATGTCAGGGGAGAAATAGATTTTGACAGAAGAAGGCAGCTTTCACAGCACCATACCGTAACGCATGTTTTCAACCAGCTGATGAGGCAGCATCTCGGAAAGCATGCATGGCAGGCAGGCACTGCAAAATTTCTTGACAAAGCAAGATTGGACATGACGCATTATGCCAGTTTGACTACGGAGCAGCTAAAAAAGCTTGAGGAAGATGCAAATAAAATCATCAAAAAAGACCTGAAGGTTGAGAGCAAATTCGTGCCGAGAACAGAGGCAGAGCAGAAGTACGGATTCGGGATATATCAAGGGCCTGTTGTGCCTGGGAAAGAGCTGAGACTGGTGGAAATAAAAGGGTTTGACACCGAGGCGTGCGGCGGGACGCACGTGCACAGCACAGCAGAAATTGAAGCAGTGAAAATTATCAAAAGCAGCAAGGTCCAGGACGGAGTTGTGAGGATTGAGTATTCTGCAGGAAACGCGATGAAAGCAATAAGCAGCGGCAGCGAAAAAATAACAGAAGAACTGGCAGAGCTGCTGCAGTGCAAGCCAGAGCAAATACCTGCAAGGGCAGAGGAGCTGTTTGAAAAGTGGAAAAACAAAGTAAAGAAAGGAAAAGAAGCTGATGCCAGATTAAGCAGCAGCGGCAGCTACAGCGGCGATGTAATAAAGAAAGCAGCAGAAATATTCAGGACCCAGCCAGAGCATCTGGTGAAGACAGCCAAGAGGTTTTTGGAGGAACTGAATGCATAAACTGCCGGTTTTTAAGCTAAATAATTTTACAATCAGGCCATTTAAGAAAGGCGATGAAGCCACTCTGCGGAAAAACATCAACAGCAGAGCAATTTACAGAAATACCCTGAGGATACCGCATCCTTACACCCTGAAACACGCAAATAAGTGGGTAACAACTGCCGGCAAAATGAGGAAAACGCAGCTTAACTTGGCTATTGACATTAAAGGCGAAGTTGTTGGAGGGATTGGCTTTTCCAAAATCAGGAACAGAAAAGCTGAGATTGGCTACTGGCTTGCAAAGAAACACTGGAACAGAGGAATAATGACTGCTGCTGTAAAAAAGATGTCTGACTACGGGCTTATGAAGCTTAGACTCAAGAAAATAACTGCGGTAATGTCAAGTTGTGTGTCCTGCAATCCTGAGCTTGCCGATGCCTGCCTGGCTGATTTTTTTCTCCCCCCTTATTTTTTAAGGGGGGGAGAAAAAAATCAGGGAAGGATGCGACGGTTTTGCCACTTAACTTGAAATTACCAATAACTGCATACGTTTTTGAAGGCAATAAAGCATCAGCCAGAGTTCTGGAAAAATCAGGATACAAATTTCAGGGCAGGCGCAAAAAGCAAAAAGACAGGAAACCCATTAGCGCGCTGTTGTATGCAAGAGAAGAATAAATACTTTCAATATTGAAACTAATTGTTCTGCAATAGAAAGCTATAAATAAAAGATAATCAGCAGCAAATGCAATATGGCAAAGAAAAAGGGGAAAAGGGCTGGCGCAAGGAAGTCTGTTTCTAAAAAAGCCAGGGCAAAGAGGCCAGTTTCCAGGTCAAAAGCTAAAAAGTCTGTGAAACCTTCTCGCAAAAAATCTGCGAAGAAGTCAGTGAAAAAAGCATCATCCGGCAAATTCAATCTTATAGTTACTTACGACCCAAACCATGAAGGCACTGCGAAGAAAGAGCTTGAGGAAGTGCTTGCAAAAATCGGCGAGAAGCCAAGAATTGCCGACTCAGGGGTTGGAGGCCTGTTTAAGGTTTATGTAAGCGATGCGCGCAGAGTTGTTAAAAGATTAGCTGACCTATGCAAAGCAGACCCCAACCTGTTTGTAGCGACGAACAGCTACACGCCAATAGATGCGTGGTGCAGTTCAGAACCGGAAGCAATGCAGAAAAAAATCAAGCCGCTGGAATCAGGAATAGGAACCTCTGAAAGATGGAAAATGGTGCTCAACAAACGGCACTGGGACAAGATGAAAGGCACAAAGCTCATCATAAAGCTTACAGAGTCAATCAGCCGCGCAAAAGTTGATTTGGAAAATCCCCAGAAAATCGTGCAGGTCGAAATAATAGGAAAAGAAGCAGGCATTTCCCTGATTGAGCCGGGCGAAGCTCTGAACGTGCCGAAGCTCAAGGAAGAGGCATAAACCGGGAAAGTTTTCTCTGCGATTTAATGTTCCTTAACAGCTTACTGCTGCTTATCACGTTTCTTATGCCGTGATTGAATTTTTTCTTAATGAAACTGGCAGCATAGTCCAGCATTATTTCCCTTGAAGCAAAATGCATTGGCTTTGATTCCATTGCCTTCCTGGCTGCAGAACGCACAACCCACACGCCTAAAGGCAATGTGTAGTCATTCGTTATCACCCGTATTGCCAAAACTGATGCCTGCCTCTTTAGTTGCTGCAGTTTTTCAAGCACCGGAAGGCGCGAAGCATAATATCCGCCGGCTGTCTGCTCAACGTAAGATTTACGGCCCTCATACGGCTCGTAATCAGTCGTATAGCTGCTGTAGCCAGCCAGGGTTTCAAACAACTCATAGCTCCACACCTCTGGAAAGAGCATGACAGCATAGTAATTTCCGAGATAGCCGCCGAAATAAAGCTGGTAATCGCTGCAACTGCTAAAATTCTTAACTGCTTTTATCAGCTGCTTGCCGATTGTGTCGTCGGCTGCCGTAATGCTCCAGCGCGTCGGCACAATTTTTCTGCTTGTTTTCAACCCAACTGCACCCACAGACAGGATTCTTGTCAGAAAATTTTCATCAAAGCCGGAGCTGTAGAGATAATTTATCGCTTCAGCCGCTTTCAAATCGGTGTCAGAGAAAACTTTCTCAACCTTTTGCGGAATCTTCGGGTTGGAAGTAATCCTTGCAAATTTTACCTCTGCTGCCGGGCCTGTAGGCGCAGCCGCAGAATCTATTGCCATTCTCAAAACCGGCTTCCGCTTCAGGAGCAGTTCAAGCTCCACTGGCTTTGAAGCCATGCCAACCTCGAGACTTATCTGCTGCATTCTGCCAATGCTTTTAACATGCGATTTTGAGTGGGAATTTATCAGCGACGCCCTGTACTCCACAATCTGCGGAATCTGAAACTGATGGGAAGCCCAGTAGCGCGGCGCATCATAAAGCCAGGCGTCCTCAGTTATTTCAGGAGGGCTGAGAACTCCAACATTAACGTTCGGGTAGCCAAACCTGCCAATGAACGGAGCCGGACTGTTCCCGAAGAACTGCTCCCGCAGCTTATCCCTTATTTTGAATTTCGCAACAGATTTAGTGCAGATTGGGCAGTTGAAGCTGCTGCAGGTTTTGAAAGGATGGTGTTCTGTCCTTATAACCGGCTGCTGGCGGAGCATCATTTAAGCGCAGTAGGCGGCTGATGTTAATAAAGAATTCTGTTCGTTTCACGTTAGCGGCGCTTATTCCCATCCCCTAATAGAATCTCCGCGAAACACTCAGCTTATCCTGCCATTGCGCTTCATTTCCGCCCATATCATTATCACTCTGCGCTGCTTTTTTTCCCTCCCCTAAAAAATTTAAGGGGAGGAAAAAAAGCAGCGGCAGTTATTGAAAAGGGAAATAGAGCGCTGATGAAAAAGCATAGCTTCCGGGATACTAAAAAACGACAAAAGTGGGAAAGGAAAAATCAACCGATAAAGAAGCGCCTCGCTTCAGGCAGGATGCTAGCTAAACAAACTCTTAAATCTCTGGTTGAGCTCTTTTCTGACTTCAAGTTCGCGCTCCTTCAGCTTGCGGGCAAAATTCTGCTCGCTTTCCCTCTTGAGGTGCTCTTTCATGTTTAGCATCTTCAGGTTGTACTCCTCCCTCAGGCTTGTTTCCAGGGCATTCTGCTTGCGCATGAATTCTTCCTCAAACTGCATCCTGATTTTCGGCTCAAGCATTGCAAGCTCCTTTTCAAGCCGGTCTGCGTAATTTGCAGCGAGCCGCTGTTTTTCCTTCATAATGCTGGCTGAATTATCTTTTTCAAGCCCTGCTGCTATCTGCTTTTTCAGCTGAGATGCCAATACTTTTTCCTTGCGCCTGAGGGCTGCTGCCAGCCCGCTTTTCATTTTGCGCATTGATTCAGAACTCATGAGGCGGTATCTGCGTTTTATGCCTGCAGCAGCTTTTTCCAGTTTTGCTTTGTAAACATGGCTAAGGTGCTCGCTCAGGCGGGGCTCAAGCGCGCTGCGCTCATGGCTGAGCTGGGCTTCTGCAGCCTGCATAAACTTCTGCTTCTCTGCCTTAAGCATGCGCGCATAGGATTTTCTTAAGCGCAAACTGATGATGCTTCTAAGATGCCTTGCCAGAGTCCGCTCCTTATGCCTTAAACTGGCTTTGTTTTTTCTATCCAGCTCCTGCCTGCTATGAGCGTATGCCTCGGAAAGTTTTTTCTTTTCAGAACGATGGCGCTCCCCTGCCTGACGCAATTTATCGCGGAAACCGGCTACGGCCTTTTCAGCTGCGGAAATGCGTGAATGAAGACGCTTTTCCGCGGATTCCTGCTTGCGCCTTGCCAATTCCTCATATTTTTTATGCATGCCAAGCTCTTTTGCCTTTAAGCTGTCCGCGAGTTTAATCCGCAGATGCCTTAACTGCTCGTGCCTGTTTCTGTATGATGATGTTAAGGCCAGCGACTTGTCCTCGTACTTTCTTTTTGCGCTGTCCAGTTTTTTGCTGCGCTCCCTGAATTTTTGCTCAAGGTGAAGCGACTTTTGCGAGATGAGCTGCGCGTATCTCTGCAGCCAGACTTTCCTGCGCTCCTCCAATTCCTCTGAAACTTTCCGGCGGAATTTGGCCTTAACTTCTTTCCTAAGCTCGTCAGCAACTTTGCGCTCAAATTTCACTGTAAACAGCTCAACCAGCTCAGCCTGCTTTGCCTGGAAGCTTTCCTCAAGCTTCTGCACATTGTAGCGCAGTTTTTCATCTATTGCTTCCTGCCTTCTGCCAAGCATCTGCGAGAACTCGTATTTCATCTCAAGAATAAAATTCTTAAAGCCGGCGTCAACCAAAGAGCTTACCTCGGTGTTAATAGCCCTTGCCGGTATTTTTTTTGGCTTAGCGGCTTCATTCAGCACTTTTTCATCAACCTTTACGCGCTTCTTTTCTATCTTTGCCCTCAAAGATTTAAGCTGCTGCTCTATCTGCGGTATTGCAGAAACATCCTTAAGCTTTGAACGGATAAGATTTGCTTCCTCCTTGAAGCCGCGCGTATTAAGGGCGTTGAGCTCCCGCCTGAGCACCTCCAGCCTAGATATGGCAGCAGAAAAAGCTTCAAAATCTTTCTTTATCTCGTTCAATCCAGCCATAATTACCCCTTTTTATATGTGCAGTGGAATTTGGTATTTAAATAATTACCCCTTCTTCACCATTCAAGCACGAATCTGCTACCTGGCAGCTTTAATCTGTTTTTCCAGCTTCTGCCTGTCTTTCTCAAGCTTATCTGTATCGTAACCCTTTGCTTTCCAGCTGCGAATCACATCAAGCATCCTGTTAACCTCAAACGTTTTCCTGCTCATGCTGCCCTGAATCTCAGCTTCAAGCAATGCCGTGTCGTAACCCCTGGATTTCCAGAGCCTCAGCTGCCTGAGCAGTTTTTTCCTCTCAGCCATTTCCTGCTGCTGCTTCCATTTTTCCTCTTCCAGCTTAACGCGCTCCTTAATCTCCAGCTGCCTGCGCTTTTCCTCCTCAAGCATCCCCTGCTCCTCAGCCAGCTTTTTTTCGCGGAGCGCCTGCTGCTCCTTCTTCAGCTTAGGAAGATGCCTTATTTCCTCATTGAGGTATTCGTAATTCTCTTCAATAAGAGCATTTTTCGGCTTAGGAACGTACTTGCCGGCATTTGCTTTCCTGTCCAGCTCATAGCACAGCAGGTTCAATTCCTTCAGAGCTGCTTTCTCGTCTTTTGGAGAAAGCTCAACGCCAATGTACTGCATGCGCTCGAACAGGTCCAGCATTTTCAGAATCCGGTTTTTCAGGGCTGCAGGAAACTTTTTCTTGTCCAGCTCAGGAGCAATCTCCTCAGGCGTAAATTCATAGCTGATTGCAAGCGCCTTCTTAATCTTCTGCCTGAAGGTGTGAGTAAGCTTCTGCAGGCCAAACTCATCCTGCAGCCGCAGCTTGCTTGAAAACGGCTTATACTGCGCCCTGCTTGCCTTCGGCCTGCGGCGAATCTGCCTGAATAGCTGCATGATTCCTGAATTTAGCACACGCCATATATAAAAAATAGTAACCACTATCAAAAAGTTACACATCTTTATAAGGATTGCCGGATAAGCAAACTGCAATGGTGTCGCCTGCCAAAGTAAGAGATGTTCATAGGAAGATTGCCCGGCTAAAAGAAGAGGTCGGCAAGCTTGTTGTCGGGCAGGAGGATGTTCTCGACGGAATAATAAGGGGCGTGCTTGCAAACGGGCATGTGCTTGTGGAAGGATTGCCCGGAGTTGCGAAAACGCTGCTGATTAAAACGCTTGCATCAGCCATTGGCGGAAATTTCGGCAGGATCCAGTTTACAGTTGACATGCTGCCATCAGACATTACAGGGCTGACAACGTACAATGAGCAGACAGGCTTTACATTTACAAAAGGGCCCATCTTCGCAAACCTTGTGATAGCAGATGAGATTAACAGAGCGCCTCCCAAAACGCAGTCAGCGCTGCTTGAGGCAATGCAGGAGGAGCAGGTTACTGTAAGCAAAGTAACGCATAAGCTGCCGCTGCCGTTCTTCGTAATGGCGACCATAAATCCAATTGAAAGCTCAGGAACGTATCCGCTGCCAGAAGCGCAGATAGACCGCTTTCTTTTCAAGCTGTACATGCACTATCCAAAAAAGGAAGAGGAGAAGAGAATAATCGAGCAGAACGCAACGATAAAAAAATTTGAGGAATACAAAATCAGGCCGGTCGTCAGCACAGCTGAGATATTAAAAATGCAGGAGCTCACAAAGCAAATCGGCCACCGCGATGCAATAAAGCAGTACATAGTAGAGATAGTGAACGCAACGCGCTACCCTGAGCAGTATAACCTGCAGCTGGGAAAGTACGTGGACTACGGGTCATCGCCAAGAGCAGCAATCAACCTGTTCATAGCAGCAAAAGCAGCTGCGCTGATGGAAGGCGAAGTTTACGTCAAGCCAAAGCACATAAAGAAAGTAGCCAAAGACGTGCTGAGGCACCGCATAATACTCAACTACAGCGGCCAGGCAGAGGGTGTGAGCACTGACGCGCTGATAGATGAAATTCTTGACAAAGTACCGATACCATGAGACGCCTGAAGATATCAACAGATGTAGCTGTAAAGCGGCTGCTTATATCCACAAAAGGGCTGGTTACAACCCGCTTTTTGGGAAATTACCAGAGCGTATTCAGGGGCAGGGGCCTGGAGTTTGACAGCTTCAGGACATACACTCCTGACGACGACTCCAACCTGATTGACTGGAAAACATCTGCGAGGGCCAGCCAGCTCCTGGTGAAGAATTACGTTGAGGAAAGAAACCTGACAGTGTTTTTCCTGGTTGATGTAAGCTCAAGCATGATACTTGGAAGCATAGACAAGCTGAAAAGCGAGTACGCAGCAGAGCTTGCAACAACACTGGCGTATGTAGTGCTTACGGCAGGCGACAGCATAGGGTTTGCGATGTTCACAGACAGGCCTGTATACCAAAGATCGCCCGGCAACGGCATAAAGGAATACCATAAGATGACCGAGACCCTGATTAATTCTGATTACTACGGGGGAAACTTCAGCTTCACCGAAGCCACAAAATTCCTGCTGTCATACCTTGAAGAGAGAGCAATAGTGATTATCATCTCCGACTTCCTGCCAATGCAGGAAAGCATGACTTCAGACATACAAGTGCTGTCAAAGAAGTTTGATTTAATCGGGCTGATGGTCAGGGATGAACTGGATTTCGACCTGCCAAAAGGAATGGGGCTTGTGCACGTAAAAGACCCGTTCTCAGACAAAACAATGCTCATTGAGCCAAATGCGGTTGCTGATGCATATCACCAACAGGCAGTGCAGGAGGCGCAGCAGGTGGGCAGAATGTTCACAGGCAGCGGCGCAAATTTTCTCCAGCTCATAACCAGCAAGCCCTTCTTCACACCTGTTGCCGAACTGTTCAGAATGAGGGCAGCAAAATGGAGATAGCATTCAACAACCAGCTTTACCTGTGGTTTTTGCTCAGCGTGCCGATAGTAATCATAATCCACTACCTCACAAACAAATACGCTGTCACAAGAGCGCTTTCCTTCGCAAATTTTTCATCGCTTGAAAGAGTGGCAAAGCCGCCAATAATCTCAAAGCACGTGCTGTTCCTGATAGTAAGGTTGCTGACACTTGGCGCCATTATCATGGCCCTGGCAGGAGCGTCATTTTTCTACATCGGACAGAGCAGCGAATTTGACTTCGTCATAGCAATGGACACCTCAAGCAGCATGCTCGCCAAAGACTTCACCCCAAACCGGCTGGAAGCAACCAAGGAAGGAACAATCCGCTTCATCCGCGGACTGGATTCCAAGGCAAAGGTTGGCATCGTGTCCTTCGGCGGGACAACCTACATAGAATCCTTCCTGACAGACGACAGAGACAAACTGATTGAAGCAGTGGAAAAAATAGAGATAAAGTCAATAGGCGGAACAGACATCGGCTCAGCAATAGTGACAGCAACAAACATACTGCTGTCAACAGAAAAATCAAGGGCAGTCCTTCTTATAAGCGACGGCGAATCCAACATAGGGCTGTCCCTTGAGCAGGCAATAGAGTATGCCAACGAAAACAATGTAGCAGTGCACACCATAGGCATCGGAACAGAAGAAGGCGGCCTGTTTGAGGAAGCAAACATCATACTCAAACTGGACGAAGAGTCGCTTATAAAAATTGCAGAAGAAACAGGAGCCACGTATTCAAGGGCAACAGACAACGAAAACCTCTTTGCAGCGCATGAAAGATTAGCGTCAGCAACAACAGCAAGAAAGCTGTCCTTCAACCTCAGTCTGGCGCTAATAGTTGCAGCATTCATACTGCTGTTTGCAGACTGGGCGCTGATAAGCACAAAGTACAGGGTCATTCCCTGAAAGCTTCTGGCAGCGAAAGCAAAGGGTTCAAACGTCTGGCTCTGAGAAAATCTGCCACAGCATTTTCACGGTTGCCTTTTTCAGCCCAGGCAATTCCTCTGTTGTAGTGAGTGTCGGCGTTGTTTGGGTCTATATTGATTGCTTGGCTGTAGTCTTTTATTGCTTTGTCGGGTTCGCCTTTTGTATGCCAGGCAATTCCTCTGTTGTTGTGAGTGTCGGCGTTGTTTGGGTTTAATCTGATAGCATGGTCATAGTCTTCTATTGCTTTGGCGAGTTCGCCTTTTGTATGCCAGGCAATTCCTCTGTTGTAGTGAGCGCTGGCGTTGTTTGGGTCTAAGCTGATAGCATGGTCATAGTCTTCCATTGCTTTGTCGGGTTCGCCTTTTTCAGCCCAGGCATTTCCTCTGTTGTCATAAGCGGCAGCTAAGTTTGGGTCTATATTGATTGCTTGGCTGTAGTCTTTTATTGCTTTGGTTAAGTTGCCTTTTTCAGCCCAGGCATTTCCTCTGTTGTTGTGAGCGCTGGCGTTGTTTGGGTCTAATCTGATAGCATCGTCAAAGTCTTCTATTGCTCTGGCGAGTTCGCCTTTTTTATGCCAGGCATTTCCTCTGTTGTAGTGAGCGCTGGCGTTGTTTGGGTCTAAGCTGATAGCATCGTCAAAGTCTTCTATTGCTTTGTCGGGTTCGCCTTTTTCAGCCCAGGCAGTTCCTCTGTTGTTATAAGTTCGAGCTGAGTTTGGGTCTATATTGATTGCTTGGCTGTAGTCTTTTATTGCTTTGTCGGGTTCGCCTTTTTTATGCCAGGCATGTCCTATGTTGCTAACCGCTATACTTTTGGCTTCATCTCTGGTTAAAGTTCTTAAGTAAACCCCATTGTCAACAGCTTCGGATGAAATTTTAAGCCAGTTAATGTAGTATCGGTCACTTAGTTCTGTCATGCTGGTAGTTTCCCAATTTATTTTATCTTCCCCAAGAATAAACCTAATAAAAACGTGCTCTGGAGCGTTAACCGCTGCGAGCGGCAGCCCTAAGGATTCAGCAATGCTTAAGTAAATCCAGCTTCTGTTGTCGTAGTCTAGTACTCTACTGTCTAATCCCTGGTGAAACAAATAATCATCATTGTCGCCGTTATTTGGACTCCCAAATCCCTTAATAATATTGCCGATACCTGCTAATACGCTAAGAGCTTCTTCTCTAGTATATGAATCCTTAACTGGCAGCGTTGCTTCTGCTTCCGTTATCAGCGCATCCAATGTTTGTGTATGCGAGCCTTTAGCACCCAGTTCAGCTTCCATAACCAGGATTTCGTGGCCGATTGTTTGCTGCAGGAGCAGTTCTGTTGCCATACAAATCTGCAATTTCACCATCTTTAAAAAGCTTTCCTTTTGTTACTACTTATTAGACAATGAAAAGCTTTGATTTGAGCAGTCAGAAATACGGCAACAATACCGGGTCATTCCCTGAAAGCTTCTGGCAGCGAAAGCTAAGGGTTCAAACTTCTGGCTATGAGAAAATCGGGCGCAGACGCCGGTTTAGCGCTTTTTTTTTGCAGCAGCATCGCAGCAGCAATATCAGGCACCATTTTCGTAACAGCCGTAGTCAGCAGCTATTGCGCAGCAGCTTCCACCGCCTTCTAAAAATCACCGCAGCACAAAACTCAGGCCTTAATATATTCTCTTTCTGCGATAAGTCACAGGCGGTGCAGGTTTGGTGCGCGGCTTCTTTTTCCTGCCAATGTGGAGGACATGCAGCATGAAGTTGCCTGCGTGCTCCGCGAAATGGGTGACGAATTCAAGCAGCAGCAGGGAAACGCTGGTGGCTACAGCGCCTATTGTAAGCCCAACGCCAACTTTTCTTGACACCTCCACCACTTTCTTCTGGCGCAGATTCGTAATAAGGTCCTTGCAGGCGTTGATTGACGCTTCTGTGAGACGCTGGGCTTTTTCAAACTCCTCGTTTTCAAGAGCAGCTTCAGCTTCCCTCAGAACGCTCTGAATCTCAAGGCACTCGGGGTTCTCCTTGAATAAATCACGGGCAAATGTGAGGCGCTCAATGACAAGGGTTTTGTTGAAAACAAACCTGTCAAGAAGCTCAACGAACAGTTTCACAGAGTCTGTAAAGTCAGGGTCTTCGACATCAGCAACTATTGCAACCTCATACCTTCCAGGAATGCTATGCGATGTCAGTATCAGGTCAAGGTAGTCTGTCTCTCCGGGGTTAAGGATCTCAACATAATCCTTTGTCAGCTCCGGAGTAACGTCAGTGGTGTTGCTAAGAGCAGTAAGCGTAATGCGGTTGAGCGTAAGGTTTCCCTTGTTGAACACTTCAATAGGCGTAATTATCTGGTCCTCTGCAAACAACGACAATGTTCCTGGAGCAATTATGTCAAGCGCAATGACTTCCTTAACAGTTGTGGTAGTGCCGCCGCCTCCGCCGCCTCCGCCGCTGACGGTGGTGGTAACAGTCTGCGTAACAGTCTCGGTAACCGTTGGCTCAGTAATTATAAAGCCGGAAAGGTTTGTGGAGTTTCCGGTCATGATGTTATTGGCAGTGTCGGCGCTTGCGTTAAACAGCACAAAGGTGCAGCTGCTCACGTTCGGGCAGCGGTACATTGCAAGGTTGCCCTCATCCGCGACAGCAGACGAAAGCGCGCTGTAGTTGTAGGTTATCTGCACGCTTCCAAAATCAGTAAGCGAGGTGTTTGCCTCAAACTGCGCAACAGTCTGCGTGCCTGATGGCGCAGTAAGGTTCTTGCCAAGGTCTGTGTAATTGAGAACAGTGGAAACATTGCCCGTAAGGTTCAGATTCCTGAATATGAAAGTCGGAAGACTGGTTTCAACCTTTCCATCAAACAGCGTATTTTCAGCGACAGTAAAGTCAGAATCTATGATGAATGCAAAGCCGGTGCAGACGTCAAGGAAGGTGACGTTGATGCCTGTCGTATCATTAAGAGTAATGTGCTTGGTTCCATTGACAGCATGGAAGGTGCTGCTCTTCTGCGCTGACTGGTTGGCAATGTCTGTAATGTTTGCCTCTATGGTGAAGTTGCCAGTCTCGGCAATGTAATAGGTGTAGTTGTGGTAGTAAGTAAGCCCTGTGCTGCCGTTCTGTATGTGCAGGGGCAAGTCAACAGAAGTGTTTGGCATCATGATGCTGACGTTGATTGCTGAAAGCAGCGTGTCAGGGTTGCTGACCACTTCAACAGTAATGTTTGTGTTGTTCAGGGCATAGGTGTGGTTGGAGCACAGCAGCGTGATAACAGGCAGAGCAGGGCTGGCATCCAGAACCTGAACAGTGACTCTGCTGGCAGCAGTGCTGTTTGTCGTATCGTTGAAAGCGTAAGCAGTAATGTCAAGGTTCTGGGCAGTGATGTTCTCAACAGTGTAGTTGTATTCCCACGTGTTTGAGCCAACGTCAGCGGCAGTGTAGTTTGTGCTGCGTATTGTTATGTTGACCTCATTAATCCAGCCGGTTCCATTAAGCTCAGAAACATTAACCCTGACAACGTCTCCGGGGAATACCTGCGTCAGGTTGTCAATTGTGATGTTTATGGCAGCGATTACAACTTCCATCACATGGATTCCGGAAAAGTTGGAAACGTTCTGCGCATCATTGCTTCTGACTGCATAGAACATCTGCCCTGACGTAAGGTTCTCAGTAACGGTTCTGGTTGTGCCGGAGATTCCGGTAATGTTTACATGAGGAGTGGCAAGGTCGGCATTGTCATCTATGAGCAGGTCGTAAGTTATTGTGTCGCCGTCGTCATCTGAGGATGCGGTCCACGCGATTATAACGCTGCTGTGCAGCTGCACAGACCCATTCGCCGGAAGGAGCAGAGTGGTGTTTCCGGGAACCGTGTTTGATACTGTAAAGGTCTGCAGAGTTCCCTCGGCAGTGTTGCCGCCTGTGTCATTTGCATAGTATTTCCACTGCACAACTTCATTGCCTTCCAGCTCAGAAGAGCCTATCACATATGAGTAAAGGCCGCCTGAGTTATTCGTAACAGTGGTGTTTGCAAGCGAGCCAGTCCAGTTGCCTTCAACCACCACAACTGATACGCGGGCATCGCTGACGCTGGCATTGACTGTAACGTCAGAGCTTGCAAGCACAGCAGCAGGAATTCTTGTTTCTCCGCCGATAGTCGGAGAGGCGTTGTCATGCAGGTATCTGAAAGCGTCTGTTGATGTTCTTTGGTTGCCTGCTGTGTCAAAGGCCTTGACGCGCCAATACCATGTGATATCGGAAATCAGCACATCTGTTGAATCGTAATGCTCAGTCGTTGCATTGTTGGAGAAGTTCACCCACGCAAAGCTTGAGCTGTTCGTTACTTCAATTGTGTAGTTTGCAAGCTTGGCTTCAGCAGCCGCCTCCCAGGTAAATGTCGGGGTAAAGTTGTTTTCAACAGCGTTGTCAGCAGGCGTAAGAAGCGTGAAGACGCCCGGAGGCGTGGTGTCCTGCGTGGTTGCATTCTGGACAGTCGTGTTGGTGTTAGAGGCGTTGTCAATGGCATACAGCCTGATTGAATAGTTTGCCACGAGCAGGCCGGAGGTGTTGAAAGTGCTGTTTTCAGTCAACTGCCGTATGAATGTTCCGTTGTCAGCATAGGAAATGTTGACATAGCTCTCATTAAGGTGTATGTCGCGGGCAGTCCAGTTAATGCTGATGTTTTCTTCGGCGAGCTCTGCTGTTGCCGGATTTACAACAAGCTCTATCAACGGCGCAGAATTGTCTGTTATGTACACGAAAGGCTGCGAAGTAAAGCTGTTGGATGCAAGGTCATAAGCAGTTACGCGCCAGTACCAGTATATGTCATTTGCCAGCGCAACTCCCGGAACCAGGCTTGTATTTGATGAAGCTGCCAATGCATAATAAGTTGCATTGATTGCAGCAAAGGTGCTTATGTTTGCTATCTGCAGCGTGTAGTTTGCAAAGTTTGACTCGGTTGCTGCTGCCCAGACAAAGGTCGGGCTGGTGTTGGTAGTAATGGTGTCATTAACAGGCGTGGTCAGGGTGAACGATGCAGGAGCGGTTGTGTCAAACGTGGCTGTATAGTTGACAGTAATTCCGACGTTTGCGTCAGGAACAACCGCGTCTGCGCATTCAACAGCCCAGACAAGCTGCACGCCGTCATTTACCCCGCTTATGGAGAATTCAGTATTTGAATTCCGCGTAACGCTTTCATTAGTTGCGTTTCTCAGATAAGCGCCTGTTGCGTTGTGGAACACGCTGCAGTTTGCAATGCCTGTTGCGTCACTGGCTGTAAACGAAATGTTCAGGACTGTGTTCGTGTAGGTGTCGTTCAAAGGAGAGGTGACTGTAACGTCAGGCGCATTAACGTCAATGCTGAATGTGAAGGTTGCAGATGTGTTAACGTTCTCTGCCCTGTCCGAGCAGTTGATGCTCCAGTTGTAAGTGCCCTGGTTCATCCTTAAGGTATAGTTGGTCAAAGTGTTGTTGGCAGTGCTGACATCTGAAATGTTGGTTGTATCGTTAATCACGAGACTGCATGTCAGGGGCGGGCTTAATTCATCTATGGCTATCCATGTGAAGTTTACGGTCTGCGGCGATACATTCATGTCCAGCGGCTCAGTGAGGTTTACGAAGCTTGGCACCCTGTTGTCCAATCTGATGGTGCGGGTTTCGGTGGTGTTTTCAGCCGTATTGTTGCTGATGACAGTAACATTGTAGTAATAGAGCTCGTGCGGGTTGAGGTCAGTGAAGTTCATCAGGCGCAGTGCTGTGTCGTTTGTGCTTGTGATGTTTGTAACATTTGTTGAGGCATTGTAAAGGGCAAAGGTTATGTTTGAGATGTTTGTTTCTACAATAGTTACGTTAATGAGGATGAACGACTGGTTCAGGGCTGAATCGTTTGCAGCAGTGTTTGCGATGTAGTCAATGAACGGAACATTCCTGAGCTGAGTGAAATTTTCAATGTACTGGTTGTTGGCAAAGTCAGTTGCATTAATGGTGATGTTGTAGTGCGAAGCATTAATCTGATTGGCGTCAAAGCTGATGTTCCAGTAACCATTTGCACGGTCGCCAACATACAGGTCCGGCTTGAGCCATTCTGTCGCCGAGTGAGGCGTCATTATTCTCACTGAAACGTTCACAAGATTGGTCTGCGTGTCATTTGCGGAGATGTTAATCAGGAAAAAGTCTGTGTGGTGGACAGAGTCGTTAACGAGGTTTATTATGGAAATGTTTGGAATGGTGTTGTCAAAAACAACCGATACATTGCCGGTTACAGTCGGGAAGAGGTTGCTGTTGGATGCATTGACCGTGATGTTGTAGCTGCCTTCCGGAAATGCAGTGGTGTCAATCGTGGCGTTCCAGTAACCAGAAGTTGTGGTTCCTGAGCTTAAGCTCAACGGGATAAGCCCTGTCTGGTTGCCTGAGGAATTAAGAAGGGTTGCATTCACCGCGCTGACAGTAACAGTTCCGGTTTCATTCACCGATACGTTAATCAGGAGGTTTCCGGATATGTTTGCCCTGTTGACAGGAACTGTTATGGATACATTTGCAGGGTCATTGTCAATTGTAATTGTGGAAGCGTTTGTTACATTCTGGTTGCCTGCAACGTCAGTGGCGTTAATCGTAATGTTGTACTCGTCATCGCCAGTGTTTGTTGTTATGAGCGTTGCGTTCCATGAGCCCACGAACAGAGTGCCATCAGACAGGTTGGCATCAAGCCAGTCAAGCACTGTGTCGCCGTCTGCGGTCTGAAGCCTGTAAGTTACATTCAGGACTCCGCTCGTGGTTTCATTCACAGAGCCGTTTATCTGTATGGTGCCGCGCTGCACTGTTCCCGAAGCCGGTGTTATTACAGATATGTTGGGAGGCGTGTTGTCAATGGTAACTGTTGTTGCGTTGGTTACATTCTGGTTCTTTACGAAGTCAGTGGCGTTGATTGTGATGTTGTACTCGCCGTCTGCAATAGCCGTGCTGTCAAACGTCATGTTCCAGTGGCCGTTATCGGCGTTGCCATCGTAGAGCTTCACGTCCAGCCAAGCAGAGGTTGTGCCGCCTGCTGAATGCAGCCGGAACGTAACATTCATCACTCCTGTGCCAGAATCATTCACTGAGGAGTTAATCAGGAAACTGCCTAACTGTGTTGAGCCGCTGACAGGAACCATTATTGACACGTTAGGCACGTTATTGTCAATGGTTATGGACACATTCTCAGATATGTTTGTGTTTCTGCTCTTCTCATCAGTCCACGGAATGCTTCCTGAGTCAGTGGCATTAGAGCTCAAATTGTATACGCCGTCAGCAATGCCCAAGGCAACAGTGTCAATGGTTACGTTCCGGTAGCCGGATTTGAGCGAGCCAACGCTTAAATTAGTGGCGATGGGCGAAACTGAATGCACAGAGCCGGGCCGAAGCAAGCTGATATTAACGTCAGGCACATCGCTTTCAGTGTCATTTACAGAAACGTTTATCGTAAAGGAGCCGGAAATGTTTTCCATTGCAGCAGGCAGCTGGATGCTGTTGTTCGGGGGAGTGGTGTCGAGCTCAATCTGCAGGTGGGTGTGGTTTACGATAACAAAGTCGTAGGGATTTGTTCCCTCTGACCAGCCGACTGCGATGTCTGTGTTGTTGGACACCTCCGGGGCAGTAAGCCCCTGCTTGACAGTTGAGGTGTTGACAAGCGTAAACTCCCCAGACCATGAGGTGTTGTCCCAAATCCTGTAAAGAACGGATTCATTGCCCTCAGGCGTGACATTAATGTAATACAGGAACAGGTGAGTGTCGTTCCTGCTGAGAACAGGGCCTGTCAGCTTTGGCAGGTTAGAGTCAGGTGCGGTAAACTGCTGAACCAGCGTCCAATCTGTCCTGTCGCCGCCGTCGCTTCTGAAATGACTGAGGGAGGTGTCGTTTGCAAAAACCACGTGGATGTCAATATCGCCGCTGTTGTTGAACGAAATACCGCTCCATTGAGACGCGGAGCCTGTACCTCTGCCAAAAGTGGTGGATGCGGTCTGGGCTACGGCAACCCCGCCATTCCAGGTGACATTCGATGCTTGGGCACCATCGCCTGCTGACACTGAAATCCTCATCATGTTGCCATTCTGAAGCGGGAAGAACTTGGACGAAGGGAAATTGGAGCCGGTGCTAGGCAGAGTCACATTCCAGTCGCCATCCCAGCTGTCGCCGTTGTCCGGATTAAGACTGTAATTATTCGGGAAAGTACTTGAGTGGCAGTTATTGCCTTCCTGGCCCGCAAAATAATAGTTCTCAGTGCTGATTCCAACTGTGGCGCCTGTGCCAGCGCACGCATCAGCCTGCTGTTTCAGCGAATAATTTATGGTAAAGTTGACGCTGCCGTCTGGAAAGGTGTTGCCGCGGGTGAAATTCATATATTTCTTAGTGCCATCATCACGAAGGCCAATAAACAGGAAAGTGTCAAAGCCGTTTATTTCCTTGTAAACAACGTCGCCCCTGCTGGTGGTCCCGCCAGGCTGCTGCTCAGGGCTGCCCTTATTCCACACCACAAGGTCTGAACTGAAGTTGTGCTTGTATACATTGCTGTCAATATACCACGCAAACCAGTTGTTCCCGTCCCAGAAAATCTTTCTTTCGTAAGGAAAGTTGGAGATGATTGCTGAGTCAGTGAAAACAGTCGGGTCTATTGTTATGTTGCCTGCGTCCTTAATGCCATTAATCCGCACGACACTGCCGTCGCCTGATAAAGCAAAGCTGGATGCGATGTCAGAAAAGTCATACGTCAGGCTGCCGAGGTTTATCTGCATGGCATCGTGGTCAATGTTGAGCAGCCCGATGTTTGAGCTGCTGAAGTCCATGCCCAGGTATTCCATGCTATTCTTCAGGTTCTGGCAGTCCTGCGTGGCGTTCGCCAAAGTTAATCCAAAGTCCTGCTTCCAGCTGTTCAGGTCAATGTCTGACTTATCCCAGCTGAGTGCGTAGCAGCCGGCAGTATCCTCGGGAACGTAATGCCTGTTTCCGTTTGCGGACATGAAAACCCTGTAGCTCAGCTCGTTCCGGCTGCCGGAGTCTGTCCAGTTAAGGACAAAATGGGAGCTGTTCCAGGCAAACTGCGTCTGGAAGTCGCTGATGCTCTTGCGTGCCACGCGCACAACTGTATCAGGCGAAAGCACGTCGTAAAATGCTTCAGCAACCGCTCCTGAGTAGTTGAAGTGCTGCACGTGCCTGCCATTGGTTTTTACAGTTGCCGTATGGAACATTGTCTGGTTGCATTCCAGATTCCTTACTGAGTATCCGACGATATGGCTGCCGTCAGTCAACACTTCAGGGGCAATTACTGTTTCGCCGCAGCTGAACTGCACGAATTCAAGGTCCGGCTGCCGCTGCACGCCGTCCTTAAAGCCGGAGTAGCTCGTGCCGTTTGCAGCGGTTATTGTCAGGTTGCCGATGCCGGTTGCGTTAAATTCAACAGTCCAGTTCCTCTCAATGAAATCCTTTGTGTAAACATTAAAGATGAATATCTCAACCTCGTACAGAATGCTGCTTAAGCTTGGAACTATCCACTCAACCCTGTCAATCAGCCCGTTACTGTTGGTGTCAATTTTCTTAATGCCAGTGATTTCCACTTTTGTTCCGTTGACCAACGCGAAAAGCTTAACGAAATTCTCAGGGGTTTCCCTTATGTCAGTGTAGGCAGTGATGTTTTCGTAATGGGTTTCTGAAGAGATGTTAATCTGCTTCCTCGTTGAATCTGTTTCATTTTCCATGGCTATTGGCGCAGGCGTCTGGTATTCCACTTCCAGCTCGGTGGCGTTTTCCTCAATAACCAGCGTTATGTTTTCGTCCACAGTGTCCTTCAGCAGTTTTTCCCTGGATGCTGCGACTGTTTTCAGGTGGCTGTCAAGCGTCTCAACTTTTTTGCCGATGCGCTCCTCCCTCTCAACCTTTACGCTGCCTGCAATGCTTTCGTTGTTTTCCCTGACTGTGATGTTAATTGCTTCCTTGGGAATCTCTGTTGTTGTGCTGGACTCATTCACCAGCGTGATTATTTTCTTCCACGACACTGGCTCGTTGATAACTGCCCGGCCCTGCACCAGTGTTTCGTCCTTGTCAGTAATGTTGCTGCGCGTTATGTTGAATGTGTTGGAGACAGCAGAGTAGTCCAGGTCGGATGCTGTGATGAAGGCAAAGGCAGTTCCTTTGAATCCATTTTCAGCCAGTATGGACGCTGTGCCATCTGCAATATCTATCTTAACATCTCCTATGACTGTCGCATTGTAAGTAAGCTCATCACTGTCAGGGTCTTTGAAATGCTCGGGCAGCAGGATTCTTGCGCCAGTTGTCATGTTGCCAATGTCTGCGAAGAAATATGGCGGCCTGTTATCAAGATAGACTGTCAGTTCAGCAGTGTTCCCGGTTGTGGAGTTTAAGTCAGACGCTGTAAAAGTTATTAAAGCTGTTCCTGCAAAGTTTTTTGCATGCGTTATCGCTGCAATGCTTCCGTTGATTGAAACATCTGCTATGTCAGCCAGCGTATATGTTGCTGCAAACATCAGCTCATCCCCTTCAGCGTCGTAGAAGTACCTGCTCAGGTTCAGCGTAAGCGTAGCATTCTGCTTTATGCTTTGGGCAGGTATTGGAAGCGCTTTCGGAGCGGCATTTTCCGAGAATGCAGCTTTGTAAGTCAGCGAATCTATGACAAGGACTGCATCCTGGACTGAAACAATCAGCTTTGCAGACCTGCTCGTTCCGCTTAATGCGCAGGTTTCAACACATTTGTTGCTGAATCTTGTTACCGGCAGGAACACTGCCTGCAGCGAGCTCCACCCGCTCGAGACAACATCCACAGCAGGTTCAGTAATTTCAAGGGTGTAATTCGCATAGATGACCTGCGCGCTCACAGTGTTGTTAAAGCCAGTTCCATAAGCTCCGTAAGGAATGTTGAGGGTCTGCCAATTGTTGGAAACAGGAGCAAGCTCTGCCAGGCTGCAGCATGCGGCATTGCCATTGCAGATAACAGTGGAAGTGTCTTTGTTTGCAGGGGCAATCTGCCAGCGCGTGCACAGATTTTCTTCAGGAACAGGCCAGCTGAATGCGGTGTTGTGCACTGTGTAGTCAATCGAGCCCTCACTTGTGTCAATGCCGTCATCATCAGGGTCAAAGGCTGTTCCTGAATTGTACTCAAGCACGACTTCAATTGACTTATCAGCACTTTCAACCTGCCTGCCTGCTGCGGCATCTGACTCATCGGTTGCATTGGGAACAAAGTCAAATATCGGAACAGTGGTGTGCAGCTCCCTTATGTCCCTGACAAGCTGGCCTGATATTGACAGGAAGTTGCCGTTGCCATTGCCGGAAGCGGATTGGTTAAGGACAACATAACGCTTCCCCTCAATTTCAAGCAAAACAGCTACAGGGCCTGTTCCAACAATCACGCCGCTTACCGAAACTGAAGATGGAGGGGCATCCAGAGCCAGAGGAATTTCAGCATATGTGGCATTTGCAGACGATATGTGCAGGTCAAGCGTCTGTGTAATGGTTTTCTCAGCCACCAAAAAGCCGGTAAGAGAAAGCTGGTCTGCGATTGCCAGCAGTGTAAGCATCAGAACTACAGCGAACACTGCTGCTCCGAATCCCTGCGCGGCTCTTTCAGAGCGGGTCATGCCCTACCTCCAAAAACATTGTCCTCAAACACCCAGACAGCACCTTTCGTGCTAATCACGATTTTTTTGCTGAGCTGCAGGTAGTCAAGAACCTGAAGCAAAGTGCCGTGCATCACCTTTTTCGGAAGCTGCCTTTTGATGTCAGCAACGCTCAGCGGCTGCGCAGAAGACTTGAGAACGCCCTCAACCATGAGAATGGTGTTCAAAGTAGGAGAATGCATGCTCCGGGATGTACGCCCCTTTTTCCTCATGACTTAACCTTCAACACTTAACACTTCAGTATATTTATATATCAATTATGTATGAAAATGATTTTATTTAAAATTGAAATATTACGATTTAATATTAATTTAAATAAATCCGATATTTTTTTAATATTTATAATCATTAACTTAATCTAATATTATATTTTTTTAAAGTAATTAGATATTCTTATACCTCTTTTTCTTATTAATTTAATTTTTTTTTGTATTGATTTAATACTAACTGATATACATTTATATATATTCTTTTCGGTTTTTGGGAGAATGCGTTGATCTTAAATCCAGAACTTTTATAGCCTGTTCATTCACTGTGCTCTTGACTTTTATGCCAGCGACAGCAGGATGATTCTTCTTGATGAAGTTTTCTCCGGGCTTTATTCCCTGCTTGAATTTCTTCTTTGAGTAGAGAAAAACTGCTGTAACAAGATCATCTCGCTCAGGAGCAAGCATTTCAGAATCAATGAGAATGTCTTCGGATGCAAGAGCATGTTCTGGCTCAAATTCGTGGTTTTCAGGTTTTTTGACTCCTTAGTGGCTTTATGACGCTTTTTAGAAAATCCGTCATAACTACTTTCAAATGATGAAACATTTATAATCCGTCCTATCTATTACCACGTCGTGAATACGGATAATTTCTCATTTTTAAGGATTTGACCATTTTACGACGCTATGACGCTTTCCTCAAATCCGTCATAAGCAGATGAGTTTTTCTGAAAACCCAGATGAAAGTAAGCGGAAACTTCAGAAATCGACGGAAATTTGAATTTCTTTGCTCTGATCTTGAATATAAAGTTAGAAAGTCTCTCAAAGAAATGCATTCAACACTACTTGCTGTCTGGATAAATAATACTGCTCAACAAGATGATCAGGTAGAGGTAGCCTTTCTAAATTTCTAGGTTCAACCTTTACAGCTCCAGAACCATAACTCTTACCAACCAATTTTAGATTCTCAATGGTTTCTGGGTGATTCAAAATCTCCCATAATGCATTAATGTACTTCTCATCATTTCTCTTAGGGTATACGCATAAAAACCCAGTCAGGGGAACAACCCCCGCTTCATTTTTGATAAATCTTGAATTTCTACGACCTAAATACGCAAATAGCAATGCAGGAGTCTCTCTTCTCTCCATATAGTACCATTTCTTTCTTTGCTTAATCAATGCTCTGTTAGGTAAATCTAACTTAACTCCTTTTTTTATATAGTTAGCTAATGTTTCAGGAAGGTTCTCACACTGTTGATTTATTGATAATAAATATGTTGGTCGCCCTTTATCTTCAAGTTCTCGTATATCTTCTTTGCTCAGCAGATTACCTGTTGCATCTCTCGTTCTACCGATTGCTAATTTTAAAAAATTTTTTGGTATTTGCAGTTCCTCCACTTGTTCTTTTGTAAGAAAAAAAAATTCGTTTGCTCCTGTAGCAATCCCTCTCATCACATTAGCAAAATCGCTTAGATGATACTTGAATCCATTATTTAGTTGTTGAGGTCGTGATAGTCCAGTCTCTAAAGCCTCTTTTAATGTTCTTGTTGTTATTTCAAGATTGTTTAATGACCTATCCTGGAAATCAGACTCTGCAAAATTGTAAAGGTCATCTGTATCAGCTTTATTTACTCTTACCCATTTAATTTCTTTTTTTTGCATCTCTTTTTTTATGAAAAATATAACTGCATTTGTATCTATTGACGGAAAGGGTGTTGCTTTTTCATCAAAGGTAATTACACACTCTAAAGAAAAATTTCTGGTTATCCAATTCCATAATCGTTTAGCAAAAGTTCCCTCGCATGTATCTGCCGGCATAATAAATGCTAATCTTCCTTTATTCTCCAATAAGCTTAAAGCCTGAATAAGAAAATAGATATGATAACCGGCACGCCCATCGATTATTACTCCTGTCTTCTTTTTAGATAATTGTTTTAAAAATAGTTTTGTTTCTTTATCTATTCTGTGATGTCTAATATAAGGGGGATTAGCAACAACTGCCTTAAATCTTTCATTTGGTGGATTCTTTAAGAAATCTCTCTGTTCGACATGGCAATTTACTTCCTTGTAGATATCTTCTTTAAGAACTTCTATATCAATGTCTATTCCGTAGAAATTAGTATTTTTACTTCTATCAATTTCATTCAATGCTTTCAGGAATGCACCGCTTCCGGTCCCGGGGTCGAATATCTTGCTTGAATTTTTCTTTACGTAAGAAACCATAGCTTTAGCTACCCAATTTGGTGTCCAGAATTGACCCTTATTCCTCAATTTTTCTCTTTCTTCGTGTTTTGTCGGTATCTTCTGACTTGCCATTTGAATCATGCTTTTTCCAAAACATCCAATGCTTCCTGAGTAATGTCCATTAAGCCTCCATTAAAAGTAACATAAGGCAATATGTGGCCATTTTTATCTTCAATATACTGAGGCACTAACTCCGGTTTACTTTTTGAGATGCCCAGTTGATAAGCATAAAGATAATATATTTTGTATATGGCTTTACTTGTAGTTGCTCCACCTGGAGCTTGGAAAACTTGGATAGTTTGCTGAATTAATCCTTCGTCGAACAATCTTTCAGCTTCATCCAGAGCTATACCGTATGCTCTGTCAAAGAATACATGCCAGATATGTATGGGGATCTTATTCTGGCTCTGCCATTTTTTTAATGGGGCTCTATCTTCCTCTTTTATAATTACTGTTGGAACAACTGCAGTTTTCTTCAGACCCATTTTTCCTTCCAATCGCTTCCGGGGAGTAAGTTCACTTCCATAGTCTGGCATTTTCTCAGCCACCCAAAGAGAATTTTCACATTCAACAGCAATTATTGCTTTTTGGATAAGTTCTTTCATCTCATCTTCTTTAATGAACGGAAGTTCGCTTGCCCCACCAACTTTACCAAGAAATTTGTCAACAAAAGCTTTATCTCCTATTTTGAAAACAAGTATATCTGGTCTCTTAATATCTCCTAAACCTGCTTTTTCAAGTCTCTCGAAATATAATTCAAAGGCTCTAACATCATCAGTTGGCGCTGTTCCACTTGGCCCATAAGGGATTGCATAGAATTTTCTAGTTTTATTAACTGCTTCTATTACTCGTTTCTCACTCCACACTCCTTGCGACCAACGCATCAAAAAATCACTACCTCTTAATCTTCTCGGATTAAGCAAGAAATTTGACCAACCCACCTCCTTTAAACCTCTAAGTTCTAGTTCAATATCCTCGAGCATTACACTCAGTATCTTCTCAAACGGATGCATTTTTTATCATCTACTTTTCCAAATATATATAATCAGAGGGGGTAATGTTAATTATAGACCTCCCCATTAATACTGTTCCCCATCTCAAAGTATTCTTGAATATAGATAAATTAGCAGGAATATTTTTCCCGCTTGACCAATTGTTTATTTCAATGGGGTTTTTTAAGATTAATTTAGGTTCGATATCAATATAATATTTAAATTGCTTATTCCTAAATCTTACTTTTTTCTGAGAAGGTATTGACTTTATTTCAAACGTGGCACAAATTCTTTTAGGTATAAGATAGATGACTAAACGATCCCCTTTTTTGATTAAATTGTATTGATTTTCAGATTTTACTGCATAAATATTATTGGATTGAATTTTTTCCCAATTCTCCTCATCAGTTAGAGCTAACCAATACTTAGTCATTTATTATCACTTTTTTGTTAGATTTATCTAATTCATTTCTCATGAAATTTTCAAATTGCCGTGAAAGTATCCATCCTTTTCTTTCGCAGATACTTTTGTAATCATCATAAACCTGCTCATCAACACTTAATGATATTACTTTTTTTGCCATTTTTATCCCTTTGAAAACCTTAAACCAAGCCACGTGAATAAACAGCCTATAAGAAAAATTACAACTTTAGTTCCGAAAGGATCTTTTCCAAAAAATGAATACAAAACAGCTCCAAATCCAATGATTACAGCCGCTGCGGTTCCACTTATAAGTTTTGTATCTCCCACCCAATCACCTTATTTATGTTTATATAAGCGTAAATATCCAGGTATATAAAGTTTTCTCTGACCTGTCCAGTGACCAGTGGAAAAAATAAAATAAGCGAGTCGTTACTTCGCTCCATTTTGCCTGCAACACCCTAAGTTTACGCCTGAGGATGCTTTCCTGTTCTGAAGGTGGCAAAATGACGCTTTTTAGAAAATCCGTCATAACTACTTTCAAATGATGAAACATTTATATATTCATATAAAATATCAGAGTGAGCATGCAAACATTTCCTGTCAGCAATGCTTCGGAAAACGTGCAGCAGAGGGTATAACTCCAATGGCTTTGCCTGACATATTGACGCGCACACTGAGACAAATAGCGCCGCGTAAAGCCAAGAAGCATTATATAGATCCCTGGCGTTTTTTAATTCCTCTTGTTAAAGGACAGGTATCTACGGATTATCAGCGTTTCTGGCAGAAGTACTATGCAGATTTACCCAGCCCTTCAGACAAGGATACCATTAAGCCTGGAGAGGAACCGCAATCAGCGGCATACCATTATACTGCAGTAAAGCTGTCCATACTTCAGAGTTTGAATTTAAACCCAGACCTTTATCCTAAGCGTCCCAGCGTGCTTGACATAGGCACCGGGACCGGGCATTGGATTGATTTCTATCTTGGCGAAGTGTTTAATGCTTCCCGCGTTACCGGCGTGGAAATTGCACCGTCTGCAGCAGAGTTTCTCAGAGAAAAATACAGTTCAAGAAGTGACGTTACTATAATGGAAGCTGACATTTCAAAACCGGGTTTTTCCCTGGAAGACAAGGTCGGCATAGTTAACGCAATCGGTGTCATGTTCCATATAGTGCCTGATGAGGGATGGAAAAGAGCAATTGCGAATATTGCAAATGCTTTGGATTATAACGGGGTTATTTTGGTTGGAGGTCAGTTCAGAAGAATTCCTCCTCCTTTGGGCGGGCTTGTCCAATTTGAAAAAATACCTCCTGGGATGAATGATGAAGTTAAATACGTTGCTACCAAGAGACTTCGCTCCCTTGGCTATTGGAAAAAAATTTTAGGCGAGCATGGCCTTGAGGTTGTAGACATGATAAAAACCAAGGCACACCCCCTTATCTCAACCCCTGAGAACAACATACTGGTAGCCAGGCACAGCCGCAGCAAATTTTAAAGATAGAATGTGCTGAGTGATGCCTCTTACCAGGGCGTGGCTGTTCAGGAAGCTGTTATCGGCTATTTCTGTCCCACGCCCAAGACAAACATTTATATACAATCTGTTACAAAAAGCAAGCTTACTTGAGAAAAGAGGCCATATTAATGGAAGCCAGGGAAATCGCTATTATTTCGGCAGCATTTTTTCTGCTTATAGTGCTTGTATTTGCAGCCACGCCCGAGGCAGAGATGATTGTGTTTGATGACGTCCTGCAGAACGGGTTCAAGACAAACGAGTGGGAAGCGCCTGACGGGGCAACGTGCATCCTGAGCACAGCTTATACAGCAGAGAAGGCATCCGGAACTGCTTCAATACAGACAAACCTCAACAACTACTGCACAGTTTTCCTTTACAGGGATATAACCTTTGACATAGCTGATTACACGCAGGTGGAGTTTGACATATACGGCAGCAGCCCGTCGCTTACAGAATTTAACGTCAAATTGGCGACCAACTCCTACCAAACGACTGGAAGCATTGTGCCGATATCCGATTACGTCACAGTCTCAAACAAGTGGCAGCACGTAACAATACCCCTGAAAGACTTCAGCGTGGAATCCGGAACAAAAATTGCCGGAATACAATACAGGGATGCAGGAATCACAGGGCGGGGAAACGTGCTGCTTGATAACGTGAGGTTCGTCAAGATGAAGGACACCACAGGGCCTGTTCTGCAATCAGCTTCCATAACAACACAGGACTCAGTGAGGATAGACTTTGACGAGGGGCTTGATGCCACAGCCGCGAATCCAGGCAATTACCTAATCTCATCACTGACTGACTCTGCATTCGTCTTGCCCCTGGCGCCGGCGTCAGCAGAGCTGCTGAACCAAAAAGGCGTATCGCTCAAACTAAGCAAAGAGCTCAAGAACGGACACACATACATCATAGTTGTCAACAATGTAAAAGACCTGGCTGGCAACGCCATTACAGCAGGCTCATCCATCAGCCTGCCTGTAACAATATCAGGCGTTGCGCTGAATGTGGACGCATCCAGAACCATAAGGCCCTTCAACAGCAAGATGAGGGGCGTCCAGCTGGCATGCTGGATGCACGAGCAGGGAAACAAGCCAAGCCCTGAAAATGCAGCGAACCTTGCCGAACTGACCAAACCGCTGAAGCCGGGCATAATAAGATACTGCGGCGGCTTGTGGGCTAACAACGTCGGCTGGGACAGAACCGGGCAGGCCCCCAAGGACGGGATGTGGAACTGGGTGAATCCGGACACAGCAGCAAAGCTTCCATACAGCTACACCCACGCATACAAAGCAGCGTGGATTGACAGCCTGGGAAGGTTCCTTAAGGAAGTAGGAGCAGAGGCAATGATACAGGCAAACCTCTGCGACAACAATCCACAAATGTGGGCAGACATGGTGAAGTATGCGAATGTTGAGAAGGGCTATGGCTTCAAATACTGGGAGCTAAGCAACGAAATTGACCTTGAAGATGCCATAAGGGAAAAATGCTTCGGAACAACAGACAAGACTGCCTCAGCCAGGAACTATTCCAAGAGGTTTGCAGCATATACCAAAGCAATGAAGGCAGTTGACCCAAACATAAAAACAATGGGCCCTGTTACTGCAAACTACTACAGCGCACCTACTTGGTTCCCGCCGCTGGCAAATGAAATGAAAAGCCAGGGACTGAACCTTGACGTGATGTCATGGCACTGGTACCAAATATTTGATTTTTCAACAGACCCAAGCACAGAAGTGTACGATTATGGTTCACTGGCAGCGCTTCTGAACTACAACACAGCGCTGACAAGCCAAAACAGCCCTTACAACAAAGGAGATGTCATACAGCCGCCCAGCCACGGAACAGCAGAGCACTGGGTGTACAGGTCAAGACGGGCATTCGCAGAGCACACAGCCAAAGATGCACGCTTATATGCAGCTGACTTTCCCAACGCAGAATTAGCGGTAACAGAAGCAAACTCCCACGGCTCTGATTTCACCACCTCGCTGAACGGCAACCATCTCGGGGCTGTGCGAATGGCAGACTACCTCGGAAGAGCTGCATACAACGGGCTGGACATAAACATCTGGTATGAGCTGTACGACGGCGGGGCAACCGGAATTTCTTACGGGCTGATTTATCCGGACAATGATGCCAACCCGACAAAGCTCTTCATCAGGCCAACATATTACCCTATGCTGATGTACGCCCAGTGGTTCGGCGACACAATGGTGCAGTCTTCAACTGCTGACCCGGCACAAAATGTAGTGGTGTGGGCAAGCACCGACACCTTAGATTCAGGCAAACTAAAACTAATGCTCATAAACTTCAACTCAACAGTTGTAACCGCAACCGTAAACATAGCAGGGTTTACGCCCAAGAGCGGCAAATACTACCAGATGGCAAGCGCAAACCCAGCCAACCTGGACCGCTCCATGGCCAACAGCGGCGGAGAAACAACCATCAACGGATACAAACTGGATACAACAGCAAGCAAAATCCAGCAGTCAATTGACGCCATAGCCCCAATCGCGCCATCAATAAGCGGAAACACGATAACGCAAACCCTTCAGCCGTATTCTGTAACTGCAATAGTGCTGAGTTCCACAGAATCCGTATCGCCGCAACCCCAGCAGCCAGCGCCACAGCTGCCGGATACCGCTGCGCCAATAATTTCAGCCTACTCACCGGCAAAAGGAGAGTCCAATGTCAACAACAACAAGGCAATCAGCATGCTCATCCAGGACACAGGCGCCGGAGTGGATAAAAATTCAATAGAGCTGTTTGTCAAGGGCGTGAAGAAAACACCAGCAATAACAGGAACCAGCGCAGCATACACAGTAACATACACGCCAGAAATGCCATACCTGAACGCCGAGATAATCAATGTACTGGTTAAAGCAAGCGACCTCTCAGGCAATCCGGCAATTGACAGCTACTACTTCACCATAGGAGGGGCTGCAATATGCTCGGACGGCATCTGCTCCTACAGCGAAAGGGAAAGCTGCCCGCAGGACTGCGCATACGTAAAAGGAAACTTCAGCGACAGCAGCCACAACTTTGAAAACTTCAAGATGCGGATAAACAGCAGCGAAGACATCTACAAATACTTTGACCGCGAATTGCCCGTAGAATTCCTTGAAGAAATAAGCGGCTCAACAATTCCAAGAATAAAGTTTGACTTCAAATTTGACATGGGCAAATTCCTTAATTTCAATGAGCTTCATTACTTCAAGCAGAAAGCAGCGGACAGAAGAGGATACCTTTACATGTCAGGGCTCAACGTTTCAGGCGAACTGAAGAGCTTCCTCATAGACCGGGTTAATGGAAGCAGCAATGCTGTCTGCATAAAGGATGCGGAAATCACAAACATAAGCGAAGTGAGCGAAGCATGCAGCCAGGCATCAGAGCAGCTTCTGATATGCGACGGGAAGCAGCGAAACGGCTACAAATGCGTGACGCAAGGCAACTACTTCAACGTGTCCGGATTAACGCACTCAGCTGTGGTGGAATACGTGGCAGCATGCGGAAACAGCAGATGCGATGAGAGCGAATCATGCTCAAGCTGCAGCGCGGACTGCGGGGCATGCGCTGCTGCAAGCACACCAAGCAGCTCATCCGGCGGAGGCGGAGGCGGGGGAGGCGGCGGTGGCGGTGGCGGCGGAGGCAGCAGCCAAAAGCTTTCAGAAAAAGTAACGCTGGACGGCACTCTTGAAGCAGGAAGCAGCGGAAGCTTTGCATTCAGCAAGCACATAGATGCCCTTTCAGTATACCAAGTCGATGTTGTAACAAACTTCCAGGCAACAACACCGTCATTAACGCTGCAGGAAGTTTCGCTGTCAAAAGAAGTGCCAAGCGCCACTGACGCAGGCGAGAAGCTGTATTCAATTGTCCAGCTTTCCCGCATCGGGCTAAGCGATGACGTTAAATCAGACATCAGGTTTAAGATAAAAAGCGAGTGGTTTATAAAAGAAGAGGTGGACGCCTCAACCATAGTGCTGAAAAAGCTGTCAGGAGACAAATGGATAAAGCTGCCAACCATTCATGCAGCCGAAGAACCGGGATACCATGCTTACAGCGCAAGCCTCACAGGACTGTCAATATTTGCAGTGGTCGGAGGGCAGACAAAGCCAGCGCCGCAGCAGCAAACCATACAGCAGGAAAAAAGAGCTGACAAGTACGCCAATGAAATCAATGAGATTAAAGCTGAACCAATAGTCAGCAAGAAAAGGTCGTTCTTTGCGCTGAAGCAGGTATTCTCAATAATCGTGATTATGGCAGCCCTGCTCTTAGTATACGAGGTTGTGCATAAGATAAGGAAACGCAACCGGTCAGCAGAGTCCTACATTAACTGACGGAGGGCAAATGGCATTTGAAATCGTATTCGCAACTGTTGGCATAATAATACTGCTCGGCTTCCTGAGCGACCTTATCTTTTCCAAAACCAACATTCCTGACGTTCTCTGGCTGATACTCATCGGCGTTCTGATAGGGCCAGTGCTGAATTTTGTCAGGCCGGAATCATTGGGGCAGGCAGCAAGCATATTCACCTCATTTGCGCTGCTATTCATCCTGTTTGAAGGAGGGTTGCACATCCGCATCAAGGATTTGATGAAAAGCATGTACGGAGCAACAACACTTACAGCAATAAACTTCATGCTGACAGTAACAGCAGTAACAATAATCGCCAAATTCTTCGGGTGGAGCCTGACCAACTCGCTCCTCCTCGGCACAATCCTCGGCGGAACAAGCTCAGCAGTGGTCGTGCCAATCGTAAAGAAGCTCAAAATGGGCAAGGACAACGCTCTCAAGCTGATACTGGAATCAGCATTTACTGACGTGCTGTGCATTGTAGCGACTTTGACAATAGTCCAAATAGTAACACTCGATAAAGTTGACCCCGGGGCAGTTCTGAATGCGCTGTTCGGGAGCTTTGCAATAGCAATCTTCGTAGGCCTGATAGCAGGATTTCTGTGGATACTGCTGCTGGACAGATTTCAGCAACTCTCAAAATCATACATATCCACCATCGGAATCCTGCTGATAGTTTCAGGCATATCAGAATTCGCCCACTCAAGCGGCGCAATAGCAGCCCTGTCATTCGGAATAGTCATGGGCAACTCGAGGAAAATACTGTCGCTGGCAGAAGGCGTAGAAGAGGAAGCAGACCCGCTGTCATCCTCCGCAAGGGCATTCTTCTCCCAGATATCATTTTTCGTAAAAACATTCTTCTTTGTATACATAGGAATACTCGTCAGCATGACAGAATACTACCTCATATGGCTCGGATTCCTGATTGCGGCAGCAGTATTCCTCATGAGGCCAATATCGGTGAAGTTCTCATACAAGCCGGAGCAGCCGCTTGACCGGCCGATAATGGAATCAATGATACCAAAAGGGCTTGCAGCAGCAGTGCTTGCGCAAATACCGATGCAGATGGGCATACTCAACGCAGAGCAGCTGCTGACGCCCGTAATATCAGCCATATTCTTCACCATAGCAATAACAACAATCATGGTATTCCTGACAGAAAAAGGAAAATACAGAGGAACAACAGCATTATACCTGAAGCTTATTGGCAAAAAATACGGCGAGAAAAGCGGCAAAACAAACGCAGCTGCGCCCAAAAAAACTGCTGCTGCCAAAAAATCAGCCACAAAAAATACAGCTTCCGGCACCGGAAAACCAGCTTCCAAACAACAGCGAAAAAAGCAAGCCAAAGCGCCAAAGCCAGCAGCACCAAGCTCAAAGCAAGCAGGCACAGCAACAAAAGCAAGATTGCCCTCTCCCAATTCCAAGGGCAGCGGCAAATAAGCGGCGCACAGCGCAAGGAAGCAGTTCAGCGATTAAAATGGAGCAGGGCGCAGCATATGCCTGGAAAGCGGACTTAACAAATCCGCAAACTTTAAAATAAGGCAGCAAGCACTATATCCTAACAGCCCCGTAGTGTAGCGGCCAACCACACCAGCCTTTGGACGCAGAGGAAAGCTGGGGACGGCGGTTCGAACGAGAAATCGGAGATTTCTGGTGTCCCAGAACCTCCGGTTCTGCGACAATCCGCCCGGGGCTATGCTCTAATCCACAAAATTTATATACTGGTTCTAACATGTTATAACAATGGAGCTTGTTTTTACCCTTCACGCCAAACGGCAAATGGTTGAGCGGGGTATCAGTAAGCAACAAGTCATTGATACAATCAAAAAAGGAGGGAAAGTCAGGCAAACAGATGGTTTGCTTGCATCTTACGCTTACATTAAGGTCGCATTTAAAATCAGGGGAGAAAAATATATCATTAAAACGGTCATGATAACATGAGCATATGCTATGTCTGTGACAAAGGAAAATTGTTGAAGAAGAAAGTTGATTTCAAAGTATACGGCGTAAGTCTGGGCAAATTCAACGCTGAAGTTTGCGGTAATTGCGGTGAAACATACTTTAGCGAGAGGGTGTCTGATGAAATGGACACTATTGCCAAGAAAAAGGGGCTGTGGGGATTGGAAGCAACGACAAAAGTCGGCAAAGTTGGCAATTCCATCGATATTAAAATTAATAAACGCATTGCAGATTTTGCCGGATTAAGGAAAGGGGAGGAAGTAAGGATATACCCTGAGGGCAGAAATAAACTCATCATATCTGTTTAGCGTCCGCCCGGGGCTATTTCTGTAGCAAATTTTATATACGGCAATATGTTGAATACTCCTATGGGCAAGAAATATACCATAATAGTGGAAAAAGACGAAGCTGGTTGGCTGGTCTCTGAAGTAGTTGAACTTCCCGGTTGCCATACCCAAGCAAAGGATATGAATCAGCTTATAGAGAGGACTAAGGAAGCCATACAAGCTTATCTGGAAAACGGGGAGCAACCCGAAATTTCTGAGGAATTCGTTGGCGTTCAGCAGATAGAGGTGTAGTTCTTTGGCTAAATTGCCAAGACTGACTGGGAAGGAACTTGCTAAAGTTGCAGAGAAATTTGGATTTGAATCCGCCCGGGGCTATTTTATCAGTATGCAAACACTTATATAACTAAATCCTATGCCTAAAAGCATGAGCAAGGTCATCCTAATCACCGGCTGCTCCTCAGGAATAGGATTGGCAACAGCAATATTTCTCGCAAAGCAGGGCAACAAAGTGTATGCTTCCATGAGGGATTTGAACAGGAAAGGGAGTTTAATGGCTGAAGCAGCGAATGCAGGCGTTTCTGTCGAATTACTGCAGCTGGATGTTACTGACGACAACAGCGTAAAAAAAGCAGCAGCCCAAATCATTGAAAAAGAAGGCAGAATTGACGTTCTGATTAACAACTCAGGCTACGGATTAATGGGCGCTGCCGAGAGCGTTACAATTGAAGAAGCCAAGGCAGAGTTTGAAGTAAATTTTTTCGGTCTGCTGAGAGTCACCCAAGCTGTGCTTCCGCATATGCGCAAGCAGAAGTCAGGGCACATCATCAACATAAGCAGCATAGCAGGAATAAAGGCAATGCCGGCCTCTGACTTGTACAACGCCTCAAAGTTTGCTGTCGAGGGGCTGACAGAGGCGATGGCTCCAACTCTGCGTCTGCTTGGCATAAAAACGAGCCTGATAGAGCCGGGCCCTGTTGCAACAAAATTCGTGCCTTCAATAAGATTTGGAAGCAGGCAGGCAGGAAAAGCAGAATACGCTGGCGCAATGGAAAAAATGAGCGCTTCCCGCAGAGAACGCTTCAGCTCTGCCCAGAAGCCTGAAGAAATCGCTGCAATAATCAATGAAGCAATCACTGCCAAAAAGCCGCATCTTCGCTACCAGACAAGCGACTGGGTGAAAAATGCTGCGAAGGACAAGCTTGCTGAACTTACGGGCGACAGCATAGTTGACAGCTACATGGATACGCTAAAAAGAGAATAGGCCCTGGCGCCGGGAAGCACCACACCAAAATGAGAGCATCATACAAACAGAAATGCATAGTCTGCAGAAAGAACCATGCCTTAGTTACATGGAAAAACCGCGTCCCTGTCTGCACGGAATGCAGGATGCGGGAGATTAACAGGCCCATAACAGAGCCAAAATTCAGGAAGCTGTTTGATGTTGACAAATCCCTGTATGAAAAATCCGGGTTTTTAAGAAACATAAAGGCGAGCTACCTGCGCTTTGGAAACCTCAGCGAGAAGCAGATAGAAACGTTCAAAAAAGTCGTTGAGGAAGTCAAGAAAAAATCTAATAGTAAATCTCATTAATTTATGAATAAAGAGTGAGATTTACCAAATAGCAAATCGCAATTTAAAAGTTCAAGTATTTATGCGATTTGCTATAACGATACCGGAAAATAAGGTTCTTTTCTGAGAACATATTGCCTAGATTGAATTTTTTGGCAACAACCTCTGGAACTGTCATGTAAGCAACCAAAATTCTGCCAGCGTGCTTCTTCGCTTTTTCAGCGAGCAAACCTTTTTTCACCGCAGACAGAGCAACAGTTGTTTTTGCCCTTATGCACGGGTCGTAAGCTTTTCCAGTAGTTGCGTCAAGCCCGGAGGGAAGGTCAATTGAGAGTATTTGAACCTTTGAATTATTTGCTGCCCGAATCATTTCAGCATATCTGCTGCGGGGATTTCCGCTGATGTTGTAGCCGAGCAGCCCGTCAATAATCAAGCCGTATTTGCTGTAATCAACTTTTTTTGCCTCCTTTACACCCATGCGCTGCAGTATTTTCCACTGATGCAGCGGAACCGGCTTTAATTTACTGCCTGCAAAGCAAACGTCAACCCTGTAACCCCAATTAATCAGATGACGGGCAGCAACCAAAGAGTCGCCGCCGTTATTCCCAGTGCCTGACAATACAAGTATTTTCTTTCTTTTATCATTCTTAACAATGGAAGTAGCTGCAGCCGCAACAAAAAAGCCAGCAAGCTCCATCATTCTCGGAACGTCAATGCCGAGCTTAATCATGGCTTTATCCAGCGCAGTCATTTGAGTTTTTGTTAATGGTTTCATTTTTTTACCGCAATAACCATGAAGTATTTAATCAAGCCAAGGTGATTGTATTTTTTGTGAATCCTTATCTTAAATCCCAAATATTTCAAGTAATCAATAAACTCTGCTTCATTATACATTTGGTCGTATGGATGTGCTAGCAGCTTTTTGCCAATCCTGCCGATGAATGTGTTAAACGTGTCTGATGATAAATCTATTAATATAAATTCACCCCTGGGTTTTAATATACGCTTTATCTCTTTCAGGCAGTCTTTCCAGTTAGGTATGTGGTGTATAACAGCGAAATCAAAAACAGCATCAAAGCTGGCATTTTTATATTTAAGATTTGCTGCATCACGAACCTCAAACATTATAGAAGCGTCTTTGCTCTTTTTCTTAGCTAACTTTATCATTCTGGCGTCCAGATCAATTGCATAAATTTTTTTTGGAGAAAAATACCTCTTTATTTGCCGAGTTGCAGCACCGTTCCCGCACCCAATCTCTAAAACAACCTTGTTCTTAGGCAGCTGTGATAGCTGTTTTACTTTTTTAACTTCAATCCTTTTGATGCTGTCGCTTATGGGATTATTTACAAGTATAAATTCCAACCTGTTCAATAGCATTTAATGTTGGTTGTTCGCTTTCCTTAATAAATTTATCACTTCCTCATCCTCCACCTGCTGGAAATCCCGGTAAAACTCGCCAACAGCCATGAAGTATGCAGGGTGCTCCAGCACTATGAGCTTATCCACCTTGTCCTTTACAAGCTGCAGGCTTTCAGGAGGCCCCACTGGAATTGCAGCAACAATTTTTTTTGGATTCTGAGATTTAACGCAGCTAACGGCAGCCAAAAAAGTATGGCCTGTGGCTATCCCGTCATCTGCAATAACCACTGTCCTGTCCTTCATATCCGGCAAACCGGCTTTTCCTGTTAATTCCATGTAACGGCGCTTGATAGATGATTTAAGGTTTTTCACTTCTGCATCAATATACTGCCTGCTGATGCCGTGGAGAGCAATCAACTGGCTGTCCAGCAAAACAACATCATTGCATACAGCGCCTACAGCAAGCTCCGGCTGACCAGGGTAAGGAATCTTTTTTGAAATCAAAATGCCCAAATTGCTTTTGAGCTGTTTGGCAATGGCATAGCCAACCTCAACGCCGCCGCGGGGAATGGCAAGCACCAGCGCACCCTTACAGCTGCCGAGCCTGTCAGCCAGCAGCCTGCCTGCCTCAAACCTGTCAGCAAACACCATGCAACTGTGCAGGCAGGAAAGGTTTAAAAAGCTAATTAATGCAAAACGTATCAATGGCCAAGAAAAAGCGCAAAATAACAATGTGCAGGGACTACTTCGGATTCGGCGCAGTTTCCATATTAGCAGGTTTAGCATTTCTTACAATAACCTTGCTGACAACCGCCACTGTTCTGAGATTTTTCATAACCGGGTTCTTTATTGCGCTGGGAGTTATTGATCTGGCGTTGTATGCGATATTCAGGGAGAAGGGGTAAGCTACGTTTTCCGGCTCGGCACCGAACAGTCAGTAAACTTTATAAACCACTCCGAACCTGCGCTGTGCTATGGCACGGATGTATTCAAAGAAGCGCGGAAGAGCAGGATCAAAAAAGCCCCTGCGAACAGATAAGCCAACATGGGTTAGGTATAAAGCAAAGGAAATAGAACTGCTTATCTCAAAAATCGCCAAAGAAGGAAAAGCGCCCTCCCAGATTGGACTGGTATTGCGGGACCTCTACGGCGTGCCAAGCACAAAATTAATTACAAAAAAAAGGGTAACACAGATAATGCGGGAAAAAAGCGTCGCACCAGCTGTTCCTGAAGACCTGATGGCTCTTATAAGAAAAAATATAATGATCAAAAAGCACCTTGAGCGCAATAAGCATGACATGACGGCAGTGCACGGCCTTGAGCTCACTGAATCGCACATCAAAAGGGTAGTTGACTATTACAAACGAACCAAGAAGCTGGCAGCTGACTGGAAGTATGACCCGGCCAAGATAAAGCTGATGATTGAATAGTTAATATCCCTGATTCGCACCGCTTCCAATGGCGATACTGGAAAAATTTACTTCACACTTTCTGCAAAGTCAGCTTCTTAACTGTCCGCCCCGACCTATTTGATGATGCTCCCTTCTCCCTACAATTCAATCACCGCTGCTTTTTCCCTCCCCTTAATTTTTAAGGGAGGGAAAAAAGCAGCGGCAATACCGAAAGAGGCAGCAGGGCGCCCTGTACACTTGGAAAGCTTACTTTATACTTTCACAAACTTTAAATAAGACACGGCTACAGCCAATCATCGTAATTTTCTGCAAGTGATACGATGGACAAATACGCAAGATTTCAAGAGCTGGTCAATTCAGCTGCTCAAGACTTCTCAAAGACAAGCAAAAACGAAATCATAAGGGTAGTTTCCCATCTCGATGCAGACGGGCTGAGCAGCGCAGCAGTCCTGATAAAGGCGTTAAGCAGCGACAACAGAAAATACTCGCTGTCCACCGTGCACCAGCTGGATGAAGACGAAGTCAGGCAATTATCCTTTGAGCCGTACGCCTGCGTGTTCTTTACAGACATAGGCTCCGGCCAGCTCAGCCTGATAAAAAAGCATCTGAAGGGCAAAAAAGTTTTCATACTGGACCACCACCAGCTCGAAGAAACGGACGGAGGCAGCAACATTGTCCACGTAAATCCGCACCTGGCCGGGGTGAATGGCAGCCGAGAGGTGAGCGGCTCAGGCGTAACGTACCTGTTTGCAAAAGCGCTGAACGCTGCAAACGTCAACCTTGCTCACATTGCATTGCTCGGAGCAATGGGCGATATGCAGGAAAACAGCGGCTTTGAAAAGCTGAATGCGCAGATACTTGAAGATGCCAAAGAATCCGGAAAGATAAAAGTCATAACCGGGCTGAGGGTATTCGGAGCTCACACAAGGCCTCTGCACAAGGTCATAGAGCGCAGCAGCGAACACCCAATACCGGGAATAACAGGCAGCGAAAGCGCTTCCCTGATGTTTTTGCAGCACCTCGGCATAAATCCGCGGAACGGCGAAGGGTGGAAGAAGCTGACAGACCTCACAGACGAAGAACTCCAGAAACTGGCGACAGCCATAATAGTAAGACGGCTTGACCAGGAAAAGCCCGAAGCAATACTTGGCCCGGTGTACATCCTGCAAAACGAAAAAAAAGACTCTCCACTGAAAGATGCGAAGGAATTCTCATCAGTATTAAATGCGTGCGGCAGGCTGGGCAAAGCCTCAGCAGGAATAGGAGCGCTGCTCGGACACAGCGGGAGCAAGGAGCAGGCGATAAAAACGCTGCGAAGCTACAAGCGCCACATCGCAAATGCATTAACCTGGTATAAAACAGCAAAAAAAGGCATAATCAAGGGAAAAGGATACATAATAATAAACGCCGAGGAAAACATAATGCCCACAATAATAGGAACGCTTGCCTCCATGCTCTCCAAATCAGGAGAAATAGAAGAAGGCAGCATAATCCTGTCAATGGCGCAGACAGACAAAGACAAAACCAAAGTCAGCATAAGGATAAGCGGCAACAAAGATGTTAATTTAAAAGAAATAATAAATAAAATAACAATAACAGTAAACGGCATGGCAGGCGGCCACCACCAGGCGGCAGGAGCACTAATAGATACTGCCAGAGAAACAGAGTTCATTGAGGCAGCCAAAAGAATCCTTGAAATGCAGGCGATGGAGGAGAAGGTGGCTTAGTAAACGTAGCTGTCCCTTCTTGCGTGTTTGTAGATGAGCAGTCCAACTGCAGCTATGACTGCCACGCTGACCAAGATTATCGCGTATGTGATTAGATTGTTGCGGTCATCCCTGCCCTCCTGACTTGACATTTCAACTTTTTCAATAAAGCAATCTGCATCCACTGAAGAATCACAATCAGGGTCACATACGTTATCCTGAAGCTCCACGCAGTAACCATCCGCCGTACCTGCAGGGCAGTCTTCACTACACGATCCATAGTTCTCCTGATCCTGGCAAATGTTGTCGCCACAAACGTTTGCAAATCTTAAGACGTCTATTTCTGCTAACGTTGCTCCATCGGGCGCTGACAGACGTATCAGCGCCCCATCCCGAAAGTAAGCAGCGGAAACAAGATTAGATTCAATAGCCATACTGTGATGATCTGTGATAACTACTTCCGGATCGTTCGTTGGACTATGTGTGTGATAGTCAAACCCCTCCTCCAATCCAAACGTAAATGTATCTAATACTTCGTTATCCTGCGATATAAGAAAATACCGGTAGTCACCTGGCAAGTTTGATATAAATCCTTCACCAATACTGACATCAGCGACCACATCCCCGCTATCGCCTGAAAGTTCAATCCGATAAATTTTATCAGTTGCACTTACGAACGTACTTAACGCCAAAAATATGCATGCAACTGCAAAAATTTTTTTGTTAATTATCCTACACCACCTGTTGCCAATTTATCACTCAATACCTTTTTTTCTATTGGACTGTAACCATTTACCAAATAACGATCCGAACACATCACATTTACCGATGTTGGCCATGGCTTGAAGCGGTCTGAATGAGCACCGCCTTTTCTAACGGTAACCCCCCCTACTACTTTAACTCCCGCATCTCCGCACCCGGGGTAGCAACCCATATCTCCCCACTTAAGATATTCTGGATTATTCCATTCTGCGCACGGCTGGTCTGCTGATACCTGAATTTCACCGCAAGCCGGATTGTGGAATCCAGGATCTGCCGGAACTAGTAGTTCAGGGTTACCACCACAAGTATGTGGGAAATTCCCAAGCGCATGACCCAATTCGTGCAGCATTACCGGCTTTACAACATCATCGGCGCTTCCATGCCAGTCCGGACATCTGCCGTCTGAAGCGCATGGCGGAATCCCACTTGGAACAACTACCATATTGTATCCACCGCTGGCCTCTCCGCTGTCCTTTGCGACCACAATAATCTGGTCGACCGGACAAGTCATAGCAATCTCACGGATTTTGGCAGTGTGAGCTCTACAGTCTTCCGTGTAATCGTCAAAAATCAGTTCAGGATCATACCGGCCCACCTTGTAAACACTAAATAGATCTAAGCTGGTACTGAATGGCTCAATTTCTCTGAAAGTATCGGCAATTTCATCTGCATAATAATCAAACCGAGCACTTTCACTCTCTTTAAACAAGCAGGGCACAACAACAAAATTAACATTATTGCCGCTACCAAGTATGCGTTCACATTGCGCTGAGGAAACAATCAACTCTGCAGTGTCCAGCACATGGTAATTATCATCCGAATTCCTACCTAACACGCTAAACTCATGAACACCCGAACCATAAGATGAGGTATCAAATGAAACGGCAAAGACTTCATCCCCCGCATCCCCGTCACCATGCCCGCCATCATCGTACAGATCTAAGTATTTACCCTCTGTATTACTTCTCAGCAAAATATCCTTGCCACCAAAACCTTTAGCCAGAACGACTGCCGTGACATACCCTCCCCCGACAACATTCTCAGGGTCTAAGGCTAAGATAACAGTTGGCTGGATAGTTTTCACTGAAAAGTCTGTAACCTTTTGATTTTGATTAAAGCCTTTTCCAACGACTCCGGCAAAACCATTTATCAACTCAATATCGTCCACTACTATGTCCCACTCATCTGGTTCAATCTCGTTTATACCCCACACTTTTGCCCTCATCGTATCACCTTCGAACATGATTATTACATATACTTCGTCGCCACCATTAAACTTCTTGGTGACAATAGGTGCTATATAAGTAAACTGTGCTATATCAGTAACCGGGTAGTTCTTTTTTTCGTTAATAGTGAACCCCAGCAGCTTCTGGTTGGTCCGAAGTTCGACATTTAGGCAATAACCTGTTATTGCATCTATGCTCATCCTACCACACAGCATTAACAGTTCAAAAGATTCATCCGGCAAATCTATTCGCCCAGATATTATGCCATCTGAAAATTTGTGATTCAAGTTGATTATTGCAGCATAATTATTATCCTTAAGAGTTATTGTATCTTTCTCAATTGCCCATTCCCCTTCTATACTCCGCCACCCACCTAAGCACAATCCTCCAGCAGCGCAAGCGCTTCCGTCACCACACAAACACTGCTTTTCTACTACCCCCCTGCAACTCCCATCCGGCATAGCAGTATCGCCTAAAGGACAGCCGCACTGTCTATTATCACTCATTAATCTTCCGTTATTGCAGAAGTATGGCTTTGTGGAGGAGCATTCTCCGTTTGCCGTCCCGTCACCGCATTTGCTCTCATGTTCAAGAGAAGCAAATTCATTTTTACCGTAACTATAGAAGCCAACATATCCCGTGGAATACTCCCTGTCCTTTCCAAAAAGAGTCCAACCAAAAGGTTCAGGCAATCCTTTTTCCCAGACTTTTCCCAGAAACAGGTCGCCTTCTGATTTAAATCTCATTGAACTGCCTTTCACGCCACTAAAGCCCGCACTTAGATCGATGGTGGAGCTCCCAAGCTTCTTAATCTCAACCCAGTTGTCGTCGGTTTGCCTTAAACAGTATGCTTCACCATTGTCCCTGATTCTGCCGCAAATACCCCTATAATTCCCAGTTGCAAGAGCATCTTCAAATGTGGTGGTTATGTCAAAATCACGCACAATCCCTATATCCTGAACAGCAAGAATTCCTGAGATGCCGGTACCAGTATGCAGAGGATTGGCACTGCTGCAATCCCATATGCCAGCTATGCTTTTAAATCCCCATAATTTACATGAAGCCAGTGGGCATTCTGCACTCCCAGAGAATGCTCCCGGTGTTTTGCATGAATCGGCTTTCTCAACACGCACTTGTATCTTTTCGCCTTCAGGAAACGGAGAAAGCGCATCAAAATTTCTGATAGAGTTCTGTGCCACCACAAGTGTCCTGCATTCATCACTTCCATAATTCGCGCCTGCCGGGCATTCCAATACCAAATATTCCTTGGCACCCTCTACTTCACTCCATGAGGATTCCAAAGTGTAACGTTCACCATCATAGGATATTTCGCATTGACTAATTTCAGGAACCTCACATTCAGGCAGCTCAATGCATTCCCCAACACAAAGATACCCCTGCGGGCATGTCTTTGGAAACTGATTGCCAGTAACACTCACGCAGTCAGCATAACCACTGCACGGCTTTGGTCTGACATTATATGAGTATTTCTGAGCAAAGTCCTCACAAACAGCGCCGCATCCGGTGTCAAGAAGGCAACTGTAAATTTCAGTGTCTATTCCCGGCACTCCTAACTGACCTAAATCCTCAACTGTGCACACTTCATTTGCAGCGCAACTGGTATCACCACATTCAACGCCGCATTTGCCTGCATTTTGTCGGCCAGTATCAGTATCTCCAGGCAGGCTTGGCGGGGCATCTGCCCTGCAGGCACCTTCCCTGCACTTGCTATCGCTATCGCAGTTGTATGTCGCTACCTTTATTTCGTTGTTATCGCAATAAACTTCTTGCAGCACTTTGCCTGCTATGCAAAAATCAGGGACAACAATGCAGGCGCCGCCAGAATCATCAGAATAACATTCTGTCGCCTCTCCCTTAACCTCAATCTTGAAGCCGCTGTCAGAATCAACGCAGATCTGATTTGACTTGGCTGCAGGGCAGCTACAATCATTATTGCAATTCGTGCAAGACTCAGAGGATTCACATACGTTGTTTCCACACTGGTTACAGTCCTTGGTGAGAAGTTTATTGCTATCATCGCAGTCATTTCCCTTAGCGCAGTTTACTCCGAAGCCGTCACCATCGTTGTCAACGCACTTTTTTCGATTTAAGCATTTTGCCGGGTTGCCAAGTACTGGCGCCCCGCCGATAGTTGTTGTAACGCAAAGAAATCCCTCATTGCACTGGTTATTTGGTTCACAACAATTTTGATTAGGGCCGCCACATTCTGTCTTAACCGGGCAGCTGCCACATGTGCTGGTTTCCTGGCAGCAGATTCCAGACTGGCAGTCCACATTCCCCTTACATGACACGCCGTCAGGAGCCTGGCACTGGCTGTTAGGACAGGTGTTAAAACACCCACCGCAGTAAGAGCACTCTGTCAGCCCAGAACAGCAGCCGAGGGTCTTTGGCTGCTGCCCCCACTCACCGCAGGAGCAGTCCTTAGTGCCGGTAACGGTTCTCGTATTTCCGCAGTTGCTTTCCTGACTGAACTTTTCACCCTTGCAAACGCTGGAACGATCGGGCGACCATGACGAATCAACGCAACACGGCGCATTGCCGCATTCTCCGCAACTGCTCTGCAGAGAAGAGCCGCAGTGCCTGTTGCAGTCATCAAATCCGCCGCAGCCACCGCCATAAGCGCAGCCATCCTTAAGACTGGTAATAGGGCAAGTGCCGCCGCAGCCGTCACTGAAGCCACAGAAGGGATAAGAGCAGGAAGGTGTGCACGGCTCTTGTTCAATTGGCTTAACAGATTCGTGCTTACACTGGCCAATGCAGTCAACATAATTGTCCAGTTCCGGCTCGCAGCCGCAATGGTCAGCCTCGGTAGTAGAGGAATTCGCCAAGAAAAAAACAGATGTAGCTACCAACAATACGCCAAATACAAATAATTTCCCAACTACCTGTGTTAGGTGCATTAACCTTAGTCCTTCTCCAAACTGTAGGCAGCTTTGATAGCCACTATGATTGAAGCAGGCACAACAAAAGTAAGTATTGCCAGATAAATCCCTTCAAGATAAGCGCCGATGTTCGGAACCTGGCCGAGAACTGAGCCGCCGAGCGAAGTTACTATAATCAATGCGAGCGTAGCAATGAGAAACTCCCTCGTTTCCTTCAAGGTAATGTTAAGCAAGCCAACGATTATGCCCAAAGCAATCAGCGCAGAACTGAGAGTAACTTCCAGCTCATTCGGATAAATAATGCCTCCAACAACAGCCAGCGAAACACCCATAAGGAACAGAACGCTGCCAATCTTCAGAGGGTGAGGTTTCGCCATATGCAACTTATTGGCAGGACTGTTTTTAAAGGTTTCGGAAACGGGGTGAAGTCAAGTTAAGTGGCAAAACCGTCGCATCCTTCCCTGATTTTTTTCTCCCCCCCTTAAAAAATAAGGGGGGGAGAAAAAAATCAGCCAAGCAGGCATCGGCAAGCTCAGGATTGCAGGACACATAACTTGGCATTACCCGGAAACGGACTCTGCCGGAACTAAGAAACTTTCGCCATTCAGAAGTCCCGTAGAATAGGCAGAGCCCGAAAATTTACTGCCTGTGCAGCTGGGCTGGTATCCTGCCTTCCCTCTGCTCATGTAAAGATTTTTGATACCGCCAATGTCTGCTCAAGTTTTGGCAGCACAATTCTTTGGGAAGCAGCAACCGCAGCGAAACACCCCACATGAAAGAGGTTGCTGCCGCCGATGCCCCTTTTGCCGTTGAAACGCACCGGGCGCCCGATATTTGCATCAAAGCCAACATACCCGATTCTGTGGTGGCTTTCAATTTTTGGTTTGATGCCAAACATCTTAGCCAATGCTTCAATTGGAGTCCAGCCCTTACTGGCGAAGAACATTTCAGCCAAAGCTTCCCTGAGTTCAGGAGAGCCTGCAACCATAAGCACGCGGTCATCCTCCATGAAATCAGGAAGCGTTAATTCTCCGCTTGGATTGATATTGTATTCGTCTCTGTCTAACGGCACAAAACTCGTATAAGGCGTTCCTGGCGCAGGCACGTTGCCTTTTCTAACGTCTTCAATATGCAATCTGGGAACCTCCAGGCCATTGTATCTGCCTTTTCCAACAGCATCCCATTCATCGTCATCATCAATCGGCGCGAATCCATAATGGTGAGCACGCCGTTCAGCATCAGGAATCCAACAGAGCGCATTGTCGTAAGATTCACTAACTGCTTTTTCAAGCCCCTTCGGAGTTACCAGAGAACCAGCTGAATGCCATACCTCATAAAACCTGCCATAGGGATAGCGCTGTCCATGACATTCCACAGTATTTGTATCAATCCCTGCTCGCATAATCGCCTCACGAACCTCAGGATTAGCCATTGCCTGTATTGCCATCGGCATGTCAGCTACTCTCAAGCCGTGTTCTGCAGCTAATATATCTGCCTTTTTTCGGGCCTTGGCATAGCCAGTCCTGCCTGTAACCGCTGCGAGCACACGGGATTCCCCTTGAACAATTATTTGCGGCATTTTGAAGCGAACTCCATTATCCTGTATTCTTACAGGCAAAGTGCAGGCAGTATTTAAGGATTGCGGTTTTATAATCACCGCATAGTAGTGGAATAAAAACAGACTGCGGCGCACAACCCCTCCATGTCTTAATGCGTTCTCCGGAACAGAAAAATCTTCATGTGGATTATAAAAACCTTCTTGAAACTCAGTAACGCTCTGCTGTTAACGAATGAATGGCCACATGCAATCGTATGAACATACTTAATATATAAAATTTGTCACTCCCTAACCTCAGCGTCATCAATAATTCCGTCTGAGTCAAGGTCAACGCCTTCAACAACCTTTGCAGCTATTTTTTTGTTTCTTACGTTGCCTGCGCTAATCTCCTTAAAATGCTTTAAGAAAGCAACGATGGCAGCCCTTGTTCCTGAGTAGCGCTTGCCTGCAACAACCAAAACGCTTTTTTCGCTGTTGAACGGAGATTTTGCCTTAACAATGATGCCTGACTCATCGCTTGGGTAAACTGAATCTGATACAGTGCTTCTGATGCTCCAGTTCTCTGCCTTATCAAACCTTATTGGAAGCTTCTGGTTAACCGCGCCTGTAACTTTGTTGACAATCGGGCCGCCTATCAGAATTAAATGATTGCCTTTCAATTCCTGCTCCTGCACTTCAGTATCAAGCTTAACGTAAAGCTTCGGAACATAATTAAGGAATGTGCCCAGAAACAACGCAAGGTCCATGCCGTAATAGCCGTCGCGGGAACGCGCTTTGTCAGGCCCGTGCGGGTCAGGGCTGCCAACTATAATTAATGCGCTGAGCTTTCCGTTATCTATGAAAGGATGCAGAAACTCAGAGTCTGACTTCAGCTGAATCTGCGTGGGCTCAAGCTCCCTGAACTTAATAACTACTGCGGGCTTCTCAACAGCGTAAAACTTAGCAACAGCGCCCTGCCGCGTTTCCTGCCTGACAACCTTAACGATGCCTGCGCTATGCAAGTTGCGGATGTGATAATAAATTTTCTGCTCATGAACCTTAAGGGCTTTAGCTATTTCTACCGGATACATCGGCTTTGAAGAAAGCAGCTTGATTATTTTTATGGCCAGCTCAGAGCTGACGCTGCCTGCATTCTTCGCATCCACCTCGCATGCAGGAAGCGAATACACCCCATCTGCCCTTTTGTCAACCGCAAACATAGCAACCACTTGTCTAAACTGCCTGAGCATTCACTCAAAGCGCTGTTACCCTTTTCACCAGCCAACTTCCCCACTAAACTGCTTTTTTCCCTCCCCTAAAATTTAAGGGGGAGGGAAAAAAGCAGCAATCCAAAAAGCAAGCACGGCGCTTGGAAACTTACCACTTTAAATAAATTTTTATCTACGTTAAAAAATAATTATAAGTACATATTTAATTCTTTCCATTTTAAAACAGGAAAGTTTTTATATGGCTGCATTCATAAACAAAGCCATGATCAAAAAATTTCTGGCAGTTTCAGCAGTAGTGGCCATGCTGCTGCTAATCCCTTATGCAATCGCCCAGTCGGATGACGATTCAAATAAACCCCGGGAAAGATTAAATGCAGTGAAAGACAGGCAGGACAGTCCAAACGCAGCAGCCGCCCCTGCCAGGGAACGGCTTGCAGAAGCGCTGAACAAGAGAAACGAAGCGCTGCAGAAGGAAGCGTTTGCAAAGCTCAACGATGCAGACAAAACCAGATTCAGGAATCTGGACAGCAGACGGCTGGAGAAAATCTCGGCATTAGATGCGGACAAAGTCAGCAAATTAAAAGCTGTCAGCAAAGACAGGCTGAGAGTTGTCGCTGCACACGCTGACAGACTGGCAGGGCTTGAACAGGCAGACCTTGCAAAAGCAGCACAGCTTGACAGAAGCAGGATAAAAGAGCTTGCTGCGCTGAGCCCTGAAAACGCAGCAGGCAGATTAAAAAATATACGCATAGTAAAAGCAAATGAGGATTTCAAAATCAGGCCTCTTGCAACAGGCAGGATTACAGCTGCTGCTGCTGCGCACAAAAGAATTCAGGACAAAAAAGAGGAACTGCGCGCTGCATACGCTCAGAGAATTGACAAAGTCAAGGCAGCCAAGGAAAAACTCAGAAACTGCGAAGGGGATTGCGATACTGTCAGGCAGGAAGCAATTGACAGAGCCAGGGAAGCAGCGCTGAATGTTATAGAAAGACTAACCAATCACATAGAAAAAATCAAGGAAAGAGTCAGCACTTCGCAGGACCTGAGCGAGGAAGAGATAGCTGACAGAATTGCAAAGCTCGACAGCTTGCTTGAAGAAGTGTCATCTGTTCAGGCAGCAGTTGAAGCTGCAGCAACAAAGGAAGAATTGAATGCCGCTGTAAAAGAGCTGCGACAGATAGTTGCGAAAATAAAGATAAAAACAAATGCTCACGCGCAGGGGCTCGTAAGGGCAAGGGTAATCGGAATAGTTCATTCAGGAAATGTAATTGAAAAGAAACTTGACTGCTCGCTCGCAGCTTTGGAGGAAGAAGGCGCAGACACAAGCGAAATAGATGTATTGATGGACGAATACAGCAGACTGATGGCAGCAGCAAGGGAAAAAGCCAAAGAGGCAAAAGACGTATTTGAAAAGGAAGATGAAGCTGCGGTGGAAGCAGCCAGGCAACTAATCATTGAAGCAAGAGAATCAGCAAAGCAGGCGCACAACCTGCTGCCTGAAATCAGGGCAGCCATAGCAAAGCTTGGCGGTGGCGGAGCTGCATGCGAGGAAGCGCAGGAAATAGCAATTGAGGCGGAAGCTGACGCGGAGACTGAGCAGGAAATAGAAGCGGGAGACGAAAAAAATGAAACTGATACTGATTAGCTTATTTGCTGTAATGCTGGCTGCGGCATGCACGCCCTCTGGGCCAGCAGAAGCGCCTGTATCAGAAATCACACCCCCTGAGACAACTGCCACAGAAGCTGACATACAGTCAGTGAGCGAACCAACTGCAGAACAAATAGAATCAGAGCTTGACACTTCTGAACTGGATGCCATAAACGATGATTTGGACCTGATGATTGTGGAGTAGCAAACTGTCTGAATCTTCACCCATCCCTATTCTAAGCTGCCCGCATATTCGTGCAGCACTCTATTTCCGCTCCCTTCAAAAGTTAAGGAGGCGGAAACAGAGCGCAGAAGGAAAATGTTATGGAGATGCGCAAGGGAGCTCGCAGAATAATAACAAGCACAAATCAAAGCAGCGTCCTGATATTATCAAGATGGTCTGCCATGTCAGAGCCCTTCTTTGTCAGCGCAAGGAGCTTTAGTCTGCCCTGCTTCTCAAAATTCACCAACCCGGCTTTTTCCATCTCCTGCAGAATCTTTACGACATGGGAATAAGTGCAGTCAATAGTTTTTGCGAGCGATGAAGCATAAACCCCGCTCTTGGCGTTACGCAGCTCAACGAGCATCATCGCCGGCTTCTCGCGAAAAAATACGTTAAAAATCTCCGGATTCTCCATCAATGTTTACCCCCTCAACTCCAACCATTATTTTTTAGCATATATATAAATGTTTCTGTGCAAAAAATTTCTCCGACGGCAACACAGCCTGATTCAACAAAGCAAAACTCCGCGTTCCAACTACTCCCAACTCTTTAATGCATCCTGCTCTACAAAATGCAGCTCTCCCGGAACAACGAGGCTGTGCGGCTGCCTGCCAAAATTTAAGCGCCTTAATTCAGCAGCAGTGCCTGACTTAATTGCGAAATCATCGCTGCCAACCCTCGCAACGCCAACGCAAAAGGTTTTTTCAGTAAAAACGCTCTGCTGCCGCCTTGACTCTATTTCAAGCAGAATGTCAATGGCTTCCTTCACAGTCATAAACTTATCCTGCTCCGGCTTAAGGTCAAGCATTAAAAGAGTGTGAAGCCCAAGGATTTTGTTCTGCCTAATGACTTCGTAAGAAGTCTCAGGCCGAAAGCTTTTATCCGGATAAGGAATGGAAGTTGTTTTACCGAACTTGTAAATCTGCAAGCCGGTAATGCCGACAGCAGTCAAGATTGAAGCGTTGTGAATCACCTTAAATTTAACGTTATTTTTTTTGCAGCGAAGCATGATGTCAATATGAGTGGTTGCTCCGAACGGATCTCCAATAACGAGCAGGGCAACGTCCTTAACTTTAGCAGCCTCAATGAGCTCATCATCCTGCTCAACAAATCTGCGGCCAACAACCTTAATTTCCCTGCCATAAAACTTTTCCAATGAAGAAACGCTGCAGTCAATCAAGCTGGTATAGTTTTCCAGATAAACCTCATCGCAGCTCTTAATTGCTTCCAGCCCCTTAGCCGTAATGTCTTTCTCGTCATTCAGCCCGATGCCGATTAAGTAAAGTGTCATTACAGCAGGCAACATCAAACCATTTATAAAAGCTTTTGAATTACGGCCTTATTGAAAAGTTCACGCAGCCTCGCTCTGTTGCTGGCTTCCCTTCCTACTTTTTCCCTCCCTTAAATATTCAAGGGAGGGAAAAAGCAGGAAGAACGGCGGGATAAACGCAGCGGTAAAGTGAACTTTTTTCAATAGCACCGGAATTACAAATGTATTTTAGACCAAGGAAAAGGAAAGAGCAGCGTTTATTTGATTGAACTGCTATCTGCTCGCTTCTGCCAATGAAACGCGCTTTAACTCTTTTACCCTGTCAAAATCAGCGTCGTCTGTGATTATTTCCTTTTCGCCGTGCAGGATTGCTGTTGCGGCGTGAAGGGCGTCGCGGGGGCGCAGCGCACATTTGATTGCAAGTTCTGCCGCTTTTTTTGCAATAGGAACAGTAACATCCTGTGCACTTAAATTTGGCAAGCTTAAAACAATCCCGCCTTTCTCAACAGCCTCCTTTAAGGGCATTGATGCCCTGCAAATCCAAGTTACTTCATCCCATGTTAAAATTGACGTGGAAGCTGCAATGCGCATATCAGCAATTTCTTGGAGAATATGCTTTGATTGAACGGCTTTTGCGTCACTTAAATCGCCTATTGCCGCCGCGTAAATAAATACATTAGCGTCTAAGTAAACCATATTCTTCCTCATACTGTTCGTTGAGCCTCTTCTTAATCCATTTAACAGGATCGCCTTTTATTTTTATCCTGCGGCTTGAACTGCAGAATTCTTCAACAATCTGCTGTGGTGTTTTTGCAGGCTTCACAACCATCTCATCGCCTTTTACTTCAACAGTCACTTCACTCCCTGCACGAAGCCCAAGCTGTTCCCGAATGTCCTTTGGCACAACAAACTGGCCGCGTTCGCCAATTGCCCTTTTAACCAGCATCTTAAACCACCTTTCCAGCAGCCACAGCCGTTAAAATTCATACCTGCTAATCAGAAAAAGTATGAATTTATATATAAAGTTTTCTGATTTGATTGGCTTTAATTTTTACTATCAGTTAGTAGTTAAAATAGAAAGATTTATAAAGGGGCGGCGCAGCATGAAACAAAGAGGGGGTATCAGAATGGCAAACATTGTAGTAGCGGATGATGAACCTGCGATAAGCGGATTTTACAGAGACGCGCTTGAAATGCTTGGGCACACTGTTTATGCGGCAGGAAATGGAAGGGAAGCAGCATCGTTACTTGAAGAACTTACTGGTGCCGGTACTGATGTTGGGCTTGTAATCACTGATTATAATATGCCAGGCATGAGTGGAATTGAGCTGCTCCAATTTATGAGTGAGGGGCAATATGGAATGCAGGCCATAATGATATCATCTGATTCAGATAATGCAGTGGCTGAGAAAGCGGAGAGTGCAGGGGCAGCCTTTTACAAAAAGCCAATAAGGCTGCAGGATCTAATTGAAGCAGTAGAATCAGCGCTTGCGGGAAAAAAATGATAGCCAGAAGCATACAGATACTTGAAAAGCTGCAGCATCCGACAGGGCTGTTCAGCGCGAGCAGCGCTGCCGGAACAGGGTATAACAAGTCATGGATAAGGGATAATGTTTATGCTGCTCTCGGCTTTGAAGCTGTGAAGGATAATGCTGCGGTGAGGAAAGCTTACCGGGCGATGCTGGACATACTTCTGAAGCACGAATACAAAATAGACTGGATGATAAGGCAGCCAACTCCCAAAGAAGCATTCAGGTACATACATGCACGCTACAACCCGCGAACAATGGAAGAGATATATGAGCCGTGGGGCAACAAGCAGAACGACGCAGTAGGAGCAGTGCTGTTCAAAATTGGAGAGCTTGAAAGCAAAGGCATCAGAATCATACGCAACAGCAGCGATGTCAGGATTCTGCAAAAGCTTGTAAATTATCTTGCAGCTATTGAATACTGGCACGACCGCGACAACGGAATGTGGGAGGAAAGCGAGGAGGTGCATGCTTCAAGCGTTGGAGCGTGCGTTGCCGGATTAAAAATGATTCAGAAAATTGACGGAATTGAGGTTGAGCAGCAGCTGATAAAAAAAGGGGAAGAAACACTGAATGGACTGCTGCCGGCAGAGTCAGAAACAAAGGAAGCTGATTTGGCATTGCTGTCGCTGATTTATCCGTATAATGTTGTTAATGCAATGCAGCGGGATGCGATTTTAAACAATGTTGAACAGCAACTTGCCAGGAACAGAGGAGTGATAAGGTACAAAGGCGACAAGTATTACAGCAACGGCTCAGAGGCAGAATGGTGCTTCGGATTCCCGTGGCTCGCAATAATTTATAAAAACCTTAACAGGGCTGACAAATACGCATATTACCTTAGAAAAACCCTTGAAATCGCAAACCCGGAGGGAGAGATTCCTGAACTTTACTACGGCAACACCGCAGAATGCAATGAGAACTCGCCGCTTGCGTGGGCTCAGTCGCTTAGCGTGGTGGCGAGCGCATAAATACGGATGCAAGCTCGCACATTCTGTTCTTCTGCAATCTTTACTGATTCTTGTTCTGCTGAAAACAGAACATTTTCACAGTTATACCATTGTGGCGGCGATGATTAAAACAGAGTCAGCCGGATTTCAGCTCCTGCAGCAGCTCAATCAGCGTAGAGCAGCTCCACGCCTGACTGAGGCAGCCCTCTGCTTTTTGCTGCGACGCAGAACTCAGCTCAGAGCAGCACCCAACAGCGCCAAGCCACAGCAAATCATTGACTGAAGCATCTTTTATTTTCTTAATGTAATAGCCGTATTTTTTCCTGTTGAGCCGGGCCATAACCACTGCTGCCAAGTTGTTTATCCAATACCAGGAATCCCCGCGATGATATGATTTGCTGTTCTCTCCAGTGTAATTTTCCTGGAAAAGCGGATGCGCCTTGTCAATGCTGGCTAAGCCGCCCCAGTCAAGCCACAAATGCGGGAGCACATTGTCAAAGCATGTTTCCCATTCTTTCTTGCTTAAAAGCTTAGGATAAGCGTAAGCTGCTATGAACACGTTCGGCCTGATGGTGAAATCAAAGGCCAAATCTGCCAGGTATTTCCTGTTCCAGAAGCCAGCCCTGGCCTTATCTGCCATCGCTGATTCCTGATTCCTGACAGACTGTTTTTTTGACAGCAGCCAGAGAAAGTTAAGCGAAGCCAATGTCAGGGCCTGGACTTCCACCGGGAAGCCCTCCCTTCCGTTATCGCCAAAATCCGTGTCCATCCACGACTCGTTTTTGCTGCTAAAAATCAATCCGCTCCTGCCGTAAAACTCCTGCTGCCGCCCAAGCGAGTTTTTCAGAGCTGCTTTCACTTCCAAAATCTCTGAGCCGGTCAATGCCTTCGCTTCGTAAAGCTGCCTCAGCCTGAAAAAAAGCCAGCCAACTGAATCCGATGAGCCGATGCCTATGCTGGCAATCCTCCCATCCCTGCCGATCCTGCCAAGATACCTAAAAAGCAGCCTTTTGCGCAGGAGCATGCCTGCTGCAGATGAAGAAATGACAGAGTCCCTGCTCCAATACTGATAAAACCAGGGCAGGCCTGCATAAACATCCTCAGCTGTAACAAGAGCGTCATATGAGGACTTTGCCAGCTCCAGGACGCTGCTTTTCCTGCTCTTCTCCTGCAGGCCATGCATATGGCTGAAAACGTATTCTGACTCTGAAAGAGCAGCATCCTCGCTTAAAGCAGCTGAAAAAACCATTTTTGAGGCATGCACAGAGAACGCCCTGTAAACATACCGTTCAGAAAGCGAGCCCCGCTGCCTGTCAAGCCTGTAATCGCGCTTCACCCAGTGGCCCAGCTTATTACAAGCGCCATCAGACCTGACGGCAAGATACAGCTTAAACTCATCCAAACCGGCTGCGGAGTCCCTGCCGTCTGTTTTTTTCACAAACTCCACAACAAGGGCGTTGTCTTTGAAGTGTGCATTGTAGTACCTTCCCCATTCCCTGAAGTCAGAAGCAAGCATGCAGTCAAGAAAAACATCCACATCCGCACTTTTGGAGAGGACATAGCAAAGCGAGTTGTAGTAATGCGGCAGGAAAACGCTTTCACTACGGCTGCCCCTGATTATGGCTACCCTGCCCGGATAATAATCGAACTGCTGCGGCACATCTGCTGCCTGCAGGGATTCAATGACTTTGTAAAGCCTGTTTCCAAGCGATGCAAAGTATCCGTGGTACTTGCTTTCCGGATTAGACGAGAAACTAAAAAAAGAACCTGCTCTGTTTGTAAGAATAAAGCCGGGATTGTCAATGTCCTTTGAAAGCCCCAAACATTTGTTGTTTACCGTTGCCATTGCTAAAATTCGGACTCCCCGCGATAAAACCTGGCAGCATCCTCGGGCGAGACTGTGTTGATGGTTATGCCGCTTGACAGCTCAAAGCCAGCCCAGTTGGCTATTCTTGGAGTTACTTCAACATGAAAATGCAGGTCGCTGCCAGCAGGAGAGTAATGCAAAAAATAATTATAAGCAGCGTTCAGCTTTTTCAGCTTCCTCAAGATGCTTAAAAGGATTTTTGCAAGGGAAGAAAGCTCCTCTTTGGTTAAGTCAGCGAGCGAAGTTACATGCCTTTTCGGAAAAAGCCAGACCTCATAATTGAACCGGGAAGCATAAGGCGCAAAGGCAACTGCATCCGCGTTTTCAAAACACCTCCTGAAGCTGCCTTTCTCAATATCAATGATTTTGCAGTACCTGCACGGCTTTCCGGAAGCATCAGCTTCCTGCTGAACAATCTGCGGAATGAATGCTGTTGCAATAATCTGCGTGTGGCTGTGCTGCAAAGAAGCGCCGCCTTTGCTGCCGTGATTCTTGAAAATGGCAACGTAATTTATGCTGCGCCTGCCGCTTAACTCAGCAATTCTGCCTTTGTATATGGAAAAAAGCTCAGCTAATTCAGCGCTGCCCAAATCCCAGAGCTGCTTTTTTTTTGAAGGGGTCTCAACAATAATCTCATGCATGCCAAAAGCATCAGCAAAGGTAAAAAAAGTGTTGTCAGTCCTTACATCAGGATTGCCGAGAATGTCAACTGCAGGAAACTTGTTTGCAAACCACCTGAAGCGCCATTTCCTGTTTCCAATGCGGCCAATTTCAGCCGGAGTAAGGTGCTCATTGCCGGGGCAGAAAAAGCACAAGTCCTTCCCGGAGCTGTCAGGTTCACGCAGCTCCTGAGGCCGCCTGCCCCTGCCAGAAGCTATAATCACCCAGCGGTCCAGGATGTAGTCTTTTCTCAGCTCCATATTATGCCCTCTCCAAAGCAAGATTGTAGGCGTTTTCATAATTCTTAATCATGCGCTTCCAATCAGTCAATGATGCAAGGTGCTTCGCATCTATCTTGTTCTTAATGCGCTCCTGCACGCCAAGCGAGCCATAATCATCCAGGATTTTTGCCAGCGCTTTCACAACCTCATCATCACCGACTCCAAAGCGCCTGACGACAAAAATGCCGGGAGATTCCTTATCCCGGCTTTGGTCGCATATATACCTCCCGTAGCCCGAAAGGTCAGTGGTTACCGAAGCCACCCCCAATGCAGCAGCTTCAACCGGAGTATAGCCCCACGGCTCATAGAAGCTCGGGAACACCCCCAAATGCGCGCCCTGCATTGCCTCGTAATAGGACAGGTCCAGCAAGCCATCCGAGCCAGTCAGATAAATAGGATAGAATACCACCTTAACCCGGTCAGCCTTCCTGTTCAGCAGGCCGGAAGCCTTAAAAGCATTAAATATCTGGTCAGAATCCTCGCTATGAACAGTATGCGTGGACAAAGGAGGAACCCCTGCCCGCTTAAACCTCAACAGCTTCTTCCTAACCTCATCAAGCAGCGAAGGACCAAGAAGATAGCTTTCATCGCAGGTTGACTTTGACGCAATCATGGACGTCAAAAGCCGCTCCATTAAAACTTCGTGCTCGTCTGTAATTGAATCCTTCACATCCTTAAAAAAAGACTTGTTTTCAGTCAACTCCGGCCTAATCTCCCCAACATTTCCCGGAACCCAGAAAAAAGCAACAATGGTTTTGCTGGACTTCCGCGCCTTCAGCTTCCGGTTCAGGTCGCCCAAAGCCCTTATGAAGATGTCAATGCCCTTTGCCCTGAACTCATACCTGGAAGCAAGGAAGTAAATCAGCGTGTCGTCAATGTCAAAGTCATAATACGGGAAAAAGTAGTAAAGCAAAAACTCCTTAATCTTGCTTTTGTACAAGCGGTGCTTTATTGAGGCCTCCTCAAATGTCGGAAATTTGCCTGTATTAAGCCCGTTTGGCAGCACAACATCAACTTTTCTGCCCAAAAATTTTTCCGCCTCAATTGCCGTAATAGGGCTTACTGTCGTAAAGACATCAGCATTCTTTGCCGCCTGCTCCTCAATCTGGTGCTTGGGCAACATGCTCGTGCGGTACTCGGGCTTGCCGAGGTCAGCAGAAAACTTTGCATCATAAATGTCAAGCCCTGCGCCGGCAAAGCTCCTGCCCAAAACAGTTGCGTGGGTAGTGAAAACAGAGGCAACATTCGCCTTTCTGCCTTTCAAGTAAAGCAAAGCAGCGCCAGCCAGCCACTCATGGCAGTGCGCAATGGCCTTTTTGCCTTTTGAAAATTCTTCCACAGCCATGCCTGCAGCATAAGAAAAAATAACAGGCTCGTCAAAATCAAAGTAAGAGGTGTACAGGGAATCTATCTTAAACATGTCCCATAACTCGGCCTTTACAAAGTCCTTTCTTGCAGTAAAACCGCTGAAGTCCAGGAGAATTGCACTGATTTCCGTGTCTGTAAGCCACTTGCCAAAATGGCAGACAATACCCTGCTCCTTCAGCCTGTTAAATGCGGCGTTAAACTCGTGGGGAACCGGCTCCTCAATAAACTCTGACCTGTGCTTATCGGGAAAATAAGGACCTATGGCAAAGTATTTCTCATAGCGGTCCCTGACATCAGCGGATTTGCTCTTAATAACAGTGTAAATGCCGCCTACCTTGTTGCAAACTTCCCAAGAAATCTCAAACAAGTACGTGCTGCTCACTCATCTCAACCCCTTTTCCCAGAATAATTGGCAGATTAGTATAAAATTCTATTGTTTTTTGGTAAAGCCAGGTTAAGTGCCAAAACCGTGCGCACACTGCGCAGATTTTTTTCTCTTTTCAGAAATTCAGCTCTGTTCTTTACTCCGCGCTTCATCTCCACCTCCCTTAATTTTTGAAGGGAGGTGGAGATGAAGCGCAATGGCAGCTTAAGCATGCGGTTTTTCGGAGATACCCAGCTTAGAAAGGAAAAAAACAGCCAAGCAGGCATCGGCAAGCTGAGGATTGCAGGGCATGCAAAACTTTACATTACTGCCTGCCCTGATTATAGTCAGAACATAGTGCTAAAAGAAAAAGTTTAAATACAATCAGTGCAATAAAGCTGGCGGGGTTCTAAAGAGGAAGGCGAATTGAGAAGAACATTTTTGCAATTAAGGGAGCACATCCTGAGGGCATTGCTTGAAGGCCCTCTGACAATAAACCAGGTTGCCTGCAGGACAGGCATCAACTGGCGCACTGCAAAGCACCATCTCGAATTCCTTAAGTATAGAGGCATGGCAGCCGAGGTAGTAAGCTCATCCTATGTTAAGATATACAGGATAACAGAACAAGGCGGAAGCAGTTTCCCTGTGAAGCAGGCAGTAAAACGCGAGGCATTAGAAGTTGAGATTACACTTAATGGGAAGTCCCGCGAACTTGAAAAGGTGGAAATAAGATGAGGGTGCTGATGTTTGGCTGGGAGTTCCCGCCTTTCAGCTCAGGCGGCCTGGGGTCAGCGTGCTATGGCCTTGCAAGAGCATTGAGCAGGGAGAATGTTGACATAACATTTGTGCTCCCGCAGGCAAACCCCATTGAATATGATTTCATGAAGGTAATAGCTGCCAACATACCAAGACTCAAGCTGCGCGGCATAAAGTCCATGATAAGCGGATATGCAACTTCGCATGAATATGAGCAAAAAATTTTTCAGATGAAAATGAAAGCAGACCCTTCACTGGAAATTTACGGCCAGAACCTTATTGAAGAAGTTGAGAGGTATGCGAACAAAGCGGCGGAAATTGCCAGGGAGGAGGCGCACGACTTAATTCACGCGCACGACTGGCTTACATTCAAAGCAGGCATAGCAGCAAAAAAAGCGTCAGGAAAACCGCTGGTTGTGCACGTGCACGCAACCGAATTTGACAGGACAGGAGGGCATGGAGTGAACCAGTACGTGTATGACGCGGAAAGGGAAGGCATGCATGCTGCAGACGCAATAATCGCTGTCAGCAACTACACCAAATCAAAGATAATCCGCTACTATGCTGTAAGCCCTGAAAAAGTGCACGTTGTGCACAACGCCATTGACATTGACAGCACAGCAGCAAACCCGCAGCACAAAACAGGCAAGGTGGTGCTGTACCTTGGAAGGGTAACGCTGCAGAAAGGCCCGGACTATTTTGTTGACGCTGCGAAAAAAGTGCTGGAAAAAGAGCCTGATGCAAGGTTCATTATCGCAGGAAAAGGCGACATGGAAACACGCCTTATCAACAAGGCAGCCAGCCTCGGCATATCTGACCGGGTGCTGTTCACAGGATTTTTGCGGGACAGCGACATAGCAAAGGCATACAGCATGGCAAGCTTGTATGTAATGCCCTCAGTTTCAGAGCCATTCGGAATAACTCCGCTGGAAGCAGCAGGCAACTGCACGCCTGTTATGATATCAAAGCAGTCAGGCGTTTCAGAAGTATTAAACCACTGCCTTCGCGTTGACTTCTGGGACGTCAATGAAATGGCAAACAAAATACTGGCAGTGCTGCATCACAGGGAGCTGCAGGAAGCTCTTACAGAAAACAGCTTCCGGGAAGTCAGCCGAATGAGCTGGGCAAGCTCAGCCAAAAAATGCATGCAGGTATATGAGGCAGTGAAATGAGGCAGAGGAGCCAGCCAGGGCACAAAAGCTGACGACACCCAAAAATGAGGCTATGCCAGCTTTTGCGTGTTTCGCTGCCCGCTTTTTATTCCCTCCCTCGCAAATTAAGGGAGGGAATAAAAAGCGGGCGAGGCAGCGGAAAAAACACACTTAACTTGAAATTACCCAAAAATGAGAAGATTTAAAAATTGCGGAATACACATTAAAGCACTTAAAGAGGGCGGGGTATGGTAAGCGTATGCTTTTATTTCCAGGTGCATCAGCCAGAGCGGATAAGAAAGTACTCTGTCTTTGAGGTCGGGAAGAGCGCTGACTATTTCTTCCATCAGAAGAACAGGGAAATAATAGAACGGGTTGCAAAGAAATGCTACCTGCCGGCAAACGCGATAATTCTGGAACAGCTGAAAAAGCATGGCAGGCTTAAAGTTGCCTATTCTTTCAGCGGCGTCGTGCTTGAGCAGCTGGAGAAATACGTTCCCGAAGCAATCAGCTCTTTCCAGAAGCTTGCAGACACAGGAAAGGTTGAAATACTCGACGAGACCTACTACCACTCGCTGGCATTCCTTTATTCAAAAAAAGAGTTTTTTGAGCAGGTGAGAATGCACAGGCGCAAAATAAGCGAGCTGTTCGGGCAAAAGCCAAAAGTGTTCAGGAATACTGAACTGACGTACAACAATGAGCTGGCAGCGACAGCAGCAGAGATGGGATACAAGGCAGTGCTGGCAGAGGGAGCAGACCACATACTCGGCTGGAGAAGCCCGAATTTCGTCTATAAGCCGGTAACTGCAGACATAAAGCTGCTGCTCAAGAACTACCGGCTCTCAGACGACATAGCATTCAGGTTCAGCAACCATGACTGGAAGCACTGGCCCCTTACCGCAGAAAAATTCGCGTCCTGGGTGAACAGCATAAACGGGAACGGAAACTGCGTAAACCTGTTCATGGACTATGAAACATTCGGCGAGCACCAGTGGCCTTCAACAGGCATATTCAATTTCCTGAGAGCAGTGCCAGGCGAAATACTAAAGCATCCGGACAACGATTTCAGGACGCCAACTGAGATTGCAGAATTCAAGCCAGTCGGAGAGCTTGACGTGCCATTCACAGTCTCGTGGGCTGACGTGGAGAGAGACCTGAGCGCGTGGACTGGAAACAAGATGCAGCAGGCCGCACTGCAGAAAATATATGAAATGGAAGCCGCAATAAGGGGAAGCGGCAGCAAAAAGCTTATTGAAAACTGGAGGAAGCTCCAGACATCAGACCACTTCTACTACATGTGCACCAAGTGGTTCAATGACGGAGACGTGCATAAGTATTTTAACCCCTACGACTCGCCGTATGATGCGTTCATAGCATACATGAACATAATAAGCGACATCAAGCAAAAGCTTAAACCAATTGAGGAAGCAATACCAACAATAATGAGGTGATTTTATGGGAAATAGAAAGAATGAGGAGCCGGTCAGCAAAAACATTACTGAACTGGCAATACTGAGGTTCATGGAAGCGCCGAGCGGCAAGCAGTTTGTGCTGAATGACGGACGTCTGCTGAAAAATATCAAGGAACTGGCTGATGCGCTTGAGCACATGAGCGATGACGTATTCAAGCATCATGTTGCTCCCGGAAAAAACGATTTCAGCATCTGGGTGAGCGAAGTGCTGCAGGAAAATGACTTGGCAGACGACTTGACTGCTGTTGACAATCAGTTAAAGGCGCAATTGGCGGTGCTGAAGCACATAGCCAAGAAAGCATTTTGAGGTGAAAAAAATGAAAAAAGACAAAGCGAATGAAGCCAGAAAGCTTCTGAGCAACGTAGAGCACTGGAAGGCATTCTGGGTGAACAAGGGACCCATATACAGGAATATTGCGGAGTTTGGGGCCAAGGTGGGAAACCTGAAGCCAGCCCAATTTGCGCACCACGTAAACAAAAGCAAGAACGACTTTGCAAAATGGGTGGATGAGGCAATCGGAGACAAGGTGCTTGCGAAAAGGCTGCGCAGCCTGAAAACAAAGCAGGCAATAGCCAGAGTGGTATCAGAGCGGGTAAGCGCGCTGAAAAAGCTTGCAAAATGAACCTGAGGAACAACGTAAGCCCTGAACACAGGTTTTACTGCGCTGACGGCAGCACCTTCCAAAACCTGAACGAGCTTGCATCCGGGCTGAGAAAAATGCGGCCCGAAGTATTCCAGCACCACGCAAACGCAGGCAACAATGATTTCCGCAACTGGGTGCGGGATGTGTATGGCAACAAACAGCTTGCAGACCAGATTGCCCGGGCAAAACTCAGCCTGGAAGCATCGCAGATAATAGCCAGGAAGCTGAATACAACCGGGAAGCGGGCAAAGCGCGCAATGAAAAATGAAAGACTGCATAAAAAAATCCACAAACACATAATGCGGCTTATGAGCAAATACAGGAAAAAATAATTACTCTTTCAGTTCCCGAATTACTTCTACAACACCCGCAGAACACGGATTTTTGGTTACATGGTCTGCCACTGCCTTAAGCTCCTTATGCGCATTTGCCACCGCAATCCTGTAACCAGGAACATTAAAAAGATCCACGTCATTCTGCGCGTCACCCATTATGATAGTTTTCTCAGGGTCAATATTCAAGTGGTTTAAAGCCATCTTTGTTCCAGCACCCTTATCAACACCACTCGGCAAAATCATGAATTCACCAACATTATATTTGTAAGCAAGATGCTTGCTCAAAGGCCTGAGAATCTTCCTGACCTTTGCACTCTCCTTCCGGGGAACGCTGATGATGTTGAGGCCTGAGGTATGCTTTATCCTGGCGCCGGCAATCAGCCTTGCAGCGCGCCTAACCGTATTTGAAGAAAAAGTAATGAGCTGGTCTTTGGCAGGAATGTAAATAACTGCGCCATTCTCTGCAACAATGCACTTCCACACGGGATATTTCCTGTACAGCTTGTGGACATACCTGAAAGGCCTTCCTGTCACGAGCACCAAAGGAACTTTGAGCGATTTCAACTCCGCAATGACCTTGGCATTGACTTTCCCGGGAGCGTCTGTAATTGTCCGGTCAAAATCGGTTATAAAAGCATTGACATCCTTCAGATTCATCATCCTGGGCCCCCAATCGCTTTTGCTGCCGAGAATCCTGTGGTAAAGCATAATGTGCTCCTCAACTATCCTGCTCATTGAGAATTTTTCCTGCACAATCCTCAAGCTTTCCTGCCCCATCCTCTCATTGAGAGAGCTGTTGGTGAGAAGCTTTACAATAGCGCCAGCAGTCTCCCTGATGTTATCCACGCCCACCAAAAACCCATTAACCCTGTCCTGTATCTGCAAAGGAATTCCGCCTGCATCAGTCCCGACAACCGGCTTTCCGCAAGCCATAGCCTCAGTAACCGCAAGCCCAAAGCCCTCAATCTTTGACGTCAAAGCAGCAACATCAGCACACGCATATACAGAAGGCAGCTCATCATATGGAATTGTTCCTGTAAAAACAATATGCTGCTGCAGCTTCAACTGCCTGATGAGAGTGTGCACAGCATCCTCATACTTCTTGCGGATATCGGACATCTTGCTTGTCAATGACCTGCCGCCAACAAAAACCAGCTTTGCATCCGGAACTTTCCTCAGGATATAGGGCATTGCCCTGATAAGCTGCTCATGGCCGCTTTTGATGTCAATCCGCTGCGCAGACAATATTATTTTGCACCTTTCCAAACCAAATTTTCTCTTAAACTCCGGATTTGGCCTTGTGGGAACAAACAATTTTGTGTTGGCAAGAGGGTAAAGAAGAGCTGTCTTTTCCCTTGGAAGCCCTGCCTTAACAGCATTCCTGACATATTCCGGCGATGAAAAGACAACACAGTCGTATTCAACCATCTGGTTTATCAGGAATTCCTTCAAATGCCTGGGCATAGCGCTGATGAAAGGAATGTGCCACCTGAGAAACAACGGAGTTCCGCGGGGAATGCCCTTGTACAAATACAGCAACTGGAAGTCATGAATGTCAACAATCTCAGCAGGCTCCTTCTGCAAAAGCTCATCCAGCTGCTCGGCAATAGCTTCATTAATCTCCATGTATTCCCTGAAGCCGGGCATGTCGATTGCTTCCCTGTCAAAGCCGCCAAAGCCGTGGCACGCATTCCAGACGCTTTCCTTGAATTTCACAAAGCCCTCTATAAGCTCATCCTTTAAAGGCTCTTTCGGAACCCGGTAAACATTTATGCCCTTAACCTCCTCAAACGCCTCAGCACCGGAAGGCCGCAGGTGAATCTCAGCAACCTCGTGGCCGCGCTTCTGCAGCTCCCGGCCAAGATTCAGAAGATAAGTGGAAACGCCCCCGATGTTCGGATAAAAAGACTGCGAAGCAAAAAATATTTTCATGCTACCAGCTCAGAAAGACCCCGCTATCATTTACATCAATGATATTGATTAGCATGTTTTAAAGAAAAACTAAAGTTATAAATACTTTTCTGTTCAGCGAGCGCAGTAGAAATTCCTGCTCTTTATTCCTTCTGTCTTCGCAACAAAACCATTTCTCTCTGCGCCCTCCCCCTTCGAAAGTTAAGGGGGAGGAAATAGGGCGCAGTTGCAATCAAACAGCAAACTATATGCGGGGGCAGATATGCGGCGTGCGCAGGCAGCGGGAACAAACACACTTAACTTAAAATTACCACAAAAAAGTGAGCTGTAAGGTTAGCGTCACCTGGCATCTGTTTAATTTGTAACTCTGAGCGTTTAGGACAAAACAGGTGGTTAGGTATGATTAGATTATCTGGTGGAAACTCACCACAGATTTAGTGCTTTCCCAACAAAGTAGAGTATCAAAATGATAATCAAGATACCAACCAAATCCGTTCTACCGTTTTTTGCCTTTGCCAAGCTTAAGCTCATCCAATTCCCTCCAAATCTTCTTAAGTTCATTTTGCGTATTTATCTGCGCCTTTAATACTTTTATGTCATTCTCGTGTTCTTCTAAGTTAAGCCATAATGCTAAAATTAAGGTCAAAATACCAATTACAAAAAAGGTTTGATTAGATATTTGCCCACCAAAAAAACTTACAGCGAATCCAATGACACCAAGAGCAATATCTCTCGAATCCATACTTCCCATAGGTTAAATAGCATTTTTATAGGTTTTCATTAGGTGACGTTTATTTTACAGCTCACAAAAAAGAAAAGTATAAAAACAGATAAACCAGCAATTATGCCATGACAAAGCCACCAAAAGGAGCTGTAACAGCACAGCAGTTTTTAAAAGCGTACCTGGCTATGGAACGGCCAACCACAACGCACCTGTTCTACACCAAAGGGGTGCTTGACTTTCTGGTGGGAATGATAATAGGAGTTGTTATAGGGATAATTGTTGCTAACTTTGTCTGATTACAGAAATCTCTGATGCGCTTGGTTCGGCTTCCTGCTTTCCCCCTTCCTGACAAATTAAGGGAGTGAGAAAGCAGGAAGCAGCAATAAAAAGATTCAAATGCATGCGCAGACGCGAGGCAAGCCCCGCCGCACAGAGGGATACGCTCAAACCAGCACCAACAGCCCGGAACTACCGCAATAAAAATAAAATTTGTTTATGTTGCTAAAATACTTTCCCAGGCGCCTGAGCTGCTTCCTTGCCTTGATTATGCGGTGCGAGCACTTGACTTCATACACGTCAACGCTGCTGCCTTTTCTTGCTATAATGTCTGCTTCTCCAATCAGGCGCTTGTCGGAACGCACAGGGACATTTAGAGAAACCGAATCGTAATCTTCCTTAATGCGCTCGCACAATTCAATGACGTAGCGGTCGTGTTTGCTCAGTTTATTGGCAATCACCAAAAAGCTTTATGGATGTCTGAATATTTAAATTTAACTGAGCGGCGGTGTTGCGTTTACAACCCCATCAAGCTTGCTGATAAAAATATCGCTGGCTGGATTGATATTGCCTTTAAGGTTAGCCGGTAATATTCTGACTGCCTGATACTCCCCACCCGTAACATTTACGCCAATGACCAGCTGCGTGAAATCTGCGCCTGTACTGGAAGTGTTGTAAAAAACAATATAGTACTGCCTTCCGTCAATAGCGCCTGGCGTTGAAAATATGCGGCTGTAGCCGTCCTGCGCATTAGCTGCCAGAACCAATTCCGCCTCAACAGCATCTGCCAAGTCCTCAGCAGACTGCCTGGTGCGGCCATCACTGACAATAATAAAGCGGTCTGACATAACTGAGAGGAAAGCGATAAGAAAAAGCGTCATAACAGCAATAATCATGGCTGTTTCATTGGCGCTCTGGGCATTCCTCATAGCAGTTATTCTGCTGTTATGGGTTTATAAAATTATGGAAGCGGGGGTAATTTCAAGTTAAGTGGCAAAACTGTCGCACACTGCTCTGATTTTTTTCTCCCCCCCCTTAAAAAATAAGGGGGGAGAAAAAAATCAGCCAGGCAGGCATCGGCAAGCTCAGGATTGCAGGACACACAACTTGACATTACCGGAAGCGGGGCGCCATTGGAATGCTCATGCAAATTCGTGCCTTCAGCTTTCCTGATTTTCACCTCCCTAAATATTAAGGGAGGGGAAAACCAGGAAGAGCGGCGAGATAAAGGCAGCGTCTGAAACGCGAAAATCAGGGCAGCGAAACGGCAGCGCCGAGACAGGGTTTAACAGTCAGAAGCATCAACCCCCCGAAAACCTATACTGGCAGCTTTTGATATATATTCTGGCGTGCAGAAATATTTAAATAGTAGGGTAGTTTAAAAGTATAGAAGTTGTGTGTTTTGTTGGCGCAAAACACTTAATGAACATTGGCACATGCTTTTTGGCGAAAGCACGAATTCTAGAAGTAGCTATAACATAACTACTTTATAAAGATTTGGGTAGTGCAGTAGTTGTGTTCCGGCTTAAAAAAATAAAACAACAAAACCGCGGGGTGGCAATAAAATGGAATTTATCGTGCAAGACGCTTTAAAAACAGCTGAGGAACAAGAACTAAAGTCATTTGTAGGGCAGGCCAACATAAAAGTGGCTGGTGTCGGAGGAGCAGGCAACAACATGGTAAGCTGGCTCCACAGAAAGGGCATTAAAGGAGCTGAGATAATAGCATGCAATACAGACAAGCAGCATCTTGACATCTGTCACGCTGACAAAAAATTCATAATCGGCAGGGAGCTGACACGAGGCCTGGGCTGCGGCGGCTTCCCTGAAAAAGGGGCAGAAGCAGCCAAGGAAACCATCCAGGAGATAAAGACAGCATTGGCAGGCGCTGACATGGTATTTGTATGCGCCGGCATGGGCGGAGGCACAGGAACAGGGGCAGCCCCTGTAGTTGCCAAGGTAGCAAAGGAAAATGACGCAATAGTGATAGGAACTGTTACCATGCCGTTCAAGATAGAGCGGGCGCGAATTGACAAAGCAGAATTCGGGCTGCAGCAGCTAAGGCAAGTTTCTGACACTGTCATTGTGATAGACAACAATCGCCTGGTGCAGATAGCAGGAAACCTGCCAATAGAGCAGGCTTTTGCAGTAGCCAATGAGCTTATTGCGACAATGATTAAAGGCATAGTGGAAACTATTGCGGTTCCATCGCTTGTCAACCTGGACTTCGCGGATGTCAAAGCAATAATGACAAACGGAGGCGTTGCAGCAATCGGAGTAGGAGCTTCTGACACCAACAACAAAGTTGAGGAAGCAGTGCAGGGAGCCCTAAGCAACCCGCTGCTGGACATAAGCTACAAAGGGGCGGGCGGAGCGCTGATACATGTAAGCGGAGGACCTGACCTGACACTTGACGAAATCAACAGGATAGGAGAGCTGGTAACTGAAAGCCTGGATGATGATGCAAACGTCATCTGGGGAGCGAGAATAGTGGAGGAGATGAAGGGCAAAATAACCGTGATGACAATCATCACCGGAGTAACAAGCCCCTGGATACTCGGAAACCCAGCACGAGCAAAAAAAGTGCCGCAAAGAACAACAATCGACAACGACCTGGGCATAGAAATAGTATCATAATCACCGATAAGGTGAATTTCTTTGCCTTCATTTTACCACCCCCAACAAGCAAAGTGAAGGCAAAAGTTGCCCTGCCTTCAAAAAGCGGGGCATTTTTTTATTTTAATCAGAAAGAATTTCCTCTCTGGAAATTATGATAAGGTTATCCTTCAACTCCATCTCATCAATAAGCTGCTCAACCTGTGACTTACTAAGAATTTTACCTGCCCATAAATGCCTGAGAACTGAATTCAGAGAAATAACTGCAATGCCCTCCCTCTGACAAAAATTGATAATCTTTTTTTCATTAGTAACAACAGCAGCTTTTCTGCATTTGGCTATTGAAGCAGTATCTCGCTCACCACTACCGAAACTTTTTGGGAGAGTGCCCGCATATGCTGATTCGTTATCCGACATCTGCACAACCCTGATTTTGCCTTTCGCAAATATAGAATATACAATTTTGGCATGGTCGTAACCCAACTCTTTTGCTTTCTTCACTTCACTTAGTACATTTGGAGAAACAACCAGATTGTCGCCCAGAGCTTCAAATAACAACCCCAATCTTCCGATTTTACCAAAAGTGGAAAGAATGTTAGTGTCAAGAAGAATCATCCGCTCCTTCTCCTAATACGTAAAAGAGTTGCTCCTCTATTAATTTCCTCTTTGGATTGGGGAGAAACTTTTATACGAATCTTTCTGTCAACCAACACATCCTTAAACTCCTCAAAATTCATACAAGCAATCTCAGCGGCCTTGCTCAGAGTAACTTCCCCCTTCTTATACATTTCAACAGCTGCCGCCAGCCTCAGGTGAGTGTTACCTTCAAAAAGCGATCTCAATGCATCCCTAACAACCTCGGACTTATTGGAGTAATAACCCGCATCAATAACTGCCTCAATCTCATCGTCGTACATTTTTGGAATACTAAACGCACTTGGCATATTCATCACCTGCTATTGATAATAGTTGATAATATGTAATAACTCCTATAAATACTTTTCGCCCGCCTGCCTTCAAAAGCGGGGCATTTTTTATTTAATCTTCAAAAGAAATAACACCTATCAGTTAAGCGCGATACTGAATGCTATACTCATATAAACACCATCTCCGGCTAGATATCCTACGTCAAAAATAACCTGTAGTTGACTATCATCACCCGCTTTTATAGCTTTTCTATGTTCAATTACCGCGCCTCGAATTTCAGGGCTTTTGTGGGCAGCAAGCCCCTCTACTAATTCTTCGATAGCCGTTTGCAGCGAATAATTTTCCCTTTTCTTTATCTGCTTTTGCAAGTTCAACTAATATTGCTTCGCTTAAATTTTCATATGAAGACATATTTACAGTTTAATGATTAAGTATAAATTTTTTTTCTGTTTTACCATTAGCAGATACGAAATTACGATAGATTTTTATATTCCAGACTATCTAATACTATTACGATGGTAGAAGCAACTTTTGAAAAACAAGTAATAGATAAATTAGAGCATATGGAAAAAAATATCAACTACATAAAGGAACATATTGAAGATTCAAGATTGAGTAATGAAGAAAAACAACTATTAGAAGAAAGTTATGAGAGCGAGAAAGAAGGAAAACTAGTTTCTAGTAAAGATTTAAGGAAGAGCTTGGCACAATGAGTTTTAACATTGGTTATGATAATCAACCAGAAAAATTCCAAATTAAACAGCTTATATCAATTTTTTGCAGCAGTGATTTTTTTAAACAGCTTTTCCTCATCCACCCTAACACCCAATTTACTGAAGAACTCGCCGACATTGTGAATGTCGCGCTTCAGCATCGCAGCTGAGTTTGGCGAACGCAGGGGGGATGCCTGAGAGAAATCAATGAAAACAGGCGCTTCGTTGCGGTTGAGGATGTTGAACTTTGACAAATCACCATGAACGTAACCGCTCCTGTAGAATTTCTTCATGTTGAGGATTATGCCATCAAAGAACTCCTGCGGTCTCTCCGGAATGGCATCCTTTATTTTTTGGGCTGGCTGCGCGTCTCCGACCGAACTCATTACCATAATGTTTTTCATAAACGCAATGGGAACAGGCGCTGCTACATTTGCTCTTTGCGCAGCCATCAGATTGCGGTACTCCCTCTGGGCCCAGGCGAAAATGATAGCGCGCTTCCGCTTGGCAAGCCCCTCATACCTTGGATCAGACCTGATGTAGTCAAACATCTTCTTGAAGTCTGCTGTTTCAAGGCGGTAAATCTTCACGATGACTTTTGTGCTTCCCCTTGAAGCTGAGAAAACATTGGCCTCCTTGCCTATTGACAGCGGGCTCAATGAGCCATCCTCAAAAATGTCCTTGCTGCTGAGGACAAAAAGGTTTCTGATTGTAAACTGGTCAAACACGTCCTCCTCAGTCTTAAACCGCTCGCGGAATTTTTTGGCCATGACTTTATCCTGCCTGCATTATTTTTCCTATCCTGCTGCCTCCTCAACTCAGCAGATGGGAATGAATCCAGTTGCGGGAGCACTGACAGTTTATAAAACTTTATAAAACGGGCAAAAACAGCATTTGATATGGATGATATTAAGCTGGTGCTGGTAAGCGGCGAAGGAAAACACCTGCATGTCAGGGACGTTCAGCACGATTACCACTGCCAGTACGGCATTGTCAAAAAAGGCGATTTGAAATCAGGAATTGTTAAGACAAACACCGGAAATACGTTATTTGCATTTCAACCAAGCTTCATTGACAAGTACAAAAAAATAAGGCGCGCTCCCCAGATAATACCATCCAAGGACATTGGCAGCATCATAGCAGAAACAGGCGTCAACAAAGAAAGTTTTGTAGTTGATGCATGAAGCGGGAGCGGCGCATTAGCCGTATTTTTGGCCAACATAGCAAAAAAGGTCGTGAGCTATGAAGTCAGAAAGGATTTTGCAGCGGTAGCTGCGGAAAACGTAAAGCTTCTTCAGCTGAAAAACATCTCAATCAAAATCAAGAATGTTTATGACGGCATTGAGGAGGAAAACGCGGACCTGATAACTTTTGACCTGCCAGAGCCGTGGAAGGCGCTTAAAGCTGCCGAAAAGGCGCTGAAAGTCGGAGGATTTATTGTTTCGTACTCGCCCACAACATCGCAGGTTTCAGATTTCGTCAAAGCAGCCAAAAACACCAGCCTGCTGCACATGAAAACCATAGAAATCATACAGCGCGAATGGGAGTTTGACGAGCGCATTGTAAGGCCAAAGTCGCAGCCGATAGGGCATTCAGGGTTTATAACGTTTTTGCGCAAAATAAGTTAAAGCAATGAATAATGCCAGTGCAGCAGCAGGAGCGATAACATTGTAAGCGGCTTCATATTATGTCCTCCTTAACAACTTCTCCGGGCAGGGTTGTTTTGTCCGGCCATATCTTCCTGCCGGGATAAACTGACGTGCGGATGCCTGTCTTAACGTTATCGCCTATGGCTGTGCCAAACTTTCTGGTTGCAGTGCCTGTTAATTGACCGCTTACCCTTGACCTAACCTCTTCATTGTCATGGCGGAGATTTGCAACAATAAAACCAGCTCCGAGATTAACATTCTCCCCAATGACAGAATCGCCGACATAGCTTAAGTGCGCAACGTGCGAGTTATCCATAACTATGGAATTTTTAATTTCAACAGCATTTCCAATCCTGCAGTTGTCGCCAATGGACGTTGAAGCGCGGATGTAGCAGTTAGGGCCTATGTCGCAGTTCTCCCCAATTATCACAGGGCCTTCAATGTATGTGCCGCTCCTTAACAGCGTGTTTTTGCCCACAACAACTTTTCCCTTAATTGTAACGTTTTCCTCAACAGCTGAGGCAACATCCCCTTCAATATTGTTAAGCAGTTCCTCGTTTGCTTCCAGCAGAGACCACGGATAAGTTATGGGAATCCAGCTATCAGCTGTTTCCACAACTATTTTTTCCTGCTTTGCCAGAGATTTTACTGCATCTGTCAATTCGTACTCGCCGCGGGAGCTTTTATCAAGCTTTTCAATAACAGGAAATATTTTTCTGTCAAGAACGTAAAGCCCGGTATTGGCAATGCCCGTTGTCGGAGCTGCCGGCTTTTCCTTCAAGTCAATGAGTCTGCTGCCATCAGCAACTATTTCGCCGAACATGGCAATGTCCTTTACCTTCCTGCCGCTAATGCACAAATCATGCTTGACAGCTGCGGCAATAGCATCCCTGCTGTAAATGTCATCACCCATCAAAACAATGAATTTATCATCCAAAAGCTTCTCAGCAGCAAGCAAAGCATGGGCCGTGCCTGTTTGCTGCGACTGCTCAATGAACGTCAGCTGAATATCAGCGAAGGCACTGCCAAGGTAATCGCTTATCCTGCTGCCTTCATGGCCGATGACGATGATAGCTTCATCCACAATGCCCCGCAGCTGGGAAAGCGTGTGCTCAATCACCGTTTTATTGGCTACTTTGAGCAAAGGCTTTGGCCTGTTAACTGTCAACGGAAAAGTCCTTGTGGATCTGCCAGCAGCCAGAATGACAGCTTTCATTTTCCAACCTCTGCCTTAACAGCGTCTGCTATCCTTCCAGCCAATTCATTTATGCTGCCTTTGCCTTCCACCATGATGCGAAGCACGTTTTCAGTGCCCGAATAGCGAACAAAGACCCTGCCCTGTTCCCCAGCTTCCTTAATTTTTTCCATAACATCAGGTATTGATTCCAGCGGCTTCTTTTCCTTAACAGCAACGTTAACAAAAACTTGCGGGTATTTTGCAATAATCCCTGAAAATTCAGAAAGCTTTTTGCCGAAACCAAGGATTTGGATAGCAGCCAACAGCGCATCAGCAGACCTTGCAAACTCAGAAAAAATGTAATGGCCTGAGCTTTCGCCGCCAAAACTGTAATTGTTGGCGAACATTTCTTCAGCCACCAATTTATCGCCGGTATTAACCCTTACGACTTTAATATCGTGTTTGCCTAAAGAATCGTCAAGCCCGGAATTGCTGTAATCAGTAACCACGATGGCGTTATTGCTGAGCCTGCCTTTTTCCTCCAGATTAACAGCGATTGCAGCCATTACAGCATCAGAATCAACAACATTGCCCTGCTCATCAATCACTACAAGCCGGTCAGCGTCGCCGTCAAAGGCAATTCCTGCATCCAGCTTATTTTCTTTCACTATTTTTTGCAGCTGCTCAGGATGCATGGCACCGCTCTCATTTATGTTGCTGCCGTCAGGATGGTTGCCGATGACAGTAACGGATGCATCCAGCTTTTCAAAAACTTCTGCTGCAATGAAAGAGGCAGAGCCATTGCCGCAGTCAATGCCGACTTTCAATCCCTGCAGGTTTCCGCTGCTTACCAAAAATTCCTTGTAAGCCCCGTAGCTTTCCAGACTGCGCTCTTTAGGCCCTGCGCCAGCCGCTCTGAAAGATTTTGATGCAAGTATGGCTTCAAGCTTTTCCTGCTCATCGTCAGAAAACTTAAATCCGCTGCTGCCAAAAAATTTAAAGCCGTTCTCATCCGGAGGATTGTGCGAAGCAGAAATCATAATGCCGCAAGCAGCTTTCTCATTCATTACCGCGAAAGAAACAGCATTGCTTGGAACGACTCCGAGCAGCAGCGCTTCGCCTCCGGAATCAATTATGCCTTTCGCCAAAGCAGTTTGCAGAGCTTTTCCTGATGACCTCGTGTCCCTGCCGATAATAATTTTCGGAGTTTCAGAATCAGCAAGCGCAACGACTGCTTTTCCCAATTCAAATGCAAAGCCCTCAGTAACCGGATGCTGATTTGCCTTTCCACGGATTCCGTCGGTGCCGAAAAGAGTCATTTCACTGTCACCGCTTTTGCCAAGTTACGCGGATAATCCGGATTCAGCCCTTTAAGCAAAGCCAAATGATAAGCCAGCATCTGCACAGGAATAATGTTTACAATAGGAGATGCGTTGCCTGCATCAGGCACTTTCAGCCAGTAATCAAACGCCTCGTTGTTTTCCGGAGCTATTCCAATAATGAAGCCGCCTCTTGCTTTTATTTCCATGGCGTTGCTAATCATCTCTGCCTTAACGCTGTCATTGGCGACCAAAGCAATGCACGGCGTTCCCTCATCAATCAGTGCAAGCGGGCCGTGCTTAAGCTCGCCGGCGGCAAAGCCCTGGGCGTTTATGCAAGCTGTTTCCTGCAGCTTAATGGCTGCTTCCAGAGCCATTGGATAATTGATGCCCCTTCCAATAATGTACATGTCGCTTCTTTCTTTCAGCATCTCAGCCAATTTTTTTATGTGTTCCTCGTAGCGCGGGTTAAGCATATCATTAACCTGCTCAGCCACATTCAAAAGCAGCAGCTTGCCTTCCTGAAGCTTTCCGATGGAAGCGTAAGCCAAAAGAGTAACGACTGCGAGCTGCGCTGTTGTTGCCTTTGTTGACACAACAGCGCGTTCAGCGCCTGCATTAACCATGAAGTACTGGTCAGAAGCGCGCATCATGGTGCTGCCGAAAACATTGAGCAGCGAGATGACTTTGGAGCCGCTTTTTTTGGCTGCGTCAATCGCCTCAAGAACATCTGCTGTTTCCCCGCTCTGCGAAACAGCAATTATCAAAGACTTTGGCGTCAGGTAATGGCTGTAGTTGGGGAATTCCGAGGCAACGTAGGAATTCACGTGCTTTCTGGCAACTTTAGAAAAAAGGTACTCGGCAGCCATGCATACTTTTCCTGCGGTGCCGCAGCCAACAAGGAAAGTGCCGTACGCGTTATTAATATCAGCTGCCACTGACATGATTTTTGACTCATCCTGATTAATGGCTTTGTAAAGTGTTTCTTTCTGGTCCATAATCTCCTTAATCAGGTAATGCTCATAGCTGCCCTTCTCTGCTGATTCAGGCTGCCAGTCAATTTCCACAACTCTTTTGCTTACTTTTTCACCGCTGTCAATGCTGTAAAAATGAGCCGCTTCATCAATTATTACCAGCTCGTTATCGTCAAGGTACTGAACATTCTTTGTGTGATTGAAAAACGCGCTTATGTCGGAGGCAATGAAAAACTCATCCCTGCCGATGCCTACTATGAGCGGAGCTCCTTTTCTTGCAGCAGCCAGCCTGTTTTCATACTTCGCAACAAAAGCTGAGCGGCCCTTCAGCAGCTTAGCAGCTTCCTTAATTGCCTGCTCAAAGCCAATGGAAAGCTTCTCCTCAATAAGGTGGGAAACCGTTTCAGAATCAGTGTCAGACGCAAAGCGGTGCGAGCTTAAGGAAGCTTTAAGCTCCTGATAATTCTCAACAATGCCGTTGTGAACAACAGCAACCCTTCCTGAGCAGTCAAGATGGGGATGCGCATTCTGCCAGGTAACAGGGCCGTGGGTGCTCCAGCGGGTATGGCCAATCGCAATGCTGCTCGGGCTTATGACAACGTTGCCGCTTTCGCCAATCCTGCCAACCCTCTTAACAACCTCAGAGCCAGTTGCTATTCCCCACGAATCATAGCCGCGGTACTCAAGCGCCTTCAAGCCATCCAAAACGACCTTAGAAGCGTCTTTCCATCCCTTATAAGCAATTATGCCGCACATAAAGACTCACTGAAACAACCATGGCAGCCGCTTATTAAAGGCAGCTGCCACAGAGGTGTTCATGCTGCTTAAGGTAGGCATGCATATATAAAAGCATTATTAAAACAATGTTATTACTATTATAAATAAAATTATAGTTTTTGGTTGCGAAAGTTTTATTAAGCCCATTCACATACCGCATGCATGCGCTACATCCACCAAATAGTGAGCAATGACATAATGCTGATGCTTCTCCTCATCATGCTGACGGTTATTATCATTGTGAACAGCAGCTCTGTTCCGTAGGGTCAATGCTATCCGCTGCCCCTTTCCCACAACAGCGCTTTATTTTCTCCGCCCTTAACTTTAGGGGAGGGGAGAAAATAAAGCGCGGAACAAGATATTAGCATTCGAAGGAACTTGCATGAAAAAAGAAATAAGACTTCTTGGAATCGACGATGCGCCTTTTGACAAGTTCAAGGACAAAAAAACACTGATAGTCGGCGTTTTTTTCCGGGGCGGAGGCAGCGTGGATGGAATACTTTCGGAAACTGTTGACATAGACGGAAGCGATGCGAGCGAGAAAATCATTGAGATGGTGAACCGCAGCAAGTTCAGGACGCAGCTGAGGGCTATAATGCTGAAAGGAATAGCATTCGCAGGCTTTAACCTCATAGACATTGAAAAAGTCAGCAAAAAAACAGGAATACCTGTAATAGTGGTAATGCGGCGGCTGCCCGACAAAGAAAGAATCGGACGCATACTTGCAAAGCTGCGCAAAGAGAGCAGCATAAAGCTGATGGAAAAAGCAGGGCAGATAAGCAAAGCAGGCGCCATCTACATTCAGTTCAGCGGAACAACGCCTGAGCAGGCAAAGGAAATAATCAGGATAAGCAGCAGCCGCGGAAACATTCCTGAGCCAATCAGAGTAGCGCACCTGATTGCAGGCGGGGTTAAGCTCGGGCAGAGCAGGGGGAAGGCGTGAACTTCTCTGGAAAAACAAAAAAATATATAAATATCTTTTTATATCAATAGATATCTTTTAGATGATAAAGATATTCGCTGAAGATTGCACTGGAAAGGCAAGCTGCTGGTGTTCACGTGGCATGTCAAGAACTGCGGACTGAAGTCCACAGCGTGCAGTTCTTGAGCATGCTCAGAAACGCTGAATGCTTACTCCGCACTGAAGTAAGGAGATTGCGCATCAGCGTTTCTGACATTTCAAGAAAGAGTTTGAGGATATTAGGAAGCCAATAGAATTTGTTTTGGACATACTGGACGGTGGAGAACGTGTGCGAGTATCAAAGCGGCAGAACAAATACAATGTGTTTTATCCATTTGGAAGAAAATACTTGTGCCTTTCATATGTTGAGCACGAACAAATAATCTTGATACATATCAAACCTATTTGGAGAAAACCGGAGGCAAGAAAATGAAAAAATTCATGAAAACCTGTTACAAATGCGGAAGCAGCGTTCATGCAGCCAAAATTATGAAAGAAGGAGTTAAGCTGAACGGCTTGAAGTGCCCCAAATGCGGAGAAGAATATTTTACGTCAAGCGAATTGGTCAAGTTTGACATTCTTAAAGGGAAAAGAAAGCTGATAAGAAAATTCGGAGTCCTCGGAGATTCCACCATTATGCGATTCCCAAATGACGTGCTTGAAGATTATGGAATAAAGCCCGGCGATTACGGCGCATTTGAAAAAAGGCCAGAAGGCATACTAATCAAGCCAGTTCATTCCAAAGAACTGGAAATGTAGATACGCCCAACTCTGCAGAACAGGGTACGGAAAAAGCGCAAACACGACTTTTTAACAATTTATTCTGCAAAACCTCATTTTTGCCCCAAAAAAGCCGGAAACTTTCCGGGCTTTCCGGAAAAACGATTCTTAGTTTTTAAAGCAGCCAGCAAAATTTCCGGACGATTTGAATGAATATCCGGCTTTTCCGGAAACTTTCCGGAAAATCCTGGGCAAGGCATATTAACCTGGAAAATAAAAAAGAAAACGTGCAGGCGCAAACAGGGGTGATAATAATGAAGAAAAAAACAATTTTGCTGCAGCTGTCAATGTTTTTGCTGGCAATAAATACGGCGGCGGCTGACAGCGTCATAATTTCCCAGGTCCTTTACGACCCTGAGAAAGAGTCTGGCGGAGAAGCTGTTGAGCTATTCAACCCTGCCTCTAACCCAACTGACATTTCCGGATGGGTTTTAGCTACAGAAACCTCTCCGACAGACGTTACCATCCCTGCTGACACCTTCATCGGCGGACGCAGCTACTACCTGATTGCAGACACAGGATGGAGCAGCGCAAAAGAAGAAGCGTGGATGCTCGCAGATTATGAAGAAACCATGACGCTTACAAACATTGATGCAGGCATTGCATTAAGAAACGGCAGCCAAACAATTGATGCAGCCGGATGGGGGACAGCAGCAAACATTGAAGCAGGGCTGTACGAGGGATACCCGCATCCCGGCAGCGAAGAAGGAGAAGCGCTTGCCAGAATAAAAGACGGCAACAAATTCAGAGACACAAACAACAACATGATTGACTTTGAAACTGCGCTGCCTGGCTTCCGCAACAGCAGCTACGGCGCAGCAGCTTACAGCGGCAGCAAAATTACAGTAACTGCCATTGTTGGCGGCTCAGCCCCTTCAGTAAATTCGCTGAGCATAATAACTGATGACGACAAAAGCAGTCCCGGCGTTCAAATAAATCCTGTGCCGAAGCAGAACAAAACCGTGCAGGTTGAAAGCATAATAAGCCACAGCAACGGAAACGACTATGTCAGCAGCGCAACGCTGGCATTTAATGGCATCAGCACTCAAATGAGCAAAGTGCAGGAATACAATTCAACGTCCTCGCTGTACGCAGCATCGTTCAACATCAGCCCGTACCAGCCAGCCGGAAAATATGCTGTAAAAATGATAGCAGCTGACAAAAGCGGAATAACTGCGAACGCATCTGCAAGCTTTGACTACACAGAGCTGATTGCGCTGGAAATAGACGCGGCAAATTTGCAGTTTGCGGCAATGCCCGGGATGACATCAGAAATAGCAGGAGATTACGATAGCAGCACAAACACAAACGTAACCGTTCAGAACGTCGGAAACTCTGTAACGGATATTGAGCTGTCCGCCACCAACCTCACCAACAGCCACGGAACAATAGATGCAGGCAGCATACAATACACTTTCAACGGCGACTACAACAACGACTTTGCAGGCGCGCTTTCGCAGGCAAAGCAGTTAAGCAAGCTTGGCATGCATGCATCTGCTGTGCTGCCGCTGTCATTCAAGCTGAGCGTTCCAACAGCAACCGCGCCGGGCAACTACACAGGAACAATAAGCCTGATAGCAGTGAAAGGATGAGCGGGCATTTTAATCGCAGGAAATGCACAATGAAACTAATGCTGATGCTTGTTTTCCTTTTATGCGCCATTGAAGTAAGCGCAGCAGGAATAGGAGTGGCGCCTGCCGAGCTGAATTTTAATCTGGAGAAAGGCAACAAGCAGCAGAAGGAACTGACAATCTACAGCCTTGAAGACCACCGGATAAATTTTCAGGTGAGCAGCGATGCAGAATTTCTCCGGTTTTACCACAGCGGAATTGTTGAAGGCAGCGGCTCAGAAAAAATAATTGTTGAACTTGACAGCGGCAGGATGAAAGCAGGGGAGCATGAAGAAACAATTTACATCACCTCGTCAAACGGCGCAGCAGGCGTAAAGCTGAATCTGGGCACAGCAGTCAAAGCAAATGCGAATGTTGCTGATGCAAACAAACTGAACGCAGCTGCCGGCATAATAACAAGCTTAACAATAGTCATGGCAGGCCTGTTGCTCTACTTCAGCAATGCCGTAAACAAAATCATGCAGCTGAAAGCGCGGCTTGCAAAATGGCTGAGAACGGAATAAGCAGGGTTTTGAATGTAGTAAGCGTTACTATTCTCATAATCGGCGGACTAACCGCGATAAACAAGCCTCAGGCAACCATAGTCGCGGCAATATCTACAGTATTCTTAATGGTAATAATCTACGCAATAGAAAAATTTAATAAGATTAAAGAGAATGAAAGCAAAATAACAGCTCTGAACGAAAGACTTAACCTGGAAACAAGATTTTGCAACATGGAAAAAGAAATTGCCGAACAAAAAGGCAGATTGGCAGGGCTCAAAAAATGAGAGAAATAACACTTGATTTTCAGACCTTTCTTATGATAGTAGTTGCTGTACTGCTAGTCGTTTGGTGGGCATACACTTACATACACGCATGATAAAAATGAAAGGCATTACGCTTGATTTTCAGATGTCTCTGATGATACTGGCTGCGATATTGCCTGTTGTTTGGGCAGCATACAGGTACATCAACGCCTGACTACTGATAATACATCCTCCCTGACCTGCGCTGCTCCTCGTCAAGCCGCGAGCCGGGCTTGTTGATTCTTGGGCGTAAGCTGTCAGGGTCCCTTCTTAAGGTGATTTTAAGGTTTGTGAGGAAGCGGTTCATGCCCTCCTCCATGGAAAAAGAGCCGTGAACGCTGCCGAGCCTGGCAGGAGTGCCTTCAAACACAATAAGACTGTCAGACAGGTAATCAACAAACACCAAATCGTGCTCAATCACCAGCGCAGTTTTTCCTGACAGTTCCATGCGCTCACGGATAACCTTTGAAACAACCAGGCGCTGCTCAACGTCAAGGTAAGCAGACGGCTCATCCAACAAATACAGGTCAGCATTCTTAGACAAACAATCAGCGATAGCAACGCGCTGCAGCTCGCCGCCTGACAAAGTGCTAATAGGGGCTTTCATCAGCGGCCCAAGATTAAGCTGCCTGGAAAGAATGCTATCAACATCAAGAACTGATTCCACAAGCTGCCCAGACTCAAAGTCAAGATACTGCGGCTTGTAAGAAACCTTAACGCTGCTGCTGATAGAGCCGCTGTCAGCTTTCTCCACGCCAGCCAAGAGCTTGGCAAAAGTAGTCTTGCCGATGCCGTTAGGGCCGACAATGCCAACAACCTGCTTTCTTGGAATTTCTCCGGATTCAGCAACAAGAGTAAAGTTTCCGAGCTTCTTTTTCACATTCTCCCAGCTAATGGCAGGCTCGCTTTTCATCAATTTTTCAGGAGCCCTGGCAGAAAACTTAATCTCATGGTCCCTGAACTTCACGTTTTCCTCCTTCAAATAGCCGGAAAGATAAGTGTTGATTGCATTCCTCGTTGCCTTTACCTGGCTGCAAATGCCGTAGGCGCCTGCCTCGCCATACATGATATGTATCTGGTCCGCCATGTAATCCAGAATCACCAAATCGTGCTCCACGACAACAACAGCAGTATTCCCGTCAGCCAAGCCCCTGATAAACCTGCTGGCCTTAATACGCTGCGAAATGTCAAGGAACGAGGATGGCTCGTCAAAAAAATAAACATTGGCTTTCTTTAAAGATGCGGCAGCAATCGCAACGCGCTGCAGCTCGCCGCCGGACAGCTGATTAATGCCAGAGTCCATGATTTCCCCTATGTCCAGACTTTTCACAACATCCTTCAGCTGCTTTCTTTCATCCGCCCTTTCCAGCAAATCCCTGACTTTCCCGGAAAACTGCTTAGGAATCAGCTCAACAGACTGCGGCTTGTAGGAAACAGCAATCTGGCCCTTGCTTAAGCGCTCAAAAAAAAGCTGCGCCTCGCTGCCCTTAAAGTAAGAAAGCAGCTCGGAAAAATCACTCTTATCCTTCCCAAGATTTGGGGAAAGAACGCGCGAAAGAATCTTTACAGCAGTGGACTTGCCGATTGCATTAACGCCAAGAATTCCTACAACAGAGCCGAACATGGGCGTAGGAAGCCTGTAAAGAATAAAGCCGTCCCTGCCGTAGCGGTGCACCGGCTGCGAAGCAAGCTTATCAGGCAGCTTAACCATGTGAATCGCATTAAACGGACATTTCTTGACAGTAACAGACTCAGCATCAGTGCAGACATCCTCGTTAACCTGGGCCTTGCCGTCAGCACCAACAACAAACACCTCATTGCCCATCCGATTGCCAGGGCTGACCCTGATGCACAAATACCCGCCGCAACCAACAGGGTTGCACTTCTCCTTGTCAATGACTGCGATTCGCTTCATAATACAGCTGAAATAACCTTATCATATTTAAATAATAAGCTATTGGCGCCAGTGGGATGCAAAGCAAACATTTGCTGACAAACGGGAAGATCTAAAATTTAGTGCAACATCCCGAAGGGAAACCGAAGAGTTGAATTTTCACTTTATTATCAACCTCTGCGAAGCAAGCCTTGTCGGAACAAAGGGGCTTTCGCTATTCAAAAGTCCCGTAGAATAGACAAAGTTCAGAATCCGAAGTTTTATAAAACAGCCAATGCTATCTTAAGCAAATGAAAAAATCATTAACTGACGAAATCGGCATCCTGCTGCTTCGCAAAGGATTTACTGTCAAAAGCCTATTGAGAGGCAGCTTTGACCTCGCAGCAAGGAAAGGAGCAACAATACTCTTAATAAAAGTGCTGGAAGACGCAAACAGCATAACGCAGGAAACAGCTGAAGCAATGAGGAAAGTCAGCAGCTACATAGACGCTGCGCCCATAACCATATCAAAGAAGGCCGGAGGATATCTTGAAGACGGAGTGGTGTATTCGCGCTTTGGAGTGTACACCCTTAATTATGCGACATTTATGAACGCTTTGGAAAACCGCTTTCCGTTCATAATGAGCAGCAAAGCAGGGCTGACAGCATCTGTAATAGGCGAAAAACTCAGGCAGATGCGCGAGGAATCAGGATATTCTCTCGGCCAGCTTTCCAGAAAAGTCGGGGTAAGCAAGCGAATGATAGCAAAGTACGAAACAGGACAAGCTGATGTTTCAGTCAATAAGGCATTTACACTGCACAAAATTTTCGGGCCTGCAATCTTCAGGCAAATAGCAGTGTTCAACAGCTGGAAAAACTTTCCTGGCGCAAAAAAGTCGCTGGTTGCAGAAAAATACACGCACCTCGGCTTTGAGGCAGACGACACCAAAAAAGTGCCGTTTGACGTAATAGCAAGGAAAGACAGCGAAATCATACTCACAGAAATAGGCGACAAGCAAAACCCGCAGCTGCAGCCGCTGCAAAAACTGCTTGAAGCAGACACGCTGGTAATATTCAAAGACAAAAAGCCGAAGAAGATTGCTGCCATGACAAAAAAAGAATTCATGAGCTACGATTCTGCACTGGAGCTGATAAAGTTTGTCAAAGAGTTTGAGCAAAGCTTATAAAGCTGCTGCAGTTGCTGATTCATACAAATGGTAAAAAAGGAAGCAAATAAGGCAGAGAAACTGGTTCCGGACACTTCTGTAATCATTGAAGGCCTTGTAAGCAAGAAAATAGAAAGCAAAGAGCTTGCAGCAGACATAGTGATAATACACGAGGCAGTTGTTTCCGAGCTTGAGCACCAGGCAAACACCAACAAGACCATTGGCTTCCTGGGACTTGAGGAGATTGGGAAATTAAAAGAGCTATCGGACAAGCATGGATTCAAAGTGGAATTTGCCGGAGTGAGGCCGGGAGCTGATGAAATAAGGCATGCCCGCCTGGGAGAGATTGATGCCATGATTCGGCAGCTTGCATTTGATGAAAACGCAACGCTGATGACTGCTGACCGCGTGCAGGCAACAGTGGGCAAAGCAAAAAACATGAAGGTAATATTTGTGGAAGTTGAGCAGCTCGTAACAACGCTTCAGATAGAAAAATTCTTTGACAGCATGACCATGAGCGTGCATCTGAGGGAAAATGTCAGGCCGGCAGCAAAAAAAGGCCAGCCGGGAAACTGGGAGTTTGTTACCGTAGCTGAGAAAGAGATTCAAAGAGATGAGCTCAAAGACATCAGCCGCGAAATAATAGAAGAAGCGAATGTGCGCAAGGACGGATTTGTCGAGATAGAACGGCAGGGCAGCAGCATAGTGCAGCTCGGAAACTTCAGGATAGTCATAACAAGGCCGCCGTTCAGCGACGGATGGGAAATAACAGCAGTTCGTCCAGTAAAGAAGATGTCGCTTCCTGATTATAAGCTGACTGAAAAACTTATGGCGCGCATATCAGAGCAGGCAGAGGGCATACTCATAGCAGGCGCGCCAGGCCATGGAAAAAGCACATTGGCAAGCGCGATGGCAATACATTACGCTTCGCAGAACAAAATAGTCAAGACCATTGAAGCTCCCAGGGACCTGATACTGCCTGACAACATTACGCAGTATTCAATGAGCCAGGGCTCATCGCAGGAAATACACGACATACTTCTCCTTTCGCGGCCGGACTACACAATATTTGACGAAATGCGCAACACCAACGACTTCCGGCTGTTCGCAGACTTAAGATTGGCAGGCATAGGGCTTGCAGGAGTGGTGCACGCAACCAACCCAATAGACGCAATCCAGCGGTTTGTCGGCAGGATAGAACTCGGCGTAATACCGCAGGTAATTGACACAGTGATTTTCATCAAAAACGGGAGCGTTGACAAGGTGTTAAGACTGAACATGACTGTAAAAGTTCCTGAAGGAATGACAGAAGCAGACCTCGCAAGGCCGGTAGTAGTCGTAACAGATTTTGAAACAGGAAAAATGGAGTACGAGCTCTACAGCTACGGCGAGGAAACAGTCGTGATACCAGTCATGTCTTATTCATCACCGGTAAGGCATCTGGCATCCAAAACAATAGCAGATGAAATCAGAAGGTTCACAGACCAGGTAAAAGTAGAGATGATATCTGACAACCGCTGCACTGTGTACATACCTGAGCAGGACATGGCGCGCGTTATCGGAAAAGAAGGCAGGACTATTGAGGGCATTGAAGAAAGCTTAGGAGTTTCAATTGATTTGCAGCCATTGGGCAGGAAGCAGGCACAGGAAAGCCAGGGCAAGGAAGTGAAATTCCGCGCAAAAATAGGCAAGAAGCACGTCATGCTTGAAGTGGACTCAGCGCTTGCAGACAGCAGCATAAACATAACTGTTGACAACGATTATGTCATGACAGCTCACGTAGGAAAAAGCGGACTTATAAAAATAAGCAGGAAGAACAAAATAGGAAAGCTTATAGGAGAGGCAGCGGCAAGCGGCGGGAGAATAGCGCTGAGCAGCTCTTAAGCGACTGCCTTCATCATGTTACTTTTCCTCACGCTACTTTTCCACGCCAGCGCCCTATACTCAGCAAGCATCCTCTCTGAGTGAACTAAAGGCCCCAGACCACTTAAAATGAAAGGCATCATATTCTGCTGCCTGCCTGAGTAATAAAATTCTCCAGACCTTCCCAGCACCGTAACAACCGCAATCGCGTCATTCTTCCGGTTGCCGTTAGTGGCAAAAGTCCAGCCAGTAACGCGGTCAATCCTGGGCGCTTCATACCACCAGCCAGCAGGGTTGCTTATGTGGGGTATTCCATTAAGCGCAGCTTTCATGCCGCTCGTAGCGCAGGCCTCAGAGGCCGGATTTTCGTTCTCAGGGTTCTGCTGCCAGCCGTCCACTGTCCGCAGCATAAGCCTTGCAGTATCCATGCTGTAATCAGGAACAAAGGCAAATGTTATCCTTCCACCACTGATTTTCGTCAATTCGCGTCCGGCAGCAACCGCATTTTCCAGCATATGCCTGCCAGCATCGTCATTAGGATGCGGCTTCCCTGCCATTATGAACTGCATCCTGAAAGGAATGTTATCTGCAACGTAGCCAATAAAATCCGGATTCAATACAAGGTCGTGCCGCTTGTACAGAGTTGCCCTCCTTGCAAAGCCAACAGTATAAACATCGGGGCTCAGCTGCATGCCTGTGAGAGCTGACAGCTCTGCCAAGGCAGCGGCTTTTCCTTTCATGTGAGCTTTCCAGAGGTCTGCAGGGCTGATTTGAGCTGCGCCCAAAAAGGCAGCAGGATTTGTTCTCCAAGCCACAAGATGCCTGTCATAAACCTCTGCCATGTCTGCAGAAACCCAGGTCGGAGGATGAACGGCATTTGTTATGTAACCAAAATTCATGTTAGGGAAAATAGCGTTAAGCACCTCGGCATGCTGGAGCGAAACGCCGAAGTTTGCACTGCTGTGCCTCGCACACAGCCTGTTTGCCACGATTTCTGAGCCCTCCACGCATTCATCAACACTACGGTTGCCATTCATCAGGTCTCCAAGCTTTGAGTGCAGCATCCCAACCGAAAGCCTTGGCATGGTGTTTTGCATGACACTGTGGTTAAAGAACGTGTTTCCGGCTATCACATCTTCAAGCTCATGCGACTGCCTGAGCTGCTCCAGCACAATCATGCTTGAATGGCCTTCATTCAAGTGATGCTTTGTGATGTCAAATCCAAGCTTCTGAAGCATGAGCAGGCCGCCGATTCCAAGCACCATCTGCTGGAGATGGGCAGTGCTGCTGCCGTGAATGTATCCGTTCCTGTAAAGCCCGGCTGTTATGCCCCTCGCCCATTCCTCGTTTCCTTCTGTGTCGGTTGTCAGCATAATTACTGGAACATTTCCTGATACGCCTTTAGCATCATACTGCCATGCCCCGACCTCAACCCGGCTGCCATCAAACGGAATAGCAACTATGTCGTCAAGACGCCTCATGCCATGGTCTTCCGGCTTCCAAAACTGCGGCAGACCTTGCTGAGTAGCATAACCCTGAGGATACAGAAGAGTAACTGCAACCACATCGTCTCCAGCGTCTGCAGCAGCCCGCATGGTGTCGCCTGCAAGCACGCCCAAGCCGCCGGAATATGTTGGAATGCCGCTTTCAACCGCGATTTCCGAGCTGAAATACCCGACCGTCATCTGCTTCACCCCTATTGCTTAATATATCATACTTTGTATGAGCTTGTATTTAAATTTTTTGGAAACATCACTGAGTGCAGGCAGAATGATGAGGTTGGTGTCCTGCTAATTAATGGAAGACATCATAGGAAATGTTATGCCTTCCAAACTTTAGCTGAGGAAAATGAATATGCGAAACTATTGTCCTCAATTAAATTTACAAAAGATTTATATTAGCGTAGGGGAGTAAAAAGAGCATGCTCGACATCAAATTCATAAAGGAAAACATTTCTGACGTCAAAAAGGACCTCCAGAAGCGCGGGGAAAAGGAAAAAGTTGGCCTTGTTTATGAGCTTGTCAAGAAAAACGATGAATTCAATGAGCTGCGTGAGAGCAATGAGAAGCTAAGGCACAAAAGAAACCTGATAACACGGGAAATTAATGAACTGCGAAAAGAAGGCAGGGACATAAAAGCCAAGGTAAAGGAGGCACAGGAGCTTCCATCAAAGATTGAAGCATCTGACAGCAAACTGCATGAGCTGGAGCAGCGCATGCAGGAAATTCTGCAGCAAATACCAAACGTGCTGCACAGCTCAGTGCCCGCAGGCAAAGATGAAACAGAAAACAAGCAGGTAAGAGTGTGGGGCAAGCCGAAAAAGCTTGTTGACATCCACAGCCATGGAGAAATACTGGAGGACAAGGGACTGGCAGACTTCAAAAGGGCTGCAAAAATATCCGGCGCAGGATTTCACTTTCTGAAAGGAGATTTGGTTAAGCTGTCGCTGGCACTGATAAATTTTGCCACAAGCGAGCTTGAAAAAAAAGGCTTCACGCTTATAGAGCCGCCGTACATGATGAGAAAGCAGCCGTATTCAGCGGTAACCGAAATGCACGCATTCCAGGATGTAATGTATAAAATAGAGGGCGAGGACAGCTACCTGATTGCAACTTCGGAGCATCCGATAGCTGCGATGCACATGGATGAAACTTTCAAAGAGGAGGATCTGCCCATCAAATACTGCGGGGTAAGCACAAATTTCAGGAAGGAAATAGGAAGCCACGGCGTTGATACAAGAGGGCTGTTCAGGGTGCACCAGTTCAGCAAAGTGGAAATGTTTGTGTTCTCAAAGCAAAAGGAATCATGGAAAATGCATGAGGAGCTGCTTGCCACCGCAGAAGCCCTTGTCAGGAAGCTGAAAATCCCATACCAAGTTGTTAACGTATGCAGCGGAGACATAGGAATGATAGCAGCCAAGAAATATGACATCAATGCCTGGTTCCCCCGCCAAAACAAGTACGGCGAAATAATAAGCTGCAGCAACTGCACAAGCTACCAGGCAGCATCCCTTAACATAAAATATGAGAAGAGCAGCGGAGAGAAGGAGCATGCGCATACATTAAATTCCACAGCCATAGCAGTCGGCAGAATGCTCGTTGCAATAACAGAAAACTACCAGAACAAGGACGGAAGCATAAGCGTTCCTCTGGCACTGCAGAAATACATGGGGAAGAAAGTGATTGGAAAATAAGCAAAGCGCGCAAAGCCCGTACTCTACACCCTGTTATGCTACTCACTCACATATTTTTATTTACTTAGTAACATATGTAATTAAGTTCCATAAAGTTTAACTTGATTTTTTGTTCGTGCTTGCACAAACTATATAAACATTCCTTCCAGACTCCAGGCAATGGGGACATTCAATGAGCTGCTCAAGAGCGGGGAGTCTTTGATAAAGAATGAAGTTGCGCTTGACTACAGCTACATCCCGAAGCTTGTCCCTTACCGCGAAAGCCAGATGAAGAAGATTGCCTTCGCAGTAAAGCCGCTGTTTCAGAAGCGGAATGGCAGGAACATGTTTGTTTACGGCCCGCCGGGAGTGGGGAAAACAGTGGCTGTAAGGCATCTGCTGCAGGAGATTGAGGAGGAATCCGAAGACATTACGCCGTTCTACATCAACGGCTGGCAAAAAAACACTGCATTCAAGATACTGGCAGAGATGTGCGATATCATTGGCTACAAGCTAATCCAGAACAAGCGCACTGAAGAGCTGTTTGCATTGGTAAAGGAGTACCTCAACAAATCAGAGCGCGCAGCAGTGTTCGTGTTTGACGAAATAGACAAAATCGAGGACACGGACTTCATATACAACCTTCTTGAAGAGATATTCAGGAAATCAGTAATCCTGATAACCAACTACAAGGAATATGTCGCTGAGCTTGACGAGCGGCTTAAGTCACGGCTTACAGCAGAAATGCTTGAATTCCAGGCCTACAACCTGACTGAGACAAGGGGCATACTGCAGCAGAGAATGGAATACGCATTCGTTCCAGGAGTATGGGAAGAGGCAGCGGCGGAAACAATTGTGCAGAAGACAGCCCAAATTTCAGACATACGATCCGGACTCTACCTGATGAAAGAAGCAGCGCTCATGGCAGAGGAAAGAAGCTCAAAAAAAATTACGGCTGCAGACGTGAACGCATCCATGAAGAAGCTCGATGACTTCAGCATCAAAAAAACAGAAGAGCTGGATGAGGAAGTAAGGAGAATCCTGGACATTATCAAGGAAAACAGCGGCAAAAGAATAGGGGATGTTTACCGGGCATACCAGGAAGGCGGTGGCAAGCTGGTGTACAAAACATTCTGGAGAAAAATAAACAAATTAGAGGAAGACAAATTCATAACAACCAAAAAGATAGAAGGCGGAAAGGAAGGAAAAACAACAATAATCAATTATGGAAAAGAGAAAAAGCTGACGGAATTCTAAAGCCTAATCCTTCTGCCAAGCCCCCGATTCCGCCTAACAAGCCAGCTAATACGAGTTATAGCAAATGACACAAATCTTTATACATGGATATGTCATTTGCTTATTACGAACGGACAACTATTTGTATGAAAACTATTGTCCGTGAGTATAATTCATTATAACTCCCCTCTTTGAGTTTATTTCAGCAGCCATTTCCATAACGGAATAAACTTAATCTTCCTGCCCCCCCTTGTTTCTTCGGCTTCATAATCATCAGTTATTACAATCAGTTTTCTGCACTTCAGCTCCTTTCCTGATTTAAGCAATGCATTTACCTCTCTTTTCTTTGTGTCATAATTGCCTGTATCATAGCATACCTGAATCAACTCCTTTATATCCTTGCCTTCCTTTACAACAAAATCAACTTCATTCTGGTATGTATCCTGCCAGTAGTATATTTCAGATTGTGCCATTCTTCTTGCCAATTCCAGAAAAACCATGTTCTCGTATACCTTCCCGATATTCTGCGAGAAACTAGTGCTTAATGCGCCTATCATTCCAGTATCAACAGCATATATTTTTCTTGCGGCAATCACCCTTTCCTTTGCCTTGTATGAGAAGCGCGGCACTAAAAAGAACAAAAATGATTCTTCCAGGAAAGACAGATAGTTTAATGCAGTATGCACGCTTTTTAGGTTAAATATGTTTTTTATCTTGTTAAAGCTTACATGCGAAGCGGTATTAGAGATGAGGCTGTTTGCTATATCCCTTAAAGTTTTTGAAAATTTTATCTTATAGCGGATTATTATATCCTTGTTGAGTATGTCGGAATATAAGGATTGAAGATATGCCTTTTTATTTGCAGGGTCCTTGACAACTTCGGGAAACCCTCCTGTGGATATATACTCTCCAAGCTTTTTTTTCAAAAGACCCCTCTCCTTTGTGGATAATAAATCCGCATTCTTGACAACAACTCCATGATATTTCAGGAACTCCCTGAAAGAAAAAGGGAAAAGCTCAAGAGGTATATTCCTTCCTGTAAGATGGGTTGATAATTCCCTACTCAAAAGATGCGCATTGCTTCCTGTAACAATGACATTAAACCCCTGCCTTTGCAGCCTGTTGACGAATAATTCCCAGCCGGCAATATTTTGCACCTCATCCAGCAATATATACTTAAAATTCCCATATACCTCGTAAAACACTTCGAGAACATCATTTAAATCTGCAGCAGCAAGATTGGCAAGATTCTCATCATCAAAGTTAATATATGCAAATGGCTTGTCTTTAAGCAGCTGATAGGAAAGCATTGATTTGCCGCATCTTCTTATTCCCATTATTACTTTAACCTGTGTTGATTTTGAATAAGCCCTGTATTTTTCAAAGCAGCTTCTTTCAATTATCTTTGTTCTTGAGGATAATGATTCTATCTCTTCTTTTTGGTCTATAACTGCTTTTTTTAATTTGTTTTTTTCCATGTTGAGTATAAATGCACATTTTATATCTAAATTATGCACTGGAGAAGCATATTATTATTTAAACCTTTCTATTTTTTGGTAATGTCAAGTTAAGTGGCAAAACTGTCGCACACTGCTCTGATTTTTTTCTCCCCCCCTTAAAAAATAAGGGGGGAGAAAAAAATCAGCCAAGCAGGCATCGGCAAGCTCAGGATTGCAGGACACACAACTTGACATTACCCAATTTTTCTGTCCTTTATGGAGTAATATTTCTTTCCCTCAATACCTGACATCAAACCCGTCAAATTCTGCCGTAGCCGCGCTTTCCTTAACATCAATGTTCCTGACAAAAGCCATCAGCGGCCCCTTTTTGCAGGCCTTAACGAACTGGTTCAACGCATCCTCAGCTCCCTCAGCAACAACTTCAACGTTCCCATCGCCCAGATTCTTCACATAGCCGGAAATATCAAGCTTCTCGGCTTCACGCCGGGCAAAGTCCCTGTAAAGAACTCCCTGAACCCTGCCTGAGATTATCATATGGATGCGCTTCATGCAGCGCGAAAATGCGAACTGGTATTAATTATTTGCTGCATATGCAGCATCTCCGTAAGTAGCTACTCTGCCCTGGCAACTGCGCCCTGTTTCCACCTCCCTTAGAAAGTTAAGGGAGGTGGAAACAGGGTGCTTAGGAAAAAGTCCCCGTTTCGGAGATACCGCAATTTAAGGGAAGGAAAAAGGAAGCTGGCATGAGTAACGAAGCTGCCATAGCTGGGCACGCAAAAGTCGGCATTGCCAACCTGACCTTACCGAACCTACGCTGCTTTTATAAATTATATAACGCCTTTTGAAAATATGCATGTAATGCCAGTACTATATATTATCAATAGGCAAACTATAAAAGAGCAGCATGCACGCGAAAATCACAGGGCAAGAGAGGTGATTGGAATGAGAAATATGTGCACGCGCTGCGGCATGGCAATATTCAAAAGTGCGCTGGCTGATGCATATCTGTGCAGGATGTGCGAACGCACAATGAGCACAGAAGAATTGTATGCGCACTTCGACATGAGATAAGCGGCAAACAAAATCTTTAAATAGTACTCCTAAATATCAGGCTACATGGCTATTGTCGGATTTAACTTTACGAAAATTCTTGTTGAGAAAAAAGCAGCCCTCAGGGGAAAGGTAGACATCAAAAACAACGTATCAGTCAAGGAAGTTGACAGTACAGAGCTGTCACTGGGCAGCTCAAAAGAAAAAGCGCTGAGATTCGGCTTTGAATTCACCTCCGAATATTCGCCTGACGTCGGCCAAATAATGCTGAATGGAGACGTTCTGTATATGAGCGCTGATGGAAAGCACGAAGAGATACTGAAAAACTGGAAAAAAGACAAACAAGTTCCAAAAGACACAATGAGCGATATTCTGAATACAGTCCTGCTGCGGTGCAACGTAGAGGCATTAGTGCTGAGCAGGGATGTAAACCTGCCGCCGCCAATACCGATGCCCAAGGTACAGAGATAATTCTTTGTGCGCTAAACAAAAGCTGCATTTTCCCAAGAGCTTCCACTGGGAACGTTACACATACTAAAAATTTAAATAAGACGTATTAATGCCGGTGTAACGTGGTTAAAGAACTGAAGCTTAAGGTTGCGGAGTCGGTGCAGGACGACGTAAACAAGGGCATAGTAAGGGTAGATACCGGTTTCATGCATGAAATAGGAGTCAGGCCCGGGGACTTTGTTGAGATAGAAGGAAGCAGAAAAACAGTGGGCATAGCTGACCGCGCCTATCCCGGAGACATAGGCCTTGACTTGATAAGGATGGACGGGCTTGTAAGGAGGAACGCAAAGACAGGCATAGGAGAAATAGTCAAGATTACAAAAGCTGACGTGAAGGAAGCGAAGAAACTAATCATTGCGCCTGCCAGGAGGGGAATAATGATCAGGGCAAATCCTGAAGTTTTCAAGCAAGGACTTCTGGGAAGGGCATTAGTCAAGGGCGACATTGTTGCGCTTGGCGGAACAACGCGCAGGCGCTCAACACTAAGCCACAGCCCGTTTGAAGACATATTCCGCATGCTGGATGAAGACATAATGGGAGGATTCGGGTTTGGCGACATAAAGTTCGTAGTTGTAGATACGTTGCCGAAGCAGGCGGTAATAGTAACTGACCTGACAGAGGTCGTGTTCAACCCCGAAGCAGCAGAAACAATTGAGGAGCAGCGCTTTGACATAACCTATGAAGACATTGGCGGCCTGAACGATGAGGTGAAGAAAATAAGGGAGATGGTTGAGCTTCCGCTGAAGCACCCCGAAATATTTGAACGCCTGGGAATTGAAGCGCCGAAAGGAGTGCTGCTGCACGGCCCCCCAGGAACAGGAAAAACGCTTGTAGCCAAGGCAGTTGCCAATGAAACCAACTCCCACTTTATAGTCATCAACGGGCCGGAAATAATGTGCGTTGGCGGGGATACCAAAATAATGACTAATCCGCATGGCGATTTAAAGGCAAAAGATATCTATCAACAAAAAGGCAGGAGAAAACAAGTTTCGGGTTATGAGGTCAATGAATTAGCCGAACCAATAAAAACTTACGGGTTTAAAGATGGAAAAGTTGTGAAAACAAAAATTACACATGCTGCGAAACTTAGAGCTAGCGCATACAGGGTTAAGATGGACGATAAAACAAGCTTCATTACTTCTTCTAACCAGCCATTCCTGATATATGAACAAGGTAAATATGACTGGAAACCTGTTCGCAGTCTTCGTGCAGGAGATTCAGTGACCAAACTGAAATCACTTGCGACCAAGAAGCTGGCTTTGCAACGAATAAAAGAAATCAAAAGCATAGGAGAAAGTGCCCTATACGATTTTACTGCACGCCATGATAGCTTTTTAGCGGGATTGTATTTACTTCATAATAGCAAATTTTATGGCCAAAGCGAACAAAACCTGCGCAAAAAATTTGAAGAAGCGGAAAAAAACGCGCCGGCCATAGTTTTTATCGACGAGATTGACGCAATAGCAACCAGGCGGGAAGAGGTGCGCGGAGAAGTTGAACGCAGGGTAGTAGCGCAGCTGCTTGCCCTGATGGACGGCTTGAAAAGCAGGGGCAAGGTTGTGGTAATAGCAGCCACGAATGTTCCAAACCTGCTTGACCCTGCGCTTCGCAGACCAGGAAGGTTTGACCGCGAAATAGAGATAAGCGTGCCAAGCAAGGAAGGGCGGCTGGATATTCTGAAGATTCACACACGAAACATGCCATTAAGCAAAAACGTCAGCCTTAAAGAAATTGCAGCTGTAACGCACGGCTTCGTGGGAGCAGACGTGGCAATGCTGGCAAAGGAAGCAGCAATGGTAGTCCTGAGAAGGGTGCTGCCTGATTTGAGGCTTGATGAAGAAGAGCCCATACCAAAAGAAATACTTGAAAAGATGCAAATCACAAAGAAGGATTTCAAGGACGCGCTGAAATTTGTAAGGCCTTCTGCAATGCGAGAAGTATTGGTGGAAGTGCCAAACGTCAAGTGGAGCGACATTGGCGGACTTGAAGAGATGAAGCAGGAACTGAAGGAAGCTGTTGAATGGCCAATAAAAAGCCCTGAAGCGTTCAGGAGACTGGGCGTAAAGCCGCCAAAAGGGCTGCTGCTGTATGGGGCGCCCGGAACAGGAAAAACGATGCTTGCCAAAGCAGTGGCTACAGAGTCAGAGGCAAACTTCATCCTCGTAAACGGGCCTGAACTTTTCAGCAAGTGGGTGGGAGATAGCGAAAAAGCTGTTCGCGAAGTTTTCAAAAAAGCCAGGCAGACATCGCCAACAATAATCTTTTTTGACGAAATAGACTCATTAGCGCCGAGACGAGGCACAAGTTCAGACACAAACGTAACTGAGCGCGTAGTGAACCAGCTGCTGACAGAAATGGACGGCCTTGAAGACCTGTACGACATCGTAGTCATAGCTGCAACCAACAGGCCAGACATGGTGGACCCTGCCCTGCTGCGCCCCGGAAGATTTGACAGAATGGTGCTGGCACCTGTGCCCGACGAGAAAGCGCGGCTTGAAATATTCAAAGTGCATACACAGAATATGCCCATAAATTATAAATCACTGTCCAAAGATTACACGCCGGGCAAGGCTGTGAACGAAATACTTTCCAAGATGGCTGCAGATAATGCTATATCTGACAAAGACGCAAAGAAAAAGCCGGCAGCGACTGATTTCAGCAAATTAAGCGATGAAGATAAGTTCCTCTACTCTCTGGCCGAGAGAACAGAAGGATACGTAGGAGCAGACATAGAGGCAGTGTGCAGGGAAGCAGCAATCTTTGCCTTAAGAAAAGACTTCAGCGCCAAGGAAGTGGAGGAAAAGCATTTTGCGGAAGCGCTGAACAAAATCAGGCCCTCAGTAACAAAAGAAATCCAGGAAGCCTACGAGATGATAAGAGAAAGCTTCGCAACAGCAAGAGCAAAGGAGCTGAGGGAGGAAAAGCCGAGCTATATGGGTTAAATAATGGAAGACATAAGCAACGCACAGGAAATGCCATGCCTTCCAAACTTCAGCTGAGGAAAATGAATATGCGAAACTATTGTCCTCAACTAAAAATACAAAAACCTTAAATAATTCTGATGCTGTGATAAGCCGATACATATGCTACTGATGCCATCCAAGGCGCGTGCGCCAGCTGCTTGGGTTCACTTTTTTCCCTACCTCTAAAGTTTAAGGGAGGGAAAAAAGTGAGCGGTGAAACGCGATAAGCTGACATTCCGGCTGGCAATAAGAAGAAAAAGAGGTGCAAAACATGTGGCCATTCAGCGAACGCAGAGCAGGAAAAACAGTTGCAGAAAGGCGCAAAGACAGCAGTTCGCAGGTAGTTAAGCTTGCCGACACGATTCACCGGCTGCAGTCAAGAGTGGTATGGATTGAGCGGAATGCGCCTTACGAAAAAAACGATAAGAGAAGAGAAAATTTAGATAAGGAGAAACTAAGACTTGAAAGGCAAATCCAGGCCCTTGAGAGGCAGCACCACGCACTGTCAGGAAAAAGATAACCATGGCAAAACCGGGAGACTATGTTGAGGTAACCACTTCTGAAGAAAGCATTAAAGGAATATTGCTGGAAAGCCCTGAGCTGGACAAAGACGTTGTTATCGTAAAGCTGGATTCCGGCTACAACATAGGCATTGACAAAAAGAAAGTCAGGAAAACATCCTTGCTGCAGCAGCCGAAGGCAGCTGAAAAAGCAGCAAAAAAGGAAAAAACTGCCGGCAGCAAAAATCTGCCAAAAATATCCATCCTGCACACCGGCGGAACAATAGCGAGCAGGGTTGACTACCGTACAGGCTCTGTGTATTCATCCTTCAAGCCTGAAGACTTACTTGAGCTTTCACCAGAACTTGCAGACATAGCGAAGTTTGACTCAGTGTTTCTGAGCAACATGTGGAGCGATGATTTACGATTCCCGCACTTTGAAAAAATAGCTGAAGCAATAGAAAAAGAAGTCAAACGCGGCGTAGACGGAATTATCATCGGAATGGGAACTGACAACCTGGCAGTTGCCGCAGCAGCCGTTTCCTTCATAGTTGAGAGCACACCAATCCCAATAATTTTTGTAGGCGCACAAAGAAGCTCAGACCGCGGAAGCAGCGATGCAGCCATGAATTTGATTTGTGCGGCAACTTTTATCGCGCAGTCAGACTATACAGGCGTGGCTTTGTGCATGCACGAAAGCAGCAGCGATAATGACTGCTTAATCCTGCCTGCGTGCAAAACAAGAAAGATGCACACTTCCAGAAGGGACGCGTTCAGACCTGTAAACGCAAAGCCAATCGCAAGAGTAAACTACGAAACCAGAACTGTAACAACAATCACGAAAACCGAAAAAGCGGATAAGCTTACAATAAAGCCAAAAATGGAAGACAAGGTAGGGCTGCTCAAAATACACATCCACATGCAGCCGCAGCAGTTTGAATTCTACAAGGGCTACAAAGGACTGGTAATAGAAGGCACCGGGCTGGGGCACACGCCCGGACAAATACCTGACGACATCGCGGCAATGCACAAAAAAATCTATCCGGCAATAAAAGAAGTGATAAAATCAGGGTGCGTAGTCGTAATGACATCACAGTGCCTGTACGGAAGGGTGCAGATGAGCGTATACGACAAAGGCCGCGACCTGACTGCGCTTGGCATAATCCCGGGCGAAGACATGCTGCCGGAAACAGCGTTTGTAAAACTGGCATGGCTGCTCGCCAACCACACAAAAGAAGAAACCAAAAAGCTGATTGCCGAAAACCTACGAGGAGAAATAAGCAGCAGAAGCGAGGAGAAGAATTTTTTGGCATAGAACCCTTCATTATCTGTAACCACTATTAAGTTGCTATTAAATCGAAAGGTTTAAATAGTCCCTCCTTCTGCTTCCGCCAATATGGAACACGACCCTCTGGAAAGAGCAGCTGAATTGATGGAATCGGCCATGAGCACTGACAACCCTGCCAAAAAAGCTGCATTTGCACTTCAGGCTGCACTGCTGTACGGGAGAGTTCTGAACAGGCGAAGGGACGCAGGACATTTTGGCGGAAACGAGATGCTGAACGCCTTTGGGCGTGCGGCTTATGAACTCGCTGAACGTTCCAAATGTGAGGCGATTGAGAAAGAACTTGAGGAATTTGAAGGTTCTCCAACACTGACTGCAGGCAATATAGATAAAATCGTCCTTGATGTTCATTTGCATAATCTTATCAGACAGAAAGATGGCATTGCTGCAAAGATACAGGAAGCAGGAATGAAGCTGAATACTTATGGAGAATATTTTGGGCTTCAGATTGCGCCTTCCAAAACAAGCCCTCTAACAAGGCAGCTTGATGAGTTATTCTGTCATTACAGTAACCTTGTAACCCAGGCAGTGACTGTGTATGCACAACTGTTGGAAATCCTCCCTCGCAGCCCATTCAAGGATAACATTATTTATGAAATAAAAGGGCATGTTGCAAAATGCATTGAGCTTAGAAACCAGATTCGCCTTAGAGACCACCCGGGCGATTCCGAAATAATTCAATCCCATCCATTTCTAAATTAGTCTGCCCTGAGAAGAGGTGAGGAGTTTGGGGTGTGTTGTTAAGCTTTCTGATGCTGCTAAAACTAAGCAGATGCAGTTTCGGAGCAGCAGCAGTGGCGGCTGCCGCTTCTGCGGAAAAACTGAAAATCCTCGTTAGCGCTGCTACTACTGAAATTCAAGAAACCACCCGCAGATTGAACAATGCCGACCACCAAAAAGATTTTTAAAAAGAAACACGGCAATAAAGCCATGGCTATTGATTATTCTGCCCTTGGCTTAAAAGCAGGACTGGAGATTCACCAGCAGCTTGACACTGCCAATAAACTGTTCTGCAGCTGCCCTGCTGAGATACGGGATGACCGGCCTGACGTAATCATCAAGCGCCGGCTTAGGGCTTCTGCCGGCGAGTCAGGAGCAGTGGACGTAGCTGCTGCCTATGAGCAAGTGAAAGACAAGCATTTCATTTACCACGCATACAACGACTCTGTCTGCGAAGTGGAGTATGACGAAGAGCCGATACATGAGCTGAATCCTGATGCGCTTAATGCTGTGCTGCAGGTTGCCCTGATGCTTAATTCCAGAGCTGTTGACCGCGTAATAGTGATGCGGAAAACAGTTGTTGACGGCAGCAACACCTCAGGATTCCAGCGCACGGCACTGGTTGCGCGCAACGGGAAGGTTGAGCTGCTGTCAGGAAAAGTGGGAATAGCCAGTGTGTGCGTAGAGGAGGAATCAGCAAAAATTGTTGAAAGAGCAGCTGACAGGGACATTTACAATTTATCGCGGCTCGGCATACCGCTGGTGGAAGTGGCAACAGAGCCGGACATCAAAAGCCCAGAGCAGCTGCGGGAAGTGGCAGAATACCTCGGCATGGTGCTGCGAAGCACCCGGAAGGTAAAACGCGGCTTAGGCACAATAAGGCAGGACATCAACGTGTCAATCAGGGAAGGGGCAAGGGTTGAGATAAAAGGCGCGCAGGATTTAAGAATGCTGGCAAAACTGGTTGAAAACGAAGCACTGCGGCAAAAAAACTTAGTTGGGGCAGCAAAAGAACTGCAGCAGAGAAAAGCTGCGGTTACTGACAGCGTTGTTGACATCACCAGCGTCCTCAGCAGCAGCGAATCAAAACTAATCAAAAACACCATTGACAACAAAGGAGCAATAAAAGCAATTAAGCTGCGGGGATTCAAAGGGCTTGTTGGCAAAGAAATACAGCCGGGAAGAAGACTAGGCACAGAGCTTTCTGACTGCGCAAAAGCATACGGAGTCTCAGGCATAATACACTCTGACGAACTGCCAAAATATGGGATAAGCGAAAGCGAAGCAGAAAAAGTCAGCAGGAAACTTGGCTGTAGCAGCAATGACGCATTTGCATTCGCAGCTGCCTCAAATGAAAAAGCGGAGACAGCAATGAAAGCAGTCATTGAAAGGGCGAAGCAGGCAATTGCCGGAGTGCCCCAAGAGGTGAGGAAAGCAAATCCCGACGGAACAACAAGCTTTTTGCGACCGATGCCGGGCTCGGCAAGAATGTATCCTGAAACAGACGCGCAGACAGTAAAGCCCGTAACTGCCGGAATAAAGCTGCCGCAGCTGATAACAGAAAAAGCCGGCGACTACAGCAGCTTAGGGCTAAGCAGGGATTTGGCGCAAAAAATAATCAGGGAAGGAGCAGAGCAGCTCTTTGAGGAAATGATTGAAGCAAACAGCAAGCTCAGCGCATCCTACATAGCAGAAATATTGGTCAGCTACGCAAAAGAAATGGAAAAGCGAAAGCTGGACTGCACAAAAATAACAGACAACCATTTCCGGGAAATCTTTGCAGCGCTGAACAGCGGAAAAATAGCAAAGGAAACAGCAATGGATGCGCTGGCAGATGCCGCTGCGGGCCAGAGTCTCAGCCTGGAAAAATACAAAACAATGACCGATGCCGAACTTGAGAAAGAACTGAAGAAAATAATAAGCGGCAACAAAGAGCTTCCGCCCAATGCGCTTATGGGAAAAGCAATGCAAACGCTGCGCGGAAAAGCGCCGGGGAAGAAGGTTGCGGAACTGATAAGAAAGCTTAAGACTGCCTGAATCCTGACTGCCAATTTTGGCAAAGAAACAGAAAAGTTTATATATGTGAAATAATGTGTAATCACATAAGTGATGAACATGACAAATCTTACCTTAGCAATACCAGATGAATTGCATACCAAAATGAAAAGGCACTCTGACATCAGATGGAGTGAAGTAGTCAGAAAATCAATTGCAAAAAAAGTGGAAATGTTGGACATTATGGACAGAATAGCGCAAAAAAGCAAACTTACCCAGAAAGATGCCGATGAAATCTCGCATAAAATTAAAAAAGATATTTTTGAGGATTTAAATAAAAAATGATTGTAGTAGTGGATGTTAACCCCCTTATTTCTGCATTAATCAGGGATTCGTACACAAGACGTATTTTTGCTGGCGCTGATTTTGATTTTTGCCTTCCAGAACCTGCGCTTCAGAAAATCAGAAAGTACAAGCAGTACATTATTGATAAATCAGGCCTGTCCGAATTGGAGTATTTAGCCATCCTGCATTCACTACTTCGCTTCATCAGAATAATACCTGTCGAAGATCTGCAACAGCATTTCAAAGAAGCCAAAAAAATTATGGAACACATAGACCCCGAGGATGCAGCCTTTATTGCCGCTGCCCTGAGCCAGGAAAATGCAGTAATATGGTCTGACGACGCCCATTTTGACAAACAGAACAAAGTCAAAGTGCTGAAAACAAAGAACATGGCCGAATTATGCACGGAAAAAACACCTGGGTGATTAAGGCGCTCTACAAGGCGCACTAAATATTCGGGAATATGTCCATAAGTCGCCAACAGCCGCACTGATAGTTAAAGACATCGCAGCAACAAATTCCCGGTAATTTCAAGTTAAGTGGCAAAACTGTCGCACACTGCTCTGATTTTTTTCTCCCCCCCTTAAAAAATAAGGGGGGAGAAAAAAATCAGCCAAGCAGGCATCGGCAAGCTCAGGATTGCAGGACACACAACTTGACATTCAGTAAAAAGCGTGACAGCCATCGGCAAGAACCTCAACATCGGCCCCTTTGTGCTCAGCTTTCTGCTGGTAGGGCTTGTCAGCGCCCTGCCTGAAGGATTCATATCGGTAATATCAGGCTTTCAGGGCGTTCCGAAGCTGGGGTTTGGAACACTCATAGGAAGCGTAATACTTGACCTGACGCTTGTCATAGGGCTGGTTGCCGTGGTTGCCAGGAAGACAAAAGTAACGAAAGGGCTGACTTATGAGCTCTGGCTGTTCTCGCTGATGGCATTGCTGTTTGCGCTTGCCTTTGACGGCACTGTGTCAAGAATGGACGGCGCAATACTAATTGGAGGAAGCGTGCTGTTCTTCTACAACATACTACAAAACCACCACATCATGGACAAGCTCGTGCATTCAGACAAAAGGCATCTCATAAAGCAGTCAATGATTTTTGCGGCATCTGCAGCAGCAGTCTTCATAAGCGCAAATTTCTTAGTCAAATATTCGCAATCCATGGCAGCAGACTTCGGAGTGCCACTGGTGGTAATAGGAATAATACTGCTTGCGCTTGCAACATCACTGCCTGAAGCAGTGTTTGCAATAACAGCCGCATCCAAGAAACTGGCTGACGTAGCCCTCGGGGAGATGTTCGGAGTGATTGTAATAGACGGAACGCTGCTAATCGGTTTAGTTGCAGTAATACGCCCCATACTGCTGCCGGCAGCAGAACTCACAAAGCTTGCCGTGTTTGTGCTTACGGCAATAGCGCTCGCAACATACTTCACAAGAACAGACAAAATGCTGACGTGGCAGGAAGGAGTTTTCCTGATAATGTTTTACATACTGTTCCTGTTTACCGAATTGACGACAACGGCAATTCCGTAAAAGTTTTAAATGGGCTTAGAGAACTTAATTGCTATGCCTCCGTAGCTCAGTGGCCAGAGCGAGGGTTTTGTAAATGCATCAAAACAACCTTAGGTCGTGGGTTCAACTCCCATCGGAGGCTTATTCTTTTTTTCGTGTTATATGAAGATGAAGTTTCTAACAGGCAGCCCTCAGCGCTTTATCTTCCATCCCCTTATCTCATCTCTGACTGAGGGAAAATAAATAGCGCAGGGCAGGCGGAAACTGGAAAATCTGCTTTGCATTTCGCAAAAATTTAAAAACATCGCTTCCAGCCTGCCAGCAAGGATGGCTTCGTTTATAGGAGAGGTAAGCCTGGAAAGGTTTGTGTTCTTCATAGTCGTAATAGTCATGACAATAGCAGTCGGGAACACCCTTTCAGCTTTTATCAGAAAATATTTCAAGCTCAAGGGCAGGAAATCGTGGTTCTACATACTGCTGCCAAAGCTCGTCCTTTACACCATATACGCTGCCGGCTTCTACTACGCAACCAACGAAATCATACGCTTCAATGTTACGGCCTTCGCAGCAGCATTCGGAATAATCGGCATTGTAGTGGCTTTTTCGTCGCAGCAGACAATCCAAAACATAATAGCAGGAGTCATACTGTTCTTTGACAGACTGATACAGGAGGGCGAGTACATCGAGTTCAACAACGCTCTCTGCAAGGTTGAGGACATTTCCCTGAGAAAGACAAAGCTCCGGGCTGTGGACGGCAGGCTCATAGTAGCGCCAAACTCCCAGTTTGTCACGGGAACTGTCGTAAATTACAGCAAAGGCCACTTTTACCGGATAACCGCGCAGATACCGGTGGGTTCTGAATCCGACATCGACAAGGCAAAAAGCATACTATACCAGATTGCTGTTGACCATGCCGAGATAGTGCCCAGAATACCCCTCAGGAAAAAGTCGGTTATTGAACTAATGCTGAACGTCCCGCCAAACCTCCAGAAATTCGAGCCAAAGGTGTGGGTGAAAGAGTTGAGCAAGGAAAAGACAGTGCTCGAGGTATGGTGCTGGATAGGGAACATAAGGGCAAAGGAAAGGATACTGACTGATTTCTACCAGGAAGCGAAAAAACGCCTGGCTGAAGCAAATATAAAACTTGCATAGCTGTTATATCTGCTTTCCAAGTGCAATGCGCGCTTTTCACCTCTGAACTCCTTGCGCTGCTTTTGTCAGAAGCATCTGCTTCTGAGCATGCTCAGAAACCTCCGGTTTCTGACATTTCCCTCTGGCAGTTGCAGCTGGCAGATTCTCCTTCCCAAGTTTGCCATAAAGTAACCACTTCTAAATAGCTACAAAAACGAAAGTTTTATATAGTAGTTGTTTCTCTAAAGTAGTTACATGTTGGGGTGTGAAGGAAAATGGCAAAAAAGACTGCAAGAATTGCGGGGACAGCGCGAAATTTAAGACTGCGCAGAAATGCCCGGATAGCCCGAGCCCGCAAAACAAGGAAAGTGAAAACAGGCATACAGCGCATGAGCACAAAGCTGACGGAAAACGTAGTTATGGAATCAATTGGGCAGGAAGCCCTGCCGGTAGTTGAATATCTAAAAGGCAGAAAAGACATTTCTGAATTCGTAATAGCAAAAGGCATAAGAGCAGAAGTTGGATATGTAAGGCAGATGCTCTACAAGCTGCAGAACCAGAACCTTGTAACGTATTTCAGGAAGAAAGACCGCGAAAAGGGGTGGTACATAAGCTACTGGAGCTTTAACCCGAAAGGCGTGCCTGACTTAGCATTAGCGATAAAGCGCAACAGACTGCAGATGCTTAAAGAAAGACTCTATAATGAAGAGAAGCACCGCGGCCTGTTCTACATATGCCCGAAATTCTGCAGCAGAATGGAATTTGAAGCAGCCACAGAAGCAGGATTCCGCTGCCCGGAATGCGGGCAGCCACTGCAGCACCAGGACAATGGGAAAACCATAGAAAGAATTAAAGAGAACATAACAGAACTGTCAAAAGAGGCGGCGGTGGCGTAAAAATGGAAGAATACAAACCACGATATAACCCCGGGAAAGCTGCAAGGTTTCTGAGCGATGTTCTGGCCTTCAACCTTACCGGATACAGAACTAACCCAACGGGCGATACCGATTCTTCCGGACTATTTGAGGTTATACGTAAATTACGGCCTGAAAGTCTTGATGATGCAATTGACGAGGCAATTGCGACGGCGGGCATAGGAGAAGGGGCTAAAGAGTTGGTACTGCGGCAGGCAGGTTTAAAGACAGGCAAAGAGCAAAGTTACAAAGAACTGGAGGCGTACTTCTTTCCAGATGACCTGAAAGGTGCGAACAGAAGAGCTAAAAGTATTCTGGAGGCTATGCACAAAAAACTGGCAGGTTTTGGTGTAAGGAGACAAATACAAGAAGAGCTGCATTTAAAAATAGGATGGGGATAAAAATGGCACTAACACAAATAATTGGACAAATTGAACAGGCAGGATTTGAGTATGATGGCTGCATCTATGTGCGCGGTCATTGGCTTGTCGGACAGGATGTGATAAGTGTGGATGTGATGCGTGTAAGTGAAGCGGGCAGCACATTAAAAGTAACCCATTACACGCAGCCCTCAGCTATGCGTTCAGCTGTGCAAAAATTCTTAGGAATGGGAAAACCACAAGTGAGGGAAACAAGCTTTATCTTTTCAGAGAATAGTGGATTGCCTGAAAGTCTTGCAGAAATACTGTATAGTTAGTAGAAGTGATGAGCAGATTAGCCACGCTCAACTTTGCGGGGCAAACCCAAAGAAAAATCGTTGTCATTCGTAGCGTTGCGTTATTCGTTTCACTCGTATCTCAGAGCGTCCACAGGCTTGAGCCTGGCTGCCTGCAAGGCGGAGAGAATTTCAGAGTTTCTAGACTTTTTCCGGATTAAACGTTTTCAGGCCTTCCTTTCTTGCAGCGATAAGCAGCTTTTTATCTGAGCAAACAAACTCGGTAACCTCGCTTTTGTTCATCAGAGCTGTGTGCAGATGTATCGCATCGTTAACGGCAATGTGATGCTTTCCTATAAATTCCAGGCAACCCAGGATAACTCTTGTATCAACGGGTTTGAACTCAAGCATTTTCCTCTCAACAAGCTCTTTTATGTCAAGCACAAAACGTTTCAGCAACTCTTTGCTTTCCAAAGGCAGCATACGCTTCTGCCGCGCCCACTTGTCCAACACAGAAACCAATTCGCCAATCATAAGGAAAGAAGATGTTAGATGGCTTTCTCCCCTCTTCGCCTTTTCAACAAGCCAGTCCATATAGCGAATTCCTTTCTCTTCACGCTCATCGCCATAATATTTGGCGAATGCAGACGAGTCAACATATATCATCACTCATCCCTTACTTTCCTCACTAAATCTGACATGCTCTTTCCGGTCTTACGCGTCTTTTTCACTATCCTTCTTATTTCCTCTATTGAAAGCGCGGTTTCAGCACTATATTTATATGCCAGTTGCCTGATAGCATCCCTTACAACCTCTGACTGAGATTTGTAAAGGCCGGTTTTAATTAGTTTTCTGGTCATTCTCTTCACTCCTTCAGTCACGTCAGCTGTTAAAGTAACCATTCGCATCACCTAATAGCCTACTAATAGTATACTATTATTTATATCTTTTTGCTTCACTCATCCCTCAAAGCATGCTCATTGCCATTCGCAGCTTTGAGATGCTCGTTTCACTCGTATCTCAGAGCGTCCACCGGCTTGAGCCTGGCTGCCTGCATTGCGGGAAGCAGGCCTGAAACTGCTCCTACAAGGAAGCTGAAAATTAACGCAGCTATTACAATAACAGGGTCCACTTTTATGCTCAGGAAAGGGAAGCCGAATGCCTGCGCGGCAAAGCCGACTGCGAACGCAAGCGCGGTGCCGACTGCTATGCCTATTGCTCCGCCTGCTGCGCCCATGATGCCTGCTTCTGACAGAAAAATAATTGCTATGTGAGAGTTCTTTGCGCCGACTGCCTTCATGACTCCTATTTCACGGGTTCGCTCAAGCACAGAGGTGAACATTGCATTCATTATGCCGACTGCTCCGACGAGCAGCGAGATGGCTGCGATGCCTGCAAACACTGCCTGCACTGCTCCCAGAATGGTGTTAATCTGGCTGAGGATTTGCTCGGGAGTGAGGATGTCAAAGTCCTCGTCGTCAAAACTTCTCAGCAATTCACGCTCAATCTGCTGCTGCGCATCGCCTACCGAAACGCCGTCCTTGACGTGCACGACCATTGCATTAATGTCGTCATGCCTGTTGAATATGTCGCGGGCATCCTGCAGCGGAATGTAAACTCTGCTGTCAATCTCAGTGCCTGTCTCAGCAAAAACTCCAACAACCCTGAACTTATTATCCTGAAATACCACATTGTTTTTCGCGCTTATAGCTTTATCAAACTCTTCCTCAGCGACAGTGCTGCCAAGCACCATCACGCCGCTATCGCCAGGAAGGAACAGGCGGCCTTCAGCAGCCATCACATCAAGGTCTGCGAAGCCGCGGTCTGCGAGCTTGACGTCAACAGCCCAGACCTGGACAAACTTCTCCTCTTTGTTAAATTCAAGAGTGCCTGACTCTATCATCGCAACGTCAACATACTCAACAACGCTTATAGCTTCAGTTTTGCCAATTATCTCATTCGGCAACGTGAAAAACGAAGTGGGAGGGCCGTGCAAACTTGCAGGGACAATGCGGATGTTTCTGATGCCGAGCTTCTCAAACTGCTCCTCAATGGCGTTGCTCATGCCCTGGCCGATGGTAATCAGCGAGACTATTGCTGCCACGCCTATCACTATGCCAACAATTGTCAGCCACGAGCGCAGGCCGCGATGCCTTATGCTGTTCCACGAAAACAACAGGTAGTCTTTCATTTTCTCAATGCATCTGCCGGCTTTAAGCTGGATGCGCGCCTGGCAGGGAAATAACCTGAAGCTGCGCCCACTCCGACTGCAAATATTAATGAAAACAAAATCAGCAACGGCTCAATCCTTATCTTCAAAACACCAAATCCTGCCTGAGCTGCGGCAAAGCCGATAAGGTAAGCGATGCCAATGCCGAAAGCGATGCCGATAATGCCGCCTACAAGGCCTATAAGCCCTGCCTCTATCAAAAAAATCATGGCAATCTCAGCATTGGTTGCGCCGACAGCTTTCATGATTCCAATATCCCTTATGCGCTCCAGAACAGAGGTGTACATTGAGTTTGCGATGCCCACTGAGCCAACAAGGAGCGAGATTGCAGCGATGCCTGCAAGAACGCCCTGAAGAATGCCCAGGATAATGCTGAGCTGCTCAATAAGCTGCTCGGGGGTGGAGACCTCAAAGCTTTCCTCGCTCCTGATCCGCGAAAGCTCAGCTGCTGTGCGGGCTGACACCTTATTCAGGTCAGAGCCGGGCTTGACCTTGCCAACTATAAAAGAAACGCTTGTGCGGTCGCCAAACAAATCACGCATGACTTCAAGAGGCATGTAAATGTTGGAGTCGTCCTGAGGATTCCCGACTGACTCAACAATGCCCACTACCTCAAATTTTTCGCTGTTAATTTCCAGCTTGCTGCCAACGAAAAGCTGCGAATCAAAAAGGTCGTCAGCCACTCTGGAACCAATTACAACCTTGTTTGAATCTGACTCAAAAGGCCCGCCTTCACGAAAATCAAGATTAAACTCCTTGAAAGTTTCCACAGCAATCCCGGAATCAAAGCCGGAAATAAGCGCATTGACCGGCTCGCCCCTGAACTCAACTTTTGCTGACTTGAACAGCATTTCAACAACCAGGCCGTAATCCTTCACCTTCCGGACAGCATCAGCATCATCCACGTTCAGGTTAGCATCAAAGCCAGGAGGGCCGCCACTGGAGGCAGCGTAAATGCTTATCTTATCGCTTCCAAACGCCTCAAACTGCTCCTGAATGGAAGCTTCCAGGCTGCGGCTTGCTGACACCAGTGCGATGATGGCAGCTACTCCTATAACTACCCCGATAACAGTCAGCCACGAACGAAGCCGCCTGTGAGAAACGTTTCTCAATACAATTACAACATCGTCCTTAAGGCTCATTTTTTCCTGCGAGCAAGGAAATAATAAAGAACCGCGCCAATGCCTGTGAGTATGACAACCGTCCACAAAGTCTTCTTATACTTAGGCATACTGTTTTTCTGGCAGTCAATCAGCATGAACAGAACAAAGACAGCTGCTATCACCTGCACGCCAAGCATCGCAAACACAACCAAATAATTTCGCTGCTTGGCAGCCAAGCCAAACCTGGCAGCGTCCCTTCCAGAATAAATCGGAAGCTGAACGACCTCAGTATTAACAATCTCGCGGTTAAGGCTGTCCTTATGCGTTAACTTTACGCGCAAATCAATATTCCCCGGCCTGACCTTCGCGGTCCTGATGCTAAATTCAGCAGTCTCAAAATCATCTGCCTCAAGGTTGCCGAGATAAACCTTTGGAGCTGAAAGAACCCTGTAATCAGCAGTGCTGAGAAGCTCAGCTTCCATAAACCTTATCTCAGCAGGGCCGGTATTGGAAACGCTAATCACAACCTCGCCGTTAGAATCAGGCGTGTTAACATCTGATTCCTTAACAGCCAAGCTGTAAACGGGCTTATCATAGACAACAATGCCGATGCTTGCGTTGCGCAGATGAGACTTGCCTGAGTCATCCAGGTAGTGAAGCTGAACTCCGGTCTTGTAATATGAAGAAGCAGCATCATGGGCAGCAACCAGCTTAAAAGCAGCAGTTTCCGAAGCGCCGGCAGCAATGCTTTCAATAACCACCTCATTTGAATTGCCCAAAGGAAAAAGCGGAGTGCTGCCCAGGTCCAGCTTAACCCGAACATCCTTTACCAAGGACTTGCCGTAATTCTTTAAGGTAACGCCAAAATCAGCCACTGAGCCTGAACTAATATTAATGTCATCAGCAGAAACCACACCCAGAATCGCGTCAGCCGGCTCAACGCTTACATCAAAAGCTGTTTTGCTCCAGGCAGCGTTCCCAATCCTGTAGCGCACGTAAAGCGGATGCTCGCCCTCGTCAGCGCTGCTTTCCACAAATACCCTGTATTTGACAACAAAAGCACTTGCACCCTTCTGGCTGGCGTCAAGACTGCCTATATTCTTCAATGCAGGCCCAAGGATTGTAAAGGGGTATTCTGCAAGAAGCTCCACCTCGACATCATCAACAGTGGCAGAAATGTTGTTATCCACCCTAAACCGGAGCTCAACATCATCGCCCGGCTCAACCGGGTCAGGATTCTGATTTATAAGCTTAACATCAATCTGAGGCCCTTTAACCTCTGCACTGGCTGCGGCAGCCAGCATCAATGCTGCAAAAACTGCAATCGCAAAAAGTTTCATGCCAATCGGCCGTCCTTCAGGTGCTCAATGCGGTCAGCGAGCTTAGCCAAACTGCGGTCATGCGTAATCATAACAACCGTTTTTCCCTGCCTGTTCAAGCCGGCAATGAGCTTCATTATCTCCCTGCCAGTCCTGGAGTCAATGTTGCCAGTTGGCTCGTCAGCCAGTAAAACTTCAGGGTCGTTGGACAAAGCCCTGGCTATGGCAACGCGCTGCTGCTGCCCGCCTGAAAGCTCAGACGGCTTGTGCATTAAGCGCTCGCCCAGACCAACAGAAACAAGAAGCTGCCTGGCGCGCTCACGCCTTGCGGAAACAGCAACGCCCTGAAACATCATGGGCAGCTCAACATTCTCCAGGGCAGAAAGGTTTGCAAGCAGATTAAACTGCTGGAAAACAAAACCAATCTTCCTGCCCCTGATGACAGCGAGCTGGCTCTCAGAAAGCCTGCTGATATCGTGATCATCAAGATAAACGCTGCCTTTCGTAGGATAATCCAAAGCTCCAATCATGTTCATGGCTGTTGACTTCCCGCTGCCAGAAGGCCCTTCAATCGCAACAAACTCGCCAGAGCTTACTTCAAAACTAAGGCCGCGCAGCGCTTCAACCTTAACCTCACCCATCTGATATATTTTCCAGACATTCTCAAGGCGGATAACGCTCTTTCCGGGCATAACTGCAATTCTGGACGCTGCTATTTAAGAATTTTACTGGTTTTTGGTAATTTCAAGTTAAGTGGCAAAACTGTCGCACACTGCTCTGATTTTTTTCTCCCCCCCTTAAAAAATAAGGGGGGAGAAAAAAATCAGCCAAGCAGGCATCGGCAAGCTCAGGATTGCAGGACACACAACTTGACATTGGTTTTTCAGCATCTCCGCAGGCAACCTGCTTTGCCTGCTTGCAACCACGCCCTGTTTCCTCCTCTGTCGTTATTGCTTTGCGCTGCTTTTTTCCCTCCCTTAAATTTTTTGGGAGGGAAAAAAAGCAGATGGCAGTTATTCAAAGGGAAAGCGTGGCAGGAAAATAGTCCGGTTGCTGAGATACTGCGTCAAAACAATAATAATATAAACAATCACTCAGCTACACGCCCAAATGCCAATACGCCCGGAAGAAAGCAAGTGGAAAAAAAGAACATTCACTATAGTAATTTTCATAGTTCTGTTCAGCAGCGTAATCGGATTTACGTTCAGCGCAGTGCCGTTCGGGCTGCAGGGCGGGGATGATAAGATAAAGTACAACGGCATTGAGTTTTTTCCGACGCAGACAGGGCTTGCCACGCAAGTAGACGGGCAAATCTTTGAGTTTAGCCATTATCCGGAGGATTTAGCTGATGAGGACGTTGCAGCAATTGCGGACAGCATAAATTCAGCGGCGATGATTTACGCAACTTCAGATGCAAACAGCAGCATCGCAGGAGCAATAAGCAGCATGCAATACGATGTAAGCAGGCTCATTGGCGCTGACACTTTTGTCCAGGTTGCATTTACAGCCGAAAATGAATTCGGGAAAGAAATAATAACCTGCGAAGACGCAACCGAATCAATTCCTGTGCTGTACTTCAACTTTACCAATGCCACGACAGAAATAACTGAAGAAGCCAACTGCATTATAGTAAACGCAGAGTCTGAAACCGCTTTAAGCAGGATAAAAGACAAAACAATGTACGAGCTATTGGGTGTAAAGCCATGAAAATCAGCAAGAGCTCGATAATTGTGGCAGCAGCGGTTTTAATTATAATTGCAGGATTTGCCGCCCTGCTGCTAATCTCTGAAAATGGCGACCGGGCAGACTACAACGGCTACCAGTTTGTAAACGAAAATGGCCTTTGGCAGACAGAATGGGAACGCGAAGGACAGATTTACGTGCTGGACTTCCGCCACCATCCTGAAGAAGTTGAGAGCATTCCGATAACAGGGCAGACAGACATAAGGTTCCAGCTGGAGCCAGTGTACATCACTATCGACCCTTCTGGCGAACAACCCGATCAAAAATACCTCGCCCTGGCAGCAATTGACCTTGCACGCAAACTGACAGAGCCGTTTGAAAGAGAGGTGCAGGCAGCATGCACGCGAAACGAAACAGAAGCATGCGAAACACGCCCAATCGTAACATGCGAGAACACAAACAGCACAGTCATCTACCTAAAATCAGCTGAGCAAACCAAAATAGAGCTTCTGGGCAACTGCGCTGTCATCCAGGGGAACGGGGAAAGCATAGTCATGGCAGCAGAAAAGGCAATCTACCAGTGGCTGGGGATAATGGATTAGGACCACTTAGCCCTGTCTTCTTTGTCAAGAACTCTGGCTGTTGACAACACCTGAACAATCAGAACAATCCAAATGAAAGCTGCAGCAACCGTGCCAACAACGTCCAGAAAGGTGAATGGGTAAAGCGTCCGGGCAAATTCAAATACAAAAAGCACCGGATTTTGGGCAAAGAAAAGCAAAACGCTGAACCCTGCTCCAATCAGCCGTGCCTCAGTCGGCCCAAGCGGCCCCAACGAAAGCTCAAAGCTGCCGGTAACGCTCGCTTTCAGGAAAGCATGAATCATAAGCAAAAGAAAACCCAAAGACACCCACAGCCACGCAGCCGTCAACGTAATGCCTGAAGCAGTCAAGCCACCAAGGATAACTGCGGCAGAAACTCCATCAAGCACGTGGTCAACGTAATGCCCGTAATTAGGACGGGGCGTTTTGCGAATCCGCGCAATCCTGCCGTCCAGCGAATCGCCAAACCAATGAACAAAATAAAGAGCAGCAGCCGCAAGATAAAGCACTTTGAACTGAGGCGCGAAGAAATACGCAGTGCCAATGCCAATGGCAGCAAGCAGCGCAATCAAAGTAAGCGCGTCAGGACCTGCAAATTCCGGAATAAATTTCACTAATTTATCCAACAAAGCATTTTCTGCTTTTGCCGTAATTGACAAGTTGACCCTCTTCATCACTCCTTGCAATAAGATTATTGTTTAAATACTTTTAGAAATCCTACTAAATTTCTTCAACTTTCTCATTGGACATGCCAACCAAACGTATCCCGAAGCCAAGCTTAATGAGCGCAGACAACACTGCCATATGCAGATTTCCGGAGCCGGAAGAAAGATTAACCGCAACCTCTGTGTCAGCAATTTTGCCCTTCAACTGACTGATTATTACAGGCGTAATTGCCTGCGGCGGCTGCAGGTCGTCAACAACGATGAAATCAGCTTCTGCTTCAAACCTTTCCTTGCCGAATGCGTTAGTGACCAAGAAAACCTTATCCCACGATTCAGCTGCAATCAGCTTCTTAACCTCAGTCCACGTACCCTTCCCGGAGCCAAGGCAGGCAACAAGCGAAGTCATCGCAATAGGCAATGAGCGAAATTTTAAAAAGTTATTGCCAACTGGCAATTTCAAGTTAAGTGCCAAAACCACGCTTGCTCTGAGCTGATTTTTTCCTCCCCCTATAAATTTTTAAGGGGGAGAAAAAAATCAGCAAAGAAGGCATCGGCAATCTCAGGACTGCAGGACACAAGACTAAACATTGCCTTGCCAACTCTTATTTAATCAGGTTCAACCCGGTATCCTCATCAAACTTCCTGACAAGACTTTCCTTAAGCGGAACAAGGAAAACCTCGCACGTTCCAGATACCACAGCACTCTTCAGGTGGCCTCCAACAGTTTTCATTTCGCGGTCTGAGAAATTGCCGTGGGCGTGCAAAACAAGCTTGCCGTCCATCACGGCAATGTTGCCTGTAATGGCGTCAATCTCAACATCTCCAAAAGACCTGGACAAATATTCCCTCTTCTGAATGTCATAGTAAGAAATCTCTGCAGAAGAAACTGCTCCGATGGCAGTAAAATAAGCTGCGCTAATGTTTTTCTGCACGCAAAAAGCCAGGGTTTCCTTCACTACCTCCTGGCCGCGCCTCAGAACAAAGAAATGGTGCTGCATTTTCAAATACAGTGCCAGCGCCACTATTTATAATTTTACACTAAAACCCAGTATCTCCGAAACTGCCTTAGTTCCATCCACTGCGCAGCACGCAGTGCCACAGCTGCAATCGGAGATACTGTACAAAACTAAAAACTATATAAACTGATATCAAAATAAGTTATCACAAAATGGCATTCGTAACGTTCGGAGAAATAATAGACTTAGTGATAATGATAGCTGCTGTTGGCTTCATATTCAAAGACCGTGTTCAGATACGGCCAACCGGCGATTACGACCCGCTGACCGATTTCAGGAAGCAGCGCTTTTTCAGCGAGGGATTCAAAAATGCGGTAATCGTAACTGCGCCTGCCATCGCGCTGCATGAGCTTGGGCATAAAGCAGCGGCGATGGCTTACGGGTTTGATGCGACGTTCCATGCTGCATACACGTGGCTGGGTATAGGAGTGGTGCTGAAGCTTCTGAACTTTCCGTTCCTGTTCTTTGTGCCGGGGTATGTAACGTATTCTGCTGCAAACATTGAACCTCTTGTCAGGGCGCTGATAGCTTTTGCAGGGCCACTGGTCAATCTGCTGCTATTCCTGTTTGCCACAGCTGCATTAAAGCAGGGCTGGCTGAAGAAATACGCGCAGCACCTTGTGCTTACAAAGCAGATAAACATGTTCCTGTTCATATTCAACATGCTGCCATTCGGCTTCTTTGACGGAGCGCAGGTGTTCAGCAGTTTGATGCAAGCGTTTGGCGGGTAGAATGGAAATACGCTATACTTTTCATAGCGAAGAGCAAATTAAGGAAAGAAAGATTGAGAAAGTCTGGGTTGAAGAAACAATAAAACATCCTGATGAAACAGAGAAAGAAGGCAAGAACAAGTACTATGCCAGAAAGACCTTAAATGGCATCACCCTTGAAGTGGTTTATGTAAAAGAAAAGTATATAAAGGTAGTGACCGTTTACCCTGTGTGATGAAAATACGATATGACCCTGATGCAGATGCCATGTATATAAAGCTAAGAGATACCGAAGTAGCACGCACTAAAAAAGTTGATAAGCACACTATACTGGATTATGATAAGGATGGCAGCTTGATTGGAGTAGAGCTTCTTTTTGTTAAAGAAAACAACCCCGGCCTTTTGAGAGAGTTTCAGGTAGAAAATTTAGTGCCTGCATAATCCTTAACCCGGCTTCTTTGACGGAGCGCAGGTGTTCAGCAGTTTGATATGTCAATGAGACAGCGCCTCGAAACTTTTAAATACAACCTGCTGCGTACCTTTTCCATGCACACAACACATTCTGCAAAGTGGATAATAGTAACTGGCGGCGTGGTTTCCGGCATAGGAAAGGGAACTTCCACGGCAGGAATAGGAAAGCTGCTTTCAAGGAATTTCAAGGTCGTGCCTATCAAATGCGACGGATACCTGAACATAGACCCCGGAACAATGAACCCGTTTGAGCACGGAGAAGTGTTCGTTCTTGAAGACGGCGGAGAAGTGGACATGGACTTCGGCCACTATGAACGCTTTCTTAATATTAACTGCAAGTCAGAATGGAACCTGACAACAGGAAAAGTGTATGACAGCATAATCAAAAAGGAAAGGAAAGGCGAGTTTCTCGGGAAAACAGTGCAGGTAATTCCGCACCTGACTGACGAAATAAAAAACCAGTGGATGCAGATAGCTTCAAAGGAAAAAGCAGACATCGTAACCATAGAAATAGGCGGAACAGTGGGAGACATAGAAAACTCGTGGTTTGTGGAGGCAGCCCGGCAATTAAGGCAGGACGTGGGCAGCAGCAACATAATGTACGTGCACCTGACCTATGTTCCCTATGTGCCATCGCTGGGCCAGCAAAAAACCAAGCCGGCACAAAGGGATGTGCAGCTGCTCAGGGAAACGGGCATTATGCCTGACATAATAATTGCAAGAAGCAAAGACAAAATAAGCGAGCAGTCAAGGGAAAAAATTTCCCTGTTCTGCAATGTTCCAGTCAGCGCGGTGATACCGGCACCTGACGTGCATTCAATCTACGAGATACCCATAGATTTGGAAGAGGAGGGGCTTCTCAAAATAATTGCCGAGAAATTCAGCTTTACGCCCAAAAATGACCTGCAGGAATGGAGAAAACTTATTGCCAACATCAGGAACAGCAACAGGACAGTCAATGTGGCGCTTTGCGGAAAATATACGGGGTTGACAGACTCTTACGCCAGCCTGATAGAAGCGCTCAACCATGCAGGAGCCCATTTAAGCACAAAAGTAAAAGTGAAAATGGTGGAGACCACTGACATAGAGCAGGGCAAAGCGCCAATAGACACAGTTTTCTCTGACATTGACGCAATTATCGTTCCCATCGGATTCGGAAGCAGGGGGGCGGAAGGCAAGATAGCGGCAGTAAAATATGCGCGGGAGCAGAACTTACCATACCTCGGGCTGTGCTACGGGCTGCAGATAGCAGTCATAGAGTTTGCAAGGAACGTCTGCCACCTTAAAGGAGCGAACTCAACCGAAATAAACCCGGCTACAAAAAATCCGGTCGTGATGATGCTTCCTGAACAACGTAAAATCTACGAAAAAGGCGCTACGATGCGATTGGGGGCAGAATATTCAGTTCTTAAAAGCGGCACAAAAACAATGAAGCTTTACGGCAAACCGTCAGTGCACGAAAGGCACAGGCACCGCTACGAGGTCAATCCGAAATACCACAAAATACTTGAAAAGAACGGGCTTGTCATTTCAGGCACAAGCAGGAACGGCAAGCTCGTTGAGTTCATAGAGCTGCCAAACCTGAGATTCTTTGCAGCAACCCAGGCGCACCCGGAATACAAGTCGCGGCTTGAGCAGCCATCGCCCCTGTATTACGGGCTGGTGAAAGCTGCGGCGGAGAAGAAGTATGGAAGGGTTTAATACGCATTTGTCGATTTATTGCTGCTAACGTTCCACATTTCGCTGCGCTGCTTACCTGCCCTCCTTCGAAAGTTAAGGAGGGCAGATAAGCAGCGCGGACAGCAAACAGCAGCAGGGTGAATTCAAATCCGTTTAATACAAAACCTTTATTAACCTTCCATAAGCTCCCAGAATCATGGACGAAAAAAACAATCCTGCCGGCAGCACAGACGTATCGCAATCTTTTGAAGGAAGCGGAGATAAGCTGCCTGAAAACATCAGGGCAGCGGAAGAAAAGAATTACAGGAAAACAGACTTCAGGCCGAAGCATCTTAGGCAGGAACAGCGCAATTTTTTTCTTAAGCATTATGATGAAAACTACAGGAAACTGCTGATAATTCCTGCTGCTGTCGTGCTGCTGGCAGTTGCCGTGCTGTTGTTCAGCTACTCCACAACAGGCGAGTTTTTCCAGAAAGACGTGTCAATCAGGGGCGGAGTGACAGTAACCATCCTTAAAACTTACGACAATCTCCGGCAGTTTGACGATATCTCCGAATCATTAGGAACAACTGTGAATGCGAGAAAACTCACTGCAGCAGGAGCTGACAGAGGCATAATACTGGATGCAGGAGTGCAAAGCGACGAGGATGTTGGGAGATTTTTACAGCTGATACAGGAAAAAACAGGGCCTTTGGCGGACAACGAATTCTCTGTTCAGACAATCGGCAGCTCGCTGGGAGCTAACTTCTTCAAATCAATTATGATAAGCATGGCAGCTGCGTTTGCGCTGATGGCAGCTGTAGTCTTTGTGTATTTCAGGTTTGCGGCAGGACGCTGGATACTTATCCCGTCCGGGTTTGTAGTGTGGACAGTTTTTGTAGACATCCTGTGCACCTTTGCCGTAATATCGCTGCTGCAGGTAAAAGTTTCCACAGCAGGGCTTGCAGCATTCATGCTTCTGCTGGGCTATTCTGTAGATACGGACATACTTTTGACTATGCGAGTCCTCAAAGGCAGGCAGGAAAAAATCTTTGACCGCATTGTGAATGCAGCAAAGACAGGAATCTTCCTCACAGTAACTGCCATGATAGCAGTAACGGCCGGATTGCTGTTGACGCAGGCAGAAACTATCAGGCAAATAATGCTCATACTTGTCATAGGGCTTGCGTTTGACCTGCTGCACACCTGGCTGACGAACGCAGGCGTACTCAGATGGTATATGGAGAGAGGCATGTATGAAAAATAAGCTAATGCGAATAATAAGGGACAAGAGGGTGATTGCATTAATCATAGCCATAGCCGTAGCACTCATTGCAATCAATCCCAATCCCTGGAGAGATGGCGTAACAGCCAAAAGCGTTGAGAGGGACAGTCCGGCATCGCTTGCAGGAGTTAAAGCAGGCGAGCACATCATAAGCGTAAACAGCAGGGAAGTAAAAGATACAGAGTCATTTGCCGAGCTCACAAGCAACCTCGCTGCAAACGAAACAATCTTCATTGAAACGGAAAAAGCATTCTACAAGCTGACAGTGCTGTTTGACGAGCAAAACCAAAGCGCAGACTTAGGCATAGAAGTGGCTGAGCGCCCGAAAACAAACATCAGGACAGGGCTTGACCTGCAGGGCGGCACGCGCGTGCTGCTGCGGCCGGCGGAAAAAATAAGCGAAACAGACCTTGAGCTGCTCATAGAAAACATGAACAAGCGCCTGAACGTGTTCGGACTCTCAGACGTTGTAGTAAGGGACGCATCAGACATCAGCGGACAGCAATACATCATGGTTGAAGTTGCAGGCGTAAATGAGGAAGAAGTCAAAGAGCTCATATCTGCGCAAGGAAAATTTGAGGCAACAGTAGGGAACGAGTCAGTGTTCAGAGGAAGCGACGTAGTGGACGTATGCAGGTCAGCCCAGTGCTCAGGCATTGACTATTACGGCGGAGGATGCCAGCAACTTTCACCATCAGAATGGGCATGCCCCTTCTACTTTTCAATAACGCTCAGCCACGAGGCAGCCCAGCGGCAGGCTGAGGCAACCAAAAATTTGCCCGTAACAGACGGCTATCTGAGCGAGAAGCTGCTCCTCTACCTGGATGATGAGCTGGTGGATGAGCTCAACATAGCAGAAAGCCTCAAAGGCCAGCCCTCGGTTTCAGTGCAGATATCCGGCTCCGGCTCCGGCGCAACGCAAAACACAGCATCAAAAGAAGCCATAAAAAACATGAAGCAGCTGCAAACGATTCTTATAACCGGCTCGCTGCCTGTAAAACTGGAAGTTGCGCAGACAGATGTAGTAAGCCCGGTCTTAGGAGAGGAATTTGTCAGAAATGCCTTACTCACCGGATTAGTTGCGATGTTAGCTGTGTCAATCGTCCTCTTTGCCGTATACAGAAAAATTGCAATTGCGCTCCCGATGATGCTGACAAGCATTGTGGAAGTATTCCTGCTGCTGGGGGTGGCGTCATTAATCAAGTGGAACATGGACCTGGCAGCAATCGCAGGAATAATAGCCGCAGTAGGCACAGGGGTAAATGACCAGATAATCATAACAAATGAAGCTCTAAGCGGAGAAAACCGCGCAAAAAGCTGGAAAGAAAAAACAAAAGGGGCGTTCTCAGTAATCTTCGGAGCATACTTTACGCTGCTGGTAGCGATGATACCGCTGTTCATCATAGGCGCAGGATTATTGAGAGGATTTGCAGTAACAACAATCATAGGCATAACAGTCGGAGTATTAATAACGAGGCCTGCATACGCAAAGATAATTGAGATACTGATAGACTGAGACAGCGCTGCTGCCAATTAAATTCTCCATCGCGAGATAAACCTCAAGGACGCAGGCGATTGAAACATTTAAATAAACATGCTTCTTGGAAAACAATATGATAATAACGGTATCCGGCAGCGCGGGCTCAGGAAAAAGCACGGTAGCCCAGATTTTAGCTAAGAAGCTGAAATACAGGCATTATTCTGTCGGAGACTTCATGCGGGTAATAGCAAAGAAAAGGAAAAAAACACTGCTTGAGCTCAGCAAAGATGCGGAAAGCGATGAAACAATTGATGAGGAACTGGACGACATGCAGATATCGCTTGGCAGGCAAGACAACATAGTGCTTGACTCACGGCTGGGCTGGCATTTTATTCCGCGGTCATTCAAAGTATTCCTCGATGTTGACAAAAACACCGCTGCTCAGCGCATATTCAAGGCAAAAAGACACCTGGAAAATGAGAACCAAAGCTTAAAGGCAACTTTGGAAAACATTAACAAACGCAAGAAGTCAGAACTGCACCGCTACAAAAAATACTACAACCTCAACCCGTACGACAAAAAACATTATGATCTGGTGATAGACACCACCGGGCAGACAGCAGAGGAAACTGCCTTCGCCATAATAAAAGCTATAAGCAATCAATAATGTATATAGACTAAATTTATATAACCACTTCGCGCAGGGTTACGGATGCCCGGCATTGATTTTTTGAATGAGCCCATTTCTCTGGAGCCCCGCATGGTAGCGCTTGAGTTTGACCTGCAGTTTCCGCCATCTGAAATTGCCAAGGGGATGAAGCAATACGTTACCGAAATCCTGGGGGGAGCCTCGGATGAGGATGCTTTAAAAGCCCTGTATGACGAGAGACGCAGAACGCTTGCTGCCCGAGCAGGGCAATACAGATCAATAGTCGAAAGCCGGCTTCGAACTGGAGACCTCTCACTATTTGTAACAATGTTTTACGAGGAAGGGCCAATGCTTCATGCGCAAAGAAAAATTGCCTCAATATGCTATTATAAGGCAAGCGGGGTAATTCCCACTGCCGACCACGAAATGCTGATGGCATTGTCACGCGATACAGCTGAAATCATTGAAGTCCTGTGGAGAGTCAGACACCGCCTGGACCTGAGCACAGGACTGGGGCCGGCAATTTTCCCATCCCCGGAAGCACGGAGAGCTGCGCCTGAAAATATGCCTCATTCTCCAGTCCCTGATTCGGTGGCCAAGATTTTTGGGCAATATTTATAAATTGACTGCCCTTTGCCCTTTTCATGCAGGAACTGAAAGAAGGCGACTTTGTTGAGCTGGACTACACAGGAAAAATCGCAGAAGAAGGAGCAGTATTTGACACCACATCAGACGAAGTTGCAAAACAAAACGGCCTGCACGACTCAAAGGCAACGTACGGGCCGGTAATTGTCTGCCTTGGCAAAAAACACCTGATTGCAGGGCTTGAAAAGAATCTTATCGGCAAAGAGGCCGGGAAAAAGTATGCGTTTAGGATACCGCCTGAAGACGGCTTTGGCAACAAAAGCCCTCAGCTCATTAAACTTGTGTCAACGAACAAGTTCCGGCAGCAGCAAATAACTCCGGTGCCTGGCCTTCAGGTTAACATGGACGGCTACATAGGAACAATCAAAACCGTAAGCGGCGGCAGGACAGTAGTGGACTTCAACCACCCGCTTTCAGGAAAAGAGCTTGAATACGAAGTGGAAGTCAAAAGAATAGTGACTGGCGTCAATGAAAAAGCTGACGCAATCCTGAAACTGCTCGGCATAAGCATGGAAAAAGAAATAGCAGGCGAAACACTGACGCTGAAATCAGCAGCAGAAATTCCAAAAGAAGTGCAGGACACCCTTGCCAGGAAAATTACGGATGCTGTAAAGGAAATAAAAACTGTTACCGTCCAGGTGACGAAAACACCTGAAAACAGCCAGCAGCCAAACAACAAAATTTAAATAGTAGTGTCACCCCATTCTGAAATAATTTTTTTTGGCGTTGGGTTAAATGGGAAGCATAATAATGCATTCAGGGGAAGCCAGAGCACATCCTGTCAGCAATTCTGTAGACGCTGAACTGGAACAAATGCTGTCAATGCAGAAGGCAAGCATCAAAGTTGTCGGAACAGGCGGCGCAGGAAACAACACAGTAACCAGAATAGCTGAAGTCGGGGTAGTAGGAGCTGAAATCATAGCAGTCAACACCGATGCGCAGGACCTCCTGTACACAACATCCGACAAAAAAATTCTGATAGGAAAAGAACTGACTCACGGCCTGGGAGCAGGCTCAGACCCCAAAACAGGGGAGGAAGCAGCGCGCGAATCAGAGCACGACATCAAAGACGCCTTAACAGGCGCTGACATGGTATTCATAACCTGCGGGCTCGGTGGCGGCACAGGAACCGGCTCAGCGCCAGTCATAGCAGAAACAGCAAAAAAACTCGGAGCGCTGACAGTCGGCATAGTAACCATGCCCTTTACCATGGAAGGCAACAGGCGCTACGAAAACGCCATGATAGGGCTTGAAAGAATGGAAAACATTGTAGATACGCTTATAGTAATACCCAACGACAAGCTGCTTGAACTTGCACCAGACCTCCCGCTAATGACTGCCTTCAAGGTAGCTGATGAAATACTGACCAGCGCAGTCAAAGGCATAGCAGAAATGGTGACAAAAGTAGGGCTGATAAACCTGGATTTTGCTGACATAAAAGCAGTAATGACAGGCGGCGGAGTAGCGCTAATCGGAGTAGGCGAATCAGACTCAGAAAACAGGGCTGTGGAAGCAGTGGAGAAAGCTATAAACAACCCGCTGCTTGATGTGGATGTTACAGGCGCCAACGGGGCATTAATAAATGTGTCAGGAGGCCCGGACATGACGCTTGAAGAAGCGAGAAAAGTGGTTGAGACAGTAAGCTCAAAGCTGGACGAAAACGCCAAAATCATCTGGGGCGCGCAAATCTACGAAGACCTGCCAAAGATAATACGGACAATGCTCATCGTAACAGGCGTAAGCTCAGAGCAAATCTTCGGAAAGGAAAGAATGCACGCAGCACAGAGAAAAACAGAAGTGGAATCTGAGCTTGGAATAGAGTTTCTTGATTAATTCCTGAAATTAATGCGGGCAAGGATAAATATTTTCTGCAATTACCCTACATCCATCTCAACAACTTCTCTGCACTGCTGAGAAATAAGAATAGCAACCTCTTTTTTTGCATTTTTTTGTTTTTATTTAACCAATATATAAAAACTTTTTAGTTTATTCCTGACTCTGTCGGAACTAAGGGACTTTCGCTATTCAGAAGTCCCGTAGAATAGACAGAGTCAAAAATAGCAAGCTTTAAAAACGCCCCCCTGTTTCATGTTTCAGAATGCAGACTTCAGCAGGCAGCAGACTTAAGACCTTTATGCTTGAAAGCAGAAGAGTGCTGGCAATAACGAGAAAGCCAACAAAAGCCGAGTTTTTTACCATAGTAAAGGTAACGGGCATAGGCATAATACTAATAGGGCTGATAGGATTTTTGCTGCAGCTGGCAAGAAACCTGTTTTTGTAAAATGGAAGAACCACAAGCGCAAATATTCGCAATACGAACAACCGCAAACCGCGAAGAGCAGGTCATGGACTTCATAGCGTCCAATGCCAAAAAGAAAAAACTGGAAGTGTACTCAGTGATACATCCACACGGCATGCGGGGATACATATTCATAGAAGCAAAAAGCATGCTTGACGCAGAGCAGGCAGCATTCAAAGTGCCTTACGCCCGCGGCGTGCTTGCAAAACAGCTTGACTATGCAGAAGTCGAGCACATGCTTGAGCCAGCCAAAAAAGTAGCGATGAACATACAGCAAAACGACATTGTTGAAATCATCTCAGGCCCGTTCAGGCGTGAGCAGGCAAAAATAAGCAGGATGGATAAAACAAAGGAAGAGGTTGTGGTAGAGCTGCTGGAAGCAGCAGTGCCAATACCAATAACGCTGAAGATGGACGCAGTAAAAGTCATAAGAAGGTCAGGGGAAGAAAGAGAACCAGAAGAATAAAATGGCCACGCAAACAATTAAATCAATGGTGCCCGGCGGCAAAGCCACTGCAAGCCCGCCGCTTGGGCCTGCACTTGGGCCGCTGGGAGTAAACATAGGAATGGTAATAGCCGAAATCAACAAAAAGACAGCAGCCTTCAACGGCATGCAGGTCCCCATCAAACTGCATGTGGACACAGATACGAAAAAATTTGAAGTAGAAGTTGGAACACCCACTGCAAGCGCCTTAATTCTGAAGGAAGCTGCTGTAGAGAAAGGCTCAGGAAATCCCAAAGAAGACAAGATTGCAGACTTAAAAATCGAACAAATCATCAAGATAGCCAAAATGAAAGAGGACGCTCTGATGGGCAAGTCGCTGAAAGACAGGGTCAAGGAAGTAATAGGAACATGCAACTCAATGGGGGTAATGGTTGAGGGCAAGCAGGCATCAGAAGCGATAAAAGACGTCAATTCCGGAACATACGACGGAGAGATATCCCAGGAAAAGACAGAGCTGACAGCCGAAGAACTCAAGGAGCTTGAGGCAGAAAAGCAGAAGCTGGCAGCAGAAGTAGAGAAGAGAAGAGAATCATATCTGGCAACAGCCAAGCAGATAATAGACTCAATGCCCGGCAAGGCAAGGGGAGAAATAAAAGCCAAGCTTGTGGAAGCCGGCGTGCCAACACTTATAATAAACGAGCTTCTGCCAGTCAGCGGAGCAGCGCCTGCAGGAGCAGCGCCAACAGCAGAAGCACCCAAGAAAGCAGAAGAGAAACAGGAAGAATAAAAACTACTTTTTGGCCTTTTCCAGCTTAACAAGCTTAGTCAGGTAGCCAGCAACAATATTGCTTATCTTCCGGGAATGGACATCAATAAAGCCCTTTAAAACCTCCTTGTTCTTCGCATAATCCTCGCTAAAGGCAGCTTTGTGCTGAGCCATCAGCTGCTGAGTGACGCGCTTGATTATCTTGGTTTTAATGCGGCCCATAACCCTAACGCGCACAGCACCAGTTTAAAAAGTTTGCTGAATTGAGGTAATTTCAAGTTAAGTGGCAAAACTGTCGCACACTGCTCTGATTTTTTTCTCCCCCCCTTAAAAAATAAGGGGGGAGAAAAAAATCAGCCAAGCAGGCATCGGCAAGCTCAGGATTGCAGGACACACAACTTGACATTTGCAGTGGCTGCAGTCGCAGTTATTATTGGAACATCGCAATTTTTTGACGCCAACCGAGAACCACTTTTACAGCAAGCAATAGAGAACTTACGATACTTTCAACTTACAGGTGCAGATTATGCGCTGCAAACATTTCAGTCAGCACAAGATGCTGGCGGGCTGGAAGCACTGGCAGAAAAAGCGTTAATGATGCAGCAAGCAACCAATTTCTAAGAATATTAGCAGCACAGATTGTTGCGCACGCACATCTGCGGACGCCAGTGCCGCTTAAGCGCGGCAAATGAGTGCAACAATTGCTGCAGCAAACCTTTCCTGCAGCCTCCACAAAAACTTTATATATTCGAATAGACAGTCATACGAATTAATGAAAGACCCTCGGTTCCTGCCTGTGGAAAACAGGGAGCCAGTCGAAGAGTACGAAGACGATTTCTTGGAAAGCGAGGAGCTGTACGAAATCCTTTACTCAGCCAGAAAAAACAAGGCAGTAATAAAAAAAGTGCAGTTGTATGTTGCGAGTTAATTCTGATAGTTGCTGCTTAAAAGCTGATAGCAGCAGGGAATGCAGAGCGTTCGCATGATAAATAGGAATGTTTATAACACCCGCAGCAGTATCCAAACATAAGGGCCCGTGGTCTAAAGGCATGATGCGTCCTTCGCAGGGATGAGACTCCGGGTTCAATCACACTCACCGGCGTTCGCAGCGAACACCGGCGGTGTTGAAAGTCCCGGCGGGTCCATTAAAATGAACAGGAAAAAGCTATCGGCAGCAGGAGCTGCAGCAGCGCTGCTTGCGGCGTTTGCATTATTCTTAGTTGGCAGGCTTAATTATATGGTGTTTCTTTTGGTTGCAGGGGCTGCTGCCATATTTGCTTACAAGATACTGCCGAGGATGAAATAAAGCTCGGAGGGGGATTCGAACCCCCGGATAATCGCTCTGCAGGCGATCGCCTTAACCGCTTGGCTACCCGAGCGCACGGACCCGCAGGGACTCTCGTTTTTCATTTCGAACCCTGGACCTAAAGCTTACTTTCCGGCTGCCCAAAATGATTAGGCGAAGCCTTATAGAAGGCTTTCGCTCTGTCCAAGCTGAGCTACGGGTCCATACTGCAAAGAAGCTGTGGCATGTTATTTAAAAGTGTTGCTGCGAGACATGCAGCAATTTCACACCCTCTGTTGCGCTCCCTCCTCTAAGGGGGGAGGAAGGCACGGCGGCGGGAAACAGAACTGTATCAGCCTTTCCTCTTCTCATGCGGATGGTGCTTTCCGGTTGGCTTTTCGTAGAACGGCATTACTTTGAGGAATCTTGGAAATCTGCTTGTTATTCTGAAGGTCTGAATCAGCTTAGCTGTGCGGCCTGCGCGTCCAGCTTCCCGCACGATATTGGCCGTGCCTTTCTCCAGCTTCTGCAGCTCAGGGGCTTCATGCGCAAATTCCTGGCCCCGGTCTATCAGCTTTTCCAGCCCAAAAAATTCCATGAACCGGAAGGCAAGGAAAAAGGGGATTGTAGCAAGTATCTCCAGCCAGTAACTTTTAACGAACTTAGGGATATTTTTCGTCCTGTAAAACTTGAACGTCAAATCCGTGGCAAAAACTGTTATGATGAAAAAGTCAAAGGCGTCAGCATACGCGCCATACGACCGGAAACGCTCACCAAGAAATATTTCGCCAGCAATTATTAAAAGCAACGCAACAAGGAGCGGGGCTATTATTTTGTCAACAAACTTTTCCAGGCGGTGCAGCCAGATGCGCATGCTTAACTATTGGCTTAGCAGCTTTTAAACCTTTTTAATTTCTAAAGAAAACTTACAGTCCGCCCCTAATCTGCCTATGCGCCTTTCCCTATCCTCAACTGACATAAAGCTTAGAAAGATGCAGAGTCAGCGGATACCTTGCAATATGAGCTTTGACTATTCCAAAAAATCCTTCTTCCTTATCTTCTCAGGCAGGTATTTGTCAGAAATGAAAGTTATGCCTTTGCTGGACAATGCCTGAATTTCAACTTTTGAATTGAAGTCTTTCATCATCCTGAACTGGCGCTGCCACGGCCCGGAGTTTTTGAACCATTTGTACTCCTTTATCTGCTTCAGGCGGGCCAGGTCTATGTCCTTCAGCTTGATGAAGTGCTTTTTGAGGTCGTAATTGTTAACGTCGTCTGTTGTAATGCCCAAAAATCTGACTGAAGGGATTGCCAGCTCCGAAGCCATATGCGCCAGGCTGATTGATCCGAACTTTATAACGCTGTAAATGTAGAGCCCGTAAGGGTCAAGGTCGGTAAGAACATAAATTGGAAGCTTGTGCTCGCTGCTTAAGCGCTGAAGAAGCCTGCGGATGCCGCGGGTTGACTGCCCCTGCGAGCTCATGATTATGCAGTTGTTCTTATCCCAGAATTTGTCTTCGTGCAGGCGCTCCCACACTGCTGCTTTTTCCATGTATATGATGTAGTTTGCCGTAACTTTCCTGAACTTAATGTTCTCTACATTGCTTGGGATGCTCCAGCCGCCGCTTCCAAGCTTGCTCCAGTCAATAAGGTCGCCCTGGTCCTCAATTACCACTCTGCCTGCAACCGAGCCCATTTTATTTGCGTTGATGTGCAGCAATTCGCGGGAACTGTCAGTTATGAGTTCAAGGTCCTCTATGGCTTTGTCAGTCTCAGCCTGCTCATCCACGATGTTGATTTTGGTGTTTGGAATTGTGCGCTTGGCCATGTAGAATACATCTCTAAGGCTGGCATGCTTCTGCACTTCCAGCAGGTTCTTGGCAATCTTGGCTACCTCCAGGGTCTGCACAAACTTCTTGGTATGGCCAACGTTGAAGAAAAAGCGTTTCGCAGTCTTATTGCCAAGTTTCAAAATCCTTGTTTTGGCATCAAACGTAATGTTTGCGAGGTTCCTGACAGGCACGTCAAGGTTGGGATTGCGGCCCTTCTCAACATCTTCAACCAGTTTTTTGCCGATTTCCTCAATTACAGCTGTTGCACTATTCTTTTGTTTCATCTTCAGGAACTTCCATTTCAAGCTGCGACCTTATCTCTTCCCTGTTCAGCATCTGCCTGAGCTTGGCCGCGATTTTTTCCTTGCTGCTGCCAGTAATATAGGAAAGACTGTCAGCAACCTCAGGAATGTAGCGCTCAAACAGGTTGGCGCGCTCAAGCTGCTGGTGGACGCGCACTTTTCTGTTTACGTAAATTCCCAATTTGCGTCCGCACTCCTGCAAGGCAAGCTTAACCTCCCTCAGGATTTCAGGATAATGGGCAAGGGCTTCCTTTGCCTCTGAAGTGAAAGGCACCCACACAGAGGCCATGTGCACAACAATAACAGCAGGGCCCAAAGGTATGGAGCTGCCGGACTGCTGCAAGCCGTAAGGCCGCCAGCTGATGTCGGTAAGCGCTTCAGTTATTGCGCAAGCTCCCTGCTGATAAAGCAGCGGAACCCGGTTGGCAAAACGCATAATCGTGACAGCCCTGTCTGCAGGAATTTTGCCGCCGTATGCGATTGATGCCTCTACAACAAATGGATTTCCCCTGTAAACAGAAGGCGGCCTCGAAGTTGAGCAATAAAATTCAGCTTCCACTTCTTTCTTTAAACCGCGTTCCAGCAGCACTGAGCCGATTGGAGAGATGCAGTCAGCCGGCGGAGCAATAATCTTTGTGCTTTTGATGCCCTGAATAAGCTTTTCAGCGCTTTCCCTGCTGATTTCGCGGGGCTTTGTGCCCGGAAGCAAAGCAGCATTCCCGCATATTTCCTTCGCAGTTCCTGAGCCAACACGGGAAAATTCTGTCATCAGAAAAGACTGCAAAGTCCTGGAACTGGTGGATTCAAGCATGCGCATCAGCAGCCCAAGCTCAATTCCATAAGGATGCGGCTTAATCTCCTGGGGAAGCGGAGGAAGATTATCTGCTGCCCTGGTGTAAACAAACTGCTCGGCCTTGGGATTAGTGTAAGTAAGCGTAACATGCGGATTGATGATGGCAGTCTGCCTTATGTATTCGTCCACAGACTGCGGCCCCTTAAGATACTCTGCCTCCAAAGTCAGCTCAATCCTTGTGCCATGCTCCTGTTTCCAGTTCACCACATCCTCCTTTATAATCTTGGGCATATTGCTCTTGACGTCAATATGCAGCTCGTAATAATAAGCCGGGTCCCTGGCAGAAATCCTTGACGTAATTTTAGCAGCTTTCCCGGTTGTAAGCTGCGCGTATAATATTGCGGCACTAATTCCGAGTCCCTGCTGACCGCGGCTGTTGTGGCAGGACAACCCTGCTGCTACAAAATTTTCCCTGCCTGGAACAGATATGTCGTAAACATATTCGCAGCCCTCCTTAATGCATTCTGTGCCTGTAACTTCCAGCAGGCATATGTCCGACTGATTCAGCACATCCAGCCGGTCTATTATGCTGAGCAATTTCTGCGCCTTATCTGTTAAGAGATAACCGGAAGAAGTGGCAGAAAGATATCCTTTCTTAACCAAGTTATGCACAGAATGACTTGTTATGTCTTCAAGAAACAAGTCCATTAACTCTTCCTTGGAGTATGACCTGCCAAATTCTGCATTTGTAAGTATTTCAAGCTGGAAGAGTCTTTGCTCCTCGCTGACTCCCAGCTGCATGGCTCTGAGAAAATCAAACAGCCGCGGATTTACAGAGCCATCTTTGATTTTGCTGAAATCGCTGAACAACTCAGGCGGCAGAGACTTATAGCTGTTAAAGCAGTGTTTCGCAGTGGGCTTGAACAATTTTGAAAGGCTGATGTCAGAGCCGTACACCGTAGTAACAAAAACTTTTGAAGGATGCTTTCCAAGACCTTTCTTTAAAATGGACGTGGTGGAAGCTACCGCACCATTCATTAGCCAAAGATAATTCAGCTGCTGAGCCAACTTTTCGCTTACGGTAGAATGCATAAGCTGATTATTTCTTTTGGTGTTAGGGCCGTCGCCCTGATATGCTGCGTCAATGAAGTGCTGTCGCAGGTCGCTTTTTGCTTCAAAAATAAAATCAGGAACAGCTTTATGGGCAGCTCCCCTGCCGCACCACCTGCCCAGCAAGTAGCTCAGCATGCCTCCGAACACCTTAAGTCTCAAACTCTTCCTTTCAGGGCGCCTTTCCAAAGTTGTGTTTAATCCAAGCCTTTCTGCAAAATTCCTGATTTCAGCAACCAAATGCGGCTCGTGATCACCAAACGTAAAACCCACCTGCCTGCTGTCAGAATGCCCTTCTGCCACAAACAATCCGAGGAAGCGCATAAAGCTCCTGTCAAGCTGCCAGCGCACTGGAACCTCACAAATTTTTCCGTGAAAATACGTTCGCACGACACAATTTTCGACCTCCTTATTCAATCCAAGTCTAAGGATAACCTGCAGAGGCAGAAAGCCCTTCTTCAGATAGCTCATCGTGACGCTGTCCTCCAGAATATCCAAGGATTGCCCTTCAACATCCATAAAACGATAAAACCTTCTCTTCCTTTTTGTCACGACTTTTTCAACAACTTCAGCTTTGCCTATAATGCTCCTGATAAGTGCAGCGGGAATGTTGTAAACATACCACCAGTTACCTTTAACGTCAGAAGCCGAAATGTAATCCAAAACATTAATTTCTGCCAGCGAGCCAGCATAAGGTAAGGACTTTGGCGCCACTATGAAATCTCCCTTCTTCAAATCCTTGGCTTCAACCTCCCTGACCTCCAAATCCTTGTTAAGCGTGAACAGGCTGTGGCAGCCCGTAACCTTAATTGAGCGGCCATAAGCCGTATTTATTTTGTACAAGTCGTGCTGCCGTTTATGTTTAATCAGGGAAGATGCTTTCATGAAAGAGTACTGATAATTCTTCCAGTCAAAAGACGGGACTTCTATATTCTCAACTCTTGCTTCCCCTTCACCTGAAACATGCTTATCGATAAGCTCGCCAATCGGAAGTATTCTGGTCTTTCCATCAATCCTTGCGATAATGGACTCATCTCCGGCAAGCGACTGCGAAAGCTTAAAAAATTTGCTGCCGTACAGCAATTTTGCAAACACTTTCGGAATCTGGGTTTTCAAAATTCCGGGGCCGTTATCCTCCACAACAACGCTGTACCTGAACTCGCTGATTTCGTTAATTTCAACCTTGACTTCCGGAAAGACGCGGGCATCCTCGCAGGCATCCAGGGAATTATCCACGGCTTCCTTGATTGTAGTAAGAAGCGCTTTCCTCTTGTTGTCAAACCCCAGAAGATGCCTGTTTTTCTCAAAAAACTCAGCGATAGATATATCACGCTGACGCTTGGCAAACTCGTGCGCATCGGCCATGCCCGTACAATTCAATGGCGTATTTAAAAATTTTTAGTTATTCGGCGTGAGTGAAGCGCATAAACTTTTCCCATCGCTTCCCAGAATCTGCGCATGCCGCCTTACTTTTCTCATAGCTCATTTCCACATCCCTTAAGTGGAAGGAATGAAGCGCAGAGGATTGGAATACGGGTTGCGAAGATACTGGCGTTTAGAGATGGGAAAAGCGATACGGGCGCAACCGCTATACCAACGCCTGCCGCCTCTTGCTGTCCCTTCTGTGGCGCTCAAGCATCCTGTAGATGGTAGAGTGCTGCGAGCCCTTAATCAATTTTTCGATTGCCCTGCGGCAGATGTCAGCATCCTCAATCCTGCCAATTATGGAAATTGTTTTTCCGAATACAGAAATGCGGCAGTCTGCAAGCTCTTCCATAAGCTGCCTGGCCTTTCCGTTTGTGCCGATAACCCTGCCCTTAACCCTGACAAGGTGATTTTTCGTATTGGCGAAGTCTGCAAGGCTAATCTGCTCAAAGGAAAAGTCAGGCTTCAAAAGCTGCAATGCAACCTCAGGATTAAAGCCGCGGCCAATTGCCATGATGATTTCCCGGACAGTGTATAAAGCAAGTGCGTCGTCTCCGTAAAGAAAAACATCGCCTTCCTTTGAATCAATAGTTATCTTCATCCCTGTAACGTGTTCCAGACGCTTCTTTGTCTCCCCTGATTTTCCAATGAGCACAGCAACCCTTGAGGCGGGTATCTTCAATTCATACGAATAGTCAGCCATAAGCAAAGCGAAGCAGGGCTGGTTAAAATACTTAACTGAAAAATCAGTATCTACGCAAGCAGCTAATTTGCGACTTCGCCTAACCGCGCTCTATTTCCACCTCCCTCTAAACTTAATGCAGGAGGAAATAGAGCGCTGAGGAAAATAGTCTAGTTGACGTAGGTACAGAAAATCTTAAGTATTCAGGCAGATGAGCTAATTCATGATAAAATGGAAATATATTGGTGTTGCAGTGGGCGCAGCAGCAATTGCAGCTGTAGCCGCAACACAGCTATGCTTCTCGGGAGGCCCATATTCCGGGCACGTGATTGGCGTTATAGGCGCTGAGAAAACATATTCCGGCATTTATTTATTGCTGGAAGGCAGGGGCTCACCAATATACATTGCCCGCCCTGAGCCGTGCGATAATGAGTTTGCAGACCTGCAGCGAGCGATTATGAACAGCCTGCCTGTAAGTTTCAGAGGCAAAGAAACCAGCTCAGGAGCGGCGGTTAATGGCTGTATAAAACTGGAAGATGCTGTTAACCGTTAAGTGCGCTGCTGAATCTTTTTCCCGGTCAGCTGCTTAAGGCCCCTGGTGAAATATTCCATGCAGTCCAGGGCGCAGAACGAAATACGCTTTTTGCTCTCAGCTGTTCCGAAAATCAGAGTGAATTCTGCTGCAACCCGCAAGTTAACGCCAGAGCCGCAGGTGCCGCAGGTTCTTGATTCAGAAGCGCTGATCTCCCTGAGCTTGTTGGAAACCACCTGCTTAATGCCAGCTCCTCCTGCATAAAGTTCGCGCTGGAGGTCAATCAGCTCCTCGTAATCCAAAGATGATACAACGTCCGTGAACTTTTTCTTAGCAGCCACCGTGAACCAGTATACCAATTACTATACTTATATATAAATATTGCGATTGGTTTTTGTTGGCTTTATTACCCAAGCTGCGCTAAACCACAGTTGCCTTTTCTTCACCCTGCTTTCCCTTTTCTCCTCCCATAATTTTAGGGAGGGGAAAGGGGAAAGCAGCCGAAAAAGAAACTGCAACCCAGATAAATTTGTCCAAATGAAAAACTATATTAATCCCTGTTTTCAGTTGCAGAATCAATGACTGATTATTATCAGCTTAGTCCTGAGAAAGCGCTTACGGAATTAAAAACTTCCCTGAGCGGGCTGAGCGATGCTGAGGCATCAAAGCGGCTCACGGCTTACGGGCCCAACCAGCTGAAGGAAGGCAAGGGCGTCTCCCACTTTAAGCTTTTTCTTGAGCAGTTCAACAATTTTCTGGTGTGGATACTGCTTGCGGCAGTAGCAGTTTCTGCTGCCATCGGCGACATTGTGGAGAGCATAGTCATAGTTGTAATCGTAATAATGAACGCTGTCATCGGCTTTGTGCAGGAATACCGCGCAGAAAAAGCGATAGATGCGCTGAAGAAGCTTGCCGGGCTGCACGCAGACGTAATAAGAAGCGGCGAGCGAAGGCAGATAGACGCCAAGCAGCTTGTGCCCGGCGACATCATTTTCCTTGAAACAGGCGACAAGATTCCGGCAGACTGCAGGCTGCTTGAAGAATCCAATTTTGAAGTGCAGGAAAGCAGCCTGACCGGCGAGTCAGCAGCTGTCGCCAAAGACATTGCTGCCATAAGGGATGCGCCAATCGCCGACCAGAAGAACATGGCTTTCTCAGGAACAATAATTGTGAGGGGCAGGGCAAAGGCAGTGGTTGCAAAGACCGGCATGCAGACAGAAATAGGCAGGATAGCAAATCTAATCCAGACAGCAAAGGAGGAAATGACTCCACTGCAAAAACGGCTTGAAAAGTTTGCAAAGCAAATCGGAATTCTGACGATGGCGATAGCAGCCATAGTGTTCGCTGCCACGGTGCTGCGCGGAGAGGACATGCTGAAAATGTTTGAAACGTCCGTCAGCTTGGCAGTGGCTGCAATACCTGAAGGGCTGCCTGCTGTTGTTGCCATGTCGCTTGCACTGGGCGTGCAGCGGATGATAAAAAGAAACGCGCTGGTAAGGAAGCTGCCCTCAGTGGAAACGCTTGGCTCAACCACAGTAATAGCGACAGACAAAACAGGCACGCTGACGATGGATAAAATGACAGTAAAGCGGCTTTACGTAAACGGCAAAACAATAGAAGTGAAGGGCGAAGGATATTCGGTTGATGAACCGCTTGCCCTTGAGGAGGACGAAAAGCTGCTGCTGAGGGCAGGCGCATTGTGCAATGACGCAGCGCTGACCTCAAAAGGCATATCAGGAGACCCTACTGAAGCAGCGCTGCTCGTGTCAGCAGCCAAAGCAGGAATGAAAAAGGAAGAGCTGGACAGCAGATTCAGGCGGGTGGATGAGCTTCCTTTTGACTCAGACAGAAAGCGCATGTCAACCGTGCACGAAGTCGGAAAACAGCGCATAATGTACACGAAGGGAGCGCCTGACGTTGTGCTGAAGCTGTGCAGCAGAATCCACACTGGCGGAAAAGCAAGGAAACTTACATCATCTGACAGAAGCAGGATTCTGAAAGCCAACGCAGAATTTGCATCCTCTGCACTGCGCGTGCTTGGATTCGCGTACAAGCCGGCTGCCGGAAAAGCAGCTGAGAAAGAACTCATATTCATAGGGCTGCAGGCAATGATAGACCCTCCCAGACCAGAGGTAAAGGAAGCAATAGAGCGGTGCGAGGCAGCAGGCATAAGGGTGGTAATGATAACAGGCGACCACAAGCTGACTGCTGTTGCGATAGCAAAGGAACTCGGAATAACAGGCAAGGCAGTAACAGGCGTTGAGCTGGACAGCATACAAAACCTGGAGGAAAGAGTGCATGAAATAGGGGTGTATGCGAGGGTAAGCCCTGAGCACAAAATAAAGATAGTGAATGCCTTAAAGAAAAAAGGGCAGGTAACAGCAATGACAGGCGACGGCGTTAACGATGCGCCTGCACTAAAAAGCGCAAACATAGGCATAGCCATGGGGATAACGGGCACTGACGTTGCAAAGGAAGCATCAAAAATGGTGCTGACAGACGACAATTTTGCGTCAATAGTAAACGCGGTTGAAGAAGGCCGCGGCATATACGACAACATAAAAAAATTCATCTACTTCCTGCTGTCAAGCAACCTCGCAGAAGTTTTGGTTGTCTTTCTGGCAATACTCGCAGGGCTCAAGCTGCCCCTGCTTGCCATACAGATACTGTGGGTCAATCTCATAACAGACGGGCTTCCTGCGGTAGCATTAGGCGTGGAGCCGGTAGCGAAAGACGTCATGAAGAAAAAGCCCAGAAAGCTGAGCGAAGGAATAATAACAAAAGCCATGGCCATACGGCTGCTTCTGACAGGCGCAACAATAACCGCAGGAACACTCGGAATATACGTATGGGCGCTGTACAGCAAAGGATGGGCTTGGGGAGCTGAATTGCCGGGCAGCAGCCCTGTTTATGTGTATGCAATAACAATGGCATTTACAGCACTGGTAGTGTTTGAGATGCTTAATGCAATAGCAGCAAAATCAGAGGAAAAAAATATGCTCACAAAGATGTTCAGCAACAAATGGCTGCTCCTTGCAATACTTTCTTCCCTGCTGCTGCAATTTGCAGTAATATACACGCCGCTAAGCAACTACTTCCACACAACAGCGCTGGCATTAAGCGATTTGGCAATAATATTTGCGGCAGCTTCATCAGTGATAGCCGTGGATTCGCTGTACAAACTGGTCAAGAACAGGATGAGTGTGCAGACTGCATAATTGCCGAACCCTCGCAACCTTAATAAACAACAATAGTTTGCCTTATTCTTATGAACCCCGGATTTTATCAGGAACTGATTCAGGCAATAAAGCACAAGCCGCAGGATGCTTCCAGAATAAAGCTATCCCTAAGCAGAAAGCACTGCCTGAAAAAAATTCCGTCAAACATAGAAATATTCCTCAACAGCAGCGAAGAAGATGCGAAGCAGCTTAAACTCGTAACAAAGCCGGTAAGAACGCTAAGCGGGGTCGCAACAATATCCATCATGACAGCGCCTGCCGGATGCCCGCACGGCAAATGCACGTTCTGCCCAGGCGGACCCAACAGCATTTTTGGAGACGTGCCGCAAAGCTACACAGGAAAAGAGCCAGCGACCATGCGCGCAATCCGCAACCAGTTTGACGCTTACCTGCAAATATTCTCGCGGCTTGAACAATATGCGGTCATAGGACAGGCGTTTGACAAGGTCGAACTGATTATACAGGGCGGAACATTCCCGAGCATGAACGTGGAGTACCAAAACAGTTTTATTGCAGACGCATACAGGGCAATGAACGACTTTTCTGCGGAATTTTTTGCTGACGGAGAACTAAACCTGCAAAAATTCAAGGAATTCTTTGAGCTGCCAGGCGATTTCAAGGAAGAAGGGCGGGTGAAGCGGGTTAAAGAAAAAATACTGAAGCTGAAAAACAAAAACATTGCGCCTGCTGCCATTGCCATTGATGTTAAAACCAACATAGATGCTGCGAATAAAAACAGCAACGGCTATGAAATAAAAAATGACGGCAGCGATAAAATGAAAAATAATGCCAGTTATAACAGCGGCAGCGAACTGGAAAAAGAACAGAAAAGAAACGAAACAGCAAAGATAAGATGCATCGGACTGACGATAGAAACAAAGCCGGACTGGGGGATGCTTGAAGAAGGCAACCAAATGCTGAAGCTGGGATGCACGAGAGTTGAGCTCGGCGTACAGTCAGTTTATGAGCAGCCGTTAAAGCTGACCAACCGGGGCCACACGCTTTCTGATACTGTAAAATCAATGCAAATCCTGAAAGATTTGGGATTCAAAATAAACGCGCACTACATGCTCGGGCTGCCGGGCGTAAAGCGCGGGGATGAACTCGCAGGGCTGAAACAGCTTTTTTCTGACCCTGACTTCAAGCCGGACATGCTAAAAATATATCCGCTGCTCGTCATAAGAGGAACACCCCTTTTCATCCAGTGGCAGCGCGGGCAATACAACCCGATATCTACGGCAGAGGCAGCGGAGATAATATCCGAAGCAAAGCGCTTCATCCCGAAATGGGTGAGGATAATGAGGATAAACAGGGATATTCCCACTTATGTGACATCCGCAGGAATAGACAGAACCAACCTGAGGCAATACGTTCAGGAACTGCAGCAAAAGAAAAACATTATCTGCAACTGCATCAGGTGCAGGGAAGCCGGAAGGAACAAAAAGTTTGAAAGCGCTGAAATAACAGTAACAGAATACGAAGCATCCGGAGGAAAAGAATTCTTCATAGCAGCCGAAGATACCGAAAACAATGTTTTGCTCGGCTTTTGCAGGCTGCGATTTCCGCATCAGCAGCTGAGAAAAGAAATCACAGCAGGCACAGCAATGATAAGAGAGCTGCACGTGTATTCTGCAGCGGTAGCTCTGGGAAAAAAAGCCAAAGAAAACGAAATCCAGCATCGCGGCTACGGCAAAAAGCTGATGGAAAAAGCAGAGCAAATAGCAAGGGCGCACAGCAAAAACAAAATGCTCGTAATCTCAGGCACAGGCGCAAAAGAATACTACAAAAAGCTGGGGTATGATTATGACGGCGCATATGTGGGGAAAGAGCTATGAAACTAGACCCCCTCCCAGAAGCAGAAAAAGCATTTGCAAAGCCGGCATTTGAAAAAAGGTTCAGGCAGCTGCTTGGCAGCAGGTATGATGAGTTCATGAAGTATTCGCTTTCCTACATCACCAAAAGCATTCGCGTAAACACCTTGAAGACCGCTGTTGATGAGGTTAAGCAGCGCCTGCATAAACAAAATTTTTCTCTTAAGCAGATTCCGTGGTGCAGGGAAGGATTCTGGGTTTCGGGGGAACGTACTGATTTGGGAAACCTGACTGAACACTTTCTCGGCTACTTTTACGTGCAGGAGGCAGCGAGCATGATACCTGCAGCTGTCCTGAACCCGAAGCCCGGAGATATTGTACTGGATATGTGCGCGAGCCCAGGCAGCAAGACAACGCAGATGGCAGCCATGATGGCCAATCGCGGATTAATTGTGGCAAACGACATCAGCGGGGCAAGAATGAAACCATTGGGGCTGAATTTGCAGCGCACAGGAACAAGCAACGCAGTTGTAACGATTATGCGCGGACAGCGCATCAATAAAAAAGGAGTGCAGTTTGACAAGATACTCGTGGATGCTCCGTGCAGCGGCACAGGCACGATAAGGAGAAATCCTGAAACTCTGCAGGTATGGAATCCCGGAATGGTGAAGCGGCTTAGCAAAACGCAAAAGTCGTTGGTTGCGTCAGCGTTTGAAGCGCTGAAAGAAGGAGGCGAAATGGTGTACAGCACATGCAGCGTTGAGCCTGAAGAAAACGAAGAAGTAATTGATTACCTGCTGAACAAATGCAGAAATGCTGCCGTGGAAAAAATTGATTTGCCGATAAAAAAATCAGAACCAATTGAAGCGTTTGAAGGCAAAAATTACAGCAGCGAAGTGAAGAAATGCCTGCGCATATGGCCGCAGGACAACAATACGGAAGGATTTTTTGTTGCGAAGATTGCGAAAAATTAATGATTTATCGTATTTGCAATTCCTTCAACAGCTCTGTAACATATGCCGCAATTTCTTCAAGCCGAACATTTTCGTATCCTTTGGCTATTCTTGCCTTTAACTCTTTAGTAACATTTGCAACAACTTTATTCTGAATAAAGGAAGCGTCTTTTTCAGGAAGAGGATTAACTGCAGGGTTGATTTTTTCTCTGCAATCTCCCGCTATTCTCAACGCGTTTAGCGCTTCTTTTTGGTAATACTTCTTCAGACCAGTATCCTCAATTGAATCTCCCAAAATCCTGTGAACAACAACAGTCGTTGAATTGCCAACACACACCCGAATAAATTTTTTCCTATTTTGACTCATTTTCAACACCATCTAAAATCCTTTTTAGCAATTTCCTATGAAAAAGCGCGTATTTTGACCGAAATCCCGCTTCAACAGCATTTTCTTTAATTTTTATAACGCTCGCTTTTCCAAAATGCCGCTCAATTTCATTATCAACCAAAGAGGCATTCAGGGGCCTGTTGTCCAGAAAACGTGCAATAGCAACAGCGTTTCTTACCAACTTGTATTTTTCCCGCCCATTTAAAAAATCAAAGCTGTCAATCAATGCTTTACTTTCCAATAACTGCAAATCCAATAATTTGTAATTTTTTGTCATGTTTTTAGGCATAATAAGGCGTTTTTTTGCAACAAACCTGCTTAGTAGCATTTGAAAAAGCGGATCCCTGTCCATTCCTTTCAGCAACTCTCTTAACGGCAGGCAAATCAGGTGAATATCAATTCCAAGTGCAGCTTTGAAATGCTTTTTTATGGCAGCATTACCTATGCTTTTCTCCGTCAAAACAACCGTATCGATATCTTCAAATTCAAAGCCCTCTTCCAAAAAAGAACCTGCCACGAGCACGTTATCTACATGTTCGAAATAGCTAAAAATTTCATCAACTATTATCTTTTTTATTGGCTCCAGATGCTGCACATGATAGCGGTAAATTTCCGCAATTGCTTTGCCTTGAAGCGGCGTTATGGCTACAGCGACGCCCCTTTCAAACCCAGGCGCACGTATCTTTGGGACATAAATCTGGTCCATCACGCTACCCTTGCTTATTGTTCCGGTTATCATTACCATATTACGTAAAATTACGTAATGATATATATAAAAAGCTTTCGGTTTTCTCTTAAAGGACAGCAATACGGAGCTTTTTTGTTGCGAAGATACAGGAGCAAGATGATGACATAAAGATGTTAAAGGCGCAGATAAATACCAAGAGTGAAATAAACAGAATATGGAGGACTATTGATGAACTTATAGTAAAGCGCACAAAATGTTTGTAAATTAATGCGCTTTACTATAACGGAAGACATAACATTTTAACAGGAAATGGTTATGTCTTCCGAATATAACAGAGGATAAAAACATTAAAAACTATTGGTTCTGTTATAAACAGCAAATTGCAAAGTGAATGTTTCTTTATTTTTGCAATTTGCTATTACACCAGGCAAAAAGCGGAAGAGCTGATATAATAACTGTCCTTATTGTTATCCTTGTAGTCTTCTTTATAGGAAAAGGGCTGGGCTGGTGGTAGCTGTCGCAGAATGGAATCCTGAATAGCTGCATTTAAGAAGTTGCATTAAGGATGGCCTTGATGCCGCGCTCGTTTATTGCGCAGCCGTCCAGCTTAAGCCCCCAGAGAATGCTCTCAAGCACCTGCTTCCGCGTGGTTCCGGGGCAGGCAAAGCGGTCAAAAAGCTTTTTCTCATACGCAACGGCAGCAAGTTCGGAAGAGCGGATAATGCTTATGTCAGCTGTTTTTTCCCTGAAACGGGAAATAAGTTGCCTGTCAACATCAACATGCGAATTCAGTTTCCTGCCCATCAGCTTTGCAAGGTGCATCGGGTGCTCAACCAGTTCGCGGGTAATGCGCTCGTCAATGACCAAAGCTGCTGACTCCAGTTGCGAAGCAGCCACCAGCGAAGACACCTCTGCATAATGCAGGATTTTAAGGTTTTTGCCCTTAATGCTGAACGCTGAGTTGGCTGCCTGAAGCAGCACAAGAGTGTCTGCCTTGGTTTTTCTGTCATCATATATGCTCAGGATGCCTTTATTCACCAATTCCTGAACCTGCAGCGACTCAAAGCGGAACTTTTTTGTCTGGCGCGGGTCATCTATAAGCTCAGACTTAACTGAAGCAGGCAGATAAAAATCTCCTCTGAAAAAAGATTTTAAAGGCTCAAAAATCCATAAAAGGTTATTCATCGTCAGACTAATCAATGGACCTGAATCAAAGACAAGCGATTTCATCTGAATACGCTCCTCGCAACCGCAAGGCGGCGCTCAGTAGGCACGGACTCAGCAGACTGCTCGGCAATTTTCGTACGCCCAAAATACCTCATCAAATCCCATTGCGATATCCCGAGGATGTCGGAAGCCCTGGCAATGGAAATGCCGTTCTCGCATAAAGCGCATCCCTTCTTTATTTCCGCCTGCTCTATTACGCTGGAGGCAAACCTTTTCAAGCGGTAATCAGCGATTTCTATCGCTCTAATCAGCTCCCTGATGGCAGCCCGAAAGTCAGCGTAATCCTCGAGCGATAGCGAATTGATTGCGCGTTTCAGCTGAGCTGCAATAGCGCTCTTATTTTCTGAGCGCTCAATAACCTTTGAAAGGGCGTAAATTGCGACGCTAATGCTGAGTATGTCAGCATCCTGAAATATGGAAGCTGCCTGAACGTTGGCTCTGCTAAGCTGCTTTAGCCTGTACGAATCATTGCTCCTTACAGCAGCAACAGCTTCCTTAAGAAGCTTCAGGGTGTCTGCCCTCACCTTGGAATCCATGGAAACTGATTTGCTGGCGATGTATTTATATCTTTCCTGCGCCTGGGCTGCTGGCAAGTTTATGCGCCCTCACTGTTTTGCTAAGCTGCCCTGACTTTCCCCTCCCTGTTCAGGGAGGGGAAAATCAGGAAGCGCCACGATTAGCGCCAGTGGCGAAGGCAGCCTTTCAATGACTCCAAAACAACAAAATTTTTATATTTCTGTTTGGGAGAGCGAAGCATGATTGACGTTCTGCACAGGTTTGTAGCCAAGATATTCAGGGATATCTTCAGGCGCAAGAAACACTTCAAGCTCGGGCTTTACGGGCCGCCAAATTCCGGCAAGACAACGCTCGCCAACAGAATCTCAGAGGACTGGCTTGGCGAAAAAATGGGGAGCGTAAGCAGGATACCGCACGAAACAAGGGAAGTGGTTGTTAAGGAGCAGATTAACATCAAGTCAGGCAAAAAAGAGCTTACTTTTAATCTGGTAGATACGCCAGGCATAGCAACGAAAATCGATTACGAAGACTTCGTAAAGGCAGGCCTGAGCACAAAGAAAGCAAAAAAGCGCGCGAAAGAGGCAACCAAGGGCGTGATAGACGCCATCAGGTGGCTTGATGACATGGACGTGGTAGTTGTAGTTTTGGATGCAACGCAGGACCCGTATTCCCAGGTAAACATAACCATAATCGGGAACATGCAGGCGCGCGACACTCCTGTGCTGGTGGTAGCCAATAAAGTTGATTTGAAGAAAGCAGACCTGAAAAAAGTCCAGTCAGCATTCCCGCAATATGATGTTGTGGGCATTTCAGCGAAGTTTGGCACAAACATAGACAAATTTTACGAAGCGCTGTTCGCCTTGGTGGGATAAAATGCTGACACTACAATTCATGCCGTACTCAGACATTCAGCACCTCACTCTGGATGAAAAAATAAAGAAAATTCTGAGCAGCGTCAGGGATGGCAAAATACTGGTAATGGAAGGCCGCCTTAAAAAAACAGAGGAAGCAGAGCTTATCAAGGCAACCATGGAGCAAATCAACGGCAAATTCAAAGGCATAGAAGTGACTGTGGTCTATCCTGACAGCAAAAACGCGACGTTTGGAAAAAAGCTGAAGAGCGCCCTGGCTGAGATGCTTTTGGGAGACAGGCAGGGGCTGACAGTCATCGGGTCTGCAACACTGATCAAAGAAATCAGAAAGGACCCTGACAAAATCCAGCTTATGACTGAAGAGAGAAAGCGGAGAAGATAATATGCCCCACCAATGCGTAAGGTGCAACACGTTCCACGAGGACGGGTCGGAAGACATACTCAAGGGCTGCCCGTGCGGCGGAAAGCTGTTTTTCTACATAAAGCCCGAGAGAATGCAGAAAGCAAAAAACATTGTAGTCAACTTAAGCGAGCACGAAAAGCAGCAGATAGAGGAAGACGTCTATGACGTTGTCGGCATTGAAAAACAGGATGAGCCGGTGGTTCTCGATATTGAGTCCGTACGCGTCCAGGAGCCCGGCAAATACGAGCTTGACTTAGTAAGCATGTTCAAAGGCGAGCCGCTGGTGTACAAGGTGGGGGAAGGAAAATACATAATAGACATCATCCGGAGCTTTGGCGAGCTGAAGAAGTAGCAGTGTATGCTGCCCTCAGCGCCCTCTCAAATTTTTTCTTCTCCCTGATTGCATCGCGCATGATTAGCTGAAATATGATTCCGTAACCATTCCGGAGCGCATAGGTGCTGAGAGCTGCAAACATAAAGGAGCCGGCCACATGCCAGCCGTCAGGCACATCGGCTGAGGTGCTGACTGCGACAAACCCTGTCCACAAAGCGGATACAGCTGCTGAAGGAATTGCATACGGCATCATCCTGGCAGTCAAACTCACGCTCTTCAACCCGGCACTGTAACTTTCCACGAAGCCGGGGGCAAGCTCAATCGCCTTATCCCTGACAGCAGCAACCCTGCCCATATATTCTTTTCCTGCCTGCATTACCAATCTGTTAAACTCATGCCTAATTATGTCCTCAATGCGGCGATCACCAGCCGAAACCAACTGCTCAGCCAACCCGTTGATGGAACTATAAACTGCAGATTCATTCTTATACTCAAGCCCTTCGCTCATTTTCTCGTCACAATCTCAATAACATCCCTGTTGCCCAGCACGTGCTCCTTGCCAACTGCTTTCCTTGTTTTGACGTCTATGGCCTTGATGAACCCTTCCCCAATATCCGTGTGAAGCTGGAAGGCAAAGTCCAGCGCTGTTGAATCCGGAGGAAGAAGCATGCAGTCAGGCAGCACATTGCCGTGCTGGTCTGCTAATTTGTTTACACCACCCGGGAAAACAGCTATATATTTCAGCAAATCAAATACTGCCTTGTTCAGGCAGTCCTGAACGCCGGTGCTGCCAAACTTTGCAATTGTTGATTTGATTGAGGACAAAGCATTTTTTTGCTGCTGCGACAAACTGCCACTGCTAATTTCAAAATCGTCATCGCCGGGGATGTAGCTGATCAATTTTTCCTTTGCAGCTTCCCTCAAAGCAAGCTCTGACTCAGCGCTGCACGGAACAATAATGCCGTCCGGAAAGTCCTGCTGCATTTTTCTGATATTTTCCCCGGCAGTCTCAATGTCAGCTTTGTTGGCAGCTATCAGAATCGGCTTAGTGGCCTTGCGCAGCTCAACAGCAAAATCCTTCAGATTCCCTTCAGACCACTTCAGGGGGTTGTCTGCATCCAGCCTGAGGGCGGAAATAATGCCATTAACAATTTCAGGCGTTGCATTAAGCCCGGAGAACTGCCTGGCTATCGCGTCATGCACCTTATGATGCTCCATGTACGTCTGCTTGGCGAATTTCTCCCACGGCTTCCTCAATATGCCTTCATACCACAAATTAAGCTCCTCTTCGAGAAACCTTACGTCATCAGAAGGGTTGCGGCTGCCGGGCTCAACAGGATTTCCCTGCTCATTTGTGCTGCCAGAGGCGTCAACAACGTGGATAAGAACGTCTGCCTGCCTTAAGTCATCAAGAAACTGATTGCCGCGGCCAAGCCCTTTATGCGCTCCAGGTATCAAGCCGGCGACGTCAACAATCTTCACAGGCACAAAGCGCGTATGATTCTCGCAAAAGCCAGTTCTCGGATTGCAGTTTACATTAAACTCCCTATCAACGCAATCCACCTTCACAAAGCCCATGCCGGTATTGGGCTCTATGGTAGTGAAAGGGTAACTGGCAATCTCAGCAGGAGCAAGCGTGGCTGCACGAAAAAAGGTTGACTTGCCTGCTGACGGCTTCCCGACTAATCCTACGAACATGCATTATGGCGATTGCCAAGCATATTAATAGTTTATTGTAATAGCAAATTGCAAAGGTATTTGAACGTTTTACCTGCAATTTGCTATTTAGCAAATCTCGCAAAAGTTCAAAAATTACCGAGATTTGCTATAAGTTCTGGAAAAGCGTTCAATCTGCCGAGTACTGTTTTGACATTGCTTCTCAGCTAAGTTTCTCTGCGCCTGATTTCGCCTTGGCTTAACTTCGTGGGAGGGGGAAATCAGGCGCGTGAGCAGGGCAGGATTGGCTGCCATTGGAAAATTTACTTTACACCACCAAAACGTTTAAATACACTCAGCGTATATAAAACGTATGCCTGAAGTCATAAAGATACCCACGTTGGGTGTTGTGTATAAGGAAAAGTTTGTAATGCAGCCATTGTACAGAGTAGTCAGGCAGTGGCTCATGGAAAATGATTACACAGACGTGCAGGGCGATGATTCCATGGAAAGCGCAATGGAAATCCTCTACCATTACAGAAAAGGCACTTCCCAAAGCCCGAATGAGAAGGAGCTGAGGATTTGGTGGAGAACAGTGCAAATGCCGATATCCAGAGGCAGGATGGGCAGCAAATTCTACAAATTCCACATAGACATAGACTGGAACGTGATACAGATGTACGACATAGAAATAATGCGGGAGGGCAAAAAGGAAAAGGTGCAGCAGGGCGAGCTGCGCATAGACATAAAGCCGTACATAGAAACGCCTGACACCAGCAAAACGCCGCTGCTCAAGTTCTTTGACAGGTGGATGCGCACACGGCTCATAAAGAAAAACCTTGAGGAGAACAGAAAGATGCTTTACCAGGACGCTTACAGATTGCAGGGCATGATAAAGAAATACCTGGAATTAAAGACGTTCATACCTGAAGTAGAGGTCTTCCACGAAAAGTTCGAGTTTGTTTAATGCCTGCTGATATCTTATTTTTGTTCGGCAACCGCAGGCAAAAACTGAATAGCTGGAGAGCGATGCAGCGGTTACTTCTTGCGCAAGACATCCAAAATGCTCAGCCCTTCGTGAGATACAAGGATGAGCCCTACAAGCGTTGTAAGCAAATCCTTAAACCTTATTAACAGCGAGAGCGCAATGCCAATGCTTGCAGCAGATACAATGCTGAACACTGAGAAGTGGCCAGCTTCCTGAATGCCGAAAGCTGCAGGAACTGGAATAAACCCTGCAATGGACGTTGCTATTATGCTGAGCAGTATGATCGTTACAGAGGCGTCGAATCCAATGCTCAGCAGGGCAAACTTGTACTGAATAAAGGTAACCGGCCAGCTGAGCGCTGACACAAACACTGCCTGAACAACTCCTTTCCTGCGCAGATTAAGAAAATCAACCATGGTGTCCTCAACAACAGCAACTGTGCGGATGAGCCTCTGCAGATACCCTTTTGGGATAACTGAGTTCAGAAGCCGCAGTGCAGATGAAAACGGGCCTCTGTGCTTGATCAAAGCAAAATAAAATACTGAGATCAGGAAAATAGCGGTAATGGCAATATAAAGCGCCAGGCCTGCAAGCTGCGAAGGGACTGTAAAGAACAGGAGCATGCCAATCAGAACAACTGAAATGAACAGGGCGTCAATGGTCATGCCCAGCGAAGATTCGATTAGAACAGAAGAGAAAGCGTGCTCGCCCCGCAGATTGAGCTTGTTCTTCAGGAGCAGTCCGCGGACAGGCTCACCGCCAACCCTTGCAGCAGGGGTCAGATAACTGATGGCTGAGCCAATCAGCTTATATCTTAACAGCAGCAGAAAGGGAGATTTAAAGCCCTGATACTTAAGGACAGTCGCCCATCGCCACGTGGCGATAAGATGCAAAACAGCAGTGGCAGCAATAAAAAGCGAAAGATACAAAGGAGAGAACTTTTTGAAAGGCTCAACGATGTTGTTAAACCCTACGAAGAGCAGCACTACAACAAACAATCCTGCACCCACCAATACAGATGCTGCGAACATCAACTTTTTCATTTTGAAAGCGAGCCTGCAGGGACTTCCGTTTGCAATTCGAACCCTGGGTCTAGAGGTTAGGAACCTCTCGCTCTGTCCAAGCTGAGCTACAGGCTCACGGGTGCAAGATTATTGGGAGGTATTTAAAAAGTTTCGCAACATATTTAAGCAAATGCCAGATAACCAGGTCAATGAAGGCAACAAAGCAGCAGGCATTTGACTGGCTGGGCAAGCAAAAAATAAAGGTGCTAACCGGAATAGTATTTGTTGCGTTGCTGTCGATGCTTCTTGGAGCATCTGTTAACACAGTGGCAGCAGCTTTGCTTCTGATAACAGTTGCGGCGTTCTCAACCTTTTACTTCAATTATTTCACTGCTCCAGTAAATTTTGAGCTGGTGAAGATGTCAACCATACTGATGGCTTACACGCACGGAATCGTTGCCGGGCTAATCGTTGGCGTACTGTCCACTATCATCGGCAAAGTTCTGATTGGAAGAATTGACGAAAAACTGCCGATATCCGTAGCTGCAATATCGCTGGTTGCAGTAGCTGCCGCTCTAATGCCTGCAGCGGGCATTGCAACGCTTGGAATAATATTGGTGGCAGCGTATAATGTTTCCATGTTCGCAATAAGTCTTGCGACGGGCGGAGACATCGGATGGAACCTGCCTTACGAAGGAACAAATTTTGTGATAAATGCCGTGCTGTTCAGCAGGGTTGCGCCGCTGATAGCGCCGCTGCTTTAGGTTAATCAAGAATTGCACCCGCTTTGTCGTTTCCCCGCTTCCCAGCGGCGCTTTAACCAAAGTAGCCGAGCTTTTCTGTGCTTTCGCTGTCAGACTCCCAGGAATCCTTCACCTTGTCAATAATGTCAGCGAGCCTTTTCTTCAATCCGCTCCATTCTTCCAGAAAGCTCGTTATGAACTCTGCGTTTACAGCGTTATCATTCGTTATTTCAACCTGCAGAGACTGCCGCTTCCAGTACATCAGGCGCCTGAAAACATCAAAAACCTCCTTCTTCTGGATGTCATCAAAAACCCTGCTCTCATACATGTTGCTCAGGTTGGTGTCAGGGCTGAGAATCTCTGACAGGAAATCGAGAAAATTCTGGACTTTATCCAGCATGCCGCGCCTTATATCGGCGAGAAGGAACTCCTCCTCAAGCTCGCTCAGCTGAAATTCTGCGAGTTCCTCAAATTTGGGCAGCTTAAACTGCTTCCTGAGAACATCATAAGACTTCTTAACGTCGCCCATGCGGTGTGGCGTTAAGCGCAGATATAAAAAAGTTTCTTTAATCTGGCTGAGGACAATCGTTTCGCATATTCATCTTTCCGTAAATAAGCCTCCGGCGAGATTTGCACTCGCGACCTGCTGCTTACGAAGCAGCCGCAATGGCTGCTATGCTACGGAGGCATTGCTAAGAAGCAGCCGGAGAGTGTTTAAATTCTTTACTTTAATTGCTCCAAAACTTTGTCTTTTGCAGGAAACTTCTTCTGGCACTCAAAACAGATAACATGCTTCTTTCCTTTAGCGTCTTTCAAGTGCGTGCCGAGAATTTTGTTAAGAAAGGCAGTGCTGATTTTGCTTTTGCAGATTTCGCAGTCCATGCTTATTGGTAGCGGCGGCTGCTTTTTATAATTATTGGCGTTGATTGGGCTGTGTTGAAAATTTCAACTCCCGCCACTTTGTAAATCTGCTTGCTTTTCATCTCCCCCTTAATATTTAGGGGGGAGATGAAAAGCAAGCGGTTGAGGCAAAGCATGAAAGCGAAATGTCACATTTTCAACAGAGCCGGCGTTGATTGGAAAAGTTTAATAAGAACCGCTTTCAATTATTAACCAGATGATAAGCGTTTACATAACCTGCAGCAGCATGGCTGAGGCAAAAAAGATTGCCAGGCACCTTCTGGATAACAAATTGATTGCATGCGCCAACATGTTCCGTATTGACAGCATGTTCAGATGGAAGGGCAAAATGCAGGATGTCAAGGAAACTGCCATGTTCTGCAAAGCTGACAAAAAGAATTATGGCAGGATTGAATCTGAAGTCAAAAAGCTGCACAGCTATGAGGTGCCGTGCATCGTAGCTTTTGACTGGGCAGCATGCAGCAAGGAATATGCTGACTGGGTGCAAAATGCGTGACCACCACTTTACGAAGAAAATAGTTAAAGGAGGAAGCTGCATTTACTGCAGCAAAGAGCTTGAAGCAGGCAAATGGGAAAGCAGCTTTTCGCCAAGAAGGCATTACAAATGCATAGTTTGCAGCTGCGGAAAAACCAACTGCCTGAACGTTAACTTTATCGGTTCCGGACATGACAGCTTTAGCGGTCTGGAAGAAAAAGTTGCAAAAAGCAGCAGCATTAAAGTTGTTGAGAAAAACTTAAGATTTCTTTAGCACGGACAGATTAATGTGCCTTTGAACGGCTTTCCTCTCAGAAAGCTTTCCAGGTTCTTCAAGTCCTTGCCCATTATGGCAACTGTAAGCCGGCCAATTTCAGCAGCCCGTGCAGCAACAGGGTCAAACGGCGTATTAAGCCCGGGACTCCATTTCGTAGCGCGGATAAGCTTCCTGAAATGCGTCCAGCAAACGCAGCTGACCGGCAAAGCGCCTTTGTGCCTTGAAGGGTCTTTATTGTAAACATAATCCGTGTTGGTGATGTTTATGACAGTCTGCGCCTTAAAATTCTGGGCAAGCAGGACAGCCATGTGGTCTGTTGAGCGGCCCGGCTTCCAGCCAGCTGCAATCACTACCCTGCTTTTATCCTTTGCCTTTTCTTTCGGATTTCTAATAACTCTGCGGTAAGCTGCAGCCCTGAAAACATTCCTCAAAAGCTGAGCGTTTAAGCGGGTTGCGTGGATTCCAATCCAGTCCAAATCATCATCAGTAACCTTAACAACCTTTGAAGCAGCAGCCATGTACTCGCGGGCAGTCTTCCCGCCGCCGCAGATAATCACAAATCTTTTCTTTTTTGAAAATTTCAGGATAAGCTTCCTGAAGCTTTTCAAAAAATCAGTGTCAATGCTGGCAGGCGCGAGAACAGAGCCGCCAAGTGAAATGACAACAGTTTCCATGCCCGGACTGCTGGCTGAGTTGTATTTAAATCTTTGTAAACAAACATTATCTCCGCAGGCAACCTGCTTTGCCTGCTTGCAGCCACGCCCTGTTTCCTCCTCTGTCGTCATTGCTTTGCGCTGCTTTTTTCCCTCACCTTAATATTTAAGGGGAGGGAAAAAAGCAGCTGGCAGTTATTCAAAAGGGAAAGCGTGGCAGGAAAAATAGTCCGGTTGCTGAGATACTGACAAAGTAATGCCTGGCATTGCCGCTCTACGCGCGGGGGCAAGCCCAAACAAATTTATAATAGAATGCAGGTGCTGAGTGCTATGAAAAAAATAGCAGTAGTAATTTCCAAGAAAGACGCTGCAGGACTGAACATTGCTGAACAATTGCAGCGGCTGCACAACTTCCCGGCTGTGATTGGAAGCAAAAAGGTTGAGCTGCACTTCTGCGACGAGTACATAGTTAATCCTGAAAATATTGACCAGCAGATTGACGCCGAAATCTTCATTTTCGGCTCCCGCCATGTAAGCAGGGCAGGAGTGCACTCGCTAAGCGTACACAGCATCGGAAACTGGGGCAAAGTAGCTGAAGGCGGAAAAGACAGAACGTTAATTCCGGCTCCTGCTGCGCTGATGAAGGAATGCTTTACTTTGCTAAGGCAGAAAGCTGAAGGCATGGATTATGAGGTTATACTGGAAGCCACTCATCACGGCCCTTACCTTGAAAAGCCGGCAATGTTCATAGAGATTGGCAGCGATGAAGAACGCTGGAACGATGAAAAAGCTGGAAAGGTAATTGCAACAACTATTATTGAAGCTATTGGGAATCTTAGCAGCAGCAAGAATCGCAGCAATGACATAAACGCAGTAGTCGGAGTTGGCGGGCTGCACCATGCGCCCAACTTTGCCAAGGCAATGCTGGCAGAAGGAACAGCAGTAAGCTACATCTGCCCCAAGTACATGCTTGGCAGCTTAGATGAGGAAATGCTTCGGCAGGCAGCAGAAAAGTCAGTGCCGAGGGCAACGCAAATAGTTCTTGACTGGAAGGGGTTGGGAAAGGAGAAGGCAGGGATTGTTCGGATTTGCAATCACGCTGGCCTGGCTTTAAAGCGCACTTCTGATTTTGGCATAACAGTTTAGTAAAAATTAAATATGGGCTGTTGCAAGCAGCCGCAATTGAGGTGATAAGATGAAAACAGCTTTAGAGGATGAGGATTACCTGAGGTTTGAGGATGATGAGGAAGAAGGGGACGGCGATGGCGCCATGAACACAGGGGATGAGGAAGATACCTGGGTGTAGCGCTGAATAGAAAACTTTATATACAATATTTCGCGTTAAAGGAATCATGGCAGAGCCATCTACCTTTCGCGGCACCCTTGATTTTCTTGACAACATAGGCATCTTTGATGTTGTCCTGCCGTTTCTGCTTGTTTTCACTATAGTGTTTGCGCTGCTTGAGAAAACCCGCATACTTGGCACAGAAAAGATGGAGGACGGGAAGGAATACAGCAAAAAGCACCTGAATTCACTTGCGAGCTTTGTAATAGCATTTTTTGTTATAGCATCTGCGCGGCTTGTGGACATCGTGACTTCAATTTCTGCAAATCTGGTTATTTTGCTGCTGACAGCTGTCGCTTTCCTTCTGCTTGCGGGCAGCTTCCACCAGCAGAAGCCGGAAGGGTATTTCCTTGAAGGCCCTTTCAGAACACTGTTCATGATGCTTGCATTTGCCGGCATGGTCATAATATTTTTGAACGCCATCACGACAGGCAAGGGAGAAACCTGGCTGTCAGTGGTGTTCGGCTGGATAAAATCGTTTTCAGACAATGTTTCAGTGGCGGCCGTCATACTCGTAATTATAGTGGTGGCTATTATGTACTTTATCGGGGCTATCGGACCGCATAAATCTGCTGAAGCAAAAGGCAATGAGAAAAAGTAGGGTGATAAAACATGGCAAATGAATTTCCGGATTTTTTTATAAGGATGGAGGAGCTTGGCCTGCTTGACTCGCTGCTTCCATTCATACTCATATTTACGGTAATATTTGCGGTGCTGCAGAAAACCCACATAATCGGCGAGGGCAGGCGCGAGTTTAATACGGTAGTGGCATTGGTTCTTTCTCTAATGGTGGTCATACCGCACGTTACCGGAAGGTATCCGCCCGGCTCTGACGTTGTCGTAATAATAAACACCGCGCTTCCACAAGTATCATTGCTGGTAGTTGCGGTTCTTGCAGCATTATTGCTAATCGGAGTGTTTGCGCCCGGAGTAATGTTCGGAGGCACAGGGCTGGGAGCCATACTTGGCGTGCTTGCCTTGGGGTCAATAGCGTATATTTTCGGCAACGCAGCGGGCTGGTGGAGAATGCCGGGAGTCCTGAGCTTCCTTAATAATCCGGACACGCAAGTTGTTCTGATTATTGTTCTTGTGTTTGGCGTAATAATCTGGTTTATAACCCGGGAGCCAAGCAAAGGGCAGGGGCTGAACAACATCCTGGAGTCCCTGAAGAAGACGTTTGGAGGGGGCGGTCACTGAAATGGCCACAATATTTGACTTAAGCCTTCTCAGGGAATTCTCACTGGTATTTGTGTGGGTGCTAATCTTTGTTCTGGTTTATGGCATACTGGAAGTAACCAACATCTTCAAGAACCGGGGACTGCACGCGCTCATAGCGATAGCAATAACCATACTGCTGGGCACAACAAGCGGAGTAACTACTGTAGTAACAGGGCTGATACCGTGGTTTGTAATAACAGGGTTCTTCGTAGTTTTTTTCCTTGTGCTTTCAAACTTCATAGGCGTTCCAACAAAAGAAGTTCTCCAGCGGTTTGGTGGAGAAGGAGCAGTCTGGTGGCTTTTCGTGCCGCTAACCGTCGGACTGATGATAGCTTTGGTGGCAGGCGGCCAGTTTGCGAGAAGCCAGGCGCCAATTGACTCTGAAACAGGAGAGCCAGTCACAACTCCAGGCAAGGTCGTGCTGGACATAATTACAGATCCAAAAGTGCTTGCACTGATGATAATCCTCGGCATATCAGCAGTAACAGTAGTTTTAATGGCCGGTACGCATAAAATAACTTCCTAGAACATAATCAGGAAACGTATTTAGCCGGCTTCCCTTCCTGCTTTCCCCCTGACTATACTCGCGGACAACAGTTTTCATGCAAATAGTTTTGTAATAAGCAAATGACATATCATGTACGACGATTTGTGTCATTTGCTATATTTAAGCCAGGCGGGAAATGAAGCGCGGCTGCGAAGAGCGGGCAGTTCTTCCGCACCTTAATGCTAAAACCCGGGCATTACCCTGCGCCTCCTGACAAAGAAAATGATAATTGCTATAATGATGGCGATGAATGCAAAAGTCAGCAAAACCGGAGTAATGCCAATCCCCCCTTTCTCCTCGGCAACTTCAACCCCGCACGGCTCAGAAGTAGCTGGCTGCGCAAGACTGGTAACGCAGAAATTCGCGTCAACACACTCCCTTGACCTGATTCCATCAACGCATCCAGACCACTCAGTGCATTTCCAGTTTTCATTGCAGCCCTGCTGAACCTCTTTTTCAAGCAGCGGGCAATCGTCAGGATCATAGTCAGGCAAGGTGGGATCGCAGGGGTCAAGCGCAATAGGCGTGCCGTTGCTTACAACAATTCTTGGCGGGACATTCTGGGCATGAACGGCTGAAACTACAGAAACAACAATTAACAGCAGCAGCAAAGCTCTCATAAGGCAGTATGCATGCCTGCTGTTAAAAAACATTTCTATTCCTGGAGCTACGGCCCGTTACTATCGCCTCGCCCAATTTATTCCTCCATTAACCCTGAGGAAGGGAAATTGAGCTCCGCGCAGGAGAAAACAGCACAAACCTAAAAAAGATATTACCCTACCAGTATACATTTATCCACAACATTTATATAGCTGAACTGCACAGCATAGAGCCATGAAGATTACCATTGACACCAAGGAGGACTCGCACGATGAGATACGAAACATAATCAACATGCTCAGTTCTCTTATCGGAGCAAGCCGAAGCATCGCTGAGGATAACGTAAATGCAGGGGAATCAGAAAATTCAGAGCCAGAGCCCCTGATAGGCGAGGGCATATTTGGAATGTTTACCAACAACAGGCAAGAACCTGCTTCTGTCCGCGAGCTGGATACGCCGGGAAACGAAGTATCAGGCATGCTGACAGAACACAAAGAACAGGAAGTCAACCTGCCAGAGCCGGAAGTGGTCTACCTGAGAAGGGACGAGCCAAGAATAATACCTTACTGATTCTGGCTTATGCGGGTTGCATAGCTTGATTTCCCCATTGCAACGGCTATGGAGCGGGAAACCGCGGGAATCAATACAGCAGACTTTGTCGATTAATTCGTCCTGCTGCTGTTTGCTGTCCGCGCTGCTTTTTCTCAATACTTCGGAAGTTAAGGGGGAGAAAAAGCAGAGCAGCGGAATGCGGATGTTGGGCAGCAATAAATCAACAAACCCGCTGCAGCCAATAAAGATTTATATTAGCAGCAGCAGAGCTAATAAGCATGAAATACAAATATCTTGACCATACTGCCGATACAAAATTCAGGGCATACGGCAAAACCCTGGAGGAGGCATTTGCCAACGCAGCTTTGGCAACGACAAACGTCATGGTTGAGCCAGACAAAATACAGGAAAAAGCCAAGAAAAAGATAGCAGTTGAAGGGGATGATTTGCAGGCATTACTGTACAATTTCCTTGAGCAGTTTCTGATACTATTGGATGCGGAGAACTTCTTTCTGGCAGCTGTTAAAAAAATAAAAATCTGGAAAGTTAAAAATAATGGCCGCATCAGCTATAAACTGACTGCAGAAGCTATGGGAGATAATGCTGCAAAGTACGAAACAATCGGGCCGCAGGTCAAGGCAGTAACCTACAACGACATGGTTGTGGATGAAGAGAAAGACAACTGCTTTGTGCAGGCGGTGCTGGACATCTAATTAACTGTCTTTAATTTCTACTGATTGATTGTTCAACGGGCAACGCGCGGCAGAGCATACAAAATTCTCACAACCTTTTTAAACAACCAGTCAGTCTAATGTTTTAATGGAACCAAAAAAAATATCCGAAAACGAATGGGAAATACCCAAAAGCGGCGGAATGAAGGTTGCTGCCAAAATCTTTGCGTCTGAAAAGCTGATGCAGAAAATAAGGCAGGACAGAACATTGATGCAGGCAGCCAATGTTGCGCACCTGCAGGGCATCCAGAAGTTTTCGTACGTCATGCCTGACGCCCACGAAGGATACGGATTTCCAATAGGCGGCGTTGCGGCAATGAGCACAGAAGACGGAGTAATCAGCCCGGGCGGCATAGGGTATGACATAAATTGCGGAGTCAGACTGCTGCGCACAGACTGGGCTGCGGAAGAAGTAATGCCGAAAATTAAAGAATTGCTCAATGAACTGTTCAACCAGGTGCCTTCCGGCGTGGGCAGGGGCGGGCAGACAAAGCTTTCCAAGGATGAAATGCTTGAAATGCTTGCCAAGGGAAGCAGATGGAGTCTTCAGCACGGATATGGAAAGCAGGAAGATTTGGACGCTACCGAGGAATACGGGTATCTGAAGAAGGCAGAGCCAAGCTTTGTATCTGAAAGCGCAATAGCTCGCGGCAGGCCTCAGCTCGGAACGCTTGGAGCAGGAAACCATTTTCTTGAAGTGCAGAAAGTTGACGAAATTTATGATGAGAAAACAGCTGCTGCGTTTGGCATAGAAAAGCCGGGGCAGGTAACTGTAATGGTGCACTGCGGCAGCCGCGGATTCGGGCACCAGGTGGCTTCAGACTACATCAAGCAAATGGAAAAAAAGTATGGCTTTGAAAAGCTGCCGGACCGCGAGCTGGTCAATGCGCCCTTTAACTCTGAGCTTGGGCAGCGCTACTTCAAGGCAATGTGCGCAGGAATGAATTATGCGTTCGCAAACAGGCAGATGATTGCGCACTGGATGCGCGCAAGCTTCAGGAAAGTAATGGGAACAGATGAAGGCATGAAGCAGGTTTACGATGTTTGCCACAACATTGCAAAAGTGGAGAAGCACAATGTCAATGGCGAGCAGATGGAAGTGTGCGTTCACAGAAAAGGCGCAACGCGCTCCTTCGGTCCCGGAAGGGAAGAAGTAAATGAAATGTACAAGGGAATCGGGCAGCCTGTATTCATTCCGGGAAGCATGAGCACAGCAAGCTACGTGCTGGTCGGGACTGATGAAGCAGAAGAAATAAGCTTTTCCTCAACAGCCCACGGCGCAGGAAGGGCGATGAGCAGGGCAGAAGCCATCCGGAGCTTTAGAGGAGAAAAAGTGGCTGCAGAAATGGAAAAACTGAGCATATTTGTCAAGGCAGCCAGCTGGAAGGGAATAGCAGAAGAAGCTGCGCCTGCGTATAAGGACATAAATGAGGTTGTAAAGGTGTCAAACGACATCGGGCTGGGAAAGGCAGTTGCACGGCTGGTGCCATTGGGCGTGGTGAAGGGGTAAAAAATGGTTTCAACGCTTCCCCTGGGGAGTGCAGCTGTTAACAACTTAACAGTGTTTGTGAAGGCATTTGAAGGAGAGCCGCCTGAACACCTGAATCCTGAAAGAAATCCCGCTCATGAAGTGTATGTTGAACCTTTGGTTGAGGAGTTTGGGATGCCAATGACGCTAATCCACGATGAGCCGGGCCTGGGGCCGTTCTGCGACACTCAGGTAAGAATTGTAGCTGAAATTCCCTTTATGAAAATAGTGGGTTACTTCAGCCAAGCCCTCAGGGACAGGAATGTATCAGCTGAAGTTGATGTTCAAATAGCTGAAAGAACGGCTGTGGCAGTGTTTGAATATAAATCCGGCGCAAGCAAAGACAAAATATACGAGGCAGTCAGAGCGACAAAAGAAGAATTCAGCGGCATAGAAGACTTAATCAGATCTCAATAACCTTGCCAATCTTGGCGACGTTGAGGATTTTTGTTGTGCCAATGGTTTCTTCCAGGCCGGATGCTTCGTGCACGTGGCTGCACAGCAGAAGGTCTGGCTTGAACGCTTCAATGGCTTTTGTAACTCCGGTGCTGCCTTTGACAAACTCAGAGAATTTCTCCATCCTTGACTCTGCAGGATGCACGTGGGTGACCATGACTTTTTTCTTGGCATCCTTTATGTATTTGTGCGATTTCTTAAGCTGATTAAAAATCTCATCTTCAGTAAGCTGGAACAAGCCAATGTTTGCGCCGCCGCAGCCGAACAGGCCAATCTCCCCTGAAAGAAGGCCGTAGCCGTGCAGATTGGTAACGCCGTATTTTTGCGCAAGAAAATCAGCAGTTGAAGTGGTTTCGTGATTTCCCGGGATTAGGGCAACCTTTTTGCCGCGCTTCACAAAAGGGCCTATAATGTTGTCAGTGCTCTGCTCGCCAAACGTCAGGTCTCCGGCCAGCACTACCAAATCCACGTTCTCATCAAAGGCCTGCTGTGCAAGCTTCTCAATTAAGTCAGCGTTGCTGTGCAGGCAGCCTGCTGCAAGGATTTTCATAAGAGAATGATAAGGAGCTGATATTTATAAGACTATCTGTTTATTATCCTGACACTGCCGCCGCTCAAATCCACAATGCTGGAAGGCCTGCCGCTCTTTTTGCCCTCGTAAACAATGAAATCCACTTTTTCTGCAACTGACTTGTTAAGGTCTTTGATGGAAGTCATGTGCTTCCTGCTGGTTATGTTTGCCGAGGTGCTGACTATGGGAACATTCAACTGTTTGACTACCTTAGCAAACCAGTTGTCAGGAATTCTTATGCCAACTACGTCTGTGCTTGGATGCACTGCTTTTGCAACTGCTTTTTTGTTTTTTAACTTCAGCAGCAGAGTGTAGGGGCCCGGAAGCTTTTTCAGCCACTTCTTCGCGTCTGCAGTTAAGAAGAAGTTGTCCTTAACCCACTTTTTGGAAGGAACAGCGACTGAGAAAGGCCTGCTGCTGCGGCGCTTGATGGCGCGAACTCTGCTGACAGCTCGGGCGTTGGTTGCATCGCATCCTATGCCGTAAATCGTGTCAGTGGGGTAGATGAAGACTGCGCCTTTCCTGATTTTTTTGCAGTGCAGTCTCAAAAACCGGTTCTTCGTAACGACTTTCATGGTGTGTGCTGATTTTTTGATATGTCAGAAACCTTCGGCCTCAGAAGCTAATGCTTCTGATGGTGCTCAGGAACTTGTTCTTGACATTGGAATAAGCATAACACTATTCTTTCCATAAATCACAGAAAACTCCAGGCCATGTTCCTTTATAATAGCTTTACCTAAAGTTATCCTGCCATTACTTTCTGCTACTCTGATAGTCAATGCGCATCACCTGTAAGCAGACTACTTTGCAGAATTTAAATGCGTTTCTGTTTGGGGTGGTGGAACAGGAGGTCACCGGTGGTGTGTGGTGGCAGAACGGGCATCATCCCATTCAGAGAAATAAGTATAACGGCGCGACCTCCTGTTCTCGAGCTGAATCCATGCTTCTAGCACAAACTCACCTCCACGTCTGGCGCTGTTACAGAATAAGTATGAGCCGGCGGATTAACGCACATGCGCTTAATCTGCCTGAAAAACAGCTTGCTTACCTCATCCGTAGATAATGTGCCAATCATTTTTATCACCTCTAACCATAGAAAGCAGGGGCTGTTTAAATACGCTATCGTGGCATGTCCAGTGTCCAGTGGTTGATTTCAATATTGAAGATAAATAATTGTCAGAATCCTAACTAAGCTTAGGAGTTACAACAAATTTTTTATATTCCCGCATCCGCCTTTGCTGCGGTGATAAAACATGATAAAAAACATTCTCAGACTTGCTGACAAAATATCAAAGCCAAAAACCGTTCATGCGCATTGCGACATACCATGCGGCATCTATGACCCGCACCTTGCTCAAGTAGCGGCGCATTCTGTTGTAAGGATGGTGCAGCTTATGGAGAAGAACAAAGAAGACGTGCATGCTGCTGCAAGATACACGCAAGTCAAGGAAGAGCACGCCGAGCTTGTGAAGCATGAGATAAGGATTATCTGGGGCGATTATTTCAAGCCAGAGCACCTGAAAAAATACCCTGACCTTCATGCCCACGTTGACAGCATCATGAAGCTTGCTTCCAAGGCAAGGCAGAACGTTGACATGAAAGCTGCTGAGGCGCTCCTGGAGAGCGTCAACAAGTTCGCTGAAATATTCTGGGAGACAAAGGGGATAGAAACATTCAGGGCAAAAGCTCCGTATCCTACAGAAAAGGAAATGGTGTTGCCGAAACTGGAATGATAAAACGCTATAAAGTAAGCGGCCACAGCATGGAGCCGAATTTTTTTAGCGGCGATAATTTAATAGCTGCTTCTTTGTTTTTCAGGCTAAAAAAAGGGGATGTTGTGATATTCGGCGATGGCAGCAAAGAATACCTGAAGCGCGTAAAAGGCATTAACGGCAAAAAAATAGAAGTGGCAGGGGATAATGAAACTCACAGCCGCATCTACAGCATTGAGCGCAGCCAGATAAAGGCAAAGTTCTTAATGAAGTGCTGACACCATTCTGCCATGAAATTAGTGGACGTGCATGCACATCTGGATATTTTTAGTGAGCGGGACAGAAAAGCAGTCATGGCCAGAGCTGCCGGGCAGGGCGTTACGGCAATACTCAGCAACGGCGGAAATCCTGATTCCAACCGCAAAACGCTGCAGCTGCAGGAAAAATATGAGATTGTAAAAGCTGCTGTTGGGATTTATCCTGCAGATGCCGCTGAGATGTCATATGCAGACATTGACAAAGAGCTGAAGTTTATCAAAAAAAATTTTAACAAAATTAAGGCAATCGGCGAAATCGGCCTTGACTACGAAAAAACCTCTGAGCGCAGCAAGCAGCAGGACGTCTTTGAAAGCCAGCTTGCATTGGGAAAGCCGGTTATCGTGCACTCAAGAAAAGCTGAAGAAAAAGTGGTAGAAACTTTGATAAGCAGCAACTGCAAAAATGCCGTTTTGCATGCATTCCACGGCAGCATGAAACTGGTCAGGAAAGCTGCGGATGCCGGCTTTTACTTTTCCATACCAACAAACATAGCCAGAAGCCAGCATTTCCAGACTTTAGCTGCTGCTGTTGACCTTACAAATCTGCTTACAGAAACAGATGCGCCATACCTGGCAGCAGAAAAAGGCAGCAAAAGCGAGCCAGCAGATGTTGCAGCTACTATCCAAGAAATTGCCAAAATAAAAAATCTCAAGCCCGCTGCTGTGGCTGAAACAATTTACAAAAATTACCGAACATTATTTAAACAATGATTTTACGCAAGTTGCGCAATGCACAGATGTCCAAATACAAGGGCTTTCGCCATTCAGAAGCCCGTACACAGCCCATAATGCATACATTTAAATAAAATAACAATACGAAGCAACTGAGATGCGTTGCGGAAACGCAGACAACAAACGAGGTGAGCAAATGTCATTAATATGCCCAAACAAAGCATGCAAAGCCAAAAAAGGCCCGTGCATGCACGAAATAATATTTTTGGTGGTAATTGCAGCTGTAGTAGTGTACCTGTTCATATTCCGATAATTGTGCCAAAATGAAAAAAGTGAAGATATACACAACTCAGACCTGTCCGTGGTGCATGAAAACAAAGGAATTCTTCCACGAGAACAACGTGCAGTATGAGGAAATAGACGTAGGCGCCAGCCATAAATCAGCCCAGGAAATGTTCCAGAAATCAGGGCAGATGGGCGTGCCGGTAACAGACGTAGCAGGCGAAATAATCGTCGGATTCGACAAGAACAGACTAAAGAAAGCGCTGAAGGTTGGCTAATCCGGGAAGTGTTAAGTCCAGTTTCCAAATGAACATCGCCGCTTACATTCTTCGCTGAATGCCCGCTGCTTTTTTCCCTCCCTCTAAATTTTAAGGGAGGGAAAAAAGCAGCGGGAAGTAATAAGAAAGGTTGCAAAATGGAATAGAAGCAGCGAGTTTTGGGCAGAGTGTTCAGTTAACATGTCAGAAACGCTGGAGCGTAAGCCATTTGCTTCAGCAGGTGGTAAGCTGCCAGCGTTTCTGAGCATGCTCAAGAACACACCCCGGGCTAAAGCCCGGGGTGTGTTCTTGACAGATGCACTTAACAGGAAGAAAACGTTTAAATAGCCCTAAAACCAGAATTCAGGCGCATGGTATCTGCACTGGCGTTTACTCTTGTATCCATCCTAAGCATGGCGCAGTTCTTCAGCGACAGGATAAGCGTTGAGGGCTCAAAATACCGGGAATATTTCCGCTCCTTCGCAGCAGCCATCGCAATAACATACCTGCTGTTCAGCTTCCTGCCTGAAGCGTATACGAGATCAGCAGGGCTGGAGCTTTTTGCGCCCATCATAACAGGATTTCTTTTAATCCACATGCTGGAGAAAATATTCTACAAAGAATTTTCAGGCCGCTTCTCGCTAAAACGGGTGAAAACTTATCACGATGAGCTTCACGCTGCCATACTCTTCACATACCACATAGTCATCGGAATAGTGCTTGTGCGACTGCTGGAAACAAACCTGATAAAAGGGCTATTATTCCTGCCGCCGCTGCTCATGTTCACCACAACAGGAAACTGGAGCCTGCAGCACGAATACCTGAAAAAGACGCCGCACCGCAGATTTCTCCTGGCATCCGCGACGCTATTCGGAGCGCTGCTGTCGTCTTCAGCGCTGATAACTCTGACAGTGGAACGACTACTCGTGAACTTTGCAGCAGGCATCCTGCTGTTTATCGTAATCAGGGAAGCGCTGCCGCGAGAAAAGGAAGGCAGGCCTGAAATGTTTGCAGTGGGGATTGCTGTGTACGCAGCAATCATATTCTTCCTCAGCAGTCTGTACTGAAATGCGCCGGCCGGGACTACAACGACAAATAGTTTTATATTATTGCTAAAAAACTTTTTCTTCATGAGTGAAAGATATGTTTACATTGATGAAAGCGGCGATCTTGGGAAAAAATCAAAGTACTTTGTAATAACGGCCATTTGGATTCAAAAACCAGAGCTTTTGGACCGATTAATAAAAAATCTAAGAAGGCACAAGTTTAGAAAACATCTTAAGAAAGCTCAGGAACTAAGAGCATCAAAATCTTCTTCTGAATTAAAAGAATATGTTTTAAGAAAACTTTCACAAATTGATGAACTGCGCTGCCATAGCGTAATCTTAGATAAGTCAAAAATCACCAGCGATTATCTGAAAAACAACAAGCATAGGTTGTATAATTTTGTTTGCGGCGCACTGGCATCAAGTCTTTCAATTGATTCAAAAAATCTAGTTATACGCGTTGACAAATCAAAGGGTAAGCAGGCCCTTCAAGAGGACTTTAATCAATATGTTTCAAAAAAACTCAAAGAAGTTGTCTGGAATAGAAAAATAGAAGTTCATCATAGCTGGTCGCACTCTTGGTCAGGCTTGCAAATGGCGGACTACGTTTCGTGGGCTGTATTCAGGAAGCTTGAAAGCCAAGAAGACGCATACTTTAAAATAATTGAAGAAAAAGTTAATATCAGTCACGTTTGGAAAGCAGAGAATAGTTAGCAGCACCAGCGGATATTAACAAGTGCACCTCAAGGTACACTAATCCACTGGTTTTACCCGCTAGTAAACGGTAATGATAACACACTATTTAAGCTTTTCGCAACCTAGAAACAATATGCGCCGGCCGGGATTCGAACCCGGACAGGTGCCTTGGAAGGGCACAGTCATTTAATGTGCGCAGAGCGCAGAATTATCTGGCCTCTACGCATGCCATTAGACCACCGACGCATGTAGATAGCGGCTGTAAAGGGCTATTTAAATGTTTTACCCAAGGGACAGCATCTCCGAAACTGCCTTAGTTCCATCCACTGCGCTCTATTTCCTCCTCCCTTAGAAATTTAAGGGAGGAGGAAATAGAGCGCCGCAGCACGAACCGCCCCGGATGCAATCGAAGATACTTCAAGGAACGGCAAGATACCGTTAAGCATATTATCACTCGTTCTGTATTCGGCACTTACGAGCGCATATCTGCTGGAGTTTACACAAGCGCAGTTGTGGGCAGTGCATGCGCGGTACGTCAGAGTAGAACATCACACACCCGTAATCCCGCCAACAATTGAGGAAGCGATTGCGTTGAACACAATGGTTATTGACAAAGCAATTATGACATAAACTGCCGTGCTCTTTATTAAATTAACGCCGACGAGATAGCGCTCTGAAAGTTTGTCAGAGCCGGACTCAATGCCGTTTATAAGAATTGTCATTATGTAGATAACTTCAACAATGTAAATGCCGATGATTACCTGGAAATAGTAGGTTGGAATGCCTTCCCCGAACAGAGTGAGCAGTCCTGCCGGCACTGAGCTGTCTGATGAAAGGGCGCTGATGTTTGCAATTTGCTCAGTAAGCTGGCTCAGAATGCCAATAATCATGGACGTTATTCCAACCACTATGCCTGCGATTGCAGGCGCAAGGATGCTGACCTGCTGCTTCATGTCAGAAATGATGTCAGCCATCAGGTCGCGAAGCCGCTCATTAACCCTGTGAATGTCTTTGATGTATTCGGAAACGTTTATCAGCGCTGAGGAAGCTGACTTCGGCCCTTTCTTTGCGCTTTCCATCAGCACTTTCATGGAACTCTGAATGACCGGGCTGGGAAAATAATTAATTGCGCCTGCTTTAGGGTCAAAAATAGCCCTTTCCAGACTCATGCCGTACTGGCTGAGATTTACGCTGATAAGCTGGAAAAACTGGCCTGAAGCCGTGCCTTTCATCATCTCAGAGACCTTGCCGACTGCAACCTCTACAGGAATGCCATCGCCAATCCTGTTGCCAAGATGAAAAAGCGCAGAAGCAAATTCCTCCTCAAGCTTTTTTGAGCGCTCGCGAATCCTGAAAACATTCTGCGAGCGCAGCAGGAAATACAGCCCGGTGCCAAGTCCCAATGCAAGGGGAACAAACATGCTCAGCACAGCTGCTCCAACGCCATAAGGGCCAATCAGCTTTCCGGACGAAAGCCTGTAGTCAAGAAACTTGAAGCCAAACGCTGCATCAAACGGCTGCTCATTAAGCAGCGTTTCCTGCGGAATAATGTAGCCAAGCAGCAGCGGCAGAATGCCGATGAACAGCAAAGAGATGCCAATGACGATGCTCAAAACAACAGGGTTAATCAGCAGCTCTTTCCGTCCAACACGGAAAACAATGCTGCGGTATTTCCTGAGGGAAGGCACCTGCTCTGCAATGTCCTGGTCGCCGTAGCCAGTCGGCCTTTTCGAAAGCGTTGTTTTTGTGAGATAATAGAGGAGGACCGGTATTGTAACATTGTACAGCAAGGATATGTAGAAAGCCAGCTTCAGAGCAGATATGTCGGCAGTCATAAAGCTGGCAACCATTGGGAGGATGACTAATCCCAGAATTGGAAGCACGAGCCCCAGCATGTAAAGCATTGTTATGGGGCTTTTAAGGTCATGCGTATAGCGGAGCATTTTCTCGTAAGTCTCATCCAACATTATCTTAAGACCCTTGTCAATCATGCCCAAACGCTTGTCTTCCGACGTCTCATACAGCGAGCCCTCAAGCAAATGAATGCCCTCAATGAACTCAATGTTCCACTCCCGCCACGTTTCCAGATAATGGTCAAGGGACTCCCTGATTGTTTCGTATTTGTCAGTTTCAACATCCCACAAAACTTTTTTTAAGTCAAGGGACAGCGGAGGGCTCAAGCGGTCAGCAGCAAACCTTACCGCCAATTCAATATTGGAAGTGTTGCGCATGAAAGAAGCCATGTAAAAGATGCACTGCACCATCTGGTTGGATGCCTGAAGCCGCCAGCTGTTGCCGAAAAAATCAGGCAGCCGCATAACAGCAACCATGACAATCAATGCAATCGTAAATGCGTAGCCGAGAACAAACAACGAGCCGGACAACAGCCATGAAACAGCTCCCAGAAGCAGTATGGCAATCAGGGCGATTACAGCAAAACTTACAGTGGCAGAAGGCGTTGTGTTGAGATGCGAAAGCAGGATAAGACGCTGCAGCTCAGCAGTCCGCTTTGTTCCGGGATTCACTTTCAGCAATCTGCCTGAAAGGTTGCACGCCTTCTCATACAGCGTCATGCGCTTAGGCAGGTTTTCCTGCTTGAACTGCTCATAATTTGAAGAATACTTCCTGCTGCTGATGCTGCTGACAACCTTAGCGCTATCACTGTCTCTGGTCCCAAGCTCCTCTGCAAGCCTGCGCCTGTACTTCCTGGCAAGCACCTCTTTTTTACTGCTCATTCTATGCTGCTCATTCTAACTGTAAACTTTTTGTACGCCGCCCTTAAGCTTTTTAGCAAGCCACTCATTCCACTCAAAAAAAATTCTCTTGGAATCAAGCGAGCCAGTCTCAGTCTTAACCTCATCAGAAATACTGTGGAAACGGTCATTGGCAGCGACAACAAAATCAGCCTCCAGAACCTGAGGCATGCCCTTCTTGGCAGCGGACACAATGGCTTCCTTAATCCTTGCGCGCAGCATTATGTTGTCCCACACAGCATCCCAGCTGCCGGCCCACTCCTTGACATTGGAAGCGACAGACTTCAAAACCTCTGAATCGCCATTCATCAGGTCTGGAGTAACCTCAAGCTTGTCAGTCCTGGCATCGTATTTCATCAAATCAGTAAAACCTCGCTCAGCAAGCGGGTCATTCTGCCAAAGCTTGCCCACCTCGGTTATCTGCACAATGCGCCTTGAGCGGTGCAGGCCATCCGGGCTTTTAATAGGGTTTGCGACAACTATGACGTCAGTCGCCTTGAATGAAGTTCTCGGAACGCCCAAGTCATTAACAACGCGGTCAAATACGCCGTAAGGGCTGTCGCCGTGAATAGTGCCTGCGACAACATTAGCCAGCGCACCAACGCGCATGGCCTCATAAAGCGCTTTTGCTTCGCTGGAACGCACCTCCCCGATTATCAGGCCCGAATCGCCCAAGCGCAGAGTTGAGCGAATGCCTGATTCAGCAGATGCCTCGTCAGTGCCTGCAGACAATGCGCCCGCAACCTTCAATGACTGAATGTTGTAGTTAAGCTTTTTCAAAGCAGCAGTCGGCAGCTCCAGCGTGTCCTCAATCGCAATCAGACGGTATTTCCGCATAACCTCAGTCATAATGGCGCCGAGAAAACTTGTCTTGCCTGCAGACCTTGTCCCGGCTATAAGCATCGTCCTGGAGCCGTCAACAAGAAAACTCAGCAATCCGGCAGCAGCTGGCGTAATCATCCTGTTCTGGATAAACAGCGGCAAAGTCCACGGCTTGTCGCGATGCCTTCTGAAAGCAAATGCCAGCCCTGAAGGATTCAAAGGAGCAGTGACTGCAGCAACCCTTGCCCTCGCATTGGAAAGCTGCAGCTCAGTATCAAGAACAGGGTTTGCCTCGTCAAGCGGCCTGCCTGAAATCAGGCGCAGCTTGGTAGCCCACGAATCGGCATCATTGGCAGTTGGAACAATGTTGGTCATGCACTCATCATAGTCCTGGTGCACGATAAAAGCAGGCAGCCTGCCCATAGGGCTGTTAATGGTAATGTCCTGAATGCGGTCGTCCTGAAGCAGCACCTCAACAAGGCCGAATCCGATAGTGTACCGCACCAGGATGCTGGCGAGCTCCTCAACTTCCTTAGAGCGCAGCCTTAAGCCGCGGCTATCAGAAAGCTCATCAAGCAGGTCATTTCCGACGTTGAAAAATACCTGCCGCATCCTTTCAGGGTCAATGAACTCTGATTTCTCAGGCTTGTGCTCGGTAATAATGCTTCGCGCCTCATCCAGCAGAGCGTATTTTTCCTCAGAAAGCCTGAACTCAGGAGGAAGAATATGGTAAAGCTTCTGCACAGTGTCAGGCAAATTAAAAATCGTAATTTCGGTGTCGTTAACATCGTAGCTGTCAATTTCCTCGGCATCCATTGGATAAGCAGACATCAGGCGGGTAAACATAAAGTCCGGCTTTATCTGCGGCTGCAAAACTTTTCTGTAAATTGAGCGGTCGCCATACTTGTAAGGAAACCTCCTGGCAGCAGAAATCAGCCTGGAGGATTCCAGAGCGCGCATTGCCCTGCCAACAAAGGCGTCCTTAGGCAAATTTTTCAGCTCATGATAAGCAGCAATGGGATCGGACTTAAGGCGGTGATACAAAATGTTCTTAAGCCTGACAAACAATGAGCTGCCCTCAACACGCTGCCTTGAAAGCTGCGCCTGAAGCTGCGCAATTTCCAAAAGCATCTGGCACTGGTCAAAATCATACTCATAATCCCGCTTCTGGGAAAGGACAATGCGGGTGGCAGCAGGATTCTCGAGGAGCGCATCAATGACAGCAGCCATAACAGTTTCATTGTCCTCAATTGAGGGAAAAAAAGGGCATTCCTCGCAGTCAAAGCGCAATACCCTGTCCTCACCCTCCTTTAAAAATTCGTAACCCAGACAGCCGCCCATAAACATCAGCCAAAGATTTTTATAGTAATCCTCCCAAACTGATTGCAACCTTTATAAATGTATTGCAGTATAGCAGGACTGCAATCAGCCGGGTGTGCGTTTATCCAGCTGCGCTTATTTTCTCCCTCCCTGATCTCAAGGGAAGGAGAAAATAAGCGCGGCCAAGCGAGAAAACAGGCGCAGCGGCAAAAAGCACGGAGAAAAGCAAATGCCCCAACAAGGACTGTTCAGGAGAAGGGCTGCACCAGAGCCAGCGCCAAGCCAGGAAACAGCTGAACTGGTAAGGCGCACAAGAATGCTGGAAGAGCGCTACTCCGGGCTTGAAAGGCGCAGCCAAGCAGTAGAAGAGAACATGATAGAGCACCACCGCAAGCTCTCATCAGAGATACGCATGCTCGGAGAGGAATTAGCGGATGTCAAAAAAGCAGTAAAAGACGCAGGCGACAAGGTGCAGCAGATAATTGCAGAGATGCAGGAACTGGCAAGGCAGGACGAGATTCAGACAATCAAAAAATACCTGGACTACTGGGAGCCGATGAGGTTCGTGACGCAGCAGCAGGTTGAAAAAACAGTAAAGGAAATGATGGAAAACAACAGGTAGCTGCGCCTTTTCGGGCGGCACAGACGTCACAAAACAAAAACCTTAATAAAGCAAAGAAATAACTGAGCAACCATGGCAATGTTCGGCATAGGAAAAAAACCTATCCAGGAAGAACCGTTGGCAGCAACTCCAACACAAGAAGTGTTGAGGATGCGCGAACAGGGGCTTTCCAACAACCAAATCGTGCAGGCACTCCAGCGCAACGGCTACAAAACACACCAAATCTTTGACGCGATGAACCAGGCAGACCTAAAAACAGCAGGACCTGTAGAAGGGGCAATCGAGCCTGAGCTGGCCCAGCAACCGGAAGAGCTGCAGCCGGAAATAGGTGAGCAGATGCAGCCGCAGTATGAATCAGAACCGGCAGCTCAGCCACCCTCCCAATCCTCGGGCGCAGAAGACCAAATAGAGGATTTGGCTGAAGCAATCATAGAAGAGAAATGGGAAGACCTGATGAAGGAAATAAACAAACTTCTTGAATGGAAAGAGGCGATGGAAAACAAAATGTCAGCGCTTGAGCAAAACATGAAAAACCTGCAAAGCAGCTCAGACAACCTCCAGAAGGCAGTGCTTGGGAAAGTTACGGAGTATGACAAGACAATGCGCTCAGTGGGCGCAAACATGAGCGCAATGGATTCTGTATTCAAAAAAGTGCTGCCGACGCTCACTGACAATGTGAACGAGCTATCAAGGATTACAAAAAAAGCCAGGGCCAAAAAATAGCAAATTCTCCAAAAAATTTTTAATATAACCCCGCCAAGCGAAGGATATGAACAAAAAATTAACGGCATTCGCGCTTATTCTGGCAGCGTTGTTCGCCATAGGATACTTCTACAGCGCATCCCCGGACACTGGCAAGAGCAGAGAGGTTGCAGTCATCGTAAACGGCGAGCCAATATATGCTGAGGACGTTTCCAGGGAATTCACAACCTTGACACCGGAGCAAAAAGAATTCATACAGGAAGTTGACGTGCTTGATTTCCTTATTGAAAAAAAGCTGCTGCTTCAGGAAGCGAAAAAAGCCGGAATCACGGCAAGCAGGGAAGAAATTGAGGAAGCATATGCTGCTTCCAATCCTGAGCAGTCAATGATGCAGCAAAACCTGACCGAAAATGAGTACAGGCAAAGATTAAGCGACGAGATAAAAATAAATAAATTGCTTGATAAGAAGGCGAGCAGGAACTTCGTGGCTGAGCAGGAGGAGGTTCAGCGCATCTATGAAACGCACTACAAAGAAAAGAACGTGACCTTTGAGGAAGTGGAACGCGAAATACTCCTGCTCATACTTAACAGGGAAAAGCGCAACTTAATAACGGCTTACACCAACAAACTGAAACAGGATGCCGAGATAAGCAGTTTTATATAGGAATGGCTCATGAAGGGTGCAGGGATACTGAATTGCGGGGGCGAATTCACAGCTCATTAATAGTGGCTATCGCTACCGGCGTGCCGCTCCTGTCAACCCGGCTGTCCATTGCAATGACATGCTTAGCGCCTGACGCTTCCGCGCTTCCTATGATTTCAGCGTCCGCGACGCCGTCAAAAACTATGGCATAAACATTGCTCAGGCCCTTAAGGGTGAGCGAAAGCTCGCTTACAGGCACCTTGCCAAGAATATTGAGCTTTGCATCCAGCAGATATGCGGCCCTTGTTCCAATAAGCTCTTCAGAAATCTGGCGGAAAGTATCCTTTTCCTGCGGAGTCATGGAGCGCTCCTGCCGCACAGCCCTCGGAGTATGCCGCTGCTCAGGCCTTTGCTGAGGCCTGGTGAGCTGCTGCTTTTCAAATGGCTTCTGCAATGCGGCAGACTTGTCAATCCTGATTTGCTGCGGAACAACTCTTGCGCGCAATGCCTGGTGGAGTTCCTTCTTGGTTATTTCCTCCACTTCCTTTCCGTCAGGAGCCCTTGTTACATAATCAATGTCTGCAACCATCAGAATGGCCTTCAATATGAGTTCTCCGCCGCGGTCGCCGTCAACAAAAACCGTCATGATTTTGCGCTTGCTGAGCTCAACAATCGTATCAGGAACAGAGGTTCCATTCATGGCAATCCCATTCTTAATCCCGTGCTTCAGCAGATTAACAACATCAGCCCTGCCCTCAACCACAACAACCTCGTCACCCTCGTCAATCGCAGGGCCTGCAGGCAGCCGATCCCTTCCATACTCGCGGATTTCCATGACGCGAACAGCATACATTACTTCGTCTGCAAGCTCCTGAGAGTCAGGCATAGAGCTGTCAACCAAGTTCCTTAGAAGGTCCTTAGCGCGGCTCACAACATAATTGCGCTTGCTGACCCTGACATCCTCAATCCTCTCAACCTTGATTTTGGCGTTGCACGGACCTATGCGCTCAATTATCTCCATGGCAGCAGCAATAATGCTTGTCTCTGCCTTGTCAAGAGAGGAAGGAATATTAATCATTCCAGAAGTCTTGCCATTCCTCGTATCAAGGTTAACCTCAATCCTGCCAATGCGCCCTGAACGCTGCAGTTCGCGAAGCTCAAGCTCAGAGCCAAGAAGCCCTTCTGTCTGGCCGAAAACTGCGCCAATAACGTCTGGCTTATCGACAACACCCTCTATGCTGATGCTGGCCTGCACAATGTATTTGGATGATACCGGACTAATCTTTCCCATTTTTATCGCCTCACAAGAAGCAGTACTTGCATCTACACAACCTCAATACCATGTGAGCAGTGAACATGCACATACTACCTCGTTATAGAACAAGCCAAAACTAATCTACAACTATCCCGCTAAAAACTTCATGCAATGAATGATAATGTGATGAATTGACTTGTTCTGTATTAATCATGAGTTGTAAACCTGTAAGCCCGCACTAACTCCCAGGTTCCTCGCAGGCAAAGCCTTAGCTCCCCTGAGTAACGCATTGCGGGCCCAACGCAAACTGTGGCTCTTAATCATCCTAGCTCATAAGAGGACCTAATTTTGCGTTTGTTGATTGACAACTGTAAAAACGGAAGATTGCCTAGTTAATAAATGTTTGGTATGCCATAATTATTTGCAATATTGAAAGTAAATTGGGTGCAACGCCCTGAAAGGAAAATCAGATTTGGGATGGGCAAGCTGCCAAAAGCGGCACAGAGCGGTGTTTTGGCACCAATTAATGGAAGACATAAGTAATGCATAGGAAATGTTATGCCTTCCAAACTTTAATTGAGGAGAATAAATATGCGAAACTATTGTCCTCAATTAAATTAGCAAAAGATTTATATATTAATGTGGTGTTAATGCTAAATTAAGGTGATATTATGGTGCAGGCAATAATAGATATCGAGAATCGTACAAACAGGGTCTTAAACATTGTTAAAGCCAAGTTTGGATTAAAAGATAAAAGCGAAGCGATAAATGTGATGGCAGAACAATACGAAAAAGAACTTCTTGAGCCTCAACTTAGACCTGAATATGCAGCAAAGCTGAACAGCATCAGGAAACAGAAAGGAATCCGGTTTAAAAGCATCAGTGAATTAAGAGAGCATATAGAAAATGCGTGAATTTGACATTAAACCCGGACTTAAAAAGAAGCTGGTTAAATTGTCAAAGAAAGACAAGGTTTCTTATGAAGCGGTTATGAAGAAAATACAGGAAGTTATTGAATCTCCGGATGTTGGGCATTATAAGAATGTAAGATATGATATGAAAGATTCCAAGAGAGTCCATATTGGCCATTTTGTCCTGGTCTTCAGTTATGACAAAGCTAAAGATTTTGTGTCATTTGAAGATTATGACCATCATGACGACATCTATGAGTAGGTTTTTGAGCTTAACCATAGTTTAAAACAACAGCGTTCCACAGTCCAGTTGACAGCTTTACAGCCCGGCAACAGTATCTCCGAAACTGCCTTAGTTCCATCCACTGCGCTCTATTTCCTCCTCCCTTAAAATTTCGAGGGAGGAGGAAATAGAGCGCCGCAGCACGAACCGCCCCGGATTCAATCGGAGATACTGCGGCAAGTGCATACTTTTAAATAGAAGCAAATGAATTATCCGGTGATGGGCATAGGAGATGAAGTATACAGGGTGGTGCAGGACTTGGCTGAAAGTTACTCAGCCGGGCTCCTGAATTACCTGCCAAACCTGATCAAAGGGTCGCTGATTATAATTATAGGGTATTTCGCTGCCCAGATAATCGGCTTCATCGTCAAGAAAGCGCTTTACCGGCTGAACCTTGACAAACGGCTGCGCAGGGCGGATTTGCAGGACAGCTTTGGGCATGTGAGCCTTGCAAAGCTTTTTGGAACGCTGGCAAAATGGTTTGTGTTCTTTGTATTTTTTGCAAAAGGAATTTCATTCCTTGAGATAGGCTTTATAAGAATTCTCTCGCAGCAGCTGGCCAAGTGGACATTTTTAATCACGATTAACGTCATTTTAATCGTCCTGGGATTTGTTTTCATTGACTTTGTCCTGTACAAGATATGGGAAATAAGAACAAGGTACGATAACGCTGTCAAGCTGCTGGCAAGGGTCATGCTTGTTTTCATCATCATATTCACCACTCTTGACCAGCAGGGCATTAACCTGTCATTCCTGAAGAACATATTCCTGATGGTTTTCGCAGGGCTGCTGCTGTCAATATCACTGGCAGTAGGCATCGGAATGGGAATGGCGCTGAGCAAAAACTTCGGGAAAATGAAGTTTTTCAATGGGAAAAGGTAGCCGCCGGCGTATTTGAATGGCATCCAGATACCAAAAACAATAAATAACCGGCGGAAGCAGTCTTCCATATGGCTGTGAAATCAACTCTGGGGCTGGAGGTGGAATTCTTTCTCATAGACAAAAACGGCAACATCACCAACAATGCAGACAAAATTATCGGCAGAGCCAGAAAAGCAGATGCGAATGCAGCAATAATCAAGGAAATCGGAGAGGACATGCTGGAACTCGGCAGCGAGCCAAGCACAAAGGTTTCAGTCTCAGCTGCATCGCTGCTGAAAAACATGAACATTGCCGTCAAGGCAGCAAGCCAGGAAAAGACACTACTGCTTCCAATGGCAACGTACCCTGCTGAATTCGTTCCGGCAATGCGGGATAGCGGACTTTACTCTGTGAAGAAAAAAATTTTTGCAGACAAGTTTGAAATAGCAGGGAGGTGTGTTGGCTTCCACCTGCACCACGCTCTGCCTGAAGGCAGCTTTGACGCAACCTCAAAAAACCTTAAAGCAAAGCTGAGCGAAAAAGCAAAAAGAAGTCTGGTGCAGGCATACAACTTCTCCATAGCGCTTGACCCTGTGCTGACAACGTTCATGCAAAGCTCACCCTTCTACCAGGGCAAACACCTCGGAAAGGATTCCAGAATGATAGTGTACCGCGGCGGTCCAGCACTGGGATACAATGAGGGAATCTACTCTGAGCAGCTGCAGGAATTCGGAGAGCTGCCGTCATACCATTTCAACGAGTCAGACCTGCTCGACACGGTGATAGCAAGGTATTCTGCATGGAAAAAAATAATCCGAGACGTGGCACCGGAAGCAGCTGATGCTACAAACTACGAATCACTGCTCGACACAACATGGAACCCTGTCAAAATAAACCCGCACGGCACAATAGAATTAAGAGGCATGGACATGAACATGCCATCCCTGCTGTTTGCCATTTCAGCAGCAGTAAAATACATTTTCCAGGAAATCTATGAGAATTCACTGCAGGTAACGCCATCTGATGAAGGCGTTGCAGATTATTTCAAGGTAGAGAAAGGCAAACTGTTTGTGCCGCCTGATGAGTACGTAAGGAAAAAGCTTCAGTACCTGTCTGCGTACATGGGCATGGAGAACGAATCTGTAAGAAGCTATTGCCACGCATTCCTTGGACTGGCCAAGAATGTCATGCCGCAGCAAGCCCGCAAGCTGCTCGAACCTTTTAAAGAAATGGTGGAGTACAGGCACACTGTATCCGACCAAATCATGCACCATGCGCAAAAACTGGGATATGCAGAGGGTGAAGAAATAACGCCTGAAACAGCGCGAAAACTTGTCCTTTACCAAGCCAACAATTTTTTGGACGACCTGGAACACGCAGATAAGCTGGTTGGCAAATACAGCAATGTTTAGAACTTCACATTATTGGCAGCGCGCTGCACAACTTCTGAAAGGGCAGGATGCACATGCACTGAGCCTGTTATCAGGCGGATGTCGCTGCCTGCTTTCATTGCAACGACCACTTCATGGATTAAAGTTGAAGCATCAGTGCCGATAATATGGCAGCCAAGAATCCTGCGCGTTTTCCTTTCCACAAGAAACTTGACAAACCCAATCCTGTCCTGCATGGCTGTGCCCATGCCAGTGTCAATGTACTTGTATTTGCCAACGCCGTAAGCTCCTTTCTTAAGGTCCTGCTCCACAGCGCCGACACCGGCAATCTGCGGGCTGGTGAATATGGCATGAGGCATCGGCTCGTAATCAACCTTCATCTTCGGCTCATTGAAAGCATTATGCGCCATGTACTGCGCCTCAAGATTGGCACTGTGCTTAAACAGCCATTTGCCGGCAATGTCGCCGCCAGCCCAGACATTCTTTGCAGATGTTTCCAGATAATCGTCTGTTTCTATGTAGCCGCGGTCATCAACCTTAATACCTGCCCTGCCAACATCCAGAATGTCAGAATTTGGTATGCGGCCCACTGCCAGCAGCAGCTGGTCAGACTTAATCGTTTTCTTCAGCTTGCCGTGGGAAGCAGTAACAAGGAATTGCCTGCCTTTTTTCTGCACCTTATCAGCGCTGTAGCCGAGATAAACCCTGTATTTCCTTGAAAAAACCTCTGTGAAAGCTTCTGCAACGTCCTTATCCTCCCTGGGGATAAGTAAAGGACCGCGCTGAAGAATGTTAATCTTCGTGCCCAGCGAACCAAAGAAATGCGCAAGCTCAGCAGCAATGTAGCCGCCGCCGATAATAGTAAGAACCTTTGGCTGCTTTTTCAAACGCAAAGCCTGCCTGCTTGCAATAAAGCCAGAGCCATTAAGCCCTTCAATCGGAGGCACGAGCGACCGGGTTCCGGCCATAATAAACACCTTGTCAGCGCCAATAACGTGCGAGCCGACTTTCATGGTCCGCTTTCCAACAAACCTGCCTTCCTTCTTGAACAGGGTGATGTTTTTGTCCTCGCGGATGCCTTCCTCTATTTCGCGCGCATCAGCATCCACAATTCTTGAAACCCTGGAAACAATGCTTTTGAAATCAACCGACATGCCCTTTGCCCTAATCCCAAAATTGGGGGCGTTATGAATAGTCTCAGCAACATCAGCTGAATGAATCAGAATCTTGGAAGGAATGCATCCGCGGTTAAGGCACGTGCCGCCCATCGGACCCTTCTCAACCAGCGCAACCTTCAGACCGCGGCTCGCAGCATAATCAACAATGTTCAGCCCTGAGCCGGCGCCAACAACCAAAACGTCAAATTTTTCCATATGCCTGCCTGAGGATTACTGGTTTATATACGTTGCGTTTAAGAAACAGTGTTTTAGCTTTGCATCCCAGCGCTTTTCCTTTTCTCCCTCTCCTAAAGTTAAGGGAGGGAAAATCAGGGCAGCTTAGCAAAACACAGGCAGCTCATGAACTTTTCAATACGACAGCGATTTAAGGTAATGTCAAGTTGTGTGTCCTGCAATCCTGAGCTTGCCGATGCCTGCTTGGCTGATTTTTTTCTCCCCCCTTATTTTTTAAGGGGGGGAGAAAAAAAATCAGGGAAGGATGCGACGGTTTTGCCACTTAACTTGAAATTACCGCGATTTAAGAAGTTTTAAATACATCCCTGTTTTCCAATCACCCATGCCTACAAAGAAGATATACAAGCCGAAAAACGACAGCGAGTTTCTTGACCAGCTGTCGTTTATACGCTTTGTGAGCGGATTCAGGTATAGCGTGGTTGAAGCAAAGTGGCCCAATATCAGGAAAGCTTTTTACAATTTTGCCGTCAACAAAGTTGCTGCGGCTGATGCAGAAAAAATAATTAATGCAAAAGACATGATTCGCAACCGCCAAAAAATAAGCGACATCATACAGAACGCAAAACTCTGCCGGGATATAGCAAAAGAGCACGGCTCTGTAATAAAATGGATAGCTGAAGTCAAAAAGCAAAGCAAAAAAGACCCCCTGCTTTCTGCTTCAATCAAAGAAGAATTCCGGCGCTTCCACGGCATCGGCGAAACCACTTCCGGGTGGCTTGAGCACCTGCACAATGCCAAAAAGGATTTTGTAACGTATGAAGTGCCTTAAGCATTAACTGTTAACCTCTGCTTTTTTGCCTTTTTCCCTGGCGCTCCCTCCGGGCATTCAGCTTACCACTGACTTTATCTTTCTGCAGCCGCTACAAATATAGTTTTGCCTGAACTTGCCATCCCCGTAATTCTCCGGACCCATATATTTGCTAAACTTATGAACTCCCAACAGGCATTTCCAATTCATTTTTGCTTTGATATTGGAACTGTCTTTTTAAACTTTTCCAGAAAAAAATTTTTCACAAGGCAACTGACTATCCAGGGGCATCGTCCGCTTCTATTGCCTGCTGCTCGCCTGATGCTGCTGCTGGGCATTCGGGAAAAAGCTGTCTTCCACCAATATGAATACGCTCCCTCTGGGACTTTCGACCCTCACTGGTCGGATGCTGCGAACGCCAGTGAGCATGTTCGAACCCAGGTCACAACCTTTCTGCTGCAACCGCAAGGTCGTATCTTATCCGGGCTAGACTAAGGGAGCTCAATCAGAGGGTTGCGGAAACGCTTAAATATGTTTGCATAATCGCTGGCTCATGCTGGCTGCGGAGATTGACAAAAATTTTAAGACTGGTTTCCGGCCTGAGAAGGAGGCAGCATTAAAACTTGGAAATGCTGGTCTGCCCTTTCCGCTTCGTTGCTTTAACTTCCTTTACTTCCTGTCCGAGCTGCTTCTTAATGTCAAGGGCAAGCCACCCTGAGCCGAGAATCTGCGTGAGCGTGGAAACGTCAGCGTTCTTAACATCGGCAATTGTTCGAATGCGGTTGTAGAAAAGCTTCCTGCCCCTGACTCTGCCGACGTTTTTCAGCTGCAGGAGAGGCAGCAGCTCTTCCCTTACTCCGTATTTCATCCTGAACCTGAGCTTGGCGATTTCATTTTCCCTCAGATTAAGAATCCGGGCAAGCTCGGCAACAGAATAAAGAAGCCAGTCAGCATTGCTCAGCTTGCTGCGAATCTCTCCAGGACGGATGCTGTATTTTTCAAGCAATTCCTCCTCGGACTTTTCATCAATCCAGTCGCTGAAAAACAAAGCGGTTTTGACAGACGCCAAAAAATCATCGTACTCAAGCTCATAAAGGCTCGGCTCCTTGGCAAGAAGGTTGCTCTGAAACTGCATCAAGGATTCCTGAATCGTGTCGTATTCCCTCATCTTCACTTTAAGAAGCGGCTGCAGCTCAGAGGTGTAGGAAATGAGCTGAAGCAAACTGAAAGCACTTAAGCCGCGGCTTTTAACCATCCTGAGCCCGGATATGATGCTGTAGCCAGTCTGCGGATCAAGGTAAAGCTCAGCAACCCGGCTGCCAAGCAAAGTAGCTGTGATTCTGCCTGTGTCCATTTCAGCAGCAGAAACAAAATCCGAGCTGTTTGCGCTGATGAAATCCCATGCTTCAAGCTGGCCGAGCATCTTGTTAATGATTTTTTCCAGCCTGGTCATGTCCTTATACTGATAAGCCCAAAAAGTCTTTTCAAAAAATGCGATAATTTCCTGCTTGTTCGTGACAATTCTGGAAGCAATCAGCGAGAGCAGGTAACTCCTCAGCACCGGCTCAACTGCCAGCTTAGACTGGATTTCCTCAGAATCGCCGTTGATGAAGCGCTCTGTCAATTCCTCTGCTTCGCCATCAGAGCTCGCAAATATCACTGCCTGCCCTTCTGTATCATAACTTGGTCTTCCTGCGCGCCCCGACATCTGGTGGTATTCAAGCACAGGAATCCAGTCGTAGCCGTGCTGCGTGAAACGCTTCAGGTCGCGAATGATTGCGCGGTAAGCAGGCATGTCAATTCCGGCTGCAAGCGTCGGCGTGGAGCAAATAATTTTTATGAGCCCTTTCCTAAAACTGCTTTCAACAATGTCCCGCTGCTTTGCAACCAATCCGGAATGATGGAACGCAATGCCTTTTTTTACACACCTGCTCAGGCGCTCGCACTGCCTGGTTGGAGAATCAATTGCCTTCAAGATGTCTTCCGATAAGTCCAGCAGAGCCCTGATTTCATCGCCACTGCCAGCGCCGAAATTAACCCTTTTTGCGGTTTCCTCAGCAGTCTTCTCAGCGCCTGGCCTTGTACCGACAAAAACCAAAGCCTGCTTGCCTATCTTAATGGTGTCCAGCGCTACGTTAATCGCAGAATTGTCTGTTACAGAGTCAATAAGCAAATCCTTGATTGGCATTTTCCGGGAAATAGCGCTGCTGTTTATAATCTTTTTTGCAGCAGTAACCGATACATTTATATACCACTGTGTAGTAACTATTTTACGAATATGGTTCGCAAAATGAAGCAACGAATGCAAAGTCGCCAGAAACCAGAGGCGCAGCGCGAAAATTTCTGGAAAAGAAACTGGAAAATCGCCGTAGGCGCAATTGGCGCAACAGCAGCAGCGGCAGCCATAGCCGTAGCTGTGATGGCAATGCCTGTGAGGAATGCCCAAGCACCACAGGACATAGTGAGGGATTATACGCTGCAGTGCTATGACAGAATTTATCATGCAATTCAGACCGGCAGCGACGTCAGCAACTGCGCTCCGATATACGCTGAAATGCTGCAAAGAATTTCCAAGGATTTACCTGAGCTTAATCTAAATCCGCTAAACCAAGAACAGTCTTTTGAAACTCTTGAAAATTACTTTTTGGGGGAAGGATTTGCCTTCCGCTCTGTCAGAATTGTAAGGTTTCGAGATGAAACAATGCAGCTCGAGCTTGACAGAATAGTAGATGAAGCGGAGACTCAAACCAAAGACCAAATACCTGTTAAGCTCGTGACACTTGGAGAATCAATCGTTGCACATTACTCGGTAGAGATGTCAAAAAAATCTGGAACTCAAGTTTATGCAGGAGGCTATACGAATGGCAACACCATATTCTTACGCAATGATTGGGCTGAAGATCAAGCGCGTAATTTATGGAGTAAATATGAAAGCGCCAAACCTATGCGTGGTTTAGACTTCGTGAAAGAGGCAATTAG